>NZ_JAHMIN010000019.1 GCF_018986435.1 Hahella sp. HN01 | reverse complement strand
TCTTTGTACAGGATCATTAAATCGACCGGGCTCAGCGCGCCAACACCACCGAGATGACTACTGATATTAAGGGTGACAAACGTCGCAAGAATAAGCAGATAGACAGTAATCAGAGGCCGCATCAGGCCCCGGATAGCGTCCACAAACCACATCCCATAAGTTTGACTCTGCTCTTTAAGCCCGTCCTTGAACGCCGCGGTCTCCGCGATATCTCGGTTTATTCTCCCTTTGGTATCCGCACGCAGAATCTGTTTGTCAGCCAGCGCCAGTTCATGGCTGTACTGAAGCTCTGCTTCCTGTTTGCGAAGCGTGGCCATTTTTAGCTCATAGGTGAGTCTGAACTGTTGATCCTTGCGTTCTTCTCGTTTGGTTAACCAGCTGCCAAACATGCCCACCAACGCGCTTGATTATTGACATAAGAATATTATTGCCATGTTAATAATAAGAAAAAACTCAACATTCCATTCGAATTAAGATAACACTATTACCCCAGCCGACATTCAACCAAAGTAGCGAGCCAAATATGCAAACAAACCACGGCGTCCCCAGAATTCAAGAAACGGCTAATTGTTGCCCGGACACGGGGGAGGTGGTGTGGGCGCCTTTGAAGTCCTTTTGGTATTTGGGGCATTTGTTAATTGCGCTTATTGGCGGGTATTTGACCTTTTCGTTGGATGCTTTGTTGGTGTTTGTTGTGTTTACTGCTGCGACGCTTTGTCTGGGGCATTCCCTGGGGATGCATCGGCGGTTGATTCATGGGTGTTATGAGTGTCCGAAGTGGATGGAGTATTTCTTTGTGCATCTCGGGGTGTTGGTGGGGATGGCGGGGCCGTTGGGAATGGTGTATCAGCATGACCTGCGGGACTGGGCGCAGAGAAAGGCCAAGTGTCATTCGTATCTTCGCCATGGAACAGGTTTTTTGACGGACGGGTGGCGGCAGCTGAATTGTGATTTGCGTCTGGAGCGTCCCCCCGAGTTTTCTCCTGAGAGCGCTATCAAAGATGACCCGATCTATCGATTCATGGAAAGGACCTGGATGTGGCAGCAGTTGCCCTGGGCGCTTTTATTGTATTGGCTCGGAGACATTAGCTGGGTGGTTTGGGGTATTTCTGTGCGTGTCGCCGTGTCTGTGACGGGGCATTGGCTGATTGGATACTTTGCGCATAACAGCGGCGAGCGGGACTGGCATGTTAATGGCGCTGCGGTTCAGGGCCATAACGTGCGCTTTGCAGGATTGCTGACCATGGGAGAGTCCTGGCATAACAATCACCACGCTTTCCCAGGCTCCGCCATGCTGGGGATTTATAAAGGACAGTCTGATCCCGGTTGGTGGGTGCTGAATCGGCTGATGAATGTCGGATTGGTGTGGAACGTACGGCTACCTGAGCATTTACCGGTCAGGCCTGAACTCAGTGCTTTGACGCCAGCGCGAGCGGATAGTGAGGCAATGAAAGAGCCGTCTACCTGTCCGTTGTTGGGATGTATGGCGAAGCCTTGATCTTTCTGACGTCGACATCGTCATGTCCGTTCTTGCCTGATCAGGCTCTCAATATCCGCTCTGCACGAGTAGTGCAGAGCCCTCTCTTCTTTTTTTTGAACGCTGTCAGTTCGTTAAAAATCCACGTCTTTCCGACTTTGGCCGCAACGGTATTCATCGTAGTATACGGTGTAGGTTTCTGGCGTATCGTCGCGGTACAAGCCGAATTTGAAGTAGGGGCCCTGGTCGTCGTTGTATGCATTGGGGCCGGTATAGTGGACGATCTGTTCACCATTCAGCCATACGTTAATGAGGCCATCGTCTTTGTAGGACCAATGGACCTGATAGACGAAATCGTTCCACTCGCCTAGCGTGAAGGGGCGGGTTTTATAGAGCTTGTGTTTAGCGGTTTCCGTCGTGGTTTGAATCTTCACGTCGGAATGTCGGGACTGGATATAGAACTGTCCATCGACAAATCGCTGGGATAACACTGGGCTTCTGCCGAGGCTGTCTTCCTGCTCGCTGTCGGATTCTGCGTGCCATTGCCCCAGCACGAGGCGATTTTTGTGAACGGGGAAATCTCTGGGAATAAACATACTGAATGAATACCAGTAGGTTTCGTTCATTCTGGCTCTTATAGGATCTTTCAATTCCGCTCGGAACCCGTCTTTCTCGCCATCTTTGATGAAGATGTCGCCTTCCTTGATTTCGAACTTGGCGGTATACCTGCCTTTGCGCACGATATCGCTCTGGATCTGAATAGCGTCTTTGTTGCTGACTTTGACGTCGAAAACGCGAGGGATGTCGCCAGATTCAAAGTCCGCGCTGTTGCAGCTTGTCGCCGCCAAGACGGGGTCGCCGATCAACAAAAGGGTCGTCAATGACAGTCGCTTCAAAAAACGTTGTTTCATGCCATGTCCTTACAACCTGAACTTTTCAATACGGGAATGAGTCGAGGACTGTACAGGCTAGACGCGTGGCATGCCATACCTGTTTGTTTTAATTGAAAATAATTAGGAGCAAAAGATTTAAAAATAGAAGGGAGAGAGTTACGGGCCTGGAAATACAGGAAACAGACGGATCGCCAAACAACGCCTGCTGTAATCTTTTTGATGAACTATAGTTATTACACTCGCTATGTGTCTTTGTGGGAAGCCTGTATCCATACTCTTATGTTGTGCTGGATGACATCGTCAGGCTGTCCTTGGGCTCTGAAACCGAACATCATGCAGGGAAAAGCGGGTTATGACCGTAGAGACTAAATCCTCCAGCGACGGCGCTGTCACTATCACCATTCGGGGTCAGTTTGATTTCGGACTGGTAAATCAATTCAGAAAAGCCTATGAGGCCTACCCACAAGCGCGAAGTTTTTGCGTCGACATGCGGCAGACGGTTCGCATAGACAGTTCGGCGCTGGGTATGCTGCTGAACATGCGGCGTTATCTGGGAGGCAATAACGCCAAGATAAAGATCATCAACTGCTCCAGGGAAATCAGGAAGATTTTTGAAATAGCGAAGTTTGAAAAATCATTTGTCATTGAGTCCGCTATCGATCCCTGATAGCGATTGCGTCACCCTGAGCGGGTCTGATTGCTCGTGGCGCCAGCCAAAACTTACGTATGGCGGAAAGCTATTTCTTTCTGCTTTTTATATCAACAATCACGTTGGCGCTCGACTCATACACGATTCGGTTTCTGCCGGTGCGCTTGGCCTCATAAAGCGCTTCATCCGCTTTTTTTAGAATCTCTTTGGGATGAGTAACGTCATTGCGGCATTCAGCCACGCCGAAACTGCAGGTGACCTGAAAGGTCTCGCTCTCATGCTGAAACTCCAGCAAGGAGATATCGATGCGCAGCCGGTCAATGAAGGTTTTCACACCGTCGTCCAAATGTTCGGGAAGGATAATGCAAAACTCTTCGCCGCCTATTCTGGCGATTAAGTCGGAGCTTCGGAGCGACTGACTCAGAAACGCGGACAGCCGGATCAGCACCTCATCTCCCGCCGCATGGCCTCTGGTATCGTTAATTTTTTTGAAGTGATCGATATCCAGAAGCACCAGCGTCAGCCCTGAGCTATAGCGTTTCGCCCGACTGAATTCGTAGTTCAAGCGGTTCTGAAAGAAGCGTCTATTGTAGAGGCCAGTTAAAGAATCCCTGGCGGCGATTTCCCGTAACTCGATGTTCTCCTTGTCGAGCTCTTTGGTTCTCTCGAAGACCTTACTTTCAATATTATTCCTGAGTTCGTTAATGGATTTGGACATACTGTTAAAGGTGCCGGAGAGACGTTTTACCTCGAATAGACTCGCCGGGAGCGTGTTCTCATAGGGGCGTCCGTCTGCGGCGTTCTCAACCTGTTTTATCAGGCTCTCAATGGGTCTGGCGACATACATACTGACGGCGGCGCCCAATCCTATGGAAAAGATAACGATCATCGCCTCAATGAAGAATAAACGGTGCTTTTCCACTGCGATGATGGCGGTTGCTTCAGACTCGTCCAGCTCAGACACCAGCCCCCAGCCCAGAGTTGGCAAATATCGGGCGGAGGCTATCACTGGCGTACCAGCCAGATTTGTGGCTTTGCGCATGATAACTTCGTTGCCTTGCAACGCTTCGATAATTGGCGTGTTTTTGGGGCCAGATGGAATGACTTGATAGGATATTCGCGCTTTTTTTTGATCTATGGATTCGACCAGCAGGAACTTTTCATGGTCGCGCAAAGCGAACATCCACTTTTCGCTGTTACCCAGTCCTTTGCTCTGCTCATGCAGGATGCTGCTCAAGTCGTAATCGACCTTAATGGCGCCAATCAGCGTTTCCTTGTAAATGAGGCGCATGATGACGGACACTTGGGTGACGTTCTCTTCCTGATTGAAAAAAATGAAGATATTACCGTTTGCCGACGGAGGCGCACGCAGTGGCTTCATCGCGCTCGCCGTACTGGAGACAGGATGGCGTCTTTTATCGTAAATCGTGATCCGTTTAATCGTCTCCCGGCCAGTCTTGGCGTCCTCAATGATGCTTTTGATAGTGTGCGCCTCGTTTTGACTCTCTTTGTTATTCCAGCTGTTAAGGCTGGCGCGCATTTGCGTTCGGCTGGAAATGAGGGCTGTGCTTTCCATCAGCCTTTCTACGGCGCTAATCAGGCGGTTTTTGTGGGCAAGCGAAATTTCAGACAGGCGGGATTCAATTTTGGCGTGGTATTGCTCGGTGGTGAATCTGTTCAGGTATTGCAACGTGAACATGAGCGGCAACGATGCGACTAGCGTAAAGGCGACAATCAACAAATACTTGAGCTTCATTAGCCAGTCCTAGCCACGAATTCCATATGGGGATATTAAGAGATTAGTTAAGCCGGCAGGAACGCGCAAACCTCTCATAAGGGGTAATCTATCTACGTTATGCGATGAGGATACATACAGAATATCGAGGTTGTACTTACACTCTGTAACAACTTGTTTCCATATCTAGACTAGACTTGTATGAGCGCCAAAAGTAATTCGATCGGAAATACCATTGGGCCGCCCAAGGTGACTCAGGCCGGCAAGGGAAGGTAAGGGAATGGTGAAGCGTTGGATTTCTTCTGCCTCGCATTTCGGTTTGAAGGCATTGTCGTTGGCGTTCCTGATTTTTCTGCTACTCTCAGCCCCCGTCTATTGGTTAGCTTACTCTGTTGAAGAAAAGAGGGTCTTGGAGCAACAACAGAGGGCGCTGTATGAACAGGTGCGCCACCGAGTCGAAACCCTTAATGAAGAAGTTGATGAGTTTAAGAGATACACCCTCTTTCTCGCCGAGACGCCTCCCGTACAGGGCATCATCCGCGCCGCGGCCAATGGCGGATTTGACCCCAAAGAAGAAAACTCCATCAGTACATTAAAAGAGCGCCTGACCACTATTTTTTCCAAGTTCATCGAGACCAGCGGAGAAATTTCGCAAATCCGTTTTATTGGAGTGGCTAATAACGGGCTTGAGCTGGTTCGCGTCAACAACCGGCAAGGCAAAATTATTGCTGTGCCAGAAGGACAAATGCAGCAGAAGGGCGGACGGGATTACTTTCTCGCTACCCTTGAGCGGGCTGAGGATGAAGTATATGTCTCGGACTTCAATCTGAATAGGGAGTTCGGTGAAGTAGAGCGGCCGGATGTACCCACATTGCGCGTTGCGACGCCGGTCTATGATGAGCAGCATTCTTTGTTCGGCATTGTGATTATCAACGTGGATGTAAATACTCTCATTGCGGACTTACTTAATGGGCTGCCAAATGAACTCACCATTTTTCTCCTGAATGAAAACAATGATTTCCTCCTGCACCCGGATCTAAGCAAAACCTTTGGTTTCGACAAAGGCGAGAGCCATCAATGGCAGGACGAATATAGGTTGGTGGGAGACCGTTCCAGGCTGGAATTGCATGATACCGCCGACGGTTTCGTTTTTGCCGCTAGACGCACCCTGGCGCTTGATCCCTTGGATACGTCTAGACGCGTAACGCTTATCGTGAGTGTACCGGAGGCCTATGTTTTTAACCCAGCGGGGCAAGCTGGCGTATTTGCGTTGGAAATGCTGGCCGGCGTTATTTGCGCAATGGGGCTGATCCTGTATTTCTACTTGCTGTTGATGCGTCACCGGTGGCGGGTGACCCTGGAGCAAGCTCGATTGGCGGCGATTGTGAATAGCTCCAGTGAAGCGATAATCGGTCTGGACTTGAATGGCCGAGTGTCTGACTGGAATAAATCTGCAGAGCAGATGTTTGGATTCACCGAGAAAGAAGTTCAGGGCAAACCGTTAGACGAGTTAATTGTTCCTCAGCAGGTACGGGAAGAAACCCACTCCGCCCTGCAAATGATCCGGGAAGGGCGCCCGGTGCGCAGTATCAACACACAGCGCTGCTGTAAGGACGGCGGGCTGCTGGATGTTTCGGTGGCGGCGTCGCCTATTAAAGCGGAGGAAGGAGATGTCGTCGGCTTTGCGTTCGCTATCCGGGATATTTCCGAGCAGATGGCCATTCAACAGGAGGTATATAAGCTCAATCTCAACCTGGAGCAGAAGGTCAAGCAAAGAACCATGGAGTTGACCATGGCCAAGGAGTGCGCGGAAAAGGCGTCCCGAGCCAAATCAGATTTTGTGGCGAATATGAGTCATGAAATTCGCACGCCGATGAACGCCATTATCGGCATGCTGCAGTTAATGCAGATGACGCCCCTGAATAGCCAGCAAATGGATTATGTGGAGAAAACCTCCGCCGCTTCACGTTCTTTGTTATCCATCCTCAACGATATTCTGGACTTCTCCAAGGTGGAGGCGGGCAAGCTGGCGCTGGACCCCCATCCCTTCAATATTGACCGGCTAATGAGCGAGATCAGCGCCATGATGTCCGCCAATTTGGGAAACAAAGAATTGGAGCTGTTATTTGACATCGATCCACAGGCTCCTCTACATCTGATTGGCGATAGCCTGCGCCTCAAGCAAGTGCTGCTGAATCTGGTGAGCAACGCGATTAAGTTCACCCAGGAAGGTGAGGTCACGCTGTCGATACGCATGGTGAAACTGACCGCGCAAAGCGCCGCGCTGGCGTTCAGCGTCAGCGATACCGGCATTGGCATTTCCGAAGAACATCAGCAGTTAATTTTTGATGGCTTCTCGCAAGCGGAGACCAGCACCACCAGAAAATTTGGCGGCACTGGCCTGGGACTGGCGATTTGTCGCCAATTGGAAAACTTGATGGGAGGGGATATTCGAGTCCAAAGCCGTCTGGGCGAGGGCAGTGTGTTTTCGTTCACGCTGGAATTGCAACTGGATGAAAATCACAGCCTGAGCGCTGCGACGGCCTATCCGCTATCGCAAAAGCTGCGCAATTTGAAAGTATTGGTGGTCGACGATAATAAATATGCGCAAGCCGCCATTGCCGGCATCGCCCGTTCATTCGGTTGGGAGGTGCATATTGCTGCGTCGGCGACTGCGGCTATTACGCAGTTGGAATCTCCAGTCACAGGTCGGTTTGATGCGATATTCATGGATTACTGTATGCCGGGCATGGATGGGTTGAAGGCCTGTCGTCGCATTCGCGGCATGACGCTGCTGGAAAAACGCCCACTGATCATCATGATGACCGCCCACGGCAAGAATGTGCTGGATAAGGTGGGCTTCAACTACAAATCGATTCTTGACGGCCTGTTAGTCAAGCCGGTTACTGCCTCCATGCTGTTGGATGCGGTCGTCAACGCTCAGGCGTCGCAATCAGGCGGGCTTGATGAAGACGTGTCCGCTTCCGACGCCTCCGCCAGTAAGCCCTTGCTTGGATTACGTTTACTGTTAGTGGAGGATAATCTCACCAACCAGCAAGTCGCGACAGAGCTGCTGACGCGGGTGGGTGCGAAGGTGGAGATCGTAGGCGGAGGCAGGTGGGCGGTCGCGGCGGTTAAAAAGGCGTCCCCCCAATTCGACTTGGTGTTGATGGATATTCAAATGCCGGATATGGACGGCTATACCGCTACTCGGGAAATTCGCAACACGCTGGGAGAAACCCGTCTGCCTATTGTGGCGATGACAGCCAACGCCATGGCTTCCGATCGGGAGTGTTGCCTGATGGCGGGGATGAATGATCATATTGGCAAGCCTTTCGACATCAAGGAAGTGGTGGCTATTATCCTGCAACACACAAACGGCGGAGAGGCCCCTGCATCAGCCTTCAATAACAATCTCCCCCCATGGCAGGAGTTGATCGATGCGGGGTTGAGAATCGGCCTGGACGTTAGCTCTGCCTTGAAGCGATTTGGCTCTAATATGGGCGCGTTTCGTATGGCGGTTAGTTGCTTCAGCGTTGAATTGGCCAAAGTGCGTGATTTCCTGTCGGACAGCGCTCTGTTGAGTAAAGCGCCATCTGAGTTATCCCGTGTATTGCATACGTTTAGAGGCATCGCCGCCACCGTCGGCGCGGACGATTTGGCCAGGTTGACGCAGCAAGTGGAGCGTGAGGCGATTCATGGCTCTTATAGCAGCGGTCCGCTGGGTCGTTTGCAAGGCGAGCTGGATATCATGAGCGACGCCATTCAGGGGCTGTTGAACAGTCTTAACCAGCAACTGGCTCCGCCAGATGACGCCGATGTTCCCTCCGCCATAACGTTGCGCAGGGAAGTCATTAAACTGGCGAAACTGGTTGAAAACTCGGATATGAGCGCGATGACTCACTTCGAAGAACTCCGAACCAAATACCAGCGACGCTATCCAGATTACTTCAGTAAACTGGAAGCGCATATGACTCAGCTCGATTTCATCGCCGCTTTGGGAGATTGCGACGATCTATTGAAGACAATCGGCTAGCCGGCTGCGGCGGGCGTCACCGGCGCGTATGGCGTGTTATCAATGGGTTTGGTACAACTGAAAATACTGGGTCGCCCACTTCTTGAATAAGCTGTTCTTGGGGTAGTTATCTTCCTGCAGGCGCTCCTCGACAAAGCGCTGCATTTGCGTCACGTCTGAATTACGGGACGCAACGTCATACCAGCGTCGTACCTCTACCGCTTTTTTGGCGATAGAAAATTCATTTCGCTTCCCTGAGTCCTCCACGATACGCCCGATAGAAATATCGAGAATGGCGCCCAGACGAGCTGCGTTTTGTTGGGTATGGACGAGGGCTGCGCTGGAGTCTTGTATCCCGGCAGTCAAAATCGAATAGTTGATGTACAAGGGGTGTTTTCCTCCTACTTCAGTGCGATCAGTGTGAATCGAGTTCTAATGCTATCTACAATATACACTCATCGCCCGCCCGAATATTCGTACCGCTACGCAAAAATGAACGCTGATATCCGTAGCGCTACGGAGCAGGGGCTAAATATTAGAAGTAGACAGCGTAGAAAGCTGGCGAACCTAGTGGACAGGCAGTAGATGTACTGGGCGGAAAAATGTCGCAGGCGTTCAGTAATACTACTGAGATATTCCCGAAAAAGTTCCGTAGCCTCCCGTATTACTCCCTCGCTGATAATTCCCTAAAGTAAGGTCTCGAAGATACGCAACCCTGGACAAGTCTGGCGCGCCAGCGTCATCCGTTTTGCGCCAGACTCTTTTTTCTTTCGCTATCCTGAAAACTCAATAATGGCGGCTCCAAAAGAGCCTGTAGTCGTTATGCGCTGAGGTCCTCTATGATCAACGCCCCTTTGATAGACGAGACGTGGAGCAAGATTGGCGTCACTTGCCAGAAACATGAAGCGTTAAATTGCATAAACGGGAAAATGCAGCAGCTTTCCGCTCTGGAGAGTGATACGGCTTTGACGGAAGATATACTGCGGCAAATCAGAATCTGCAAAAACTGGATGGATAATCTCAAACGCCATTTGGGCGGCGACGATCATATCACTCACCATTGTCTGACCACCGATGAGCTTGTCTTGCTGGAAAAGATGGTCAGGACGCTGAATCAAGACGGCTCATAGCTCAGCCTGGGTCTCTGGCTGGCGGTCAGCCAGGACATCGCTCCAAGGCGAACGGACTCGGCCTGGGGCCTTCGCCTTGAACCTGAAATCGCAACTGACGCGAGTCTTATCGGTTTGATTTGCGTATGTCCCATGCTTTAGCAAGCCGCCGTCCCATATCAAGGCCTCTCCATACTTCAACGTGAGCGGCTGGTAGGTGTTGCTGTCGTAGCGCTCTTCACACCATACCGTGCAGGTTTCAAACACGTCGGTGAAGGGGAGATAGCAGTTGATCTGATCCAGCCTGCCGGTGACGTCCGCGTCGCGGTGAAAGTCGCTCACACAGCCGGTTCCAGCCAGATGCACGCGCATTTTCGGGTGCGCGGAGTAACTGATCTTGCCGCCGTAGCGGGGCGCCAGCACATTGGCGATCCAGGCGTGATACACCTTATAGAACAGGGCGTCGTCAGGCAGGCGCTGCATCAGCCTGCGCAGCGCCATGTTGTCCTGATAATGCAGATCCTCCCGGTTATTCTGTCGCCGCCACGCCACATGCAACTGATCCAGCCGCCGCACTTTAAAGACATAGTGCGACAACACTTTCTGGAACGGATACTGCTCTGTATTGTAAGTCAGTGTCAGGGCGCGGCTGAGCATCAGATCAAAACTCCAGGGTGCTTTCGCTGCTGAGGGTCTGGCCGCGAAACTTGGTGGTTATCTTCATCGCGCCGCTGACTTTTCCTCCGCTGACGGCGATCCCGCTGACATCCATGGCGTAAGTCTTTGCGACGGTTTTACCATCGGCGGCGTAGAGCGTCACAGCGACGGAAGTTGGCTTATCGTCAGTGACATTGGTGACCACGGTTTTAAGTAATGAGCCATCGCTGCGAGTGATGGTTTTCTTATAAGCGGTCGTTTGACCCTCCGCGTTTTTCATCGTGCTGGTGTGGGTCAGGTATTGGGGCGCTGAAGGTTGCGTCGGCATCGCCATCAGTTCTTCTGCGTGGGCGGTTGCGCTGGCTGCCGTGGGCGAGGTGAAGGTTTTGATCGTTTCGATGGAGCTGGAATCTTTCAGATTGGTCGTCGTGATTTTGGCGTGACCGCCAATAGGTTTGCGGCGATAGTTAAACTGCGTGTTGGCGTAGTCAGTTTCGATCAGAAACAGGGGCGTTTGCGTGTCCGGGTCCAGAGTGCGGCTTTGAATTTTGGTGGGGGCTCCGCTGGCGTTATAACTGGCGTCCGTCATCGACATCAGCTTCTCCGCCGCGTTGTATTCCCGGGTATGAACCGTGCTGTTGATGGCTCGCAGTTCATTGTCGAAAGTCGCGCCTTCATACGATGAAACCACTTTGCTGAGGACTTGGTTGTTAGCGTAGTTTTGCGTGACGGTATTCGACGGGACGCCGTTTTGATAGGTCACCACCGTTTTGTTCTGCAAGACCCCGTTGGGGTCGCTGATGCTGTAATGGGCTTCGCCGCCGTCGATTTCATTACGGGCGTTGAACTGGGTGTTTTGAAACTCCGTCAAAACCTGTGACTTCATTGCGGCGGATGCCGGGTCGAAATTTTTGGTGTGAATCTGGTCTATGGCGCCGCTGGCGTTCATGAACACATTGGATTGCGAGTTCTCCGCGCGCGCGGCGTTCTTGGAGGAGASGGAGAAGTAACCGCCGATAATACGGTCGCCAACGAACTTGGTGTTGCTGTAATCAATGTCCGTATAGCCCTCTACGCCGCCTTGTCCCTCCGGCGAGTAATGGCGAAACGATCCGCTCGTTATCAGTTCATTGGCGTAAGTGACGACGCCGTCGCTGCGCAGGCTTTGAGAATCACCCCGGCGTGAAGTGAATTTGACCTGACCGCTGTGAATAGTGGTGGCCGGCGTCCATTTCACATTACTGAAATCCGCTTCCACCTGCTTGGCGACGCCACTGGCGAAGCGATTATTGATCTGTGTTTTGGCCGTGGCGACATTGCCGTTGGCGAAGGCGAGGGTGGAGCTGTTCAACGCGTTGCCATTGGCGTCTGTTGCGCTATGGCTCAGGGTTCCGCCCTGAATGTCGCCCTGCGGGGACAGTTTTAAGTTGGCGTAACTGGTTTTGGAATAGGACGCGATTTGCTTGCCGTCCGCCCCGTAATGAGTGGTGCTGGCGTTCTGCGGCAGGCTGGCGACGACGCCCGCCAACTGGCTGACGTTGGCGATATTTTCCGACGCTTCGAGGTGATCGCTGAGTTCGTGTGTGGCGTTCAAGGCGCATTCCTCCTCAAGGATTAAAGAAGATGGGTTAAATAGCGATTGACGATAAAGGTCGTGAGATTGAACTTTTCCCACTTATGCCATAACAGCAATCCTCCCTTAGGGCTGTTGTGGTGCGCGATATCCGCCAAGTGGCGCGCGGCCCAGTCAGGCAGAGTTGGTCCGCAATAATCGGGCGTCGTTGCAGAGGTGGAGGAGCCGTAGCACGTGAAAACGCCTTCCTCTTCGTGGGAGCGGGTTGCGCCGTAAAGCTCAATGGAGTTGATGATAGGGTCGCGCAAAAAGGTCGCTTCTCCTTCGTAGCAGGCTTTGTCGCCGCCGCGCCAGCGCAGTGTCCCTCTGTTGAAAGAGAACTCTGGGACCACGCGCTGGTTAATCGTCAATCCAGCCTCTGACACTTTGAACTCGTTGATGTCCCGGTAAAAGCGTCCATCGGTGCGAACGGCGTATTCGCCATAGATGGCGCCAAGGCCATCACATCCGTTGAAACTGCAGGCTTGGGCGCTTAGCGCTTTACGTTCGGGGTTGGCTTCCAAGGCGACAAAAGCGGACTGGGCGCCGTCGCTGTTGGCGTCGCTCCAGATCTTGCCGATCAGCCGGCGTGCGCCGTTGGCGTCCACGTCCAAGCGCAGAAAACCGTGATGGGGGACCTGGCTGCTCGCCTTCCAGCGAATGGCGCCGGAGTCAAACGCAAAAGATCGGATGCGGGCGCCATTGATGTAGATAACGCTTTTATGGCGCTGTTTTCTGGCGCCGATAATGGTTATCACAAACTGCTGTTCGGGTTCGATATAAACCCCGGTCCAGGGGAACAGATTATTGCGGAAGATAAAATCAATGGCCCCGCCCAAATGCGCCCACTCAACTTGATAATTCCGCGACTTCAACCAGGTCTCGAAGGCGGCCCTGGCTTCCGCTTTGGGCTGGTCTCCAAGTGTTTTCACCAGCTCCATCGCGACGGACTTTTGCGTCAGACAGGCGGTCACCGTCGCTTCTGTGGCGGGGGAGCGGATATAGGCGCCTTTGGCGGCGATTTGAATGGCGCCGGAATCCCGTGACGCCAGCATCGCCCGCTCACGATCTGATAACGAGCTGAAACGAGGGTCTTGCAGCGCGGCGCCGGGATCGCGGCGATACAGATCCTGCAAACGCGTATCGAAACGCAGTTCAATCAGGAAGCGGCTGGCGGCGGTTTCATCCTGCCATTTGTAGGAAGCGGGAATGCGAAAGCGCTTAAAGGCGTCGAAGGCTTTCATTTCCCGGGGACCATAGCGGTCGATTTCCCGCAGGGGCGAGCGGGGCGTCATTAGTTTCTGCCCAGGCTCGATGACGCCCAGGTCAACGGCGGTCTGATAATCCGTCGGGACCACCTGCATAGGAGGAATGTAGAACGTGGACAGGCCGGTGATCCTGACCTGATTCGCCGGATCATGCAGTTCGCTCAGGCGATAGGTTTCGATCAGCGGGTCGATGGTGGGATAACGGGAGCCAATGTAGTGGGTGACTTCATAGTCAGCTCCGTAAATGGACTGCAGCCAGTGGATGAAATAAGAAAACTTGTTATTCAGGTATCCTTGCCGGCGATAACCCATTTCTCCAATCAGGCCAACCTGCCATAACACCACATGAAGGCTGGCGTCCAAATGGCGACGCCGGACCAGGCAGTCAGTGGCTTCGTGAGTCTGCAGGCCCGGGTAGCAGGGATCTATACCTAGGTCGGAGCACAGTGTATCTAGCGCGCAGACGCCCGCCTTCATGGTGGCTTTATAGCCCTCCCGGCGCGCCAGTTTGATCGCCCGGTGCGTGGATAACACGAATATGCCCGGGTGGCCGTAGAACACCACGACGACCTTGAGTCCCTGCCGCACCCAGTAGAGCTGGGCTTCCGTCATCTGCATGTAAGTGGTGTAGCGGACTTTGTCCTCTCCATACAGCACGTACAGATCCAACGAGTCCGGTCGCAACTGTTTGAGCCAGACCACGGTGGCGGGGTCGGCGACGCAGTACAGCACTTTGTCCGCCTCTTCGATGAGGCGAATGTCGCCGACGGAGATGCCAATGGTTTCGATCCCGGTCCCCAGTATGATGAGCTCGCCTTGTTTTGAGCCGGCGGGGATTTCTCCTTCCTCGACCTCTCTCACAGTCTCCTTCAGCGCGGCGATGCCCTGAGCCAGTTCTTCCCAGTGCTTCTGATGATCTTCATATTTTGGATAAGCGCTCGCCATGTGACGTTCTCCCTTACAGAATTTTGGCGACGAATTTCAGGGCGACGCTGGCGCCAACTTTCAACGGCAGCGTTTTGCCCTGATAGGTATAGCTGGCGAGAGTGGTGTAGGCTTTGGGCCAGTCGCTTTGCGAGGAATACTGCGCCATGGCGTTGACCGCTGCGTTCTCGTCGTCCTGACTCCAGCGCCAGGCGCTGAAGGCCTGATCTTCGGCGTCGTTTTTCAGGGACAGGATGCCGGATACCGCCATGTTCTGTTCGTCAGCGCTGGCGCCTTGGTCCACGTAATAAGAGAAGGTGGTCCAGCGTTCCTGAATCGTGTTGGCGGGGTTTTCCATGTAATCCATCAGCAAGCCCAGCGGCGCGGCTTCGGAAGGCTGTTCGTCGGCGTAACTGTCGCCGGCCTTTTTGCCCCACATGCCCAACAGTTTCTGGGCGGCGGTCATGCCCCCCATCACGGCGGCGTTTTTCAGGACAAACTTGAAAATAGCGCCTTTGTTGGCCCAAAGAGACTGACCGATGTTCTTCACCAGCGAGCCCAGCGCCGAGCTGTCGACATTGATATCCGTATCGATGTCGGTATCGATATCGGTCACGTTGTCGACGACATTGTCCACCACCGTGTCTACGTCAGTGTCGATGTCTACGTCGATGTCCACATCCACGTCCACCACCACCAGGGCGTCGATATCTATGTCAATGTCCACGTCGATATCTACGTCCACATCGACGTCCGTGTCCACGTCGGTATCGACATCCACGTCGACATCCACGTCTACATCGGTATCCACGTCCACATTCACCAGATCGCCGTTGTCCGCCGCCGCACTGGTGAACTTGCTGGATATCCATTGCGCGACGTTGCTGAGGTCGGACTTCACTGCGCTGATGACCGCTTGGCCTCCGGTTTTCAATGCGTTGAACAGCGTGGGAAGGTTCTTCGCCAGGGCGATGACCGTTTGGCTGATCATGATGATGTTAATGGCGGTGTAAGCGGTGTACGCCAAGTCATAGGCGGACATCCACCAGGCCAGTTGCGGAACCTGATAGGGCTGGACAATGACGTCGTCGCCATCGACTTTGCCGGTAAAGAACAGCTCGTAAACGCCGGCGTCGCCGCCATGCATGATCATGTCCTGCATCACCGCGCTGAGATTGACGCCGCTGGTGTCGGTGGCGCCGTTGGAGGTCAGCGTCCCTTTGCTCAGCGTCAGCTCCACCGTGCTTCCGCTGGTGGGTTGATAAAGAGCGCTGCCATCGGCGCCGAGAATAATCTGTCCGCTGCTGTCTTTCGGCAGCACTAGCGGAATCATGGGTTGCGGCGGTTGTGGGTTGTAGCAGTAGAGGGTCAGGCCTTCGCTGCCGGCCCAGGCGCGTACGTCGTTTTCCGCCCAATAGGAAACCGAGGAAAAGGTGTTGTAGTCAAAGCCGACATTGTTATCGGAGAACCATTGATTCAGTTTTTGGTTCTGTTGCGTCAGATCGCTGTTGTTCAGAATGATATCGTTGACCGCCAGCGCATTGGGGCTATAGGGACTGCCCTTGTAAGCCTGGTAGAAAGCGAAGGCTTTTTGCGCGCTGGTGAGGTCGTCCGCCGTGATGGTGACATTGGTGTCGCCGAGGATATTGGTGACCTGATTCAGCAGCGGCATGCCGTCCGACTGGCGCGCAAACGACAGATTTTCCAGAGGGTTGGAGGGGGTATAGGTTTTTTTGGAATTGGCGGCGACGGAATCCACTTTGGTGTAAACCGGGTACATCGTGCTGGGACTATCCGCCGAGGCGCCGGAAGGCACGGTAAACGTATAGATATCGAGAGCTTCGCTATATTGATTGTCGATGTTAACCACATTCGCGGCCATGCGGATCTCCTTCAAGCGTGAGTAGGGCGTGACAAGGCGGCGACGGGAATGCGCGTCGCTGCGCATCCCGTCGCCAGTAGTCAATGAAGTGGGTGTTTAGAAATCTTCGAGTGGCTTGATTTCGTCTTCCGCTTTGGGGTCGCTGTTGGAGGCGTCCTCTTCCGCATTTTTCTCCGAATTCTCGATATCTTCGCTGACTTTTTCGCTGGCGGCCTGATTGCTTTCGATCTGCGCCTGCTGCTCGCTGGAGATGGACTTATCTAGGGATTCCGTCAGTGCGGAGGTATTGGCCTGAATGTCCTTGAACGCGCTGGTCTGCTCAGTGACGACATCATGGAGATTCTCTTCTGTGGCGCTGTTTAACGCGTCATTGGAGTTCTTGATGCTGGTGGCGCTGGATTCCAGTTGCTCCAGTTGCTGGCCATTCATTTCACTTTCATATTGCGCCTGAATTTCCAGCGTGCTGGCTTCGACTTTCAGGCCTTCTTCCAGGTTGATGGCGTTCAGGTTGTCATCAATGGAGCCCCGTTCTGAATTGATCTCCTCCAGTGCGCTTTCGGTATCCTCCGGTGCGTTTTGTTTGCCGTTGGTGAGCTTCTGCACGGCGGTGTCGATCTTCTCGTTCAGGGCCTTCTCAAATGCTTCCTGCTGTTGCTTGAACAAATCCTCGGTGGTGGGCTCTTTGGCTTTGCCGCGGTTTTTGACCCACTTGAAGATACCGTACAGAGTGGACCCCACGAAATGCAGCATCATCACCGCGCCGCCAATGGTCATGATGGAATTGAACACTTGCGCGGAGTTTTTCGGGTGGAACAGGGTGTTCCAGAATTCCGAACTCTGATCGGTGCTCAGTTGCGGCGAATCAAAACCAATACAGGTTTCGCCCGCGATGGTGCCGGTCAGCACGGGGATGATCTGAGTATCGGACGGGTTTTGGGTGAACACGCGTTTCAACTGGAAGGTGCCTTTCACCGCTACGTCCGGGATATCCGCGTTCACGTTGTCGACGAACAGCGCATTGCTGTACGTCAGGGTTTTCGCCTGTGATGAGTCAACATCCACAGTGCTGGTGTCAGTAGGGTCTTTCGCTGGAGTGAAAGTGCAGATGTATCCCGCATTGGGTTTGCTGAGATCCAGCGCCGAGGGTTTGGTCAGAGAGAGCGTGCCCACAAAGGAGGTGGTATTGCCATCGCTGCTGTACAGGTAATAGGTTGTGCTGTCATATTGCGCCCACACGAACGGGAATTTGCTGTAGTAGGACTCCACGGCGACGAGACCCGCCAGGGTGACGTTCTGGAAGCCCTTGGTGGACGCAAAGAAAGCATTAACGCTGTCGGTAATGGAATTGGCCACATTGTCGGAAGAATTCGCGCTGCCGTCCGCCTGTCCTTGTGCGGTAGTCTGCGCGCCATTCATGGCGGTTTCATAGTTCTGGGTTAACTGTGAGGTAGGGTAGGCGGCGATGGTCTGATAGAACGTGGCCGCATTGGCTATGGACTGCTGCTCATCTGTGGTTACCGTCTGTGCTGGGAAGGTAACGGGAGAGCCGAAGATATTTTGCATGACGCCGATATTGTCTACCGGGAAATACCAGCTGGAGGTGCTGGCCAGCAGGTTATAAACCAGCGAATACTGCTGCTGTTTGGTGTTGGGATCGGTGTAATACTGGTCCAGATACACCGTTCCGGAACCATTCTGGCTGATGACGGTTCCGCCTTCGAGCAATGAGAGAATTTCCAGATCCTGATCGTAAACGCTGGCGTTCTGGGTGTCGCCAGGAGCCTGAGCGGTAGTGGGAGACAGAATGACGATGTCAGAGGTGCAGTTATTGGTGATCACACACTCTTTGCTTTGGTCTGGTTTAGTGGTGGAAGCGGCTGTTGACATGGTACTGGTCCTTGTTAATCGTTGTAGTGAATGAAAGCGTCCTTCGTACTACAAACTTCGCCTTGCGGCAGTGCGTGCGCTTCCTTCCTCACGGCGCGAGAAAACAGCGGTAATTCGGTTTGCTCTCGCATGTCCCTGAGAAGCGCGCGCGGGAACGCGCCATACTTTTCGGCGGTTAGTCAGAGGAATGACTCCCCTGATGCGTCATAACTGTTTAGTCAGGATTGTCGGTTTAAGCAAGGCGACCATGGAGAAAAAACTAAAACAGTTTTGTCTTACTTTTTATGGGCTGATCACGGCCGGTTATATCGGGTCGTCAGGCCATTGTTATATATTGATTTATGCTTTTTTAATTTTGAATAAATGGCGTTTTTATTATTTAAAAGTTTGCTTTTTATAAAGTTTAAAAGCATATGCGATATTCCAGTAAGTTAAGCCAAATGATTAATGCAATAAATCAAGACAAGAGTTTAACAAAGAGATTAATAAGAGAAACTCAATGACACTAATGATATCCATGCCCATGTTCACGGAAGAGCCGCGAATTTCACTTGCGGACATAGAAGCGTTCGTCCTGGAAAACTGGACTGATGTAGACGCGTTCAAGGACGCCACGGAGGAAGAGGGCGCCATCTCCTTTACGGTGAGAGACGCCATAGTAGCGATCGGAATCATGCCGGCGCCAATCCCCTGGAGCGATCTCGAAGGCCCCTGCACCACCAACTGTTTGTGGGCTAACGCCAAAGAGGAAATCAGCGGCCATCAATATCACTTGGTCGTAGCGGTAAGCAGTGAAGTGCTTTCCAGCGTTGAAGTCGCCATCCTTCTGACCCAGATCAACGCTGCTTTAATGGCGGTTGTTCAAGGAGCGATAGGCGTGTTTTGGTCCTACGCGTCATTGCTTGCGCCTCGTGACCTGTTCATTGAATTCGCCGTCGATGTATTGCCGGAAGGTCCACCCGTGCCTATCTGGGTGGACATTAGAGTGGGGCCGGGCGAGCAAGGCGCGTCCACCGGGTTTACCACAGGATTGGCTGCGTTTGGAATGATGGAAATCGAGGCGATCGATACGCCAGAGAGCATGGCGGAACTCAAAGAGCGGCTGACAGGATTGGTGGATTACCTGCTCCAGAATGGCCCGGTAATCAAAAACGGCGACACCGTGGGCGAAGATGAAAATGAAAGAATTAAAGTGGTTTATAAGAAGTCCAAATTGGGTCACCAAGGGAAAGTGATGAATCTTAATTACTCGAATGGCGAGCCGAAGAAATTCAGCCTGAAGTTCTGGTAACTTAACGAACCGCTGAAAAACTTTAACGCCGCAAAGGCGCCGCAGGTAGTTTTTCAGCGGCTTCTTAATTTCGGATACCATGATGCGCTGACTCGGGGCCTGACGCCCCGGAAATAGTTAAGGAGTTGAATCATGATTTCAGGTAGTTGCCTGTGCGGCAAAGTGAAATACGACATTACGGGAAAAGTGGGCGACATCATCCACTGCCATTGCCGAACCTGCAGAAAAGCCCACGGCGCCGCTTTTTCCAGCGTAGCGCGAGTGGACGACAATGCCTTCAACCTGCAAGGCGCAGAGCACCTGAACTCCTTCGAGTCCTCCCCAGGAAAATCCCGCTTCTTCTGCTCCCATTGCGGCACGCAGGTCTACGCGAAAAGAGAAAACACCCCCTTCATCATTCTAAGACTGGGCTCACTGGACAATGACCCACAATCCCAGGAAAGAAGCCACATCTGGGTCTCCGACAAAGCAAGCTGGTATGACATCAATAAAGAACTGCCGGTGTATGAGGAGTATGAGTCGTAGATGTGTACGGGCTATAACGGGCTGGAGATGCCAAAATCATAGCGGTGACGCCCGCTCATATTTGCCATCGCAGTTGGAGGAGTCATTAAAGTGAAGTCACTGAGATATAGGTATACCGTCCTTAAACACCAGTGGGGTGTGCTTGTTGATCTCCATGCGTCGGTTTGCTCCAGTGTGTGTGGAGAATGGAGAAAAGTGCAGGAAGTTGTCTATTTATCTGATTCCCTTTCTTGGATGGATGAAAACTATATACATTACATCGTCAAAGGATTAAGCATTGTTGATGGTGATATAAAAAAGTTTCTTGGAAAGGATGCGTTTATATATATTGAAGAAATAGACTTTAATGAATGTGACTTTCAGCCAGAGGGGCTATCCTGCGCTATGGCTGGCTGGATCAGAGAATACCTCGGTTTGCCATTGAAGGAAGTCAATGTGGATTTTGATAAACAATCCAGGCGGTACAGGTTTTCAATCAATGGCGTTGATTTGTAGGTCCACGATGACACACTCCTAGAGGTCAAGGGCCTTTCATTACCTAAAAGCAGCCTTGGGCTGTTCTGTTTTCTCTCGTCAAGCAGGTTCTCTCTGATTCTCTCGAATCCCTTCCAGAAAGTGATGTAGAACATTTAATCTCATCTTAACTTACTGTTTATACGGCAGTTAATTTACTATCGAAGTATCTTGGCTGTGTTTGAGCCGAGAGGTTAATTCGCCGATCTTAATTGGCGTTATTGATCATGTTGTACGAGCAGAATGATGTATCCGAAGGGGATTCATTTCCTTTGGAAGAGATTAAAAATTTGGCGAGTAAGGAGAACAGAAATGCCAGATGCGAGAGAGCGTATTTCAGAGGCGACTAAATCCAGCACGAGTTGGTTTGGCCAGTTGGTGTACGGAACGAACAAGTTTCTTGCGGAGAATAAAGTGCCTTTGAGCGATCAAAGCGCCAACTTTGTGATAGAGAACGCGAGAAGAGCGAATGAAGGCAGAATTTTTTCCAGCACGGGGCACAGGCTGGAAGCCTGGCACTGGTTGCGGGAATGGCGCAAACCGCAGGACATGCAACTGAAAAACGCGGTCAGCTCTTTGGACCCTAACTGGTATCTGAGAGGCGTTGTGTTGAATACAGCGGCTTCGTTTTGGAACTGCATCGACCCCGCCAGTGAAGGACTGGAGTTCGCGCAAACGGGATTTGATCCCGGCGTTGACGCCTATAATTTATTTAAGCGTTCTGCAGGCTAGGACCTGACGGATTCTTGCCAACGCTGCGCAGAGACGCGCAGCGTTATTGGCGCAATTAGAATTTATCCCCCATACCACACTGTCTTGGTCTGCACGTACTGCTCCAGTGCTTCCAGGCCTTTGTCCCTGCCGCCGAAACCGGAGGTTTTGTAGCCGCCGAAGGGCGTGGCGATGTCGCCTTCTGAGAAGCAGTTGATAGAGACCGTGCCGGCCTTGATGGCGCGGGAGACCCGTTGCGCGCGGCGCAGGTCGGAGGTGTAGAGAGAGGCGGCCAGACCATAACTGGTGGCGTTAGCCAAATGAATGGCTTCGGCCTCGGTTTCGAAGGTTGAGACGGCGAGAACGGGCCCGAATACTTCCTCCTGAAACAACGTCATTTCCGCGGTGACGCCATCGAAAATCGTGGGCTCAATGCTCATGCCCGCTCCCAGTTTCAGAGCTTCGCCGCCTCGGATTAACTTGGCGCCTTCCTCTTTGGCCGCCTTGATATAACCACAGACTTTTTCGAAGTGAGCCGGTTCGATCATGGGGCCGATGGCTGTTTCCGGGTCCTGTGGATCGCCGACTTTCCAGCCGTCGACCAATCGTTTTTGCAGTATTTTGAGCAGGTCTTCTTTCACGCTTTTGTGAACGATCAAACGCGAGCCGCAGCTGCAGTTTTCTCCCATATTCCAGAAGGCGGCGGAGAGAATATTATCCGCGATTTCCTCCAGGGCGTAGCTGTCCTCGAAGATAATTTGCGGACTCTTGCCGCCGCACTCCAGTACGATTTCCTTGAGATTGCTTTGCGCGGAGTAAGTCAGGAACAGGCGGCCCACCTCGGTTGAGCCAGTGAAGGACACCATGTCCACGTCCGGGTGCAGCCCCAGAGGTTTTCCGGTTTCTTCCCCCAGGCCGGTGACCAGCGTCAGTACATCTTTTGGTATTCCCGCCTCGTGGGCCAGTTGCACGATGCGATAGGCGCTTAAGGACGTCAGCTCTGCGGGTTTGATCACCAGGGAGTTGCCGGCGGCGAGAGCGGGCGCAGCCTTCCAGGCCAGCATCAGGGCGGGGAAATTCCAGGGCAGTACGGCGCCAACTACGCCAATGGGCTCCTTCACGATCAGCCCCAGGTTGTCGCTGGCGGTAGGGGAAATCTTTCCAAACAGCTTATCGACGGCTTCGGCGTACCAGGCGATGGTGTGAATGGTGTCGGGTATGTCCGTATTCAGGCACTCGGTGATGGGTTTGCCTGCGTCCAAACAGTCCAGCGCCGCCAGCTCTTCGTGGTGCTCCTGCAGCAGAGCCGACCAACGCAGCATGATGCGTTTGCGTTCGCCCGGTGGCAGCGTTGACCAGACGCCAGATTCGAACGCCGCACGACCGGCTTTCACCGCCGCGTCTATATGGCGACCGTTACAGCGCTGCACTCGACCGATAACCTGCTGATTGAACGGGTTCAGGGTGTCGAAATGAAGCTCATGGCTATTATCGAGGCCGGGGACCAGCGCGCCTGCGTAGAGTTGAGCGTCTCTGGCCAACTGAAAAACATCTTCTTTTTTTATAGGCATGATTGTTTTTCGTCCTTGTTGTTATTGATTTACGATGGCCGCCGCCAAGGCTTCCAGAAATTCCGCTTTGTCTCCTTCGCTGATCGACGCCAGTGGCGGACGGGTGTCGCCGACGGGATAACCGATGTAAGCGCAGCCGACTTTGGCTTTCTGGTTGTAATCCGCTTTCTCCTGATTCTTGAGGGCGGGAAGGATTTTGCGCATGCCGTCCCGCAAGCGTCGATAGTCGCCCGCTTGCGCCGCCTCGATCAACGCCACATGTTCCTTGGGAAGATAGTTGGCCGCGCCGCCGATCCAGGAGCGCACGCCCCAGAAGAAATAATCCGCCGCCTGATCATCCGAGCCGCATACCACCTGAAAGTTCGGCAGGTCCGCGTTGATCAGGGTCAGTGCGCGGCTGAAATCGCCGCTGCTCTCTTTGATGCCGATAATGTTCGGGTCACTGGCGAGCTTCATGACGGCTTCTATGCTGATCTCCACGCCGGAACGGGCGGGGAAGTTGTACATAATGATCGGCATGCCCACGGCCGCGCTGACGCTTTGATAATGCTGAATGATTTCGTGTTGCTGAGGCAGGCAATAGATCGGCGGCGCCAGCATGAGGGCTTGATAGCCCATCTCTTTGGCTTCCTTCGCTTTGGCGATGGAGCCAGCGGTGTGCGTATCGTTTACGCCGGCGATCAACAGCGCGCGGCCGCCTGCCTGTCTGGCGATATACGCCATCAGGTCGCGGCGCTCCTCCGTGCTAAGCGTGTAGTATTCGCCTGTGGTGCCGCAGGCGACGATCCCTCGTACGCCGGAGTCTATGAGGTGGTCAAGCAGTCGGCCCAGCGCCGGATAATCAATCTGATTCCGGTCATCGAAGGGGGTGACGACAGGAACCAGTACGCCATCTATGTTCATCCTTATTTCCTTTGCGATCGGTCATTTTTGTTTTCCCGCCCAGTCCCTTTGTTGAACCAAGGCGACTGAGTGGGGCGTCGCTCTTCATCTTATGCAAACGGTATATTGTATACAATATACATCGAAAAATTTGGGAGGTTAGTCATCGCAGAGAAAAAATTGATTACGGCGGATCGCAAAACAGCCGCTATGGAGCGTCAACCTCACGACGGATCATGAGAGTGAGAACCAAAGAGGAGATAGAAAGAAGAGATAGTAGGAGATTGCCAAGCAGAGAGCAGAGACTGGGAGTTGGCGTCCTTGCCATGGGGGAAATGTCCCTATAAAAACGGGCGAAACCGAAGTGTTGCGTGGTTTACCGAGGACCGGTCTGTGATTTCAGAATCCCCGGCAAATTAGACGCGTTGTCCAGTTTGTAGGGATACATGTCGATGTCATAGAGAACGGCGTCGCCGCTGTCCCGTTTAGGATCGGTCGCCGATGAGCCGGTATAAAGGTTATTGGAGGCTTTCATGTAACCGGATTCATTCCAGTGTGGAGAGCGGGCGTTTTCAAAATGGTTATTCTGAATCAGGCCCTGCGCGCCATTGGAGGTGCTGATGGAGAAATAGGTGATGTTATTCCAGTAATTGTTATAAATATGCGCGCGAGTATCCCAGCCATATAGCTTCGGATTGCGGCCGGATGCGCGGTCCCAGAAGTTGTGATCTATCGTGACATGGGAATCCTGCACCAGCATGGTGTAGTGATGTTGGTTGCCGCAAACATAAGGATTGTAGCCATCAAAGTGGTTCCAGCTCAGCGTCAAGTTGCGGCTATTTTTGATATCAATATGTCCATCACTGATCATTTTGGCTCGAATATGATCTACCCATATATGACTTGAGTTCTCAATGGTGATGCCGTCGCCAGCTTCTACCAGATGTGGATTCACGCCTTCGATCGTTAAGTTTTTGACGATGATATTTTTTACGCCGTAAATATTTAATGTAGCGCCAATGATGCGACTGTTTGCGCCTTGGCCCATCAGCGTTTTATTGGATTTGATATGTATCCGGCTTTCATCGCGGTTGACCGATACGGTGTCATCGGATGTGCCGCCGAGCTCCGTACATGTCTGGCTGCCGACCGGGACTCTATAGAAGGTTTTGTTCTGGTCCTGGTAAGCGGGACAGGTCATGGCGCAGGCGCTGACTTTACGTACTGGCGTACGGCAGTCAATCGTTGTGTTGTCAGTAACGATGACTGTTTTTGAGCCATCGGACGTCAAGGCGGAAGTCAGCGTCTGGCAGTTGGTGGCGATAACCGTCGCGCCGCCGGCCCCGCCGCTAGTGGTGGCGAGACCGTCAGGCCCGGGCTGCCCGGCGAATCCATTAACTTGGCTGCATTCGCCGTCAATAGGGTTGAAATACCAGCGCTGCAAGCCGCTGCCTGTATCCGTTGACTGCACGATGCGGGCGCCCATATCCGGCGTTTGCGCGGTGAGCGCCTTCTCGGTATGGCGCGCCCGAATGCTGTATCCGCCGGTGCTTGATTTCACCAGAAACCATTGCTGGTTGAGGCCGCCCCAATAAGGCCACTGGATGAGATCGGCGTTGTCATGTTGAGCCAGGTTAAGAACGTCCAGCGCCAGATTGGAATGCGTGGCTTCAATCTTTATGTTGCCGCCGCCGACATCCGTGACTCTGAATTTCTGGTTGGCGGAGCCCTTTGTGCGCCACTGAATCAACGCCGCGCCGTCTGCCTTGCTGTATCCTTCGATGTCCAGCGTTAATCCGGTTTCTCTGTTTACAATGCTATAAATTTTGCCGCTGACCGGCGTTGCTTCACAGTTGGCCGCTTCAGCGAAAGAGGGGGTCAATAACGTGGCGGTGAGTAATGACAGGCTGACTGCGCAAAAGCCTATCCTGTGTGTTTTCATGTTCATCTTTTATCCTGAAATGACTTGCTTTGTATATTTGAGAAACCGAGGGGGCGAATTGAATATATTTTTATGGGGGTGAAGAGTATATGAAATAGAGTTTCTTTTGTGAGGTTTTTCACGGGAAAAGATAACTTAACTATGTTTTTATAATTATATAATTGAGGCTTATATTTAATGGGTTAAGCCTAATGGTTTATTTTTCTATGAGAGCTTATGTTGCGCTGGATGAGAGTGATTTTTAATTGGGTATCAACTTCTGTTAAGTTAACTTTATTAATTAAATGGTATTAAGTTAAATGGCCGTGCGACAAGTATTTTAAGCACAAGTGTATGTTTATGATTTTGGCGTATTTCGAGTAATACTTATTAGGAAATTCCTGTCAGAGAAGTCAGGCGTGGAGTAGACGCCTGACTATTCGACACTTAAAAGCGACTCAAACGCAAAGACTGTAGATCGATGGTTGGCGTTTGATCCGTCGCCAGCTGACGCACCAGCTCACCGGTCAGCGCGGCTTGAGTGAGCCCCAAATGTTGATGTCCGAACGCGAGAATGATCTGGCGGCGTTCGCCGACACGGTCAATGACGGGAAGCGAATCGGGGAGAGAAGGGCGGAATCCCATCCAGGTTTCGCCCTGGGCGTCGTCCAGTCCGGGTAGCAATGCGCGGGCGTGAGTGGCGAGCATGGTCGCCCTGCGCATGTTGGCGGGCTGTTTTAAACCGCCGAACTCAACGGTGCCGGCAAGACGCAATCCTTCGCTCATGGGCGTCATGATGAAGCGCCGTTCGGCGGAGGTGACGGGAATCGACAGAGAAGCGCCCGCGTTGCGCAGCATCAGGTGATAGCCGCGCTCCGTATCCAGAGGGATCGACTTCCCGGTCAGTTGCTTCACCAAGGGTTTGGACCAGGCTCCCGCCGCCAGCACCAGTTTGGGAACCCGAATCTGATCCCCATCACAATGCAGTTGCACACCCTCGGTCGTTGGCGTAACGCTATTCACCATCTTGTTCAGCACGGTTCCGCCCCGGCTTTGAAAGAGCGCCCCCAACGTGCGGGTGAGGTGATAGGGGTTGGCGGTATGGCCGGTTTCCGGGAAAAAGACGCCATGTTTGACTGTCGCCCCCAATCCGGGCTCCAGTTCTCGCGCCTGAGCGCCATTCAGAACCTGGGTTTTGACGCCGCGAGTGCGCAGCGTGTCCAGCGTAGTTTGATAGCTTTGGAAGCTGGCGTTGCGTTCGAAGGTCAGTAATGAGCCGTTGACCCGGATCTGGCTTTCCTCGCCTGTGCCCGCCAGCAGGCGACGCCAGGCGGGCAGGGAGGCGGCGTTCAAGGCTTGTAACGCCTTACCGCTGCGATTGTAAGAGGCTTCGCGGGTATTGAGCATGAAGCGAACCAGCCAGGGAGCGATATGAGGCAGATAAGACCAGCGGATCGCCACTGGTCCCAGCGGGTCCATCAACATGCCGGGAATCTTCCACAACAGGCCCGGCGTGGCCAAAGGCAGTATCTGCTCCGTGGCGAAGTGTCCCGCATTGCCCCGGGAGCACCCTTCGCCGACGCCGCGACCGTCAATGAGACTGACCTGCATGCCCGCCTGCTGTAGCGACAGGGCGCAACAGACGCCGACTATACCGCCTCCCAATACCGTGATGTCCGTGTCCAGCTCTTGCATTGAAAGTCCTCTTCATTTGTGAAATTGAATATTGTATAAAATATACATTTATCTGGAGGCGGACAATCCATCGCCAGTCATGATGGCTGCTGATGGTTGAATTCGTTCTAATGACAGCCCAAGCATCACTGCAAAAATAAGACAAGAAGGGATTATGGATATGAGAGAAGGCACGTTTTTCTGTATCGACGCGCATACCTGCGGCAATCCGGTGCGACTGGTGGCGGGAGGCTATCCGGCTTTACCTGGAAGCACCATGAGCCAGAAACGGCAGTACTTCATGGAGCACTACGACTGGATTCGTCAGGCGCTGATGTTTGAGCCTCGCGGGCATTCCATGATGTCTGGGTCCATTGTCTATCCCCCTTGTTCCGAGGATGCCGACGCCTCGATCCTGTTCATCGAAACCAGCGGCTGTCTGCCCATGTGTGGTCATGGGACCATTGGAACGGTCACGGCGGCCATTGAGAACGCGATTATTCGTCCCCGGGTTCCCGGCAAACTGATTCTGGACGTGCCGGCGGGCAAAATCGCCATTGATTACGAGCAGCAGGGCGCCAAAGTCGAAAGCGTCAAAATCTATAACGTGCCGGCTTATCTTGCGCACAGCGAAGTGGCGGTGCAGGTTCCCGACATTGGCGAACTGGTGGTGGATGTCGCTTATGGCGGCAACTACTACGCCATCATCGATCCGCAAAAGAACTTTCCCGGATTGGAGCACTTCAGCGTGGATCAGATTCTGCGCTTCAGTCCGTTGATTCGTCGAATTGTCGATGAAGTGGTGGAGTGCGTGCACCCTGACGATCCCACTGTACGCGGCGTGTCCCATGTACTCTGGACCGGCAAGCCGACACAGCCCGGCGTGGACGCCCGCAACGCTGTGTTCTATGGCGACCGCGCCATCGACCGCTCTCCCTGCGGCACCGGCACCAGCGCGCGAATGGCGCAATGGTTCGCCAAAGGTAAACTGAAAGTCGGCGATACCTTTGTGCATGAAAGCATCATCGGCAGCCTGTTCCAGGGCCGGGTGGAAGATGTGGCGACAGTTGGCTCCTATCAGGGGATACGACCCAGCGTGCAGGGATGGGCCAGAGTCTACGGTCACAACACTATCTGGGTGGATAGCGAAGACCCCTACGCCCATGGATTTGAAGTGAAATAATAAGCACGCCCGCACAAATCATCGCTCGCCCAGAGGAAATTTTCTTGACTACTGCAGCGAGCGCCTAAAATGATACTATTAATCAGGCGGATAAATAGCTTCCTTCTATTTGTCCGCAACGACAGGACCTGCGCATGTCAGGCCCTGTCTCCCGCGGCTAGCCGCCGCGCAGGCGCATCCATGCGCCTGAGTATTAACATGCCAATATCATTGCCATGTTAATATCGCCTCCTTTTTTGACACCCGGGATCATTTATTGTCCGTTATGAGCACCGCAGCCGTTTATAAAACCCGTACACAGATGGTCGCAGATATTCTGCGTAAAAAAATTCTCTCTGGAGAAATTGTGGCGGGGGAACCTTTGCGACAGGACGCCATCGCCAAAGAGTTTAACGTCAGCCGCATCCCGGTGCGGGAGGCGCTGTTGCAACTGGAAGCGCAGGGGCTGGTTTGTTTTGAGCCCCACAAAGGCGCCACGGCGACAGAGTTGCGTCCTTCGGAAATTCGCGAGCTGTTTGAGCTGCGGGCGTTGATTGAATGTCATGTGCTGGACCAGGCCATCGACAACATGACTGATCTGGATCTGGCCGCGGCGGAGAAAATACTCAAAGCCTTTGAGGAAGCGGTGGAGAGCGGAGATCAGGTGGAGAGCTGGAGCGAGCTGAATTACGAACTGCATGCCGCCCTCTATCATCCCGCCAACCTGCCTCAGGCGATGGAAGTGGTGCGTAGTCTTAACATCAAATCCGACCGCTATATCCGTCTGCAATTGTTGTTCACTACCGGCATAGAAAAGGCCGAAAGGGAACACGCGGATTTATTGGAATTCTGTCGCCAGCGCAACAAGAAAGCGGCGTCGGCGTTGTTGAAAAAACATATTCTGGAAGCCGGTCAGGCCATTCATGATTTACTGATCGAACAGGCGGGCGGCGCGAGCCACTGACCACGCAATATCGCCGCCGCGCAGGCGCATTCATGGGCCTGTTTATCAACATGCCAATATCATTGCCATGTTAATAATAACGCGTTAAATCGAGGTGTTTATGACATCGTTCTGGGTGGTGGATACGAAATGTAAAGTCGCGCCGGAGAGCACTCTGCCGCAGGATGGCAGCGCCTATTACTATGGTCGCAGCGTCGTTCCTGCGCAGACCCGGGAAGAAGCAATCGAGAATCTGACGCGCTATCTTGCCGACGACGGCATTCTGGTCGAGGAAGTGCAATCAGCCGTGTTATATGAAAACGGCCACTGGGATGCAGTGGACGAGTTTGAATTGCCCCAAAGCTATGCCGACGCCAAGTTGAACAACGAGATTGAAATCGGGTGTTTTATCTCGGAAAACGCCCGCAATGAAGTTTAAGGCGGCGATCCCTGCCACCTTTCTTCTTATGAGTGGCTCTAACGCGGCGAGGTGATCAGGCGGCTGTCCGCGCTTTTGATTGCGCCGCTTTTCTAACACCTGCGCCAAGCAAGCCCAGGGATAACAGCGCCCAAGCGGCTGGCTCCGGCACATCATGTGGCTCTCCGGCGTCAAAGGGCGTAAACTCGCCAGCGACCTGCAGACCGGTGATGGCGCCTTCAAAGATAGCGAACCCAAAGCCCAGTCCGAACGCATCGCCTACGCCGGCAATGCTCCCATCCACGGGATATTCGGCGAAGTCCACCTGATAGAAAATACCGTCGCCCCAGGCGCCGTCCGCCCGGTAGCGGGAGTTGGGCGCATCCGGCGAATAACCGATTTCACTGTACGCCGTCAGCAAGGCGAAGCGCAGATCGTCAGTGCCGTAAATAGTCAGCTGATAAGGCGAGAAGCTGGCTCCGGAGAAAAAGACGCGGTTGATACCGTCAATATCGTCCGGCGCGGCGCCGACGCCTGAATCTGAAAGTTCATTGCCGCCGGCATGGTGATAAACGACATCCCCTGCATGGTCCGTCCAGGCGACGCTGGCGTCAAACTGACGGCCTTGTTCATCGCGCAAGAACGCAGGAGAGTCGCCCACCGCCACTTGATTCCAGTGCGCGCCGTCCGCGCCGACGTAAGCGGTTTCAGTGTTGTTCGCTGTGAAGTCGATATTGATCACTGTGGCGGATGCAGGAAGCGCGCAAAGTGCGAACATGGTCGGCGCCAGGGATCGGCTGAGCTGTTTCAGTAGGGGATTCATAATGTGACTCCAATGCCTTTGATGAGCAATTCTCCCAGAGGTCTGGAAGAGCGTTATAAGTTGCGAGCGATGCTTGCTCTGCGTTGGAGTAAACTTTAAGAGATTCGGCGCGGGTCTTACTTGTCAATTTCTGCTATCTTCATGTCAAAACCGCTCATTAAGAGCGAGTACAAGTGTCGAGACGCGTTATTCATCCCTGAAATAGCTATTCAGCTCTGACATAGTCACGCAGATGCGCCAGTAATTCCGGTACGCTGATTTCGGAATAAGCCTGCGTCAGTTCGAAGTAGCCATATTGAACCCAGTCGGCGTACCAGGCGCGGTTATGAGAAGGGCTGCTGATGGTGATGAGATCTTGCCCAACCGCCAGGAACTCTCTTGGACTCATGCCGTAGTACATCTTCACCGACTTGTTCAGATGCGACAGATCGTAGAAACCCGCCTCCGCCGCGGCGTGCGTCAGGTTATGGGCGATACTGTAGCGCTCGAAGAAATATTGCAGGCGACTGACGATCTTGTATTTGTTATAGCTCAGGCCGTTTAAGGCGCTGAATAAGGTCATGAAGCGGGTCGGGCTCAAATGCACCTGCGCGGCTATCTCGTCGATGGACAGATCGCTGGTTGGATTGCGGATGATATGGGCGACCGCCTTGGCGATACGCTTATCGTATTTCTTCAACGTAATGAGGCTTTCCTCCCCATAGATGGCGTTGAACAGACACCAGGTGGCGATGGGATGGGGGATGTCGCTTTCGTCAAGATAGAATAAGGTTTGCTGCAGCAAATCATTATCCTGCTTGTAAAAAATGTCTTCTACGCAGAGGTCCCAGGCGTAATTGCGCAGCAAAAAAACATGATCCTCGGCGGCGGGATTGAGCGGAAGCAACGCCATTCGCGGCGCTTCCGAACTCACTGTAAACGGTTTGTTGGGCGCCAGCAGAAACGTATTGGAACAATACCGCTCTCCCATGAATTCAATGACGAACGGCTGACTACCCATTAACAGTGTGGGCGTAATTCCCATTGAATGATGGGGCTGTGGTCGACCGTTGTAAAAGAGCAGGGACTTATCGCCCCATTCGTAAAGCTTTGGCTGCATGAACGTGAATAAATATAAAATCCAAACAAGAGATGATAAGGAGTTATGTTAGCAAATGCGCGCGACGCCAGCTTGCAATAACCTGTTGCGTCAGGCTTGTCCGGCTTGGTTTAAAACCACGGATAAACGCCTATAATCATTCAACAAAATGGATTTCCCCTGACCATCTGCAAGCAGACTGACAAAACCCATCATGGCTACTCTCAAATATATACTGGCTCCCATCTGTTTATTATTCGCCGCCGCTCATGTGAATGCGGAATACTGGTGCGGCTACAGTGATGACAATCTCCGCGACTGGCGGGTCAACAAGGCCAGCGAGTGCCGCTTGCCGACAGGAACGGGGGAGCTGGTGCTGATCGAAGCCGAAAAACACTTCAATGTATCCAGCAATACCTGGTTTACGCCGGTGAAAGGGCGTCACCCTGGCGCTGTCTTGCGCAAGTGTGAAGGGGGCAAGGCGTCTACATTAACCGGGGATACCATGCTGACCACCGCCAAGTTGCAGAAAATCTGCAGCCTGAAAAAAGATGGCGGGCATGAGCTACTGACTTCCGATGGCGTTCAGGCGACAGTGGAGTGCCAAAACTATCAGGCCACGAATATCAGAATTAAAACGGAAGCCGGCGAAAAAGACTGCGGTATGCCGGAGGTTCTGAAAGTGGCGACGCCGCACTTCAAAATCGAGTCAGCCAGGTATGGTCTCGACAGCGCGGACGTCACGCGACGGGGCATCGCGCCGGAAGAGGAACTGTGTTCGCTGGCGGTGACGGACCCAACCTATCCTGAAGATCTCACCATTGCGTTTGTCTGGGGTGATGTCGCCTGTCATTTGACCAACTACTACAAGAACAGGCATGCCTGCGGCTGGTTCGCTAATGATAACGGCATGCGCGGTTCGAAGATGTCCAGTTTTTACGCCCAGCCGGTGCTGGCCAAACTGTGCCAGAAGACCAAAGACGGCGAAGTGGAGGTCACCAAACCGTTTCGACGCCTCGATAACCATGATGAAAGCCTGTCCTACGTAAAGGGCTATATCCAGTGCGTCAAAGGCGCGCCGACGGGCATCAAGCTGGCGATTAAACCTCTGGTCGGGGAAACACAGGAAAAGCAGTGTCCCATACCAGAGGCGTTGCTGAAGGATAAGCCCGTTCATAAATCCTGACCGTCGAAGAATGGGCTCAGTGAGTCCCATTCTTTTTGTTCTGGTTGCTGCGTTGCGTTTTGTTGTAGCGATGTCTCAGTTCGCCGATGGCGGCCGCGGTCAGAATAAGGGCAATAATTAGCGCGATATTCATGGGGTTTCTCCGTTTGCGTTGTTGATGAAACGGATGTTAGGGCGACCCCATGCGCCGCTGAATCTCGCGGCTATCCAATCGCTCTCTAATTTATCTCAAATTTATATTAATGCTTGTAAATCAATGGATTGAATGGCGCGTGCGAGCCTGAAATCAGGCGGTTCAATCGAATAAATGATTGTCGATCAGCACGGCGGAGACCTCGCTGAGAGGGATGACTGCATCAAACGTTTCCCGATTGCGCAGCTCCTGCAGGCGAATCACTTTGGCTCCGACTTCTTTTAATACCCCGTGTAATTCGACGCCGGAATTCAGCAGCACACCGATCTTTTTGTCCGCCTGTCCTCGCAACACGTCTTGCAGAGAATCACTCTCTTTGATCACCAGTTTGGGCTCCGCGGCAAGCGAAGTCGTCGACATAAGAGCGATCCATATCCCAAGCAGCCAGGTTTTAGCATTCATGATCAGTACCTTTAAGATCCCAAGTGAACATTTATCTATCGGACTATTAACATGGCCTGACATGCGCAGGTCCGTCTGATTAATAATATAATGCGCAGGTCTTCTCAACGGGGTCGCCTACGACGGGCTTGAACGACAACTGAATCGCCTTGGGCTGCTGTTGGTCGCATAGCAGATAGGCGTCCAGCGAGGTTTTGTCTTTGTGCTCAGAACGCCACCAGCCTGTTGGGGTTAAGGCGATTTTGTCCGCGCCGTCGGCGCAGCGGCTTTGCAGTTGTTCCTGGGTGAAGAAGTCGCTCACCGTCGCCCCGGTGCGTTGCGCATTGTGACTGACCACGCCGCATCCAACCGGGTTTGAGCTGCTGTCTGTGCAGCGTTGTGAGCCCCATATCCAGCCGAACTCAATGGCGTCGATCCAGGTGGGGTCTTCCGCGGTGAGAAGGCAACTGGCGGTTTCATCAATGCCAAGACCTGCTAGTTCGTCACGGCGAACCCCGTACCAGTACTCCGGATCTTTAACGGCGTTAGGGTGATTCGTGGTTAAGGCGGCGGGCAGGGCGCAATGTTTTTCCGCCGTCGACGTCTGCAAATGAATGGATTGCGGCAGGTATCCCGCACAGACCAGCGACGCACGAGCGCCGCCGCGTTCGGCGATGTCGACTTCGCCGTCGCCTTGCGCCATGCAGCGATCTTTTAAAGTGACGAAATTCAGCAGGCTGTTATTTTTGTGCCCCTGTCGCTTGTGGTTGTTCTCACAGAAGAAGATGTCGCCAGCGATATCGCCTGTGTCCGCGGATTGGTAATAAGAGGAGCTGATCTGCGCCATGCGCTCACCGATGGCCAGACCAAACTGCCCCTGATCCGTCTCCAGCATGCAGGCGCTGGCGGGGTCGATGCCCAGACGTTCCATACGTCCTGCATCGACGCCACACCAATAAGTCAGCGCCGGCGGCGCATCCTCACGGCCATACATGAGCTTGACGATAAGCGCGACCCCCGCCAGCAGAAGTAGCGAGCCGCCCACTATCATGGGCCTTCTGCACCGTGGCGGGGCGATGGATGTGGTCGAGTGAGGCGTCGTCTCCGTTGCAGGTTCAACTGGCGGCGGCTCTATGGCGTTATTCGGCGTTTTTTTGGCCTCTGGTTCGGGAACTGGAGTCTCCAAGGGCTCCGCGGGAGGCGGGGAGGTCATATCCGGTTTGGGCGCATACGGAATGACGGAGACTTCCTTGAGCAGGCGGTAGCCCTTTTTAGGAATGGTCTCGATGTATTCAGGGGCTTCACTGCTGTCGTTGAACGCTTTGCGCAATTGCCAGATGGCGGTATTCAGCGCCTGCTCGCCGACATATTCGTTTTCATTCCAGACTTTCTGAATTAGAGTTTCCCGGCTCACTGTACGACCGGGATTTTCCGCCAGCGTCAGAAGCACTTTGCAGACTTTATCGCTCAGTTGATGCTCCGCCGCTTCACGATAGAGCCGGTTCGTTTCCACATTGATGCGCCACTCGCCAATTTGCATTTCTTCATAATCTCGGTCGGACACGGGGCACTCCTGCGCTGAAAACGGTTGGATTGCATTATACAAATCTCTTACCGGATATCAGCACAGGAGTTAAGAGTTATTCTCAATTCACTAGGCTCGCCTATGGTTGCTCAGGCCTCGCAGATTTTAAGTTCAGATTCGCTCAGCCATAACTGCGAGGGGCAGATGCCGAACAATAACTTGTGGCACTTATTTAAGTGCGCCAGATCCGCGAATCCGGAATCATGCGCGGCGGTAGTCAAATTACGGCTGCGAGAAAACTGCTTGATGAAATACAACACACGAACCCCCAGGCGAAAGCGCGAGAATGAAATATTGGTTTCCTGCTTGAACAATCGACTGAGATGCGCGGCGGAAATCGGCATAAGTTCCGCATAATCGTCGATGGATTGGGAAAGATCCGGATTCTTCAACAATAATTCGATCAGCTTGCGAACTCTACGATCCATTAAAGGTGGAGCAAGCGGATATTGTTTAGGGTTAAGAATCTGATCCAATATCTCCTTGGCGTCATTGGCGCACGGACGCCTCTTACATAAGTCCCGGAAAGCGCGTGCAATATCACACGCGTCCAGGAAATCAAAAAGAAGCCCGTCCTGCTCACAACAATAATAGTTATAGGTCAGGGTGGTTTTAATATTGCGCCAGAAATGAGATGACACAAATGCAATGCGCTGGTTACTTAAAATGAAATCGCAACGGACATTAGCGGGAATCATCAAACAGCGCGTGGAAATAACCTCGCCATTCGCCAGTTTAACGTCAAACTCATTATCCAGACTGACAATAAAACTATCCGCAATATGTTGCCAATGATAGGTCCCATCAAAGCGACCCATATAAAGACATAAATTGTTCCAATGATAATACAGCGACTGATCCATTTTTCACCTCTCGCATCGATCAAATGTCAATGCGATCGATTATCGAGAGGCGACGATTTTCATGAATCTCGCGGGTATCCGGTTTCTCTCCAATTTATCTCAAATTTATATTTATCCTTTATAATCAACTTGTTGAATGGTTGTTATTGGCGTGAGTTTAGCTTCTGATGGCGCCATCCTGAAAAGTCGAAGGGCTCAGTAAATAGGATGTCAACCACCAATAAGATGGTACGTCTCATAAGAATGTAAGCATGTGCATACGGCGCTGTTTTCGTAAACAAGAGGAGAGAGAAGTTTTGATGGCTTTTACACTGGACTCATTGGACAGGGGGATGTATCTTCTAAGTCTTGCATTTAAAAAGCGTGAATGCGAGACAAAAAATTATTATGTGTAGCGAGGCAGCATGATCTCACCTGTTCCTAATCAATTATGCAAAGAAAGTAGAGAGGACGGGCCTACATTACGTAGATTTATTATTGACACCGAATTAAAGAAATTAGGCAGTGTTGGCCATACTATTGGTGTTGAATATGAATACTCTAATGAAGATTATAGCCTGAGTTATTGGGTGATTTTCTTCGGTATTACCGTATACCAATGTTATCCATCACGAGTCCATGATTATTGGCACAGAATGCCGCCATTTTCTGAAGCTGGTTTTTGTTTTGTTTCAGATCCCTCAGATTTAATCCGTAAATTAGAAGAATCATCAGTTATTCAGGGGCAAAAACACTATATTCTTGAATTTGAGGATGATGTTATAGAGGTCGTCTGCGATAGACTGGTTTTTGGAGAGGGTGAATTTAAAGTCGAAAATTTTGTTGCAGCTAACACTAATATTCATTTGCACAATATTGTTGGTCGATTTTAAAATTGAAAATATAAGAGAACCCCTGAAAAACGTTGGCTAGGTCACGAGTGCAAGGTAAAAGTCGGCGAAAAAGCGCAGCTTATCGTGAATAAATGAGCATTTTGAGCCCACCTTTAACGCCGCAATGGCGCCGCCTGTAGCTTTTTTGCGGTTTCTTAAGTTTAAGGATATATGTAATGGGATTTGTCGAATCTCTGATGCCACTTAATGTAGTCTACGCTACACCATTTCAACCTCTCAGCTTGGTGCAAGTACTATTGGATTCTCAACGGTATATTGTAGAACAATCAAAAAATCCGTGTTTAAAACTAGAGATCGATACATAACAAAATATGCTATGGATATCTTTCCTTACTCTAATCGACGTCACTGGTGTTAAGCGAAGGGCTATATTTTGAGTCACGAAGAATCAAACATACACATTTCTCGATGCGATGAGTGCGGTAGCGAATTTTTTTTCTTCAGCTTCGAAGATGTCAGCGTTGTGCCCAGAATGCGCTCACCAATTATACGACTATGAAGCGTGCGACCACGAGTTCGATGAAGGGCGATGCATTAAGTGCTACTGGGATGGAACTGTTTCGGTTTATGTTGAAAACATAAAGAAATCGTAGTCAGGGCCGAGTCGGGACTTTAACCATCAAGGCAAAGGGTGGGGTCTGTTGGCGCATTAAACTGACTCTGAAATCTGCGCTGTAAATTTGACGTTAGGATCAATCAATAAGCGCCACTTTCAGTCAGCTCGGCCACACGGCTAGAAAAAAGCCGGCGCAAGGCCGGCTTGGAATCGGGCGCTACTTAGATGCTAGATCAAGAGGCCTTGCGGCGACGCGCCGCAAAAAGGCCCGCCAGGCTCAGGCCAAACAGGCCCAGTGCGGTTGGCTCAGGACACTCAATGGTGTCGATGGTCAGCATCTTCAATTTGAAGTGATCGTTCAGTTCGTTGCACAGCTCGCCCAACTCACCAAACGCGGGATTGTAAGCGCCAATCAACCAGAACTTGGAAACCAGATCCGTGCTGGTCGCGGTTTCTTTGGTCATGGTATTGGAGTAGTTACCAGCCACGTTCCAGCCGTCGCTGAGCAGGCCTTCCCAATCTTTATCATTCAGATTGTAGGTAGAAGCGCCGCCGGTGTAGGCGAGCAGGGAGACATCTGAATCGTAGGCGTACCAGCCGTTTTGAAATGAGCTCAGGCTGACTGCTTCAGAGAAGGACAACATGATCATGTCAAAATCGCCATCGCGACCTGGATCATTGTCTGTGGAATGCTCTGGGGTGGCGCAACGAGTCTTGCTGTATTCGTCGTCGTTACAGACTCCAAGACCATTCCAGCGGCCCAGACGGGCGCCTTCGATTTTATCGTCCGCAGGACCTTTTGTGTCGCTCCAGCCGGTTACGGTGAGGTTCATACCGTCTTTCGAATAAGAAAGAGAGTTATTGTATGAACCGTAACGAACGCCTTCGGTCAGGTCCCAGGTGATTTGGCTTGCATAGGCGGAAGACGCCGTCAGCGCTGATAATAACAATCCCTTGGTTAATGTTTTTAGCATATGAATACTTCTCTCCATTGTAGATTTACTTAACAAAGCAAATCGACCTCAGCAATTCCTATGCCATGCATATATATCAACGGTTTTGGCTGTATAACAAGTTTTTAATGTCAATTAGTTTGACAAAATATAAAGCGAAAACAATGTTATTTTAATGTGATGGTTAGTTACTTAAACAGGGCGAATTGATTATGAAATGGCCCGAAATAAACAATGTTAAGCAAAACTAATCTAAACCCTATAGTTAATAAGTTTGAGTCTGCCCGAATGGTCCTCCATTAAGGGATAGTCTTTTGAGAGTATATGAAAGAAAAAACCTAGGGTTTTCCAGTGTAAAGGTGGGATTACACTGAAACTGGCGGCTTTATACACTTTGCTTAAAGGGCGTATGGACGCTGTCAGCAAAGTATTAAATCAGCAGAAACGACAGGCTATTCGAACGTCAGAATGCAAAAAGGCGACAATGGTGACGGTCCCATTATCGCCAAGGATAAAGCTGCTAAGGCTTAAAGAAACGGATTATTGGAGATAAAAGTTAACGGTCTTCTCGTCGCTCCAAACGCCCGTCGCATGCTCGCCCTTGATGGAAATAACATAGTTGCCGGTTTGCCAGTTGCGGTATGCGCTGGACGGCGCGAGTTCCACATTGTAGGTATATGAGTAGGGGGCGTTGGAGGAGCTGGTGGCCAGCACGTTCCAGTCGCTCCAGCACTGGCTTGTAGACGAGCCTGTCGCTGGATTAATGCATTGTCCGTTACGAGTAATCTTGCGCTGGAAGCGGGAGATTTTGTCGTAACTTTTTGCGTTCCAACGAAACATAACATTACTGCTGTCGTTCTTACTGACCCGACTGGGAGACAAGGTAAGCTGGCTCAACTTGAAAGCGCCGCCAGTGACATTGATGAACGCCGTATTGCTCAATTTGCCGCGGTTGTCTTCCGCCACGACGCCCCATTCGCCGGACTGCGGCAGCAGGTTGTCTTTGGTTTTGAAGGACACGCTGTAAAGCGTGTATGGGCGATAGTCATTGTCATACTCTACCCGGGATGAGAATTCCGGAGCGCTAGTGGTCACCGCCGTCGTCAATAGATCAACAGTTTTTGACGGTACGGATACGCCCCCCGGTTTCTCCGTCAGCCAGAGCCGTTGAATCGGCGACAGGGAAGTGAACTTATAGTTATTGCTCGCTTGATAGGTCACCTGAGGGAAGAAACTGCCGTTGATGCGGAAGTGAGGATCGCCGCCGCCGGCGAAATTCTCAATGCGCTCCACCCAGTTCTGGTCGAAAAAGTACGAATCGGAAATATCCGTGTTGTAGCGTCCTTTGAAAGGATCGACCAAATGCGGTGAAATTTCCATGTGCGTATGCGTGCCGCGTAGCCCCGCATCTCCTGAGTAGCCAATTCGCGCCAGCCGTTGCAGAGAGCCGACCCGAGCAGGTAACTGGATGCGGGAAGGTGGCGCAGGCGCGCAGTTATCCGGGTATCCAGTCACATCGTTGATCATGACTGTCCCGCACTCCAGATGCAGCAAACGCGTACTCATCTTGCTCCAGCTGGGAATATCATCGATACATTGTTTCAGGGCCGGGCCTGACGGAAATGCGCGAGCGCAATCCTCCGGCGTTTTGTTCAGGTAGGTGGTCAGGTACAGATGGTTGCCTGCCGACCCCACTGGTTGATTGGGCGCATCCTCCACACCGTCGTAAATGCCAGTCACAAATGTGTCGGCGCCTTTGGGGAATGGGTTAACGAGATAGTTGCCGGATTCGCCGGTTTTGCCGAAATCAATGAAGCTGGTCCAGAAGTCCGTTCCGCTGTGCCCATCGTAAACCGGTTTGCTGGCGTCGCCGTCGTACGGCAAGGTGCTGGAAGAGTGACTATGGTCGTAATAGCGCCAGATGCCCCGGAACTTTTTCCGTTCTACCGGTAAGGTGATTTTCGGATAGTAGCGACGGGCGAACTCTTTAGGGTTGCTGTAAAACAAGCTGCTGGCCTGCGCTTCGGTGATAGCGCCGCTTTGCAGGTCTTGTCGCAAGGGATTGCTAAAGTGATAGTCTTCAAAGCGCACGGTGGAGGCTTTCTGCGGCGACTCGACAGCGTGGGCGATAGTAACGACAGTCGCAGCGCTTATCGCCAACGCCAAAACGCCGGGGAATGTCCGCATAAATAAGTGTGGTGAAGAACGGTTAGATTTTGTTGATAGAGATGAACGCGACATAGATAAATTTCCTTTTACTATGATTGGATCTGCGCTGAGCGCTTCTTGGTGCGGTCGCTTTCAACGCAGCGAGGCCATCTTATCCACGAGGCATTTTGCTGACTTGTAAAAAAACGGCGCCATTAAAGAGGCGAGACTTAAGATATTGCGCACTTGGAGCATGCCGATGATGGTTGTAGTTATTCTGTCATGTTCATGGGGTATACCTATCAATAGCCAGTAGCGCTTCTCAAGCCCATTCTGATCCACGAATGGCCCCTTCAAATACGCAACAGAAGTCACTTATCTATGCAAGTACGGTTGGTTGATCACTCATGGTTGGCTGCCGGGGATGGAACTCTGGATACGGGGATGATGCTGTCCCTGGTCAATCGCAAGCTGGAGCAAATCAAAGACATTGCGCAGTGGATTGCGCGCAAAAGCGGGGAATGCGCTCTGGAGCGGGTGCTCAACTACACCGCTTTGGTGAACGCGCTTTTGCGTTGCAAAGATTCTCTTACCGACCATGACGAGTCCTTCAGACAGGAAGTTTTCTGCGCGCTGAACGCACACGCCACCGTGCAATTGCTGGCGGCGGAGCGGAAAATTCATTACGAGTTTGGGCATATGGATGTATGAAGCAGCTATTTCAGCAGTGAGAATAGACCCCCCTCCATGCCTTTCTGCTTAAAGCGAAAAAAGAAATCGCCTGCGTCCAATCAAGTAAAAATTTCAATAGAGTATCAGGTTTTTTTAAGTAATTATTATGTGTCTTTATGGTATCTTTTTGAAAATGGGTTGATGCGAAAAATAATATTCATTTTTTGGCGGTATTGAATATATGGTACTAGTATAAATTTTGGCGATATAGAGATCATGGGCGCACGGATTGCGAAGCTCTCTGTGCGGTATTGTATCGCTCCGCTTTAAATATGAATTTGAAGTCGGTTTCTTTCATCATGTTTAAAGGACTAAATTATGAACATGAAAGCGCTCGGAGCTATTCTATTTCTAATTTCAGTTAAATCCCTCGCATCCCCATGTAATCTAGATGGCGTTGAAGCATGGGCCGCCAGCTTTCCCAAAGCAGTAATTGAAAGTCATAACAACTCACCCACTCGGGGTGTTGGAGACGTGACATATAAGTATCTGTTTCCGGAATATGAATGCGGCAGAGGCGATGACTCGCCTCTGGATCTGGTTTTTATAACTATTGATGAGCTCGATGAGAGTCTTTTTGAGTTATTGTCCCGCTTGAGTGGCGAGTTGCCAATTGATGCGGTGGTGATGGAAATGAATCGCGGCAAAACAGAGTTGAGTGACGCCCGCTTTGGTTATTATCAATTTCTAGAAAAGGTGAAGGACTATCAGGCGATGGGGTGCCTCGACATGCCCCAGACGGAGCTTGCCTGCACAGTGCAAAGACAGTACGCCAAGCAGATGATAACGCAGTCCATCAGTAAATTTCGGGCGGGTCTGGACAGGTTCAACCCACAGATTGGCAAACTCCGATCCATGCGTAACAGCGGCGTAGGGTTTGAGGTGAAGCAGGGGCTGAGCAGTCTTCTCAGGCAAATCATACAGTTGACCTCTATTCAAAACACGCTTTTGTCCAGGGCGGTTGTTGAATTTAATGGCGCTGCGGACAAGCTCGGAGGATTGATTGACGGCGTACGTCAGCCCAGTCAAGAGATTGCTGACGCAGCTAGTGACGCTTGGTCAAGCTATTTGGGAAACGAAGGTCAAGTCCATAATTATTTTATTACCGCCTATGAGGAAATGAGGAATCAGCTCGTGGAAAGCGAGCCGGAAAATGTAAAGCTCAAGCAGTGGCTGGATTCTTCCGGAAACACGCACTGTACTCTTAAAGACGGTAATCTGGACATATATTTGATTGAGGAAGGTGACTGTGAAGTTGACGTCGCCCAGGATATAAGGCTCCTTCGGCAGAGAGAACTCTATTTCAATCAACTCTATATTCGCTCCACTGTTTTGCCATACGCCAGAAAAGTAAGTGACGACACAGGGAATGAGCTTTCAAATCTGGATTTGAAGGCTTGGTTTTACAGAATATATAACAATAGTCCTGAATATTTTGGTAGACAGGAAATAGATGGTGGCGACGGTTTACATGGCGTTATATTCTATCGGGAGTTGTTTGATCCATTGAACTACAGGACGCACTATCAGGGGCGTGATCAAGCGCTGGCCAAATATCAGGATGAACGATTCTATATGAATTATATAAAGCGCAGGGAAAATCTGTTCAGACGTTTTGAAAAGTATCCCAATATTCAAGGTTATGACAGCTACTTAACTCCAACAAAACGTATAGGCTCCTGGTCGCCGGACCCGAGTCGTTTTCTGAATCATGGGCTTTGGCGCGAGTATTACAATAATGAAGATAAAATATCCTTGCTCTCACAGCAAAGAGAGATATGGGAAAGTAATGACGACAACCAGGGGTTGTTGCTCAATGGATACTTTGTTGAGCCTGGGTTTGTGACATTTAAGTACAGACTTGAAAATGCACAAAGTCTCTCCAGCAAAGTGACTGTGTACATCGATGGACTCTCCGTACTTGAAGATAGCGGAGAGAGTGGGAGTTGGAGTCAGTTCAACGGCTATCTGTCAAAAGGCTTTCATACCTTGGAGGTATACCATTCAAATGCGGATAGCGTCGTTTTAGTCGCAGATGTAGTGCATCCGCCGCTAAGGCCGGTGCGCTGGGGCCAGACTGACGAGGCGCCGATACCCAGCGATATCGAACAGGAAGGAGACTGGCATGGCGTGCTGTGTCCTTATGGCGCCTATGCGTCAGGCGTTCAAGTCTCATTAGGGCCCTCCAAGTCTAATAACTGGGAAGATGAGCGCGGTATCGAAGCTATGCGCCTGTACTGTACAGACAAAAACGGGAACCGTTCCGTCATTGTCAAAATAAAGGATGAAAGCGTCTTTACCGACTGGGGTTTAAAGTCAGCCTGTCCCCCAGGGGAACATTTCATGGATGTGAAAGCCAGGAGGAATAGCGTTCATGACGGAGGCGATGAAACCGGCGTTAACGCCATTGAGTTCACCTGTAGCGGTGGAAGGAAAGTGGCGCCGGATAATGTTCTCCACATGGGAGAGTGGAGCGATCCGTTGTCTTCCGATAAACGGGCTATTTGCGGCGTCAAAGGGAAGATTCAGTCCTTTCAGGGAAGAGACCGCGATGATACCGGGCTAAACAGCCTGGAATTCGTCTTTTGCGGTTACGAGGAGGAAACGGAAAGTGACAGGGAAGCGGAAGCGCTATTCGCCGACTATGTCGACGTTGAGGATAAGCGGCTACGCATTTTCGATATCGGTCACCCCGCCAGCGCAAACCCTGACGCCGACATCAACCCTGGCGTCGCATGCGTGACTGTAGGGGATAAATTTCCAGAAATTTTTCACGGTGATTATGTGTTCACCCATACCTTCTATGGCGGTAGACCGGAATATCGTCGCACGGATGGCGGTTACATGTTGCGCTACTGGTCTTCCGCATGGCGACTATGGAAGCCGCGATGGGTTCCAGAAGACAATAATCGTCTCAGCTATTATTGGCAGACATGGTGGGGTAGCAGCGCCTATACGCCGGAGGAGTCCTCATCGTATATATCACCGTGCCTTTAGCATTGGTGATATCCGGGGTCTTTAGCTGGCGTCACTTGTGGTGCTGAAGCGGAGGTAAAGGGGTAAGGCTCCGATACCGATATTGATACCATGGACTCGGACGTGAGAGTTCGGGTCCATTTTTTTGCACTAATTCTGATGTCTGTCCCCTCTAGGCTGCACCGGATGCGAGCGAAGGTCTATGCGGCGTGGCTGTCAAATTGCCCTATTATAGGGCGAGACACTATATAACTTGCTGTTTCTAAATAGGTTTAATGAACCCCTGGCCTCTAAATTGCGTTATTGGAGTCAGCATTTGCGTGGCCGACGCCAAAGTGAGTCCATCACTGTAAATGAGCAGGGCATAAGGAGTATGGACAGATATTCCTGGAAAAGGACGCCAATTGGTCGTGACCGGCCAACGCCAAATGCCATCACCAAACTTATAACATGATGTGAGAGTTGCAATGGCTTACTTAATCCCCTCAGAGTTTGTGACCAAGATGGTCGATGCTGGCGAATCAAAAATCTTCATGTCTACGCGAGACACCTTGATCCGGGCGTATATGGCGGGCGCTATATTGGCGTTGGCGGCGGTATTCGCCGTCACGGTTGCGGTGCAGACGGGCGTGTTTCTGGTTGGCGCCATGTTGTTTCCTGTTGGCTTCTGCATGCTCTATCTGATGGGCTTCGATCTGTTGACTGGCGTGTTTGTGCTCACGCCTCTGGCCTTGCTGGATAAACGTCCGGGCGTGACGACCCATGGCGTTTTGAGGAACTGGGGGCTGGTGTTCCTGGGCAACTTCGCCGGCGCGCTGACGGTGGCCTTCATGATGGCTTTCGTGTTCACCTATGGTTTTAATACGGACCCCGGTGCGGTGGGAACCAAGATCGCCAGCGTGGGCGAGGCCCGTACTCTCGGTTACGCGCAATATGGCCTGGCCGGATGGCTGACTATTTTCCTGCGCGGGATGCTGTGTAACTGGATGGTGTCCATGGGCGTGGTCGGCGCGATGATTTCTACGACGGTTTCCGGTAAAGTTCTGGCGATGTGGATGCCTATCATGTTGTTTTTCTTCATGGGATTCGAACACTCTGTTGTGAACATGTTCCTGTTTCCCTCGGCCATGATTATGGGCGGCGATTTCTCTATCATGGATTACTTCATCTGGAATGAAATTCCGACGGCGCTGGGTAATCTGGTGGGTGGATTGGCTTTCACCGGACTGACCCTGTACAGCACTCACTACAAAACAGCGCCGAAACGCAAGCTGGCGGCGTCCGGTAAAGAAGCGATGGCTTGATCGGAGCGCCTGATTACACAACACCTGAGGACAGTTGCCGGCGTCTGCGAACGGACGTCGGGGCTCACTATATTTATGCGCAATGAGCTGACGCTTTCCTTCGGTCAATGGACCGATAAAGGCCGCAAAGAGATCAATCAGGATTTTCATGGCGGTTGTGTTCCCAAGGGCGTGCAACTGACGATGAAAGGCGCTGCGTTTGCGATGGCCGATGGGGTCAGCAGCAGCTCGGTCAGTCAGATCGCCAGTGAGACGGCGGTGAAAAGCTTTCTGGAAGACTACTTCTGCACCTCCGACGCCTGGACTGTGCAGCATGCGGCCCAACGGGTTTTGCGGGCGACCAACTCCTGGCTGTATGCCGAAGGCCAGCGCAGCGTGTATCGTTATGACAAGGAAAAAGGCTACGTCTGTACGTTTAGCGCGGTGGTGTTCAAATCCGACATTGCGCATATCCTTCATGTCGGCGACACCCGCGTTTACCGTCTGCGGGACGGCGCTCTGGAGCAGCTGACCCACGATCACCGTTTGTGGGTGTCGCAAAGTCAGAGCTATCTGAGTCGGGCGCTGGGATTCAGAGAGCATATTGAAATCGACTACCAACCATTGCGGCTCAAGCTGGGCGATATCTTTATCATGGCCACCGACGGCGTGTATGAATACTGTGACGCCCATACTTTAATCGAGGCGTTACAGGAGCCCGATGACCTGGACGCCATCGCCAAACGCATGGTCGATCATGCGTTGGAGCAGGGCAGCAAGGACAATTTGACGCTGCAGATCATTCGCGTAGACGCGCTGCCTTGTGACGTGGATTCTTTGTTTCAACAACAGGTGGAAACCCTGCCGCTTCCCCCGATTTTGCAGGTCGGAGCGGAGTTTGATGGCTATCAAATCCTGCGCTGCCTGCAAACCAGCAGTCGCAGTCATGTTTATCTGGCGGTAGATACTACCTCCAACACCAAGGTGGTAATAAAAACGCCAGCGACGGATCAGCAGGGCGATCCCGCCTATCTGGAGCGCCTGCTCATGGAAGAATGGATCGCCCGCCGCATCAATAGCCTGCATGTGGCGAAGGCCGCGCAATTCGAGCGACCGCGGCGCTATCTCTACACGGTGAGTGAATACATCGAAGGCCGAACGCTGAACCAGTGGCTGCGGGATCACCCGCGACCGGATCTGGAAACGGTGAGGGGCATTGTGGAGCAAGCGGCGAAAGGGCTGATGGCTTTTCACCGCATGGACATGCTGCATCAGGACTTAAAACCGGACAACCTGATGATTGATGCGTCCGGCGTGGTGAAAATCATAGATTTTGGCTCAACCCGGGTAGGCGGCGTCGCGGAGAACGATCAAGGGCTGCGCCAGCCCAACCTGCTCGGCGCCGCCTTGTACGCCGCGCCGGAATACTTCCTGGGAGAAGTCGGCTCCCCTGGCTCGGATCTCTATTCATTGGGCGTACTGACCTATCATCTGCTGTCCGGCGAATTCCCCTATGGCGCCGACGTCGCCAAAACCCGCACCGCCGGCGCACAGAAACGACTCACCTACAAATCCGTGCTCAGCGAAGAACGAGACATTCCCGCCTGGATCGACGCCACCCTCAAGAAAGCCGTCCAGCCCAATCCCCACAAACGCTACACCGAAATCTCGGAATTCCTCCACGACCTTCGCCACCCAAACCCCGCCTACCTCAACCAGACTCGGCCTCCTATTCTGGAGCGTAATCCGGTGATGTTTTGGCAGGGGGTATCGTTGGCGTTGTTGGCGATTTTGATCTGGCAGGTAATGAGATGATGAGTAAAGGCGTCACCCTTGTCAGTGCAAGAGGTTATATAACCTTGCGCGTGAATTTGTATTTGCCGTACAGAGTTGGCGAGTCTAAGTTTTTATTCTGAGCCGGAACATTTACCACTTCAATCTCAAAAGTTGGGAGGGAATGTGATGATAGCGCTACGTTTGGCAATTCCACAGTGATTGGCGTTATGAAATTAGTGGTTAGAAAATTAAAAGGATTGCCAAGTCGTTTAAAGGGGGTTGGTGAGAACATAATTTCCGCAGTTCTGATAGCCATCATATTTGGGCTTTGGAACGACTATTTCTATAAAGTTGATCGTTTGAGTGGGCGTTGGAAAGTAGAGTTCTATGTTGAGAATTCCGAGTACAACCCATACAAGGGAATGACAGCTACTCATGAAATTTTCTAATCCAAAATGGCCTTGGTATTTCTGGTTTAGGTGAAAAGGTAGCGGAAGAAACAAATAGCGAGTCCATTGCGTATCACCCTTCCAAGAGAAGCCATTCTGAAATTTCAGGCACGATAACGTATAAATTCTTTTCTGATAATCTGGTCGACTTAACTTTAAAGGAGGATGGGCTAATCAGAAAAAGCTCAACCTTTGTTCATTTAGTCGCCGAGTCAAGCGACAGCATGTCGGGGACATTCTTTTCGACAGCAGCAAATTCAAAAGGCGCCGTTTCTTTCAAGCGAATCCAATATGGCCAGTAGTTCTATTGCGTCTGTTCACACCTAATACCCCGACGGAGCCACCCCAAACGCCTGTCTGAAACTCCGGTTAAAATGGCTTTGGTCGTAGAAGCCGACGCGTTGGGCGATCTGTGCGATGGAGAGGGAGCCTTGGGTCAGCAGGGCGCAGGCTTGTTCCAGGCGGAGTCGTAATAGCCAGGCGTGGGGCGTCATGCCTACTGTGCGTTTGAACTGGCGGAGAAAGAGGAATCGGCCCAGTCCGCATAGGGTGGCTAAATCGTCCAAAGTGATTTTTTCAGAGAGATTCGCCAGACAGTAATCCTGCATGCGTCGCCACTGAGCATGGGAGAGGGCATTGGGATCGCGTCTGGGTTTGATGGCCCTTGTATACGTGAATAATGCCTCCAGCACTGACAGCCATTCTGACTGAATCTCCAGCGTGGAAACTCTCTCTGAGCGCATGGCGTTGTGAAGATGAAAAAGACGGGTCGCAGTCGCTGAATCCTCAAAGACATTGCCAAACAGTTCCGGGCCAAGATGCACGTCGCTCAGTTCTGCGCTGGCCTCCTGCATCAGATTGTAAGGCGCTCTAAAGGTCTTTAGCGTGTAGGCGTCGCTATCGCAGGCGCCGTCATGAATTTCTCCCGGTGGCATCAGCGAGATAAAACCGGGGCCCAGAACCCGTGTCTCCCCTTTGTATTGCTGACGCTGCACGCCTTCAGTAACGATACCGATGTGATAATCCAGATGATAATGACGGCCGAAATCAAACTGGGCGAAGCGACCTGCGCCAAGCACCAGTCCGGGGATGTCGGCGCTGCGTTGATACTGAATGCTGTCATTCATGGGCGATCGGAATAGCTGAAGTCAGACGTGAAACCTACGGAGCAAAAGGACTATAGCAAGCCTTATCATCTGCTGGAAGGCTGGGAACAGCGTCAATATTTTACAAGGCAGGTAGTTCTTTCTGAGCTATCGTCCGTCCAGACAGGAATATTTTCCATACAAAATCACGAGGAGATGAGGGGAGCGTAATGAGCCTGCATATCGAAACGCCTTTGCTGGAATCGCGACCATTGAGCATGGCGTCGCAACGTTCGATCTGGTTGAAGCTGGAGGCGCTGCAGCCGCCGGGCTCTTTCAAGATTAGAGGCGTGGGCGCCGCCTGTGAGCATCATAAAGCGCAGGGTGCGCAGCGTTTTATCTCCTCATCCGGCGGCAATGCCGGGTTGGCGGTGGCCTACGCGGGACGTCGTTTGGGCGTTCCCGCCCTCGTGGTCGTGCCGGAAACCACGACAGAAAGAGCCAAAGAGCTGCTGCGTCTGGAGCAAGCGGAAGTAATCGTTCACGGCGGAAGCTGGCAGGAGGCGAATGAGCATGCGCTGGCGCTGGTTGGCGCCACGGACGCCTTTATTCATCCCTTTGATGATCCTCTGCTGTGGCGGGGACATGCGACCATGATAGATGAAGTCGCCAAGACGGGAATGAAGCCGGACGCGGTGCTGCTCTGTGTGGGAGGCGGCGGCATGCTCTCTGGCGTGGTCGAGGGCTTGCAGCGCAGTCAGTGGGCGGATGTTCCCGTTATCGCTGTTGAAACTCAAGGCGCAGCGTCCTTTCACGCGGCGTTGGAGGCTGGTCATAGTGTGGAGCTTGAGCGTATCGACAGCATCGCCACATCCTTGGGCGCCAAGCGGGTATCGACAAGAGCCCTGGAGTGTGCGAGGCAGCATAGTATTCATAGTGTCGTCGTCTCTGACCCCAGCGCGTTATCCGCCTGTGAGCGCTTTCTGACGGATCACTGTATTTTGGTCGAGCCGGCGTGCGGGGCCAGTCTGGCGGCTGTGTATGAAAACCATCCTGTTCTGGCGACGTTCGACAGGATTTTGGTGATTGTCTGCGGCGGGGCGACAGCGACGATTGATCAAATTCGAAAGTGGGCGGAAGCAGGATAAGTTTGTCGCTCTGGGAGGCCCTTCGACAGGCTCAGGGCGAACGGGGGTGCCTAGTCGAGTAGTCTTCAGGATGGCCTTCGACGGAACGGGGTGGGGTTGTCGTTTGTGGTTTGCTTATGTGTCCTCTCCTTTATCGGAAAGGCGGCAGCGATCGGCTGTCTGGATAATAACAACCACCAAGAAACCGTTCGCCCTGAGCTTGTCGAAGGGCGGCAGTCGCGTACTGGCCTTGAGCAAAACTGACCCAACGGGAAATAACGTCCACTTGAGCCGACTGGTTTGGAGGCGCTTTGGAAAGCCCTTCGACAGGCTCAGGGCGAACGGAGTGGTGGGGGGCTGAGTCGGATAATCTTGCTGGGAGGTTCTTCGGCAGGTTTAATGCGAACGGGGCGTCAATCGCTGTTCTGCCAGGTCAGCACGCCTTTCCTGGGATAAGGGCCGAAGCCGTTGAAAAGTGAGCGGCCTTCCACTTCGACAATATTGATATGTATCCATGCTTCATGGGATTGACGAAGCATACTTCGGTCGACGCTGATTTGGTCATCAAGCTCATACTCTTTCAATATTGCTTCTATCGCCCGGGCGTCATCTTCGGATAGGCCGAGTGTCGCCCCTACGCCGAACCAAGGGTGGCCGGTGAAGTAATTTTCCAGTTCATTTTCAGGGCTGTCCAGATTCAAGTCCGGTATACCAATTGTGTTCGCGATCGGGATCAATACGCCTTCGTATTCGGGCTGCAAGCAGGCGGTTCCGCCGGTTTGATTGCTGTAAATCACCCCGGATTTACAACTGATAATAATGGCGGTTCCAACAGATTCGTATAAGGTGATTTTCATGGTTGTGCGAGACCCTGACAGGCTTTGGCTAGGAAAGCAGTTTCTAATTTATAACCAGCGCTTCGTTGATGCGGAATACTGTTTCGCCAGATTGCGAATGCGTTTATTGGCGCCTTGGTCTGCGAGTTCTTTCATCATTTCCCGATCCATATCGCTACGCTCCAGCAGGATACAAGGGATTCTATCACTTCCAGACAATCAAGGTCCTGAGGCTGTTAAAACTAATATGAATGTCAGCGTTAAGTGTCGACGTGTAACTTGTCGAAAACGTTAGAAATTCTTAAAACAAATCGCTCTGCAAATTAGGTAGGATTGGCGCTGACGCCAATAAAAATCAGGCGCAGGAAACAAGATAGAATATTACCTATAAGAGTATCCCTATGAGCATAGAATCCCTTGTCGGCACATGGCTGCTGGATGGAAGCATTTCCGTCAGCAGTGACATTGCACAGGAGCCGGGCGGCGAGCATGACGACAGAATCAAATCAGGGCTGCGCGGCTCTGGCGAAGAGTTGGTGGATAGAGTCGCTCCGGCTAGCGGGTTGACGTTAACCATAGAACAAAGCGGTTTCTTTACTGAAGAAAAAGAGGGCGAGCCTCAGGTTAAATGGTTCGACACGGACGGCGTTTTGACGCCGCAGGTGGTTCCGTTCAGCGGCGTGGTGAAATCACACAAGTCCGGCGTGTTTCTGCAGGCGGACGACATTCCCTCGTGGGCGGCCCCAACCAATCGATATTCAGTCATTCTCCGCTATGACGATGGCGACACCACCATCAGCGACCAGATTTATCGCGTGGACGATAAACTGGTGCGCACGGTGAATGTGGTGACGGATGAAGCCTATCTTGACCGCACGGTGATTGTTTACAGCAGACTCTAAAAAGCAACGCGGCGACCATCGATGAACAATGGTCGTGGCGAGCTTGTCACTCATCGAAGAAGGGATGCTTCGATAGAACTAAAAATGCGTGCATATAACCGTGCGACTTGCGGGGTCGCTGAGGTTATAAAACAGTTGCATGCAGTGAACGCGGAGCATGGCGGATACGGCGGCTGACCACTCTCATCCTTTGGATAATTGCGGGCGACCTTCTTCTACAGCCCTTTCCAGAGAATCAGCGTATCTATTCGCTCCAGAAAGATTTCCCGGCTAACCTTACACTTATTATCCTGGTCTTCGGCTTTGGAGCAGCCATCTGTTCCATGAAAAGCATTCCTGCTGAGTTGGGCTGCCGTATTATGACTGATTCTGGGAGTTATTTAGAGGTTCCCTAAATATGAAAGATAAAAACAAGGGTATTGGCCTAGGAAAAATGGAAATGACGAGTATTTGGATACTCATGGTAATGTTGTAGAAGAATATCCAAAGTCCGAAGAGTTTTAATGGGTTGTACACATGCCTTATATTGGAAATTAATTTATGAGGTATTCACTTTATGGTTTCTSAAAAATTAATTAAAAATTGCGTTTGTAATCTGAAAGATACTTTGGAATTTCTTTCAGATGAGGTTAAACAGGTTGAATACAAGAAAAATGTTTATTTTGTTCATGTCCCAGATGAATTGCTTGCTCAATGGGAAAACTATATGAGAACGGTTAAAGATGTGAAATGGTTTGGTGAATTATTTAATGAAGAAGAAAAGAAAGTATTATTATTTCTTGATGAATCTATAAAAACGTTTATTGAGAAGAGTGGCGATTCTATTCCTGATGTTGAAGAAATATTAAAAGACCAAGATTGGAAGATTGTTGAGCGGGATGCTAAGGTTGCTATTAGTAAAATAGTGTGGGATGAAAGAATTAAAGGAATAAAAGGGAATAATTAAAAATCAAAATGGAATATGGCTGTGGACGCGTTATAAAAAGAAGAGGTGGTTGTTATTGGAAAATTCCTGAATATACCTGAGGTGGTATTGAGAATAAGTATCTAAATAAAAGAAGGTTCCTTAATTTTCGCGTTATTGGATATTTGCCTCAATGTCCGTATGCGTCTACTTTTTAATCGATAGCCTGAGTGCAATAACAACCCCCTAACTGATGAAGCGGAGGTAAGTATGAACGTTTCAACAGAAGTCCAGGCCGCTATTCTTGCGGCGGAGAAGGTGTTTATGAACACTTTCAGCCAGGGCGACGCCGCTGGCATTGCCGCCTGCTACACCGATAATGCGCAACTGATGCCTCCCCATGCCGACTTTGTGGAAGGGCAGCCGGCGATTCAAGGCGCGTTTCAAGCTTTCATGGACATGGGCGTTAAGGAAATGAAACTGGAGACCCTCGAAGTAGAGGGATATGGGGACGCTGCGTCTGAAGTCGGCAAGTTCGCGCTTGAAGGTGAGGACGGGCAAGTGCTCGATCAAGGCAAATACGTTGTTATCTGGAAAAAAGAAGCCGGGAAATGGAAGCTGCATCGGGACATTTTTAACAGCAGCGTGCCGGTTCCTCAGTAACAGGATCGACGCTTATTGCTATTGGTATGCCGGACTGACTTCATGGGCGATCACGTTTACGCGTGGCGCCCTGAATGACGCCTTTGCGTCATGCCGTATTCAGGCTGCACCGTCCAGGCTTATCTCCCCACTTACGCCTATATCGGCGATAAAGTCCTGATCATGACTGACCACTAACAAGCTGCCGGTGAAATCACGCAGGGCTTGCGCCAACATCAGCCGGGAATCCAGGTCCAGATGGTTGTCCGGTTCATCCAACAACAATAGGGTGTCGCCGGGCTGATGACTGATAGCCAGCATGGCGACTTTCATTTTTTCACCGCCGCTTAAGGTGGCCACGGCTTGGTCCGCTCGCTCTCTCCTCAGTCCAATCCCCGCCAATAGCGTGCGCTGGTCTGTCTCCGACAGATGAGGGCAGAAATGCGCCAGGTTTTCCTGTGCGGACTTGGCGGTATCCAACAGAGTGAAATGCTGGTCCAGATAGCACAGTCCGGCGCGGACCTGAATATCTCCGTGAACAGGCGACAGGCGTCCGGCGATAGCTTTCAGCAAGGTGGATTTACCGCTGCCGTTGGCGCCGGACAGGCGGATTTTCTCTCCAAAATCGACAGAGAAGGTGATGTCGTTTTCCTGTTGGATATAAGGCAGGCGCACTTCGGTGATATCCAGAATGCGGGAGACGCGTTTTTCTGTTTTGCCCAGGGACAGGCTCTGCTGTTTGAGCATTTCATGCTGCTTGTTCAGCTTGCTGAGCTGCTCCTGCGCCTGCGCCATTTGGCGGTTCTGGTTGCTTTCCCGGGAGCCGCCGGCGCGTTCCGCGTCCTGTTTTTTGCTGTTCAGTAGAACCTTCGCCTGACTGCCTGATCGCGCTACCTGCTTGCCCTGGCCGGCCCGTTGCTGCGCCTTTTCCCGGTTCTTTTGCATGGTTTGGCGCATCTGTTTGATCTGCGTCTTTGCATGGTCGATGCGTCGTTCCTGGCTGGCCAGTTCATTGGCGCGCTGTTCGGCGTAAACGTCATAGGCTCCGCCGTAGTGATGCACGCCGAGGCTATTCAGCTCCAGAATGTCGTCCACGCAACGCAGAATATCGCGATCATGACTGATGATCAGAACGCCGCCGTGGAAGCGCCGCATTTGTTCGATCAGCCAGCGTTTGCCCTGTTCGTCCAGGTGGTTGCCTGGTTCGTCGAGAATGAGATAGCCGTAATCGGATTGGAAAAGTTGATGCAGTGCGAGCCGGGTGAGCTGCCCGCCACTCAGAGCCTGACAGGGTAAAAAGGGGTCTACAGGCAGTCCCAGCGCTAATAATTGCTGCTCCAGTTCTTCCCGCAGCAGCCAGTTGTCGCCGATCAGTTCGAAATCATGAGACTCACATCCGCCCTCAGCGACTCGGGAGAGGGCTTCCAGCTTATCGCGAACACCTAGAAAATCGCTGATAGTTTCATGCTGAACAAGCTTTTCCTCCGCGCCAATCTGTCGCAGCCAGCCCACTCGGCAAAAAGTGGTGACCGAACCGGAATAGGGCGTCTTATCCCCTGTCAGCAACGCCGCCAGAATCGACTTACCCGCCCCGTTGCGTCCGACCAGCCCGGTGACTTTATCGTCCAGAGTGAACGTCAGATCGGAAAACAGGGTGTCGCCGTTATCAAAGCGATAAGTTAAGTTTTGCACGCTGATGCTGGCCATAAAACCTCCTGTAAATGGCGGAAAGAGACGCGCCTTGGAATAACGCCAGGAATAGTTCGCTGATGAATGCGTAGCGAAAATGGCGTTGGGCGGCGCGTGGGAAAAACCACAAGTAGAGTAGCTCAAACCGGTTTTTGTTGCTATAGCTAACTCATTAACAAATATAGATATTTTATTTAAGCGTGGCGGTTCAGCGCGTCGCTTCTACGACAGGCAAACTGTCGACAAACTGCTCAAAACTGACGATTTTTCCCTGCTTCAGCGTCCACAGATGCATGACCCGGGCGGTGAAGTGTTTACCGCTCTGTTTATAGACCCCGGAATAATTTCCATAGGCCGCGACTTTGTCATCCTGCGCGACATAGCCTTCCACAGTGAATTGATAGTTATCCCAATCCGCCGCCAGACGCTTAAATACATTCTCAACAATCGCTTCGGGGCCAATGTACGTGCCGGCATAGGGAAACCCAGCGGCTTCCGTCCATCTGACATCCGTCGCCAGATGCTTCAACAAATTACGGCCATTTTCCTCTGAATTGGCGCCTTCATAAGTGCTTTTGATGATATCGAGATTGGTCATAAACCCTCCGCCTGTATTTTGGGTTAATCGGTATGAATTTAAATCAGGGGGAGGGAGTTTAAATTGCACAAAAGAGAGGAAAAACCGGGGAATAGTCAATTCACTGTTGCGTAGAGTGAGCAGGTAAACCTTGTCACTCACTGTTCCTCTCCGAGCTGGCGCATCCATGCGCCCGGTTATTAAGTCATATCGTCGTCATGCTGAAATCACTCACCTACATGCACAGAAAAACCCGTCGCCTGCGGCGCGATTTCTGGTTGCAGCGTCAGCTCTGGAATCCGGTAAGCGCCTTTGTTTTGTTGGCGATAGGGGATGGGTGGAGTGCTCCAAAGAGTGTCGAGTCGCTGTCCGAGTTGGTCGCAGATGTTGGAGAATGTGTCGTCATCGGTGCGGCTGGTGCGATAGACGACGAAGGGCGGCAGCACGTCAAAGCCGGGATAAAATAGGACACCGTGCTGGATGGGGAACAGAATGTCGTCGATGGGGCCGTTAATGCCTCGCGGGCTGTAATGGGATTCCCAGCCTCCCGTTGTGACGATCAACATGGCGCGTTTTCCCGCCAGGGTTCCTTCTCCGTAACGGTCGCCCCAGTGGGAGTCTGAATGCTCTCCCACGCCATAGGCGAAACCGTAGGCGTACACGCGGTCGATCCAGCCTTTTAAGATCGCGGGCATTGAGAACCACCATAACGGGAATTGCAGAATGACGGCGTCAGCCCAAAGCAGCTTTTGTTGCTCCGCTTCGATGTCTTTGCTCTGAACGCCATTCTCGAAGGCGCTTTTGGAATCCATAGACGGATTAAAGCGGTCTTGCGGATTCCGCGCGGTGTTATCCTGGGCATCCAGCGCTGCTTTCCAGTTCATCGCATATAAATCAGAAACCTGAACCTCATGACCCGTGTTTTCGAGACGACGGACAGCGAAGTCTTTGATTGAACCATTCAAGGATTTTGGCTCTGGATGGGCGTAAACCAGTAGAACTTTCATTACAGCTCCTTACGTAGCGTGAAGATTGTGTTCACTCAGAATAAGGAGTGCTAAGGTATTGTTGAAATGAATTTCTGAAATTCCAGGTATTGTTGTGATTAATTTCCACCGATTGGATTTAAACCTTCTGCTGACGCTGGATGTGCTGCTCACGGAACACAATGTGACCCGGGCGTCGGAGCGGCTACATCTGTCCCAGCCTTCTGTCAGCATCCATCTCGCCAAATTGCGGGAATACTTTGATGACCCGCTGCTATTGCCAGGGCCGCGGGGCATGCGTCCCACGGCGAGAGCGGAGGAGCTGCGCGAGCCGCTGCGTCTGGCGTTGGCGTCTTTGGCTGAGGCCGTTGCGCCAACTCGCGACTTTGACCCTTCTGTTGCGAGTCATACCTGGCGCATCGCGGCTTCGGATTACAGCGAGTCAACCGTTTTACAGCCGGCATTGCCCGGTTTACGTGAGCTCTCCCCTGATTCAAGGCTGGCGGTGCTGGATATCGTGCCGGCCATGCTCGCCCGACAGGCGGAGAGAGGGGAGGTTGACCTGATCTTTCACACGACGGAGGACGCGCCGCGAGGGTTGCATCAACAGGCGTTGTTTCAAGAGCGCTATGTGCTGGTGGGGCGCGCAGGCCATACAAAACTCAAGCGCAAGCCGACGCTCAATCAGTTCTGCCGACTGGAGCATGTCATTGTCTCCAAAGATGGAGGCGGATTTTATGGCGCAACGGACGAACAGCTGGCGAAGTCCGGCTTGGAGCGTCGCGTTGTACTCTCCGTGCCTCACTTCCTGTTTCTGAGAGAAGTCATCGCCACTTCGGATCTGGTGGCGATGCTGCCCTCGCGACTTGTCGCCGACAACGACAAATACCGCGTCGTTGAACCTCCGGTGGAGATACCGGGGTTCGAAATGTCCATGTTCTGGCACGAACGTTCGCACAGAGACCCTGCGCATGAGTGGTTGCGGGAGTATTTCGTCAGGGAAGTGGGGAGTACAATTCAGTGATGATAATTACTTCGTTATTAATAGGTTAGAGGCACTTGGGAAAATGACGCTTTACTAAGAAGTGAAAGGGCGCGTAGCGCCCTTTTTGCGGCGTATGTTGACTAGTTGCGCTGTGGAAACACTCCGTCTAGCGCAATGCAAAATGGTATGGACAGAAAGGGCTGTTTATTTTCATGTCCTGCCGATGCGCCAGTGACTGCAAGCATCTGGTTAGACATGGTAACCAGCGTACCCAAAGGAGGCTGCTTGTAGTCTGGCTGGACGTCACCTCCCTGATACGCAAATAACTGGTTTCCGGGCTCAGGTGTGGTTCCTGCGCTGGTCACCGCGCTTAACGTATGATTATGAGAGGGAATTTGACTGGATGTCAGCTGGATCGTAGAGTTGCCGCCGCTTTGCCCAGGTTGGTATCCACTCAGCCCAGTCCCTGTTCCCCAAGCAATAGTGGCGCGTCCCTGCAAGTTTGGAAGACCGAAATTAGTCGCGCCATTTCCTCCGTAAAGAGTGCCAATGACGGCATATAACCCAGGGTTTTGGCTAATTGGATATATTTGTCCGCTACAGTACGCCCAGTTTGCAGGTGCGAATTGATAGGTGAACATGCGGATTTCGCCGTAAAACGGGTCAGACATGGCTCCTTGCTCCTATAGTTAGTTGCGGGTCGGGTATGTTCCGTTCATGGAAATTATAAAAGCCAGTGCGAGATAGGGCATGATGTTAGAGTGTGCTCCATCTCCGCTGTTGTTGCCGATCGCTTGCGGCGATAAGGTCGTAATGCTTGTCGGGTCTGTCGTCGTTGTATAGAAACTGACGTCTGTGACTCCTGTCACTTGGTTCGACGGACTGACATTCGTTGTCACTGCGTTGTTAGACGCCTGCAGGGCGTGCGTATGAGAAGGGATATTCGCCATGGTCAGCGTCACCGTTTCCGTACCCGTGACGCTACCCAATGGTCGAGGGGTCAATCCCGACCCGGTTCCAGTGTGAATGGGCGCGCGCCCTCGCATGTCCGGTAGTGCAAAACTTACTGTTCCGTCTCCTCCGTAGGCTGTTCCCAGCAGGCTGTATAGAGCGGACTGCTGAGCAATGGTAAGGACTTGTCCGTTACAAAAGCTCCACTGCACCGGAACAAAAGGTCCTGCGAACATTCTGATTTCACCAAGAAAAGAATCTGACATGATGCATCTCCTTTGCTGTGACTAGTTGCGTTGAGGGTATGCGCCGGATAACGCGATACAGAAATTAATCGTCAGCGACGGCTGCATGTTAGCGTGAGGCGTTACGCTGCCGCTGCTTCCGCCATTAAAGCCAATCGCTTGCGAGTTCATTGTGGTCAGATTGTCTGCAGAGCAGTAAATATCTGGTGTTTCAGCGAATATGCGGTCGTTTTTGGGGCCGCCTTTATCCGCAGGAGACGATGAGGCGTAAACGGGGTGGATATGAGCCCCCATGGTGGACTCAGTAATAGTGACTTGCTCTAATCCGCCGGTGACGCCTACTTGGGAGGAATATGACGCGCCGAGGTGAACTGGCGTTCGTCCACGAAGATCTGGTAGCGCATAGGTTGATGTGCCGTTTCCACCAAAGAAAGTGCCAATGAGAGAATACAATGCCTGGTTTTGGGTGATTTGTTGGATCTGGCCATTGCACTGCGCCCAGCTTTCAGGTGGAAAGCCAAATCCCATCATGCTTATTTGTCCGATATACGGAGTCATCGAGGCGTCTCCTTGTTTGATCCTTGTACAGCCCTGCTGCGCCGACAGGACGTCAGCCAACAGGTTGGTATCGAGAGTACTAAACAGCCGGAATGGTCTGCATTTAAGGAAATGCGTAAAGGGAAGATTAGTTGGCGTTTTTTTAAGCAGCAAGAAAGTCAGACTCAGGCATGTTCAAGCGCTGGTTACTACGTTTTCAAAATGCATGTTGATATTGCCCCCCTATCTCCCATTCACACTCTCACCCACTTTATTTCTTTTTTACTCACGGCTTGCGAAATACCTGAGTGCTCTATACTTGATCATATTCTGAACACAATAAAAATCAGGTCGAGATGGATTGGAAATCCTCTTCGGAGAGAGGTCATATCTCGGTCCAGGGTTGGGAGACAGTATCTATTTCATGGAAAGCCAGGTTCACTTCATTGCAGGATTGCCCCGGTCGGGGTCTACGCTTTTATCCGCTATTCTCAGACAAAATCCCCGTTTTTACGCCGCAATCAGCAGCCCGATTTGCGCTCTGATGAGTGGATGCCTGGAGCAGATGGGCGCGGAGTCGGAGTTCTATACGCTGTTTGACGAAAACCGGCGCCGGCTGATCTGCAGGGGGATTTTTGACGCCTACTATCAGCCGAATGCGGACTATGCGTTAATTTTCGACACCAATCGCATGTGGCCCGCCCGTCTGTATCAATTGGTGGAGCTGTTCGATAACTTCAAAGTGATCTGCTGTGTGCGTAATCCTGCGTGGGTCATGGACAGCTTTGAAAGGGTGTGTCGCTCCAATCCGTTTGAATACAGTCGCATGTTTAATCCGCAGAGCCGACAGACCGTTTATACGCGATGTGAAGCGCTCGCCGCGGAAAGCGGTTCGGTCGGCATGGCGTTAACGGCGCTGAAAGAAGCGTTCTATGGCGAGTTGTCCGACCGGCTGTTATTGATCGATTACGATCTGTTGACCCAATACCCCCAGAAAACCATATCTCTCCTGTATCAGTTCATTGAGCAGCGAGAATTTCCCCATGATTTCGACCACGTTGAATTCGACGCCGATGAATTTGATCACGCCATCGGCGTAAAAGGTCTGCACCGGGTGAAGAAGAAAGTGGAGTTTCGCCCCAGGCCCAGCATTTTGCCTCCCGATCTTTTCAAGAAATACAGTGAGTTGGCGTTTTGGCTTGATACCTCCGGGACCAATGCGAGTTGCATCGCGCCCAAGCAATAGCAGCGTCAGGCGAAGACTTATGGATAACACGGACATCTGCGATGTCCGATAGCGAGTCAGACTTATGAATAGATTTCTGCTGAATGGATTAACCTCTGTCTTTGTTTCCCTGGGACTGAGCGGCGCTTCACATGCGGGCTTGGGCGCAGGCGGTGGGTATTCCTATCAGGGCGGACGGCGGGGAAGTTCTGGCGGGGCCTATGCCGGATTGCTGGCGCAGGGTTCTGCTGCGGCGCTGCCTGTCGGAAATGCGTTGTCGGCGGGATGGGAGCGCACTCCCGCGCCACGCTCAACGGCTGACGAACTGGAGCTGGCCAACGCCACGGCGACCAAAGAGCTGGTGATTATCGACGCCGCCGTGCCTGAGAAGCATCGAATCTATGAACAGCGGGCGGCGGGCGTGGCGTTTGAAGTATTGCGCGAGGGAGAAAGTGGTCTGGCGCAGTTAACGGCGATTCTGTCTCGCTATCGCAACCTTGAGGCCCTGCATATCTTTTCCCATGCTCAGGATGGGGCGCTTTACCTCGGCGACTCTGTGGTCAACAAGGAGGCGCTAAGCCAGGAGATCAACACGCTGGCGTCCATGGATCGGGCGATGAAGGATGGCGCGGACGTCATGTTTTATGGCTGTAATCTGGCGCAGAGTGAAAAAGGGGAGGCGTTGCTGGAGCTGGTGTCCGCAGCCGCTCATGTGGACGTCGCCGCCTCCAACGATCTCACTGGCGCGGAAGGACTGGGCGGCGATTGGGACCTGGAAATCAAAAAAGGCGACATCAAAACCAGGCCGCGTTTCGACTCTATCGCGATGGTGGATTACACCTCGATATTGCCATTCAGCGGTACGCTGGCCCTGGGCAATATGCCGACAGGTTACGCCAACGCCAAAAGCTACACGATCAGCGGCACCTCATACACTATCAAAGTTAAATCCGGCGGCAGCGGCTCCAAAGATCTGTACAACTACAACACCGGGTATGTCTACGTTTCCACTAACACGTCTTTGCAAACCACGACCAGCGTTTATTTCACCGGCGGCGAAACCTTCAGTCTGAGCAGCATCTATATCTATCAAGGCTTTGGCGCCCCTACCAAAACGATCAGGATCACCTCCAGCAAAGGCGGAACCCAGGATTCATCCGGCCCGGTCAGCGCCAGTTCGGGAACCACGATCAGCTTTTCCGGCGCGCAGTGGACGGACATCACCAGCTTTACGATCCAGTATGCCGACAGCACCACCATGCACTGGGTGAAGCTGGATAATATCGCCCTCACCAACCTGCAATCCGGGAAAGATTCCGACGGAACCCTGACCGCCTCCGCCGTCGTCACGGAACCTGTGGGGTTAAGCTCCACCGTGGACACAGCCGGGGAGGCGGTGAATCTGTTCGACTTCACCCTGACGGATGGCGGAGGTGGGGATGGCCTGCCCATGACCGTCAGTCAGGTCGTCCTGAATGTCACCGGCACCAGCTCGGATACAGAGCGAGGCAATATTATCTGGCGACTGAACGGAAATGACGCCAGCTTCGTCGCCGGCAGCTACAACGGCGCCTCGGACACCGTCACTTTTTCCAGCCTGAGCATTTCCGTTGCGGACAATAGCAGCGAAACTTACACAGTCAGCGGCTATTACGGGACCCCCACAGGGTTAACCGAAGATCACACCATTATTCTCAGTGTGGATGGCGATAGCGATCTTGTGGTGGGGGCATCCGGCACGCAGATGGCGAGCGGTCAAAGCGCTGTCACCAATGGTTCCGGCACAACGTTGGATATCGTCGCGTCCCAGCTGACGTTTTCGACACAGCCAGCGGGCTCCACCTCAGGCTCGGCGCTGACTACGCAACCGGTCGTGGCGGCGACGGATATTTTCAGCAACGTGGATGTGGATTACGCCAGCGACATCAGTCTGTCTGAATCCAGCAGCGGCGTTTTGTCCGGCACAACGACAAAGACGCCCGTCATCGGCGTCGCCACCTTTACAAACGTGGCCTACACCGCCACAGCGGACCAGGAAAACTTTGCTTTAACCGCCACCGCTTCTGGTCTCAGCAATGGGACGTCCAATACCGTTACTTCGGATGTGGTGGCGACCCAGCTGATATTTTCCACGCAGCCGGCGCCGACCAGTATTGATAGCGGCTCTTCCACCAGCTTTACCACCGTTCCGGTAGTGCAGGCGGTGGATGGCTCCAGTACGCTGGATGTCGGTTATAGCACGAATATTGCGCTTAGCGTAACGGACCCTAACGATGGCGTGCTGGATGGAACCGTCAACAGCATGTCGGGAACCGGCGACGGCGACGGCTCCGGAACCACGGTCACGCTCACGCCCAGCAGCGGCTCCGCCACTTATACCAACCTGGCGTTGCAGTACACCAACGGCGGCGCCACCGATACCATTGCGCTGAAAGCCACTTCAGGCGGGCTAAGCAGCGCAAACAGCTCGTCCATCACCTCCACCATTAATAACGCTCCCGTCATCTCCAATCTTAACGGTGATTCCGTCTCCTGGGCTGGCGTTGGAGGAACCGTGAATCTCGACTCTGGCGGTGACGCCAGCGGCAGCGATACGGAGCTGGATGCCCTCAATGGCGGCAATGGAGACTACTCCGGCGGAACCTTGACCGTACAGCGGGTTGGCGGCGCCGTCACCAGCGATCTGTTCGGGTTTAACACCAGCGGCGCTGCGTTTACGGTCAATGGGAGTGATTTGCAATCTTTAGGGCAAAGCTTCGCCTCATTCACCAACGCCAATGGCGTATTGTCGATCACGTTTAACAGCTCCAGCACTACCGCGACGACGGCGCTGGTATCGAATGTCATGAGCCGTATCACCTATCGCAATGATACACCGGGAGGGAACGCCGCAATCCGCTTCACCTTAAGCGATGGCTCCAAGTCCACCACCGCGGACGCCACCGTGCAGTCCGACAGCATCTACATCACTAACACCACTGATACGGCCTCTATCGATCAGACCAATGGGGTAAGTTTCAGCGAAGCTATCGCCATCGCCAATGCGGACGTAACGGGTACGCAAACTTTGATTCTCGCCAGCACCATGGCGGGGCAGACGATATCCGCTACATCTGCTTCCAGTCTGGCGGAGAGCCTGACTCTGGACCTGGATTCAGCCACCGGCGCCACCATCTCTGGCGGAACGCTGACCCTGGGCGGCGGCGTCACGCTGACAATGAATAACGGCAGCGGCGACACAGGGTCCATTGGAACCATATTTGCAGGTACCGGCAGCCTGAGCAAAACCGGCGCGGGCACGCTGACGCTGACTGGAATTCAGACTTATAGCGGCGCCACCACGATTAGCGTAGGCGCACTCAGCATCGCGTCTGACAGTAATGTGGGAAGTGGGCAGCTGGTGTTGAACGGAGGGACACTGGATGTGACTGGATCGACCACGATCAACAACGCCATCAATGTCGCGGCGGACAGCACATTCAGCGTCAGCAGCAGTGTCACTGCCTCCGGTTTGTTGTCAGGTTCCAACGCTTTGACGAAAATCGGCGCGTCAACGCTGACGCTGTCGAACACGGGGAACTCAGCCTCTTTCAGCGGCGCGATCACTGTCTCGGCGGGAACGCTGGCGATTTCCAGTGACGCTAATCTCTCCAGCAGCGCCATTACGCTGGATAGCGGTTCGCTGAACCTGACAGGCGCAACCTTTACCGTCGATAACTCCATCGTACTCGGGGCCGGAGGCGGCACAGTTACGGCGTTGGGCGGCGCCAAGGTTCTGTCGGGCGTGGTTTCAGGGAGCGGCAGTTTCTCTAAAACCGGCGGTCCTGCATTGACTTTGTCAGGCGTTAATACTTTTTCCGGCGGGGCTTCTATTAACGGAACAAACGGTTTGATTGTCACAGATAGCTCCAATCTGGGGTCAGGTAATGTGACATTAAAACTTAATAGCCTTCTCAGTGTGACGGGGTCGGGTGTCACCATCGCCAATAACCTGACCATGGAAGACAGCGCCACGTTGAGCAACGCTAACAATATTACCTGGTCTGGCGTGATCAGCGGCTCCGGCTCCCTGACCAAATCCGGAGCGGGAACATTGACGTTATCTGGCTCCCAGACCCAGACAGGCGGGCTTAACGTCACCGCAGGAAGCGTCAGTATCGCCGGAGACGGCAACCTCGGGTCAGGTACGCTGACGCTGGATGGCGGCTCACTCATTGTGACCGGCTCCGGGGTAACTATCGACAACGCTCTCAGCCTGGGCGCCAGCAATGGGACGATCAGCCACGCCAACGCGTTAACCTGGTCCGGCGTGATCAGCGGCTCAGGCGGACTGACTAAAACCGGTGCGGGAACGCTGACGCTGAGCGCAACCAACACCAATACCGGGTCCATAGCTCTTTCCGCTGGAACCATGGATGTCAGCGGCGCTGTCGGAGGCGCAGTCAGCGTCGCCAGCGGAACCACCCTGCAGGGCGAGGGCTCCATCAGTGGTCTGGTGACCGTGAACAGCGGCGCTACGCTGCAGATAGGAAGCTCCCCCGGCGATCTCACCCTGGGTAACGGTCTCACCGTTAACAGCGGCGGAACGCTGGTGACGCGCATCAACGGTACCACAGCCGGCTCCAGCTATGATCAATACAATGTCACCGGTACAGTCACTCTGGGCGGAACCTTGAGCGTCATCGGCAGTTACACCGGCAGCGGCGGCGAAAGTTTCGTGATCATTAGTAATGACGCCAGCGATGCTGTCAGCGGCATTTTCAACGGGCTGTCAGAAGGGGATAAATCCACGACGCTAAATGGTCTGCCGCTGACCGTAAGCTATCTCGGCTCCAGCGGCAACGACGTCGCACTTTCCATTGTGGCGCCCACCGTCACTGACGCCAAGATTTCCATATCCGGCGGCTCTGGAACCAGCGGCGCATATAAAATTGGCGATACCGTCACCGCCATCTGGGATGACACGGGCTCCGGCGATAACAATGGCGATATCACTGGCGTAAATGTTAACTTCTCCGCATTCGGCGGGGGCTCTTCCGTCGCCGCCAGCAATTCGGCGAATACCTGGACCGCGACCTACCTGATTACGTCCGGCTCAATTGACGGAACCAACCTGAATGTATCCGTCACGGCGACGGATGTAGACGGTCTCAGCAAAACCACCGCGGACACCACTGGCGCCACGGTGGATAATGTGGCGCCGTCGGTGACTTCCGGCAATATTTCCCTGTCCGGCGGCTCTGGAACCAGCGGCGCATACAAGACTGGCGATATCGTCACCGCTACCTGGAACAATACCAGCGGCGGAGAGAATAACAGCGACACTATCAGCAGCGTGAGCGTCGACTTCTCCGCCTTTGGCGGCTCTTCCGTCGCCGCCAGCAATAGCTCCGACACATGGACGGCGACCTACACCATTCTCTCCGGCGCCATCGACGCGACAAACCAGAATGTCACCGTCACCGCTACCGACAATGCCGGCAACACCAAAGCCACCGCTGGCGCGGATAATGTCACGGTGGATAATGTTGCGCCGACGCTGACCGACGCCAAGGTCTCAATTTCGGGCGCCACCGGAACCAGCGGGGCCTACAAGATTGGCGATATCGTCACGGCAACCTGGAACGACACCGCCGCGACGGGCGACAATAACAGCGACACGATTAGTACTGTGACCGTAAACTTCACCGCCTTTGGCGGCGGGGCCCCAGTCAGCGCTTCCAACAGCAGCGACACCTGGACGGCGACCTACACGCTGGTCGCCGGGGCTATCGACAGCAGTAATCTGAATATCTCCGTGACCGCTACGGACAACGCGGGTAACACCGCCTTCGTTTCGGACACCAGCAATGCGACTGTGGATACCCAGGCGCCGACAGTTTCCTCCGTTACCTCGTCAACCGGCAACGGGTCTTATAAAGCGGGAGATGGCGTGTCTATCCAAATCCTGTTCGACCAATCCGTGTTCGTCTCCGGCACGCCGCAATTGCAGTTAGAAACCGGCGCAACCGATCAAAACGTCAATTACGCCTCCGGTTCCGGCGGCTCTACGTTGAATTTCGCCTATACTGTGCAGTCCGGCGATACCAGTACGGATCTGGATTACACAGGAACCGGCGCGCTTGGCCTGAATGGCGGGTCTATTGTCGATGACGCAGGTAACGAAGCGACCCTGACTTTGGCCGTCCCTGGCGCGACGAATTCCCTGGGCGCTAACAAAGCGCTGGTAATTGACACCACGGCGCCGACTCTGAGTTTGATCACGCCCGTTACGACGCCGACCAATGACAATACGCCCAATATCACCTTCAGCACAGATGAAGCAGGAGCGCTCAGTCTGGGCGGCAGTTGCGGCACCAGCAGCTCTTTGACTATCGGCAGTACGGGCAATCACAGCATTACCCTGACGCAGACCGACAACAGCAGCGCGTTGTCGGATGGAACCTACAGCGACTGTACCGTTACCGTCACTGACGCGGTCGGCAACGCCAGTACGGCATTGGCGGTTACGGCGTTCACGGTGGATACCACAGCGCCCAGCGGGCATAGCGTCAGCTTTGACGACAGCACAATTAACGCCAGTGAAGCCGCCAGCCAAAGCTTTACTTTCGCCAGTGCGGAGGTCGGCGCGAGCTATAGCTACAGCATCAGCAGCTCCGGCGGCGGAACGACGGTTACCGGAAACGGGACCATCACCAGCGCCAGCCAGCAGGTGAGCGGGCTCAACCTGTCAGGACTGAATGACGGCACATTAACCCTGTCCGTGACCTTGACCGATCCCGCCGGCAACGCCGCTACAGCAGTTACGAACACCACCACGCTGGACAAAACGGCTCCGGCGGGGCATAGCGTGAGCTTTGACGATAGCGTCATAAACGCAAGTGAAGCCTCGAGCCAAAGCTTTACTTTCGCCAGCGCGGAGGTGGGCGCGGGCTACAGCTATAGCATCACCAGCGCTGGAGGAGGAACGCCTGTAACAGGATCAGGATCGGTCAGTAGCGCCAACCAGCAGATATCAGGCGTCAATCTCAGTGGACTGTCCGACGGGACCCTGACACTGTCCGTCACCCTGACTGACGCCGCCGGCAACGCCGCCACGGCGGTTACCAATACGACGTCTCTGGACCAGACTGCGCCCAGCGGTCAGAGTGTGAGCTTTGACGACAGCGTTATTAGCGCCAGTGAGGCCGTGAGCCAGAGCTTTACTTTCGCCAACGCGGAAGTAGGGGCGAGCTTCAGTTACAGCGTTTCCTCCAGCGGAGGCGGAACGCCAGTTACTGGTAGCGGTACAGTGACTAGCGCGGGCCAACAGGTTTCCAGTCTAAACTTGTCTGGCTTGAATGATGGTGCGCTGACCTTGTCGGTGACTCTGAGCGACACGGCTGGCAATGCCGCCAGCGCTGTTACGAATACGGCGACACTGGACCAGACTGCGCCCAGCGGACATAGCGTCAGCTTTGACGACAGCACAATTAACGCCAGTGAAGTCGCCAGCCAGAGCTTTACTTTCGCCAGTGCGGAGGTGGGCGCGAGCTATAGCTACAGCATCAGCAGCTCCGGCGGCGGAACGACGGTTACCGGAAACGGGACCATCGCCAGCGCCAGCCAGCAAATCACCAGTCTGGATCTGAGCGGACTTGCTGACGGAACCCTGACTCTGTCGGTCATTTTGACGGATACCTCCGGCAACGCCGCAACGGCTGTCACTAATACCGCAGCGCTGGATACAACAACGCCCAGCGGGCACAGCGTCAGTTTTGACGATGGCGCGATCAACGCCACGGAGGCCGCCAGTCAGAGCTTCACTTTCGCCAGTGCGGAGGTGGGCGCGACATTCAGCTATAGCATTTCCAGCTCTGGTGGCGGAACCAACGTGACAGGAAGCGGCTCACTCACCAGTGCGACGCAGCAGGTGACCGGGGTGAATGTGAGTGGACTCTCCGACGGGACATTGACCCTGTCTGTGGTGGTCACTGACGCCAGCGGCAACGCCGCTACCGCCGTAACCGCCAACGCCACGCTGGATGCGACGGCCCCGACGCTGGCGGAAACCACCGCCGTGTTGACGCCGACCTCCGACACCACCCCGAATGTAGGTTTCTCCACTACCGAGGCGGGAACCCTGGCGGTGGGCGGTAGTTGCGGCAGCGCAGCGGAAGGCGCCGTGCCCTCGGGAACGCAGACAATCACGTTGACAGGGACGGATAACAGCAGCGTCCTCGCGGATGGAACCTATTCCGATTGCACGCTGACAGTGACTGACGCCGCCGGCAACGCCAGTGCGGCGCTGACCCTGACCAGCTTCACGGTTGACTCCACCGCGCCCTCCGGGTTCTCGGTGGCCTTCAACGATACGCTTATCAACGCCAGCGAAGCCAGTGCGAGCACCTTTGTATTTACCTCCGGCGAAACGGGTTCAGAGTATAACTACAGCGTGACTTCCAGTGGCGGTGGAACCGCCGTGACTGGCTCTGGAACCTTGAGCAGCGCAAGCCAGAGCATTACCCTCGCCAGCCTGTCCGGGCTGAGCGATGGTTCGTTGACGCTGTCCGTAACGTTGACGGATGTCAGCGGCAACGTCAGCGCTGCGCAGACCGCCGCCGCCACACTGGACGCCACCGCGCCGACTCCGAGTCTCAGCAGCACGGCGTCTGACCCGACCAATGCGGCGTTCACCGTTTCCATAAGCTTTGGCGAGACTGTCAGCGGCTTCGTGGTTAGCGATATTGTCGCCGGCAACGCCAGCCTGAGCAGTTTCACGGACAATGGCGGCGGCAGCTACAGCGTGACAGCGACGCCATCTGCAGATGGAACTGTCACCCTGGATATCTCCGCCAGCGTGGCTCAGGACACCGCCGGCAACGCCAACGCGGCGGCGACGCAGTTCAGCATCGTCTACGACGGCACAGCGCCGACGCCGGTGATCAGCTCCTTCGCCAGCAATCCAACTAACGCTGCGTTCTCCGCCACCATCGCATTCGGCGAAACCGTGAGCGGATTTGCAGTCAGCGATATCGTCGCCGGCAACGCGAGTTTGAGTGGGTTTACCGATAACGGTAGTGGTAACTACAGCGTCACGGTTACACCGACCGCTGATGGTTCCGTCACCCTGGATATCGCCGCCAGCGCGGCCCAGGATACCGCTGGAAATAATAGCGCGGCGGCGACTCAGTTCAGCCTCAGTTACGATGGCAGTGGGCCCACGCTGAGCAGTTCAACGCCGGCCAACGGCGCTGTGGATGTGGAATATAACGCGACCCTGTCCTTGACCTTCGATGAGGATGTAGCGACAGGCAGCGGGTCTGCGACACAGATCAGCCTCTATCGCTCCGCCGATGATGAGCTGGTGGAAGCGATTGAAGTCAGCTCTTCTCAGGTGGTTATCAGCGGCGCCACAGTCACCGTTGACCCGACCGATAATTTCACGCCAAACCAGGGCTACTATGTGCGCATCGGCGCGGAAGCATTGACCGATACTCTGGGCAACGCCTACGCCGGTTTGACCAGCGGATTGTCTTTCACTGTAGGCAATCATGTTCCAGACGCGGCGGCGGATACGGCGACGACGGATGAAGATGTCGCTGTTTCCATCAAAGTGCTTAACAACGACACGGATGTGGACAGCCAGATCAACCCAGCCAGCGTTCTCGTGACTGCCGCCCCGAGCCATGGCGTCGCCAAGGTGAGCGTAGCCTCAGGTGTCGTCGTCTATGAGCCCGAGGCTGACTATAACGGCGCCGACAGCTTTAGCTATACCGTAGAGGATGTGCATGGCGGCGTTTCCGCTGCGGCCTTGGTATCTATTACGGTAGGGGCGGTCAATGATGCGCCGATAGCGGTGGCGGATGTCGCAGCTACTAATACAGGCGCGCCTGTATCCATAGATGTCGCCGCTAATGATACCGATATTGATGACGCGGTGGATGCGACCACGCTGACGATTGTCGCTACGCCTTCACAGGGCGCTGCGGTCGTAAACGCAGGTAAGATCGACTACACGCCGGTTGCTGGTTTTAGCGGTAGCGACAGTTTCTCCTACACAGTGAAAGACGGGCAGGGGGCTTTGTCGAATGTGGCGATAGTCATCGTCAACGTAAATGGCTCCAACGTCTTGCCAAATGCCGCCAATGACAGTGCGACGACGGATGAGGATACGGCCGTCGATATTGCTGTGCTGGATAACGACACCGATTCAGACGGCGTATTGCAAGCGTCCACCGTTACGCTTATCGCGAACGCGTCCCACGGCGCCGCAACGGTTAACGCCACTACCGGCGTCATACGTTATGAACCCGAAGAGAATTACCATGGCGCGGACAGCTTTACCTACATTGTGAAGGACAACGGCGGCTCTGCTTCCAATATCGCCACGGTCGCCGTGACGGTTAACAGCGTCAATGATGCGCCGGTCGCGAAGAATGATGCAGCGAGAATATTGGAAGTCAGCGCGCATGCGATCAATGTATTGGCCAATGACATGGATGTGGATGGCGTGTTGCAATCCGCGACGGTGGAAATCGTGGCGGCGCCATTGCATGGCGTCGTTAATATCAATGTCAGCACTGGCGCTGTCAGTTATACACCGTCCTCGACTTTTAGCGGAACGGATCAGTTCCAATATCGTGTGAAGGACGACAGCGACGCCTTGTCGAACACCGCCACCGTGACGCTGACAACCGGCTCCTTGAACGACGCGCCGCTCGCCAATAACGACAGTGCTACCACCAATGAAGACGCGGCCGTAGTGATCGAGATTCTGGATAACGACCAGGATGTGGACGGCGTACTGGACGCCTCCGCCATCAGTATCGAAAGCGCGGCAGGCAAAGGCGCGGTGACGGACAATGGCGACGGCACGCTGACCTACACGCCTGACGCCAATGTGTTCGGCTCCGACAGCTTTGAGTACAGCGTGAAAGATGACGCAGGCGACAGCTCCAACACTGCGACGGTGACTATCGCGATTGCGCCGGTCAACGATGCCCCGACGATCAGTGGAACGGCTACGGCCTCCATTCTGGAAGGGCAGGCCTACAGCTTCACCCCGACGCTGGTTGATGTAGACAGCGGCGCATTGACTGTGACCGCGACGAACCGCCCGAGCTGGCTGAGTCTGAACGCAACGACGGGCGCACTGACTGGAACGCCCGCCGTCGGCAGCGCCGGCGTCTACAGCGGCATTGTCCTGAGCGTCAGTGATGGACAGGCCTCTGCGTCCCTGGCGGCGTTCAGCATCACCGTCATTGGCGACAACGATACAGACGGCGTCGCCAATGATGTCGATACGGATGACGACAACGACGGCATGAGCGACAGCTTCGAGTTGCTATATGGCTTTAATCCTTTCGACAGCAGCGATGCCGCTGGAGACTTGGATGGAGACACTATCAGCAATTATCAGGAGTTCGTGGACAACACCAACCCGAACGACGCCAACGATTACGTCGATATTACGCCGCCAGTGGTGGTCGCGCCGGAAGACATTACTATCGACGCGATCGCGCTGTATACGCCGGTCACGTTGAGACAGATGTTGGGCCTGGCGTCCAATGCGTCTGACTCTGATGTGGAGGCCATGCTTGCGGTGCTGGCGACGGATAATGTGGATGGCGCCGATTGCTGCAGCGTGCGGGCGCAGGGGCTGTTGAACAATACCGCACTGCTGCCGCCGGGACGTAATCTCATCACCTATCGCGGCGTGGACCGTAAAGGCAATGCGGCGACCGCCACCCAGGTCGTCAACATTCGGCCGCTGGTGTCGGTGAATAAGGATCAGATCAGCGTAGAGGGCGCGACCGTGCAGTTCAGAGTGATTCTGAATGGACAGTCGCCGTTCTATCCGCTGACGATTCCTTACGTCATCGACAGTCTGAGCACCGCCTCTTCCAGCGATCATAATCTCGTCGACGGCAGCGTCACCTTCACCAAGTCCGGCAATCTCGGGCAGACGGAGGCCAGCGTCAGCATTACGCTTACCGCCGACAGCATTACGGAGAATGATGAACGCCTCATTATTCGTCTGGATGACCGCACCACCAATGCGGAAGATCTGGCGGGTGGTTATGATCCGACCAATATCTACGACATCAACGCCGGTGCGAAAATCAGGCATGTCATCACCATTGTTGAACGCAATGTGGCGCCGGACGTTACGCTGCGCCTGCGTCAAAACGGTGTGGACACCATTCAGGTCACCCCGGACGGAGGGCCGGTAACGGTTGTTGCGACAGTCACTGATCCGAATCCGGGCGACACGCACACCTACAACTGGAGCGCCACGGACAACTCGCTGGTGGATACGGATGGCAACGCCAGCAACGCTCAACTGGTGTTCAGTCCCGCCAGTCTCGCCAGCGGTCGCTATAAAGTGCAACTGACCGTCGCGGACGCCAGCAACGCCACTGATGAAGCCAAGCTGTATTTCCGTGTAGTAGCGGCGCTGCCAACGCTTGATCCGACGGTAGATTCGGACGGCGATGGCGTGAACGATGCGGAAGAAGGTGTTGCTGACGGCGACGACGATGGCATACCGGATTATCTGGATAACATCACCGCCACCAACGTACTGCCGGAAGTAGCGTCGGAAACCAGCTCTTATCTGGTGGAATGCGACCCTGGCGTGCGTTGTCGCCTGGGGCAATTCGCCATTCTGGGCTCCAACGGCGGCGCGCGACTGGAGCCGGAAGAATTGCAGACGCTGCCAGACATTAACACGGACGATTTGTTTGAGCCCCAGGGCGGCGTGTTTGACTTCGAAGTGCATGATCTGGCCACACTGGGTCAAAGCGTTCGCGTCGTGTTGCCGCAAGACGAGCCGTTGCCGGAGGGAGGCGTCTATCGGAAGTTCCAGAACAATAACTGGACGACATTTGTGGTCGACGCCAACAACGAGCTGCACTCCGCACCGGGTAATCCGGGGTATTGTCCGCCTCCGGGAGACGACAGTTGGGAAGTAGGACTGATCAGTGGATATTACTGTCTGCAATTGACCATCGAAGATGGCGGACCCAACGATGCGGATGGACTGGTCAACGCCGCCGTGGAAGACCCTGGCGTTGTGGCGGTGGACAAGCGGACGCCTTCCGACATAGATAGCGAGGGTGGCGGTTCCGGCGGCGGCGCTATTAACTGGACGCTATTGTTAGCGCTGCTGGGGCTGAGCATTCTGTCCCGGCGCTACCTGCAATTGCGCGCATCAGTCCTGGCGGCGTTTCTGATGGTCAGCCTGGGCGCGCCTGACGTCTCCCAGGCGGCGGACTGGGAGGCCATGAAGACGCGCTTGATGGACCGCGGATACCTTGAGTTTGGCGCTTATCACGCCAGCGGCTCCCAGGAAGCGGGAGAGTTCAAGCGCGGCCTGGAAAGCGAAGACGTTACAGTGAGCATCAACAACTATGACGTCTCCCGCTACGGCTATCAGTTCCTCGCCGGCTATCGTTATCACCCCTATATGGCGGCGGAAATCGGCTTTCTGGATCTCGGCAATGTCAAAGTCAGCATGAGCGCCAGCGCGCTGACCTCGGAAGCGCTCAAAAACGCCGTTGAAAAGCACTATCCCGTCAGCGGTTCCGGTTGGACGCTCTCCAACCGCTTCCTATGGCCCGTGCGGGAACAAATCACCCTTTCAGCGGAAGTCGGACTGTTCCTCTGGGAAGGCGACATCCAACTCAGCGGCGCCGACATCAATCCCGACCTCAAAGGCGACACCGACCCCATACTGGGCCTCGGCCTCAACTACCGCCTCCACAAAAACATCGACGCCTCTATACGCCTGAAACGCGCATTCTTCGATGGCCAGCATGTGGACTTGCTGGGAGTAGGGGCGGTCTGGCGGTTTAAGGGGTATTGATAATAGATTGACCTTGAATGTGATGCATACATCCGGCGTTCCTGCCAAAGGATAGAGTTATGGCCTTTGACTCTAATAAGTTAAAGAGTTTATATGATGAGCTTTCCTCACAGAGTGGGATGCGTGTTATTGAGTTTCAGATCAGCCTTGAAAGCCTATTTGGTCAGATACGGTCAATACAAGATATCTATGACTACAGACTTGGGAGAAAGCCTTGGAAGAAACTACGAGATGAGGTGATGCCAGTTTCTCGTTTTTTGAAATTCACAAATATTAAGGCCGACTATGTTCAATTTCCATTGAATAATAAAGTGCCAGATTGTTGGTTGCTGTTTAAGGACGGCTCTAAGAGGGGTATAGAAGTTACCCTTGAAAGAGGAAAAGAGAGGTTTTACTTGGCTGATGAGTTGAATGAAGTTGGTGAGGCCCCTGGTTTTATGGGGGTTCAAGATGATGCTCCTGAGGTTGAATTTGAACAAAAGAGGCGAGCAGCTGAACGTAATATGTATTCAACAGATCAGGCGCTTGATGCTTTTAAAAAGGGAATTTCTCGTTGTTTTAAGAAAAAAGGTGACGAGAAGAAATACAAAAATATATTCTACTTGATTCTCGATGCTGATTTGGAAGTTCTTCCCAGGAATAAATGGGATGTCATAAAAGCCGATCTATCTATGATGGCTGTTAATCTTCCATTTAAAGAGGTTTATGTAATTAATAATAGCTCTGAAAATATATTTGGTATTCATATAAAATAGACCGAGCGCAGTATTTAATTGAGTTGATGTAAACTCACTATACTTTCACCAAAGCCGCCTCCCGGCACACTTCCAATAACGATCCCGCCAGTTCTTCATCATTAATCGCCCGGGCGATGGCCATGCCGCCGATCATGACGACGGCTGTGCGCAGGGCTTGTTGTTCCGATGCGGCGTCTTCTGGGTTCAGGTGTTGTTGTAGGGCGTTGACGAAGCCTTTGAAAACTCGGGTGTAGGTGTCGCGTACTTGTTCTTCTCGTTGTGCGATGTCGGTGGTGAGGAAGGCCAGTGGGCAACGCACTTGTTCTCCCTGGCGATGTTCCAGGCTCAGGTAGCCATTGACCAATGCCTCTAGCTGTGGCGGCTGATTCTCGTCGGGGTGCAACATGGCTCGGCCCTGCAGGGCCGAGGTGACGATAGCCTCTGCGTAAAGCTGGGTCTTGGAGGAAAAGTGGGCGTAGAAAGCGCCGCGGGTCAGGCCGGCGTCGGCCATGACGTCGTTGATTCCCACCTTGTCGTAGCCGTTGAGGGCGAACAGTCGCGCTGCGCTGTCCAGAATTCGCTCTCGGGTTTGTTGCTTGTGCTCGGGGCTCCAGGGCATATGTTGTTCTCTCTAGGGAAGGTTCAGTGGGAAATCACAGAGTAAGTTAGTCAAAAAATATGTTCTTGATCATATTGTGTTGAAGGCTAGCATGTTGTCGGACACTAACAAAGACAGGAAATTCGATAATGAGCGCACAAGTACATATTTTTGGACCGCAATTCAGCACCTTTGTTCGTACCGTCATGTTGTGCTGCGAGGAAAAAGGCGTTTCCTATAGCCATGGCTTCAGCATCAATGGCGAAGAGGTTGAGTACAAAGGCGAGCGACACCTCAACATCAATCCCTTCGGTAAGGTGCCGGTGCTCATTCATGGTGATCGCAAGCTGTACGAAACAGCCTCCATTTGTCGTTATCTGGACGCGCAGTTCGAGGGGCCCGCATTGCAACCGGAAGACCTGTATCAGCGGGCGTTGGTGGATCAATGGTCTGCGGCGATCTCTTTGTACGTCGATCAGGCGATTGTGCGCGAGTATCTGACGGAGCTGGCGTTTCCTAAGGGCGAAAACGGTGAAGTGCGTTGGAATAAGGTGTCTGAGGCGCAGCCAAACGTTATCAAAATGCTGCAGATATTGGCGGCTCAATTGGGCGACGCTGCGTTTATCTGCGGCGAGCAATACACTATCGCCGACGCCCTGATCACGCCTATGCTGGATTATCTTTCCAACCTGCCGCAAGCCGCTGAATTGATCGCGCCAGACTCAACGCTAAGTGCTTATGTCGGGCGCATGAGACAACGCCCAGCCGCCAAAACTGTGCTGACAGCGATGGCGCGATAGACCAGTAACTTTACAGTAAGACGCGACGCCTTAAACGGGGAGTGAATGTTCCCGGGTTCTGGCGTCGTTGACATTATGAAGGGCTCAGTATGAATGACTCAGTCGTTCCGCCGGGCTGATCGCGGACTATACTCAAGGAGGAGGCCAAAATAGAAACTGCAGGACGGAATAGTGAGGAGGCGCAGGATGCTGACAAAGACTCACACAACCACCATATTCCTGTTGGCGACGATCTTATCTCTCTCCGCGTCAGGCGCAGATAAAACAGTCACGCTCACCAATGGCGAATGGACGCCTTATACCTCAGAAACCCTCAAACATGGCGGGGTGTTTACGCATATCGTCACCGAAGCTTTCGCGCTGTCGGGATATAAAGTGGAATATCAATATCATCCCTGGAAACGCAGCTATCAATTGGCGCAGGAAGGGAAAGCCGATGGTTCGTTGACCTGGGCTCCCACGCCGGAGAGGGAGCGGGACTTTATTTTTTCCGACGCCGTCACCTATAACAAGAAGGTGATATTCCACCTGAAAAGTTTTGATTTTGACTGGAAAAACATCGATGACCTGGTCGGGCTGCGTATTGGCGGCACTGACGGCTACACCTACGGCGAAGCGTTTGATAATGCGGCCAGGGCGGGACGGATATCTGTGGAATATGTCGTTTCCGACAAGCTGAATATACGAAAGTTGCTGGCGGGTCGGATTCAGGTTTTCCCCATGGAGATTGAAGTCGGTTATTCCCTGATCAGTCAGGAGCTATCGCCGGTGCAAACCTTACTTATCACGAATCATCATCGCCCGATAATGGAAACGCCTATCTGCGTCGCCATTTCCCGAAAGATTGATCCTGACCGAGCGAAACTGATACTGAAAGCCCTCAATGACGGCCTGGAAAGTCTCCGAAACTCCGGGCGCTACGAAGAAATGCTGTGGCAGTCCCGCATCGGAAAATACCGGCTTAAGAACAATACCCGTTCTCCTGGTGAAAGCGTTGAGATTCCTGGGCTGTCAAAAAATGGAGACAGACTGAGTGGACGAGTGGCGGCGGCTTTATAAACTGATCTAGCGCTTTTGGCGGATATTAAAAGCGCGCGACTTTCCCATAGAATCAAGCCTCATCAGTAAGAATTACTCCTTCAAATCAAGCTGTTTAAAGTGTTAAGGATAATTGCGAATGACAGTGTTCTACTACCAATCATTTAATTCAAACGCCAGTAAAACCCGAGACGCCATCGCAGCCTTGTCGCAGTCACATGCGCGCAGCACGCATGACAAAATGGCTTCGGGAGAAATCTTGACCGCCCGCAAAAGACCGGCGCCAGACGACGGAGATGATTCCGGTCCGCCCAAGAAAGTGGCGAAGCTGGCCGCGCCCACCGCTAATGGCGCGTCGCCGACAATTCCTGTTTTTGGTCCGCCCATGCGTTTGTTTATGGAGCCGGCAGGGGCCATGAACAAAGGCTCCCTGACGGTCGTGCAGTTTCAATCACTGGTGCAGGGCAAGGCGCGTGAAATCCATCAGGATGTGATCAGGTCCATCGGGGCTCCTATAGATCTGGGGGTATTTGGAGAAATCGACGGCAACCATTCCGACTGGAATTTCCTGAAGGATCACTTTGGAGACCTGCAACACGCCGTTTCAACGGGAAAAGCCTGCAATAGTTTTAGCGTCTATGACTGCGCAAAGCTCAAAGCCGAAATAATCGGGTCGGGGGATGGCTGGATAGCGGTTAAGAAGGACTGGATCAACATTGCGTTTGTACATGTTCCCAACGCCATCGCTAAAGATAAAGCGCGCGTCCAGCAGTTTTACCGGGATATCAACCAGGCCTTCATGTCAAAAGGAAAAGGGGGATTGGATATTGTGATGGGAGACACTAATCAGAGCAGCCGAGGATTTACCGCGACGGCGATCTCCGAAGCGCTTGATATCCCATTCACCAATGCCGGCGACTCACACGAATTCACTACCGCCGATACCCATGACAATCTCTTTCACGGCACGAACAGCAACGGTAAGGATGTCTACGATGTCGCTGTTTACAATACACGCTCGATAGATTTCAAAAAGTTCGACTATATCTCCCAGGCGGCGACTTCCACCAACTCCGCGGTGGCTTTCACCGATCATATGGGCATGGCGATTTCCGTCATGAAGAGAATTCCCTTCGTATAAAAAACAGATGGGCGGCAACCGAATGGGGAGCCGCCCGTCGCCCAATCTTTCTCCGTGAGACTGCATAAATTTTCATCATGCGCCATTGCGCAACCAAAAAGTTGCGCATATACTTGCAACCGAATAGTTGCATAATTGTTGCGATACCATGAAACGAGATATTTTCCAGGCGATCGCCGATCCGACACGCAGAGCCATTATGGTGTTGATCGCCGCGCAGGGCATGACGCCCAACGCCATCGCCGATCATTTCGAAATGACCCGCCAGGCGACATCCAAGCATATTCAGATCCTCAATGAATGCGGTCTGGTGACGCAGCAGAAGCAGGGGCGGGAAATTATTTACCAACTCAGGCTGGAAAAAATGCAGGAAATTGACGTTTGGCTGGAGCAGTTCCGTAAGCTGTGGGAAGACCGGTTCAGCCAGCTCGATGCGCTGTTAAACACCCTCAAATCAGGAGATAGAGAGCCATGAACGCGAATCTTCAGTTCGACTTCCTCGTTGATAAGGAAAACAATACCATTACTGTCAAAAGAGAGTTTCAAGCGAAGCGTCAACTGGTCTGGGATTGCTATACCAAAAGCGAGCTGCTTGACCAGTGGTTTGCCCCCAAGCCGTTCACGACGAAAACCAAAACCATGGATTTTCGCGAGGGCGGTTGCTGGCACTACGCCATGATCGATCCGGAGGGAACTGAGTACTGGGGAAGGTTGGACTATCAAACCATCCGTCCCATTGAAAACTACACTGCGCTGGACGGCTTCAGCGACGCTACTGGTGAAGTTAACCCCGCCATGCCGCGCTCCAAGTGGGACGTCACCTTTGAAGATAAGGCCGGGCATTCGCTGGTTCACACTGTCATTGCTTACAACACCCTGAAAGACCTGGAAACGGTGATTCAGATGGGCATGAAAGAAGGACTGACCTCCACATTGGAGCGACTGGACGAGTTGTTGTTAACTTTCAAGTAAGCGTCCATGCGAACTTCAAGTATAGTGTGATGAAAAACCGGAAACAGCCTGCTGGCTTGCTTCCGGTTTTTGCGTATCAGGACAGTAAAAAGGAACAGACAGAATGGGGCAGCAGTTTTCAGAAATTTCAGACAAATTGACGCAGTTTATCCAGGAACAAAAGCTGTTTTTCGTGGGCACCGCCGCCCGTGAGGGCAGGGTGAATATTTCTCCCAAAGGCATGGACTCTTTGCGGGTGCTTGGCCCTAATCGCGTCATCTGGCTGAACGTCACGGGCAGCGGCAATGAGACCTCGGCGCATATTCAGGAATGTCCCAGAATGACCGTCATGTTCGCTGCATTCGAAGGCAATCCTTTGATTCTACGCCTGTACGGCGAGGCCAAAGTGATTCATAGAAATGACCCGGAATGGGAAGAACTGTTCGCCCATTTCGGTCCGATTCCCGGCGCCAGACAAATCTTCGACCTGAATGTCGACCTGGTGCAATCCTCCTGCGGCATGGCCGTTCCTTTTTACGACTACGTCGAAGACCGTGAACTACTGAAAAACTGGGCCGCCAAGAAAGGCGACGAGGGCATCAAAGACTACTGGAAGCAGAAGAACGACGTCAGTCTGGACGGCAAAGAAACGCATATTGTTGAGAAGGGTGTTTGATAGGCGTTAGGCGATGATGATATCCGCCTCGTCATCAGGAGAGCCGACGAAGTCTGAGTAGTGCTCGTGCTCCCGATCTCGTTTTCGCAACTGTGTCTTTCTGTTGCTTTTGTGGGTTTATTGTATTGATTGTTTGGCCGGGCACATAGCGCGACTGGTTAGGACTGTCGGCCGGGTAGCGGCTTCGGGCGCGGCGTTTGGCGAATAGGGGGCGTCGATGATGGCGTTTTTGGGTGGAATCTGGGAGGTTTGCGCGTTCTCACTAATCGAACTATATATTTTTGGGGCTGCGCGCTCCGGCCGCAGGTCTGGGTTATCGATTGTCCGGACCGCGCGTAAAGGGAAGCGCGGCTTATCCATTGATTAGTGTGAGTTGATCAGGAAGTTTACTGCGCATGATCGTGGCGGGGTTGCTTCCGATAATATGCAGCACCACGGAGGATTACTCGACATGACATGCAAGAATGAGAAGCAAGGCGCGGTGCATAGCGGCCTGTGCGACGTCACCTATCCCTGCACCAGAATCGCTTCTTCCACAGATATTCGCGCCACGCACCAACGGGACTGCTCACTGGGAGGCGGATTCGTCGCTTTGGGCGATGTTCACCAGACATTGGGTTATGAGGCCAGCATGGACCTTATCAACCTGGACGACCTGATCAAATTTATCGATAACCGCGCCAAATTCGGCACCTATTGCAATATTCCCAAGTCTCGCGGTCGCGCTCACTTTTGCGTGGATAAAGGACGTCGAACCGTTGAGGGGCGGCGTTTGTCCTGGCTGTGGGTGTTTCCCGACGGGAATGTGCGTCCCGCCCATAAAATTCTGACTGACAACCCCACTTACGTGTGGACCAAACAGCAAATAATCGACGCCTATCGCGCAGCCAATAATCCGGGGTTGCCCATGTTCACCCGTCACGTGGACAAGCATTCGGAACTGGCGATTACCTTCTGTCTGCCGTTGCCGTAAAGGCGCGGCGCCACACTCATCAAATCCAGATCGCCGCTGACAGCGTATTTATCCAAGCCGGGTGAATACGCTGTCATGCACGCCCCAACCAGCCTTAAACGCTAACTCTGCTATCCTGTGACTGATAATAGCTATCGTTATGATCGAGAACCTATATTGGTCAACTCAACTGCGCACGTACTATAACTGAATCACTGGACGAGACCTGTTAATAGCTTGAATACGAATGGAGAGAACGCAATGTCTGATAGCAAATGTCCCTTTCATCACGCGCCAGCGGAGGGAACATCGAACCGGGATTGGTGGCCCAACCAGTTGCGGCTCGAAATCCTCCACCAGCGCTCTTCTTTATCTAATCCGCTGGGTGAGGAATTCAACTACGCGGAAGCTTTCAAAAGTCTGGATCTGGCGGCGGTAAAGCGGGATCTGACTGCACTGATGACTGACTCTCAAGACTGGTGGCCCGCGGACTTCGGCCATTATGGTCCCTTGTTTATTCGCATGGCGTGGCACAGCGCCGGCACTTACCGCACTGGCGACGGCCGTGGCGGCGGCGGAACCGGCAATCAACGCTTCGCCCCTCTGAATAGCTGGCCGGATAACGTCAATCTGGACAAAGCGAGACGCTTGCTGTGGCCGATCAAACAAAAGTACGGGCAAAAGATTTCCTGGGCGGATCTGATGATTCTCGCCGGCAACGTGGCGCTGGAGTCCATGGGCTTCAAAACCTTTGGTTTCGGCGGCGGGCGTGCGGATATCTGGGAGCCGGAGCAGGATATTTACTGGGGCGCCGAGAAAACCTGGTTGGACGACAATCGCTATTCCGGCGATAGAGACCTTGAGAATCCATTGGCCGCCGTGCAAATGGGCCTGATCTACGTGAACCCGGAAGGCCCCAACGGCAACCCAGACCCCATTGCGGCGGCCAAAGACATTCGCGAAACCTTTGCGCGCATGGCGATGGATGATGAAGAAACTGTGGCGCTGATCGCCGGCGGACACACTTTCGGTAAAACCCACGGCGCTGGCGATGCGGCGAATGTGGGGCCGGAACCGGAAGCGGCGGGCCTGGAAGAGCAAGGCCTGGGATGGCGCAGCAGCTATGGCTCCGGTAAAGCCGGCGACGCCATCACCAGTGGCCTGGAAGTGACCTGGACGGAAACGCCGACCCAATGGAGCAACAACTTCTTCGAAAACCTGTTCGGTTACGAATGGGAGCTGACCAAGAGCCCCGCTGGCGCTCATCAATGGGTTCCCAAAGGCGGCGCTGGCGCGGATAAAATTCCCGACGCCCATGATTCCTCGAAGCGTCACGTTCCGACCATGTTGACCACGGACCTGTCGCTGAGATTTGATCCCGCGTACGAGAAGATCTCAAGACGGTTTTATGAGAACCCAGATCAGTTCGCGGACGCTTTCGCTCGCGCCTGGTTCAAGCTGACCCATCGGGATATGGGGCCGCGCGCACGCTACCTTGGACCGGAAGTGCCTGCCGAAGAGTTGATCTGGCAAGACCCGATTCCAGCAGTGGATCACCCTCTGATTAACGACCAGGATATCAGCGCGCTGAAGAGCAAGATTCAGGCGTCAGGGCTGTCCGTCGCACAGATGGTGTCCACCGCCTGGGCGTCCGCCTCCACGTATCGTGGCTCTGACATGCGCGGCGGCGCCAATGGCGCGCGTATTCGTCTGGCGCCGCAGAAAGAGTGGGAGGTCAATCAGCCTGACCAGTTGGCGCAAGTGTTGAAAACCCTTGAAGGCATCCAGAGTGAGTTCAACAATGCGCAATCCGGCGGCAAGAAAGTCTCACTGGCGGATATGATTGTGCTGGCGGGTTGCGCTGGCGTTGAGAAAGCTGCGCAGAACGCCGGACATAACATCAAGGTTCCATTCTCACCGGGGCGTATGGATGCCTCGCAAGATCAAACCGACGTTGAAGCGTTCGAGGTGCTGGAGCCTATTGCGGATGGATTCCGTAATTACACGAAGGGCAAATACGCCGTGTCGGCGGAAGAGTTACTGGTGGACAGAGCGCAACTGTTGACGCTCACTGCGCCGGAAATGACGGCGCTGATCGGCGGCATGCGCGTTCTCAACACCAATGTCGGCCAGAGCAAACACGGCGTCTTCACTCAGCGGCCTGAATCGTTGACCAATGACTTCTTCGTTAATCTGCTCGATATGGGCACAGTCTGGAAAGCGACCTCCAAAGAGGAGGATATGTTTGAAGGGCGTGACCGAGTAACGGGAGAAGTGAAATGGACCGGCACGCGGGTGGACCTGGTGTTCGGCTCTAATTCGCAGCTCAGAGCCTTGGCTGAAGTGTACGCCAGTTCTGATGCGCAGGAGCGCTTCCTGAAAGACTTTGTCGCCGCCTGGAGCAAAGTCATGGACCTGGATCGCTTCGACTTGGCGTAACCAGAACAAGCCTTTCGCTGCAAACGCGGATTTAAACGCCTGCCCGACATCGGGCGGGCGTTTTTCGTTAGACAGGGTTTGCTTATTGTTTTAAGCAGTGCGCTTTTCGATCCAGGCAATGGCGGCGCGACAATTCCAGAGCCGCTCCTTATCCTGCATCGCGATCTCAGCGGCAGTCATGCTACCCGGCTTATGCTCAAGAAGTGACTCCAAACGGGTTCTCTCAACCTGTAACGCCGCCAAAACAGGGCCGTTGTCGCAGGTGAGCAGCAGCGCTGTAATCGCCTTGATGGTTTCCTCTTGGGAGGATTCGGCGGACTGGGAGAAAGGGTTGTCGGTGACGGCGAGGCAATTCGCCACCTGGCGCTGAAAGTCCTCGTCATTGTCCTTCGTGTGCATACTTCAATCTCCGCCTTGGCTATTGAGGAGCCTCTGAAAATGGTCAGTCTCTGAAGAGGGGACGGCAATCTGTTTCGATGCGTTCTGCACCCGCCGACACTACTCTTGCAAAGAGTTCACAGAATGTAAAAAAACATCAACAACGTCTACCTAAGCGACGGCCTGAATGCATCTATAATTGTCTGCATCTGGCGAACGTCCGTCGTTAGACTTCTAATAAAACCAAAAACGAAGCCTGGGGAGCAATTGCCGCTATTACGTTCAGGACACCCACATTTTTCAGGAGGAATAATGCTCATGTCGAATTACTCACGCGTTTTGATTTCAAACCTTCTATGGCCATTGCTATGGTTACTGGCCAGTACGTCTTTGCAGGCCGCTCCCCAGGCGTCAAACGTCAGCTATGTCACAGCAATTAATACGTCTCTGGACATCAGTCTGGATAGTCTGAGCTCCAGTCAGGAAGGGTTTAAGTTTGGCATTGTCGCGCCGCCGTCTCACGGTGCGCTCAGTCCTTTGGGCCCTGTGCCAGGGCAGTCTGCGGACGGCGCCAGATGGCGGTATACGCCGCAGACGGATTTTGTCGGCGTCGATGTGTTTGAGTTCTACATTCAGGATCAACAGGGGGAGAGGGCGCAGGCCCGAGTGACGGTTTCCACGGAAGATGGGGCGATCAACCGCTATGTTTTTTCTCCCGGCAATGGCTATAACGGCGTCTCGCATATGTATGGCCCTTATGTGGCGGATGCGGTGTATGGCGCTGGCAAACCGATTAACTTCCCCTATATTCAGCCCGGAGATCGTATCGAAATTGCGCCGGGAACCCGCAGCAAAACACTGCGCATCTGGGGTTTGCAAGGAACCCCTGAGCGCCCTATCGTGATCATCAATCAAGGCGCGGTGGAACTGGGCAAGGGCGGTCACACCATTGAACTGGACGCCTGCAAATATGTGCAGATCATGGGCGTGGGCGATGATGATCTGGATACAGGCATTCATATTCATGGCGGGGCGACCAAAGGCATTCGCATGGGGGAAGCCTATACGCAGCACATTGAGCTGGCCTATCTGGAGATCGATCATACCGTTATGGCGATCAGCTTCGGCAGCAAATATCCCCTGGGCGCTGCGCCGCCCACCGATGGTATTCACATCCACCACAATGATATTCACGACATCTCCGAAGAGGCCTTCTATCTTGGCAAAGCCGCAGACCAGGGCGGCGGCGCTTACTCCACCACTCATGACCTGACGGTCGCCTACAACCGGCTGCGTGACATTGGCTATGAAGGTATTCAGATTCGCGGTCTGCGCGGCGCCAACAATCGCATTCACCATAATGAAGTGATCAATACTGGCTGGTCCCATGACGGCGGACCCAACGACATGCACGGAATCTATGGCTATGACGTGCATCAGGTGAGCATCTACAACAACCTGATAAAAGGATCGGACCGCGCTGGCGTCTATATCAAAGAGTATGAGGACACCAACGACTCTCACTTCGAGGTTTTCAATAACCTGATTATCGACTCCGGTCGCGCGGATAACGGCAAAGGGCAGGGCATATTGATTTCTGCAGGCCACAGCGCGAATCTCTACAACAACACTATTGTGGGTGCGCGCGAATACGGCATTAGTTATTACAGCGACCTGGACAGCGCCCATATCGCCAACAATCTGCTGGTGGATATTCAGGATCTGATCAGCCCCATTCGCGATATAGGCAACCTCAGCATCCTGGTGGAAGGCAACCAGTTTTACGCTGATCCGGTCCAAGCGCAGTTCGTGAACGTTGCACAGGACGATTATCGGGTGGCGGCGACTAATGCCGACATCGTGGACAACGCGACGCCGCCTCTGATTGCATCGTCGGATTACGCCGACCATCCTCGTCCAGGCGGTCCCGCGTCAGATATAGGCGCGCACGAAAACCAGCTGCCGGTCTCATGGGATCAGACATTTGTTTATCCATCATCAGGTACGCTCAACGGGACGCTGGCGGGCTATGACCCCGAAACCGACGCAATCGCCTACGCGGTGGCGACGCCGCCACAGCATGGGAGCGTGACGCTACAGGGCGCTGACTTTATCTATGTCGCTGATCCAGGCTTCCCGGGGCAGGATCAGTTTACGGTGGAGCTGAGTGATGGAGTGGGGCGGTCGACTTTGGCGACGGTCAGTATCGCAGGCGAATAGACTGAGTTTGCTGTACGCTGGACCCGATATGACGCCCGGCGTTGTATCGGGGCCGCTCTGTATAAAGTTGAGGCCTCGCCAACGTTTTTCAGAGGTTCCTTAGATGACAGACAGTATTGAATATAACGGACGCACAACAGATAGAAAAAGCGCCATCGAGTCCGTTGAACGAGCGCTATTGCGCCATGGCGATTGGGGAAGTTACGGCGACTTCTCCAAACCGCTGAATGAGTTATCGGACGAATATAAAATAACCATTGAAGAACGGCCTGACAGTTTTTCCGTCACATGCATTTCCGTCATTCCCAATAGTGGTTTTGAAGTTTCTTTTTCTGTTTTAAAGAAAGACCTGTCTATCGATTTGCATAGCGTTGTAATTGGCGTTGATTGCCCGCCGCCAGATATAGGCGAATAACCGCTTTAATTCCCTGTCTTACGCTATAAATCGCCGCCCTTCATGCGCCCATGTTGTGGTACTCTACGCAGCCGTTGATATCCATCGCGTTACAAGTAAACAAGTCAAGGAAATGCGGCTCTGATCTATGTATTGGAGATTTTGGAAACAGGACGTTATTTATGACAATGGCCGTCGTCAAAGCGGAAGTTGAGTACTGCTTTAAAGAACTTATCGCTTCTCTCACCATCGCCTACCCAATATTGATTTCTCTCAGTCTCAGCATGATAGCGGGGCTGACGGATATGATCGTTTTAGGGCGGTTCTCAACGGTTTCACTTTCCGCCGCTGTGGTCGGCAACAGCGTCTTTATTATCTTTGCGACGGCGATCAACGGTTTAATCAGGGGAATGGTCCCGCTGTATTTTCAGTCTGAAGATGCTGCGGGTAAGCATCGGGTGATTCGCAGTGGCGCGCAACTGGCGTTGTTTTCCGGGGTAGTGGGATGTCTGCTGCTGCAGTTGCACGGGGTGGCGTTGACGTTTTTAAATCTGCCTGCGGACATTGCCTTCGCCGCCAGTCGCTATCTGGATGTACTGGCCTTGGGCCTGGTTCCCCTTTCACTCAGCATGCTGGTGACCAATTTGTTTGTGGTGACCAAGAACACCAAACCTCTATTAAAAATAAGCGCTTTATCTTTTGCGATGAACGCCCTGAGCACAGTGGCGCTGGTGTATGGCTGGCTGGGATTTACGCCGATGGGGGAGCAGGGAGCGGCGATAGGAACGGTTATCGGGTATGTCTTTGCACTGGCGTTTGGCTATCGCTTGTGCGGCGCTGGATTGTTTAACTTTCAGGCGGGAAAAGACCCGTTGCGGGTGGAGAGGAAAATGCTGAGGCGCATCATCCGAATCGGCGCGCCGATTTCCGCCTCGGTGATAGCCAAGTTTGCAGCCATGTCGGTTCTCGCGATGATCGCGGCCTATTCTGGAGCAGATTCCGCCGCGGCCTTCGGCATTCTCAACAGTATCGCTTCTATAGCGTTCATTTTCGCCATCGCCTACGGGCAAGCGCAAATGTCCCGCGTAGGGGCAGTCATAGACGTGCAAGCGGAACCGCGGCGCTGGTTTATTGCTTTTCTGTTTAATGGCGTCGTTGTGATGTCGTCTTTAATCGCCGTTGTTTATTTAATTAGCGATAAATTGGTCTATTTTTATACACCTGATAGGCGTGTCGCGGAACTGGCGCTTGAGATCGTTCCTCTTATGCTGCTGGCCTGTTTGTTCGACGGGGTGCAAGCATCCGCCGGGATTGTTCTGACGGCATTCAAAGACACATTTTTCTCATTCGTATCACTACTTATATCTTATTTCGTGCTTTGCATTCCCATGGTATTAGTATGGGGTAACGTTCAGGGTGAGGGGATCGTTTTCGATCTGTTTTTCTCCATGACGGTAGGCTTGTTTGTTTTATGCATTTTGCAGGTTGCGCGTTTACATTACGTCGCAACCTATGGGCGGAATACTCTTATAGCTAACCGGCCTAAACAAAGTCGCGCCGCATAGCCTACTCTTATCGATCAAACCCTCCCTGTAGAAGCAGAGTTTTTTGACAATTGGCGGCGTTGTGAACAGCGGTAAGTTGTTCTCGCCTTTAATAGAACTTATATAAAATAAGTGCGGTTTTCGGGTATAATGCGGCGCCAAAAATTTACACTACCTTTTGTGTATAAAAAAGCGACGGTCAAAAGCTGTTCGTTTTGCCACACTGGGTGACCTTTCCACAAACTTAGGGGGACTTAATGCCTAGTAATTCTAAAATCGTCTATACACTTACTGACGAAGCGCCTCTACTAGCAACCTATTCTTTTTTGCCGATCATCAAGAAATTCGCCGCAGCTGCGGGCGTAGACGTAGAAACCAGCGATATTTCCCTGGCGGCGCGAGTTCTCGCTAATTTCCCTGAATGTCTCTCTGAAGATCAGAAAGTGCCTGACGCATTGGCGGAACTGGGCGAGTTGGTAAAACAAGCCGACGCCAACGTCATCAAGCTGCCTAACATCAGCGCCTCTATCCCACAGTTGAAAGCGACCATCAAAGAGCTTCAGGAGCAGGGTTTCAACATACCCAGCTACCCAGAAGAGGCGACAACTGAAGAAGAGAAGAAAATCGAGCAGACCTACGCCAAGGTGCTGGGCAGCGCGGTAAACCCGGTTCTGCGTGAAGGCAACTCCGATCGTCGCGCGCCTGCGGCGGTTAAGCAATACGCCCGTAAGTACCCCCACAAAATGGGCAAATGGAGCCAGGCTTCCCGTACTCACGTTGCGCACATGCGTGAAGGCGATTTCCACGCGACAGAAAAGTCTGTGATCATCGATCGTCCCATGGTCGCCAGAATCGAGTTCGTCGGCAAAGACGGCGCGGTGCAATTGAAGCGCGAACTGAAGCTGCAGAAAGACGAAGTGCTGGACAGCATGCGTCTGAGCGTCAGAGAACTGTGTCAGTTCCTGGAGCAGGAAATCGAAGGCGCGCGTCGCGTCGGCATCCTGCTGTCTCTGCACGTTAAAGCGACCATGATGAAGGTGTCTCACCCCATCGTATTCGGTCACGCAGTGAAGGTGTTCTTCAAAGACGTGTTCAAGAAGCACGCGGAAACCTTCAAAGAGCTTGGCGTTGAACCCAACAACGGTATGGGCAACGTGTACGAGAAAATTCAACAGTTGCCGATGTCCAGACGCGAAGAAATTGAGAAGGATATCCTCAACTGCTTCGAGCACCGTCCAGAACTGGCGATGGTGAACTCCGACAAGGGCATCTCCAACCTGCACGTGCCTTCTGACGTTATCGTTGACGCTTCCATGCCTGCGATGATTCGTGAAGGCGGCAAAATGTGGGGCGCGGACGGCAAACTGAAAGACACCAAAGCAGTTATCCCGGACTCCAACTACGCCACCATCTACCAGGAAGTCATCAACTTCTGTAAGCACCACGATGCGTTCGATCCCACCACCATGGGCACCGTGCCTAACGTGGGTTTGATGGCGCAGAAAGCGGAAGAGTATGGCTCCCACGACAAGACCTACGAACTGGACGCAGACGGCGTGATGCGCATCGTCGACGACCAGGGCAATGTGTTGATGGAGCACGAAGTAGAGAAAGGCGACATCTGGCGCGCATGTCAAACCAAAGACCTGCCTATCCGCGACTGGGTGAAACTGGCGGTTACCCGCGCCCGTCTGTCTGGCATGCCGGCTATTTTCTGGCTGGACGAAGACCGTCCTCACGATATGAACCTGAAAAACAAAGTTGTCGAGTATCTGAAAGAGCACGACACTGAAGGTCTGGACATCCATATCATGGGCTACGACGTCGCTATGCGCACCACGCTTGAGCGTCTGCGTCGCGGCAAAGACACCATCTCCGTAACCGGTAACGTTCTGCGCGACTACCTGACTGACTTGTTCCCCATCCTGGAACTGGGCACCAGCGCGAAAATGCTGTCTGTCGTTCCATTGATGGCGGGCGGCGGCCTGTTCGAGACCGGCGCTGGCGGTTCTGCGCCTAAGCACGTACAGCAGTTCGCGGAAGAGAACCACCTGCGTTGGGACTCTCTGGGTGAATTCCTGGCGTTGGCGGTTTCTTTCGAAGACATCGCGGTCAAGACCGGCAACAAGAAAGCCGAGATCCTGGCCAAGACCCTGGACAAAGCGACAGAGAAACTGCTGATGAACGGCAAGTCGCCTTCCCGTAAGGTGGGTGAGCTGGACAACCGCGGCAGCCACTACTATCTCGCGATGTACTGGGCCGAAGCTGTTGCTGCGCAGACTGACGACGCTGAACTGGCGGCGCAATTCGCTCCTCTGGCCAAAGAGCTGGCGGCGAGTGAAGACAAAATCGTCAGCGAACTGCTGGCCAACGAAGGCACTGCAGTGGAAATGGGTGGCTACTACCACGCAGATCCAAAACTGGTCAGCAGAGCCATGCGTCCAAGCGACACACTGAACGCGCTGATCGACGGCTAAGCGACTTTCGGAGCTACGTTGCTTATGTAAGTCGTAAGTGACGTCCGCCGAACAGGCTTAAGAAAAAGGGAGCAATCGTTGCTCCCTTTTTTCGTTATGGCTAAATAGAAAATCACCTCAATGACTAAACCGCGTCGCCGCAAACTGGTTCAATATGCGATGCACCAGATAAGTGGCGAGTAAGGTCACTACGATGGCGAAGAAAATACTGCTGATTCGGTAGAGCCCGCTGAAAACCAGGTCGTTGGTGGGGGATAGATACTGGCCGAACAGGATGCCCAGTGTGGTCAGCCCGCCGAATCCCGCCCCGGAGCCGCTGGATTCTTTGACATGCAGATAGCTGAAGAACAATGCGCCAATCCACAGTAGCGGGATCACCAGCAGCAATACGCCAGTCCAATCATACAGAATCACCTGACACAGCAAGCCAAAGGCGACGCCCAGCAGAGTCCCCATGGCGCGTTTGCGGGCGTAGCCCAGCGCGCCGTTCCAGTGCATGGGAAACAACAGCAGTAAGGTGGTTGCTTGAGCGGACATGGAGTCATTCAGATCAAATATCTGAAACACCAGAAACGACAGGGTCGCCAGCGTCGCGCCCATCAGCGCTTCATGGCGCATGCGATGAGATCCCTTTGGCTCAGCCGGTTGTGGAGGAGGCATGCGAGGGGTGGCGTCCGGTATTAAAAAGGTGGCAAGGTAGGCGATCAATACGGACAGCAGTCCCGCCAGAATGTTGCTGACCACCAGATCATTCAGGTCCACCCCAGGATAGCTGGCGAAGTGCAGCATGATGCTTAAACTGAGCACGCTGTTGGCGCCGAACAGAAACAATGGGCCTTTGGACATGCAGGCGAATTTATACAGAAACAGCCCGAAAGCGATCAGGGTCATGATTCCGGGATGCGCGCCGAACAGGCCTCCCAGCAGAGCGACTTCCAGGCCGCAGATCGCCGATGACGCCACCAGTTGGCGCGCCAGGTGCGCGTTCATCACCGGCGCCAGACCAAGCAGCAATACCGGCGTGACGGTGAAGAAGACGCCATAGTTCCAGCCAAACAACTTACTGATAGTGAACCCCAACACCGCGCCGGTGGCGATGCGCAGGCTCTGACGCAAGTCATTCTCTGAGAGTGGATGATCCCATAATCGCATAACGACGCCTGCTTAGTAGATGTAGTGCAACAAGCTGAGGAAACGAATCTGCGCCTTGGCGAAGGTGGAGAAAATCGCCCCATCCGGCAGCAGTTGAACCGTAGCGCGTGCGCCAGATGGCAGTTGTTGCGCATCAGCGGCGTCCAGTTGCAGATGCAAACGCATACGCTGCGCATCGCGCACCCAGCGGTTGGATTGCGTGGGCGTCGCCAGACGACCGTCCGCATCGAACTGGCCAGCGCTGACGCCCGCGTCGAGACTGCTGACGCGGGCCTGGAATACCTGTCCGGGTTTGCCGTCGAAAGCGACCAGCGCTTCATTGTTCAAGTCAAAGTTACGCAGACTTTTTTCGCGAAAGTCAGCGATGACGTCCAGGTTGTCGGATACCAGCGCCACCAACGGCGCCCCCGCGACAGCGTAGGCGCCCGCCTCAAGTTGCAGGTTGGTGATAACGCCATCTTCCTCTGCCTTTATCCGGGTGTAGGAGAGATTCAATTGCGCCTGCTTTAACTGAGTTTCTGCGGTGCGAATGGTCAGGTTGGCGTCGCTAAGCTCGCCCCGGCTGACTTCCAGTTCTTTCAGGTGCGCTTTCACCGACGTCAACTTCGCCTGGGCGGTGGTTGCGTCGCTTTCCGCCTTGTCTAGCTGCTGCTGAGATACGACATTGCGTTGGAACAAGGTTTTCAAGCGCAGGGCTTCGCGGTTTTTCTGACTCAACGTCGCCGATGCTGCTTCCACATCCGCTTTGGCGGCGGCGATGGAGGCATCCAGTTGCGCGTTGTTTTGTTTAACCCGCTCCAGATTCAGCTGCGCCTGCTCGACGGCGATCTTGAAAGGTTCTGGGTCGATGTCGAAGAGAATATCGCCTTTGCGCACCGGCTGATTATTCTCTACATAAACCGCTGTGATGGGACCGCTGATGCGCGGCGCCACCTTGGTGACGATACGCGTCGCCATGGCCTGCGGCGTCAGCGGCATGGCGATGTCGGCGATAAGAAAGTAGGCGAAAACAAGAACGAAAGCGATGCAGGAGTACTTTATCCACTGCGCGAATTTTTGATCGGGGGTCATAAACTCTTACTTCTTTCAAAAGGGACTACGGGTTCTGAAACTCAAGGGCATTCAAGGCGATTTGCTCCAACATGACGCCGAGCTTTTTCTGATCGTTTTCACTGATTTGATTCAGCAAGCGCCGGCGCACTTTGAGTATGTGGGCTTCCATTTGCGCGATCAGTGACTTGCCTGCATCCGTCAGGCTTACGATGCGCGCCCGTTTGTCGTGAGTACAACAATGTCGCTGGATAAGAGATTGATCCTCCAGCTGCTTTAACGTGCGCATCAGCGACGCCAACTCAATTTCCAGCGCCTCCGCCAACTGCTTCTGGCTGATGTTGTCGCCCAGACGCTGCAGCTTTAATAACGCGGTCCAGCGCGGGTAGGTCAGACCCAGCGGGGCGAGCTCCCGGTCGGCAGTCATCTTCCAAAGGCGCGAAACGCGGCCAAGCTGCTCCGCTAGGGAAAGGTCTTTGAAGGTATTGGTGGGAGGGTTCATGGCGTGGCGCTCAAATTAGTTAGCATGCTAAACAATATAATATGCTTAGCAAGCTAAGTAAATGTGAGCGGTGGAGAAATCTGGTAAGGAGAAGTACGCAGACAGCGGATTTAGGTAAAAGTTACCGTTTTCGTATAGTCAGTCTCGGTCTAACGTACTGATTTCATTTCCTCAAAATCGCTAATCCTTGCGGGGGCGTCATGGCTGCAGACTTATTTCCGTTTTCTATTCAGGTGAAGCTTGATCATACCGCGATCTATAGCATTCCACAGAAACTGGACATCGTCGTTCGGGTAAATAGCGATACTCAGGAAAGAGACAACCTGAGTCAGTCAACCACGGAGGAATATCATCCCTTTGGCGTCACGACGGTATATAGTCTCGGGGGGGGTTTGGATGAAAGCTATCGTCCGGTCCGTTATAGCGGCAGGGGAGTCGATGAGATAGGGTTGAGTCATATGGATATCGGTACTACCAACCTTGGGCTGGAAAGTGGCTTATTTCTGACTATCAAGAGTCTACTGATCAAATGAACCTGTTCCAGGCCGTTAACAATCCGGCCAATAAATAGGTCAGCCAAAAAATAGACCCACCCTGATTCTTTTACTTTTCGATAAACGACAGGGCCAGTTCCTATCTGGCCCTGCTCGCCGCTGCCGGGAGATTAAATTTACTCCCAACTAAAACGTAACGATTTGTAATGTTGGTGACGGGGAGCGCTTTAGAAAGCTCGCTACCTGTATTGATAATTCTTATCAACACATCAACAGCAAGAAAAAGGAAAACAATATGGAAGTCTATTTGATTGGACATGGCGGCTGGCTGGAAGAAGATGGTTATTTCGACATGCCGAGAAATGTGGTGCTCCATTTTTACTGTCCTCACACCAAAAAGTTCGACAGCAGTTGGGAGAATGCGGTCAGAGCCGGGCAGGCTGTCGCGCATCAGGACTTCAGTCATGAAAGAGGTCCCCAGCGTTGCCGCAACTATCGTCTGGCGCACCCTGGCGGCATTAAATCCAAAGTCGGCTACGACTCTCTGCATCCCCTGATTCCCCCACATTATATCGGCGCTAACTTGCGTGATCAGTTGAACTGCGCCGTTAAAGATCGCGTCACCCACTGGTACGTACACCTTAAAGATATCCTGAATTCCATCAGGCCCAACGGCGCTGTCTGTCATGTGCATTGGCTCGCCTGCCGCGACGATCTGAAAGGCATCGCATCGGACTTTGAAAGAGAGGCCAAAGGCAGGTATGGCGGCATATACGGCGGTGAGCCGAAAAAAGCCGTCGGCAAGCTGGACATGAGTAAATTCCAGCTGAAATTCGGATAAGAAATCGACCGCCGGCCAGACCGCTTTCCGGGGAGCATTCTTCGCTCCCTGATTGTGAGTGGTTAGCCGGCGTTTTTCAATTTGATACGCCTTGGTTCGCCTTCCTCTGCAGTCCGTCACCTCCTCTCAACCGCTTTTAGTTTCTTGCATAACCAGCTGATAAATTTAAAGTTGTCGCGGATTTGACGCATCCGTTACACTGGTTTGAATTTATCTCCCTCTATTCCCGCACTGCGTTTAATGGCCAAAGGTTTGGTCTGCGCCGGGATATCAGACAAGGACCTACGAGATGCTGTCAGAACAACAAAAAGCCCAGTATGCAAAGGATGGTTATTTACTGTTGCCGGATTTGGTGACGCAGCCGGAGCGTGAGGCGTTAATCGCACGCGCCTACGAGATCATCGAAGAAGATAATCTGGCGCAAGCCGCCCGTTTCTCCACCATTGATCGCGCCCAGATCAATAACGCATATTTTCTCGGTTCCGCGGAAACGATTCGCTGCTTTTTCGAAGAGGAAGCCTTCAGTCCTGAAGGTGAGTTGTTGCAGCCGCGGGCGCAGTCCATCAACAAAATCGGCCATGCGCTACATGACCTGGACCCGGTCTTCAGACGCTTCGCGCAGCGCCCCGAGTTCGGCGATTTGGCCCGTGATCTGGGACTGTCGCACCCTGCGCTATATCAGACTATGGTGATCTTCAAGCAGCCGCGAATTGGCGGTGAAGTCACCTGGCATCAGGACGCCACGTTCTTCTATACCGAACCCAGCAGCGTCATCACTTACTGGTTCGCCCTGGAAGACGCCACCTTGCAAAACGGCTGCCTCTGGCTGGAGCCCGGCGGTCATCAAGGCCCCCTGCGCGAACGCTATTTGTGCGAACAGGACGACCTGCGCATGCAGCCATTGAGCGACCAGCCCTGGCCAACTGACAGTGGAACGCCCATGCCCGTCAAAGCCGGCAGTCTGTTGGTCTTCCATGGTCATCTACCGCACTACAGCGCCTCCAACCGTTCCGACAAATCCCGCATCGCTCTGACATTTCATGTGGTCGACGGGGCTTGTCAGTATGCGCCGGAGAATTGGCTGCAACGGGGGAGGTTGGGGAGTTTTTCAATATGAGGATGTGAGCGTTCGCCTGATTAATAATCATAAGAGGTTGCTCTCGAGCCCTGTTTACGGCGCCGCCATGACACAGGGCAGGCAAGCCGGTAATAAAGTTCTGCGTGAAGAACTCAAATCCCTATACTGTATTCAACAATCCCTGGTCTGAGAAAATGTTACTCATTTATACCGCCGCCAGGGGCTGATCGCCGCCGTTTTATAGATGTATTGTCGATATGAGGGACAAACCCATGTCTGGTCAGGACGCGTCACCGCTCAAGATCCACGCAACCTTAGTCGAAAAGATCAATTTTGCTTGCCATCAGAGCGCTTACGCCCTGTTGCGCGAGTTGAAAATTGAGAATTCGGGCGCGGATGATCTCCTCCATCTGGTGGTCACACTGGACGCTACGCCGGCGTTTCTTAAAAAGAAAACATGGACGATAGACAGTCTTGCGGCGGACGGACAAGTTGTGATCAAGGATCGTGACCTAGAGCTGGATGGCGGTTTCCTGTTTGGTTTGACCGAATCCATGCGCGGGAGCGTGACGATTCGCGTCAATTGCGGAGATGAGCTGCTTGCCGAGCAGGCGGTTGACGTTGAGTTGCTGGCCTGCAATGAATGGGGCGGCGCAGGCTTTATGCCGGAGCTTTTAGCCGCTTTTTGTACGCCTAATGACCCCGCTGTAGATCGTTTGTTGGGACAGGCCGGCAAAGTGCTGAGGGAGGCGGGCAAACCGGACGCCATTGACGGCTATCACTCTAAAAGCCGGGAGCGGGTATGGCTGATCGCCTCCGCGATTTACTCCGCCATTGTCAAATTACAAATAGGGTATGCGCTGCCTCCCGCCAGCTTTGAGCGCAACGGTCAAAAAATTCGGTTGCCGAATCAGATAGAAACCAACAAGGTGGCCACCTGTCTGGACACAACAATGCTGTTCGCTGCGGCGTTGGAGCAGGCCGGGCTTAATCCCATCGTGGTGTTAACAAAAGGGCATGCGTTGGTGGGGCTGTGGCTGCAGCCTGAAGATCTCTCAAGCGTTCTGGTGTATGAAGCAGAGGTTTTTCGCCAGCGTATCCCTTTGAAAGAGCTTATTTTAATTGAAACCACGCTGGTGACGTCGCATCCCGCCGCGCCTTTCTCCAAAGCGGTGCAGGCCGGGAGCCAGGCGGTGTCGTTGGAAAAAGACAGCGAGTTCGTCGCGGCCATTGATATTCGCCGGGCGCGGGCGCATCGCATAAATCCAGTCAGTCTGCAGACGCCGCGATCCCTGTTCGATGAGTCAGGCAGTGAGGACGAGAGCATAGAGCCGGGGTTAGAAGAGGCGCCGTCGTTGCCCTCCTATTCCGTTCCCGATGAGGAAGATCTTTCCGATAGCAGCCCAAGCGGTCGTCTAGAACGCTGGCAGCGCAAGTTACTGGATTTATCCGCGCGTAACCCGCTGCTTAATCACAGGCCCGGTAAAACCAGTCTGGCTTTTGTCTGCAGCGATCCCGGCGCATTGGAAGACGTCTTGGCCACAGGAGCGCGAATTTCTATCGCGCCGTTCCCCAAGTTTCATGTTCAGGAACAAGATCAGGATATCTATCGGCAACGCACCGGGGACGATTTGAAGGAAGAATATGCCCGGGACGCGTTGTCGAAAAAACAGCTGCTGGTTGAAATTCCACAAGAGGAACTGGATAAGCGCGCGGTTGAAATATATCGCAAAGCGCAGACTTCCCTTAAAGAAGGCGGTTCTAACACCCTGTTTCTGGCGATTGGTTTTCTACTCTGGAAACAGAAGGACAAAGACGACCGTCGCTACCGCGCGCCGTTGATTCTGTTGCCCGTTTCTCTGGAGCGAAAATCCGTTCGCAGTGGCGTCAAGATGACCGCCAGCGAAGACGATCCCAGATTTAATACGACCTTGCTGGAAATGCTGAAGAAAGACTTCGGTATTGAAATTAGCGGCCTGCATGGGCCGTTGCCGCAGGATCATAGCGGCATTGACGTGGAAGGCGTCTGGAACAAAATCAGGCAGGCGATCAAGGACGTGCCGGGATTCGAAGTAGTGGAGGAGGTCGTCCTTGGCCATTTTTCTTTCGCCAAGTACTTGATGTGGAAAGATCTGGTGGATCGCTCCGAGTCCCTGAAACAAAGCGCGGTGGTGAAGCATCTTCTGGAAACGCCAAGAGAGCCTTACGAGAGTGATATCCGCTTTGTTGACCCTGGAGATATTGATAAAGAGTACACGCCGGCGGATTTGCTGACGCCTTTGCCGGCGGACTCGTCTCAGATGTCCGCTATCGCCACGGCGGATCGGGGCAAAAATTTTGTCATCATCGGGCCGCCGGGAACAGGGAAAAGTCAGACCATCGGCAACCTTATCGCCCACATGATGGGCAAAGGCAAGAAAGTGCTGTTTGTGTCAGAAAAAACCGCGGCGCTGGAAGTGGTTCACCGGCGACTGAAAGACATCGGCCTGGGCCATTTCTGCCTGGAGCTGCATTCCAATAAGGCGAAAAAAGCTGACGTCCTGAATCAGCTGCGCACCTCCTGGGAGAGTTTTTCGCAATCGAAGGTCAATGAGTGGCAAACGGAGGCGGAGCGACTGAAAGCGCTGCGTGATCGACTAAACCAAGTCGTCAACGCCCTCCACAAACGTCGCCGAAATGGCTTGACGGCTCACTATGCCATCGGAGTCAAAGTCCGCGATAGCGAGCTTGCAGCGAAGGCGAAGCTAAGCTGGCCTAACGCGGATTATCATGATGGCTCGCAGTTGCAAAAGCTGCGGGAAGCCGCGGAATTGCTGGGCATTCAGGCAAAAGCCGTGGGCGAAATGGTTGATCACCCATTGCAAGTTATCGCTCATTTCGATTGGCGTCCCCAATGGCAGGAAGAGGTGGTCAACGCCGCCAGACAATTACAGGCCGGCGCCAGACAAGCGGCGAAAGACCTGACTGTATTTGAGGGCGCTCTGGGAGTTAGCTTTGGCGGCGCCGACTTGTCTAAGCTCGACGCGGTAGCTGAACTGGGGCAGGTATTGCTGGACTCCTACAGGACACAGGCGTCGTTCGCCCTGGAGCCGGACGGCCCTGACCGTCTGGAGGCGCTGGAAGAGGCGGTTGGACAGCTAAAAGTCTATATCGACGCGCAATCCAGGTTGAGTTGTAAGTATGAGGCTCTGGCGTGGAAGAAGCTTGATGCTGACAGTCTCGACGTCCAGTGGCGGGACGCTAATCAGACATGGTGGCCCAAAAGCTTTTTCGCCAAACGAAAAGTACTCAAACAGATGCGTCAGCATGGCGCGCTGGGTGATCCAGACCCCAGCAACGATATCCCGGTTCTGAAGCAGTTGCGAACCACAGGCGACCACATTGACCGTCTGGATGGAATGCTGAAGGGGTTGCGCGACTGGAACGTATACGACTCAGATCCCGATGTGATCGCGTCTCTCAAACTGTTGGGGTCTCGCGCTCGCATCGCGGTGAGCAAGCTCGCCGACGACGCGGAGGGGTTGATCTTCCTGCGATCAAAAATCAGGGGACTGCTGTACGACGCCAACGACCTTCTGGCCCCGGAGGCGACCGTTGGAAGAGGCATTGCGGATTTGCTGGCGTCACTGGAGCGACTCAAGGCGATCAGCCAGCCATTTGAGGGCTTGATTGGCAATACGCTGAATGGGTATCTACCGAGCAATACGCCGGCGTTAGAGGCGATGGACGCGCTTTGTCAGGGAATAATTGAACATCATCACTCCATGAAAGACTGGTGCGGCTGGGTGCGCAGACGCTCCGATGCCCTGGATCATAAGATGGGGCCGTTGGTGGAAGCGGTTGAAAAAGGCGATGTAAACCCCGAGGACGTCATGGATATTTTCGAAGCCGCCTATTGCGCCTGGTGGTCTTCAGCGGTGATTGGCGAGGATGAAATCCTCAGAACGTTCTCGTCGCCGGAACATGAGTCGGCCATACTCCATTTCAGAGATCTGGACTCCCAATTCAGTGAACTCACGGCGCAGTATATTGCGGCGAAACTGGCGGGGGATATTCCAGACCCGGACGACATCAAACGCAGTTCATCCTGGGGCGTTTTACGTCACGAGCTGCAGAAGAAAACACGACATAAGCCGGTTCGGGAGATGATGGAGGAAATTCCCGATGTAGTGACCTCTCTGGCGCCCTGTCTGATGATGTCGCCGCTATCCATCGCTCAGTTTCTGTCGGCGGAGCAAGCGCTGTTTGATGTGGTGATTTTTGACGAGGCCTCGCAGATTACGGTTTGGGATGCGGTAGGCTCTCTGGCGCGGGGCAAGCAAGTCATTGTCGCGGGCGACCCGAAACAGATGCCGCCCACTAACTTTTTCGCCCGCTCCGACGATGATCCTGATGGGGATATCGACGCTGAGGGCGATCTTGAAAGTATTCTTGATGAACTGATCGGCGCCAGTATCCCTCAACGGGTGCTGAACCTGCATTATCGCTCGCGTCGGGAGAGCTTGATCGCCTTCTCCAACAGTCGCTACTACGACAGCTCCCTGATCACCTTTCCGGCGCCGGTGCATCCGGACAAAGGCGTTTCACTGGTTCGCCCGGAAGGCTTCTACGCCCGAGGCAAAGCCCGCCACAATCAAGGTGAAGCGAAGGCGATCGTGGCGGAGATTGTACGCAGAGTCACTTCTTCCGATGCGAAAGTGCGCGCTCAATCCATTGGCGTGGTCACGTTCAACACGGAACAGCAGACACTGATTGAGGACCTGCTGGATAAGGCCCGTTCCGATGATCCGTCCATTGAATGGGCGTTTTCCGAGGAGTCGACCCTGGAGCCCGTATTCGTGAAGAACCTGGAGACGGTTCAGGGGGATGAGAGGGACGTCATACTGTTCAGCATTACTTATGGCCCGGATGAAAGCGATCACGTGACGATGAACTTCGGGCCGCTGAACCGCAATGGCGGGGAGCGACGTTTGAACGTGGCCATGACCCGGGCGCGCTCTGAAATGATCGTCTTTTCGACAATGACGCCGGAGCGTATCGATCTTTCCCGAACGCAGGCCAGGGCGGTGGCCGATCTCAAGCATTTTCTTGAGTACGCAGAGCGGGGCGCTTCCGCATTGGGCGCTGCGATTCACGGTTCAATTGGCGATTTCGAATCGCCCTTTGAAATTGCGGTAGCAAGAGCCTTGCAGGAAAAAGGCTGGATCATTCATCCCCAGATTGGCGTCTCCGCCTACCGCATAGATTTAGGCATCGTGCATCCTGATGCGCCAGGCCTGTATCTGGCGGGCGTCGAATGCGACGGAGCGATGTACCATAGCTCCGCCTACGCCCGCGAGAGAGACAAAATCCGCCAGGCGGTGCTTGAAGGGCTAGGGTGGACGCTGTTCAGAGTCTGGTCAACAGACTGGTGGACAAACAAGGCCAAGGCGCTAGAAGACCTTCACGCCATGCTACAGCGCCACCTCGAAAAAGTGCGTGAGGGAGAGGCACAGAAGGAAGCTGGCGCAGAGGTGGTCAGCTAGCGGGTGGTTGATGCATTGCGGGAGAGAGTCCCCGCAGTGATCTTCCAATGGAACCATGGGGCTGGTGGATGTATCTTCTGGAATAAGAATAGGTAAAACACGGATGCGGGTTATACAAATGTTAGGCATCAAGGATCGTAAGTGGAAATAATCAAGAATATTGAGCCGGGTGAATTTGGTATAGAAGGCGAAGTCTACTTTCGCTGCTTCGATAAATATATTGCGCTATCCGTAGAAGGCGAAAATATCGAATTTGCGCAAATGTGTGCGGAATACCTAAATGAGCTAACCGATGAAGTCATAAGTTCTTTATGTGAGGCCTCTATCAGGTATTGCAATGGCTTTCTTGAGGCAATTGGTGAGCCGATAAAGACCTTTGAAAAACCTACAGAAGTTCTTAGCTTGATTTATCCGAGCGTATTGTTGGTTCCAAGTCCAGGAAATGAGCGCGAGCCAGTAATTCACATGGAGCTAAATTGTGAGTGGGAGCCAGAGCATGGTATGGAATGGGTTGTTCGAGGTAATAAGGTGCTCTACGTCGGCGCCTTCAATGGTGAAGATCCTTGGTCCGATTTTTGTCAAAAGGAAGCCTGGAACTATGCCTAACTAAGGCAAGCTCAATCACCCAGTGCAAAAAACACATCGGGAGCGAGGTGCCTGCTTATAAATTTGCTGACCTTCTCGGTATTGAACATTACCAATGGCTGGCGGGGCATGATATACCTCGGCATGGCGAAGAAATTGTAAGAAGTAATCCTGGAGCTGAGTTGGTTGGCTAGTTCGCCTCTAACACTCAGCAGTAAGTGACCGCTGTGCTCGGCGTTATACACCTTGAGAGTTATGAGCAATTACATAAGAATTGAACGAATCCCGTATGAAGAGCCTTACCATGTGCAGCTTGTTTGGAACGTATCCAATGGTAGTGTTTCAACGTGCTTCGAATATTATGACAAAGCGGATTCATTAAAAGAAATTGCTGGCGGGTTAGAAAATTTTCCCCGGCACAGCAGTGACGTTTTCTTATATGAAATTGGCTCTGAGAAGCCCGAAGATAATTTTGCGTACTATTTCAGGCTTAGAGCTTTTACTACTGATTCACGTAGTAGCTCGGCGCTTCAAATTCGATTTAGCAACAACAGAGATTTACCATACCGAGAAATAGTCGAATTTTGTATCGAAGCAGAACCAGCAGCTATAAATAGGCTCGGCAAGCTCTTTCGAGAATTTTCAAATCTAAATCAAGAATACATGGCTTGGTCAGATACTGAATCATTTATAGGCAGAAAATACGAATATATATAGCAATGCCAAGGGCAATTGCCCGTGCGAAAAGCGCATGGGCTGAACCTTGCTGACGCTCCGTCTGTATTGACCTAAACAAGGCCGCTCTGCAACAAATGCAGCGCCAGGGTGGATAGTTTCTGAATAGATGGCTTCTGAACGGATAGCTTCTGGATAGATAATCATCGGGGGCGGCAGGTACTGCTCTTCCTGCATGCCCCCGACGAAATAACGCTTAATTACGGATTCAACAACCCAGGCCAGGTGGAGCTATTCACCGGCTTGGGATAGCCGTCGTCCACTTTGTCCTGGCTGATGTTGTAGCGCAGGTAGCGTTGGCCGGTCAGGAAGATGTAGCCGCGGCTGTCGCTCCATTTTACGGCGGCGGTGATTTCCTTGGCGTAGCTGCCCAGTCCCGGCCAGGTGTTGTCGTTGATCGGTTTAGGGTAGCCGCTGTCCACGGCGTCGCTGTTGATGTCGTAACGAATGTAATCGCCGTTGCTCAGGAAGAAGTACACTTTCTGGTTGTGCCAGCGCAGGGCGGCTTCTATCTGGTCTTTGTAGGGCTCCAGGCCGGGCCAGGTGGCGTTGTTGATGGGCTTAGGGTAACCGCTTCTTACCTTGTCGCCGATGTTGTCGTAATTGATGTATTGACCGTTTTTGAGGAAGTAGTAGCTGGTTCCGGCGTCTTTCTGAAAGCTGGCGGTGATCAAATCCCGATATGCTTCCATGCCCGGCCAGGTCTGGTTATTAATGGCTTTGGGGTAGCCGCCGTCTGACTTGTCCAGCACCTTGTCATAACGCACATACTGTTGATCATTACGGAAGAAATAGGCCTTGAAGGCGTCTTTGCTCAATGCGGCGTCGATCTGGAAATTATTCAGGCGCAGCGCCAATGGCGTACTGTTGATCTCCACCACATAGTCCGTGACGCCGGCGGCGGTCATATCTGGATCAGACCAGCCGCGATCCATTGAATAAACCTGATCCACTAACTCGCCGTTACGGTAGATATTCGCCGGTTTCTGCTCATCGGTATACCAGGTGAAACGCTGGGTGGTGGAGCCGTCCTCCATCAGTTTGCGCACCCCCAGATCGCCGATCAACGGCAAGCCGTCCAGGCGCCAGGAAGCGTCAATGGTCACACCAATATGACGTAACACGGTGGGAGCGATAGAGGCTTGCGACGGATAGCCGTAGAGCGAATTGAACTGCGTGTTGGGAATGTCCGTCACCTGTTGCGAGAACTCCGCGTTCATCGGCTGATTGGACCCGATAAAGATGGTTTTTTCCGGCTCAGTCTGATTGCCATGGCCGCAACCCACAATCGGCGTGCGACCGTGATCCGTGGTCACTAACACCAGCCAGTTATCGGCGTTCTGATTTTGCAGGCTGGCCACTTTATCCAGAAGCTGTCCCAGGCGGCGGTCAGAGTCCTGAACGGCTTTATCGTAGGCGCTGCCGAAGCAACTGGCGTGTCCTGCATGATCGGGATCGTCCAGGTGGAGGAACACAAAGTCAGCAGGCGTCTGGGAGAGGGTTTGCAGCGCGCGATTGACCACTTCTTCATCATTGACGCCGCTGACCACCTCATCAATATTGGCGACCTCATTGGCGAAGAAATTGGTGTTGATGGGCGCCCAGTTGGCGATGCTGGCCACATAAGCGTCAGGCTTGGCGTCCTTGACCCGTTTGAATAAGCCAGGAAACTCAGGATTGGCCAGGCCCGCGTCATTGGAATTGACCCCGTGCTTGGACAGCCACACTCCGGTCAATATGGTCGCCCAACCCGGCCCGCTGATCGTCGGTTGCTCCGACGCGGCGCCCTGAATACCGCCAGTGTAGGCCTTGGTGATGTTGAGCCGGTCAAAGTTGGGCGTGTTCAAGCGTTGAACCTGCTCCAGTTGCAGACCGTCAATCCCGATCAAGAGAACTTTATTATCCGCCACAGCCAAAGACGTCATCGCCAACAGGCCAACGCCCGCCGCGCAACTCTTCCAGTTAAGCATAATCTCTCCTAGTTTTTGGGTTTATCTGGTATATACCAGCCAAAAAAGAATAGCTGCGATTGGTGACAGTGGGGTTAACCTAATATGTACTTTATTCGGTTTTAGGAACTGGGTTCGATTCTGGGCGCTGAGTTCATTTATTGACTCAGGCGACAGACGATAGGGGCGTGCCTGTATAAGCGCCCGGCAAATGTCTAGAATTCCCCTTTCTTGAATGGTTTCCACCAAGGAATAAAACATAATGCCGAAAGCGTTAGAACCGTTGTACTGCAGTGATGCGTGCAAGAACAAAATGCGGGTGAGGTCGTTCAGCGCTTGTCCTGTTTGCAAGCAGATATGGGATGCGCAGCAGCCGGAAGGTAGCCTTCATTATCGAAATAATGCGTGGAAGATGTGTGAGGCCTGTTCCCTGGCTAATCACTGTTGTGTGGTCTGTGGCGCTAAAGTTGATCGTTGAGTTCTCTTGTTTAAAAAGTGCTAAGTAAGAGCCGACCAAAAACGGCGGGAGCAGTTAGCTTCGCCAACCCGCCACTTTCACGCATAACCCTTTGGCCAGCAGTTGTGCGCTGGGGGCGCCAGTCGCTGAGCCGCCGGGTTTTTCTATGGAAACGAGCAAATGCTCCGCGCTTTGAATTAACTCCCATTCTTGCTGTGACAGACTTCTTTGCGTTTGCCCCTTCAGTTCAATGGCTCCCAAACTACTGACGGTATTGTCATCCCTTGAAACGGCCCACAGTTGTAGCGTCGCATTCTGGGCGATGACGGGCTTTTCCACGATGTTCAGGGACAACTGGCGAGCCGCTTTGTCGACGGTCACCACCATAACAGCCTGCTCATCTGTATTCTCCATCACCGCGACATAGTTAACGCTGGGCGCAAGCGTCGCCAGTTCGGGACTGATCTGTTCGGAACCGGACAGAGCAGGGTAGAGCGCGATGCACAGCGCCAAAGACAGAGCGGCGGCGGAGAGGTATTTGTAGAAGCTCAGTTTGCGTAATAGCTTCTCCATCAACTGACTGGGCGCATCGTTGATACTGGCGGATATGGCTTTCCAGGTCGCCGTTTTGGGCGCTAAAGGCGCCGTCTTCTCATGCAGCGGCTGAAACTTTTCTTCCCACTGACGCACCCGTTTGGCGACGGTCTCGTCTTGGCGCATGATGGCTTCGAAGCGTTTGCGCGCTTTGCCTCGCAGTGCGCCGATGACGTAGTTTGACGCCAGACGGTCCAGAAGCTCTGGATTTTTGTATCTTAATGGCCGAGGCATTGCGCTAACCTCCCAAGACCCCGCTTCAGCCAGACTTTGACGGTGTTAACGGGTTTTTCAATATGCACGGCGATGTCTTCGCGGCTGTAGCCGTAGTAATAAGCCATGAGGATGGCGTTGCGGTTCAACACATCCAGCGATCTCAGGCAGCGGTGGATGCGGCATTTTTCGTTTGAGTTCAGCACGTCGCGCAGGGGAGAGTCGACGAGGTTCTGCTCAAGCAGTTGCTCGATCTCATCATGGCGCTCCCGGCGCGTCTGCTCCCGGTTTTCCGCTTTCAGCTTATCCAGGGCGCGATAGCGCAACAGCGACGTCATCCAGGTCATGGGTTCGCTAAGGCTGCGGCGATATTCGTCCGCCTTATGCCAGATCTGCAAAAAAGCTTCCTGCAGAACATCATTTGCTAAATCCGTGTCTCGTAAAATTATCATGGCTACTCCATTGAGCTTCGGCGCGACGCGTTTATAAAGCTGCTCCAGCGCCTTTTGATCTTTAAGCGCAATACGCGCCAACAGATTTTCCAGTTCGTCCGGGTCGAAAGTGTTTTCCATGGCACTAAAAAACTCGCCCCGACCCATGCGGAATGCGGGGCGTCCTTATTGTTGAGTCACTTGGACGACGTGATCAGGTGAGTCTGAATGCAGCGCAAGTTGAAGTGCGCTCAGATAAAAACGTCGCCATCTCCATTAGAAAAACGAGCGGCCCTCATCCATCTACGACACCCAGAGAGAAAAAGTTACAGCGGCGGAAAACTTTTTCGTCCGTATATTTCTGGGAGCGGTTATTTATTCTGCGACTCTCTGCGGGCGTTCATGTCACGCCGGCGCAGAGAGGAGAAGAGGGCGCTTAAAAAGGCGGTTACGGTTGAGCGACGTACCACACATTGCCGACGCCGTGGCCAGTGGCGTCACCCTGTTGACGGTCGCCCACCCACAGGTACAACGGTTGATTCTTGTAAGCCCATTGATAAGTCCCGTCGTTGCGAGCGATCACGGTAAACTCGCCCCAGGTTATGGCGTTCTGTTGCGCCAGGAACCGAGGCCAGCTGTCTGCGCAGGCGTCATAACAAACGGAGGCGCCGTTGCTGTCTTTCGTGAAGGTATACAGCGTCATGCCCTGGGCGTTCGCGAACACTTGGCCGACAGAGGTGGAGACTTTGGTGACGACGCGATTGGCGCTGTCGTTAGCAGCCGTTTTGACATAGTCGCCCTGGTTGCTGGCGCTTGTGTAGGCGGCGCTGCTATAGGTTTTCTTTGCATAGTCGTCATCGCAATAACGATCCGCTTTTCCTTCAGCGTGCGCGGCGGAAATGAAACCAGTGAAAGCAACCATCAAGGCGGTCAGTGCGGCGAAGTTCTTCATGAGAATGTCCTTTTAATCTGTAAGTTGAACGGCGTTGTTGTGATCTCATTGATTAAGACGACGCCGACGCGGTGTTTGGATGCAAAATATTTTTTATTTCTTTAATTATTTTTTGGGGGGGGATGAAGAGAGCGTGTTTGACGATGCATCGCCATAGACGCTCAGAATTAAGCTAAGGCGTAGAACGGATTCGCCCCGCCTTCCAAAGAAAGCAGGGCGGCTCCTGAATTACAGCCTGAAAGATTATTGAATCATCTGCGCGATGTGCTCAGGCAACTCAGACAGCAGAGCGAGTCTGGGGGGCGTGGTCGTCAGGTCCAAAACCTCGATATTGTCGGTGGCTGCGCCATCGATGGTCACTTTGGGGGCGCACACCAGATACTCGACATTCTTCGCGCTGATCGCGATGCGCAGTCCATCGTCGTCGGTGCGTACGCCGGCTTCAAAGTCTTCTGCGACGCCGCGTAAGGTGAATCGCACAATGTGGTCGAGATTCAACAGTTCCAGCTCCGCAGTATGTTCGCCTTTATCGACGACAGTGCAGAATCCCGGTGAGGTGGATACTTTGACCACGGGTTGATTGTTCTGGTCCAGAAAGATGCCGTCGAAATCCTGACTGCCTTCGCGTCCGGGCGGGCTCACGTTGAAGAACGGAGCGCCTTCTGTTGCGCCGTTGTTGTCCCGCTGCTCGCCAATGACGCCCAATACCAGGACATCCACGCCATCGCCGCCATCGAAGAAGTCGCTGCCGTCCCCTGGCGTCCAGATGAAGAGGTCGTCGCCGCCATTGCCGAAGGCTCTGTCGCGGTTGTCGGCGCCTTTGTTGTCGCCGTCGACGCTGGAATTGAAGTCTTCTGTACCGCCGATAAGAATGTCGTCACCCGAGGCGCCGAGCATGACGTCCACGCCCAATCCGCCTATCAGAATCGAGTCAACGCCGTCTTCCGCCTGCAGGACGTCCCCTGCGCGCTGGCTCTGGTTAGAGGAGCCTCCCGGTCCGCCGGGATTGAACGACAACAGTGCGGAACTCTTGGTGTTCAGGTCCGTTCCCTGGATGACTGTGAAGTTCTTCTGATTGATATCGCCGCCGTTCTGGCCGTCGTTGTTGTCAGGCCCTTTGCCGCCGTCGCCAGAGCTGGAACAGCCGGCCGCTGTCATCATGATAGACAAAATGATCGCGCTGCTCAGCGCATGCTTTGAGTGGTTCATACTGTATTCCTTGGTCGATTCTCGGTTCAGTGGAAGTAACGCGTTTAACGTAAGCTGGTAGGAGCTGTGGCGGCCGTGGGCGGCAAGTCGTCCAGCGTGACTCTGACGGGAGGAGACTGGGAGATGTCATAGACTTCTATTTCGTCGCCGGACCGCGAAGGGCACACAACAAACTCTGTATTTTTCAAATGAACCGAGATTCTCAAGCCTGTATCCAACGTATCTGGATCGATATTGGGATCGGCTGCGATGGCCTCGTCGAAATTATTGGCGGGGCCTGTCAGGATAAACTGAACCAGATGATCGAGGTTCAGTTCGCTCATGCCCTCAGTGGACTTATCCAGAATTCGGCAAAAGCCGGGAGTTTGTTCAATCCTCAGTTCTGGAAGGCCTACGCTGGGATTGATAAAAATGCCGTCGAAATCCTGGCTTCCTGGCGTGCCGGGAGGACTAACGTTAAAGAAAGGGGCCAGGTCCGTATTGCCTTCATTATCTTGGGACTCGCCAATCAGGCCGATAACCAGAATGTCCTGGCCTTCGCCGCCGTCGAAGAAGTCATTACCGTCGCCCGGCGTCCAGACGAAAATGTCATTGCCCTTGCCGCCGAAGGCGCGGTCGCGGTTAAAGCTGTTGAAGTCCTCGGTGCCGCCGATGATGATGTCATCGCCGTCATTGCCGAAGAGCACATCAATACCCAGACCGCCGATCAGAATGTCGTTACCGTCCGTGCCGTAAATCTGATCGCCAAATTGAAGGCTTTGGTCGCCGCCGCCATTGGAGCCGCGGTTGGCGGAATAGAGTTGGTTGATGGCGGCGTTTGCGCCTTCGATGGAATTGAGGTCGTTGCCAATGACGATGTCCGCCCGCGCATTCAGCGCTCCTCCCAGTAGGGAGAGGGAAACGGCGGTCGCCAAACATGTTTTCGACAGGTTCATACATTTACCCTTTAGTGTTGTTTAAATCGTGCTGTTTAAATCAAGATCATTGATTGATGTCGGGTGTTGACGGCCGTCATCACCTTTACGACACCGAAGGAAAAAAGTTACAGCTGGGAAAGTGTTTTCTTGGACGCGCGGTTCCGATTAGGTTCGTTTAAGCGTCCGTCGGTTAAGTTGGGTCTAAGCGCTGGCGGCTACTTCAACGCCAGCGCTAGCGAGGAGAGAAGGGCGCAGCTTGCGTCCAGTCTCTGTTGTTTGCGTTCTATCTTTATGGCTTAGCGGCGAACCACACATCGCCAACGCCATGGCCAGTTGCGTCGCCTTGCTTGCGATCGCCCACCCACAGATACAGCGGCTGGTTTTTGTACGCCCACTGATACGTGCCGTCTTTGCGAGCGACTACGCTGAACTCGCCCCATGTTTTCGCGTCCTGTTTCGCCAAAAATGGAGGCCAGCTATCCGCGCAGCCGTCGTAACAGGCTGACACGCCGCTGCTGTCTTTAGTGAAGGTGTACAGCGTCATGCCCTGAGCATTCGCGAATACTTCGCCAACCGATGTAGAAACTTTGGTGACCACGGTGGTGGGCGCGCTGGCGACGGTGGACGTTTTGACAAAGCCGCCGGTATTCCCGTATCCATCGCCATAACCATTAGAAGCGCCGTAGTTATAGGAACCCGCGCTGGCGGAGGCTTTAACGTTGTAACCAGGTTTGTCGTTGTCGCAGTAATCACCCCGATCCGCTTGCCCTTCAGCATTGGCGATAGAAGTGAAACCAGCGGCGATCAGAAGAGCGGTCAGTGCGGCGAACTTTTTCATGGGTCTGTCCTTTTAAAATTGTGTGTATGTGGTCGGGCCTGAAGACCCTGTATTTCGATCTCGTAGGTAAAGACGACGCCGCTTTGGGATTTGGATGCAAAAAAGTTAAAAAAAATTTCAGATGCCGTTTTTTTTACGTCTTTCCGGCCCTTGTTTAGCTTCAATCTCGGGTTAGATACAAAGACGTCGCCGGGTAGAGAAATAGATCTGTCGGCCAGTATGTAACTGCGCGCGCCATCGCTAATCTGTCAGCAATGATTTCAATAAATCTGCAATAACGATGGATGGAAAGGAGCGTTCAAATGAGCACGCAAAGAGACGTTTTCTCGCAGTGGTTAATGGAGCTTAACAACCAGTGGGGGCTGACCTGCCTGGCGTTGGATGCAAGCAATCAATGTCACCTGTTATTGGATGATCATGAACTGTCTTTCGGCCTGAGCAATGACGAGCAGGAGTTGTCGCTCTGGTCGCCGGTGGCGTCCGCCGAGTCGTTCCTGGGGAATGCAGAACGGCTGACCGAGCTTTTGGTTATGAACTTTAATGACCACTCCCTGGCTGGCACAACTTTCGCCATGGATAGCGGCCGCTCCCGTCTTTTGTTATGTTTCCGTGTCCCAATCAAAGGGCTTGACGCTCATTCTCTAGGTAATGTCCTGCGGAACTTTGGCGAGACCATCAGTCATGTTGAAGGCGAGTTGTTGGCGTTAGCGAATCGGGGAGTAGAAAGCAGCGAGTCTGCAGGCAGTTTTCCCTATCTCAGAGCCTAGGGCCGCAAGCCCTTCGGCAGACATGCGCGCAGCCGGTTATCCTCTTCAGGGTGTTACCCGACAATACCGCTTGTATATGCCTCCGTTAACCAGTCTCTCTAAAACTTAATGGACTGAACATATAAATGCATGTATAAAAATACAGTATCAATAATACTGACGAGTAACTGGTTATGTATCGAAAAGCGGCGTCAATTGGTGGGCATCAATAAGCATGGGAACAGCTATCAAAGACGTATTTAATCTGACGCTAGTGAGCGAGATTGCTGCGGAGCTACACCGCGCCCATACTCCGTTTGATGCAACAGCCTTTGTCGCGCATTCAATGGACGGTTTGGACAAGTTGGAGCTCACTGGCCGGGCCGCACATATTGCGGAGGCCCTGCACAAGTATCTGCCTAAGCCATTTTCTGAAGCGGCGGCAGTCATCGAAGCGGCGCTTGGCCCGGAGTTACCCGCAACCGGTGAAATTGGTCTAATTCAGCTTCGCTACATGCCGCATCTTGCTTTTGTCCAGAAATACGGCCTTGATGATTACGAGGCCTCCATTCGGGTACAGGAGGAGCTGACCAAAAGGTTTACCGCCGAATTCAGCATCCGCGCCTTTCTGGTGAAGTATCCTGAGCGCACCTATGCCCAGATGCTTGCATGGACAGGCCACGAAAATGCACACTTGCGCCGACTTGCTTCTGAGGGCGTCCGCCCGCGTCTGCCATGGGCGCCGCGCTTACACGCGTATCAGCAAGATCCGCGTCCTGTCCTGGACATACTGGAGCGGTTAAAAGACGATCCCATACTTTATGTGCGCCGCTCCGTAGCGAACAATTTGAACGACATTGCTAAAGACCATCCCATGCTGACCATTGAGACCTGCCGGCGCTGGGCTGTAGATGCGTCTGAAGGCCGCACCTGGATTATTCGCCATGCTCTGCGTTCATTGGTCAAGGCCGGTAATAAGGACGCAATCTGCATTCTGGGCGGAACCGAGAATCCTTCGGTGAACATAGACGACATATCCATCACGCCTCAGCGCGTCTCGCTGGGGGAGGCCGTGCGTCTGTCTTTTGAAATTAAAAGCACCGCACCCGAGGCGCAGCGCTTACTGATCGATTATGCCGTGCACTTTGTAAAAGCTAACGGCGGAACCCGGCCAAAGGTCTTCAAACTGCGTACTCTTACCCTGCAACCGAACGAAAAAACTACCCTTAACGCCATAGTGTCTTTCGCGGAATTGAAGACACGCCGCCATTACCCTGGGCGTCACCACATCGATGTCCTTATTAATGGCGAGCCCTATCCGCTTGGTGATTTCGAGCTGACTCCGTGAGGGGGGAAGCTACTGGTAGGCTGTACAAACTGGTTGACATATTAGGATGCTCGTCCTATTTTTGATGCTAGGACGCGTGTCCTAAATTGTGGCGTGACTTGATAGACTGCATTTTTCAATAAGTGTGGGTCGGTCAAATCGCCGCCGCTGTTCACGTTATTCTGTTTGGCGGTCATCAAGACAATGAGCAATCTCACTACGCGCGAGCTGATAGTGGAAACAGCCGATCAGCTGTTCTATCAGCAAGGTTTTGAGCACACTTCTTTCTCGCACATCGCCGGCGCTATCAGTATTTCGCGAGGCAACTTTTACCACCATTTCAAAACCAAGGATGAAATCCTGGACGCCGTGATTCGGCTGCGTCTGGCCAAGACGCAAAAGATGCTGGACCAGTGGGAGGCGGAAGGTAAACATCCGCGAGAACGCATCCAAAGCTTCATTCAGATTCTGGTCATGAATAAGAAGGACATTAAACGCTACGGCTGTCCAGTCGGTACGCTGTGCTCAGAGCTGGCGAAGCTGAACCACGGTTCCCTGGTAGACGCCAACGCTTTACTCACGCTCTTCCGAACATGGTTGCGCAAGCAGTTTGTATTGCTGGGTCGCGAGGCGGACGCGGATCAGTTGGCCATGCATGTGCTGGCTTTCAGCCAGGGCGTCGCCACTCTGGCGAATGCGTTCAAAGACGAGAAGTTCATTAAAAACGAAGTTAATCAGATGCTCGACTGGTTGAAGCGATGCGAGGAAAACATGAGTTCCTCTGAATCTGCTTCCGCACCGGAACTAACAGGAGAAAGATAACTGATGTTTATCGTGCTGCTGAAATTCTCAAACAATAAAAGCCAGGCTGGCCAGTACCTGTCAGGTCACAAAGACTGGATCAATCAAGGCTTCGACGATGGCGTCTTTCTTCTGGTTGGAAGCCTTCAGCCCAGCTCCGGGGGCGGCATATTAGCGCACAATACCTCTCTGGCGGAGCTGCAGGAGAGAGTCAATGCAGATCCGTTTGTGGCTGAGGATATTGTCGCCGCGGAGATCATTGAAGTAGCGCCTTCCAATACCGATGCGCGTCTGCAGTTTTTGATGAATTGAGACGACTTGCCTCTATTTTCAGACCTACACAACAAGGATAAAGATTAATGTCCGTCACGATAGAAAGTGCAGAGAGCAAACCCCGTTGCAGCTGGAGCCAGACGCCGGATTTTCATGCGTACCACGACAATGAATGGGGCTTTCCGGTGAGAGATGATTTTCGTCTATTCGAGAAGCTCTGCTTGGAGAGTTTTCAGTCCGGTCTCAGTTGGAGATTGATTCTCGCCAAGCGGGAAAACTTTCGCGCCGCCTTCCATCACTTTGACTTCAATAAAGTAGCCGCGTTCACGGAAGAGGACGTTAATCGATTACTCAAAGATGAAGGCATCGTGCGCCACCGAGGCAAAATCGAAGCCGTCATCAACAACGCCAAATGCGCCCAGGCGCTGGTGGAGAAAGAAGGCTCGTTGGCGACGTTCATCTGGCGCTTTGAACCCGCCCACGACCAACGCCAAAAACCACAGACCGCCTCAACCTCCCCAGAATCCGTCGCCCTGTCGAAAGCACTCAAAAAAATGGGCTGGAAGTTCGTCGGCCCAACCACTGTATTTGCATTCATGCAGGCCATGGGACTGATCAACGATCACGCGGAAGAGTGCGCCGTCAGGGCGGAAGTGGAACGCTCACGAGAGGTTTTTCAGAGGCCTTGAGTTTCTTTTCCTTAAACATGAATATTGCCAAACCCACCTTGGCTAATGACCCAACACCATGATCACGCCCACCGCCATTCTCATACACGTCAACGATATCGAAGCAGGTTTGGCCTGGTACAAGAAGGTTTTTCCGGCTGCGCAGGAGCGTTGTGTGGACGGGTTTCGGTATCTTGATGTTGAAGGTTTTCATATTGAGATTGTTTGGGCGGATGCAAAAGTGCCTGCTGGAAAAGCGGGGACGGTGTTGTACTGGTCCGTTGCGAATTTGGCGGATGAGATTGAGCGGCTTTTGGTCTTGGGATCGACTGTTTATCGTGGGCCTATGCAGATTGAAAACGGGTTGGGCATGTGTCAGGTGACGGACCCGTTTGGTAATCTCATAGGCCTGAGAGGGCCTTATTCTGCGTCCTGATTTTTCAGGTTGTTGCGCACCGATAGGCTGACTCTTCTCAGACGAACTCAAGCCAGCCTTGTCTGTTTATTCGATCACGTTAGCGCCGAGCGCGTCCCGGTATTTCTCGACCAATTCGATCCAGGTTTCTGAATTGGCCACGATGAACTGGTAGGTGTGGTCGTTCATCAGTGTGACCTTAAAGCCCTCGGGCAATAATGGGGGAATGCTGTGTTTTTCTACCTTGGCGATATCGGTGAGGGGGATGTTGTAGGGGCCGAGTCCGAAGTCTTCGTTATAGGGAGCGAAGTGCAGGGTTTCGGCGGTCATCCACAACTTGCCGTCGGCTTTTGCGACGCCTCGTTGGATTGTGGAAGTAGAAGATTTGATCACCTTTTCCGGAGCGGTGATGTCGGCTTGGGTTACCATTTGTGAGCCTCCTTGTGGCGTGTGAGTGGTTCGCTGCGGCATGAAATAACTGCATCAACAACAGCTCAACGTCCTGATAGCGAATATAGAACGGCCGACGGTAAAGATAAAGCGCGGCGAGAAGCAGGTGAGCCTTATATGACACCGGTCTCAAATAAGGCGATCAGAGCGTCCGCTACCTTGCGCACCCGTGGCGATCGTCGCAGGTCCGGGTGGATGACCAGCCACAGTTCTCGCACAATCGGACAGGCTGGTTCTTGAATGGGTTGTAACTGAGGATAAAAGCGCTCCATGAAACAGGGTAAGACGCCAACGCCTACGCCGCCGACAATCGCGCTGGCGAGCACGTTCAGATCATTGGAGCGGAAAACCAGCGGCGAGTGGGGCAGTGTATCCAGCCATTGTTGCTGCGGAGCGAATTGCATGCTGCGTTCGTAGCCGACGTACTCCCATTGTTCCTGGGAGCGCGTCGCCAGATAGTCGTGGCCGCCATAAAGGCCATACTGTAACTTGGCCAAGGGGCGCGCCGCCAAATCTGGCTCCTCTGGGCGGCGCATACGCAAGGCGATATCCGCCTCGCGCTCATGAAGGTCGGCGTTTTGCAGATCGCCCACCAGTTCCAGTTCGATGTGCGGCAACTGTTTACGTAGCTCACCCAAATGCGGCGCCAGTATCAGGCTGGCCAGCAATGGCGGTGTTGAAATGCGCACGCTGCCCGATAGCCCGGACATGCCGTCTGCGATGCGAGTAAAGCTTTGCGCCTGGGACGCCATCCGCCGCGCAGGCTCCAATAAGTTTTGACCGTCTTCAGTGAGACGCCAGCGTCGCGGCAGACGATCAAACAGCTTCACTTCCAATTCCCGCTCCAACATATCCACCCGACGCGCAACGGTGCTGTGCTCGACAGAAAGCGTGCGCGCAGCGGCGGACAGGCCGCCCGCCTCCGCCAGCGCCAGGAAATAGCGGATGTCATCCCAGTTAATCGATTTCATTGTGCAATTATGCACAAATGCTGTGTGGTTTTGGGGAATTTTCTACAAAGCATGCCGCAGTTAAAGTTTACGTAGCTAACAAGGAGCTAACAGGACACCCACCACAGTAAGAGCATTAAGGAGTTCAGAATGAGTACGCCTATCCGTATAGAAATGTCCCAAATTGGCGAGCCGTCCGTATTGCAGCCGGCGACCTTTCAACTATCGCCTCCGGCCCCGGGAGAAGTCCGCCTTCGCCACCGTATGGTGGGAGTGAACTTCGTGGATATCTATTTCCGTTGCGGACTTTATCCCATCGCCGAGGACCCCCGCGTATTGGGTGTTGAGGCAGTGGGCGTGGTTGAGGCGTTGGGAGACGGCGTCACTGGCCTGAGTATTGGTCAGCGCGTCGCCTATGCCGGCTTTCCGTTAGGAAGCTACGCCAGTCATCGAAATGTGGCGGCGGAGAGATTATTACCGGTTCCCGACTCGGTCTCTGATGAAGCGGCGGCCTCTGCATTATTGCGGGGAATGACCGCCCACATGCTGTTGAACCGGGTCAGACCTGTCGCGGCGGGTGATTCGATGCTGGTTCACGCCGCCGCCGGCGGACTGGGGCAGGTATTGGGACAGTGGGCGAGCAAGCTGGGCGTGAGATTGATCGGGACCGTTGGCAATGCGGAAAAGGCGGAAATCGCCCGCCGCAAAGGCTACGAAGATGTCATTCTTTATCGCGAGCAGGACTTTGCTGAAGCAGTGAAGCGGCTGACTGACGGCGCTGGCGTAGACTACGTCATCGATGGCGTTGGCGCGGACACGTTGATGCAAAGTCTGGCGAGCGTGGGGGCCTTTGGTACGGTCGCCAACATTGGGCAACCCTCCGGCATGTTGCAGAGCCTGCCGATGGAAGCCATGGCGCGTGCGGTTCAATTCACCCGTCCCAGCGTGTTGCTGCATATGATGGATTTACGCCACTACCGGATCAGCGGCAATGCGGTCATGGAACAACTGGCGAATGGGTTGACCGTAGATATCGCGGATACAATTCCCTTGGAGCAGGCCGCCCAAGCCCATGCATTGCTACAAAGCGGGCAGACGGTTGGAGCGGTGTTGCTGTCGGTATAAAAACAGGTTTGCGTCCGGTCGGCCCGGCTGGACGCAGAGGTTGTCAATCTTCTGCTGCGGCTGATAGGCTTTGGCGCAATCAAGCTCTATGATCAATAAGGATGATGCTTGTCGCTTTCTTCACTTAGGCCGGTCTGTGAATCCCCGGATATAAAGCACAAACAGCATGGGCGCGGTGAATATTACCGACGCCCCCATATAGACGGTTTGCAGGACCATTTCGAGGCGTCCAGTCAGAAACATGATGCCGGCGATTTCCCAGATGAGATAACAAAACCACGCCAGTTTGACGCACAGAAAAACCAGACAGACCGCGTATACATAACGCCATACCTGGGATGGCGGCGCGTTGAACGCATAATGGCAGGCGGCGATAAGGGCGATCACATCCGCCAGAATGAGCGGGATTTGAATGGGCGACAACTGGCCTGTCTTGAGAATTTTAACGACGCCCAGAATCAACAACAGCAAGTACAGGGCGATATACGCCAGCCACGCATTTCGGCGAAGTCGGGAAGGGGACGTCTGGAGATCCACGGCAATATCAGATGTTGGTTTTTGATAAGGGTTTTCCAGGTCCATAACCACCGCTCGCGTATAGATTCTCGAACTCGAATACCGGAATACTAACGCATGTCAGAATAGCTGAATTGTAAAATCCTGCTGTTTTTGATGGCGAGTGTTGAGAGATTAAAAATGGGGGCTGGGCCGCCCCCAAGAGGTGTTAGTTCAGTCTTCAGCATTTATGCGGAGGTGATTCCAGGTTAGCTTGAACCCTGTCACTCCTGGACTTCCCTTTTAGCAAGGCGGCGAGAGACGCCTGCTGATTCCGAGGTATTACTTACACAAAAGGTCTACCGCTAACCCCGTTAATTCTAGAAGTCGGCGTCGCGGTGTTTGTAGAATATTTGGTGAAACTTTTGTGGCGTTTTTGCAATAGAAGAGAGGTGGCCAAGAGCCGACCAATCAGAAAAAATATGAAATATCGACAGGACTGTAGGGTGAATATCGCCAGCCTCAAAGAAAAACTTGCCTCTGAAGATATTGACGACATTTATGATGCATTAATTGATATCGGCAAAACCAACCGTCACGAGTTGATGGAAGATGTCAGGCGCTTTCTGCAACACCCGGAGCCGGATCTCCAGCGCGCCGCCATCATGGTGCTCGGAACCTGCTGGAGCATACCGGACTTCAAAAATGAGCTGATCTCTTTGATGAGTAAAGATGAAAACGACGACGTCCGAGCGGCGGCGCTCATCAACTGGGTAGGGTATTACGTAGGGACAAAAGACCCAGCAGTCCTTCTCACGCTCAACGACCTGCTGCGAGATAAAACGGAAGACCTTTTCGTTCGCATGGAGGCGTTGAGAGGCATTGCCAGAGTAGCTCGAACGGATATCGACGAAAAATTGATGCACGAGCTGGAAAGAGCGTCTTCTTATGCGGAGTTTGAGTCTTTGATTCCGTGGGAATGGGTGGATGACATTATTGCGCATACGGTCTAGAGGACGCTTTACGCGTGTGCGAGCTTTTTGCTGACCCTGCAGCAATGTCAGGGGAAGAAAAAGACGAATTTGAAGCGGAAATGAAGCTGTCGGAATTGAAGGTACCAGGAGATTTTGCGTGTATATTGGCTGTTTTTAATGGCGTTGAGAGAAGTTGAGGGAATATGAGTCGGTCGTTATCTGTGAAAGGGTGGTTGGAGTGCACGGAGGAGGATGTTGTTCTGATAAGGGATCTTGTTGAGCGACTACCTGATTTAGAAGATATTCCTATTGAGCCTACTAAGGTCGAAAAGTATTCCTTTGGATGGGTGCTTAATCCAAGGCCTAAAGGGTGGATGTGCTATGCCTTTTATGGCTACGACATCAGGTCGCGAGATGTTGATTACGTTTATTGGAAGCTGGAAAAAATTACGGCTTTGATTCCCGAATTGAACGGTTACTTTCAGATTGATGATTTCGACGCGGAGTTCTCGATAAAGAAAATCACTATCGCCAATTCGGAAATCTCCATCACCGAGGAAGAGATTTAATCGAAAGTCATCAAAAGCTGGCGTCCGTATATGGAGAAGTCATCTTCTATTGCAAATCTCCTCGATAGGTAAGCCGCCCTGATAGCCGGCAGGGCGGCATATGACGTTTATCTATTGTTTCACAAAGGCCAGCAAATCCTGATTCAGCCGATCTTTATGAGTGTCTGTAATGCCATGGGGCGCGTCTGGATATTCAATGAGTTTGGCGTTTTTGATCAGTTTCACCGCGGCGCGGGCGGAGGCGTCGATGGGGACGATCTGGTCGTCGTCGCCGTGCACGATCAGCGTGGGGATGTCGAACTTCTTCAGGTCATCGCGGAAATCTGTGGCGGAGAACGCGGCGATTGAATCGTAGGTGTTCTTGTGTCCGCCTTGCATGCCCTGGGCCCAGAATGACTGAATCATCCCTTGAGACGTTTGAACGCCGGGACGGTTGAAGCCAAAGAATGGGCCCGATGCGATATCCAGATAGAGCTGGGAGCGATCTTTGAGAGACGCGTTGCGGATATCGTCAAACACTTGCAGCGGCAAACCGATGGGATTGCTGTCCGTCTTCAGCATCAGAGGCGTTACTGCGGAGATCAGCGCCGCCTTTTTGACCCGCTGCGTTCCGTGTCGACCAATGTAGCGCGCCACTTCGCCGCCGCCTGTGGAGAATCCCACCAGAGTGACGTCTTTCAAATCCAGTGTTTCGATCACGGCGGCGAGGTCGTCCGCATAATGATCCATATCATTGCCTTCCCAAGGCTGACTGGAGCGGCCGTGGCCGCGACGGTCATGCGCCACAACGCGATACCCTTTGTCAGCCAGGAACAGCATTTGCGACTCCCAGCTATCCGAACTCAGCGGCCAGCCATGACTGAAGACCACCACGGGCGCGTCTTTGGGACCCCAGTCTTTGTAGTAGATCTGTACGCCGTCTCGGGTGGTAATGTAATTGGCGGTCTGGGATACCGCTGCGGCGGCTTGCCTGATTACGGACGTCTCGGCGGCGGACGTCTGCGCGGCGCCAGCCAGTGTGAAAAACGCCAGGGTCAGTGCGTTGAGGGGGCGGGTAAATGATTTCATGTTTTCTCCTTAATGCTTTGATGTTTTTGGCGCTAGTGGTTTTGGCCAACAAGCAGGAGCAACTTTACCCTTATGCATGATACGATATATCACAAATAATCCTGATAACTTAACCCAGAGTATCTTTATGGTAGATCGGTTGGCGGCGTTGCTGGAACACTTTTCTATTAATGCCCGTGTGTTCAATACCGGCCCTTTGTGCGGCGTTACAGACGTATACGGCAAGGACCAATATGGGCAGCTTCATCTCGTGCGCCAGGGGGCGGTGGAAGTGCGGCATGGCAGGAAAGTCGTCGCCAAAGTGGCTGAGCCGAGTCTGTTGTTCTATCCGCGGCCTTTGCCTCACCGCTTTGTCACTGATCCAGTGGTTGGCGCTGATTTCGCCTGCGCCAACCTGAGTTTTGAGGGCGGGGCGAACAACCCGGTTGTCGCGGCGCTGCCGGAATTTATCTGCCTGCCTTTATCTTCATTGCCGGGCGCCGCGCCGGTGTTGGATTTACTATTTCAGGAAGCGTTCGCCGGTAACTGCGGACGACAGGCGGTGCTGGACCGTCTCTTTGAAGTCCTCCTGATACAGGTGCTGCGGTATCTAATGGAAGATGGACGCACCCAGGTCGGTATGTTGGCGGGAATGGCGCACCCGCGCTTAAAAATGGCGTTAGTGGCCATGCATGAGCAGCCTGGAGAGGACTGGTCATTGGAACAACTGGCGGATCATGCCGGCATGTCCCGCAGCGTATTCGCCAATCTGTTTCGCGATCGCGTCGGATGCACGCCGGGCGTTTACCTGCAGCGCTGGCGTATTAGTCTGGCGCAACGGGCCTTGCTGCAGGGGGAGCCGCTCAAGTTAATTGCGGGGGAAGTGGGTTATGGGAGCGAGGCGGCGTTGTCGCGGGCGTTCAAGGCCTGTGTGGGATGCTCACCGGGGGAGTGGCGAAAGCATCAGGTTCTTTAGCTTCCCGTTATCATCCATGATGCGCACAAAATTCAGCCAATATTGCGCCCCCTGATCGGGGCGTAGTCCGTTTGCGATATTGTGAAAGAGATCGCATCTGTTACTGTTTCGCCACTGAGTTTACTTAGTTAACTCCACTTGAACAGACATAACAAACTGACTCGATTGCGCCTGAAACCAAGCACTTGGGAAGCTGCTCTTGGGGGATGGCGTTGCTGGATTTGAGTCATGGCAGGGAATGCGTTAACCCGGCGAAATACAGATTTTTAGTAGTAGATATGATTAAGAAAACGGCAATATCTCTGGTTGTAATCGTTATTTTGGTGCTCCTTGTTTTTCGTGTGCTGGGGCCCTATTTGCGGCAAATTAAAAGCGATGAAGCTGTCGCCCTCAAGGCGATCCCTGTCACCTACAATTGTGCGAGAGGAAACTGCATCGCTTTTGATGTCGAGTCCGTCGGCGCAGAAAAATATCAGCAGTACGTCAACAATCTGATTTATCCCTACAGCGATTCGGAAGCGCAAGACGAAGTCGCCACACGCCTCGCGAATCTGCTATCGGACAGCCAGATTTCCGTGTGCATGAAAGGCGTGCTGCACCAGTTTCCCATCGACTACCTCCGTCCTTTCCACAAAGGCTATGGCGGGTATGATTTTCAGTTGATGGAGATAGGGGAGAGCGCCTGTGAGGAGTGAGAGCGACGCCTAAAATGGCTCTCACTCAAGGCGGTTTTATTGGAACGCCACGGCGGATGCTGCGACCACCTCAACTCCCACGCCGAATCCTCCCATGAACTGCAACAATTGATTGTGATGCGCAATGATCTGCTGGGCGGTAAGGACGCCGTTGTCGCAGGTGGAGTGGCCGTCTTTCACCAGGGTGACCTGGTATCCCAAAGGAAACGCCTGGCGGACGGTGGTGTCAAGGCAAAGTTCGGTCTGCTGGCCGCAAATGACCAGGCGCGTTACGCCGTGCTGTTGGAGCAGGGCGTGCAAATCGGTTTGGTGAAAAGAGTTGGGTGTCTTTTTACGCAAGTGGATATCTTCAGGTGCGGAAGTAAGGCCCGGACTCAAGCGCCAACCTTCCGTTTCATACACCAACGCCCCCGCAGATTCCTCATGCAACATAAAAATGACCGGCGCTTTGGCCTTTCGCGCCTTTACGGCAAGGTCATTGATACGCGCAATCAGGTTATCGACATCGAACGCGGCTTCCTCGCCCGTGCATAATCCAACTTGCATATCGATAATCAAAAGTGCGGCGCTCATGCCTGTGTCTCCATGTCGTGATTGGTTTAAATCCAGAGCGAACCAGTCTTAAGCGAACGGCTCGGTTACGCGTGAGATAATCCGGTATAAGGTATTAATAGTAAAGGAGTTGGCTGACATTGGGACAACATGTCAACCAATGCTGACCTTCCACTGTTCACCATATGGCTACACAGTTGCAGAAGCCTCAAGGCGCACTGGCTAAGAACCAATAATCGTTAGTTAACGTACTTATTAGGTGGGCGCGGTAGTCGGTCATATTGGGGGAATGACGGTTCTGCGTGGGAGAGTTGAGTGCGATGGCGCTGGACCTGAGAGCGACTTGCGCTAACCCGGCGGACGTCTATGATTGATAAGGAAGGATTCACTGGAGAAAGTGCTTGGCGTCCATTGATTTAACGTTGTCGGTGATCATTTGATTATGTGGCGTTGCTCATGATTCGCTGTGTCTTTTCTTACGTGTTTGGCTTCTTGCTGCTTGCCGGTCACGGCTTCGCCGCTGATCAACCGTTTTCGCGCCAACTGGAATTGATCACGTCTTCTTCTATCGCTCCCTATGTCATTGCCGAGGAAAACCGCGGTCTGGTGGTGGATATCATTCGCGAGGCGCTGTCGGAACGGGAGTATGCGGTTAACTTCATATACACCACGAACCGGCGTCTGTTTGCGGAGTTACGAAACCAGCGCGTGGATGGGGCCTTTAATCTGCCTCCGGGCAATTACTCCGAGGGCGGCTATTACCTTTCCGATCCTGTGGTTTACTACCAGAATGTAGTGGTGACGCTGAACGACCAGGCGGATGGGATTATCAAAGTGGATGACCTCAAGGATAAACGCCTGGTGGTGTTCCAGAACGCCCACCTTTATCTGCCTCCTGAGTACGCCAAGATGGCGGCGCAGAATCCGCACATTGAGGAAGTTGTGGATCAACAGGCGCAAGTGCAGATGCTGTTTTTGAAGCGTACCGACGCGATCATTCTCGATAAGCGCATTTTCCATTACTACCTGAACAAACTGCATTCAACCAGCCCAATTTATGAGGCGCCTTACACCGTTCATCCCTTGTTCAACAGCGCCCCTCGTTACGCCATTTTCAAGTCCGCCAAGCTGCGTGATTTATTCAATCAGCGGCTGCAGGAGTTGAAAGACAATGGACGCTATGAAGTCATCGCGGACAACTATCTCAAGCTGGCGCAATAGCTTCGCTGTGCTGCTCGCACTCCTTTCTGACGTCGCTTAAAACCTGTCCAAATTGTCACAAAATCCACGCTTGAAAAGTTGCGTTCCGACCATAAATTGGTAAACGCCAAGGATAGCCCCTTGGTCTTTTGACTTTGTTTATATTGCTTCAAAGCGGAGGATATACAATGAACTCAATCGACTTAACCCCACTTTATCGCAACAGCGTCGGCTTTGAACGACTGGCGTCGTTGATTGATCGCGCGCTCACCGGCGAGACCGACTCGCCCGCTTATCCGCCCTACAACATCGAAGCGTTGCAAGAGAACCAATACGCCATCACCTTGGCCGTGGCGGGCTTTGCACGTAGCGAGCTTGATATCACTGTGGAGAAAAACGTACTGACCGTGCGCGGCCGCAAGGAGCAGGACGCCTCCCGCAATTATCTGTATCAGGGCATCCCGGGACGGACATTCGAGCGCTCATTCAATCTGGCTCAGTACGTGGAGGTGAAAGACGCCTCGCTCAGTAATGGCCTGCTGACGATTACGCTGAAACAGAACATTCCTGAGTCGATGAAGCCCAAGCAGATTGCGATCAACGATGGTGGGCGTTTGCTGGAGCATGAAAGCGGCGCAGAGTCTGAGAAAAAGCCTGACGCCGCCAACGAAGCGGCCTGATGGCGGAGCGGCGCCGGCGTCCGTTGTGTCGGCGCCGCAGCAGTCCGGTGCAAGACATTGTCAGTACTTTTGGTTGCCTGTGATGCATGACTTTATGTGGAGGAACGGAAGATGAAACTGAACAAACTCAATCCCTGGAACTGGTTTAAACACGAGGATGAACGTCAGGAACGGCGTGAACAACTACCGATATCCCGACAAGACGCGGCGGCCGGCGTGAACCCGCCGGCTACAGCGTCCGGCGCGGACTCGCTGCTGCGTTTGCATCAGGAAATGGATCGGCTGTTCGACGATGTGTTCAGCGCTTTTGGTATGCCGTCCATGCTTTCCCGGCGCGGGGCGTCGCCCCTTGAACGCCTTGGCGCGAGCCGGGAGTACCGGCCTTTGATCGACGTGTCCGGCGATGAAAAGCGCTATGAAATCGCCCTGGATGTCCCGGGCTTGTCGGAGTCGGATTTGTCCATAGAGGTAAAAGGCGATCAGCTATTGATTCGTGGACACAAAGAAGAGACGAGCGAGAGTAAGGACAAACAGTTTTACCGCATTGAGCGCAGCTACGGCGCGTTTCAGCGCACGTTATCGCTGCCGAACGACGCCAATGTGGAAGACATTCATGCGCAACTCAAAAACGGCGTGCTCAAGCTGGAGATTCCCCGGCGCGAACCGGACGCCAAGGAGGTGAAACGTATCGCTATTCACTCGTAACCTGGCTATGCATTTGTAGCCTAACCACTCATTTTTCACTGCACCGGGGCGGGCCTTATGAGGTCCGCCTCCGGCGACGAGGCCCGGCCTCTCTGTTCGCCGCCATGAAGTCGTCATGACGACCCAGACGTAAGGGCCTCTGATCAACTAGGGAGGTCATTAACATGCAAAGCAAAACCCAAAAGACATTACTCGGCGTCGCCGCTGGTGTGGGATTGGCGGCGATAGCGGGCCTGGGTTATTACACCTGGGAACTGAATCAGAAAGTTGCCGCCCTGGAGGCGCGGACTACGCCCAACGTCAATCTCCCCTTGAGTGCAGCGCCTGATCCCTGGCCCAAAAACTGGGACCCCTGGTCGGATAATTGGGACCCCAGCGGACAGTTTGCGGAAATGCAGAAGCGCATGGATGAGATCATGAAACATATGGCGCCGGGCAACTCGACTTTCAGCCTGCAGGGCTTTGGATTGTCATCGCCGGGACCGAACATTGACGTGAATGAGAACGCTAAAGAGTACAAGGTCACGGTGACGGTTCCAGAAGGGGAGAAGGTGGAGCTGAACGCGGACCTGGATGGGGATACGCTAAAAATCTCCGGCAAGGTAAGAAGTGAGAGCGAGACCAGCTCCGGCGGCTTGGCGGGAAAAACCGTGTCCGCCAGTCAGTTTTCTCAATCCATGACGTTGTCTGATCCGGTGATTGAGTCAGGGATGACGATCAATAACAAAGGCAAGGAAATCGTTATTACCATCCCGAAAAATACGGGATGAAAACGGGAGCGGAAGGCGCTGGCGTGCGATCGAACGCCCCGGCGCCTTCACCAACCCCGGGACTTCATGCGCTTGAGCTGATACTCCATGGATGATTGATCCATCAGGCGGCTGATCTCTTTCAGGGACAGCTGCTTGTAGCGTCTTTGCTCTTTGGCGGCTGGGGTAGCGCCTAACATCACCGGTTCCTCTTCGGACCACTTTTCGAGGTCGGTCAGATATTCAGAGCGATAACGCTGAATCGCCTCTTCGGCGAGTTGGCGGGGAGATTTTTGAGACTGCGTATCCATATGCAACACCTGAGCTGAAATGCAAGTATAAGCAAGTCGAATTAAAAGGCATGATAGGATTGATGTCAAGTGTAATTGGCTTGTATTTCAAGGGAAGGCGGCCAAATGGCGGATAGGTGAGAGTCTGTATTGAAAGCAAAGTTGTATATCTAGTGAGCGTTCAGACAAATGAAAACCTCGCCGGAGTGACCGGCGAGGGAGTGATTTTTAACGCGCAATCAAGCGCTTAGCCTAAACGATTAAGATGCCTTGAGAGACTCCGGCAGGGTAACGTCGTTGGCTTTATACCAGCCTTGAGGATCTTTCTTCAGGTTGGCGATCAGCTTCTCCAAGTCATCGTACAGGGCGTGCCGCGGTTTCCAGTCGAGAAGGTCGGCGGCGCGGCTGACATCCAGCTCATAATGATCGGATGACATATCCACCATAAACGGCTTGATGAAAGGCTTCTCACCTTTATCGATGCTGTCGGGAATAATCGGCTCGGCCTTTTCCTCCACCCAGGCGCCGGCCTTGGCCACGGGCTTGGGAACGCGCAGGGTGCGCCAGTGTTCCTTGCCGTGAATCAACTCGCCAATTCGATCCTGCAATTCGCCATAACTCACGGCGCGGTCTTCGCCAATCAACATGATGTTTTCTTTGGGCAGATCGCGGCGGCGTTGTAATGTCTTCAAAAACGCCTGCATCAAATCCTGGCGGTGCACATAGGCCTGACCGGCGTCAGTGTCGCCGGGATACAAATGGCTTTCCAGATCCTTCTCATAGATACGCGCGATCTGCTGCGACAGGACCGGCGCGGCCTGCTTGTCGTCATACAGACCGGCGAGACGCAGGATGCTGTAGGGCATGGCGCCGGCATTCTCCTTGATGATGATCTCCGCTTTGGTTTTGTATTCGGGATACACCCAATCCGGGTCCAGGGGCGTCTCCTCGGTGATGGGCGCGCCATCAGGTTCGCTGGCGCGGTGGACCAGCATGGTGCTGGAGTAGATGAAGCGCTCCACGTAGAAATTCTGCAACGCCGCCATGAGATTACGTGCGCCGTTCACGTTGACTTCCTCGTAGAGCGGGGAATCTTCCCCGGTGAAATCGAAATACGCGGCCAAATGAAAAACTGCGGCGATGTGACGGCCAAATTTCTCCCGAAAGGCGTCGAAGGTTTTCTTGACGTCATCCGGGGAAGTCAGGTCCAGAGTGTAGCTGTGATCCGCGAGAGGAGTTTCTTCACGATCCATACCGATAACCTGATACTTTCCCGTCAAGGTAAGAATGAGACTGGACCCGATATCGCCAGCCGAACCGGTGACGATGACCAGCGGTTGTGTTGAGGTGTTTGTAGTATCCGACATGACTCTTTCCAACGTTCCTTTATCTGATGAGTGATGCGACCGCTTCCTTATGCAAACTGCGTGGGTGAGGCGCTGGCTACGGACTGAACAACGCCCGGGAAAACGACCGCCTTGTCCGTTATCTGATACAAGGGCCGTGCCAGTCTAAAGTGGGTGTCCTGGTAAGACGGTGGCGTGGATGCGATGGGGCGTTGTTGTGGGTGTCTGAATAAAATAATGGGTGTCCTGATAGCTTCGAGATTACGGTCGCATTGAAAAGCGCCGATAAAGGAGCGGAACGGGTGGGTGTCCATATAAAGCGGTTTGAGTGTATGAGGTTAAGATGGGTGTCCTGATAAGGCGACAAGGCAGACTTGCACGCCGGGCTGGACAATCTGGCCTGAATTTTGATGCTTGGAAGAGACGGACGTCTTGCGTCGTCACCCTCGGCAACGTCTGTATCCGGCTGGCGTCATCCAGGAGGCTCGCCGGGAAAAGTTTCAAGGAGGGATGGAGAATGCCTTATGACCGCCTCAGCGAACTGCCCAACAATGTCTCCCAGGTCCTGCCCAAGCACGCGCAGGAAATCTATCTGTCCGCGTTCAATCATGCCTGGGATCAGTATCGAGATCCCGAAGACCGCCGCGGCGACGTCTCTCGGGATGAAACAGCGCGTCGGGTGGCATGGTCTGCCGTCAAAGAGAAATATGTGAAGCGGGAAGGGCGTTGGCGACGTAAATAGCGTCATTAACGACTAGAACATCCAGCGATTCCAGCTACCGTAACGCCTGCTGATATCGCCTCGCGGCAGGCTCAACAGGATCAACGCCAAGCCGGCAGTCAAGCTGGCGAGAGAGGCGTTCAGACTTGGGCCATAGGCGAAGGGCGTCAGCAGTAGGCAAATGCCAAGCGGGACCAATAAAAAACGTACGGGTCTTGCGACCTCCGTCAATGAGATCACTGCTACGGTGATGGTTAACGATCCTATCAGGTGATCCCAGTCCGCCATCGCGCCTTCGGTTCCGAATAGCAACCGCGTACACATCAACCCCACGCCGATGAGTATGCTCACGGCGAGATTCCAAGGCAGCCCCACGCCCCCGCCCACGATGTCTTTTATGATGGCGGCCGGGCGTTGCTCGAAGCTGGGCTCTGGCGCGACGCGTCCGCCATTGTCTTCATCGCCGAGGAAAAATACTTTCCATAGGGAGCGACCCGCTTGTTTGCGTCGATACAGAAACTGGCCGGTGGCGACCAATTCATCCAGCGAATAGGGGATCTGCAACAACATCGCAGTGGCCGCAATCAGGCAGAGGGCGCACCAGGTTTCCAGCAAAATAGGCTGAATAATGATGAAGGTGATGGAGACAATGCCCAGAGGCACAATCATGAATCCGAACAGGGCCACCAGCCAGGGCATGGTGCGCCAGCGTTTGTGCGACCCCACCAGCCCGGACAGGATTTCCAGCGCGTAGGTTAACGCGCCCACGCCAGCGTCGGGAACCGGCCAGGCTTCGGACACATACGAGGTGATGATTTCCTCCGCGCCGTTTTGGGGATCAGTGCGCGAGCCGGCGAAGAACGGCTCCCACACATCGGGAATATGTTGTAACTGATACGCGCACAGATACGTCGAGATCAGCAGGCCAACCATCGCCAGGACGATAATCGGCAGGCGTTGAAACCAGCTGGAGGGATTGCTGTCCCACCCCGGTGGAATATTCGTCTCATCCAGCTCCGCTCGGGAGGAAACCCCGGGAGAGGGCGGTAATGCAATGGCGAAGCCGGTAACCAGAATGCCCACCAGCGTGTCGTTCAAATAGGCGGCTGCGTTGGGTGTCCAGAATAGCAGCGGCGCCGACATCAGCCACAACCCCAGTACAGCGCAAACCCAGCGCGCCCAGCTAAAACGCCAGGATAGGGATAACCCGGCGAAGACCTGCAATGCAAAGCCCGCGATCACATCGCTGTATATCATGCCTGGCTCGCTATAGTCGCGCAGCGCCGGTGAACAGATGAGCCAGAGCGCCAGGGCCATGTTCATGAAATGAGCCCACAGGTTGCGGCTATGCAGGGCCCGGTATTGATCGCGATGTACGATGGAACGCGAAAATGGCGTTGATGACCGGATAATCTGTTCCTGCATAGCTAACTCCCTTTTATGTGTTCACGGGGGAAGGAGAGAGATTAAAGCGCGGCGAGGGCGTCTTTGATGGCGCTTACAAAGGCGTCGAGATCGCCCGGGTGGCGGGCTGTGATGATGTTGCGGTCGCGCACTGTGGCCTCATCCACCCATTCCGCGCCAGCGTTTTTCATGTCGGTGATGATGGACTTGTAAGAGGTGGCGCGAATGCCGCGGACGATCTGCGCCTCAATTAAAAGCCAGGGGCCGTGACAGATGGCGGCGATGGGCTTTTCCGCGATGTTAAATTTATGGATCAGGTCTATCACCGTCTTTTCCACCCGCAGCAAGTCAGGGTTGATCTGCCCGCCGGGAAATACCACTGCGTGGTAGTCCTCTACATCTACGTCTTGTACGGTCTTATCTACAGGGACTTCTTCGCCCCAATCTTTCCCGCTCCACCCTCGAATGCGGCCTGTCTGCAGGGAGGCTACATGCACGGTGACGCCTGCGTTGCGCAGTCGATCCCGGGGAACTTCCAGCTCGGATTGCTCGAATCCGTGGGTGGCGATGATGAGAACCTTGGCTTCGTTGATATTCATAGTGAATGCTTCCGTTTTCTGTTGTCCTTATTGGCGGCGCGGCTCCAAGTCTTCGAACCAGCGCTACGATGGGTGTCCTGATAGACGCGGCAATTTCCTTGCCATGGCTGAGTTTGATCAAAATGACGTGATGGCGGGCTCGGGAGCGGATGGAAAAGGGCGTCGCATTTGTGTTTTGACGGTACTTTTTCCAACTATCTTGTAAAGCTTACAATTGGGTTCCCTGACTTTCCCCTTGGAAGCCTGAGGGCATATACTTATGTCAGGCTGCGGCTGATAGGGCGGAAAACATAAATCTCCGGGTTAGGGCGCCAATGAATGACAGGCCATGAACAACGCGATATTGGTTGACGAAGGTTGGCACAGACTTGGCAAGCCTGACTGTCGTCCTGAGCAGGCGACTGCGTACATCACTTGCAAGTTGAGACAGCTTGACGAGATAAGGAGCGCCGAGGACTTGTCTGAAAACGTACTGAGTAATCTGGACGACTGTAAAGACCAGTTCTCCCTTCTGATGAGCAGTATTTCCACGAACGATTATTTTCCTCAATACATCTTCACCAATCGTTTGCTTGAATTGATTCAGATAGAAATCGAGCAAGTGCGCGAAATCGGATAAAACCGTCTGCCTGGACAATCTTCGCTTAACAAACAAAGGGAGCGTTTGCATGATCAGAAGGTGGTTTTACCAGATATCCATAGCCTTGCTGGCGGCATTGGCCTTGATTTCTCTGGTCTGGCCGACGGTATGGTGGTTGCTGGTTCTGATCGGACCGATCATCGCCATAGGTCTGTATGACGTCATGCAGAGCGAGCACGCGATTCTGCGAAACTTTCCTGTCATTGGCCACATCCGCTACTGGCTGGAGCGGATTCGCCCGGAAATCCAGCAGTACTTCATTGAATCCAATATCGACGCGCACCCCATTCCGCGGGAGATTCGCGCCATTGTCTACCAGCGCGCCAAGGGGGCTTTGGAAACCAAGCCGTTCGGCACCGAACGGGATGTGTATCGCGTTGGCTACGAGTGGGCGGCCCATGCGCTGTCAGAAACGGAGCCTCTGAAAGAAGAGCCCCGTGTGGTGATTGGCGGCGAGCAATGCCGACAGCCATATTCTTCCTCGGTGCTAAACATCAGCGCGATGAGTTACGGCGCGTTGTCGCCGGCGGCGATCAAGGCCCTGAATAAGGGCGCCAAGAAAGGCGGGTTCGCCCACAACACTGGTGAAGGCGGGGTCTCGCCCTACCATCTGGAAGCGGGCGCCGATCTGATCTGGCAAATCGGCACAGCCTATTTTGGATGTCGCACCCGCACAGGCGATTTCGATCCTGAAATGTTTAAAGACATGGCGCAGCGGGACGAAGTGCGCATGATCGAGCTGAAACTATCTCAAGGCGCCAAGCCGGGACATGGCGGCGTACTGCCTGCCTGTAAGGTGAATGAGGAGCTGGCGGAAATTCGCAAGGTGCCCATGGGAGAGGACGTCATCAGTCCGCCTCGTCACCGGGCGTTTCATAATCCAACGCAAATGCTGGAATTTATCACTCACTTGCGCGAGCTGTCGGGAGGCAAGCCGGTAGGCTTCAAACTCTCCGTGGGGCGGCGGGTGGAGTTTTTATCCATCTGCAAAGCTATCCTGGAAACTGGCGTCACGCCGGATTTCATCACTGTGGATGGCGGTGAAGGCGGCACTGGCGCAGCGCCGCTGGAATTCTCCAACTCACTGGGTATGCCCGCGCGGGACGCCTGGATGTTCGTCAACAACGCTTTGGTTGGCGTTGGCAAGAGAGACCATATTCGCCTCATCGCCAGCGGCAAGATCATGACTGGATTCCATATGATTCGCGCCATGGCGCTGGGCGCGGACCTGTGCAACAGCGCGCGGGGCATGATGTTCGCGCTGGGGTGCGTGCAGTCGTTGCGCTGTAACAAAAACACCTGTCCAACCGGCGTTGCGACCCAGGACCCCTGGCTCTATAAAGGACTGGTGGTGGAGGATAAAGCCGAGCGTGTCTTCCGCTTTCACCAGGGCAGCATCCACAGCTTTCTGGACCTGGGCGGGACGCCAGTGCGACGGCGTTTGCCCCATAAACCCGCCAATGAGAACGGAAGGGCGAGAGCAAAAAGTAAAAGTAAAAGCAAAAGTAAAAGAGAGGAGCAGAGTCTTCAACTGCTCCTATGGCGCCGCGACATACTCAACATGGATGTCCGGCGAGCGAGCCAAAGTCTGATAGACCACGCAATAGCGTTCCGTCAGTTTCATCAGAGAGCTGAGTTGTTCCGCATCCGCCTGGCTTTTGAGGTCAAAATGCAGGCGGATGGATTTGAAGCCGACAGGTGCGTCTTTCGCAACAGACAGCGTGCCCCTGAAATCAAGATCTCCCTCCGCGCGAATCACCGCATCCTGAAGATCCACCCCTGTCGCTGTGGCGACAGCGCGCAAAGTAACGCCGGCGCAGGCTACCAGGGCTTCCAGCAGCATGTCGCCAGAGCAAAGCGATAAGCCATCGCCTCCCGTCGCTGGATGCAGCCCCGCCTCGGCTATGGCTCTACCTGTGTCCACCTTGCAAGTGATTCCTTCGCCAATACGTCCCTGTGCCTTCAGCGTAATCAGCGCCGTCTCCGGCTTTTCCTTGTATTGCTGCTTCAGGGGAGATTGTAAGGCTTTGAGTTCATCCGCATTCATATACGCCTCCGGAGATTTAGGGAACCTCTGAAAAACTACCTGCGTTGCCATTGCTGCGTCAAAAGTCGGCTCAAAATGCTCATTTATTTACGATAAACTGCGCTTTTTCGCCGACTTTTTCCTTGCACTGGCGGCCTCGCCAACGTTTTTCAGAGGTTCCTTAGAGATTGGGACCATGAATGTATATTAGTTGAAGCACTAAAGATTGGAGCTGTGTCTGTATACTCACCGAGGACCGCTCATCTCTGCGCTTCATGCTTGGTTTACCTCTTAAGTTGATGAAAATATGGATAAAGTGACTAGAAACCCCTGCCTTAAATACCATTCTCTAAAAATGCTGATGACGCTGGATTTAAACAAGGCCGTAGAGCTTTTGACGAGGGAATATGGCGATTCCTTTTGTCTGGATATTTCATTGATGAACGATGCCGAACGCGAGCTCTGCATGGATGTCTCCAGCGCTGTCACTATCGTGAGAGAACGGTTTTGGATTCTTGAGAAGGAACACGAAGGAGGCTTGATCCGCCGGAGGGATCTTGAAAAGAAAATTGTCGACGAAGGCCAAAAGTAAAACGGGTCAGCTGAATAAAAAAAGCCCCCAGGGCATCTTGGGGGCTTCGGATGACGGAAAATGTTATTCCTCCATATGCTCCGTCAAATTCATCGAGGCTCTGGCGCCAGAGCCTGTTTTATAGGTGGCTACCAGCTGAATGCCGGAATAAGGCTTAAAGGCGTACAGCATGATGTGGAAGGTGCCGGCGTAGGGATAACGCCAGGAGCACCATTCCACCTGAGTGGTCGAATAAGGGCGGCAGTGGTAGTTGCTCAGCGTCGGCTGGGACTGATACATGACGTGCATATCCGCGTCGCCAGTTCCGCCGGACATCTCAATACGCAGGTCTGTCGCGCCGGCGGGAACGTTCAGGCGGAAATAAGACTTCTCACCCTGCGCGCCGGACAGGTTGCGGTACACCTGGCCATTGGACATTTCGCGGTTACTGCCCTGATCGTTGTCGTTCTCATAGCCAACTTGCAGAGAGATTCCTGAGTAGTTGGAGAACGCGTGCAGCATGATGTAGTACTTGCCGGCCTGTGGCGTGCGGTAATAGCACTGCTCGTCCTGCGTGGTGGTGTATGGACGGCAGTTGTAGTTGTTGAAGCCGGGACGACCGTCACGCTTGACGTACATGTCCACGTCACCGCGACCGCCGCTGATTTTGAAATACAGATTGCGGGAGCCAGCGGGGACATCCAGCACGTAGTAATTCAGATCTTCTTTATTGGCTGACATGTTCTGCACGGTCTGGCCGTTGCGCAGAGTGGTTTCTGAGCTGTTGTCATCCCCGCCATCGTCGCCGCCGTTGTCGTCATCGCCTCCATCATCGGGATCGCCGCCGTTGGGAACGCCGGGGTTGCTGAGGGAGCGATTGGCGCAATAACGATAGTTATCTTTGCTCAACCAGAAGTAATTACAGTCGCCGTCGTAGCTCCAGCGGCCGGTTTTCACTTTGTATCCGGACAGGGCGACGCCGTCGAGGTGGAAGTAGCTGCCGTTATATTTCAAGCTGAAATGCTGGTGAGGGCCAGTCGAGCTGCCGCCGTCGCAGAGCGCTTGAGACTGATTGTTGGCGTAGTTCGCCAGTTTCTGGTTCCGGGAAACTGTGGCGCGATTCTGAAATTGAATGTTGTCCAGGTGGTAGTAAGTAGTTGACCATCCGCCTTCGTGCAGCACTTCAACGAAACAGGAAGAGTGACGAATCGCGGTGCCTCCCGCTGACGCCACCGCCCATTTGTTGGAGGTGTTGGAGCCCCAGTAGCCGCCGTTGTTCAAGTCCAGAGATGAAAGCGGGTAGCTGCCGCTGCCGGTGTAGGTGTGCGCGCCGCCGAAATACCATTGCTCGCCAACCGGGAAGGGCAGCTGCAATAAATTATCCGGCGGTACCGCGTTACGGGTGTATGCGGCGAAACGATTAAGAGACGGAGCGGTGGAGGCTGTGGCGGACTGCGCTGTTTCTGGGAACAGGCGATGATAAACCTCCTGGAACTCCTCGACATCGCCGTCAGAGCTGTTGCGTAGTTCATCAGACAAGGACTGCGTCGCAATGCCCTGACCCACGAAAGACAGGTTCTGTTGCTCTTGCCCTACTGTTTTGTAGTAGTTGGTGGCGAGGCGGGTGGCAATATCCTGCACTTGCGCATTGAAGCCGGATTCAGAGGACAGTTCGCCCATAGGCTGCTGCATAGCTGCGAACTGACGTCCGCCATGGCTGAGTAAGCCGCTTTGCATCTCAATCAGGGTCATCAGGACCTTCGGGCTGACGGTGCTGTAACCGGCCCAGTGCGTAATCACGTCTGCTTGATCTTTCAGATGGGGCGCATGTTCTTCCAGATACGCCGCCACGTCGAAGTTCCGCATCTCGTCGTAGGAATATATGAATTGGTCGTCGGGAATTGCATCGCTATCGTAGGCTTGGGCGAAAAACGGCAGAGCGGTTAGCGCGCAGGTCAGGATAGACTTGATCATCCTTTTCATGAGGTTTCTCTTTGGGATTGAGTTGTAAGTATTAGAATTATCTTGCGCAGTCTGTATGAAGGACGGGCCCGGTGGAATCAGTAAAACGGCAGAAATTAGACTCGTCCGGTCAGGGATGGGGTTATCCGTAAAGGGTTATCCGCTATACCGTTTAGTGTAAGCGGCGTAAGCGTTATGGGTGAAATTTGAAACTTTGGTTGTGTTTATCGCAGGAAAATGAGGCGTGGCGCTCAGTTTGGCGCAATCATGAGAGGCGGGCTAATTATGGGTGTCTTGATAAGCAAACATTAAACATGGGTGTCCTGGTAAGCAGTGAACAGGGAATGGCTGCGCGATCAATCTCAATGTGCTGTAACAAGAGTAAAAGTGGGTGTCCATTTAGACACCCAAATAGAAAACCAGTCGTTATCCCAACGACTCCAACTTCCACTTCAGCCGCTCCGTCGCCTGCCTGAGAATGAAAGGAAGGCGCTTGCCAAAAGTATGCAGGGCGTAGACGTCTCTGTCTTCCGCTTGCCAGTCTGCGGCCACTCTTTCCAGCTCGCCGCGCCCAATGGCGTCCGCCACGAAAATCGATGGGGCCAGCAGCAAGCCTAATCCATGTCGTGCATAGTTGATCGCCGCCGGCAACGTATTGACCTGCATTGTCTTACCCGCATGTAAAAGAGTTTGCTCGCCGTTGTTGAACAGAGACGCTTTGTGTTGCCAGGGCAGGAGGATCAACGTGTGGTCTTGCATCTGTTGGGGATCAGGCTTGCCATGGGTGTCCTGATAAGCTTGCGAAGCGACCAGAAACGAACGCAGGACACCCAGTTTTAGCGCGTGGTAGTCGCTGTCTTTCTGAGGTCCGACTGTGATCGCCATGTCCAGTTTATGTTCAAGCAGATCGAGTTTCTGATCGGAAAAGGTGACATCAGCGATCAGCTTTGGATATTGCCGACACAAATCGGCTATCACTGACTCCACCAGCAGGGATTCAAAGGCGTGAGGAGCGGTAATTGCGACCCGTCCCTGAGGCTCCTGCTCAAAATCCTGTAACTCATCCACCGCCAGTTGCAGTGTTTCCGCCATTTGCGCGCAGCGCAATGCGAACTGGCGTCCTGCGGGCGTCAGATGCAGTCGTCGGGTGCTGCGACTCAGCAGCTTTGTTCCCACTAACGTTTCCAGTTGACTGATATAGGTGCTGATGGCTGAACGGGTGTGCCCGAGGTTTTCCGCCGCTCCTGTGAAGGAGCCGCACTTCACCACTTCATTAAACACCAACATACGATAAGGAAGCGCTTTTTGTTCATTATATCTAAACATTGAGTTTCAAAACGAGCTAATTATTGCGTTATTGGATTCGAATATTATTCCTCCCGCTCCCAAAACAGCAAGAGAGGAAAGTGAAATGTCCCAAATCGTTATCGAAGAAGTCCTGAGCGCTAGCAGAAAATGGATTGCCTGCTTTAACCGTGGCGATGTTGAAGGTTGCCTCTCCGGTTACCTGCCCGACGCCACCATGCGTGTGGACCCGGTTGGAGAGTTCAAAGGCGCCGGCGCTATCGCCTTATTCTGGCGCGATTTCGCTAACCTCAATCCATCGCAACTTGAGTATCTGGACGTCAACGTCAAAGTCATCGACGCCAAAAGCGCTGTCCTTTCCGCGAACTGGCGCATGAATATCGCCAATGGCTTTATCAGCAAAGAGCTGTGGGTGAAGCAGGACAGCGGCGAATGGAAGCTGGCGCAGGATGACTTCAGCGTTCTGAGCCTGAACCCACAGCAAAGCGCCTGAGCTTACCAGGACACCCACTTTAGTAACCGGACACCCATTTCAACGTTTGTCGTTTAACACAGAGGTATCTATGAAAAGCACATATATTCTTGTACACGCTGCATGGCAGGGCGCTTGGGCTTGGAAGCACGTGGCGGATCAATTGACGGCCAAGGGACACACTGTTATCGCACCTGACTTACCGGGTCATGGAGCGGATCAAACACCAGCCAAACATATCCGGCTGCAGAATTATGTGGCGACAGTGCTTGAAGCGGTGGATCGTTCAGAGCAGCCAGTTATCCTGGTCGGCCATAGCTTCGCGGGCGTCACCATCAGCCAGGTCGCTGAGGCGCGACCAGAGAAAATTCGCGGTCTGATTTATCTTACTGCGTTTTTGTTGCCCAACGGCGGTTCCTTTGGCGATGCCGTGGCGGGGGGCACGGGCTCTGTAGCGGTGGATAACTTCTACTTGTCAGACGATAAGACGGAAGCCTATGTGGCCGCCGAAAAAGTTCACGCCGCCTTTGCTCAGGACGCGTCTGCGGAAGCCTTTAGCGAAGCCGCCAAATACATGGTGGCAGAACCGGCTGCTCCGTTGTTTGAAAAGCTGAGCATCACTGATGAGCGTTGCGGCGCCATTCCGAAGTATTACATCGAAACAACAGAGGACAACGCTGTACCGCTTGCGGCGCAGAGGCAAATGGCCGCACAGGGAGGCGTTCGTCGCACTTATTCGATGGCCACCGGGCATTGCCCAAATTTGACTCAACCAACAGAAGTGGCGGCCTACCTGCTGGAGATTGCAGAAGAGTTGTAGGGGGTTGTAGAAAGCTGTAGGGCCTTGAAGCGGCTGAAAAAGTGCTGCGAATAAACGCATGAGCTTATCAGGACACCCACCGTATTTGAGTGGGTGTCCATTTTATTATGGCCTCATTGCCCGTTCCCCAGACTTGACGATCACCAATAATGCTGGTTATATAGCCAGCACTTTGTGACGTTAATTCAAGGATGAAACCATGCCAAAGCCACGGAATGCGCAGATTTCCGTCGAAGCCACGCCTTTTTACCACTGTATCTCCCGTTGTGTGCGGCAAGCGTATTTATGCGGTCAGGATACCGATGGCCGCGATTATTCTCATCGCCGCAAATGGGTAGAGTCCCGCATATTATTCCTGTCCTCTGTCTTCGCTATGGATGTGTGCGCCTACGCGGTGATGAGTAATCACTTCCATGTCGTGCTTCATGTCAATACAAGTCGCGCGGCATCATGGAGCGACAGAGAAGTCGTACATCGCTGGAATAAACTTTTTACCGGGACCGAACTGAGTTGGCGTTATTTGCGAGGCGAGCCAATAGAAGACGCTCACTTCCGTATTCTGAAAAAGCAGATTACTGTCTGGCGGCAGCGGCTTGCCTGCATCAGTTGGTTTATGCGCTGCCTGAACGAGCCCATTGCAAGAATGGCAAACCGGGAAGATGGCTGTACTGGCCGGTTTTGGGAAGGTCGTTTCAAGTCCCAAGCGCTGCTAGACGAGAAAGCATTGCTGGCATGCCTGGCTTATGTCGACTTAAATCCCGTGCGCGCTAATTTGGCGAGGACGCCGGAAGAAAGCCCGTACACCTCCATCCAACGCCGCATCAATGCATTCAAAAGTGAACAACCGCATCAGCCTGCTAAACTCATGCCGTTTACAGGCCCAAATCGTAATAAATCCTCTCAGGGTATTCCATTCGCCCTGGAGGACTATCTGGCGCTGGTGGATTGGACGGGAAGGGCGCAAAGAGAGGATAAATCTGGCTATATCCATCAAAGTTATCCGCCGATATTGCAACGCTTGAACTTCGATCCTGATCACTGGCTGACGGCCAGTCTTAAATTTGAGAGTCGCTTCAGAGGTTGGGTTGGCGCCTTCTATCGGCTGAAGTCAGTCTGCGCCAAGCTGGGTTACAAGCGGATTCCTGGCGGCGCTAACTCCAGATTGCTTTTGGTATGAGTAACGCAAGAGTGTGCGGTGCTGAACGAATCAAACGAAGCCCGTTAACAGGACACCCACAATAAGAGCTCGAATCAAAGTCTATCCACCAGCTTTTCTACAATTTCCAGTGGCGTTTCAAAGCAATAATCCGGCTGTTCTTCTTTCAGGCGTGTGAAGGTGTTGTAGCCCCAGGCGACGGAGCCGCATTTCAGGCCGGCTTTGCGTGCGGCTTCTATGTCTCGCAACTCATCGCCGATATAGATCGCCTCGTGGGCCTGTATTTTTTCGTTTTTGAGGAGCGCTCGAAGCTTATGCGCCTTGCCGGACAAAGACATGCCGCAACTGAAGTAGTCGAACACTTCGAGATCATTATGTTTGAGAAACATACGGATATTGCTCTCGGAATTGGACGATCCAATGCCTAATTTGTAGTCGTGATCGGTTAAACGCTGAAGCGTCTCTTTGATTTGGGGAAAGGGTTTGACGCTGGTCATCTTGCCTGCGGCGCGCTTTCTGAACTCCCTCGCCAATTGTGGCGTGCGCCAGGCGCTGATACCCAAAAAATCCATAATTTCGCCGTAGGTTTTATCCCTCAGCGTTTCGCCTTCTTCCTCGGTGACATAGCGGAAATTGAAGGTCTTTGACATATCTTGGATGTTCTTGAGAAACCAGGAGTAGGTGTCGGCGATAGTCCCGTCAAAATCGAAAATAACGTAGGCAACCACGTAAAAATCCTTTTTGTTTTAGTCGGGCGGCGGTTGAAGGACGGCTCATTGGTTTTTATCTGCGAGTAAAAAGATAGCAGCTATTTAGCGAAGGGAAAGCAGCGAAAAGTGAATCCGGTGGCTGTCCACCGGATTGAAGGTCATGGAGCCGAGAAAGATCAGTCGCACACCTGCCACTGGACCGTGCCTGAACCGGTCCCAAAACGTTGCATGGTGTACTTCTCAATGTCGATGAGATAACCCGTACGACCAAGGTTTTGCGTACAGCAGCCATCGCAGTCCGAATCGGCGCACATATCGTACACGACCACATCGATTTCCTTACCGCCCTGACGTAACCGTAGCGTTTTACCGTTCAACCAGTTGAAGTCTTTGGAGTGAACCGCCGCGATATTGTGGGCTTTGACCCAGCTTTCCGGCTGCACGCCATCCAGGCCCGCGAACTGGCCAGCCCATTCACAGCCGTTGTACTTGATGCACTCTTCGCTGTTGGGATCAGGATAAGACTCGTAATTGGTCAGATTGGCTTCGTTCCAGTTATTGCCCGCGGCGCAATTAGCGCCGGAGTCGTCTCCGTTGTCTCCATCATCATTGCCGTCGCCCGAGTCACCACCATCTTCGCCACCTTGATACTCATCCCAGAACCAGTGGCTGATGACCGGGTCATAGCCAGGATTGGCGTGAACGGCGATATACAGCTTCCCTTTGTAGCGGACGATGTCTCCTTCCACGTAGTTATGTCCCGACTGCCAATCCGGGTGCTCATCGGAGCCACCGTCCGTTGTCTCCGTTTTGGAGACGCGTACTGAGGAGGCATCGTCGTCGCGGTTTAGCTCCGCTGCGTCAGACGTGTAGAGGTCACGTACGCCTTTGAAGTTGTTGTGCTGAAACACTTCCAGCTTCAGGCCGCTGGGAACTCGCGCGGAGGACAGGTCGTCATTCAGTGCGCCACGGGAAATCAGGCTGGTTAAGTTGTAGTCGCCAACAGGAAGCTCAACGGCATAGCCCTTAAAGTGGGTGTCCTCGTAAAGCGTGACGGATTTTTCTCCGCTGTTGTTTGAATCCGCGCCATAAACTTCTATTTCCCACAATGAATAGCCGTATTCGGTTCCGCGCTTTTTACCTTTGATGCGGAGGTATCTGCCGGCTGCGTTCAGGTTGCTCAGATCGTCTATGTCTCCGTCTGAGTTAGTGACGGAACGGACAGTCGTCCAGGATGAGGCGTCGTTGGAGACCTGTATGTCATAGGCTTTAGCGTATGCCGCCTCCCACGTAAGCCTGACGCGGGATATGGATCGTTTTTCACCCAGGTCCACATAGATCCAGGCTGAATTGCCGTAGGCGCTACCCCAGCGAGTGCTGGCGTCTCCGTCGACGGCCATGTAGCCGCTGAGGTCGCTGGATTCGACAGAAGAGGTGGTGACAGGCCGCATGTGCGCCAGATTCTCCGCTGCGAAAGCGCAATGGCCGAAGCCAGCTCCCGCTGCGATAGAGAGGGCGAGCGTATGTCTGCGCCAGTGGGATGAAATCATGGGTGTCCTTCCTTATTGCTTTAATTAGGTTCATTGGCGGTCAGGCTTGGCGGTGCCTGTTATTAACGTGATACGTTTTCGAGTCTAGGTTGGGAACCGTTCCCAAACGATTACCCAAAGGGGCTAAAAGGGATCTAGTCCAAAGGTGCGCAACCTACTGCTCAGATGCAGGGATTTATTACATCTGTTTAACTGGCTAATTGTGGGTGTCCCAGTAATTTGTACGGCGGCGATGCGCTCGCTGATTATGAGAGCCTGCACGGCGGCGAATGTTTCTCTGTCGGCAAAAGTGGGTGTCCTCCTAAGTCGAGGTTTAAATACAGCGCTAATTATGGGTGTCCTGATAAGCGTGATAAGTGATAAGCATGGGTGTCCTAATAAGAGCTGAGTTACGCGACAGCTGTTAATCGACGCCCCCCAGACGCCCTCGCCACAAACCAACCTGTACAACATTAAGGAATCAGCATGCTCAAGTTGTTTACGATCAGGGATAACGGAGTTCATGAGGTTTCATCTTCTGTGTCCCAAGAGACGCTGCTGGCGGCATCCTGGATTGATGCGCAGGCGCCGGATGCGGCTGAGCGCGAACAGCTGAATGCTTTGTTGCCTGAGGATTTGCCGGAGTCATCGGCGGTGGAGGAGATTGAGTCTTCCGCGCGGTTTTTCACTGACGCTAACGGCGTGCACGTGCACTCGCTGTTTTTGTCAAATGGGGACGGCCGACCCAGAACGGTCACGGTTGCTTTTATATTGCAGACACAGCGGCTGATTACCCTGCGGCAGAGCGATTGCGCGGACTTCGGACTATTCCGGACGCGGGCGGAGAAAGGTCAGGTGGAAGTGGCTGGTCCGCCTCAACTGTTGGTGGCGCTGCTGGAGCAAAAAGTGGGGAATCTGGCGGATATGATAGAGGACACCCATCGTAAACTCGACCATATCAGCCATCAGGTGCTGGAGCAGGGCGGGGACTTGCAGGCTGCTATCGGCGGCTTGGCGCGAGTGGAGAATCTAAACGGCAAGGTGCGTCTTTGCCTGATGGACACGGAACGCGCGATCTCCTTTCTGCAGCGCCACGCCAAGCCCTGGCCGGAGATGCAGCAGACCTGCCAGGAAATCATGCGCGATGTGGAGACGCTGATGTCCCACACCACATTCTTGTTTGAGAAGATCAACTACTTGATGGACTACACACAAGGTTTCATCAATATTCACCAGAACCAGATCATTAAAATTTTCTCCATCGTCTCTGTGGTTTTGCTACCGCCCACTTTGATCGCCAGTATCTACGGCATGAACTTCAACTATATTCCTGAGCTGAAATGGCTGTTGGGATATCCCTGGGCGATCGGTCTGATGATTGTGTCTGCGGTGACGCCCTATTTGTATTTCAAGCGCAAGGGGTGGCTGTAATCGGCTTTTGCAATTGAGGCGGAGAATTGCGGTATGGCGATGAAATTTGACTTATATCCGTTTTGAAGTGTGGGTATCTGCGCATAATAATGCGCTTTTAGGATTTTTATATGTGACCAAGGAACCAGGAATGAGACGTTTGACACTACAAGAAGCCGCCCGATTATCTATCCCATTGTTGGACCTGACTTCGCTGAATGAAGCGGACACGGACGCCAGCATCACCGCACTTTGTCAGAAAGCCCGCACCCCGGAAGGCTGGGTGGCGGCAGTGTGCGTATATCCCCGTTTTGTCGCGTTGGCGAAGCAAAGTTTGAGCGATGCGCCGGTGAAAGTGGCGACCGTGGTGAACTTCCCTCACGGCGAATCGCCGGCCGACGCGGTGATTGTGGAAACCACCGCAGCGATTCGCGCCGGCGCGGATGAGATCGACCTTGTGTTTCCCTATAAAGCCTTGTTGGCGGGAGATGAAAACACGGGGCGTAAGTTAGTCGCTGCGGTGAAAGCCGCCTGCGGCGAAGCTGTGCCGTTGAAGGTCATCATTGAATCAGGCGAATTAAAAACCCCGAATTACGTGCAGCGAGCCAGTGAATTGGCGATCGCCGCCGGCGCGGATTTTCTGAAGACATCCACTGGAAAAGTAAAGGTCAATGCGACGCTGGACGCGGCGGAAGTCATGCTCAACTGCATACGCGAGTCACGCGCCCCAGTCGGTTTTAAAGCCGCTGGCGGAGTCGGCACGCCTGAGCAGGCGCGGCTCTACCTCAGTCTGGCGATGAATATCATGGGCGACGACTGGGTGTCTCCAGACAACTTCCGCTTTGGCGCCAGCAGCTTGTTGCATAACCTGCTGGTGTTATTAGGGCACGGTTCCGACCACGCCACATTGGAATATTGATCTACACTGCAATACGCAGATCGCGCCAACGAGCGCCGATAGCACAATAACAACGAACCGTCATGGAGACAGAAGTTACTTTTAAGGAGAGAGTGTGAGCAGGGCAATATTGATCGTACTGGACAGCTTTGGCATTGGCGCCACAGCCGATGCGGCGCGTTTCGGCGACACCGGCGCCAACACCTTATTGCATATCGCCGAAGCCTGCGCCGCTGGCGTTTGCGATAGTCAAGGCAGAGCAGGGCCACTGCGGCTTCCCAACATGAATCGGCTGGGCCTGGGCAAGGCGGGGGAAGCCAGTTGCGGCGTTGCGGCGCCGGGGTTGGAGTCGACGCCCGCCATACTTGGCGCCTATGGCTTTGCGGAAGAGCTGAGCTCCGGCAAAGACACGCCTTCCGGTCATTGGGAAATCGCTGGCGTTCCCGTGCTTTTCGATTGGGGCTATTTCACCGATAAGCAGCAAAGTTTCCCACTGGAGTTGCTTGACGCCATTGTCGCAGAAGCCGGTCTGCCCGGCGTGCTGGGCAACGTTCATGCCTCCGGCACCCAGATTATTGTGGATCTGGGAAAGGAGCATATGGCGACGGGCAAGCCGATTTTTTATACCAGCGCGGATAGCGTGGTTCAGATCGCCTGTCATGAAGAATCCTTTGGCCTGCAACGCTTGTATGAGCTGTGCCGAATCACCCGCAAGCACATCGATCCCTATAATATCGCCCGCGTCATCGCGCGTCCGTTTGTGGGCGCCTCGCCGGAAAATTTTCGTCGCACCGGCGCTCGCCGTGATTTCGCCACGCCGCCCCATAAGCCGACGCTGCTGGATAAGCTGAGTGTTGCCGGAGGGGAGGTGGTCGCCATTGGCAAAATCTCCGATATCTATGCCGGCAAAGGCGTCAGTCGTTCGGTCAAGGCGGACGGGTTATGCGCGCTGGTGGAAGCGACCCTGACAGCGATGAACGAGACTGACGGCGCGACAAATGAGCAAGACACGATGATTTTCACCAATCTGGTGGACTTCGACATGCTTTACGGCCACCGTCGCGATGTCACTGGCTATGCGAAGGCGCTGGAAGATTTCGACACGATGTTGCCGGACATCCTGGGCGCCATGAAAGATGACGACCTGCTGATTCTGACGGCGGATCACGGCTGTGATCCTACCTGGCCCGGCAGCGATCATACACGGGAGCATATTCCCATCCTGATGTACGGTAAACGCGCGCCACATGGCTTTATCGGCGCCAGAAAGACGTTCGCCGACATCGGTCAGACACTGGCGGAATACTTTCATCTTGGCCAACTGGACTTTGGCGATTCCTTTCTCGCGCCAGCGGCCCAATAAATTATCCCCGGGCGCCGGGATGTGCGCCCATCTGTTTCACCTCATCACATAAGGAAGACGATTATGGCCACTCCTCATATCGCCGCTAATCCTGGCGACTTTGCAGATACCGTTTTGATGCCGGGCGATCCGCTTCGAGCCAAACACATCGCGGAGACTTATCTGGCGAAACCCGTGTTGGTGAACGATGTACGCGGCATGCTGGGGTACACCGGTGAATACCGTGGACGCAGACTTTCCGTCATGGGGTCAGGCATGGGCGTACCCTCCATCTCCATATACGCCCATGAGCTGTATACCCAGTTCAACGTGAAAAATATCGTTCGCATCGGCTCCTGCGGCTCTATTCGCGATGAAGTGAAAGTGCGCGACATCGTTATCGGAATGGGCGCGGGAACGGACTCCTTGGTGAACCGCGTGCGCCTCAATCATTACGATTTCGCCGCCATAGCCGACTACGATTTGCTGGAGCCGGTAGTAAACGCCGCCCGGCGTCGGGAGACGCGATATCATGTCGGCGCTTTGTTCACCACAGACCTGTTCTACGCCGCCGATCCCGGTCTAACCGAACGTCTCTCCGCACATGGCGTCAAGGCGGTGGAGATGGAGGCCGCCGGACTCTATGGCGTGGCCGCGGCGTGTGGCGGCAAAGCCCTGGCGCTTTGCACCGTCAGCGACCATCTGTTAAGCGGTGAAAGATTGAGCCCGGAAGAAAGACGCACCAGCTTCAACGACATGGTGGAAATCGCCCTGGAAGCAGCAGTTAGCTTCTAGTCGCCTAGTTAACAGGACACCCACTTTTACACCAATCGCACTAGTAGGACACCCACCACTAAGGTGCGATGGGCCCCCATGCTTGTGGGGGCTCAGCCATGGTGTTCTTAACAGGACACCCAAATTTTGAGTGTGACGGAACCCCAGGTTTTTGAAGGGGTTACGGTCTCAACGCCAATAACGCAACGTTAGCAAGACACCCATCGTAAACCCCGTCCGATCCGGTTTCCCAAGGCTTGCCTCCAATCCAGCTAATTGTCTATCCCTAAAAACTCAATCCCAAACCCACCCGTTCGCGCTGAGCTTGTCGAAGCGCTTTTACTGGGTGTCCTACTATCTCTTACTAACTCCTACTAACTCTACTACCTTCCGGTCATCATCAAAACCACTGAACGGACACCCACTTTTTGTGCGCGAAAGCATCACGGCGCGAACAGGCGAGCGCTTTAATGTTCTTCGGGTTTCAACATCCCCCTTGCTTCTGCTAAACAGAGAGGTAGCAGACAGGTAGGGAGAGCCGCATTGATGCTGAAATCGCTGAACTTTAAACATCTTTATTATTTCTGGGTGATTGCGCGGGAGGGCTCGCTGGTGGCCGCCAGCAAGGAACTCAATCTGGCGCCGCAGACTCTCAGTGGGCAATTATCCTCCCTTGAGGAGTCACTGGGCGGCTTGTTGTTCAATCGCAAGGGACGGCGCATGACGCTGACCCAGCTTGGCCGACTGGTCCTCAGTTACGCGGACGATATGTTCCGGGTGGCTGGCGAGCTGCAACAGGTTGCGTTGCTGGTGACCAGCGGACGCTCCATCAGTCTGGCGGTGGGTATTTCCGCTTCGATCCATAAACTGTTCGCCTATCGCATGTTGGAGCCGGCCTTGCATCTGGATCGGGAGGTCAAACTATCTTGCCGCTCTGGGACCGTTGAGCATTTGGTGCAGGAGCTGCTGAGTTATCGCCTGGATATTGTGCTGGCGGACCGCTTACCGCCCTTGCAACGCGACAGCCAGACCCACTGGCGCGAGTTGGAAAGCTCCAGCATCAGCCTGTTCGCCAGGCCTGATCTGGCGCGCACCTTGCGCAAAAACTTCCCCCTTAGCTTGGATGGACAGCCATTATTAGCGATGACTCTGGAGTCGCCGTATTTTCAGCAATTGATGCGATGGCTGGGCGATCATGGGGTCAAGCCGGTCATCAAGGCGGAAATTGACGACAGCGCATTGGTCAAAGTGTTCGGCGCTCGCGGCCTGGGCGTATTCGCCGCTCCGACCGTCATTTGTGAGGAAGTATTGCGGCAGTATCAAGTGGAGCTGGTGGGCAGCATCGAAGCGGTGACTGAACGGCTGTACGCCGTCACACGTAGCGCCCGCTCAGGTAATCCGGCGGTGGAGGCGATTTGTTTGCGTCGTTCGGCGTCTTGAGTATCTAAAAAGGCTTTGAGATCGAAAAAACCGTATTAAAACGACGTTTAAAACTGCTTTTCTCGATCTGTTAGCTTTGCCAGACTGAAACCGAAGCAAGCAACAGGTAAACGTTATGATGAAAGCTATCCACAAATATCGTCTTGAAGGGCCGCAAACCGCCAATCGTATCATGCTGCGAGAAGGCAGCCGGATTGTTCGCTCTGAATATCTGGTGACGGAGAAAGCGGTGTTTATCTGGGTAGAGGAACCCTTGGCGGTGGAAATACCTTCGCAACCCCGGCTGTTTTACGTGGTGATGTCAGGGGAACCGGTGCCAGAGAACTACTGCCACCTTGATACGGCGCTCGACCCCTTTGGACCTGAAGCGTATCACGTCTTTGAAGCGCCCGAAGCAAGTCGTAATTTGAGCGCAGCCTGAACCGTCACAAAGCGTAGAACGGACGGCTGAATGACGTTTAACTTGCGCGGCGATAGAGGAGAAGGTAGTACTGAACGCTTCGACTAATATGGGTGTCCTGGTAAGTGCTGGTAAGCATTAGTAAGCGAGATATAGTAAGCCGCTGTATCAATCCCAGGCGCCAGGAACACCGGGAAGGACGAGGCCGCTACGAACCTTATGAATCGCCGCAAGTTTATTCTCGCCTCGTCGCTGCTTGCGGCGGCGGGGCTGGGAGTCTGGAGCTGGCCGCGTCGCTGGCGCTATATCGTTATTCACCACAGCGGCGGCGCTTCTGGAGATATCGCGCTTCTGCAACGGGTGCATCGAGAGCGGCAGCCTCACGATCCCATTCATGCCATTCCTTATCACTACGTCATCGGCAACGGTCATGGACTCGCTATGGGAGAAGTGGCCAGCGACTGGCGACAGGAATATGACATCTGGGGCGGGCATCTGACGCTGAATAATCTGACGCGTAACTTTCTTGGCATTGGCGTCTGTTTGATTGGCGACTTTGAAAAACGCGACGTGCCTGAGCCTCAGTACCAGGCTTTAGTCAAGCTGACCCGGACATTGATGACCCGCTACGACATTCCCGCCGCGAATGTCACGGGCCATGGCATGACTCCGGGGGAGTCGACGCAATGCCCTGGCTCACGTTTTCCCATGAGCCGTTTCAAGCAGGATATCGCCTGAGGCTTGCGCGAGCATGGCGTCATTACGTTTTCCAACTATGCTTGAAGTATGTTTGTCCGCCGATTGATGCCGTTCTGCCTCATGCTCATATCTGGAAGCCGCGCATCCCGTCTATTGGCGTTGCGCCTGATGTTGCTCGGTTGTGTTCTCGCTCTCAGTACAACGTCCACCTATGCCGCCCGCAAAATGGTGCTGGTGGTGTCTTCTCAAGTGGCGGAAACCGAACAGGGTCGCCAGTACAAGCTGTTCTATACCGAAGTGTTTCGCCGCCTCAACTTGGAGTTTGAGATGAAAACCTTCCCCTCCAAGCGCTGTGGCGCGCTGGCTAACTCTGGCCTGGTGGACGGTTTGCCCAGCCGCGTGGCGGGGTATGAAGCGGCGCACCCGAACCTGATAAGAATCAACGCGCCTTTGTGGGAGGTGAGCTTTACCGCTTATGCGTTGTCTCCCGGTTTGCGGGTGAACGGCTGGCGTAGCCTCGCTGGACAGGGTTTGCGAGTGGATTGCCGCTTAGGCGTCAGGAACTGTGAGGAAGAACTTCCTAAAATCAAGCAGCTGGGCCCGGTGGAATTCGTCGCCAACGCCAACCTGGGCTTGCGCCGCCTGCAGGCGAGGCGGACGGATCTGTACATCGATCTCGACTTTGTGGTCGATCCGTTGCTGCACGCGGAGGAGTTTTATCACGCCAGCATTCACAAAGCCGGTGTGCTGGAAAGCGTCCCGACCTATTTGTATGTGCACAAGCGCAATCAGGACCTGGCGCCCGCTCTGGAGGCGACGTTGACGGCGATGCGGAAAGAAGGTCTGACCGCACAGTTCAATCCCATGGCTACATCACAACCCCCTGAGTCGCCATGATTTAGATAAACAGGTCTGGACTTAAGAAAGCCAGTTAGCGATCACAATCCTTATTTTTCCATATCTAAGCACTACCAAAGAGCAAAGGACTATCGTAGTCTGGCTTTTACTTTCCCTTCTAACTCTATGATATATATGGACTCCATATGAAAGAACTGTATGTCGTCACTCACACCGAATCCCAACATCATGTCGACAAACGGGTGGGAGGCTGGTACGACTCTGAGCTGACAGAAAAGGGCCGCAAGGATGCAGACGAGTTAGGACAGCGCCTGCAACTCTTGGATGCGCACAAGGCGGATATTTATTCATCGGACCTGAAACGAGCGGCGCAAACCGCAGATCGGATCGCTGCAGCGATCAACTCAACCGTTGAGCTGACTTCGCAACTGAGAGAAATGTCCTACGGCGTGGCCGAAGGGCGACCGCAACAATGGCTGGATGAGCGCATCGTTCCTGTGGCGGGAGACAATCGCTTGGATCATACCGTCATCGACGGCGGCGAAACCAAACGAGAATTCGTCTCCCGCATCTATGATTTTCTCGACGGCCTGACCCTAGGGGACAAAACTATCATCTCCACCCACGCATACGCCGCCACTTTCGTTATCGCCTGGTGGATCAAAATGCCGCTGGAGTCCGTTGGCTACGTCAATTTCAATGTCCAATCGGGCAAGATCTGCAAACTGGTTGAGGATGACGTGTTCAAGAATCGAACGGTGGCGGGCCTCAACCTGTAACCCCTGCTGCTTATCAGGACACCCATCTTAAGGTAACGATGATTAGTCGAGGCATACCAGCGATTAGCCAGAAAAAGGGGTCTCATCTATTGTTATAAATAGGTTTAAGCTATGTTGTTAATCTATTGAATATAAACAATTTAAACTGTCAAGTATGGTTCATTGAGCCTGATAGCTAAAATGCCGCTCTAACCAGGACACCCACTCTTTCAGCGGCGGCAATTCAAACTCTTCCGCCTTGCCTAACTCATCCAGTTCCCTCAGGCGAATGGCGTCATGAAAGGCGGGAGCAGCCTCAAACTTGCGGCATTGCTCTTCGGTGAACGGACCGCCTTGTTGAGACAAGGTGGCCTGGCTGGCGATGGATAATCCTTTGGCGTACTCAGGCCGGGTCGCCACCAGATAACGTTTCGCCTGCACATGCATACCGATAGGCCTGATCAGGCTGTCCGGCAGTCCGTATTCCCGCAGCCAGGACTCAGCGAGACTATCGTGATGGATATAGCCCCACTGATCCCGGCCGGGCAGATCGAGATCTTCCGCCAGCAGGTGTCCGACATCGTGTAGAAAGGCGGCTCCGATGAGCGCGTTTGAGCCGCCTTGTCGCTGCGCCCACCAGGCGCATTGCGCCATGTGTTCGTATTGAGTGCAGTGTTCGCCGTAGCTTCTGTTTCCATAAAGGCTGAACAGGCGCTCAAGTTCGGTCAGAAATTGATGACTTATCATGAATGCGCCTTGTCATCTCGTAGCGACAGGATTTCCCAGCTCCGCTCAGCGGCGATGCGTCGCAGCACCGGGTCGGGATCAACCGCTACCGGGCGGCGGACAGCCTCCAGCAGCGGCAGGTCGTTATGGGAATCGCTGTAAAACGCGGCGCTGTGATAGTCCCAGCCCTGCTGCGCCGCCCATGCCTGCACCCGGATGACTTTGCCTTCTCTAAAAGTGGGTGTCCCGATAAGGGCGCCGGTGATGACGCCGTCCCGAGTCTCAATGTCCACCGCCAGCACATGCTCCACGCCAAGGCGCGCGGCGATTGGCTCTACCAGATGCGCGCCGGTGGCGGAAACGATGGCGATAGGGTCGCCGGCGCGGCGGTGCTCTTCCAGAAGAGCGCGAGCGCGTGAGGGGATCATGGCGTTAATGAGGGTGTCCAGATAAGCGTGGATCAGCGTTTGCAGTTGCGCTGGCGGCATTCCCACCAGTGGCGCGAGGGTGTAGGACATGTAGGCGTTGAAATCCAGGGCCCCGGCTTCGTAGTCGTCCATAAAAGCCTGATTGCGCTCCAGGAAGTTGGGCGGCGTGGCGATGTCGTCCCGGGCGGCGAGAAATTCGGAAAAGGCTTGCGCGCTGTCACCGGCGAGCAGGGTGTTATCAAGATCAAAAAGCGCTAAGGGCATAGAAAAACCTAACATCGTGAGTCATAAAAAGAACAAATATTAGCCTGAGACTTTGCCTTCACGGGCTAAAGCGCAACGCAGTCGAAAGGCGGGATCAAATGGATTGACGTCGTGGGCGTCAAAACGATTCGGGTCATACAGGCTGGCGTTGGTAAAGGGCCTGGCGCCGCTGATGAGTTCGGCGATCAGACGTCCAAAGCCGCCGGATGCGCCAACACCGCCGCCGCAGCATCCGGACGTCAGCCACAATCCAGGGATTTCCAAGGCGCCGATCAGGAAACGTCCGTCCGGGGTGTAGCTGGATACGCCGCTGACATAGGCGGCGATCCTTAAATCGTCCAGCATGGGCAGCCAACCCTGGAGGCTTTCATAGCCGTCTTCCAGGGACGCGAGACCATCGCTGTCCTGATCAAAACTAAAGCGATGGATGTCCTCCGGCAGTTGCTCCGGCGAACAATGCACACGCTGGCGGTCACGCAGTCCGAATAAGAGTCCGCCAACTTCCGGGCGCGCATAGGCGTTGGCGTCAGGCAGAACCAGGACCGGCGTATCCGGCTGGATGCGTGCGTCCGGGGCGGAGATCCAATATTGACTGCGCACCGGCGCCATGGCGGGCGCCAGTCCTAAAGGGCGCAATAGCAGCGCGCTCCAGGGACCGCCCGTCACCACAATCTGTCGAGAATAATAGCTGACGCCATCAGCGCACCGTACGCCGCAGACGCCTTGACTGTCCGTCAGAATTTCCGCGACCTCGGCATTGAGCTGTAACCTGGCGCCGCAGCGACGAGCATGGCGCAGATAGGCGCTGGCCAGTTGATAGGGGTCGATATAGCCGTCTTCGGGGACGAATACCGCTACGGTGTCCTTAGGCGCCTGTAACCAGGGGAGGCGCGCCTGCAAATCATGGGTGTCCAGATAACGGGCGGCGCGGTGACGCTTGGTCGTCTCGTCCGCCAGGGCGTGAATTTTGGCGCTGGCGGCGGCGCTGACGCCTGCGTGCAGACTGCCGCAGGCGCGCAGGTCCAGGTCTTCCTTCAGGTTGGTTTGCAGACGTTCAATCGCACGCCAGGTTTCGTCGACCATATCCAGCCCTGTGGCGTCGCCGCGTGCGCGTCCCAACAAGGCGGCGGCCTGGCTGGTGGTGGCGCTGGCGGGCGCGCGTCGATCCAGCAACAGGACTTTCTGTCCTTGCGCGCTTAAATAGTCGGCGCTGGCGCATCCAAGGATACCGGCGCCGATGACAATGACGTCAAAATGTCTATTTGTTGTACTCATCATCTTTCATCAATCACGTTAACAGACCTTACCCAAGCGCCACGGCGACCAGCCCGCATACGGTGGTGAAGACGCCCGCGACTTTGGGGGGATAGAGTTTTTCCTTGAACCCCACCGCCGCCATTAGCACGCCCAAGGGAATGCTGACCTGACGAAACGCCACCACGTAGCTGACGTTGCTGGCGAACGCCATAGCCAGAATCACCAGCGCATAGGCCCCCGTCATAAAGGCGGCGGTACCCGCGCAACGCATCAAAGAGTGACGCAGTAACGGCTTCAAGCGCTTCCGTTCTTTGCTGACGACAGCGATCAACAAGGACATCCATAGCGCAGCGCTCAGGCACTGCAAGGTGACGTAGACCAAAGACACCTGGAGCGGGTCCGCCCAGGGCCGTCCGCTGATGGGATCGAGCAGTCCTCGCATCTGACTGGTGGCGGCGTCGTCGACAATGGAGTATCCGGCGGTGGCCAACGCCGCCAGCAGGGCGAAGGCGGTGGTGCGGTTGCCGTAGTTGGACCAGCGCAGGTCGCGGAAACGGGTCATGGGGATAAACAGACACCCACCTACAATCAACGCCACGCCGACTATCGCCTGCGCACTGATGCTGTCGCGTTGACCGAGAGCGAAGGCGGTCAGGCAGACGATAATCAGCGGCGACGAGCGCGCAATGGGGTACGCAATGGACATATCCCCGGCTTGATAAGCCGCCGCCAGAGCGCTCAAATACACGGCCTGACACAAGCCAGTCGCCAGCAACAGCAGCAGAATCCGGGCGTCAAAGGCGGCGATCAGTTGTGTATGCGCGAACAGAATCGGCGCAAACAGCAGAAAACCGAACAGGGTCACCAGAAAGAAAAAGGCGATGGTGGGGCTGGACTTCTTACCATAGAAGTTCCAGCCCGCATGGGCGACAGCGGAAATCAGCACCAAAACCAAAGCCGTCCATGTCACCTTAGGGAAACTCCCGCTGCGGTTAAGGTGACGCCCGCCAGACCGGTCGTGTCCGGGCCGTGGCCTTGCGCCAGCCAGCGTTCGATATACTCTACTGCGGCGGGCAGATCCGCCACGCTGCCGATAATGACGTGGGCGCCGCCGCGACGAAAACGCTCTTGCGCCTGTTCCCGCAGGACGGTTTTGCTGGCGCTGTCCAAGGCGGTCCAGTCTTCCTGGCTTAAGCCGACTTCATTGCCGGAGGTGGTGACGCCGATGGTCCACATGCCTGCGGCCAGGCCTTCTTCAATGCCGGGCAGGGTGTCGTCGACTTTGATGCAGGCGCGCACGTCGCCGACGCCCAGCTCCAACGCGTTCTTCAGACTCATGTGAGGATAAGGGCGTCCTCTGGGGACGTCCGTTGCGCACACATTGCTGCCGGGACGATAGCCCTGGGCTGCGGCGATGTCCGCCAGAACGTCCAGCATGTCGCGGTTATAGCCGGTATTCGCGCCGATTTTGATATTGCGTCGCTCCAGCCAGGCGACGGTTTCCATCAGGCCGGGGATAGGGCGGGCGCATTCGCGAATGGCCTCGATCTGCATGGGCACGAAGGCGTGATACAGGCGATCTATGTCCGCCTCGCTCGCCAGCGCGCCGTATTTTTCTCTCCAGGCTTCGCGCACTCGCGGCATGGTCAGGATTCGCGTGATGTGCTCACGCTTCTCCGTCCCCATCGGCTCACGGGCTTCCGCCAGAGTGATGGGAATTTCTTGCTCGGCGAACAGATTCTGAAAGGCGCGAATCGGCGCCATCGAGCCGAAATCGTAGGTGGTGCCGGCCCAGTCGAAAATGACGGCTTCAATGGGGCCGCGGTAAAAACGTTGATAGGCGTAACTCATGACAGTGAGATCTCCATAGCGATAAGGGTGTCTTTGACGGCTTGCAGCAGGCGCGCCACTTCCGGCGTGTCGATTTTGCCGATGCAGCCGATGCGGAAGCTTTCGGTCTGGGTCAGTTTGCCCGGATAGATCACGAAGCCCCGCTGCTTCAGTTCCTGATAGAAGCGTTTGAAATCAAAGTTGGGATCGTCAGGCGATAAAAAGGTGACGATGATGGGCGACAGCCAGCGTTCCTCCAGTAGGGGCTGGAAGCCCAGTTGGCGCATGCCGGCGACGAGTTGATCACGGTTACGGGTATAGCGGGCCAGACGTCCGGGGGCGTCGCCTTCCATCTCATATTCCCGCAGCGCCTGAGCGAACGCCGCTACCGTATGGGTCGGCGGGGTGTAGCGCCATTGACCGGTTTTCTCCATATAAGCCCACTGGTCATACAGGTCCATGCTCAGCGAGTGAGCGTTGCCTTTGGCCTGTTCCAGCAGGTCCTGGCGAATCAGCGCGAAGCCAAAACCGGGTACCCCTTCGAAGCATTTGTTGGCGGAGGAAATCAGCGCAGCGTAGCCCAGTCGCCTGGCGTCCGCGGGCAGGGCGCCAAAGGCGCTCATGGAGTCGATAATAAACTTGCGGCCGGCGGCGTTGACCACTTCCGCGATAGCCTCAACGGGATTCAAAATCCCGGAGCTGGTCTCGCAGTGCACCACCGCCACGGTGGTGATGCTGGCGTCCTGACGCAGCAATTCCGCCACGGCGTTCGGGTCGGGAGGCAGGTAGTCGCCGGTGTCGATGCAGACGTAGGGGCGCTTGAGGTAGTCGCAGATTTTGGCGATGCGTTGTCCATAGGCGCCGTTCATCAGCACCAGCAGCTTGTCCTGCGGACCAAGCAGGGTGCCCAAAGTCGCCTCCACGGCGAAAGTGCCGCTGCCCTGCAAAGGTACGCAAACATGGGTGTCCTGGGAATTGGCGACGGCCAGCAACTTATCCCGCACCGTCTGGGTGACCTGATTGAAGTCCTGATCCCAGGAGCCCCAGTCCGTCAGCATGGCTTCTTTTACCGTGCGTGAGGTGGTGATCGGCCCGGGGGTGAGCAGGTAATAATTGGGTTGGTTCATTAATGAGCCCTCAAAAAACGAAAGAGAAAATCCTGGGGACGCCATCGCGGTCTTCAGGCGCAGCGCCATTTTTGGGTGCGTCGCAGTAACAGGCCGCCCAGCAGCCATTGCAGAAGCTTGGCGACCAGACAGGTCAGCATGATCATGACCGCCATCGCCGCCGCAGGAGCAATGTCCCCGGCGTCGTCCATGTTCAGAACGGACACGGACGCCAGCATGGTGTTGTGGGAATACAGAAAGATGACGGCGGACACGGTGGTCATGGCGTTGACGAACAAATAACCGCCAATCTCCAATACCGCCGGCAGACATACCGGCAAAGACACGCGCCAGAACGTCAGTAATTGCGGCGCCTTCAACGAGGCGGACACGGCCTCGAACTCGGGATCGATTTGTTTCAAGGCGGTCACCGCAGTGAGATGACAGACGGTGTAAAAGTGCGCGATGGTGCAGATCACCAGGATCGCCATGGTGGCGTACAGGCCATTCAAAGGATTGGACGGCGCGTTGAAGAAAAAGATGTACGCCAGACCCAGCGCCATGCCGGGCACCGCAAGCGGCAGGATAGCGATAAAGTGGAACAGGGCGCGCAAGGGGCGGAAGCCTTGCAGCTTCTCCACCAGATAGGCATTGAAAAAGATGAAAATAGCGCCGAAAAATGCGGTATAGGTCGCCATTCGTATGGAATTCCAGTACGCCTCCCAACCGCCGCCGTCCATCAGGTCGAACTGATAGTTCTTCAACGACAGACTCAGGTTATAGGGCCAGAATGTCACCAGTGAGGCGTAGATCGCCATGGCGATGACGCCCAGAATGGTCGCAGTCAGCAGCAGCATAAAAAGCGTGCAGCCCCTATCCGCCCAAGGACGACAAGGCGGCGCCCAGGGGGCGGCTTTGGAGGTCAGCGCAGCGGATTGGCGTCGCTGCGCCCAGCGATCCGCCAGGAAAGTAAGAATCGCCGGCAGCAATAAAATCACGCTCACCACCGCGCCCATCTGAAAGTTCTGCTGACCGATCACCTGCTTATAGATGTCCGTGGCGAGCATGTTGTATTGGCCGCCAATGACCTTCGGTACCCCGAAATCCGTGATGACCAGGGTGAAAACCACGAAGGCGGCGCTGATCAGGCCGTATTTGGCGCCGGGCAGGGTAACAGTAAAAAACGTGCGAATGGGCGACGCGCCTAATGCGGAAGCGGATTCATACAGGCGTCCGTCGGTATTGGACAGCGCCGTCACCAGAATCATCAGGGCATGGGGAAAGGTCCAGAAACAGGAGCCGATGACAATGCCGATCGGACCATAGATGCTTTCTCCTAACAGCCAGGTTTTGATAACGCCCTGATTGCCGAACAGATACACCAGACTGATGGCGGGCAATAACGAAGGCGCCAGAATCGGCGCCGCCAGCGCCATACGGAACGCGCCTTTGCCGGGCAAGCGGGTGCGGGTCAGCGAATAGGCCGCCACAAACGCCAGGGTAATTACGATGACGGTGCTCAATAAGGCGATCGTCAGCGAGTTGCCGATAGACGCCACCAGCGAGGGGGTATTTGCGTAGGCGATGAAGTTTTCCAGGCCGATAAAATCTCCCGCCCGGTTTTGCAGACTTTTCGACAGCAGGGCGTACAAGGGGGCGGCCACCGCCGCCAGCAACGCCAGCAGACCAATCAGCATCGCGCCGCCAAGCGCCCATTCGTCGCGGCTGCGACGTAGTGTGATGGACGGCAGGATGACGCGGGGGCGGGCTGGCAGGCTCATGGTCGCTCTACTCATGACGCCTCCGCGAACAGGCGCAGGCGATCACGAGGCAATTGAAACTCCACGGACTGGCCCTGACGCAATCCCAGCTCCGCCATCTCATTCATGGAAATATCCGCCACCAGTACCGCGTTCTGGCTGTCCAGGGCGAGGCGCGAACGGACGCGGGAACCGAGAAACTGGATGTCCAGCACGCTACCGCTGAGCACATTGTGGCGGTCGCCGTTCAGACGCAGACGGATATCCTCGGGACGCACAGCGATTTTGACCGAGGAGGACTCCGACATATCCGCGGCGCGGGCGCACTGCAATGTCACCGGGCCCGCCTGCAGTGAGTGATTGGGGCCGACGCGGCCGGGCAAAAAATTCATTTCTCCCACAAACTCCGCCACAAAAGGCGTGCGGGGATGGATATAGATATCCTGAGGGGAGCCGACCTGCTCAATGCGGCCATGGTTCATCACCACAATGCGGTCCGCCATGGTCAACGCTTCCTCCTGATCATGGGTGACCATAATGGTAGTCACACCGAGCCGCGCATGCAGCTGCTTGATCTCTTGCCGCAAATGCGCACGCACGCGGGCGTCCAGCGCAGACAGGGGCTCATCAAGCAGCAATAAACCCGGGGAAGTGGCCAACGCCCGCGCGAGGGCGACCCGTTGTTGCTGCCCGCCAGACAGTTGCGAAGGATATTTCTCTTCACTGCCGTCCAGGCCCACTACGCTCAGCAGCTCACGCACCCGCTGGCGACGCTCATCCGCTTTCACGCCTTGGGACTTCAGGCCGTAGCCGACGTTATCCGCCACGGATAGATTGGGAAACAGGGCATAGGATTGAAACACAATGCCAAAATCACGCGCTTTCACCGGCGCGTGAGTGATGTCCCGTCCGCCCTGCTTCACTTGTCCCGCACTGAGGACATCCAGTCCAGCGATAATGCGTAGCAAACTGGTCTTACCGCAGCCTGAAGGTCCCAGAAAACAGACGAACTCGCCTTCATTCACGGACAGCGAAACAGATTTCAACGCCTGGAAATCGCCGAAGTATTGATCGATATCGGTCAACTGCAGATAAGTTGCGGGGGACTTGGACATCTTTAATTACTCTTGTTCTGTCTATCAAAATTTAACCGGCGTCCGCTGAAACTAAATGGACACCCACTTTTAATCCCAAACCCACCCGTTCGCGCTGAGCTTGTCGAAGCGCTCTTATGGGTGTCCTGCTAACTGCAGTCATCATCAAAGTCATTAAACGGACACCCACTTTACGCCGGGTTTGTCGGCCGTCCTTCGACAGGTTCAGGACGAGCGGCGGTGTTAAATGGACACCCACTTTTAATCCCAAACCCACCCGTTCGCGCTGAGCTTGTCAAAGCGCTCTTATGGGTGTCCTGCTAACTGCAGTCATCATCAAAATCATTAAACGGACACCCACTTTACGCTGGGGTTGTCGGCCGCCCTTCGACAGGCTCAGGACGAACGGTGGTGTTAAATAAACACCCGTTTTTAATCCTAAATTCAGCGCGAACGAGGTGAGCTTTTAAAGTGGATGTCCGGTTAAGAACACACCTTCGAAACAACTGTTTATCCCTAAAACTCAATCCCAAACTCGCCCGTTCGCGCTGAGCTTGTCGAAGCGCTCTTATGGGTGTCCTGCTAACTGCAGTCATCATCAAAATCATTAAACGGACACCCACTTTACGCCGGGTTTGTCGGCGGTCCTTCGACAGGCTCAGGACGAACGGTATTGGTGCTTAAAGTGGGTGTCCTGTTAGCTGTTAGCGCTGACTACTTGGCTTCGCTTTTGCCGTCGAAGCGTTTCTGCCATTCGGCCAGGATGCGTTCGCGGTTGGCGGCGGCCCAGGTGAAGTTGTTGTCGATCATCAGGGCTTCGGCGTTTTCCGGGAAGTACTGCACTGGCTTGGCGACACCGGGCATGGCGACGACAGCGTAGCCTTCGTTGTAGGTCTCATTGGCTTTGCGGGAGACGGTCCAGTCCACCAGGGTTTGGGCGGCGTCCATTTTCTTGGAGCCTTTCACGATGGCGGTGGCTTCCATGTCCCAGCCCAGGCCTTCCTGTGGGAAGATGATGTCCAGCGGCGCGCCGTCTTTCTTGGACTTTGCAGCGCGGAAGGCGAAGGAGATGCCGATGGGCGTTTCGCCGGCGGCGGCCATTTTGCAGGGTTTGGAACCGGAGTGGGTGTAGCGGCTGATGTTCTGGTGCAGGTCGCTCATATACTGCCAGCCTCTTTCTTCGCCGAACATCTGCAACCAGCTGCTCACGTCCAGGAAGCCGGTGCCGGAGGAGTTGGGGTTAGGCATGATGATATGGCCCTGATATTCCGGCTTGGTCAGGTCTTTCCAGGATGTAGGCTTGGGCAGATTGAGTTTCTCCGCTTCCACGGTGTTGAAACACACCGCCGCCATCCAGGCGTCCATGCCGGTCCATACCGGCGCCGCATTGTTATCGCGGAATTTTGGCGAGAGGGCGTCATAGCCTTTGGGCTTGTAGGACTGCAGCATGCCTTCGTCGTTGAGCAGCATCAGGCTGGTGGCGGCCAGGCCCCAGACTACGTCCGCCTGCGGGTTTTCTTTCTCCGCCAGCAGTTTGGCGGTGATGATGCCGGTGGAATCCCTCACCCAGTTGATTTTGATGTCAGGATGCTCTTCATTGAAGCGCGCCGCGTATTTCTTTAGGTCTTCCGCTTCGATTGCGGTATATACGGTCAATTCAGTGGTCGCCGCCTGGGCCGCCAGGGAACACAGAGCTGCGCCGGCCAGGACGCTCACACGCTTCAACAGATACTTCAACGTCATTTTCAGTCTCCTTGGTGAGGGTTGGAGGTTGCTTCTGGTCTATACCAGAAGTAACGGTAGCGACTGAATGTTGCAGAAAGGTGACGTTTTGAAGAACTTTGTGATTAACCGGCGTATGGATGCGCCAGAGCAGGGATTGGCCGCCATAGCGAGGCGGCTGGCTTTTCAGAATTTTTAGTCGATTACGTCAATTTGGATCGTCACAGCGTCGTGACGCCAGTATTCGTAGTCCAACTCCAATACCCGGCCGGAGGCGTCGTAATTGGTGCGCTCGATATGGAGGCCGGGCAGACCCGCCGCGGCGCCCAGTTCACGGGCGGCGTCTTCCTGCAGGGCGGTGGATTTAAACGTCAGGTTCATGCTGTGATAGGCCTGCCCATACTTGCTGCGCAGCAGGTGGGTTAGAGACTGTGACATGTCTTCTTTTTCGATGCCGGGCAGCAGCGCCGTGTTGATATAGATATGCTCGATCAACACGGGACGCCCGTCAATGGAGCGGCGGCGTTGCAAGAACAACAGGCGCGCGCCTTTGTCGACTTTCATCAGCTCCGCCATGCGCGCATCCGCAGGATTGACGGTGACGCCGATCAGGTCGGTGCTGGGCTCAAAGCCCTGACTGGACACGTACTCAATAAAACTCTGCCGCCGCGCCGGGTTGTACACCACCGCCGGCGGCGAGACGAACCAGCCGCGGCGATTCTGGCGATAGATCAATCCCTCGGCCTCCAGTGTCTGCAATCCCTGGCGTACGGTCATGCGAGTGAGATTGAAGCGTTCCCCGATATCCCGTTCAGAGGGCAGCTTCTCTCCGGGCAGGAGCGCTTGCTGGCGGATCAGATAGCTGAAGTGCTGTTGCAGGTAGCGGTAATGGTTGTCGATCTGCTTTTCCATCAAAGATTCTTCTGGTCTATTCCAAAAATACGACAAGGCTATTGAAGCTATATGACGATTCTATGACGGTCCGCCGAAGGTCAACGCCGCTAACCGGTGAGTCGACGTCGCTCTTTTCCGAATTCAGCGTTTCCGTCGCTTTTTGACTTTGTTTGCGAAGCTTAGCAGAAACCACGGGCTATCGTCGCAACCGGAAAAGAACGATCAGAAGGCGGTAAGGGAACTAGCGGCGCTGACGCCTGTCGGAAGTCTCAGCGTCGTTCCCAAGACGCGGTAACTCCAAGTGGAACGTTTTAATTTTCAAGGAAATAACGCATGACTGTTAATGCAGAACGAGTGGGCCAGGTGATCCGCAACGGCGGGCTGGTCTGGTACAACGCAGCCAACGAAAAACTGGTGTCCAAGCAAATCATTCAGGCCCCGCAACGGGACGGCATGATGGACAACTTCACCCACGCGAAAGTGGAGTTTGGCGACAATGAGGTGCTTCTGAAGTCTGTGCCGGGACCGGAAGGGGCGGATGCGGTGAACATCAAATATCGCGACCGCCAGGCGACCTTCGCCGACCTGGAGGCGCCCGGCTATATCTATTCCGACAGCTTCTCCGGCTGCGTGTTCTATCTGTTCCGGGGACCGCTGGGATACCTGCACGCGGTGCACGCCTATCGGGGCGGCGGCAGGCTTGCCGACCCCACCGAATACTTCAAGGCCCGAGGCGGTAAGCTGCTTTATAAATGGGACAGCCTGGGCAAGTTGACGCAGGACGAACTGATGAGTTACCAGACCGGCGCGGTGCTGGCCTGCGTCAGCCGCGACACCATCGACGTATTCGCCTTCGCCACCAAGAACCGCGAGGTGAAACGACTCATCGATCACACCACCATCCCTGGCTGGGTGGCCAGCGCCGGGCTGCCGGTCTGATCCCGCGTTGAATTGAACCTCACTTTTTGCGCCGCTGTGTTAGCGGCGCTTTTTTATCAGATTTCCCGCGCCAATTTCTCTGCGCCGCCCAGGCATTGTCTGACCTGGTGCGGTTCTTGCCCCTGTTCATGGTGAGTTAAGGGCGGTTTTGTTTAACCATTCCATCAGGTTACCGCCAAGTTCTTGCAACCCCCGTACTGATTACGATTCTCGTACTTAGGGACAGACTTCAGGAAAATGATCATGGCGACAAAAAAATCCACATCCGTTAAACCAGGTAAAAATTACAAAGAAAATGTAGGGAAGGGCGGAGAAATACATCAAGAGTCCCGAAGCGCGCCTGTGCTCAGGTCACCGCAAGGGACGCCGATTGCCGACAACCAAAACTCTCTGCGCGGCGGCGCGCGCGGACCGGGCTTGCTGGAAGACCGGCAACTGCGGGAAAAGCTGTTTCATTTCGATCATGAACGCATTCCTGAGCGGGTAGTCCATGCGCGGGGGTTCGGCGCTCACGGTTACTTTGAAACGCTGGATACCCTGGATGGCGTGACCTGCGCCAGTCTGTTCAAACGCAAAGGGCTCAAGACGCCGGTGTTCGCGCGTTTCTCCACGGTGGCGGGCAACAAAGGCTCCGCCGATCTGGCCCGCGATGTGCGCGGCTTCGCCGTGAAGTTTTATACCCTGGAAGGCAACTGGGATTTGGTGGGGAACAATATTCCCGTATTTTTCATTCAGGACGCGATGAAATTCCCCGATCTGATTCACGCGGCGAAAGCGGAGCCGGACCGGGGCTTTCCGCAGGCGCAAACAGCGCATGACAATTTCTGGGACTTTATTTCGCTGACCCCGGAAAGTATGCACATGGTGATGTGGATCATGTCCGACCGCACCATTCCCCGATCCCTGCGCTTTATGGAAGGCTTTGGCGTGCACACCTTCCGGTTTATCAACGCCGCAGGCAAATCCACCTTCGTTAAGTTTCACTGGAAGCCGGCGCAGGGAATGCAGTCCGTGACCTGGGACGAAGCGCTGCGCATTAACGGCGCCGATCCGGATTACCATCGGCGCGATATGTGGAATGCGATTCAGTCAGGCGACTATCCGACCTGGGAACTGGGTGTTCAGCTGTTTGATGAGGCGTTCGCCGAACAGTTCGAGTTTGACGTGCTGGACGCCACCAAACTGATCCCCGAAGAACAGGTTCCGGTGAAAATTGTCGGCAGAATGGTGCTCAATAAGGCGGTCGACAACTTCTTTGCGGAAACGGAACAGGTCGCCTTCTGCACCCAGAATTTGGTCCCCGGCATTGATCAAAGCAACGATCCGCTACTGCAGGGGCGCAACTTTTCTTATCTGGACACCCAACTTAAACGTCTGGGCGGGCCCAACTTCACCCATATCCCCATCAATGCGCCCAAGTGTCCGGTGCACAACTTCATGCAGGATGGACATATGGCCATGCACAACCGCGCGGGACGCGCCAACTACGAGCCGAATAGCTGGGGAGGCGAGCAGGGCGGGCCGCGCGAGGATAGCGAAACCGGCTACGTCAGCTATCCGGAACCGATGAAGGGGGAGAAAGTCCGACAGCGCAGCGAAACTTTCAGTGACCATTACAGCCAGGCCAACCAGTTTTACCGCAGTCAAACCGACGTGGAGCAGGCCCATATCGCTGACGCCCTGGTGTTTGAATTAAGCAAGGTGGAGCGTAGCGACATTCGGGAAAGAATGGTCTCACACTTGCTTAATATTGACCGGGGACTGGCGAAAAACGTCGCCAGCAAATTAGGGATCAGTACTATGCCTAAACCGGCCCCGGCGGCCAGGAAACCCATTATGGACTTACCTGTTTCAGATGCGTTGAGCATCAATAAAAGCTCACAGCCGACGCTGGCTGGGCGCACGTTTGGCGTTTTTCTGTCCAACGGCGCCGATAACAAGCTGCTGAAAAACTTAAAGCGTCTGCTTAAAAAAGAGGGCGCGGATTATGACTTGATCACTCCCGCCATTCAGGGGACGACATTAAGCGATGGCGAAGTCATCACCGGCGACGAAACCTACGAAGGCGGTCCCTCAGCTTTGTACGACGTCGTCGTAGTGATTGTCAGCGACGAGCAACGGAGTTTGTTCACCACGACGCCAGCAGCCAGACATTTCATCGAAGATGCATACCGGCACAGCAAATACATAGCGTACTCCAGCAATCTGCAAGAGACCGTGGAACAATTGCTAAACGGACGCGAATGCGACCGGGCCATGTTCAGCCTGTCAAAAAAAGCGGATATAGAAAACTTCCTGACCAGCGCCAGAGCCCTGCGTTATTGGGACAGGAACGACGGATAAACATACGGGGAGAAGGCGTTTAGCCTGGTCGCAGCAATGGGCCAGGCTTTTTTAATACGTGATGATGACGGCCGCTTGTCCCCAAGTAATGCGTAGAACGGGGAAAGTACTTTGTTACAAAACAAGCGATTAGTTAATGTATGGACCAGAGAGCGGAGAAATAGTCCAGTGGTGGTTATAGGTAGGTTAAATGCCTTCAATTAACTGTAAGTGTGGTGAAAAACTGGGATACGGTGACATACCAAACCCAATTGAATGGTTGGCGATTTCCGATGAAACCTATGATGGTTACGCGGGAATGATCGATTCCGAAACCTTATACCAAGAGATGAAAAGCATCCTGAAATGCTTCAAATGTGGACGATTATGGGTGTTTTGGGATGGATTCAAGTCAGAGCCTGTTTGCTATGCTCCAGAGTGACAATTTAATGTTGCAAAGAAATCAGGCGTTATCCAGAAAGTTCGCTCAAGAAAAAAAGCGCACACAGACTTCAAGAAATTCCCAAAAGCCTGTGTGCCGTGCGCTTATGCGGTGGCTATTTTGTCCGCATCAAATTGTTTGAACACGTCTTTGATCATGTCCTTGGTGTCGCTGGTGTAGCGGACGCCGACCAGGACAGCGCCTTTTTTGATGGCGTCTTCGTAGTATTTGATCTCGTGCTCAGGGATCGCCAGGCCGATGGCTCCGCCGATCAGGCCGCCCACAGCGCCGCCGGCTCCGCCCGCCGCCAGAGCAGCGACGAAGGGGCCCGCCGCCAACAGGCCTGCGCCCGCTGTAGCGACTGCGCCCACTGCGGTCAGGCCGCCTGCCACCGCCGCCAGTACGCCGCCGGTGGTTGCGCCAACCGCCACGCCTTCGGGCAGTTTGCTGTGCTCGGTCAGGGCGAAGCTGTCTTTGGTGAAGTTGCTGTTGGTCACCAGTGAGATGTCATCTGACTTGATCCCTTTGTATTCCAACATATGAATCGCCGCGCTGGCGTTAGTGGGAACTTTAAACATACCTGTAATTACGTCGCTCATGGTCATTTCCTCTAATCAATATCCTGTTTGAAGGTTTACTACTCATACTGTCAATAAGGCTTGAGCAATCGCTGGGCCAACCTCTTACAAACCTTGAATTCAAAGGGGTGAGGGCCGCACAGGGTATTTTTTTTGTCAGTAAAAAGAACCGGTTACAAAAGGTCCGAGCGTAAGCCTTGCAAAAACTGTTGAAAGAATTACGCATTTTTCCCGCTGGATCTTTTGATGCTTTAAGCGTCTTTTATTTGTCAGAAGGGGATCTGCAAATACCGGTGAAACGAGCCTGACTTATGCCGGTTATAGGCTTTTTGAGTGATTACCTTATCCGTAATGATTGAGTATGTTATGAAAGCGCTTGCATTGTCGCTCTCTCAATAAACTCGGGCGATCAGCAGAAATCAAAAGCTAATACTAAAACCGAAAAATACGCCGCAAGCGCCTTCCATCCGACCAGCACGACAAACATGACCTTAAAAGGACAGGTGATAATTATGGCTATCAAGCTCAAACACATTGTATCGGCAGTCGCGCTGACCACCGCCATGATCGCCGCGCCGGCGATGGCTGAATTCAAAGTTGTGGGATACTTTCCAACCTGGCAGGGGGACGTAAACAGCATCCCCTACGATAAAGTCACCCACATCAACTATTCCTTCGCCATACCCACCGCCAATGGCGGCTTGCAGCCTCTGGAAGGCGGGGAGCAGCGCTTGCGCACGCTGGTGCAGCGCGCCCATGGCGCCGGGGTGAAAGTGCAGATCGCCGTGGGCGGATGGAATAACGGCGATGATTCCGCTTTCGCCGCGCTTTCCGGCAACAGCGGCAGTCGCGCCAACTTTATCCGTAATCTGATGAACATGGTGGATGCCTACGGCCTGGATGGCGTGGATCTGGACTGGGAATACCCGGAAGCTGGCGCCGAAGCCAATAACTTCAAAATTCTGATGCGGGAGCTGGGCGCAGCGCTGCACAGCCGCAACAAGATTCTAACTGCGGCGGTCACTGCGTCGGACTTTCCCGGCAGCGTAGACGCAGACGTCATCAACAGCGTGGATTTCCTCAACCTGATGGTGTACGACCTGGGGTATCCGCATTCCACCTATCAACACGCGCAGAACGCGCTGACTCACTGGAAATTCAACGAAGGCCTGCCTCAGCACAAAGCGGTGCTGGGCGTGCCGTTTTATTCCCATAAAGACTGGGTGGCCTATAAAGACGTGATCGCCCGCTACGGCGCCGGCGCGGCGCAACGGGATGACGCTGGCGGCCTCGACTATAACGGACAGCCGACTATCCGGGCGAAGACTGAGCTGGCGCTGTCAGAAGCGGGCGGCGTCATGTTCTGGGAAATTTCCCAGGATACCCGTGACGATACCTCTTTGATGAAAACCATCTGGGAGACAGTCGACGGCGGTAACCCCCCGACCCCTGGCGGCATCACCGTTCAGGCGGAGAACTACTCCTATATGAGCGGCGTGCAGGTGGAACCCACCACCGATGCGGGCGGCGGCCAGAATGTCGGCTATATCGACGCCAATGACTGGATGTCCTACGCGGCGGTGAATATTCCCCAGGCGGGGACTTACACTGTGGAATACCGGGTAGCCAGCTTGAATGGCGGCGGCAGACTGCAACTGGAGAAAGCCGGAGGCAGTCCGGTGTATGGCAGCGTGTCGATTCCCGCCACCGGAGCCTGGCAGAACTGGCGTACGGTGCAGCACAAAGTGAACCTGCCCGCCGGACAATTGCAATTCGGTATCAAGGCGCTGTCCGGGGGCTGGAACATCAACTGGTTCAAGGTCAGCAAGAGCAATTAAGCCTGAGTTGTCCTGAGGCCTTGCAATAAAGGCCTCTAAACCTTGCGCGAGCGGCCGGTGGCGGCTCGCTCTTTCATATCAGACTGAATATACACGCGGTCGGTCGTGCCCATGCTGGCGTGACCGAGGTCGTCCGCCATGTGCTTGAGCGGACGGTTGGCGATGTCCTGGGACGCGCCAGTGTGGCGCAGCCAGTGGGTGGTGGCTTTGCGCAGCTCCTTGGCGTCATTTTCAAAGCCGTCTTTCATCATACGGTGATAGGCCAGCTCAAAGGCCTCCCGTACCAAACGGGCGATCTGTCGACTGGTGAGCCCGCCGCCGCCGCGCATTTTCTGTAGCAACGGCTCCTTGTCGCCGGGGGAAGGCGACGCAGTGAGGCCGCGATGCTCGCGGTAGCGACGGATGTACTCCCACATGGCGCTGGAAACAGAGACATCGCGGATCTTGAGGCCTTTGCCGAAGGCTTTGAACCACCAGTTACCGTCATGGTCCTTCCACACATGCTCCCACATGGGTGTCCATTTAGGGCGGTCGGAGAGTTCGGAGATACGCAGGTACAGAGATTTCAGGCAGGCGATAATGAAGATAGTGCGCTCATAGCTCGGCTGCTCCTCGGCTTTTTCCTTCAGGGTCTCCAGCACATATTCCCATTGCAGTTCAGACAGGCGCTTGATCTGTTTCACTTGCGCGTCCTTGATCAGGTAGGGCGAGGCTTTGCGGATACCAGGGATAGGGTTGCCGAGAACGATGTCCTCCTGCACCAGATGATCATAAAACACGCTGATGGCGGAATAGGCCAGGGCGGTGGCGCTGTTGCTCAGGCGGTAGCCTTTCTTTTCCGGCTGCAGAATGTCCTTTTTGTCCTTCTTATCGTTCTTCGCCGAAGCGACGGCGTCTTTGCTGTCCGGCTTGGGATCGTTGGTCGAACGCGCCGCCTCCCTTATCACGAAAGGCCGCCACAGCGGATTGCTGCGAAACAGGCCCTGTCCGCCAATAAACTCAAAACGGCGCACGCTGCCGGAGCCAATCCAGCCTGTTGGCGGGGCGTGCAGAAAGTCAAAGTAATTCTCGATATGAGAGCGACGAAGCTGGGACACCGCTTTACCTTCCACCGTCCAGGCCCACAACAGATAACGCTCCACCTCATTGCGGAAACTGGTGAAAGTCTTCTCGCTTTTGCGGGAGTAACTCTTCAGAAAACGCTGGGCGCTGATGAAGTCCTCGTTGACGCCGGGAATGGTTTCCTTAAGCCGAGCGAGGAATTGTCTGCTGTCCGGGTAGTCGTCCAGCATGGCGAGGCCAAGAGGCAGCTTGACGAACTCGCGGTGGGCGTCAAAGAGGGGGAAAGCTGGAAAGTCGGGAGCGGACATACGTATGGCTGACAACTAAGCTGATTTATGTTCAATAAAAACAATAATATAAAAGTTATATTTAATGTTGGTTATGACTTTTTGGCGAGGGGATGGCGCCGCAAGATTGGCGTTATTCTTTCATCACCTGCCACTCCACTTCCTGAATATCCAGGGTTCCCAGAGTAAGCTTGCACTTGGTGGACGGCTTGCCGCCATAACCACAGGCGGGAATCTTATAGGTCGCGCCATTGTCGTCCAGACGAAAAGCGGAGGCGGCCAGGAAGCGAACGCCGGGATTGGCGGCGATGATATTCTCTTCCGCGCAATAGGTGGCTTTTTCAGGGTTTATATCTAGAAAAGTTCTAAGTTCGTTCACTAAGTCACTGTATTCAGAACCAGAAAGTCGATAAACACTGACCAGCTTTTTGGACTTCGGGAGGATGCCCACCATCACCGCGCCGGTTTTATTGGGGTTTCTTTGCGCGCCCTTCGACATGGCTTTAGAGGTGGATTTAGTACTCTTTTTTTGGACGGTGACGAAGCCGTCATTCTCCGCGGCTTCCTGCTCCGCACTCTGAAAACTGCGCGCCGCCAACGATATTTGGCGGTTGAGCTCCTCGCGCAACAGGCCTTTTTGCTCGTCGGACAGGCTACTGAAGCCGTTTTTCGGTGTGTAGGTCTTTAAGAACAGATCTTCATCAAATGGCATAAATACTCCTTATCCATGCGCGGGAACGGTGATTGGGCGGGCTTAAGCGCCCCAGTGGCTATGCTTGCTTTCACGAAAGGGAAAGAGCAAGCATAGCGGAATGATGAAACGGCGACAATTCAAAGTTGGAAGATAACTGTTTTATAAACAGATAGATAAGCTGGAAACTTAAAGTATGAATGAAACTGGTGGTTAGGCGATTGGGTGTATAGTCGCCAACCTTGCTCTGTACAACTTATAAGCGTTTTCGTATTCCTCCACAGCTTCTTGTGTTGGCGATACGGCGGCGTCTTCATCCAGTTTCACAAAGCGCTGGCACAGGTCATGCAGGAGGATGTCGTCGCCTTGGGCGTGCGCGTCACACCAGGCCGCCTGAATCGCTCCGCCCAATGCCGCACTCTCGCCAACCTGGGGGCAAATGACGCGGGCGTTCATCATGTCCGCCACCATTTGACGCCATAACCGACTTTTCGAGCCCCCGCCGATCAGTCTGATTTCCTGGCAATGGATGCCGGATGTCCGCAAAAGGTCCAAACCGTAGCGCAACCCAAAGGTGACCCCTTCCAGCGCTGAGCGGCAAACATTGGCGGGGTGCAGGTTCTGCATATTCAGGCCCAGTAAACTGCCTGTCGCATCGGGGAGCGGCGGCACGCGCTCGCCATTGAGGAACGGCAGCAGGGTGACGCCCTGAGCGCCGATGGGCGCTTGCGCCGCTTCCTGATTGAAACGGTCCAGATCGTAACCGAACAGACCCCGCACCTGGTTAACCACCGCCGTCAGATTCATGGTGCATATCAGGGGCAGCCAGCCGTCGCTGGAGGAGCAGAACGCCGCCAGGGATGGGTGTCCTTGTTTTGGCGGCCGGTTTGAATGGGCGTAAAGCGCGCCGGAAGTGCCCAGGCTGAGGGTCACCACGCCTTCATCTATATTGCCTGTGCCAATGGCGCCCATCATGTTGTCGCCGCCTCCGCTGGCCACCAACACGTTATCCGACAGACCTAACAAGCGGGCAATGGCGGGGCTGACCTTGCCTACGGGCTGCTGCGCCTGCAGTAACGGCGGTAAGGCGCTGGCCAGGCGCCCATCGGGGGCGATGAGTTCGAGGGCTTCCGGGACCCAGCGCCGAGTGCGGATATCGAAATACCCGGTCCCCGAGCTGTCGCCGTATTCGGCGGCGATCTCGCCGGTCAGCCAGTAGTTGAGGTAGTCGTGAGGCAGCAGAATATGGGCGATGCGTTGAAAGGCGTCCGGTTCATGTTGACGCAGCCAGAGCAGCTTGGAGAGGGTGTAGCCGGTGGCGAGTGTGAGTCCCAGAAGTTCAAGAGAGCCTTGTTCCCCACCCATCTGCTCCAGCAACGCGGCGTTTTGCGGCGCGGTTTCCGTATCGCACCACAGCTTCGCCGGCCGAATCACCTCGCCCTGAGAGTCCAACGCTACCAGTCCGTGCTGCTGTCCGGATACGCTGATAGCGCGAATATGACGGCTGTCGACGCCAGAGCGCTCAAGCGCCTGCCGGTAGCTGTCGACGAAGGCCTGCGTCCACCAGTCGGGATGCTGCTCGCGGCGGCCATTGGCGTCGCTGATCAGCGCATGAGGCGCGTAACCCTCTCCCAGGATGACTTCCCGCTCCGGGTCCAGCACCACCACCTTGGTTCCCTGAGTCCCACAATCCACGCCTACGTACATACCTGATTCTCCTCGGTTTCCGGCTGCAAGCCATTGATCGGCCACGGACAATATGACAGGGAGTGTACGCCGAACCCGCCGGCAATTGCGAATGCGGGACGTAGTTGGGCGGCGGTTTGTTGGGTGGCAGTTTGTTGGATGGCTGTCTGTTGGGTAGCCGCTTGTTGGATGGCGCTGCGCTTATCCAACCTACAAAGAAGGAACAACCTATAGCCAGGTAGGTTGGAAAAGCGCAGCGCCTTCCGACGGCGAAGGTCCGCTCACCACAGCGCCTCGTATAAATACTGTACGGCTCACGGAAAGAGTTTCGCCGTTGGCCCCGCTCATCCGGCCTGCGCGAATGGGCAGCCTACCAAAGATGACGGTTTGTTCTATGATTGAAGTGTCCGCCGTTGCATACAAACTGAACGATAGGTCAATCATTTGAGGTATGGCGTTATATGTTCTCAACCAAGAAAAACAAACAGCAACAACACGACGCCCATAATCTGGCCAAAGCGTTGCAAGCTGAACTGGGCAGTATTGCGAAGTCCTGCGCCACCATCTATTTCACGCCCGTCGGGGAGGTTCTGGACGCCAGCGAACTGTTTCTGGCGAGTGTCGGATATAAGCTGGACGAGATCATTGGGCGACATCATCGCATTTTCTGCGCAGAGGACGTTGTCGATAGCCCGGAATATCGCCAGTTCTGGGCCGATCTGGCCAAGGGCGTTCCCAAGCGGGGGACATTCAGGCGCCGCCACAAGAACGGTTCGGACGTGTGGCTGGAAGCGACTTACATTCCTATCGTACAGGACGGACAGGTAATGCGCGTCATGAAGGTGGCCAACGACGTTACCAAAGATCATGAGCAGTCCGCGCATAATCAGGCTTTGATCAAGGCTATCGATCGCTCTAACGCTGTCATTGAGTTCAAGCCGGACGGGACTATATTGAACGCCAATAAAAACTTCATCAGAGCGTTAGGCTATAGCGACCTGAAGGAAATCAAGGGCAAGCACCATGAGATATTCTGCCCGGACGACTTCTACAGAGAAAATCCCAATTTCTGGCGCGAGCTGGCGAACGGCGAAATCAAAAGCGGCTTGTTCCTCCGCATCAGCAAGCAGGGGCGTTCCGTCTGGATAGAAGCGACCTATAACCCCGTATTCGATCATAGGGGCAAGGTGGTCAAAATCACCAAGGTCGCCAGCGACGTGACGGAAAGAATTGAACGCCAGTTAGCGGTTCAGAAAGCCGCTGAAGTCGCCCACAGCACTTCCGTGGAAACCGCACAGGTCTCCCAGAAAGGCGCGCGCATCCTCAGGGAAAACCTGGCCAACTCCGAGAAGATTTCCACGGATATCGGTCGTTCAGCCAAACTCGTCGAGGATCTGAATGAGCAGTCCAACCAGATCTCCAATATTGTCACCACCATCAAATCCATCGCGGAACAGACCAACCTGCTGGCCCTCAACGCCGCTATCGAAGCCGCGCGAGCAGGGGAGCATGGCCGGGGCTTCGCCGTGGTGGCGGATGAAGTGCGCTCTCTGGCGGGCAGAACGACCAAGTCGACGGAGGAAATCAACCAGATGGTGGATCGCAATAACCAACTGGTGCTGCAGGCGGGCGACAGCATGGTCGAAGTGACGAAACAGGCCGGCAAGAACGCGGACCTGATCGCGGAAGCCTCCCGAATCATCGAGGAAATTTTCAAAGGCGCGGAATACGTCTCCCAAGTAGTGGGTGATCTGGTGGACAACTCCAGCGAGTCATAAGTGAAACGTCCTGCTTCGTTGCGGGGACATCTTTGGAGCGACCTTGAAGTGCTGCGTGAGGCGTGAAAAGCCATGGCGAATACGGATGACAAATGGGCGGCGGCGTCGAGTTATGAAGCATTCATGGGGCGTTGGAGCCGACGCATCGCCTTAGAATACGTGTCCTGGCTGAATGCGCCGCCTGGACTGCACTGGCTGGATGTAGGCTGCGGTACGGGAGCCCTGACCCGTACGATTTGCAATGTCGCCCAACCTGCCTCTGTCCTCGGCTGCGATCCCGCAGAACCCTTTATCGCTTTCGCCCGAGAACAGACGTTGGAGGCACCGGCGTCATTTATAGCGGCGGGAGTAGGGAATCTGCCACATCGTCCTGAAGGATTTGACTGCGTCGCTTCCATGTTCGCACTGAACTTTTTCCCGGATACCGACGCCGCTATTCGCGAAATGCAGACCATCGCCGCCGCCGGCGCTATCGTCTCCGCCTGCGTATGGGACTACGCGCAGGGAATGGAGTTTCTACGCTACTTCTGGGATGCGGCGACAGCGCAAGATCACGCCGCGAAAGAACTGGACGAAGGCTACCGTTTCCCTCTCTGTCATCCCGAGAAACTCATCGAACTGTTCACCAAAGCCGGCCTTGATGACATCCAATGTGAAGCCGTGGAAATTCCCACCCTTTTCACCCACTTCGACGACTACTGGCTCCCCTTCCTCGGCGCAACCGGACCCGCACCGACCTACATCGCCTCCCTCTCAGACGATCTAAGAAACGCCATAGCGGACAAATTAAGAGAAACACTCCCCATACGGCCAGATGGAACCATCCTCTTAAAAGCAAAAGCCTGGGCGATCCGGGGTGTCGTGCATCGAGCCAGACAGGATGAAGGGTCGTAGGTTGGAAAAGCGCAGCGCCTTCCAACAAATGAGGTTACGTGGATTCAGCTGTCGGATGGCGCTGCGCTTATCCAACCTACATTTGAATTTTAATTGCGGCGTTTAGTCTGGAGACCTTGTCTGGAATATTATTTGGTTATGTCCAGGAGTATGTTCCTTTTGACTGGCAAGGTATTAAATAATTAAAAATCTATTTCATGTAGGCTGAAATCTCCTCGTTCCACATCACGGAAGAAAAGCTCCAGTACAACCTTAACTGTATGAAACGCAATGTTATCCAAAGGAATATCGCTTTTTTTGAATAGTTGAACTTCTGAGCTTTCGCTAGTTGGATGGAAGCGGCTGTCTTTTAGCTTTGCGAGGTAAAAGATATTTACGTGATTTGCATGAGGCGAGTTTGTAATTGCGAAAAGCTCTTCGGCGGAGATTCTTGCTCCAGTCTCCTCAAAGGTCTCTCTCTCGGCTGCATGCCTCGTCGTTTCTCCATTTTCCATAAAGCCTGCGGGTAGAGTCCAAAGCCCGGCCCGAGGTTCTATAGCTCTTTTGCAAAGTAGTACGGAGTCTTCTTTGTAAACAATGCAACCAGCGACGATGTTAGGGTTTTGATAGTGGATAAAATTACATTTATCACAAATAAAGCGGTTGCGATTATCTCCCTCGGGTGATCGCCATCTCATAGTTTCACCACACTGTGAGCAAAACTTAATCTCCATTACTTCATACCTGTTCGCGCAGAATCCCAGCATTGAGTCTGATACTTCATCAGCATGCCATTAAGTTCGTCTAGGCTGACGAGAGGAACCTTATACCCACATGTAACAGCTACAGCAATCTGTTTTCATTGGCGAAGTTGCTATTTTTTACCAGTTTGTGGGATTGCAGACGCATGACTCTAGCTCACCCATGCCCACTCAATGGCAGTGGCGGTTTGTTGGATAGCCGCTTGTTGGATGGCGCTGCGCTTATCCAACCTACAAAGAAGGAACAACCTATAAGCTAGGTAGGTTGGAAAAGCGCAGCGCCTTCCGACACCAGCTTTATGGAAGAGCAAGAAGCCGGATAGCGCTTTGCTTATCCGACTTGCTCAAATGCTCCTGCCGTTCTCTCCGTTAGGCCAACACGGCCGTTGTGATTTCATACCAGGGGTAAAGTTGTTTGCCTTGTTCGGAGATGTCCTGGTAGGCGAGGGTGAGGGTTCCGCCGCTTACCCGGCCGATGACCGTGGCGCGGGCGATGTCGGTCATGTATTTGGCGGGTTCGGCAGGGCGGGCTCTGCGCAAGAATGCGGGACCAGTGGTTTTTGCCGGGCGGGCGGGGACGGCGTCTTTGCGTCTTATGGAGCCGTATTGGGTGATATTGCTGTTCGCATTGGAGCGCACGCCGGCGCCTTGCGCCCAGGCGTCCAGGGTTAATCCGGTGGCGCTTTGCAGGGGACACAGGAAGTCGCTGGTCTGGCGTAAGTCGGCGGGTATGTCGCTGTAGCCGCCGTTGAGGTGAAAGACTTCGCCTTTGTTACGATCAAAACCAACAGAGCAACCGGACAACGCGGCGGTGACGAACCAATAGTCGGCGCCTTCCCGGTTCAGCTTCAATTTGGTGACGCCGCCTTCCTCCCATGGCAACCACTTTACGGTTCTGGAGTTGGCGCCATCGCCCAGCTCAAAATTGAAACGAAGCGGCGATTCCGAGGCCTCAATTTTGATGGCGCGCTGGCCCTTCGATGTAGAGCCGGGGATATCTACAAAGTAGGGTGTGGTATACAGAGGCGTTGTATTTCTAAGTGAGGCCATCACTCTTTCCAGTTCATTCCACATATTTTTTCCTTTCTTTTCCTTGTACCTATCAACGAAACATTTTGTCCTGTTTTGTTGAGTCTAGTTAATTTCTCATGGCGATTAATTTCAGGCTTTAAATAATGCGATTTATAAACCGTTCGCCGGCCAGTTCTTCGCATTACATTTTTGTAGGGTGATGAAGAATGCAATAGCTGAGTAAGTGTCATTTGTCCTTTTAAGATCAGTGGCTTATTGGCCGTGAGACTTCCGCTATCTCGTCCGTTCGGGCGATTGTTTGAGATATGGCGGGTTGTTAGCTTTGTCTTGTGCAAGCGTTTTCATGTCTAGGGCGTTCAAATACTGACTGGCGACGCAAGAGATGCCAAAAATATATTAATTTAAGCCGGTATTGTATTTGTTTTTTGTAGCGCTTGAGATCTAAATGAAAGCGTTGTCACTTGTTCGGCTATCACTTAACTACCGCTGTGAATTTTTATGCCCAGACTCAGACAACTTAGAAAAAAACAAAGAACGGGAGCGTTAAAAGGAGGTCAATATGTATACGAATGATTCGTGCCACAATGCGCTTCGGCACAAGCTCGCCAGAACACTTATCGGCGTCGCCGCTGCGGCGTCGTCATTTCCCGCCGCGCAGGCCGCCGTCAATCTGGCGGCGGGTAAAAACACGTTCGCCAGCACGGAGCTGCGCCAGGCGAGGTTGGCCGTGGATGCGGACAGCCGTTCCCGCTGGGAATCCAATCATGGCGTGTCGCCCAGTTGGCTGACCGTGGATCTGGGGCGGGCGAGCAGCCTGGAGCAGGTCGTCATCGACTGGGAGGCAGCGAACCCGGAAACCTACGAAATCCAGGGCTCCAACGACAACGAAAACTGGACCACGCTCTCCACCCAGAGCGGCGGCGTATTCGGTGATCGCACCGATACGGTGGATGTCAGCGGGGACTATCGCTACGTGCGAATCTTCGCCACTCAGCGCAGCCGCGGCAATGCCTGGGGGTATTCCATCTTCGACCTGGAGGTCTACGGAACGCCGCTGTCAGGGCCGGACGATCCAGATGAACCTGACGGGCCCGGTGATCCAAACAGTCCCAACGAGCCGGATGAACCTGATTTGCCGGATAACCTGCCGGCCGCCTTCGCGCCGCTGTATCCCAAAGGCACGGAGGTGCTGGAACGGATTCAGTATGTGGATGCGGACGGTACGCTGGTCACCCTGATGGGCGCCCGACCCACCGAGCGCCACGCCCGTGAGCGGGGCGAACCCTGGGATGCGCCGGATCAGGGGCCGGGGCGTTATCTCACATTCCCGCCTTTCTACTTCCAGAACCGCACCTTCGGATTGGAGATTCGCGACTCGGTTCCCGCTGGCGGCGATAAAATTGAAGTCTGGCTGCATGTGAACGCCAATACCTTCCGCGGCACCACCTTCAGTTTGTTCCGCAACATCGAAAATCCGAACGTGAAAGACTTCGGCTGGTCCCTCAACTACGGCTTCAACAATCCCAATGAGGGCGGACAGCCTATCTGTCATGCAGGTAAGCGCGAATGCATGATGGATTTTAATTCCAACTGGCGCACCTCGCCGCACAGCCCCTTGAAGGTTGGCGACAAGATCGAGCTGGCTCCGGCTCCGCGCTTGCTGACGCCCGTGATCGACGGCGGCGGAGAGCGCTATTACTCCTTCGAGCAGCTTTATGTGGTGGGCAAGGGCATGCGTCCCTGGTACGGAATCGCTCCTAATCTGGATTCCGAACCGCTGCCGCCGGACACCCTGTTGGGCGGTCAGGCGAGCGTGTCCTACAACTACTCAGAAGAACCCCATCGGATGTTCCAGCAGATGGCCAACAACATCGGCATCGAGAACAGCCAGCGCTTTGTTGAAGGACGACGCCTGTTCCACACCTCATTCTCATCTGGCAAACACTCTGAATTCTCCGACACCAACCCGGTGTTCAGCGCGCATGTCGGCCAGTTGGGACCCCGTTACAACAACGAGAGCTGCATCAGCTGCCACCAGAGCAATGGCCGCAGCCAACCCGCTCAGGCGGGACAGGCGCTGGAAGGTTATTCCGTGCTGACGGCGGCGTTTGGCTCTCAAGACGGCGCAGCGCCTGATCCATTCTATGGCTTCAATGTACTGCAGAAATCCAAAGACGCCGGGCAGGAGAATTACGCCGTCAATCTCAGCCACTATGAAGTGACCACAAAGGAACTGAATGGCGGTGAAGTGGTTGAATTGCGCAAACCTTACTACGCCTTCCAGGGACCGACGCCAGAGCTGTACTCCGTACGCCAGGCGCCGCAGGTTATCGGCATGGGGCTGCTGGAAGCCGTTTCAGAGGCGACGATTCTCGCGGGCGCGGATGAAAATGACGCGGACGGCGATGGCGTGCGCGGTCAGCCCAACTGGATCAAGAACCCCGAGACTGGCGCGGTGCAGCTGGGACGCTTTGGCTGGAAGGCTTCCAAACTGAGCCTGCGTCATCAGGTGGGAACCGCGTTCCTGCAGGACATGGGCGTCACCACGCCGACCTATCCATCACGCTCCTGTCAGAAGACCGAAACGGACTGCCATGACAACGCCGCCGACACCCATATCGACAACGCTGAGCTGGATCGCGTCGGTCAGTATCTGGCGTTGTTAGGCGTGCCGGCGCAGCGCAGTCTGCGCAGTGGTTATCCCGACGGGATTCGGGTCTCGCCAGAGCATGACATTGATCCAGAGCGCATCAGTCAGGGCAAAGACGTATTTGCGCAATCGGGCTGCGTCGCCTGTCACACCGCGACCCTGAAGACCGGTAACACGCATCCGATGGCGGAACTGCGCAACCAGACGATTCACCCTTATACGGATCTGTTGTTGCACGATATGGGCGCCGGCCTGGCCGACACCCTGCCGCAGGGCGACGCTGTGGCGTCCATGTGGCGCACGCCGCCGTTGTGGGGGCTGGGCAGCCTCAAGTTTGTGCAAGACGGTCAGGAAAACGTGCGCTACCTGCATGACGGCCGCGCCAGAACCCTGGACGAAGCGATTCTCTGGCATGACGGCGAAGCCGCTGGCAGCCGCCAGACTTACGAGGCGCTAAGTCCGTCTGATCGGGACGCCCTGAAACACTTCCTGAATTCGCTCTAGTCACGCTTTTGGAGAGGGCGACCTCTCCTAAAAAACACTGCGGTTTGGCAAGCCAGCTTGGCCGCAGTGTTTCCCCGTTTGGTTTTTATGGCTACGACTGGTCCCATAGAAAATCCCGCTATAGCCTTGGGCGTTTTATGCGCAATGCGTCTAATCGATGTGTGACGTGGCGAAGATGGGGAGGAGATAATAGAGCCTTGTTCACCCATCTATGAAAGGAGGTGAAACAGAGCGCGTCGCCTAGGACGACACGCCATTCCTAAAGATACAACCTCAAACACTCAATGGCAGGAAGAGGGAGTCATCATGAACAGGATGATAGGGATAAAACTACTCGCTGTTGTTGTTTTCTTGTGGAGCGGTCTCGCGCAGGCGGATGAAAATCCAGTTTGCTCGGAGCAGGGAAACATGTGTTGTTATGCGTCGGACTATAACTACAACTTGCCTTCCGCTATCGCTAATTGTTGCGCGGTGGGAGATTCGGTGAAGAAATTCGTCTTCATGGACGATCAGGACTCCAAAGTGGATGGCCAGGACGTGCCGATCCAGCTTTGCAGCAACCTGAACCTGTATATTCTGCATAAGCTGAAAGCGCCCTCCAAGGATGACTGGCCGCCAATACCCAAAGGCGAGAAGCGGTTTCCGCCTCTGTTTAAAGGGGAAAATCTGGAAAACGTGGTGATTGCCGGGGATGGCGAGATCGACGGTCGCAATAACACCTGGATGGGCGACAAGGACTGTGGCGACTATGACGGCAAAGTCAGGCCCATCATGATGGATCTGCAAGGCTCCAAGAATCTGTTAGTGAAGTCCATTACCTTGTCCCACGGGCCTGGATTCAACCTGCATGTCGAACACTCCCGCGGCGGCATCGAGATTGAGGACGTCACGGTCAACACGCACCATAACGGCTCAAAAAGCTCCTGCAACCTGGACGGCATGGATATCAGCGGGGACGACATCAGCATCAAAGACTCGGAAGTCCGTAGTCGCGACGATTGCATCGCCGTCAAGGCCAACTCGTCCAATGTGCGCATCTCCAACGTGACCTGTCACAACGGCCATGGGCTTTCAATCGGCTCCATTGCGATGAACGGCGTGGTCAAAGATGTAGAAGTCGAGAATGTAACGGTGATGGACTCACACTTCGGCTTGCGCATTAAAATGCAGAAATACGCTAACGGCAAAGTGGAAAACATCAAATTCAAAGACAGCTTAGTGAAGCGCATTTCCAGTAATCCGATCCAGATCAAAACGGACTACCACAACGATCACTGTGACGACCCTGGCAGCAGCAAATGCGATAAGAACGCCCGCTCCAGCATTGAAAACGTCACCTACAAGAAAATATCGGTGCATGGCGGCGAAATTGATCTGAACTGCAAATACGCCGACGTATGCACAGTGAAGCTGAGAAAACTGCACTGCAAAGACGGCGCAACCATCTCCTGCAAAGATGTGGACGTGGACGGAGAATGCAGCTGCGACTGAAGCGCGGTGAAAGAGCTTGATACCTCTTTTATACAACCGTTCCCAGGCGGATGCGCGTCGGCCTGGGAACAAATGCTAAAAATTACTTTGACAAAACAAAGCCGCTCCTGAAAAACTCTGCCTGTACGCTTGCGGAACACGGGAGATAAACCTTTGAAAATCCGATACGTCATGGAGGCCGACAAAGCCAACTGGCTGGCCTTACGTCAGGAACTCTGGCCGGAAACCCCGCCGCAGGAACATGAAGGGGAAATTCACGCCTACTTCAGCATGCCGGACCTCGCTACCTTTGTCGCCATCGACGATAACGGCGACATGCTGGGCTTTCTGGAAGCCGGTCTGCGTTCATACGGCGAAGGCTGCGCCAGTCATCCGGTCGCCTATGTGGAGGGCTGGTATGTGCTCCCTTCCCATCGTCGCCAGGGCGTCGGTCGCCGCCTGATGGACGCCGCCGAAGAATGGGCCCTGGATCGCGGCCTGCGGGAAATCGGCAGTGACATGCTGGTCAACAATGAAATCAGCCTGAAAGCGCACACGGCTCTGGGATATACCGAGGTGGAGCGCCTGATTCATGTGGTGAAGAAAATCGATCCCGCATGAGGCGCAGACGCCGCAACATTCATTGAATAGATCGTCAGGAGGACGTTGATGCTAAGACGGGATGCGTCAGAGCAAACGCAACTCATCGCAAAAGCCAAAACCCTGTTGCAGCAGGGCGCATTGGAAGAAGCCCGGGAACTGCTGCTGCAAGAGGGATTCGTCCAGGGCGACAACCCATTGCTGCAAAACGCCTACTACGAACTGATCCCGATAGACGAAGCGCTGGAAGCAAAGCTCAGCCCGCTCCAATCCGCGCTACAGCCGCCTTTTGACGACAGCGCCGTCAAAGCGGTCGCCGCCGTCGCCAAAGAAGCGGCGAGGGCGACGAATAAAGCGACTCACGCCTGGATTCGCGACCCGCGCGTCACTGACGTATTGATTGACGCGCTCAGCCACGGCAAAGCCAGACTTGTTAAAGAAACCGCTCTGGCGTTAGCGCACATCGTGCACCGCTACTTTGCCGACTATCGCGTTCGCGCCGCTTTTGTTCCGCTACTGAGTAACGCCAACAAAACAGTGCGCCGTGTCGCCTGCGGCGTAGTGGGACGCTGGCCGGATGAGGCCATCGTGGCGATGCTGGCTCCGCTGATGGAAGACAAGGAGGCAGAAGTGCGCCAGGAAGCGACCAAAACCCTGGCGGGATTGCCGCAAGAAAACATACCTGAGTTGGCGTCGGCGTTATTCGAAAGCGCGCTGATCGCCCGTCTTCAGGATACGGACCCAACTGTACGGGATATCGCCGCCTTTGGACTGGGCGAGCATCAGGTCAAGCAGGCGATTCCTGAACTGGAGGCCGCCTTGCGCGTTGAAGTCTCTCGATTAGCTGGAGAGTCTATCGAGGGCGCGCTTGGCAAATTGACTGCGTCCGCAAGGTAAATCTACGCCTCGACGAACAGGCTGAACTCCCCTTGATCCAGGTAGTGCGCGAACATAAATAGCGCATCTTCCAGTCCATCTGACTGTTCCTCACGTTCCAGGCAAACGCGGACAGCGTTGGCGAACATCAAAGCCGGTTCGTTGAGTTCACTTTGGCTGTCTCGCATCCAATCCAGGAAAAACTGTTGCGCTTCCTGGTATCGTCTGGCGTCGATCTCTCCATTAAAGCGGCCCAACAGGGCGCCCAGCGCCAGTTGCACGGCGGGTTCCGCAGTAATGGCGTTGGCGCGGATTATGTCTAACAGAGACAGCAGCATCCACTGGCGGGCTTCGTTTTCGCCGAGCTGGGCATAGCTGACGGCGGTTGTAATAAGAGATGTTTTCAAAGTGTTTCCTCCGCGATGAGTGACGGTCAGATATCGTATACCTGAGTTGAACAGGCGACTCGCCATTAAGGTAACGCGGATGAGTTCTGAGGGATTGTAAAAGGCCGACATCCGTTAAGGGAGCGGATGTCGGTGATTGTCTCTGGTTTAGGCTTGCGTCCTAAGTTTTTGAATAGCAGCGCTATAAAGCAAAACAAGGCAAAATTTATGACTGGCGTCGCTTACTCCAGAACTGTTTGGCGAGCTCCTGCAATGCGGAGGTGAGTTGCGCCACGTTTTCAGCCCGTTCGCGGTTGTACTGGCCGACGGTGGCGTTGGCGCTGGCGGTATCCCGGATGGCGACGACGCTGTTATTGATGCCTTCGCTGACCGCGCCTTGCTGTTCCACTGCGCTGGCGATCTGGGTGCTGATATCCGAAATCTGATTGACGCGGCGGCCGATAGCGGTCAATTTCTCCGCCGCCTGATGGGCGTGGTCGACGCTGTTATTGGCTTTCTCCCGACTTTTCTCCATGGCGGCCACCGCTGAGCGGGCGCCATCCTGCAGAGAATTGATCATTTTTTGGGTGTCCGTAGTGGATTGCTGCGTACGAGACGCAAGTTGTCTCACTTCATCTGCGACCACCGCAAAGCCGCGTCCCATTTCTCCCGCGCGGGCGGCTTCAATGGCGGCGTTCAGGGCCAGCAGATTGGTTTGCTCGGCGATGTCCTGAATAGCGTTGAGGATGGTGGAGATGTCTTTGCTGTGTTTGTCCAGATCGTGAATCACTTCCGCCGCCTGATGAATCTCATCCGCCAGCGAACTGATGATGCGTTTGGTGCTGGTGACCAGTTCCTGCCCCTGGGCTGTTTCCTGGTCTGCGTGGTCCGCTGCGCTTGCGGCTTCCTGTGTGGTGGCGGCCACTTGCTGAATGGTCGCCGTCATTTCGTTGATGGCTGCCGCCACCTGATCGGTTTCCGACTGCTGGCCATTGGTTTTGTTATTGCAGTCCTCGATTTCCGACACCAGCTCGTCCGTCAGGGATTCCAGCTGGTCCGCCGCGTTGGCCATGCGTCCGATCACGGCGGTGGTCTCCGCCTGCGCCATGGCCATAGCGAACTCAATTTCGCCAAACTCGTCGTGACGCCCAGTGTAAAGCACCTGGCTAAGCGGGTTATCGGAAATAGTGCGCGCTTTTAACACCAGCTTGTGCAATGGCGACAGCCACAAATAGATAAATAATACGTTCATCAAGCCCAGTGAGGCGCCCATGATGGCGGTGTCGGCGGCGCTGATCGTCAGCATATGCGAGAGGAACAGCAGCACCGGGATCAGGCTGAGCGTGGAAAATATGGAAATTTTCAGGCGCACATCCAATCGCGGCAGTTTCCAGGCCAAAGGCGTTTTGCCGGCGCGGATGTGGGCGTACAGCTCTTCCGCCGCCTCCACCTGCTTCTTGGAGGGCTTGGTGCGTACGGATTGATATTCCACCGTGCGCCCGTCTTTGGTGATGGGCGTGGCGTAGGCGCTGACCCAGTAGTGGTCGCCGTTCTTGCAGCGATTCTTCACCAGTCCCATCCACGAGCGACCGCTTTTCAACGTTTGCCACATGTGCTGGAACGCCATGGGGGGCATATCGGGGTGGCGCACGATGTTATGGGGCTGGCCAACCAGTTCTTCCTTTGAGAACCCGCTGATTTTGATGAAATCCGGGTTGACGTAGGTAATGTGGCTGTCCGGCGTAGTGGTGGACAGAATATTGGCGTCCGGCGGCAGCTCCAGGTTGCGACCTGTGACAGGCTGGTTGACCCGCATAATGAATCTTCCTCGTTCAGCATGAGTTGAGCGCGACAATTAAGTATATGCCTGTATTCGGATTTTGGGAGGTTAGGAGCGCTACGGAATTTTTTGCTGGAAACTACGTAGCGCTACGGAGTTAACCGCGTTACTTTTCCACTTTGGCGCCGCTGGCGGAGGTATGTTCGATCGTGCGTGTAGAGTCGTTTATTTCCTCCGCGCGCACCGGTCGGCTGAAGAAATATCCTTGCACATAATCACAGCCGAACTGCTTCAGCATCTCCAGCTGTTCAGCCGTTTCCACGCCTTCTGCGATGACGGTCAGGTCCAGGCTTTCCGCAAGGGAAATAATCGCCTTGATGATCTGCCTGTTGACGTCCAGGTCGTCCGTGCCGGACACAAAGCTGCGGTCGATCTTGAGCTGGTTGACCTGAAGTTCGCGCAATCTCACCAGCGAAGAGTAACCCGTGCCGAAGTCATCCAGAGAAATTTTGACGCCCAAATAGTGCAGCTCCTGCAGTTTCCTGCGATTGGACGAATGCTCAGACGAGGCGACGGTCTCTGTGATTTCCAGCTCCAGACGCTGTGGGGGGATTTGCGCTTCCTCTAAAATCTGGCGCACCTCGTCGACAAAGTCGTCCCGCTGAAGCTGACGGGCGGAAACGTTGACGGCGATCACCGCGTCCTTTCTGGCGGTCCAGGCTTTGCTTTCCGCCAGCGCCGTTTGCATGACCCAGCGTCCCAGCTCATGAATGAATCCGGTTTCTTCCGCTATTTTGATAAAGATATCCGGGGGAACATGATCACCTTGATGACGCCAGCGACAGAGGGCTTCATATCCGATCACTCGCCGCTGCCGCAGATCGATTTGCGGCTGATAGACGAGGTAGAGCTCCTTCTTCTGGATCGCGTGTTTCAGACCTTTTTCCAACTTATACCGTTCGGAGAGGCGGATGCCGATGTCGTCGCAGTAAAACTGCACTTGCCCCTTGCCGTCGCTTTTGGACTGGTACATGGCCATATCCGCCGCTTTCAACAGACTCTCCGGCGTATTGGCGTCCTTAGGGAACAGCGCCACGCCGACGCTGAAGCCGACAGTGACCTCAATGCCTCCCAGCAGGTGAGGCTGTTTCTGCGTTTTGACGATGCGCGATACAGTGGGGAGGATATCTCTATCTGAGATATCGAGGTCAATCAAGATCAGAAACTCATCGCCGCCCAGACGCGCCACAGTGTCGCCCTGGCGAACTTGCAGCGCCAGACGCTCGCCAACGCTTTTGATCAACATGTCGCCTTTGGCGTGACCGTGATTATCGTTGATGGCTTTGAAATTATCGAAATCCAGAAACAGCACCGCCACCTGCGAATCACGACGCTGGGCGCTGGCGAGCATTTGATTGAGCCTGTCGACGGCGAGCACGCGATTGGGCAGGCCGGTCACTATGTCGTAGTAGGCGTGAGAAGCGATTTCGTGGTTCAGGGTTCTGATATCGAGCAGGCGGCGTACGCCATACACCACGGCGACGATCCCGACCCAGCCCAGCGCAATGATGATTTCATCCAGTTCCCAGTCCTCGTGGGCGCGGGAGTATTCATAAAGGCCTTCGAGGAGATCAATCTGAAAGACGCTGGTCATGGCGGTTAACCCGGTGACTATCGCGACGCTTATCCCCAGATCGACGCGAGCGGAATGGCGCAGACGTTCAGACGTGTTGGTCTTTGACAACTCCTTTCGAGGCTTGATCATTAGTCGCAGCGCTCTCTACTTCGAACAATGGATATACCCGGAGAGAAGAACGGAAGAAACTGCCGTGTAACGGTAAAGTCTAGCACGGCGGGAGTCCCGCGCCAGTGGCTGGCGTAGCCTTTCTGGAACTAGATGAGGCGGTTGTTGATTATTCAAAGTCGCACAAATAGATTGTTATGTACTGGAAGTTAAAAAGGATTCAATGAGATGCGTTCGCTGAGAGAGATATTGATAGAAGAGGTCGAAAAAATATCAGGCGTAAAAGATCAGCCCTCGCCGGTGGCGGGCGGCTCGGCGCTGCACTACAACGGCAAAGAATTCGCGCATTTTCATCACGATCATGAGCTGGATCTGAAACTGACGAAAAAGCACATCAAAAAAGAAAAACTCATGCATCCGCAAGACTCGACCGTTCATCCCAAAAGATCGCTGAATTCGCAATGGATCGAGCTCAGGTTTCATACCCAGGACGAAGTAAACGAAGTGGCCAGATTAGTGAAGCTGGCCGTCAGCGAATTATGAAATTTTTACTTCAGAGACCTATCCTATACGTGTAAACCCCTTATGACGCAATAGGTTTCAGGCTTATGACGACGTTGCGACAAGCCTTCTCCGCAGAAATGAACGCCGCGCGGGATAACTGGCGCCAGGGCCGTCTCGACGTCGCGTTTGCACATCTGGAAAACGCCCACGTTCTGGGACAACGCCGCCTGGGCTGGCACTTTCACGTCCACCTCTGGATGCTGCGGGTAGGGTGGGCGAAACGAGATCAACGAGAAATCCTCGGCCAACTATGGCGCCTGCTCCTAACCCCACTCGGCCACCTGACCGGCCGCCTCCCCATCGGCAACACCGGCGGCGCCAACGTCAACGCGTTTAAGCCCATGCCGGTGCGGAAGGAGTTGGAGGAGGTGTTGCGTGGGGAGGGTATGGAGAATAAGGCTGACAAAGATCTGGGAGACTGACATGGGTATTGATATCGATGGTTGGGTGGAAGTTACCCATAGCGCGGACAGTAGTGAGCACTGGTTTGGGCTCCTGAATCTCTCGCCGTTAATAGACGTGTGCGACAGAGGGTCTGTTTTACTTTTCGGCATCGGAAATGGCTGGAAAGGCGACTGTCCCATTGCAATGGAAAGAGGGCTGCCCGCGAACCCCAGCTATCAAACCCTCAGAGATATTCAGGACATCAAAACGTTTGAAGATGAAGAGAAAGGCTGCGCTAACGAACACTTTGGCTACACACATTTGTATTACTCGGAACTACTGAGGCCAGCATTCGCTGAGGAATACGGGCGCCTCGCCGGGACTCAGTGGGGACCTGTTATTAAGTTGATTGAAGCGCTGATCGACAGCGGCCGTTATCAGCCGGAACAGGTCAGGTTCGTGGTGTGGGCCTGTATTTAGTTGATGTGACGATTATGCTCGATCAGTTAGTGACATCAATAAGCCCTCTAAAATTCACACTTACAAGATTCCAGAAAGCCATTCGCTGATCGCATTCAACGCCCTGGGATCAATCGTTATATCGATCAATATGTAGTCTTCTATTCGTCCTGTTTCCGAAGGTTGAAACAAGTGATTGAGCTTGTCTAATACGAGCACCTCAGATTCAGGATTAGTCAGGACAGACTTCATGATGGGCGCATTTTCAGCCGCTGATACTTGCAAGTCGCTGCCGCCAAACAGCGCCAGAACGGGGTTTTTAAAGCGTCTGAATGCAGGGAGCGGGTCGTAACTTGCGTAGTGACGTCCCCAATCCGAACCCCATACTTCCATGTTGGCTTTTATTTCCGCCCGCGTGAGGCCATGGGACTGCAAGCGTTTCTCTATTTGGCTTCTTGCATCCGCTACGGAAGGGCTTGTTCTCAGTATCTCCGTAAGGTCCCTGCATAAAGCCTGCTCCCGCTCTATGTCCTGTTGAGATTTACCCTGCGAGCGCGCGATATCCGCTACTTGCGTGGCCATCACATCAGGGAGTAAGGGAAGGGCGGGCGCAGCGAGAAAAATCATAAACGCGGCGGGAACAAACTCTGCGGCCGCGGAAGCGATATAGCCGCCTTCCGAGTGACCAAGAAAACCGATCTTCTGCACGTCGATTGCAGGGATGCTCTGCATGAACCGGTAGGCAGCGGCGGCGTCTTGTGCAAAATCTGATAGGGTGGGCTTCCACCTGTTCTCACTTGAGAAGGTACCGGTGCTTTCGCCAACGCCTCTGTCATCATAACGAAGCACCGCGAATCCATTGCGGGTAAGGTAATCCGACAAAACCAGAAAGGGCTTATGGCCGGCGATCGCCTCATTGCGATCCTGAGGGCCTGAGCCTGTAATCAATATAATCGCCGGGAACGGCCCTTGCCCTAGAGGTATGGTTAACTCCCCCGCCAGCGTGACATCCGCGTCGCCGCCCTGAAATCGCACCTGCTCAACTCGATAGTTCCTGTCTTTAGGATCTTGTGGCCTGGATAACCAGCCAAGAGAGTCAGCGCATGCCGTTAGAAACATGAGAACACTGGTTAGCAGAGAGAATTTTTTCAACGTTATGCCCCGATTGTTCTTTTGTTGTCGAGTGTGGTTGAGGTGGCCGATTCCTGGCTCGGTAAACGGTATTAAACGCCACTGGGCATTAAGACCGTCTTAAGATGGAGCTGGAAAATGGCCGATCTGGTGATATGAATAAGAGATTGACCTGGCGAATGAACTTCCCTTAGTCTGGCCGACTGGCCAAAAAACGGCTGGTAGCATTACGTAGGGTGTAATGCTCACTTCGCAGAGATTAGCTATACATGAGAAACCTGACGCCCGCCGAGAGAACGATAGTCCACCAGATCTACGCCGCAGCCCAACCAACTCAACCAACCCAACCAAAAAGGAAGCTGAGAACATTCTTCACCGGGAACAACACACCGCCTGCTGAAATCAATTCGGCCATGTTTAGTCAACTGGAGAGCCCTGGAGCCATTGCTGCACTGGCGCCATTAGTGGCGCATCCCGATATCACAATAAGCACTATGGCGCTTGAGCAAATGGCCCGCATTCTGGACGGCCATGACAGTCTAAACCTGCATTGGCTGGATCAAAGCATTCGCTCGGCTTATTACGACCCTGATTGTAAAAGCTGGCTGGAAAACTGGTTTCAGGCAACCGTATCAACGGTAGATAATCTCCCCTTTGAGGGAAGACTCCTCGTTACGGCGCTCACGCTTTTCTGTTGTCACAATAACGGTTATGTCCGTATGCGGGCGCTTGAGCGACTGGCGTTGGCGGACATGGAGACTGCGATAAGAGTCTCCTTTGTGCGAGCCAACGACTGGGTGTCACAGGTCAGCCAGATTGCGTTTGACGTCACTGCCGTAAATCTTCCGCGGCTTCAGGAAAGTCAGCTCATCCAGTATTTGCACCTTGTGGATCAGCTCACCAACAAGACACGACGTGATTTGAGCGCTATCCAACGCGCGGTGAAAGACCGCCTTGATTCAGATAAAGGACACGAGGCGCTGGCCACAGCAGTCAAAGACGCGGATTACAAACTGGCGCGGCTGGCCTTCAAGGTATTAACGGAATTTTCATACGATCCAGGCGCACTGCTACAGCTCTCGACAGCGAGCAAAGACGTGGTGATCCGGGGCAAGTCGTTTAATCTCATTCACAGACTGGAGAGTCCACAGTCTCAATATGCGCTTCTGGAAACCTTAGCCGCGGATCGACAGCCTTTAATATGTAAAAGGGCGTTGTACGCAGTTGTGGAGGCTTTTCCAAATGACGCCGAACCGCTCCTGCTCGCCAACCTGCTCCATCAAAGCAAAGGCATCCGAAATACCTGCAAGTATTATCTTCAGCGTTTGTCAGCCGTTAATTTCGCGGATTTCTACATAAATCATCTGCAATCTGATAACCCCAGAAAACTCGTTTCGGCAATACTAGGTTTGTCTGAAGTCGGCAATGCTGGCGATTGGGCGCACGTGAGCCACTTCGAAAGCTCAAATGATCCGCGAGTTCGCAGCGCCGTCGTCAGGGCGGCGGGGAACCTTGGTTGTATGCCTCCCGCCTGGTTTGAAGACAAGATGATTGCCGGCTCAGAATCAGAGGCGCGCATAGCGAGTGAGATTTTGGCGGCGGAAGAAGACTACAGCGCCCAGGATGTTGTCAGCTTGTTGTGGAAGAGCAATGATACAGGGCGGCATAGACGTATCGTCAAGATAGCCAGGAAGAAAAGCAAATGGGACTATCTGGTCATTCTTCTAAATGTCCATCTAAAGAATCCTGAGTCCGACCTGCCAGAAAGTGCGCTAAGAGAATGGTTCGAACTTCACTATCAATCTTATTGGTTTGTTAAGCCAAATCAGGAAACCCTGGACAACCTTATTTCTCTTATCGACAAGGCGAAAACGGTTAAATCCATGAAGATACTCGACGCTATAGAGAAATATGTTTTTTCACTGAATGCGTCGGAGGTATAAGACGGACGAAAAAGCTTAGAGGGCGCTGCAAAACGCCTCTAAGCACTCAAGAAAGGCGACATGGATTAACATGTCGCCGCGGTTTGAGTTAGAACTATTTTTTATTCACTCAGATACAGAGGCCAGGATTGTGAGGCTGGGCTTTGACAGGAGCGATCATAGGGTTCGGTTAAAATTGCGCCGCGCTTTAGTGACGGATGGAATATAAATCCATCCGCCGAGGCTTCTCGCGCCATGTTAATCATGTCGCCCTCGGACACATTGCTTTTCAGTGAACCGTAGCTGATCGGGCAACCATTGAAGCCATAATCCATCTTTTGGAACTGAACCTGCGGAAGCTTCTTCAAGTAAAGCGGCCAGGACTGGTTGGCGGGGCTCTGGCAGGAGCGGTCATACGCTTCGGTCAACACTGCGCCCCGTTTAAGGCTGGGGTGGTAGACAAAGCCGTCGGCATTAGCTTCCCGGGCCAGCTTGATCATGCCTTCCTCAGTGATGTTGGTTTGCGTGGCGCCGTAGCTGATTGAGCAGCCGTTGAAACCATACTCCATTTTTTCATAGATCAAACTGGAAAGCAGGGTGGGTTGCAGGGGCGGGCGGCCGACCCAGGCCCAGCCAAAGCCGCCATGCACATTGCTATGAACCACGCCTGAAGAAGGAAGCCCTACAGGCACGCCGTTCGCATTGAAGCTGGCGTGAGGAGTGAAGTAGATGCTATTCCAGTCCACAGTATTGGTCTGAGTTCGGGTGTGTCTCAAGTCAACAAACAGCGACAGTCCATTGCCCCCGGTCCAGATGTCAACGCCGAAGGTTTTGTCATGGCCAATTTCCCGCTGTGTAATCGCATTTATATGCTTGTCAGGGGAGAGGTAGTAGTGCTTGGTCTCAGCGATATTAGGGTCAAACTGACCATTGTTTTGCTGGAATGTAACCCATACCGGCGTCAAGCCGTTCATATAGGGTTCTGCTGTAGCTTGTAATATCCCGCTCATCTTGTAAGGGGAAAAGCTGGCGGGGGTTAATTTACAGAGTTGGTCGTAAGGCAGTTGCTCGATGTTGTAAATAGCGCTCGATATTTTTGTCTGAATGTCCTTCAGATCACTGCCGTCTTTCTGCGCCACAAACTCGCCACGATCCAGGAAGTCTTTGACATCCGCTTTCAGTTTATCCAGCGCCTGCATTTCTTCGCTGATCGCCTCAACAACCGCGGCGCTGGGCGTCGTCAAAAGCTGAATGCCATCGACATGAACCGGCTCACTGTTGATTTGCACCCACCCATGCTCTGTAAACTTCATCACTTTGCCTTCGGCGAGCATTTGTATCTGGTACAGAGAAGACCAGGGGTAGGCCGTCATCGCTTGCTTGTTAAGCAGCTCAGGGTCGTTGTCGGCGTTGGCGGCAAGCGTATTAATAAAATCGGCTTTGAGGGCATACAATCCACCATCATCATCTGATGACGGATCGGTGCTGGGTTTTTCTCCGGCGGTTCTAGGGTTTGCGCCGAAGCTGATCCAGCTGGAGCTCAATGAAACCTGACTTCCAAACTCTCGGGTTTCCCGCTTCAACTCATTACTGAAACCTACAGCCTGATTACCATTGGACCAGTTGCCGCTAAATGTATTGATAAACTCATTTTTCTTTTCACTGGAGGAAAAGCTCAGGTTGTATTGCCCCAAAAATGAGCCGCCTAAATTAATGCGTTTAATGAAGTGAGTTCCATAGAGATCAAGAAACTTCTGGCCGCCATTCTGTTGCAGATAGTCAAGCGCGGCGTCGGTCAGTCGAATGGGATTGGATTGCTCATTCTTCGCTTCAAGTTTTTTTAACGTCGCCATATATCGAACGTTAAATATGAGGTGCTCCTCATTGTACTCCTGGCTTTGCAGGAAGTTGTTGGTTGTAGACACGCTCCAGCCCACGCCGCTGCCGGTTACTTTCGCTGTGTCGGTCAGAAGTTTGGTGTATTGAGAGCGAGTTTTAATGGTGTCGTCATGATTCTCTGTCAACGACACGCCTTTTTCTTCAATTTCAAGAGCGGTCGTATCAATGGCGGACTCCAGGGTGGCTTTGCCAGTGATATAGGAAATACCATCGCCTACTTTGGCGCCTTCCGCTCCGGGATAGAGCAATGGCGTGCCGGTTTCGGAAACACTCGTCGCAACGCCGCCGTGTTGCTTGAGTAGATTGGCGGCGTCCGATTTCTCTTTTAGCAGTGCAATATCGAGAGGCGTCATCAACACGGTCGGCGCATTGGCGTCTCCAACCGCGACGCTGGCTTCCATTGAATTAGGGTCGGCGCCCTGATCCAAAAGCATCTTCATGATGGGCGTTAAACCATAGTGAGACGCCATGCCCAACGGGGTTCTTTTATCCAGATGGCTGCCAGTCTGGTTTAAAATTTCTGAGGCGTCGCTAACACGGGCGCCTTTGTTGATGAGCAGCTCAATGATTTCTTCATCAAGCGCCAATACAGCAATGGTTAAAGCAGTGAGTCTGGTTGGCGTCAGGCTGTTATCTTCAACGACGACCACTTCGTTGGGGTCCACGCCGCTATCGAGTAAGCTTTGGACAGTGCCTATTTCACCTTTTTTAATAGCGTCTAATAGTGGACTGGCCGATAAGTCGACATGAGCGATAGAGTCAATGGGAGACTGGTTATATATAACAAAGCCATTGTAATAGGCCAGGGAGTAACTGCCGTAAGTATAGTCATATACAACCGGAGAGACTTGAGCATAATACAGGGCCCAATTATAAGCGCTCGTATAAAAAGCGCCGTTATATATATATGGTATTCTCGATTTTGGCGCATAGGTCAGGTGCACCGCATTACCGGGTTCATTATAACAATGCAGGTGGGGATCGTCCTGGACACTGGAGTTTAGGCGATCAGTAGGCCCTAGTGTGGGACTGACATATTCTTTGTAGTCGCAGAATGCTCTGTAATCAAAAGCGTGGACACTGGATGCCGCTAAGGCGCCAGTTATGGCTGCGCAGGAGAGCCAAATAGTTTTATTCCTGACTTTATTCATGATTGGTTTTTACTCCATTTTTAACCTGATTCCGGCATCGTAGTACTACGAATATCGGATGATTATTTTTGGCGGCCTCTGATATACCCTTGAGATCGCCGTATGGATTAAAGTGAATAAAGAGTTACGTTCATATCCTATGCATGTAGGAGTTGACACTATTGGAGTAGAAATTAGGCGAGACCAAAATTCTGCATGACAGGAACTTCCCCATGGAAAAAGATCCACGCGACACGTACCCCATTAACGTCATCAACCTGAGAGACAAGCCGCTGCTTGAGGCGTTGTTCGAAGTCGAAAAAAGGCCTTGGTTGTGGCTTCAGAATCACGATCTGCCTTGCTTGATGTCGTTCGTAAACGGTTGGGTTGTGGGGCGGAATGATGCGAAGGATGATAAGCTGCTGACTGCGTTTGATCTCTTTGTCGCCAAGGAGTTGCACGAGGGGAGTTCAACTGTTGGCTGGTGTAACATGATTCTGAAGCACTTCGGGGAACAGGATGCGATGGCTGCATTTTTTCGGCTGTTGCGCCAGTTTCAATCCGCACCTCTCACTCAGGAGTCTTCTTAACTAGAGCCTGAGGGGGGCAGGATCAGCTAGCTTACTGCGCCCCTTGCTCCAATCGCTCCCGGTTCTTCTCCATGGCTTCTTCAATCTGCTTCTGGGCCTGATCGATCTGCTGTTCGGCTTTCTCTTTCTGGCGCTCCGCTTCTTCGCTGTGTTCGACGGACAGGTAAGCGACGTAGAGGAGCGCCAGTAGGATGCTGATGATGCCGATTGCTTTCATAAGGGGGCCGCTGGAATGCCGATTTGTTGTGTCGGGTTGATAAGGAAAATCTTTCTGCACAGTTAGTGTAGCGTGAATTAACCGGTTTGGTTTTTCTGCGACTCAACCCGGAAAACAGATAAAAACAATGCACAAAAATGTACAGGTAATTCCCTTGGTTAGTATTTGAGCCAGATAGGCGTCCGTTGTCTAATGATTACACTCTCAGGCTCTCCCGCGAGCGTCAGTATCGGCGCTTGATGTAAGGGGCAGGCTGGTTGTTAACAGAATAACTACAACAAAGGCGCTGTCATGAAAGTCAAAACAGACGTTTTCTTTGTCTTCAGTTTCCATCTTGGCGTTCAGTCCCTGTCATCATCACGGATAAGCCCGTTTCCCCTTGTTGTTATAGCAATGGACCAAACTTTGCGACGTCAAAAACCGAACTGACGACGCTCCCTGTTTTCCTGATATCTGAATCTTCTATCTGACAAGTTAACCCGCCCAAAGCCGTCGCGTTTTTGGGCCAGGGCTTCTTGTCGCCTGCAGAAAGGTCGCGTCGCTGTGGAAGTAAATYGCCGCAGCGGTGAGGAGCTGCTTTAACCAGAGAGAAACGCCATGAAGCACCGCGGTAACTATAACTATCCGTTTGTAACCTTGTTGATGTTAAGTCTGGCGACGCTGTTCGCAAGCGTTCCAAGTCAGGCGGTCGAGATTGTCGTCGCCACTGTCGACAATGCGGATATGTTGAACATGAAGTCGCTGTCGCACCATTTCGAAGAGCAGAATCAGGACATTCAAATTAGCTGGAAAATCGTGGATGAGTCCGTGTTGCGACGTATGCAGGCCAGCGACAGTAAACAAAAGCGCGCCCAATACGATGTCTATACCCTGGGCTTGTTTGAAGCGCCCATATGGGGAAGCAAAGGGCGTTTGTCGCCGTTGCCGGCGGCCTATCAATCCGATGGCGAAATGAAGAAGTGGATTCCCGAGATTATCGAAGGGTTTCGCTACGACGGCGAGTATTACGCCTTGCCGTATTATGGTGAAAGTTCTATTACCTATTACCGCAAGGATGTACTGAGTCGCTATGGCCTGCAGATGCCGCCGCAGCCGACTTGGCGCGGCATTGAATCAGCCCTGGCGCAGTTGCGGCAGAAGTCGCAAGGGGAGCATGGGCGATTGTGTCTGCGCGGCAAACCGGGGTGGGGGGAGAACGTCGTTATCCTGGCGACCATGTTGAACGGTTTTGGCGGTCGCTGGTTTGATGAAAAATGGCGTTCGGCGCTGGCGGAGCCGGCCTGGAATCAGACCATCGAATTCTACTTATCCATGATGGCGGAGTACGGCCTGGCGTCTTCCTGGAACAACGGCTATTCCGAAAACCTGCAGGCCTTTGTCGCGGGCCAGTGCGACATCTGGGTGGATTCCACCGCCGCTGGCGGCGCCATCGCCCAGGCCTCCTTTTATCCTCAGGTGGGATACGCCGCCGCGCCTTCGCAGGTCACCGACAGGGGAACCAATTGGCTGTGGTCCTGGGGTTTCGCCGTGCCGAAAGGGTCTCTCCATAAAGACGCGGCCTGGCGTTTCGTGAGCTGGGCGACCTCTGATGACTATCATCGGCTGGTAGAGAGCAATTTCGGTATCTCGCAGACGCCGCCGGGAACCCGCCACGCATTGTATGAAAACCCCTCGTACCGCGAGTACGCCAGCTTTGCGGATATTACGCTGAAGGCCATCAAAAGCGCGGATTTCGAACGCCCCAGCATTCAGCCCGTGCCATACCGGGGCATTCAGTTTATCCAGATGGAGGAATTTCAGCAGATTGGCGACTTTATCGGTAAAAAGCTGTCCGTCCTGCTGGAGCGAAAACTCACTGGCAAGCCGATTAATCTGGAGCAGGAATTGTCCCATATGTCTGAGTTCGTGCAGGCGTCGCACAATATTGCGGAAAGGTTGCGTCAGAAAGGCGTTGACGCGTATTGATGAAAAATGGCGTAGTGGAGAGGGAGTAATAAGGAATGTTGGGCAATGTCGTTAGACGCGACGCCGGAGGAATCAGCTATGGCCTTGCATAGGGTAATAAAGCGCTGTTTATGCCTGCTTCTTTGCGGGTGGATGTCGGCGCAGGGAGCGGAGCCGGTAGTCGAGCTGGTGAGCGGGGAGAAAGAGCCCTACATTGGCGTGAATTTATGGAAGAACGGCTATGCCCATGAGGTGGTGACGGAGGCGTTCAAGCGCTCCGGCGTGACCGTTCATATCTCGTTTCATCCCTGGGCGAGAGCCAATGCGATGGCGCAGCGCGGCAAGGTCGATGGCATTGTGCCGGTTTATGCGGGCGCCTTTTCGCAGCAGGAGTTTCGGTTGAGCGATCCTTTCCCGGGGGACTCCATCGGGATTCTGAAACGCAAGGACAATTACTTTCAATATTCCGTGCCGCCCTCCGTGAATTTAATGCAGGCGCTAAGCGGCTTGTCCGGCGGCGTTATCGGGCAAGTCCGGGGCGAATCCACATTGCAGGAGTTGCGCAGCATTCCCGGCATTCAAATCGAGGAAGTCACCAGCGAACTGCAAAACATCGACAAGCTGGCGATCAACCGCATCCAGTTCGTGCTGATCGATAAGTTCACGGCGGCGGATCTGATCGTCGGTTACCGCCCGCACTACATCGGGAAGCTGGATTTTGTCTATCCGCCCCTCGCCGACAAACAATTTCATATCGCCTTTGCAAACAATCGCGTGTCCGCTGACAAGTGGGTGACCGCGTTCAATCAAGGCCTCAGAAAAATGCGCGAGGATGGGACGCTGGACCGGCTGCGCTTTGAATACGGCCTGCTGCCCAATGTGGATCGCGGCGATGACAAAATCAGACTGGTTATCGGCACCGTGAATAATCCCGACATGGTGATCATGCAGGGGCTGGCGAAGGCGTTTGAAGTGCAAAATCCGGATATCGAACTCGACTGGCGAATCATCAACGAAAGCACTTTACGACGACGTCTGCTGGGCGATCTCGCCATTTCCGACGGCCAGTTTGATGTGATGACCATCGGCATCTATGAAATCCCCCTATGGGCGGGCAATGGGTGGATATCTCCTCTCGATCCGCTGCCGACGGCCTATCGTCTTGATGACATCTTACCAACGGTCAGGCAATCGCTTGCCTACAAAGATCAGCTCTATGCGCTGCCGTTTTATGGCGAGAGCATCATGACCTATTACCGCAAGGATCTGCTGAAAAAAGCCGGACTGGAGATGCCCGAGCATCCAACTTTCGCGAATATTGAGCTGATTGCGCGATCTCTGCATGACCCTGACAATCAGGTTTACGGGCTATGTCTGAGAGGGAAGCCTGGGTGGGGAGAAAACGTAGCGCTGTTATCTTCTCTGTCGCATGCCTTTGGTGCGCGCTGGTTTGATATGAACTGGGCGCCGCAACTGGATTCAAAAGAGTGGCGTCAGACCCTGGATTATTATGTGGATATGATTACCACTCAAGGCCCGCCGAACCCTACCAGTCTGGGATATCGGGAAAGCCTGGATTTGTTCGCGCAAGGCCATTGCGCCGTCTGGATCGACGCCACCGTAGCGGCGAGTTTTCTCTATAATCCAGAGTTCTCCCAGGTGAGCGATAAAACAGGGTTTGCGCCTGCGCCGAGAGGCAAGGTGGATCAAAGCTGGCTGTGGGCCTGGTCGCTGGCGATTCCCGCCGCGTCCAAACACAAAGCGGCGGCGAAGAAATTTATCACCTGGGCCACTTCGAAGGAATACATTGACCTCGTTGCGAAAACCAAAGGCTGGGTGGCGGTTCCGCCGGGAACACGCCGCTCCACCTATGAAAACCCGGCCTACCATGAGGCGGCGCCGTTCTCTGATCTGGTGCTGAACGCCATTGAACGCTCGGACGCCAGCAACGTCTCCGCACTCCCAGTACCATACACCGGCGCGCAATACGTCAGCATCAACGAGTTCTCCTCATTCGGCGCGCAAATCAGCCTCAACTTCGCCAATGTGCTGGAAAACAAAATGAGCATCGATGAAGCCCTGAAGCAGTCCCAGGCGCTCATTAAACATCAGATGATCAACTCGGGTTACTTGAAGGAAACAAGACACTAACGGACCCGAAGACATTCACCCCCCCAATTCCCCAAATTGATATTTTCTTGACGTAATTTTGATAATCCGTTGTTGCGGCCCTGATTAGTATGTAAGGAAAAAAATCGGATCGCAGTCCTATCGTGAACGAACCCCTGTCACACAGCGCTCGATGATGGTTGTCGACGGACACTGTCTTCGGGAGCGTCAGCAATATGATCGCCGGCATTGCAGGCGCGGCGTGAGGCGCCCTTATTGTCGCGACTTATGCATTTGTCTCCCCGCCGGGGGCGTTGCTCGTGCTTGTGCCGATATAAAAATGAATTTGTACGTTGGAAATGGAATCAGGATTTTTAAATAAACCGGTATGACATCTATCGCGAACAGGATCAGAAAAACCTACATATTAATGAGCTTTTACACCATCAGTGTGATGGTTGCTATCGTGCTGCTGTTAAACGAAGAGTTGGAGAAAGCGACGCTGGACCGAAACTTTTCCGAAGAGAAGGAGTTTGTCGCCAGCCACTATGGTTTAGAAAGCCCTTACGCCTGGGAAGCGGGGGATATCGATATTGTGTTTGTGCCCGCCAATTACAGCGACAGCGTCGCGCTGCCCAGCATCTTTGACGGCCTGGGCTTTCCGTTTATGGGGGAAGTGGAAAAGAACGATCATACCTATCTGGTGAATATTGGCGGCGAGTCCGCCGGCAAGTTCTATATCGCTAAGGATATCTCTCGACTGGAAGCGAGGGAGATGATATTCGACGGCGTTTTATTGCTGGTCAGTCTGCTGACCTTGGGCGGCAGTCTGATTCTGTCGCAAGTCAGCAGTCGTCGCATCATCCGCCCGCTGCGGGACTTGGCCAGAAGCATCAAAGGCACGGCGGTGAAAGAAAATATGCCGCGTCTGCAGACCAAATATTCAGACTGCGAACTACAGGCGATCGCCGATGTCTTCAATCAATTCCTGAATGAACTGGAAACCTTTATCAAGCGGGAGCAGGCGTTCGTAAACCTGGCCAGTCACGAACTGCGCACGCCGATAGCCGTCATCACCGGCGCGCTTGATGTGTTAGAAAGGCGGGCGCAGTTGCAGGAGAAAGACGCCGCCACCTTGATGCGCATTCGTCAGGCCAATAAGGAAATGGAGCGCAACGTTAAGGTGCTGTTGATGATGGCGCAAAAGTCCGAGGAAGGGGAGGGTCGACAGGTCGTGTCCATTCCCGGCCTGGTGGAAGAGGTGCTGGAGGACTTGTATGAAGACTATCCCGTCTATACCCGCGTGGATCTGGAAATCACCCGGAAAGTCACGCTTTCCACCAACAGCGTCATGGCCAAAATGATCATCCGCAATATTGTGCAGAACGCCTTGCAGCACACCGACGACAACATCGTCATTCACATCACCCCTGAAAAGATAGCCGTGACGGACGCGGGTTCAGGCCTGGCGCCGGAACTGCTCGACGCCCTTTCCAATGGTCGCGAACTCACCCATTATCGCTCCGGCTTGAACGGCTTTGGGCTGTATATCGTCTCCATCATGTGCAGTCGTCTTGGCTGGCGGTTGACCGCGGAGAACCACTCAGACGCAGGATCGACCATGAGCGTGATTTACGCGTAAGCAGAGGTTTCAAATCGCCGTTAAATCAGAAGATGTCGACGAAGTGGGACACACGCATTCAAACCGACGGCGTTGAGCTTCGCGGCTGCAGCCGCAAGCGGATCTCCTGTCCGTACAACAGCAGCAGTCCGAAGCAAAAATAGGCGACATGTACGGCCCAAAGGCCAAGCCACTCCGGCAGTGACTGCTTCGCGACGGCCTTTTTGCAGTAGATCAGTAATCCCAGATAACTGACGTACACCAGCAATGCCGTAAGGAGGCGGTGGAAGCGTCCCTGTCTGGGGTTCACTCGGCTCAAGGACACCGCCAGCAGGGCGACGATAGGCGCGAGCATCGGCAGCGACAGACGCCATTGCAGCAGCGCCGACGCTTGGGGCGAATCGCTCTGCCATAGCGCGGCGGTGGGGATGGTCTCGTCGAAGGCTTCGCGCTCCAGGTTCGGCTCATCAAGCCGGATGCCGTAGGTATCGAACGTGACCGAGCGATAATCCGCCTGTCCTGGCGTTCCCACATAGCTAGCCCCGTTATTGATCACCAGAAAGCGGTTACCTGTGGCGGCGTCATAAAACAAATGCCCGGACTCGCCAGTCAGCACTGCGGTTTGTCCTTTCTCCTTGTCGGTTTCCGCCATAAAAACGTTGCGCATCTCGCGGTCATCGTTGCTGAGCGACTCCACATAAGACACCCGGCCATCCTCTCCCTCGGAGAAACGTTGAAAACGTCCGGGAGTAACGAGTTCAAAACGGGAGCGCTTGGCTTGCTCCAATAAAATCCGTTCCGTCTGCTGCCGCCCGAGCGGGTTCAGATAAAGACTCATCGACCCCACCACCAGAGCGATTGTAAACCCCGACCCCATGGTCACGGCGACAAGCCTGGACTTGCTCACCCCGCTGGCGAAAATGGCGGTCATCTCCGCATCCAGATACATGCGCCCGTAGCTAAGCAAAATCGACAGGAAAAGCGCCAACGGCAATATCAACTGCAGAAAACCGGGAAGACGATAAGCCATGATCGGCGCCAGCACATCCGCAGAAATCTGCCCCGTCGCCGCCTCAGTCAGATACTGAGCGAAACGCGTACTGGTGAACACAAACAGCAGCAGAAACGTCAATCCAAAAAGCGACGTCAGAATCTGACGATTAAGATAACGAAACAACACCCACATCCGACCGCCTCCAACCCCCTCGTATAGCCAAACCGCCTTGTTTGATAAGCCTTTTAAGGAATTGTAGAAAAGCAGGGACCAAGCAAAAATCAAGGAGATATCAATTAAATATCAAGGGGGTGGAGTACAGAGGAGCAAAAGGCTGATGGGGACGCGGCTGGGCAGATGCTAAGATGCTCAGCTTAAACACCTCCATATCCGCCTTAACGCGTCCATGCCGAAAAACTTTCAGAAACTTGTGAAGGATGAAACGTGAAAATCGAAATAGATGACGAAATAGCCCAAAAGCTGCAACTCACAGAGAAAGAAGCGCTGGAACTACTGGCAATCGCCTTGTACAAAGACCGTGGCATTCACGGCGCATTAGCTGGAAAAGTCGCGGGGATTTCCGAATTCGAATTTCACGGCCTACTGGCCAAAAAGGGTTTTAGCGTGAACTACGATGTCAGTGACTTTCTTGAGGATATTGAACGTAATGATTTGTGATGTTGTACAAACTCAAAGAAAGTTCGCGCCGCGCCAGATATAGCGGGAAGTGTTGTTCGGGTTAATAACAGCATTTAAACGCGCCGCAGTTATCAATCATTATAAGTTCTTAGTTTTTATGTGTTTGATTTTATTGAACTTAGATTGAATGTCTTTAATGTGAATACCCGCTTTCTGAATGGATGCCCAAAACTGCGTTGAGAGATTAGGAGCATGGCGCCACGGATTCTGATACTCAATTGGCGAAGCCCTCCTACTGAACTAACTTAGGGTTTGCCCTATCAGTCAATCGGCCTCGGTCAAGCGGGTAATTGGCATGGTGGTGAATATTGATCCTACCCACCAATGATAGACACCCTGTTAAGCGAGTACACTACGCTACAGAGGTGAACTATGACCAAACAGAAAACATCAAACTCCAAATCTCGCCAACGTTATTCCGACGAGTACAAGGCGGAAGCCCTGGCGCTAGTTCAAGCGCTAGTTCAA
>NZ_JAHMIN010000018.1 GCF_018986435.1 Hahella sp. HN01 | reverse complement strand
GCGGTAAGGGCCAGGTTGTGATGAGCCTCCACCAGCATGGCCAGCGCCACCGCCACGATGACTTTGTCCGCCACCGGGTCGAGAAACGCGCCGAAGGGCGTCATCTGGTTCCAGCGTCGGGCCAGATAGCCGTCCAGCCAGTCCGTCGCCGCCGCCAGGGCGAAAATCGCCGCCGCCACCACGTAATTGCCCTGAAAGGGAAGGTAATAAATCACGACAATGACGGGGATCAGGACAAGTCTGCCCAAGGTCAGGATGTTGGGGAAATTGAGAAAAACCGACTTTTTTGAGCGTTTATTCATGGAAGGCTGCATAAATTGTTTGAGCTATCACTTCACTAATGCCAGGCACGCGCTTGATTTCCTCGAGGCTGGCTCGTTCTATATTGCGCACGCTGCCGAAATAGTTGAGCAGGTCCCGTCTGCGTTTGGGACCAATGCCGGGCACGGCGTCCAAAACCGATTGCGTTCGCTTTTTATTGCGCTGGTTCCGGTGTCCAGTGATCGCAAACCGGTGAGCCTCATCCCTGATCTGCTGAATCAGATGCAGGGCGGTGGAGTCGCCCGGCAGATTCAGGATCGAATTATCCGCGGAAATGAACAAGGTTTCCATGCCGGGTTTCCGCGTTACGCCTTTGGCGACGCCAATCAGCGTGACGCCGGTGATTTGCAGCTCGTCAAAGACCTGGTGCGCGATGCCAAGCTGCCCCTTGCCGCCGTCGATCAGAATGATGTCGGGGAGACCGACGTCGCTGTCTTTCAGCTTGCTGTAGCGCCGCGTCAGCGCCTGCTCCATGGCGTGATAATCGTCGCCGGCGGGCACATCCTTGATATTGTAACGGCGGTACAGATCCTTGATCGCCCCTTCCGGTCCGAACACTACGCAGGACGCGACGGTCGCCTCGCCGAAGGTATGGCTGACGTCAAAACATTCCACCCGCTTCACGGAGGCTTCCAGGCTCAGTGCGTCGCAGAATGACTGCCAGCGCTGCAACTGCGCGTCCTGCGACTGCATGCGCGTGCTCAGCGCCTGATTGGCGTTGGTTTGCGCCAGATGCAGCCACTCCGCCCGGTTGCTGCGTACATTGTGCTCGATCCGCACGTTGCGATTGAAGACTTCTTTAAAGGCCTCTTTGAGCGCGTCCTTGTCCGTCAGGGCGACAGAGGTGGTGATTTCCTGAGGCAAACCGTAAATTGCGTGCTCGCCAAAGTAGTACTGATTGAGGAAGGAGGACAACAAATCGCCATCATCGCTTTCCAGTCTCTCCGACAAATAAAAGGACTTGCTGCCGACCACGCGGCCGGCGCGAATAAACAGTCCGTGCACTACCACCAGCTCCAGTGACGAAGAGAGTGCGAAGGCGTCGATGTCGCGCGCCACGCCTTCAATCGCCTGTTGCTCCTGCACCCGACGCAGATAGTCCACCTGATCGCGCAGCACCGCCGCCCGCTCAAAATCCAACTGCATCGAGGCGGCTTCCATCTGCTGGATGGTCTCGTTGATGATTTCCGGGTTACGCCCCTCCAGGAACATGGTGGCGTGGGACATATCCTCCGCATAGCTCTGCGGATCGATCAATCCCACGCAGGGCGCGCTGCAGCGTCCGATCTGATGTTGCAGGCAGGGACGGGAGCGATTGCTGAAAAAACTGTCTTCGCACTGGCGGATGCGGAAAATCTTCTGCAGCAGCGCCAGGCTTTCGCGCACGGCGGCGGCGCTGGTGTAAGGACCGAAAAAGCGGCCCTTGCCGGACTTTTTCTGGCGTACCCGGCGGAAGGTCAACGAAGGGTAGTCCGAGTCGGACGACAGATAGATATAGGGGTAGGATTTATCGTCCCGCAGCAGAATGTTGTAGGGCGGCTTCAGCGTCTTGATCAGGTTCTGTTCAAGCAGCAGGGCTTCAGTTTCGCTGTGGGTGATGGTGATTTCAATGTCGGCGATTTTCTCCACCAGCGCACGGGTCTTGATGCTGACGCCGGTGTTGCGGAAGTAGCTGCTGACGCGGTTTTTCAGATTGCGCGCCTTGCCGACGTACAACACCTCGCCGCGGGCGTCCATCATGCGATAGACGCCGGGATGCGTGGTGAGTTGTTTGAGAAAAGATTTAGCGTCGAAAATGGATTGCGATTCCACCGATCAGAGTTTTCCGTCGGATTGCTGTCAAATGCGCCGTTTTCCGCCTGTGCGGAGCGGCGCCCGGGGCTGGCGACGTTTTATATCGCCAGAGTCCTTAAGTTCAGGTTTTCAGGCTGCCGACCTGATTGGCGTCGAGCATACCATGCCGGATGGCGAGAAGGGTGAGTTCAACATCGCTGTTGATGTTCAGTTTCTCGAAAATACGATAGCGGTAGCTGTTGACCGTTTTCGGGCTCAGGCAGAGTTTGTCGGAAATCTCCTGCACCTTATGGCAGTTCACGATCATCATGGCGATCTGCATTTCGCGTTCGGACAGACTTTCGAACACGTCGCCTTCTTCCGCGTCGAACGGACGCAGCGCCATTTTCTGAGCGATGTCCGGGCTGATGTAACGCTGCCCCGCATGCACCACGCGGATGGCTTTGACCATCTCGGTAATATCCGCGCCCTTGGTGATGTAAGCGGAAGCGCCGGCTTTCATGACCCGTGAAGGAAACGGGTCGTCTTCACAGGCGGTGACCGCCACCACTTTTACGCTTTCATCAATACGATGAATGCGGCGCATGGCTTCCAGCCCGCCAATACCGGGCATACGAATATCCATGAGAATAATATCGATCGGATGCTGGCGGACAATACTGACCGCTTCCTCGCCCGAGCGGGCTTCCGCGACTACTTCAATACCGTCTTCATCTTTTAACATTCTGGACAAGCCGGCGCGCACCAGCTCGTGGTCATCAACAATTAACACCCTGATCAAAGTATCACCTCGCAGTCTTCCTTGTTGATCCTTGTTCGAGCCGACCGGGCGTAAACTCCCAAAACACTCGCAAATCTCAACAGAGCTAAGGCGCTCATTATAAAAAACGTGTAACTAAAACGATAGACGAAAAAGTCGGCTACCTTTAGACATTATCACGATATGAAATCGCTGTCGGATTAAATTTGCATCCGCCATTTTAAAAGCGCCGTCGACCACTTGTATGGCGATAGATTCCGCATATTCGAATGAATAAATATCATCGATATTTGTTGCAGGTTTTGATCAAAAACACAGCGCCTTCACGTATAAGTATAGGTTTGGAAAAGCGCGACTAAAATGCGACGACGTGCGCAGGGAGCTTAACGTATATTAATCTGAATATTTGGACAACTTTATAAGTGCTTGTTTAAATAAAGCTAATTTTCATCGAAAGCGCTTCCCTTTATCCAGTCGCGCATTGTCGCGGAGGCAGGGAAGTCGAGATAACTAAAAACTGGGAATGGATATGAAAGACGACAAAATCAAAGAGGAAAGCCTTGATCATCACTTGATACTGCGCCACCTGTTATTGGCCGATTACAACGACATCAAGGAGGTGATGGACAAGGTCTATCACAACCTGGGCGGCGCCTGGACCAAACGTAAATTTCGCGCGCAGCTGAAAACTTTCCCGGAAGGCCAGATTTGTATCGAAGACAACGGCAAGGTGGTCGCCGCGGCTTTCTCGGTAATCATCGATTATCACAAATTCGGCGATCAGCACACCTATGACGAGGTCACCGGCGACGCCTATCTCACCACCCACGACCCCAATGGCGATGTGCTGTACGGCGTGGATGTGTTCGTCGATCCGGATTACCGCGACATGCGCCTGGGGCGTCGTTTGTATGAAGGACGCAAAGAACTGTGCCGCAACCTGAACCTGCGCGCTATAGTGGCCGGGGGGCGCATTCCCAATTATCAGTCCTACGCGAAAAGCATGACGCCGGAGGAGTACCTCGAAGCGGTTAGTCGTAAAGAGGTGTACGACCCGATTCTGACGTTCCAGCTGTCCAATGACTTCATGGTGAAGAAAATCATTACGGGTTACCTGCCGGAGGACAAAGAGTCCAAAGGCTACGCCACCTTGTTGCAATGGGATAACCTGAACTACGAACCCGGCGCCAAGCAACTGATCGGCGCCGCCAAGACCACTGCCCGCGTTGGCTGCGTGCAGTGGCAGATGCGTCAGATGCGCAGTGCGGAAGAGGTGCTGCAGCAGGTGGAATACTTTATCGACGCATTGTCGGACTACAAGTGCGACGTGGCGTTGTTCCCCGAGTTTTTCAACGCGCCGCTGATGGGGCTGGAGCGTCATGCTAATTCCATTGACGCCATCAAGTATCTGGCGGGCTTTACTGACAAGATGCTGGAGGAAATTTCCCGCCTGGCGGTCAGTTACAACATCAACGTGGTGGCTGGCAGCATGCCGGTGATCGAAGACGGCGAACTCTATAACGTCGCCTACATGTGTCGTCGCGATGGCGGGATTGAATCTCAATACAAACTGCATCCCACCCCTCATGAAAAGAAAGAATGGACCATGCAGGGCGGCGATGCGCTGACGGTGTTCGACACGGATTTCGGCAAGGTGGGCATCCTGATCTGCTACGACGTGGAGTTCCCGGAACTGGCGCGTCTGCTGTCGGATCAGGAGGTGGAGATTCTATTGGTGCCGTTCTGGACCGACACCAAGAATGGTTATCTGCGCGTACGTCGCTGCGCCCAGGCGCGGGCGATTGAAAACGAATGCTACGTGGCCATCGCCGGTTCGGTGGGCAACCTGCCTCAGGTGGACAGCGTGGATATTCAGTACGCCCAGTCAGCGGTATTTTCGCCCTCAGACTTCGCATTCCCCCACGACGCCATCATGGCGGAAACCACCCCGAATACAGAGATGACGCTGATCGTCGATCTGGATTTGAACAAGCTGCAGGAACTGCAGAACGAAGGTTCCGTGCGTAACTATCTGGACCGCCGCCGCGATCTGTATCGCATCGAATGGCAGGGAGAGCAGGAGTAGCCGTCGGGCTACTCCTGCTTGATCTTATTGGGACCGAGAGAACCGGGAAGAGCTGACTACAGCAGGTGTTTGTAGTCAGCTTCCAGCTGGTTGAAGTTAAGCTGCCCAATAAAACGGGAGAAGCTCATCCACGCCGCCAACCCTTTCAAATCCTGAAAGAAGGGCGGCACATAGCGGGGCGCGGTAATGACGCCTTGCTCCTCCAGATCATGCAGGCTGGCCAAATCATCCAGTACGATCTTGCCGCAGAACAGCATGGGCAGGCGGTCGATCTTGCCCCTGGCGAAGGCCAGACGCAGGAAGTTGTAAGTCAGCACAAAGCCCTTGATGTAGGTGATGTCCTTGGCGAAGGGCCCCAGGTTGGGAGTGCTGCCGCGAAACACCCTGGCGGCCAGGGTGAAGCTCTCGTCCTCGCTGATGCCTTTCTCACACAGGTAATGAAACACGTCATTGAAGGTGGCTCCGTCTTCGGCGAGAGTCACTGCGCGCACCCGATTGATAAGCTTGAACAGGCGCGTCGGGCCGGAGCGCAGAGTAAGAATTTCACTTAATACGGCAAGGCCTTCCTGGGTGATCGTCGCGGAGGGCGGCCCTTTGCTTAGAAAAGTGCAGTAGGGCTGGCTGCCGCCGTTGAGGGTGGTGCCGAGATGCACCCAGCCCTCGTGAACTTCCAGTACATCCACGTCTTGTTGATTGAACAGGGCGTCGTTGCGGATCTTGATGTAATCCGTGCCCGCCGCCGCATCGGCGGCGATACCGTCGGAGATCATGACGCGGATACCGGCGCCGACGAAAAAGTTGGACAGGCGGGCGTTCAGTTCGTCCACCACATATTGTGCGGGTAAATTCTTTTCCGACTCCTGCATGGAGTTGTCTTTTAGCAGGTTGGACAGAGTCATCTCCATCATTTCGCCGAGTTCCGCCAGAGTGGGGTCACCGGCATGGAACGCGTCGCTGGGGGAGCCGTATAGTTCCTGGGAGATGTAGCTGAACTCCGGCGTGCCCCGCGCTTCCAGCATGCGCACCACCATCTGATATTCCCGGCATACGCGGCGCATGATCTGGGTGACCGGGTTCATTTGCCCCAGTTTTTTACTGATCTCGCGTTCTATCTCGTAGAACTCGGCTTTTTTGGCGGCGGGGTCGAAACCCAGCGGACAGTTTTTCTGGTAGTACTCAAGGTCCACCTGGGGCGCTTTTTTGAAACCGGAATCAAAAAACTGCTGACGGATCGACGGCGACCATTTGATGGCGTCCAGGATGCGGATCGGCTTTTGCGCCTCCACGATGCGGTCAGAGAGCGATTTCAGGGTTTGGAGGTACGACTCTCCCATTTGATTGGACGGCATAGACTCTGTGAGTTCCTCTTGTTGGACGGCTGCTTTCCGGTCGAGTTGGCGTCTGGAAGAATGCGGCGCCTCGCGCGGTCCGGCAGTTTCGATTCTAGTGGCGTTTCCGGCCTCGCGCCAAGCCAATTTATGTGTTTCATCGTCGCCGATCACCCAAGCCGTGGCGAAGGCCGCGCACGCGGTGGCGTAATCGCCGGTTTGTCTGTAATCTTCTTTAAATACGTGCGCTTGCGCGCGCGCCAAAGGGTTTCCGCCGGGGCCTGGGAGTCCGGCGCTATGGGGAGTTCAAGGGGATGAGCACAACGCAGTATGCAGATAGTCTGAGAGAATTTCTGGTTCGGAAGATTGTTAAAGCGGAAAGAGAACTGCAGCAACTGAAGATGGACTATTGCCGGTTCATCTACGGTATTTCCCATCGCACCAAGATCAAGTTCGAAGGCGGCGTTTATCTGGTGCAGTCCGTGGACCTGGACTCCATGCAACGCCTGGATAATGGCGAGTGGGGGAAACCTTGCGTTACCGCGACCAGGCTTGACGGCGGGGAAAGCGAAGGAGCCTCCCCCATACAGATTCCTTCCCAATGGGAACTGTGCTGACTCAGGCCACCAATCCCCAGGCGTTGATGCTGTTGAACAAACTGCACTCTTTGGGAAATTCCTGGCTGTACAGCCACTGCTCAGCGGCGCAATGGCCGGCGACGTACATCTCTGTGTGGCGGTGAGACTTCGCCCGCTCAATCAATTCCAGATCGTTGTCGTCATGACCCGGCGCGCCCAATCCTTTGGCGATGAGATAGCACTGCATTTGCAGGCGTTGACGGTCGCTGCACTGAAAAAATTCCGCCGCCGCATCCGCCGCGCCCTGCAGATAGTCCAGGGTATGTTCGAACAGTGCAGGGTGCAGAAGAATATCCGGGGCGAAGCCGTTCAGGCGCATTTCCAGCACCTGGGTTGACCAGAACATCTGTAGTTGTTTGATGGATTCGGATGGCGCGCAGGAACAGCGCGGATCTTTGCGCACGGAGTTGACGCTGAGGTTGCCGAGGACGACGTGTTCATCCGCGTCCTTTTTCATGGCTTCAGTCAGACTGTATATCAGGCAGACAATAAGACCGAACAGTATTGCCTCCATCCCGTGGATCAGCCATTGCATAAATTGAAGTATCCCTATTATTAACCAAGCAGACAAATAGCTCCCTTCTATTTGTCTGCAACGACAGGTCCTGCACATGTCAGGCCCTGTCTCCCGCGGCTGGCCGCCGCACAGGCGCATCCTTGCGCCTGATTATCAACATGCCAATATCATCGCCATGTTAATAAAAGACTCACTGGCGGCTAAGCGCGCAGGGTGATTTCTTAGTTTCCGTCTCTTTTACTGCTTTGACCTGTCAGCGTTTTGTCCTTGCTCGTGCGGTGTCGGTATTCCGCCTGGCGTCAGCAACGCATGCTTATAACTGCTGGTAATCAAGTTATACGAATCGCATAAAAGCGCCTGTGATCCAGGTGACATTTTGTTTTATGTCGAAAGGATTAGGCTGAAACTGTGAAGAACCGCATGCGAGATTCGTTAACCAGGACGACTTATTAGCGCGCCAGACAGCCTGTCGGCGCGCTTGGGGTATGAATAGTAGATAAGAGTAGGTAAGAGAAGAGTAGCGAAGAAGAGATTGACGGCTCAGGCGGTCTGCTTGAGCTTATGCTCGTTCAGATAGATGTAGAGATCCTCGAAGGACAGAGGCTTGCTGAACAGATAACCCTGGGCGAAATCGCATTGATTGGCGATCAGGTATTCTTTCTGATCGGCCGTCTCCACGCCTTCCGCTACGACCTTCAATTGCAGTTTGTGGGCGACGGCGATAATCGCCGAGGTGATTTCCATGTCGTTGCTGTCCTCAGGAATATCGCGCACGAACTCCCGGTCGACCTTCAGCGCATTCACTGGCAGCTTTTTCAGATAGCTGAGTGAAGAATAACCGGAGCCGAAGTCGTCGATAGCCAGACTGACTCCGGTTTGCTTGAGGCGCTTCAGTTTGGCGGTGACGGCTTCAATATCGCCCATCAACATACTTTCGGTGACTTCCAGCTCCAGCCATTGCGGCTCCAGGCCGGTTTCGTTGAGCACTTCCTCAATGCTTTGCTCCAGTTTCGGATCATCGAACTGACGCGCGGACAGGTTGACGGCGATTTTGATGGCGGAGCCGGTCAGGTCCTGCAGCATTTTCATCTGCATACAGGCGTTTTTCAGCACCCAGCGGCCGATTGGATTGATCAGTCCGGTTTCTTCCGCCACGCTGATGAAACTGTCCGGCATCACCAGTCCCTTGCTGGGGTGGTGCCAGCGGATCAGCGCTTCGACGCAGACGATTTTGCCGGAGGCCAGATTGACCTGGGGTTGGAAGCCGAGGGTGAATTCCTCGAACTGTAGCGCGTGGCGCAACTCCTGCTCCATCAACAGTTGTTTGAGAGCATGAGCGTTCAGCTCTTCCGTATAGAAGTGATAACGGTCGCGGCCATGCTCTTTGGCCCGGTATAGCGCCAGATCCGCGTTCTTCATCAGCACGTCTGCGTTGGCTCCGTCCGCAGGGGCCAGGGTGACGCCGATGCTGGTGGAAACGATCACCTCATGCTTTTTGAGCTTGATGGGCTCCTTGAGAGCTTTCAGAATTTGCGTGGCGACGGGAGTGACGGAAAACGTGTCGACGATATCGGTCAACAGCACGGTGAACTCATCGCCACCTAAGCGAGCGACGGTGTCTTTGGCGCGCACGCAGTTTTTCAGACGTTGCGCCACGGTTTGCAGCAGGCTGTCGCCGGCGTCATGTCCCAGGGTGTCGTTGATGCGCTTGAACTGGTCCAGGTCGAGAAACAGCAGGGCGATTTGTTTACGATCGCGGCGGGCGGCTTTCACCGCCTGCTCCAAACGGTCCACGAACAGACGACGATTGGCGAGTCCGGTGAGGGAGTCGTACAACGCCATTTGCTGCATCTTGCGGTTGGCTTCTTTCAGCTCACTGACGTCCACCCCGGAGATTACGTAGTTGGTGACGGTATTGTCGCTGTCGCAGACAGTGGAGACCGTCACCGCCCACCAAAAATCGTGGCCGTCCCGGCGACGGCTTAAGACTTCGCCTTCCCAGCCATCGTACAGAATCTCGCTTTCCCAGATTTGCTCCTGCGGCTTTTCCTCTTCCACGTCTTTGGGATTGAGAATGTCGAGGAAGCGGCCGCGGGCTTCTTCCTGACCATAGCCGGTGACATTGACGAACTTGTTGTTGACGAATTCGATGCGGCCAAGACGGTCTGTGATGATGATTGAACAGCCGCTGTTAGTGACCGCGCTGCTCAGCTTTTTTAACTTGAAGTCACGCTCATGCAATGCTCTGACCTTGGCGGAGAGCTGACGGTTGAGGCGGATTTGAATCAGGGATAAAAATGCGAAGATAACGGCGATGCTGAGGGTGGTCAGAATCGGCCAGGACAGGCTTTCGCCCTCAAAGTAATACAGTGAAGCCAAGTGGATGGTTGCGACGCTTCCCAGCATAAGCAACGAGATAGGTAGTACGTTCCAAAACTCACCATGTTTTCGCATGTATCTGCATCTCTGTGTCCAGGTTCCATCCGGTAACCTACTGCGGGCCTCTTCTTAAGCCTCCCAGTGTAGAAGCTGGCCTCAGGTTGCTATAGTCAGATTTTGTAACCATCGTAACCATATGTAAAGCGACAAAGCCGGAGTGTGACGCCCCTCAAAAAAAGCGCCCCGGTCTGATTACGGGTTGTAAACTGTTAAATAACTTTTACAAAGCCCATGCCGGCGGACTTGCATTAGTCATGGCAAATTCCCTGTATTGAGGTCGAGAGACTAGGTCGTATGTGTGGACGTTTTATCGACAATAAGCGGTCGCTGCGTATCAATCATTAAAAAAGGGATAGGTTAGATCGAATGCTCGCCAATCGTAGGTGACAGTAGTGTCAAATTCGGTGGCTGGGGAGTAGAATCCGAGCGMAAAATAATCAACCGCCTGTGGCTATATTAAAAAAGAACACAACCTTAGGTCGGACCCTTACATGTCGCAAAAATTAGTCATCCGAGTCAAAAATGCGGAGTCGTTGGCGGATGCGTCCGCCAAGCCGCCGCAAACCGTTACGGTTTACCATTGGAATCGCATCATCGCCGCTGGCTGCGTAGCATTCGCGCTGTTTGTCGGGGCGTTTTGGGGCGTATATCGCTGGGCGTTCGCCACGCCGTCGGACGTTGCACAGACAGATCTCGTTGCACAGAGCGAGCATCCCGTCATAACGGACGAACGGCCTGAGCAAGCGGCTGAATCGACGTCGGTCTCTTTGGCCGCCGAAGAAGGGCGTGAAGAAAGTGTTGGTGGCCGAGTAGAAATGCCGATAGATGAGCCCGTCATCGCAGACGTCGCGCCAGAGACCACTGCGGAGCCAGTCGTAGCGCCGGACCCTGTCGCACCGGAAAGCAAGCTTGAAGAGCGCGTCGTCATGGCCGAGCCAGCCGCCGCCAGCGCATTGCCAACGGCCCCAGAGCCGGAAGTGCCGTTGCAAGTACAAGAAGAGAGCAACTCTGCCGACACGACGTTTGCCCCGAAGACCGCGCCTGAAATAGACACGCTTGAGGACGTTGAGCAAGTAGAAGTCGCGCAAGGCTCAGAAGAAGAGTCTGTCGATCCCACCAGGCGCAGACATCTGGAAACGGTCTCCAGCGGTGGCGAGCCGGTGAAAATCTTTTCGGACGCCATCAGTCGCGCGCAATTAACCCAGGAACTGGACGATAGCGAGCCGACGAACGCGCTCCGCAATAGCATTGTCATGAACGACGAAGGCCTGCTGCGCATCTATCTGTTTACGGAAATGATGGATATGACCGGACAGACGCTTTATCACGAATGGTATCGCGGCGATAAGCGGGTGGCGCGCATAAGAATTCGGCCGCATCGTTCGCCCATGCGCGCTTCCTCCAGTAAATTTATTGATCGGCATATGCTGGGGCAGTGGACGGTCAAAGTGACGGGGCCAGAGGGCAATATATTGGCTGAAGCGGCCTTTTCGGTTAATTAGGCTGCGATTGAACGATTGAACGATTGAACGATTGAACGATTGAACAAATGAATGAAAGAAAGCCCGATGCAATGTCGGGCTTTCTGTTTGGATAGGTCGGTAGCCGTTCGGCGTGGGCGCGGCTGCTCAGCGAGGGACCGGATTGCAGTTTTTTATGACCACTTTGCCTTCCAGCATCGCGCCACGGGAATATTCCTGAAAATAACAGGTGTTGGTTTTGGGGTCGTAATTCTCAATCCACATATTGTCGTCTTTCCAGGTGGCGGCGACATGCTGCATGCCCTCGGGAACTGACAGACTCATGGTGCCGCCCCAGCGCTTCACGAACATTTGCTGTAGATAGAAATAATAGAAGGAGGCGCAGACCACCAGTATAACGCCACTGACTACCGCGGCGGGTATCCACTGTTTAAGTTTTATGCCAAGCAGGTAAAGCGTTCCTCCGGTGAGGGCGAGGACGAAAATCCAATATATATAAGTTATCATCGTTAACTTCCAAATTTTCCTTTATCGATTTAAAGTGTGAGTCGGCGCAAACGACTAGTCCCGGTGGCGCGTTGTCAGTTCACGACTGCAAGGCTGACCGGCGCGGGCGTTGCTCCCGAAAACCCGTATACGGGCCATGCAATTAATCAAAACGTCGTATTCAGATTTACAGCGACCGCGGTGAAACTGAAACTGTAGTACGTTGCAGGGCTAAGGTTAAGCCCTTGTTTTGCATTTATAAAATATTAAGCGCAGAGCCGCCTCTCCGGCTGTCTCACCGCGGCGCGCCCGTCCGCCGTATTTCTGCGCCGCACGAGTCAAGAAATGGAGAAGACACTAATGCGCACGCGCATACCCACCTATTGGATTTCATTCGGAATTATCGTCGCATTAGCTGTCTGGCTGATGGCGGGGCCTGTGCAGACTGCTCAGACCGAAGCGCCTGAAGCGGCGAAGCAAGAGAAGGCCGCGCCGACTAAAGTGGCTTATAAAGTGGCGCAGGCTGAAACGATCAAGAAAGCGTTGGAGATTCAGGGCCAGATTGATGTCTGGCGCCAGGTGAATCTGCAATCCCGTCTGGGCTCCACGGTTGAAAAAGTCGCTGCGGAACGCGGTCGTCGCGTGAATCAGGGTGATCTTTTGTTGACTCTCAACGAAGAAGATCTGCCAGCGCAAATGGCCCAGGCCAAAGCGCAGGTGGATGTGGCGCGCAGTGAATTGAAAGCCGCCAAATCCCTGATGCAAAGAGGTCTGCAGGCGGAAACTGAACTCAAGTCGAAGCAGGCCGCCCTGGCCAGCGCGGAAGCCGCTGTCGCCAGACTGGAGCAGGACCTGAAGCACACTCGTATTCACGCGCCGTTTGCTGGCGTGATCGAAGACCGGATGGTGGAGCTGGGGCAGACTGTGCAGGAAGGCGTTACCCTGGTGCGTCTTATCGATGATCACAAATTGAAGCTGATAGGGCAGGCGCCCCAGCAACAGGTTGGGCTGATCAGCATTGGTCAGCCGGTGACGGCGCACTTGCTGAACGGTGAAACCCTGACTGGCAGAGTGTCATTTATCGCCGCCCAGGCGGACGCCAACACCCGCTCCTTTACCGTGGAAGCGGAGCTGGATAACCCGCAGCGTCTGCGTGTGGCCGGCTCCACCGCTACCTTGAACATCGACGTCGGCGATGTCATGGCCCACCGTATTTCCGCCGCTTTGTTGAGCCTGGATGAAAAAGGCCGCCTCAGTGTGGAATATCTGGATGCGGATCAGCGCATCGCCCGCACGCCGGTTGAGCGCATCCGCGCCAGCAATACGGAACTCTGGGTCAGCGGACTGCCGGAAACCGTCAAGCTCATCACCATGGGGCGCGGTTACGCCAAACTGGGCGAAAAGGTCGACGCGACGCCAGAAGAAGAGTTGCTCAAACACGATCAAGACAAAGACAAAGATGAAGAGCCAGATGCGGATAGCGCCAGTCTGGCGATGAAACAAGCGGTGAACTGATGGATAAGCTCATACGTGCGACGATGGATCGCTCGCGAGCGAGCGTGATTGTATTGCTGATGTTATGGCTTGGCGGTTATTGGGCGTTTATGACCATGCCCAAAGAATCCAATCCTGACATCACTATTCCCATAATCTATGTCTCCGTATCCCATGAAGGCATCGCGCCGGAAGATGCGGAGCGCCTGTTGGCCCGTCCTCTGGAGCAGGAGCTGCGCTCTCTGGAAGGGCTGAAGGAAATGCGTTCGGTGGCGGCGGAAGGCTATGCCTCGGTGACCCTGGAGTTCCTGGCCGGTTTCGATCCGGATCAGGCGCTGACCGATGTGCGCGAAAAAGTGGATACCGCCAAAGCCAAGCTGCCGGTGGAGAGCGATGAGCCTCGCGTTGTGGAAATCAACGTGTCGCAGTTTCCGGTGCTCAACCTGAGTCTGTCCGGTCCTTTCGCTGAAGACCAGCTGGTGCGTATCGCCCGGGAACTGAAACGGCATATCGAAGGCATTCCTGAGGTACTGAAAGTAGAAATTGGCGGCGACCGTGAGGATTTGCTGGAGCTGGTGGCGGATATGCAGGTGCTGGAGCGTTACGGCATCGACTATGCGCAGTTGTTCTCCCTGATCTCCAATAACAACCGTCTGGTGGCCGCAGGCAATATCGACACTGGCGCGGGTCGCATGGTGATCAAGGTGCCGGGGGTGATTGAAAACCTGCCTGATCTGTTGGGCATGCCGATCAAAATTCATGAGGGCCGCGTCATTACGTTTGGCGACGTCGCCACGGTGCAGCGCACCTTCAAAGATCCAGGCGGCTTCGCCAGAGTGGACGGCAAACCCGCCGTGGTGCTGGAAATCTCCAAGCGCGCCGGCGCCAATATCATTGAAACCATTGAGACGGTGAAGGCGGTGGTCAAGATCGCGGAAGATCGCTGGCCTTCCAGTCTCAAGGTGACCTACATCACTGACGAATCCAAGCAGATTCGCGAGATGTTGCGCGACCTGCTCAATAACGTGTTGTTTGCGGTGGTGCTGGTGTTGATCGTCATGATCGCCGCCATGGGCATGCGCCCGGCGTTGCTGGTGGGGCTGACCATTCCCGGCGCCTTCCTGGCCAGTTTGCTGGTGATCCAGGCGCTGGGCTTTACGCTCAATATCGTGGTGCTGTTCAGTCTTATTCTGGTGGCGGGCATGCTGGTGGACGGCGCCATCGTAGTGGCGGAACTGTCCGACCGTAATCTGGAAAACGGTATGTCGCGCAAAGAGGCGTATGCGCAGGCGGCCTATCGTATGGCGTGGCCGGTTATCGCCTCCACCGCCACGACGTTGGCGGTGTTCATGCCGTTGCTGTTCTGGCCGGGCATGGTCGGCGAGTTCATGAAATATCTGCCGGCGACGGTGATTGTCTGCCTCATCTCTTCGTTGCTGATGGCGCTGATATTCATGCCGGTGCTGGGAGGCGTCTTCGGGCGCTCCAAGGCGCCGGTCAACGCCTCCAATGGGCCCAGCCGCTTCACGCACTGGTACGCCGCGGCGCTGGCGCGATTACTGGCGGCGCCCGGGAAAACGCTGCTGATGTTCCTGGCGTTGTTGACGCTGACCTATATCGCCTACGGCCGCTACAACTACGGCGTTGAATTCTTCCCGGAAGTGGAGCCTGACTCCGCTCAGGTGCTGGTGCACGCCAGAGGCGACCTGTCGGTGTACGAAAAAGACACCATGTTGCAGAGCGTGGAGCAACGCCTGTCCGGCATGCCGGAAGTGCGGGCGCTGTATGCGCGTTCCTTCGCCATGGCGGACGGGGATATGGCGGAAGACGTCATCGGCGTCATCCGTTTTCAGTTGATCGACTGGCACGAGCGCCGTCCCGCTAATCGCATATTGGAAGACATGCGCCTCCGCGCTCAGGATTTGCCGCTGAAGCTGGAGTTCCGCAAGCAGGAAGACGGCCCGGCGCAAGGCAAACCGGTCAAGGTGCGTCTCTCCGGCTCCACTGAGGAAGTGGAGGAAGCGGTGGGACAACTGCATGAGCGTCTGTTGGAGTTGGGCGGCTTTATCGACATCTCTGACAATCGCCCGCTGCCCGGCATCGAATGGCGTATCGAAGTGGATCGCGAAAAAGCCGCGCGCTACGGCGTGGATGTGGCCACCGTCGGCAATGTGGTGCAGCTGGTGACCACCGGTCTGAAGCTGGCGGACTATCGTCCCGACGATGCGGAGGAAGAGGTGGATATTCGCCTGCGCGCGCCGTTGGAGCGACGCACTCTGGACGCCTTGAGCGGTCAGATGGTGAGCACCGCCATGGGGCCGGTGCCGGTCTCCAACTTCACCCGCCTGATTCCCGCGCCGAAAACCGGCACTTTGCATCGAGTGGACGGAGAGCGTTCATTGACGGTGGAAGCGGATGTGGCGGAAGGCGTGCAGGCGGACGAGCGCATTACTGCATTGAAGGAATCTCTGGCCAAACGTCCGCTGGATGACGTCATGGTGAAATTCGCCGGGGAAGACGAAGACCAGCGTGAAACCATGGTCTTCCTGGCGCAGGCTTTCCTCATCGCCATTATGCTGATGGCGTTGATCCTGGTGGTGCAGTTCAACAGCATCTATCAGGCGGCGCTGGTGTTGTCGGCCATCGTATTCTCCACCGCAGGCGTGTTGCTGGGGTTAATGATTACCGGTCGGCCGTTCGGCATCGTCATGGTGGGGCTGGGGCTGATTGCTCTGGCGGGTATTGTGGTGAACAACAATATCATCCTGATCGACACCTACAATCAGATGCGCGCATCTGGCGCGTCGCCCTACGAGGCCGCGCTGGAGACCGGAAAAGTGCGTCTGCGGCCGGTGTTGCTGACGGCGGTGACCACGGTGCTGGGGCTGATGCCCATGGTGCTGGGGGTGAACGTGGACCTGATGACGCCGTCTCTGGGCGTTGGCGGACCTTCCACCCAGTGGTGGACGGAGCTGTCCAGCGCCATCGCCGGCGGCCTGACTTTCGCCACTTTCCTGACTTTGTTGATTACGCCTTGTCTGTTGGTGATCGGCGAGAAAACCGGCGCCAGGTTGCGCTCAATTTGGCGGCGTAGATTCCGCCGTCGTGAGCAGGAGGAAGCGGGGCTTGAACCGCCGCCGGTGCGCGGTCTCAGCAACTCGCCACGACCCAAAGAGGAGATCTTCGGCAAGTGATAGATGGCTCCGGCGCGGATTAAAAACTACACTGTAAACGGCTGCCGCCTGAAATCCAGACGCGCCCTCCACGGGACATGAGGTCTGTGCGTGGGGAAAGGATATACGCCGAAACTGCTTCGGCGTAGCTTGAGGCAGTGTAGAGCAACGCGCCGGACAACTCTGCTTGTTCGGTCTCTGTTCGCCTGGGGCCGAAATGGAAGAGAAAGAATTTTATAGGGAACTGTTCAAGGGGCTTCGCGCAGTGGCGGAGTCCGCCTTCCCAAAGCGCTGCAACACCTGTGGTCGCGTCTATGAGACAGCAGAACAATTCCTGTCTGAAACGGAAAACATCCGCAACACCCGCAGCGGCCTGAAAGAGTCCGAGGACGATGACGGCTCCATGATCGTCGAGGTGTTTCGCAATTGCGCCTGCGGCTCCACCTTGATGGACGTGTTCAATAATCGTCGCGACCTGTCCGAGGCCGGTCTCAGACGCCGCAAACGCTTCGGCGACTTCCTGGAGTTTCTGGTGGAGCAGGGCATTGACCGGGAACTGGCGCGCGACGAATTACTGAAAGTGGCGCGCGGCATGCGCAGCCATGTGCTGGAGAAAATCCGCCCGCCTAAAATCTGATCCCATCCCACGCCATTCTTCTGCAATCATCCCCTTCAGTATCGCGTCGATGAAGTTTCGTTTTCAGCGTGAAGCCCCTGGCTGACGTTTGCGCAACAGCATATCGCTACTACACTATGTGGAGAGAGTTTGGAAGGAATCAAAGAGACTGTTAGTGGAAACAGATCAGCTCCCCGACGCCCTATTACTGGTGGACGATGAAGTTAATATTCTCAGGTCCCTCACGCGCCTGTTTCGTCGCGAAGGATACCGGATCTTAACCGCCAACTCCGCGCAGGAAGGCCTCGACATACTTGCGAAGGAACCGGTGGCGGTGATTCTGTCGGATCAGCGTATGCCGGGCATGACCGGGTCGGAAATGTTCAAGGAAGTGAAGTCCCGCTATCCAGACACCATCCGGCTGATCATGAGCGGCTATACCGAGCTGGAAAGCATCACCTCCGCCATCAACGACGGCGCCGTCTACAAGTTTCTGCTCAAACCCTGGGAAGACGAAAAGCTGCTGCAGCATATCCGTGAGGCGTTTTCCATTCATGAACTGAAAAGTAAAAACGCCCGCCTGAACGAGCAGCTCAAGGAGTTGAATCGTCAGTTGGAACAGAAAGTGGAAGAGCAAAACCTGGAGTTGATACTGAATGTTCGCTCGCTGCGCGCTTCCCAGGAAATTCTTGAGCATTTACCCGTCGCCATCGTCGGCGTCTCCGATGACGGCATGATCGTCGAAGTAAACGCCGCCGCCCGCGGTCTGCTGGGAGAGGGGCTGCAGGTCGGTATGTTCGTGATGCAGGTGTTTCCGGAAAATGTATTTCACAGCTACATGGAGGCGGTGAAATCGTCAGTAGGGGAGGTCGTGCAAGTGGCGGCGGCGATAGGCGGCCAGTCCACGCATCTATTGATCAAACGTTTCAGCGGAAATTTCAACGTTTCAGGCACCGTCATGGCGATGTTGTCCGAGGAAGGATGAGCAGCGCCTTGCGGATTTAATCAGGAGAGAAGGATATGACCTGGAATGTGGAGGAGATCAAAACCAAGCTTTCCGAGCTTTCATCGCCCAATCCGGAAATTGAAGCCATCATCAAAATGATGGATGACGGCATTAGCGACCTGGGCATTATCGGTAAAAAAGTATTGGCCGACCCTGTGCTGGCGGCCCGTATTCTGCAACTCGCCAACAGTTCGTTCTACGGCTTCACCAAGGAAGTGAAGGACGTGGACATGGCCTGCGTCATTCTTGGCGCCAACACCATTCGCAATCTGATTTACACCCTGGTGGTGCTCTCCCGTTTTAACGGCCCCCGACAGGATACCCAGCTCGACTACACGCAAATCTGGCGGCATAGCCTGATGACCGCCTGTATCTCCCAGGAGTTATCCCGGCGTCAGGGCATCGACTTTCTGACCGCCTTTACCGCCGGCCTGTTCAACAATCTGGGCGTGGTGCTGATGGACTATTTTTACGGCGACGAAATTACCGAATGCGTAAAAGTCGCCCGCCAGGAGAAAAAGCATCTGGTGTCGTCGGAGCGCAGCATTCTTGGCAAAGATCATCGGGCGCTGTCCGGCATCGTTCTGGAGTGCTGGTCGTTCCCCCAGGAAATTGTGCAGGTGTTGAACGCCGGCAGTGAAATCAATACGCCCATGGCGTTGGCGGTCAGCCTGGGAGATGTACTGGCCACCAGTATTGTTGGCAATTGCATCGCCGGGGTGCAGTTGCATTGCATCGCTCCCTGCAAGGTGGAAGCGAGCGGCGTGGATATCTCAGAGGTTCCCGCCATGACCCTCAACGGTTTGAAGTTGTTCAAGGAGTTGGCGTCGGAATTTATTCCCAAAGGCAAGAAAAACGGCTCCTGAGCCCCTGTTAGATAGGATAAACGGAATGTTGCTTTATAAGGTTGTTCATGACGCTGGCGGTAACCAGGGCAATATCAGTGAGTTGCTGGAAGCGCTGTTCGCTGAAGACGAAGGCGTTTCGGTAAGCTGGATGTGGCTGGACCCGCAAAGTCAGTATATTGCGCAACACCTGCAAAGTTCGGTTATTTCATTCCGCTTCAAATGGGGAGATGAGGCGATCAGCACTCTGCGCGAGCGGGTGGAAACCTCGGAGCCCAACGCCTGGACCGAGTTTGAGCTGCCCCTGGCTAACGGCAAGACCCTGCACGGCTGGCATATCAAGATCAAACTGAGCGAGAGCGCTTCCAGCGGTATCGCCGTGTGCGCCGATGAGGCGTTCAAACTGTCTGAGAGACTGGACAGCAAGCTGAGTTGGGCGATGACCACCCTAGGATTGACCCGGCGTAACGAAGTCCTGCAATACCAACTGACCGATTTACAGAAACTGATGCTGTTCCAGGTCGTATGGGCGGAGACCCTGGAGTGGATCAAAGGGGTGGAGAACGAAGACGACGAGTTTTTCCGCGAGTTACTGGTGCGTCTGGAGATCGTCACCGGCGCCAGCGGTTCCGCCCTGGAGCTGCGGGGACAACGCGGCGAGCCGTCGAAATGGCTGGAGAAGGGGCTGACGCTGGCCAAGCTGAAAAGCATCGCCGCCGCTCTGGGCGACGAGTCGATTCTGGAGTCGGAAAAATCGCTGTGTCTGGGCGACCTGTCTGAAAAGTGCCAGCCGCCGGGCAGTTGCCACGAAATCGACCAGTTGAATATCTTTCCTATTCAGACCGGCGACGGCGTGTGCAAAGGCACTTTGTATCTCGCCAAGAGCAAAGGCAAGCCGGTGTTTTCCCTGGCGGATGAAATGTATATCTCGCAGATGGTCAGCCAGGCGTATAGCGGCTTTGAGAAAAACGCGCTGCTGGCGGAATTGGAGAAGAGCACCCAACAACTGGTGCTGGAGAGGCAGCAACAGGAGAAACTGATCAGTCAGCTACAGGACACCCGGGCGCAACTGCTGCAATCGGAAAAACTCGCCTCCATCGGGCAACTGGCGGCCGGGGTGGCGCATGAGATCAATAACCCCATCGGCTATGTCAGTTCCAACCTGACCACCCTGAATGAATACATCAGCACATTGTTTGAGCTGCTGGATGAAATCGAAGAACGTCTCGGCGGCGACAAGGCGGAAGTGAAGGCCATCTTCAAGGAACTGGAGGAGAAATACGAAACGGAATACATCCGGGGCGACGTCACCGATCTGATGAAAGAGTCCAGCGAGGGCATCTATCGGGTCAAGCAGATCATTCAATCCCTGAAGGATTTCTCGCGGCCGGATACCGGTCAATTCGAGCTGGGCGACCTGAACCAGTACATCAACAAGACGCTCAACATTGTTCACAACGAGATCAAATACAAGGCGGAAGTCATCAAGGACTTTGGCGATTTGCCCAAGATCGAGATGGTGGAGTCGCAGATCGGCCAGGTGATATTGAATCTGGTGGTCAACGCCGGTCATGCGATTGAGCACAACGGCGTTATCAGGGTATCCACCAAAGTGGTGGAGGACGGCTTCATCTGCGTTTCCGTGGCGGACAACGGCAGCGGCATCGCCAAAGAAAATCTGTCCAAGCTCTATGACCCTTTCTTCACCACCAAGCCGGTGGGACAGGGCACCGGACTGGGGCTGGCGCTGTCCTACGGCATCGTCAACAAACACCATGGCCGCCTGGAAGTGGAGAGCGAACTGGGGAAAGGCACGACGTTTTACGTTTATCTGCCCGTTAAGCAACCTAAACAGGGAGAGGAGCAATGACGCAAGACCTGGCTTCGCCGGATTCCGCCTCACCCGCGGCCTCTGATGCGGACGTTGATTATGTGCTGTTTGTCGACGACGAGAAGCCGATCCTCTCTTCCATTCAGCGTTTACTGCGCAAACAGGATTTTAAGTGTCTGTTTGCGGAGAGCGGGGCGGATGGGCTGAAAATTCTGGAGTCGCAGCGGGTCGATCTGGTGATCTCCGACATGCGCATGCCGAATATGGACGGCGCTCAGTTTCTGTCACAGGTGAAGGCGCGCTGGCCATTGACGGTGCGCATGCTGCTGACCGGCCACTCGGATATTTCCGCCACAGTGACCGCGCTTAATGAAGGCGGCATCTATCGCTACATCAGCAAGCCCTGGGACGATGAAAACCTGATTGAAGTGATTCATGAAGGCTTGCGCATACGGCGTCTGGAGCGGGAGAAAAAACGCCTGCTCAATGTCACCCAGCAACAGAATCGGGAGCTGCAGAAGTTCAACAAGGATCTGGAAAAAATGGTCGCCGCGCGCACCGAGGAAGTGCGGCAAACCGCGGACATGCTGGAGCTGGCGTATCAGCAACTGAAAGACAGCTATGACGATTTTGTGAGGGTGTTCTCCACCTTTATCACCAGTCGCGGTTATTTGATCAAGGGCCATTCACAGAGCGTGGCGGACTTGTCGAAAACCATCGCGGAAGCCATGGCGCTGCCGGAGGCGGACGTCAAACATATCTATTACGCCGGCCTGCTGCATGAGGTGGGCAAGCTCAGTCTGTCTGACGATGTGTTGAGTCGGGCGGAAGCTAAACTGACCCGGCAGGATGCGGTGGAGTATCAACGTTACCCTCTGCTGGGGGAAATGGCTTTGACCGCAATTGCGGAGCTGGAGCCGACTTCCCGCTTTATCCGCCACCATACAGAGTACATGGACGGCAGCGGTTTTCCTGACAGGCTGAAAGGCGACGCCATTCCCATAGGCTCGCGCATCATCCGCGCCGTGCGCGACTTTGTGGGGCTGCAGAGCGGGCTGATGCGCACCGACGCCATGACCAAGGACGACGCCTTCAAATTGATCCAGGACAACGCCGGCAAGCGCTACGATGCTCAGGTGGTGAAACTGCTGGCGCCGCTGGTGGACAGTTATACCGGCGACGATGTGTTGCCTCATGAAGATAAGCTCGGCGTGGGAGCGCTGGTTCCCGGCATGCGGTTATCCCGGGACTTGAAAAACACCAATGGCATTCTGCTCATCGCCAAAGGCCATGTGCTGACGGAGAAAATCATCGAAAAAATGCTGTCGTTGGAGAAGTTGGAAAACCGCAAACTCAGTGTGTTCGTAATGAAAAGATAGGCGGGAGTCTATATGACTACATTGGCGATAATCGATGACGAAGAAAACGTGCTGCGCGCCATGCAGCGGATATTACGCAAGAAGCCCTGGAAGGTGTTGACCTTTAACGACCCTTATGAGGCTTTCGACGCATTGAAGAAAGAGCCCGTTGATCTGGTCATTTCCGACTATCGGATGCCGGAAATCAATGGCGTGGAGCTGCTCAACGCACTCAAAGAAATACGCCCGGATGCGTTGCGTATTTTATTGAGCGGACAAGCGGATATTGATGGCGTTACCTCGGCTATCAACGATGCGGAAATTTATCGGTTTATCTCCAAGCCCTGGTCCGATGAGGATCTGTTGATGACCCTGGAGAACGCCCTGGAGCATAACGCTTTGGTGCGGGAGAACCGCCGCCTGCTGGATCTGGTGCGTAAACAGGAAGGCGCGCTGAAGAAACAGCTGGAGGAGCTGCAGCGGCTGGAGGCCGCGACGCCGGGTATTACCCAGGTGAGCTGGAATGAAGACGGCAGCATTGATCTGGTGGATGAGGACTTCGACGAACTCTGACGTCGAAAAATTCGGAGCCCCTAAGCGCTCCACAGCATAAGGCGACCCCGTAAGGGAGCGCCAGGAAAAAAACCGGCCGCGCGACATCCTCATGATGAGGGGAAGTAAACGTCGTATGGATAACTAGGGCATGGATATATTGTTGAAGGCGGGCTATTTTCGCAGATTAAGACTCACCCGGCGCTTGATGGTCGCTATCGCCGGGGCGTTGCTGCTGTTTTACGGAGGCTTCGCCTTTTACACGCTGTCCAGCCTGAAGGAACAGGTGTACGAAGATTTCTACGCCCGCGCCGACTACCTCATGGAAATCGCCGTGCAGGCGAACGCCCAGAACATGTGGGATTTCGACCTGAGCAAAAGCAATCAGTTCGCCAAATCCCTGTCCAAAGATCCCATTGTCAGCGCTGTCATCTTTGAGGTGTATGACGCTGTTCAGAACGGCGGCAGCTTCTTTACCGGCAATATCGGCGGCATCGAAGAAGTACGGCAGCGCTCTCCCAGCCTGGATGTGCTGGAGCCGGAACGCAGTCGCTACGTATTTCGTCAGGAGCGGGAAGTGGTTTGGGAAAACTCGGTCATCGGCCGCGCCTATCTGTATTTCAGCGACAGTCCCGTGCAAGCCAAACTGGAAGAACAAACCGCCAGCTTTGTGCTGGCTTTACTGGGTTTTCTATTCCTCTACTTATTGGCGCTTTTCTACATTTTCAGCCACTGGTTCAGCCGGCCGTTTTTAGGCATGCATCAACTGGCCGTGAACTTGGGCGGCAGCCTGGATAAGTACCGTTGCGAGATGGAGCAGGGCGATCATAACGAGAACGTTCTGCCTGACCTGGGAAAGCTGCTGCAGCAAAGTGGTGTCGACACCCATCGGGAAGATGAGATGGGGGATTTTATCCGCGCCTTCGCCCAGGTCATGCAGGCGTTTACCGTGGTGGCGTCGGAGCTGTCGCAACGTTCGCAACATGTGAGCAAATTGAATGAAGAACTGGAGAACCGCATTCAGGAGCGCACCTGGGAGTTGAAACGCGCCAACGCCAGTTTGCAGGAATCGCTGGAGTCGTTGCAGGTGACCCAGTCGCAAATGGTGCAGCAGGAAAAGCTGGCGTCTCTGGGGCAACTGGCGGCGGGCGTCGCCCACGAAATCAACAACCCCATCGGCTATGTCGCCAGCAATATCAACCGGCTGAAAGAGTACTATTCAGACTTCGAAAAACTGTTTCAGGTGGTGGAGGCGCACTATGATCGTGTGCCGATAGAAGTGGCGGCGGAACTGGATCGGGTGAAGGACGAGATCGACTACGACTTTCTAAAAGAGGATTTACCTGAACTCCTGCAAGATTGCCTGGAGGGCAGCCGTCGGGTGCAGGAAATCGTCGAAAACCTGAAGAACTATTCCCGTGTGGATCAGGGCGACGTGCACCTGGACTTCAATATCAACGACGTCATCACCAGCACGCTCAAACTGGTGTGGAACGAGCTGAAATATGACTGTGACGTGGAAACCGATTTGCAGAACACTGAGCTGACCTGCGGCAACCAGGGACAGATCAATCAGGTGGTCTCCAATATTCTGGTCAACGCCAGTCACGCCATTAAGGAAACGCAGCGACATGGCAAGGTGCGCATTCGCACCCACAGCGACTCGGAATGGGTGTATGCGGAAGTGTCGGATACCGGCTGCGGCATTCCCCAGGATATCGTCTGCAAAATCTTCGATCCGTTTTTCACCACCAAACCGGTAGGCAAGGGCACCGGGTTGGGGCTGAATATTTCCTACGACATCATCGTCAATAAGCATCGCGGCGACATTAAAGTGGAAAGCCGGACCGGGGTAGGATCGACGTTTATCATCAAACTGCCGATCGCCCAGCGCAAGGCGCAGCCGGAGCGTCCTTCCTCCGCCGCCTGAGATAAGATGCTTCCGCCGGGAAAATTAGGCCTATTGTCAGGCGGCAAATTTCCTTAGAATTCCATGCTTCATGAGAAAGCGGGAAACTCATCCGTTATGTCGCTTTCCTTATCCAAAAAAGAAATACCAGAGAGAGTCGCTCAAACATTGGTCGGCTCTCATTGCGTGTGACGCATGAAAATTTGCAACATCCATGTGACTTAACAAGTAAGCACAGTTAGACAACTCAATACTGACAGATAAAGAAAAGGAGACCCGTACGCATGGCGTCAGGTTCTAAAAAAGTGATTTATGCGGCCTTGGTCGGCAACGCAATGGTCGCGCTCACTAAGTTTGCGGCGGCGGCTTTCACCGGCAGCTCGGCGATGTTTTCCGAAGGCGTTCACTCCGTGGTGGACACCGGTAATCAAGTGTTGTTGCTGCACGGAATGAAGCGCTCCCAACGCCCCGCATCAGAAGATTTTCCCTTCGGACACGGTAAGGAAATTTACTTCTGGTCTTTTATTGTGGCGATCCTGATTTTCGCCCTGGGCGCGGGCATCTCCATCTACGAAGGCATTGAGCACATCCTGCATCCGCAGGTGGTGGAAAACCCGGTGGTCAACTATATCGTGCTGTCTTTGGCGATTCTTTTTGAAGGCTTTGCTTTCGTCATGGCGATCAAGGAATTCCGTAACGCCAAAGGGCAGATGGGGTACGTGGAAGCGGTGCAACGGGGCAAAGACCCCTCCATGTTTGTCGTGCTGTTTGAAGACGCCGCCGCCATGCTCGGCCTTGTGGTGGCGTTGGGGGGCATTGTGCTGGGACAGGTGACCGGCAATCCAGTTTACGATGGCGTCGCCTCGGTCATCATCGGCTGTATTCTCGGCCTGACGGCGCTGTGGCTGGCGGTGGAGACTAAAGGGCTGTTGATCGGTGAAAGCGCCAACAAGAAGGTGGTGAAAGGCATTCGTGAAATGACCCAGGCTATTCCGGGCGTGGAGCATGTCAACGAAGTGCTGACCATGCACATGGGGCCTGACTTCGTACTGGTGAATATCTCGGTGGATTTCAAAGACAGCATTTCCGCTGGCGAGATTGAAACCCGCATCGCCGGTCTCGACGAACAGATCAAATCCTCTTTCCCTGAGTGCAAGCGCATTTTCGTGGAGGCGGAAAGCCGTCGTAAAAAGGCAGCCGTAGCGGCGCCGACGGTCGACGTATAACCCCATTCGATATTAACAGCGGACCCGCATGGCTCCGCTGTTTTTACTTCTAAACTGAGTCTTTACGACTCTGATATCACGCCTTGCCGGATCAGTTTTTCTCTGGCCTCTTCCTGTATCAGCAGGCAGGCGTCGGGATCGTGCAGATTCAGGGACAGAGGCGTACGGGTCAGTTTATTGCCGTAACTCGACTTGCCTTCGAATAAGACGCCTTTCTCCGTGATCAGCAAATCTTCGCCGTCAAACAGAGGGCCTTGGCCGATCGCCAACGCGCTGGGGTTTTCGAAGGCGAACCAGGGTGTGGCGTACAGCTCTGGAAAGTATTCGCGTCCCGTCGCGGGATCGGTGTATGAAGCCACATAATGCAAGCGCCCGCTGAGAAAGCTGGTCAAGGCGACGCCGCCGCAATAAGGCATGATGTCATCCACAATCGCGCCGGGCTCCCGCCAGAGAGTGACGCCCAGGTTGGTTTGATAGTTGCCGTTGCGGTCAGTGACCAGAGCGGGTATGGAGCCGTCGGCGTCAAACTGGAAACGCTTCACGCTGTCGCCATCGCTGATGAATAGTTGATCGCCGACCACTCTGACGCCATTGGGGGAGCCGAGTCCGTGCTCTCCCGCGATCCAGTCCCGCTGGAAACCGGTGATTTGCGGCGTCCCGGCGGAACCGGCTTCAGGAAACGCCAGTGTAATGCGTGTCAGGCCGGAAGTGGCGAAGAAATTTTCATCCGCCACCAGCAATGCGCCATCCGGGGCGAAGGCGACTCCATTGGGGATCGCCAGCGCATCGAATGGGTCCCGTGTATCATCCCTGCGCGTCACGAATTCGAAGCGATAGTCCGGTCGACTCAGGTTGGCGGCCAGCAGGTGATTGTTGCGAATGACCAGCCAGCGCGTCTCCACACAGGACGTCAGCACCCAGTCGCCATGTTGCGCCATACCGGTGTAATTGCAGCTGTCCAGTTGTGGGGGCGACAGCTCCGTGGGGACGTAAACGACCTCGCCATTGGCGTCCGTGTGGGTGTCGATGCGGTATATGCCTTTGCCCCCGGTCACCAGTAATTGGCCGTCCGCCGTAAACAGAATGTTTTCCGCATCGGGAATGGCGACCAGGGTTTGTTTTTCCAGGCATCCGCCCAATAACGGCGGCAGGATGGCGGCGGCAATCGCAGCGCGCCAGTTGTAATGATTCATGGATTTCCTTCCTGATGATTTATTGTTGTTGGAAGGAAAATTGTCTTCGATTAACCCAGGGCGAACATCACTCAAACGAGTGGCGCGCCCGCAATGTCACGCCTTGCGATTCACCAGCCATACCGCCGCTTCGACCCGGGAGCGCATGCCCATCTTCTTGAGAATGTGCTTAACGTGGACTTTCACAGTGCCGTCGGAAATATTCAGATCGCGGGCGATGACTTTGTTGCTGTGTCCTTGTGCGATGCGGGTGAGAATCTCATATTCACGGCTGGTCAGGGTCGCGGAAGGATCGGCGGCTTCCACAGGCTTGCGCAGGGCGGAGGCGAGAATTTCCGTCAAGCGTTCGCTGATCGCCATTTTGCCCAGCGTTACTTGTTTGATCTTTTCCAGGATATCTTCCGGCTCCATGTCCTTCAGCAGATAACCATCAGCGCCGGCGCGGAAACAGTTCACCACATCGGCTTCGTTGTCGGACACTGTCAGCATGATGATGCGCGAGTCCACGCCGGCGGCGCGAATGGCGCGTAAGGTATCGAGCCCGTCCATGCCCTGCATGTTGAGGTCCAGCAGAATCAGATCCGGCTCCAGTTCCTTCGCCTTGGCCAGCCCTTCCTCGCCGTTTTTGGCTTCGGCGACGATGTCCAGCTCATCCTCCATTTCGATCAACTGGCGGATGCCTTTGCGAAACAGGGGGTGGTCGTCCACCATCATGATCGTTGCTTTTGCGCTCATCTCAGCTTCACCTTGTCATTCTTTTCATTTATACGGCCAGCGTTATCTGACGTTTTCAGCATAACACGAACTCAGAGAAGCCCCTGCGATGGCGCGATAGGGACTTGATCCATATCAGGTTTACCAACGATGACCCTGAGCTGCGCATACCGAAGACCTACCGCTTTGGCGCCGGATTCGCCTACCTCATTGGGGGTATCTAAAGTCTTGCACAGATTCTCGGAAATCGCTCTAACTCTATGAAAATAAAGAAAATGGTGGCGCGATTTAAAGTCGCTTGTGAGCAGATCATCCACACGGCCCCGGTCTTAAACGCTACCCCCTCCGGAGCATTGTCGCCCCGTCTGTTTATAAAGATAGTTGAGCCGAAGATTATTATTCAGGCCCAACGCAGAGGTAAGGCATATGGCGGACATCACTGCTGGCTGGAATCCAGAGGACAGCGGGTTCTGGCAAAAAACCGGTAAGAAAGTAGCGAATCGGAATTTGTGGATATCCATTCCGAGTTTGCTGTGCGGCTTCGCCGTATGGTTGTACTGGGGCGTCATCACAGTACAGATGTTGAATCTGGGCTTTCCGTTTCAGGCGTCGGAATTGTTCACATTGATGGCGATTTCCGGTCTTACCGGCGCCACGCTGCGCATTCCCAGCAGCTTTTTCATCCGCCTGTGCGGCGGTCGCAACACGATATTTTTCACCACGGCGCTGTTGATGATTCCTGCAATCGGCGCGGGCATCGCCCTGCAAAGTAAAGACACCCCTCTGTGGGTGTTTCAGGTGCTGGCGTTGCTATCTGGTTTGGGCGGAGGTAATTTCGCTTCTTCGATGTCCAACATCAGCTTTTTCTTTCCCAAGAAACAGCAAGGGTTGGCGCTGGGCCTCAACGCAGGTCTGGGCAACTTCGGCGTCACCACTATGCAGATACTGGTGCCGTTATTCATGACGTTCGGCGCCTTCGGTGCGGCCGGCGGCGACCCCATGACTCTGGTCAATCCATCCGGCACGCTGATCGGCAAGATTCCTGCGGGATCTGAAACCTGGATTCAAAACGCAGGCTTTGTGTGGCTACTGTTCCTGGTTCCACTGGCGTTCGCCGGCTGGTTCGGCATGAACAATATTCGCACCGATGAAGTGTCGCCGGACATTGGCGGGCCTGTCGGCTCCTTCTCCAAAATCACCTTCATGCTGCTGATCGGCTTCCTGACTTCCATCGCCGGTCTCTGGCTGATGTTGCCTGAGTCCGCCAACGGCGCAGGGTGGGGCATCCCTAAAGAACTGGTGCTGGTGGCCGTCATCGCCGCCACGGTGTTCCTGCTCAAGCTGTTGCCGGGACAGATTCGCAGTAGTCTGAATCGTCAGTATCGTATCTTCGGCAATCGTCACACCTGGGTGATGAGCGTTATCTACACCATGACCTTCGGCAGCTTCATCGGCTACGCGGCGGCGTTTCCGCTGGCGATCAAAGTGATCTTCGGATACAGCCATGTGATGGTGGACGGGGTAATGACTCACAACACCGTTAATCCCAACGGTCCCAGCGCACTTATGTACGCCTGGATGGGCCCTTTTATCGGCGCGCTGATTCGCCCGGTGGGCGGCTGGATTTCCGATAAATTCGGCGGCGCGCTGGTCACGCAGATTTGCTCACTGGTGATGGTGGTGTGCGCCCTGGCGGTCGCCTATTACATGAGCGCGGCCTATAACTCAGCGACCCCTGAAGAGTTTTTTGCGCCTTTCTTCATCTTGTTCCTGGCGCTGTTCGCGGCGTCTGGCATTGGCAACGGCTCCACTTTCCGCACCATCGCCATGGTGTTTCCGAAAGAGCAGGCGGGCCCTGTGCTGGGCTGGACCTCTGCGGTGGCTGCCTACGGCGCGTTCTACATTCCCCAGGTGTTCGGCGAGCAGATCAAAGCCGCCACGCCGGAATACGCGCTGATTGGTTTTGCGGTGTTCTACGCGGTATGCGTTCTGGTGAACTGGTTCTTCTATCTGCGTAAAGGAGCTGAGTTTTATAACCCTTGATTCCTGAGTCACTCCTGCGGAGTGGAGTTCCGTCCCGTCGTTCACGCAGCTGGGATGGAACTTGATCTTGGCGCGCCTTAGGGCGCGCTTTTTTATTGCGCTGAGGCAGGTTGCGGCAGATAAGGGTCAGCTTTTGAGCAGCTGGTCCAAATCCTTGGCGATCATGTCTGCGCTGAGATCATCCCGCAGCAACAGGCGAGCCTTGCCGTCCGCGTCGAACACGAATGCGGCGGAGCTGTGGGAGACCTCATAGGCGCCGGTTTCATCGGGCTTGCCATAACCGAACGCTACACGGTAACGCTTGGTGAGAGTCTGTAGCGCGTCCATATCGCCGGTAAGACCAATAAACTCCGAGCCGAAGGCGTCGGTGTAGGCTTTAAGTTGTTCCGGCGCGTCTCTTTTGGGGTCGACGCTGACAAACAGGATATTGATGCGCTGCTGTTCGGCGGCCTCCAGTTTACTCAGTGCGGACTTCAGTCTGGCGAGGGTGGTGGGGCAGATATCCGGACAATAGGTGTAACCGAAAAACAGGATATTGTACTTGCCAGTGAAATCTTGCTCCGACACCGGGGCGGCGTTTTCACTTTGCAGTGAAAACTTCAGTTCCGGCAGCATGCCGCTGATATCGGTCCCTGACCACTCCACAGGTTCCTGACTACAGGCGCTGGTCAGCGCCAATACGATTGCGATAAAAACGAGGCGTATCGCCGTCACGAAGGGATCTCCTTAATAGTCTCTGAAAACTCAAGCTGCGCCGGTGAGAGCGCCTGGGCTGCGTGCGCTCACCATGTCCTGGCGTCGGATATAGGACAACATCACCAAAATGGCGATAGCGCTCATCATCGCAGGCGGAATCCAGGTGATCACGCCACCCACCATTTGGTCCGCCGCCGGCGCGATGGGAAAGGCGCGTCCGCAGATGGCGTAGATGTCATAAAGGGTGGATTCCGACAGCGTAATATACGCGCCCAGTAGAATCTGGGGCACCATAATGGCCAATAAAATGATGATGCGCCAGCCAAAGGAAGGGCCTTGCTGGGGCGAAGGGTTGAGAATCAGCCACCAGAACAACAGTCCATCCAGAAACATACTCCAGTTCATCAAGTGATAGAGCTTCAAGTCCAGCATGGCGTAAAAGTGTATGGACGGCGTCAGCCAGAAAAAGATGATGCCGACGAATAAAAAAGCGGCCAGGGGAGGAAACTGCAGTATCCGGTAGCCACCCACAATCAGCCACGCGCCGGGAAGGGCTCTCCAGTTGACGTCGCGCCAGCGTTGCGGCAAACCCGCCGCCAGCACTGACCAGGGGGCCGCCAGTGCGATAAAAAACGGTCCTAGATGATGCAGCACCAGATGCTGCAGGCGATGTGCGAAAAACAGGTATTGAGCGTAGTAATCAAATTGCGTGTGCAGAACAGCGTAAGTAATCGCCACGCCGACAAAGAATGACAGAGAGCGGGCGAAACTGACAGGATGACCCGTTGCGCGCAATCTGCGCATGCCGCGTATGTACAGCGTGACAGTGACCAGGGAAACTAAAACGACCGAAGGGTAAAATTCCCAGGGCGTGAGAACGGTAATCCATGTCGGAGCACTATCGGGCATGAGCGACCTTTCCGTTACACCGCCGCGTTAACGTGAGGGCGGTGGTGATTTAAGTTATTGTTATTCAATTTTGTTCGGCAGAGTCCTTGTTTTACCAGTCGTCACGAGAAATGACAATAACCGCCGCGCGGTGAAAAATACGGTATGCGCCGGCGAAATAACGATCTATATGACAGGAGTGAGTTTTGGGCGGTAACGCATTGAAAGATTACGGCGCGCAGCGCTTGTGCACCGCAGACGCTTTACGCATTGGCGAGAAGGCGCTTCATGCTATTCAGGCATTGCGGTGTCATGACGGCGCGCTAGTGCGCGCGGAGATCGTCACGGCGTACCGGAAGAAAGAAACCTACGGCGACATTGATATTGTGGTCAGCGACTGCGTTAAACGTGATTTAGGCAATGCTTTTATGGCTGAGTTACTGGGTAACGTATTGGGTGATGGCCAACCGCTGCCGTTTATCGCCAATGGCGGCGTGGCCAGTTTTGGCGCCCCGTTGGAGCAGGGCGGCGTCTTTCAGGTGGACTTGTTGTATACGCCCGCGTCTCAGTTCGATTTTGCATTGAGTTACTTTTCCTGGAACGACGCCGGCAATTTGATTGGTCGCGTCGCCCACAAAATGGGAATGAAGTTCGGCCACAATGGTTTGTGGCTGCCGTTTCGGGATGGGGACTATTTGTTTACCGAAGTACTGGTGACGCGGGATTTCGACAAGGCCGTCCGCTTTTTGGGCTTCGATATAGCTCGCTGGAAGCAGGGCTTTGACGATTTGATTCAGTTATATCAGTTTATTTCAGCTTCCAAATACTTCGACAAGAACATCTATTTACTGGAAAACCGCAGCCACAACGCTCGCGTCCGCGACGCCAAGCGACCCACTTATACGGGCTTCCTCAACTGGCTGCGTGAGGCTTATACGGGCGAAGACTTTAAAGACTGGCCGGCGTGCAAAACCGCCTGGCTGCCGCAGATCTTCGCCGAGTTTCCTGAAGCGGAAGCTGCCTGGCGGGCTGCTGAAACGGACTTGGCTCGTCAGCGTGAGATCAAGCGGAAGTTCAACGGCGAGTTGGTCAGTGGGTTGTCAGGCCTGGCAGGGACCGAGCTTGGGGCTTTGATGCAGCAGATCCGCCATAGTTTTGAGGACAAGAAAGCCTTTGATTCGTTTGTATTGAACGCCTCGGAAAGTGAAATCGAAGCACTTGTGGTTGCGCAAAAGAGCGTATTGGATGGGAAGGAATAAAGGGACTGAGATTCAGTGAGAGAGGCGACGATGTGACCGTCGTCGCCTTGGCATCGGATTTACAGGTGCAGACCGCACTCCGTCTTTTCTTTGCCCTGCCAGCGTCCTGCGCGTTCTTCCCCTTTACGGGTGCAGTGTTCGCAGCCGATTGAGGAGTAGCCTTCGCTCACGAGCGGGTGGAAGGGCAGGTTGTGATCGCGAATATACGCGTCGCGCTCTTCTCTGGTGACATCAATCATCGGGTTGAATTTGATAATGCCGCGGCGCTCTTCAAAAATCTGCAGGCCAGCGCGATGCTCGGTCTGCCAGCTCATCAGGCTGGATACCCATACGTCGTAGTTCTCTTTCACTTCTTCCAGCGGCTGAACCTTGTTGACGGAGCAGCACAGATCGGGGTCGGTTTCCCACAGGCGTTCGCTTACCGAGTAGGCATGATGATGCCTGTCCGGTTTTACATCCTCCACATTCAACCCGTACAAGCGGGTGAGATAATCCCTGTACTCCAGGGTTTCATTGAAGTGAAACTGAGTATCGATGAAGTGAATTCTCTGCGAGGGACGCATGCGAGAAATAATATGCAAGAAGTAAGCGGACGTGGCGGCGAAAGAAGACGTCACCAGCACCTTCTCCGGTGCGAAATCCTGATACAGGCGACGGATACGCGCTTCAAAATCAAGCGGGGCATAGGAGGCGTTCAAATCGGCGATGGCTTCGTAAGAAAGCCCTGCGCTATTGTCGCCTATGCGGGTTATCAGTTGCGCGCTGTTCATGAATCGGTCATCTCCAGACTACGGGTCATCAAGTCACGGGATTCATGATACGGAACGAGCATAAAATTTAAAGTAATAAAAAATTCTATTGTTATGCGTTTTTGTTAATGCACATGCGAAGAATGTGGCGACTTTTTCGGTGACGTTTTAGGGCGAGGCGTGTATTCCCAATCGAAAAAGCCGCCTGGAGGCGGCTTATGACTTAGCTTTCGATGGATGATTCAACTGTATTGGTCTGCTGAATCTTTTGCTCCAGCGTGTGAAAGCTGCAGATGAGTTTTATCACGTAAACGAGGTAGGCGATGCTTAGCCCCAGCAAGACTAGTGACAGCAGCCCCATGAAGATGACGGTCGCTTTGTCCGGATATCTGACGGTTACTGATATCAGGGTGATGAAAAGCCATCCGCACAGCAGGCTGATGAAGACATAGCGTACCCGGTCTGCCAACTGCGCCTCGCGAGCATTGGCGTCGCCAAGGGCGCCTTTGACGGTTTGCGCCCAGCGGCTCAAGCTGCTGCACAACCAGAAAATATTGAATACCGGAATCGCCATCAACCAGGCCATGTATTTGGGCGAATGGGGGCGTTTGGATTCAGRAATCACCCGCCACTGGACGTATGTCATCAACATCAGTGAAACCAGTGAATAAGTGGTGGCGAACAGGTAAGTGATCAGGATGTAGATCAGCTCGTCACTTGCGCCGTACATGAATGAGGACTTTTTCGAGAAAGCCAGAATGCTGGTGTATACGCTCATGACGCTGGCTGCGGCGAGGAGGGTAAGAGTAAATCCACCCAATGCCTTGGTGGAGTCTCTAAGTCTGTCCACTCTTTCCTTTTTGAAAAGCAGAAAGCCGATGAGCGTGATCATCATTCCTTGTTGAAAACCCCCGCCAATCGCTGAATACAAGCCGAAAATGAACCTGTCGTCGCTCGTATCCAAATAAAAAGTGAAGGGAAATAGCAAGTAATAAAGTGCGCTTGCAATCAAACATACCGCCAAGGCGACGACCAGCGCGCTGCTGCGGAAGTAGCGCAGTAGAATGATGGCGGCGAGGCTGTTAAAGGTAATTGGGAAAAGATTCTGCGCCAGAATATTGGCGAACTCCACGAATGTCATATCCATAATGGCGGGCTTTCTATAGCTGATAGGTTTTAATGATAGCCGGCGAGGATAAAGGATAGCGTTTCCAAAATAAAATTTCGCATGCATGTCATAGAGTTGTGAAAAGAAATCGGGGCGTAGACTAATCAATGAAGAGATAAGAGTGGGGGGAGTTTAGAAAGGCGGGGTCCAGAAAAACAAAAAGCGCAATATCCATATTGCGCCTTTTCCATTTGATGCTTCCTTTTGCCGGTTCCTGCGGCTCTTTTGCTATCCTTGCTGCAGTCCTTTGCGGGCTTTCCTTGCCGCGTTTTCGCATCCGTTGTGGCTATATTAGCCATGGCCTGGTAGGGAGGATAGACGACATATCTGCATTGTCTGTAGGATATCTCGTACACCCTGGCGTCCCGCCTGTTCATCCCTCAATCCTTCATCCCATCCAGCCTCGGTGTCCGTACCTGCTGTTGTCTGACTCCATTCAGTCGACGCGTCCGAGCGTTCGTGCTCCACAAAGAAAAAGACGCAACGTTCCATGCTGCGTCTTCCGTGTCAGATGCTTCCCTTGATGCCTATTTCCGTCGGCTTTGGTCGTCCTTGTTGCTTCCTTGCTTCATGTCCTTATGTGTCAGCGCATCCTCTTGGTGTCTATATTAGGATGGGGAGGGGTAGGAAAATAGACGCGATGTCTGCATTGCGTGTGAGATATTTCCTACATTATTCGGCGTATGAGATTCTGCGCTCCTGTACGTAGCTGGGAGTAAAGCTGAAAAGCACGCCGGTGCCGCCCTCCGGCATGCGTTGAATAGACAACTCTCCGTGCAGGTTGCGGGTGCGCTCGCGCATGATGGCGAGGCCATAGTGGTTGAGCTTCTCTGGGTCCTCGGGAATGCCGACGCCATTGTCAGTGATAGCTAAAGTGACTTTTTTCATCGGGTCCGAATGCAACGACACCATGACCAGATTGCCTTGAGAATGACGGACGGCGTTCTGCAGCGCCTCCCGCGTTATTTGCAGCAAATGAATTTCTTCGTTGGGGGAAAAGGGAATATCTTCCACCCGATAATCCAACACGATTTTGACGTTTGTGCTCTGCTCAGTCAGTTGTTCGACGGTATGTAAAATCGCCGCATGCAGGCCTTTTTCGGAAATGCTCAGGCGGAATGTGGTGAGCAGCTCGCGTAACTGCCGATAGGCGGAAGTGATGCCTTCTTTCAGTTCTGCGGTAATGCCGTCAATCTGTTCGTCTTCCACCTGTTTGGATTGCAAGGCGCGGGTCAGGCGCGCCACCTGTATCTTTAGATAGGAGAGGCTTTGCGCCAAGGAGTCGTGCAGTTCCCGGGCGATAACGTTGCGTTCGTTCATCAGAGACACCCGACGTTCCTGATCTCCCTGATTTTTCAGACTAAGAGCAACGGCGACCTGATCAGAGAAGGATTGCAATAATTGATGCTGCCAGCCTTCCAAAAACTGGCTGTTGTGCAGAGAACAAACGATGACGCCATACTGCACGCCTTCCTTGATCAGAGGATAACGCACCTGCACCTCGTCATTGTCCCGGCACACCTGGGCTTTCTCCACCATGCACTTTTCGCATTCCTGACGCTGGCAGGTTGAAGGCAGCTCCATCATGTAATCGTTGCGGATGTGCTCATAGGGAATCACCGCCTCGGGCGTTTTCAGGCACAGTTCGACGCCGCCGACGGCGGTAATGCTGGTGAGTTCCTCCAGCCAGGCCTGAAAATCAATATTTTCATGGGTTTTCTCGCTGACCTCCCGGGCCAGATGGTAAAGAAAATTCAAGGAGTCGTTACTGCGTTTCAGCGCCTGGGTTTTGTTTTTGACTCGCGTCTCCAGCGACTCGTACATCTCCGATAACGCATCGCTCATCTGATTGAACGTCTCCGCCAGCAGACCCAGTTCGTCGTCGTTTTTCACCTCCAGACGATCACTGAAATCGCCGCGGGCGATTTTGCGGGCGTTTTGCGTCAGGCTGCGTAAGGGCAGCTCGACATGATGATGGAGAATGAGCAGAGAGAAACTGACCAGGGCGAAGGTGAGAAAGAGGGCGCTGATTTGTATCAGACGCAGGTTTTCGATGCGATTCTCTGCGCGAATCTGATAGAGCTGCACCAGGTTGTCTATCTCATCAACAAACTTGTCGATCTTCTCGCCCAGCTGATCTGCAATGCGGCGGTCCGGATTGCGGGCGTAGGTGGCGATAAAGCCGCTGACATCTTTCTCCCACCGCTCTCGCACCTGCAGGAACTGATGATGCAGCTCCGCGGACTCATCTTTCATGGCTTCCGCCACCAGCACGGGATTTTCGATGCGGTCAGCAAACTGGCGGGTCAGCGCCGCTACGAAATCCGCGGAGGGCGCATCCAGGGTCAGCAGTCGCGCCTGCATGCGGTAGCTCTGCATGCGCAGCGAGCCGGCGATATTTACCGCCTCCGCGTCTTTTTCCGCCGACTCGGAGATAAAGAATGACGCCAGCATGGTGATCATCGCCAGCGACACCATGGCGATCATCAACGCGCCCATTCGGAAGATCAGGGATTTCTGGAATCGCGCAATCATCGTTTCGAACTCCTTCCAGGGGGGAGTACTACCAAAGAACCGAGACCTGTCGTTAGCTCAGTCAATCTATGCTTCCAATGTATAACTTATTGAAAAATATGAACAACGCTTTTTTCGCCTCTACCCCCTAAGAGGTATGCGTCAGAGTATGCTGACGCGTCCCCAAAAAACCGCTTTGATTTGCATCAATTATAGTCCCCCGGGCTCTCCTAGAATGAATTTGAAATTAAAAAACGACCTGTCTCTAACGCTGTGCTCCATGCTTCGAAGCAGGTTCTGATGAGGAGTCCGACATGAGCCATTTTCTGGATAGACTGCAGTTTTTCAAACGCAAAGGAGAGACTTTCGCGGATGGACACGGCGCCACCACCAAAGACGATCGTAGTTGGGAGGACGGTTATCGCCGTCGTTGGCAGCACGATAAAATCGTGCGCTCCACCCATGGAGTGAATTGCACCGGCTCCTGTAGCTGGAAGATCTACGTCAAAGATGGTCTGGTGACCTGGGAAACCCAGCAGACCGACTATCCCCGCACGCGCCCGGACCTCCCCAATCATGAACCCAGAGGGTGCCCGCGAGGCGCCAGTTATTCCTGGTACATCTACAGCGCTAACCGGCTCAAGTATCCCAAAGTCAGGCAAAGCCTGATCAAGCTGTGGCGCGAAGCGAAGCAAAGGCACGACGATCCCGTCGACGCCTGGGAGAGCATTGTTGAAGATCCGGCTAAGGCCAAGTCCTACAAGCAGCGCCGTGGCCTGGGCGGATTCGTGCGCAGTTCATGGAATGAGGTTAACGAGATTATCGCCGCCGCCAACGTCTATACCGCGAAACGTTATGGTCCTGACCGTATCTCCGGGTTTTCGCCGATTCCCGCCATGTCCATGGTGTCCTACGCCGCCGGCTCCCGCTATTTGTCACTGATCGGCGGCAATTGCCTGAGCTTCTATGACTGGTATTGCGACTTGCCGCCAGCGTCTCCGCAAATCTGGGGCGAGCAGACCGACGTACCGGAGGCGGCGGACTGGTACAACTCCAACTACATCATCGCCTGGGGCTCCAATGTGCCGCAGACCCGTACTCCTGACGCGCACTTCCTGACAGAAGTGCGTTACAAAGGAACCAAGACCTGCGTCATCACTTCGGACTATTCCGAGTGCTCCAAATTCGGCGATACCTGGCTGGCGCCCAAACAGGGAACCGACTCCGCGCTGGCCATGGCGTTTGGCCATGTGATTCTGAAAGACTTTCACGTGGATAATCCCAGTGAATATTTCACTGACTACGTGCGCCGTTACACCGACATGCCCATGCTGGTCATGCTGGAAGAGCACGAAGGCCGTTACATTCAAGGCCGTTTCCTGCGCGCATCGGACCTGTCCGGTAATCTGGGGCAGGACAACAATCCGGAATGGAAAACCATCGCAGTTAATGAAGCTACCGGCGAGCTGATATCACCCACTGGCTCTGTTGGGTATCGCTGGGGCGAGCAGGGCAAATGGAATATCCAGCAACTGGATGGTAAGTCCGGCGCGGAAGTGAAACTGGCGCTCAGCCTGAAAAATATCAGCGATGAAATCGCGCCAGTGGCGTTTCCCTATTTTGGCGGGCAGGAGCACGAATATGACTACTTCCAGCACACCGATCACGATGAACTGCTGATCCGCAAAGTGCCGGTGAAGCACGTGCAACTGGCGGATGGCTCCATGGTAAAAGTGGCCTGCGTATTCGATCTGACCGTGGCCAACTATGGCGTCGACAATGGCTATGATGATCCAGCCTGCGCCAAGGATTACTCCGACGATATTCCCTACACGCCGGCCTGGCAGGAAAAAATCACTGGCGTTCCGCAGGCAGACGTGATCCGCGTGGCGCGCGAGTTCGCCCGCAATGCGGATAAAACCCATGGCCGCTCTATGGTCATTGTCGGGGCTGCGCTGAACCACTGGTATCACATGGACATGAACTACCGCGGGCTGATCAACATGTTGATGCTGTGCGGTTGCGTTGGCCAAAGCGGCGGCGGTTGGGCGCATTATGTGGGGCAGGAGAAGCTGCGTCCTCAGTGCGGCTGGCTGCCTCTGGCGTTTGGATTGGATTGGCAACGTCCGCCCCGGCAGATGAACGGCACCTCCTTCTTTTATAACCATGCCGACCAATGGCGCTATGAAAAACTGCAGATGACGGAGGTGGTGTCGCCCCTGGCGGACAAAGGCAAATGGAGCGCCTCCATCATTGATTACAACACCCGCGCCGAGCGTATGGGGTGGCTGCCGTCTGCGCCGCAGCTGGGCATGAACCCGCTGATGCTGACCAAAGAAGCGGCGGTGGAGGGCATGGACCCGAAAGACTACGCCGTCAAATTGTTGAAAGAAGGCCAGCTGAAATTCGCCTGTGAGGACCCGGATAACCCTCAGAATTATCCCCGCAACATGTTTATCTGGCGCAGCAACCTGCTGGGTTCCTCCGGCAAAGGCCATGAATACATGCTGCGTCACCTGTTGGGAACCAAGCATGGTCTGCTGGGCAAAGATCTCGGGGAAATGGGAGAAACCAAGCCGGACGACGTGACCTGGCGCGACGAAGCGCCGGAAGGCAAGGTGGACTTGCTGGTGACGCTGGACTTTCGCATGTCCACCACCTGTCTGTATTCCGACATTGTGTTGCCAACGGCGACCTGGTACGAAAAGGACGATCTGAATACCTCAGATATGCATCCTTTCATTCATCCTCTGTCCAAAGCGGTGGACCCGGTGTGGGAAGCGCGCAGCGACTGGGACATCTTCAAAGGCATCGCCAAGCAGTTCTCCAAGGCGGCGCAAGGTCATCTGGGCGTGGAAAAAGACTTGGTGACCGTGCCGATTCTGCACGACACTCCGGCGGAAATCGCCCAGCCGTTTGGCGTCAAACACTGGTGGAAAGGCGAATGCGACCTGATACCCGGCAAGACGGCCCCCAACATGGTCGTGGTGGAGCGGGACTACCCCAACACCTATAACCGTTTCACCTCAGTCGGCCCTCTGCTGGACACGCTGGGGAACGGCGGCAAAGGCATCAACTGGGATACTAAAGAAGAAGTGGCGTTCCTCGCCAAACTGAACCTGACTCACGACGAAGACAGCGCCCGCGGCGGTCGTCCCAAAATCGAAAGCGCCATCGACGCGGCGGAAGTGATTCTGTCTCTGGCGCCGGAGACCAACGGCCATGTGGCGGTGAAAGCCTGGGAAGCATTGGGGCGCGCCACGGGTCTCGATCACACCCACTTGGCGCGGCCGAAAGAGGAAGAAAAAATCCGCTTCCGCGACATCGTAGCGCAACCCCGCAAGATTATTTCCTCACCTACCTGGTCTGGGCTGGAGGATGAACATGTGAGCTATAACGCAGGCTACACCAACGTCCATGAGCTGATTCCCTGGCGCACCATCACCGGACGTCAGCAGTTCTATCAGGACCATGAATGGATGCGCGACTTCGGCGAAACCATGTGCGTCTACAAGCCGCCGATCAACTTGAAAACCACCTCGCCGGTGATGAACAGCAAACCCAACGGCAACAAGGAGATCCTGCTCAACTGGATTACGCCGCACCAGAAATGGGGTATTCACAGCACCTATTCGGACAACCTGCTGATGCTGACTTTGTCCCGGGGCGGCCCCATCGTGTGGATGAGCGAAACCGACGCCAAAAAGGCCGGCCTGGAGGATAACGACTGGATCGAGGTGTTCAACGTCAACGGCTCCATCGCTGCACGGGCGGTGGTGTCACAGCGGGTGCCGGAAGGCATGGCGATGATGTATCACGCTCAGGAGCGGATCATCAACACGCCCGGAGCGGAAATGACCCAGACCCGGGGCGGCATTCACAACTCCGTGACCCGCGCGGTGATGAAGCCGACCCATATGATCGGCGGCTACGCGCAGCAGTCATACGGCTTTAACTACTACGGCACCGTTGGCTGCAACCGCGATGAGTTCGTCATCGTACGCAAAATGAATAATGTTGACTGGCTAGATACAGAGTGATTGGAGACAGATTATGAAAGTACGCGCTCAAATCGGAATGGTCCTGAATCTGGACAAGTGTATCGGCTGTCACACCTGCTCCATCACCTGCAAGAACGTATGGACGTCGCGGGAAGGGGTGGAGTACGCCTGGTTCAACAACGTGGAAAGTAAGCCCGGCGTCGGTTATCCCAAAGAATGGGAGAATCAGGAGAAATGGAAAGGCGGCTGGAAACGCGGCGCCGACGGAACTTTGAAGCCGCGCATCGGCGGCCGTCATCGGGTGTTGGCGAATATTTTCGGCAATCCGGACCTGCCGACAATCGATGAATACTACGAACCCTTCGATTACGACTATCAATATCTGCACACCGCGCCGGACCGCAAGCATCAGCCTACTGCGCGTCCGCGCTCGCTGATTGACGGCCGCCGCATGGAGAAAATCGAATGGGGGCCTAACTGGGAGGAAATCCTGGGTACGGAGTTCGCCAAGCGCCGCAAAGACAAAAACTTTGATCAGGTGCAGGCGGACATGTACGGCGAGTTTGAAAAAACCTTCCTGATGTATCTGCCGCGGTTATGCGAGCACTGTTTGAATCCCGCCTGCGTGGCTTCCTGCCCCAGCGGCGCCATCTATAAGCGGGAAGAGGACGGCATTGTATTGATTGATCAGGACAAATGCCGGGGCTGGAGGATGTGCGTCTCCGCCTGTCCCTACAAAAAGATCTATTACAACTGGAAGAGCGGCAAGTCCGAGAAATGCATCTTCTGCTATCCGCGTATAGAAAGCGGGCAGCCGACCGTCTGTTCGGAAACCTGTGTCGGCCGCATCCGCTATCTGGGCGTGTTGTTATACGACGCGGATCGCATCAAAGACGCGGCCTCCGCCGCCTCAGATCAGGATCTGTATCAGGCGCAATGCGATATTTTCCTGGACCCGCATGATCCCAAGGTGCAGGAAGCGGCGCGGGCGGAAGGCATTCCCCAGGCTTGGCTGGAGGCGGCCATGCAGTCGCCAGTCTATAAGATGGCGATTGACTGGAAAGTGGCGCTGCCGCTGCACCCGGAATACCGCACTTTACCCATGGTCTGGTACGTGCCGCCGCTCAGCCCGATCCAGAATGCGGTGGAGCAGGGACATGTGGGCATGAACGGCGAGATTCCAGACCTGAAAAGCCTGCGTATTCCCCTGCGTTATCTGGCCAACATGCTGACGGCGGGAGATGAAGCGCCGGTAGTGCGGGCGCTGGAGCGCATGATCGCCATGCGCGCCTACATGCGCGCCAAGCACGTGGATAAGGTCGAGGACCTGAAAGTCCTGGAGCAGGTGGGTTTGACTAAATCCCTGGTGGAAGACATGTATCGCATCATGGCTCTGGCTAACTATGAAGACCGCTTTGTGATTCCCACCACCCACCGGGAATACGCGGAGAACGCTTATGACCTCAAGAGCAGTTGCGGCTTCAGCTTCGGCAATGGCTGCTCCGACGGCGACAACCCGGTGAACCTGTTTGGCGGTAAACAGGCGACGGTGCGGCAGGTCATTCCGGTGCGGCAGGAGGATTAATCATGGTCATTTTGAAGTTGATATCCCGGTTGTTGGATTACCCCACCGAGGAACTGTATGCAAGTTCGGCGCTTGTCAGAGGCTTGGTTAAGGATGACCAGCTTCTGACAACCTTAACCCGGCGACGGCTGGAAAATTTTATCGACGATTTTTTCAGTCGCGATTTACTGGATTTGCAGAGTGAATACGATGGCCTGTTCGAACGCGGTCGGGCGGTATCACTGCATCTGTTTGAGCACGTGCATGGCGAATCCCGGGACCGCGGGCAGGCCATGGTCAACCTGCTGCAACAATATCGTGAGGCGGGCCTGGAAATCAGTGTGCGCGAATTGCCGGATTATCTGCCGGTCTACCTTGAGTTCGCCGCGACGCAGGGCGAACAGGCGCGAGGATGGCTGCAGGACGTGGCGCATATTCTCGCTCTGCTGGCGGCGCGTCTGGAAGAGCGTGACAGTCCTTATGCTCTGTTGGTTCATGCGCTGATCGAGCTTGCCGAGGTGGACGTGAATCTGGCGTCGCTGCGCGAACAGATCAAGGGCGAGGAGCGTGACGACACCCCGGAAGCCCTGGACAAAATCTGGGAGGAAGAAGCGGTGACGTTCACCCAGGACAGCGCCATGAACAGTTGCGGCGACGCGCGTTATCGTCCGGCGGCGAGTCAGCGCAAAGACGACGTCATGCCGGTGCAGTTACTGGACCCTGCGGCGATGGCCGAGCGCCAGTCCAATCTGGGTTGAGGAGAAATATCATGAACTATATCAATACACTTCTGTTTTCCGTTTATCCCTACATCGCGCTGGCGGTCTTTTTCGTAGGCAGTCTGATTCGTTATGACAGGGATCAGTACACCTGGAAAACCAGCTCCAGTCAGATTTTTGAAAGTCGTCAATTGCGCATCGGCAGCATCCTGTTTCATATCGGCGTCATCGCCATCCTGGCGGGACACTTCGTCGGTTTGCTGACGCCGAAAGCGGTATGGCATGTGCTGGGTATTTCCGCCAGTTTCAAGCAGGCCATGGCGATGGGCATTGGCGGGCTGTTTGGGATTATCTGCTTCGCCGGGCTGACCATTCTGATCAAGCGCCGTCTGACTAATCCCCGGGTGCGCGCCAATTCCAGCAAAATGGACATCGCGATTTTGTTGCTGCTTTATGCGCAACTGATTCTGGGATTGCTCAGCATCTTCGTGTCCTCAGGTCACATGGACGGGACTGAAATGCTCAAGCTGATGAGCTGGGCGCAATCTCTGGTGACGTTTAATGCCGCGGATGCCGCGGCGGCGGTCAGCAGTGTGCATGTGATCTATAAACTGCACATCTTCCTCGGCATGACCCTGTTCCTGCTGTTCCCTTTCAGCCGGCTGGTGCATGTGTGGAGCGTTCCGGTGCGCTACTTTACCCGCAACTATCAAGTCGTTCGGGCGAGATAGAGACCCTTTCCGCAACGCCCGCCCCGAACCTTCTTAAATAGTGGAGGGTGAGGGGCGACCTGCAAGAAGCACAGTGAGGAAGACCATGAACACAGACATCAGCGTAAACGGCGTTGCAATCTCTGAGGCGGCGATATTTCAGGAAATGCAGTATTTCCCTTCGGAAAGCCAGGAGGACGCGTTGAATCAGGCGGCTCGCGCCTTGATCGTCAGCGAACTGTTGCGCCAACGCGCCCGGGCGCTGGAGATGGATACAGAAGGGCTGTCACAGGATGAAGTCATTGATCAACTGTTGCAACGAGAAGCCCCAGTCCGTGAGCCGACGACGGAGGAATGTGAGCGATTCTATCGCGGCCACCCGGAACAGTTCTCTTCGTCTCCGTTGGTGGAGGCTAGGCATATTCTGCTGGCGGCGGCCCCTGATGACGTCAAGGAGCGCTCATTGAAACTGGAGCAGGCCAAGGCGCTGATCGAGCGGTTGCAATCAAACCCAGAACAGTTCGCCATGCTGGCGCAGAAGTTTTCAGCCTGTCCTTCCAAAGAGCAGGGCGGCTCCCTGGGGCAGCTGTCGCGTGGGCAAACCGTGGCTGAGTTTGAGGCGGCGGTGTTTCGTCATGATCATGGTTTGCTCGCCAGTCCCATAGAGAGCCGATACGGCGTTCATGTGGTGTGGGTGGAGCGCAACCTTCTTGGCGACCTTTTACCGTTTTCTTATGTTGAAGAAAAATTGCGCAGTTATTTGCGGGAGCTGGCTGAGCGCCGGGCGATTGTGGATTATTTGCACAGACTGGTGGAGGCGGCGGAAATTCACGGTTACCGTTTTGCGCAGGACGGATCTCCATTGCTTCAGTAATATTTCTTATTTATTACAAAGGGTTATGTCTCGCCATGCCGGGTGGGGCTGGCCCTGATGCAGCGGGGCTCGTCACAATAAATTATCCGTAAGCAATTAAACGCTCGTTTAGCGATTAAATTAAGGTATAATTGCGACCCCGTGGCCAGGTACGTTTGGCTTTTCGGGTTCTCTTCCAATATCGAGGCGACAGGAACATAGCCCTCGACAGAGCAGAAAAGCAAACGCTTCTCGCCAGGGGCGGACGCACTTATCTTTGACCTTTCGCCCAAATCCTCCATAATCGGCGGCGGTTTTATCGCTTGTCACCAGATTTTGATTTTCTTGCAAAGGCGCGATTGTAATGACTGTAAAAAAGGCGGATGTGCTGCTAGTTGGCGGCGGTGTTATGAGCACGACCCTTGGGACGATGCTGATGCAGTTAGACCCATCCTTAAATATCGTCATGGTGGAAAGACTCGATCATGTCGCTCACGAAAGCACATACGGCTGGAATAATGCAGGCACAGGCCACGCTGGATATTGTGAGCTGAACTACACCCCGGAAAGCGGCGACGGCAATATCGAAATCACCCGGGCGCTCGCCATCAACGCTTCTTTCGAAGTTTCGCTGCAGTTCTGGAGTTATCTGGTGGAGCGCGGCGGACTGCCAAGTCCAAATGAATTCATCAACACCTGTCCGCACGAAAGTTTTGTCTGGGGCGAGTCGGACATCGCGTTTTTGCGCAAGCGCCATCAATTATTGAGCGCTCATCATCTGTTCAAAGACATGGAGTTCAGCGACGATCCCCGCACGCTGCAGGATTGGATGCCGCTGGTCATGGAGCATCGCGATCCCATGCAGAAAGTGGCGGCGACGCGCGTTCGCTACGGTTCCGACGTGGACTTCGGCTCTCTGACCCGCAATATGGTGGAGCATCTGCAAAAGAACGCCAACTTTGAGTTGCTGCTGAGCCATCCGGTGAAGAGCCTCAAGCAAAAGCAGGACGGACGCTGGACTGTGCAGCTGTCCGACAGTCGCAATGGCGGAAGCAAAACTATCGACACCGGATTCGTATTCCTGGGCGCCGGCGGCGGCGCGTTGCCGTTGCTGCAGAAATCCGGCATCCCGGAAGGCGACGGCTACGGCGGTTTCCCGGTCAGCGGTCAGTGGCTGGTGTGCAAGAAGCCAGATATCGTCAAACGCCATTACGCCAAGGTGTATGGTAAAGCGGCCATTGGCGCGCCGCCCATGTCGGTTCCGCATCTGGACACCCGCATCATCAACGGCGAGCCTGCGTTACTGTTTGGGCCGTACGCCGGATTTACCACCAAATTCCTGAAAACAGGCTCTTCCTTTGACCTGTTTGGCTCCATCCGCGCCAACAACTTTGGTCCGATCATGTCCGTGGGCATCAACAACATGGACCTGACCCGTTACCTGATTAAAGAAGCGATGCAGTCGCATTCAGATCGCGTGAAGTCGCTGCTGAACTACTTCCCCGAAGCGAAAGAAGACGACTGGACGCTGGCGGAAGCCGGACAGCGCGTGCAGATCATCAAACGTGACGCGCAAGGCCGCGGCAAACTGGAATTCGGCACCGAGCTGGTGGCTTCCAAAGACGGCTCGCTGGCGGCGCTGCTGGGCGCCTCGCCAGGCGCTTCTGTGGCGGTGAAGGCGATGGTCGACGTGATCGAGCGGTGCTTCAAGGACCGTTTGAGCAGCGCAGACTGGAACGCCAAACTGAAGGAGATGATTCCTTCCTATGGCGAGTCGCTGGTGGACAATGCAGAGCTGCTGCACAGCGTACGCGCCAGAACCCTGTCTGTGCTGGGACTGGATAAAAAACGTATGTAATGGCTGTTGTGCGGTAAGCAAAAAGCGCCGCTGAAGACATGAAAAGGGTTGCTGCTGCGACCCTTTTTTTATGGGTGAATTTCAGGCATAAAAAAGCCGCCTTGGGGCGGCTTAGATCGTCTTGTGGAGACGTTACTGATTCGCGCTCGCCTGAGATTGCGTAGCGAGGTTCTTCAGATAGGCCGCATTCTCCGGCTTGTCGTTTTCTTCTGCATAAGTCAATGCCGTGTCGCCAAGGCCGTCCACCAATGAGGGATCGGCGCCCGCTTTGATCAACAGCTCCAGCATGGCGGCGTCAGCATGCTGGGCGGCGTGCATCAACGGACTGCGCAAAGTGCGGGTGATGTTGTAGCGGCAATCGTACTGCACCTCAGGCCCGGATTTATAGCGATGATTCACCTCCGCGCCTGCGTCCAGCAGGGTTTGCGCGGACTCAGGTAAATTGAACTGAATAGCATAATACAGCGCTGTTTTGCCGAAGCCGTTCTGATAGTTGACGTCCGCGCCTTTGTTGAGCAACAAACGCACATTGTCGGGATTATGCACGGCGAAGAACAAAGGGGGTTCATCACCCTGGTTGACGTCCTCAACGGAGTCCAGCAGCGCTTTAACGATCTCTGTCGGCAGCTCTAATCCTAAAGCGGCGTTTAATGCTTGCAGGCGCGCGCTTTGGTCGGCGTCGATGATAAGTTCACGCACGGTCTCCAAGGTTGGCGCTTTCTTGTTGAACATCAACGTCGCCAGCGGCGCAACGGTATGATCCTGGCTGCTGGGATAGGCTCCCGCCGCACGTTGCAGGAACAGGTCCACGCCTGCTTGTGCGGCGGCGTGCGCTTTGGCGTCGTCCATATCGAAGCGGCTGGCGTAATGAGCGGCCAGGTCGGTCTCCGCCTGCTGCATTACTTGCAGGTATTCATGGTAATAGGGCAGGTTGTAGATGCTTTCCAGAGACCAGTAGCGTAGATAGTCCAAAGTCGCCGCGCGATTGCGCGCTCTGTCATTCGGTTCGATGCGGGCCAGATTCATTTCCGGCGCGAAACCCGCCTCCAGCAGTTCAAAGTGATAATAACGCCACTGGGCGTGAATAATGGTGCCGGTGCAGAGCTGAGATCCCTGTTCGCTGCGAAAAGCGGCGCTCAATGTCTTAAGAGACTGCAAAAATGGCTGTTCAGCCAGGCTCTCCGGACACTGGTAATCCACATCCAACGGGCTGCCGCCGCCAGACCCTAGATCCGGGTCTTCAGAAAACACGCGCGCTGGTTGCGCCCGCATTTCCTCGCAGGTCAGTTTGCCATCTTCGTAGGGTCCCAGGGTAAGAGTAAAAGGCAGCTTCTTGCCCGAATGAGTCCAGTATCCCTTGATTTCGTTGGGGATCACCGCGCCAGCGTTGTAGCTGTGGCCAGCGATGATGGTAGTGGTGAAGCTGCCGTCAAAGTTCTCTTCATCTTTGCCCTTGGGGGCGCTGCTTTCCAGATGAATATTCGAACCCTGAATGCCCCCATGCAGTTCGATGGCCGTTTTGTAGCGGTCGTAAAAGTAGCCGCCTTTTATGGAACCGTTTTCTTCAATCGACAGCGTCATGGTGATCGGGTACTGATCGATGACGCCGTAGTATTTGCTCTCAGCCGCCAACGCCGATGAAGTTGCGCCTGCCAGAATTAACGCAGACGGAACCAGACGGGCGAGCCGCGTCAGGGAGTTCAGCATGCGGTGGGGCCGCGCGCACAAGAGTTGGTTTGGGGATATTTTGTTCACAACTACTGTCCTGGTGTTGTAACCGACTGCGGATATTGCCGCTTCAGACGGCGCTCCAGTTTTCCGCAATATATAAAAATGTGGGAACCGGATCATAAACCCTAATCGGGCTTTTATGCAGTAAATTTTCGTAATTTCATTAAGTTAGTGGTTATTTACGGCATAAGGCGAAGCGTATTTTTAATCAGTTCTGAGCGTCAAGAGGGAAGATTGCGGATGGTAAGAGTGAGGGCGAGGGTAGGGGAATGAAAAAAGGGAGCGTGTGAAGCGCTCCCCCGTTGGCTGTTCATCTCAACCGATGCGTATTAGGGCAGGACGAATTCGAAAGAGCCCAGATCGCAGTTCTCAACGCCGTCGCCATTGCCGTCTTTTGGACGCACTACGCGACGCTGGTCAGTTCTGGCGCAAAGGCCCATGCCCGCGTCAATCGCCGGGCTGGTTTCACGCAGACGGTGAGTTTTGGTCAGGCCGCTGTTATCCATCAAAGGATAAAGCACCTGGGTGAACACGTCTTCGCTGGCCACTTCCATATCCGCCTTACAGTTGCCTGCGCCGATGCCGGTCATCAGGCCCTTGTTGCGGTAGGACACGCCGTAGTCCGCACAGTCTGCGAAGCCGCTGTTGTCGAGCAGGTGGTTGCCGAGCATCAGGCTGTTGCGAACGTTGACGTCGCCGTAGTTGTAGAAGCCGTGGCCCGTGTTGTCCGCCAGGGTGACGTGGACGACTTTCATGGTGGCGACGCCTTGCAGAGTCGGGTTGGTGACGCCGTTTACCAAGGTTGCGCCATTTTCACCCAGAGCGATGTTGCCGCTCAGTGTGCTGTTGCTCAGCCACAGATCAGCTGCGTCATCGTTCAGGAACGCAGAACCGGTGGAGTCAGCGACGTTATTGGCGAAAGTGGTGCGGGAAATGTCCGCTACGCCGCGGTTGTAGATCGCGCCGCCCGCGCCGGTCAGGCTCTCGTTCTCGGAAGAGTTGTTTTCGAAAGTGGTTTCACGCACGAACAGGGAGCCGGTGTTGTAGATAGCGCCGCCGTGAGCTTCATCGCCTTGCGCGCGGTTGTCGTCAAGGATGGACTGATAGATGTCGAGCATACCTTCGTTGGAGATGCCGCCGCCGTTGCCGGGATTCAGTTCGCCCTTGGTGACGTTGCCGGTGATGCGCATTTGACGCAGCATCAGTTCGCCGTAGTTCTCGATGCCGCCGCCGTAATCACGCACGTTGCCGTTACGGATGGTGAAGCCGCGCATTTCCACTTTGACTTCTTTCAACACTTCGATGGCGCGGTCCAGACCGTCTGCGTCGATGATGCTGATGTCGATGCCCTGACCCTCGATAACCAGATCATCCAGGATGTCCAGGTCGCCGTTCAGGTTTTCGTCTTCTTCATCCATGGCGCTATCGGCTGGGATGGATAATTTGTAGACGCCTGCGTCCAGGATGATTTTATCCGGGCCTGCATTCTCGTTAGCCTGTTGGATAGCTTCGCGTAATGAACAGTCGCTGTCGCATACGCCGTCATAGCCGTCGGTGAATTTGGTGACTTGGAAGCTGGCTGCGCCTGCTGGGGCGGCAACGATGAGAGCGCCGAGGGTGAGTGAAGAGGTTAGCCGGGAGTAGCTTTTCGCTAATTTGTTATTCATGTCATTCCTTCCTTAGTTTTGATGTTGGCGCGGTTAGATACCCCTTTAACCACGCGGGCGTAAATATACTGGTTTAAAAAACAAAAGAGTAGGTAAAATGACTTAGGACAAACCGCTATATAAATCCTCTAGTTAGCGTTTTTTAACGGAAACTTGATCTGGATGCGCTTTTTCGTTTTTGATGCATACTTACTTCATTCTCATGCAATGTTTTCTTATTGGCGGAGCAAACGAAAATGGCGAAGGCGTTGTTGCTGTTGATCGCTATCGCCGCTCTACTGGGCGGTAAAGGGGCGGCCGCCGCGGACCTTATTGAACTTAAGGCCGCAGCAGACCCCTGGCCCCCTTTTATTGATCCCGAACACCCTCAGGGCGGCGTCTCCGTTGAAATCGCCAACGCCGCTTTCGCCACCCAGGGCTACAAGGTAAAGCAGCTTTTCGTCCCCTGGGCGCGAGCGGTGGAAGGAACCCGGCGCGGAACCTTCGACCTGATTCTCGACGCATGGTGGAGTCAGGAGCGCACAGCGCTGTTCGCCTACAGCGCCCCTTATCTCACTAACGAAGTCAAATTCATCAAGCTCAAGGGTGACCTGTTCGAATTTACGGGGTTACCGAGCCTGCGCGGCAGAGTGATCGGCGTAGTGCGCGGCTATGCCTACAACGATGCGTTCATGGAGGCCGATTACTTCACCCGTCTGGAAGTCACGCAGTTCATGCAGAGTGTTTTGATGTTGTCGCAACGGCGCATCAATCTGACTCTGGAGGACGAGCTGGTGGCCCGTTATCGCATCCAACGGGAGGAGCCTGCGCTATTGCCGATGCTGGAATTCGTGGAGCCGCCTCTGAGCGCCAACAAGCTGTACGTTATCAGCGGCCTGGAAAATCCCCGTCACCAGCAATACATCGACGCCTTCAATCGGGGCCTGGCCATTATCAAGGAGAGTGGCGAGTTTGAGCGGATTCTGAAGGAAAACGGCCTGGTGGATGGCGAGCGCGTTCACGAAGGTCCCTGACAGGAAAACAGGATCAGCACCAGCAGCAAAATCAGCGCCCAGAATCCCGACAGCATTTGCCAGAACATGACCGGGCTGCGGTCTTCCATTTCCAGGGGGTTGTCTTGCAGGAACGCCGGATTGGGGTTTTTCAGGTCTTGCAGCAAGGCGTCCATGGTCTGATAACGCTGATCCAGATCGAACGCCACGCCTTTTTGCAGCGCCCGGTCAAACCAAAGAGGAATCACCGGGTTGAACTGCATGGCGGAGCGATAGCGCAGACGATCATAATCAAAACGGGAGCGACATTCGTTGATGGGGTCGCCGTAGGGCAGTTCGCCCGTGAACATTTCGTAGGCGATGGTCGCCAGGGCGTAGAGATCGCCTCGTGCGCCGGTGTTTTGCCCCAGCAGATACAGCGGGTCTGAATAGGAGGCGGTGCCCAGCGCGGCGACATGCTCCAAGGGACGGAAAACCTCGGCGACTCCCGCCACGTAAACGGAGCCGAAGTCGATGATCGTCGCCCGGTTATCAGCGCTGACGATGATATTGGCGGGCTTCAGGTCCTGATGAATCGTGTCCTGGCTATGCAGAGCGGACAATCCGTTGGCGATCTGCTCGATCAGCGCAAAGGCGATTTTGGGTTTGGGAAAGGGATGAGCCTTGATCCATTGCTGCAGCGTGATTCCCTCTACATGTTCCATCAAATAGTAGAGACAGGTCCGCGGCTGCGGCTGCTCAATAATGCGCACCACATGCGGATTTTCGATGCGCTTGCCGATCCACTCTTCCTGGATGAAACGATCGATATAGCTGACGTCTCCCAAATAGTTCCGCGAAGGCGTTTTCATTACCCAGCGCTCACCGCTGTCCTGATCTTTCACCAGGTACAGCTGACTGCGCGAAGAAGCAAAGATCTCTTTTTCGACGACAAGCCCGTCCAGCGTCATGCCGGGCTCCAGCTCTGGGGGAAAGGGCAGGCGGGTTAACTGGTTGCTGTAATCTTCCAGCGTGGTGTCCGGCAAATCATCCACCGCCAACACGATAGCGCTGAGGTTGTCATTGCTCCCGGCATGTAGCGACTGTTGCAGCAACTCATCCACCGCTTCCTGTGCGGTGGGCGCATGATCGACGATGTCCTTGATCCGATCGTCATTGAGAAAGTCATGCACGCCGTCGGAGGTAAGGATCAGAATATCGCCAATTTCCAGCGGGGTTTTGCCGTAATCAATGGGCAGGTTGTTATCCATGCCCACCGCTCGGGCGAGCATCTTTCTACCGCCGCCCAGGCTGACGATATGGTCCCGGGTCAGACGGGTCAGTTCGCCATGACGCAACAGATAGATGCGGCTGTCGCCCACGTGAAAAATATGCGCGGTGCGGGACTTGATAATCAAGGCGGAAAAGGTGCACAGATAACCCTTGGCCTCATGCACGAATTCCTGACTTTTGCGATACAGCCTGAGGTTGAGGGAGGAGAGTATCTTCTGGCCTGCGTGACTGACAGCCCAGGTGTCCGGTGTCTTCAGGTAGTCGGCGATAAACAGGTCCACTGCGGTGGCGCTGGCTTCCTTGCCGGCTTCCGCGGAGCTGACGCCGTCCGCCAGCGTGGCGACGACGCCTTTACTGTGCAGGCGTCGTTCTTCAGAGGGGACGCATACCGCCACCGCGTCTTCATTGAGGGCTTTGACGCCGGCGGCGGTGATAGAGCCCTGGTGGATGCTCAGAGGCATGTTTGACTCATGTCGGTTCAGCTCACATCGATCATATGTACGCTGCCGTCAGGCATGACTTCCGCAATCTGTCCGCTGGGCTCGTCCAGGAACCAGCAGGCGACGAACACCACCGCCGCAGAGACGGCGATCACCTGGAAGAAAGTGCTGTAATCGACGAATGACAGTACGGTGAGATAGGCGACACCGCCCACGTTGCCATATGCGCCTGCCATGCCTGCAATCTGTCCGGTCATGCGACGTTTCACCAGGGGTACGATGGCGAACACTGCGCCTTCACCCGCCTGTACGAAGAAAGAGCAGCACATGGTGGCGGCGACCGCGAGAGGCAACCACCAGCCGCCGTCGATCATGCTGAGCACGAAGTAGCCGCCGGCCAGTCCGCCGATCAACAGCATCAGGCTTTTGCGGCGACCGATCTTATCGCTGAAGTGTCCTCCAGTGGGACGGGCCACCAGGTTCATGAATGCGAAACCGGAGGCCAGCAGGCCTGCTTTGACCGGGTCCAGACCATCGAAGGTCTCCAGGAAGAACAGCGGCAGCATGGACACCACCGCCAGTTCTGAACCAAAGGTCACAAAGTAAGCCAGATCCAGCAGCGCCACCTGTTTGAACTTGTAGCGCTCATACTCGGGCGCGCCGTGAGTCAGATTTTCCTTGTTGACCTTCCAGATCTGGCTGGTCTGGAACAGGAACAGTATCCCGAGAGCTATCCACAGAATGTACATGGTGTTGTCGGTAAGCAGGGCGACGCCGGCGGGAGACAGTTTCCAAGCCAGCACCGCCAGGGCCAGATACATGGGCACGTTCATCACCAGGTAGAAGATAAAGTCGCCTTTGCTGGTGACCTCCAGGCCGCCGGATTTTTTCGGTTTGAAGTAGGTTGAACCTTTAGGCGTGTTGCGGGCCACTTTGTAGTAAATGATGCCGTAGAGAAAAGTGAAAACGCCGGTCAGGCCCAGAGCATAGCGCCAGCCGTTATCGCCGCCGAACAGCAGGGCGAGAGTGGGTAGCGTCATGGCCCCGGCGGCGGAGCCGAAGTTGCCCCAGCCGCCGTAAATGCCTTCAGCGATGCCGACCTGTTTGGCCGGAAACCATTCGCCCACCATGCGAATGCCGATCACGAAGCCCGCGCCGACGAAGCCGAGCAGGAAGCGGAACAAGGCCAGGGATTCATAGGTGTCCGCCATGGCGAACCCGGCGCAGATAAATGAAGAGGAGATCAGCAAGCCGCTATAAACCAGTCGGGGGCCGTACTTGTCGACGAGAATGCCGATCAGAATCCGCGCCGGAATCGTCAGCGCTACATTGAGAATCAGCAGGGCTTTAACCTGCTGGCTGCTCAGGTCCAGCGCTTCCTTAATGAACACCATCAACGGCGCGTGGCTGAACCACACCACAAAGGTCAGAAAGAACGCAAACCAAGTGACATGGAGCGTCTTTATCTTGCCGTCGCTGAAGTTGAATAAATTGAGTTTGCTGTCGGTACTCATACATCTCCCCTTCGCATAGGGTTGGAAAAGACATGGGAAAGCATTGGCTTTCGTTAGGGACCATGGATGACTGCAATATTTCACCTGTGCGGTCCAACTGAATTGACCAGTATCAAATTGCTTCAGCGGCCGATTCGGTCGTGGCTAAGGGCGCTACCTCCAAAGAGATAGCGCCCGTGAGAACTTGGATTGCGGTGTCCATGGGGTATGCAGAGAAGATCTACCTATAAGTAGGTAGCCAAACGCTGGCGTAGGAGAAGCAGTGGCTTATTTGGGTAAGAAGGGTCTTCTTGGCGTTTTTAACCAGTATTCTTGCAACAAAGGCCGATACAACTCGGCGCAAACCGCTGCATGGGGAAACGCCAATGCTCTATACCGAAAGACTGGGACAACGCGCGCTCGTCGCGGCGACGCTGGCGTTCGCCGCCAACTTCTCGGTATGGACGCTATATGCGGTGCTGGGGCTGCGTATTCGAGAGCAGCTGGATCTCAGCATTCTCCAGTTCGGATTGTTGCTGGCGGCGCCGATGTTCAGCGGCGCGCTGCTGCGCTTTCCCGCTGGGGTGTTAAGCGAGGTGATGTCCTGTCGCAAGTTGTTCATCTGGCAGATGGCGTTGCTGCCGCCAGCGCTGTTTTTATTGCCGCTGATATCCAGCTATCAAGGATATCTGCTGGCGGGACTATGGCTGGGCGTCTCCGGTGTATCTTTTACGATTGGCATTCGTTACGTCACCGCCTGGTTTGAAAGTCGCCGTCAGGGCTTCGCCATGGGTGTATTCGGCGCAGGCAATGCTGGCGCAGCGGTGACCCTGGCGCTGGCGCCGGTCATCGAACGGGTATGGAGCGCGGAGTTTATCGGCCCCGCTTATGGCGTGGGGATGCTGGTTATTCTGGTGCTGTTCTGGGCGCTGGCGCCGGAGGACACCCGCTATATGCAAATCCGACGGCGGGCGGATCTGACGTATCATCTACAGCCGCTGAAAGAGCCCCAGGTGTGGCGTTTCAGCCTGTATTACTACTTCGTGTTCGGCAGCTTCCTGGCGTTGCTGATGTGGTTGCCGCACTACTACGTCAATGCATATGGACTGTCATTACAGAACGCAATGCTGCTGACACTGCTGTTCGTCACCACTTCCAGTATGGTGCGGGCGCTGGGAGGCTGGTTCGCGGACCGATATGGAGGCAGGGCGGTGAACTGGAGCGTGTTCTGGATATGCCTGGTTTGTCTGTTCTTTCTGAGTTATCCACCCACCAGCATGACCATTCATGGCGTCGATCGTGACGTGCAACTTGAAATTCGGGTCAACGTGTGGGTGTTTACTTTGCTGATGCTGATTATCGGCGTGGCGCAGGGCTTCGGCCGTGCTTCAGTCTACAAAATCATCCATGACTACTTCCCAGACCATATGGGCAGCGTCGGTGGAACCGTGGCCACACTCGGCGCCGCCGGCGGTTTCACCCTGCCCATCGCCTTCGCCCTGGCGGTGCAAGCGTTAGGCGTTCACTCCGCCAGCTTCATGGTCCTTTACGGCGTATTGGCAGCCTGCATGGTGGCCATGTACGCAGCCATCCGCAATGAACGCAGCCGACGCCGGGTGCGGGAAGCGAGGGAGCATAACTTTTTGTTGGATGATTGAGATTGGAGGGAATTGAACTGCAAATTTGCGGTATTCTTGGAGGGGGAGTGAACGCGTGGATCGCTAGCCCTGCTTGGGATGTCTGGCTGTAGGGAGGTCGGAACTGAGCTTAATAGAATTTGGGACGCCAAACCCAGGCGAGTTTGAATAGCCTTTTGTAGACAGTCGAGATGAAGAAAAAAATCTCAATTACAATCATACTTATATTTGCTTTAAGCTTGCTTCCATGTGTCAGCAGAACCTGGGAGTTGGCGTCGGACGCACATGGTTTGGTTATACTTGCCACTCTCAATCCGAATGAAATGACATTTAATCCGTATAGCAAAGACGGACTGTTTATTAATCCAGAAATCGCCTTGCTCTTACTGGAACAATTCGAGTATCCCTACAGAAGGTGCTCGAGCAGTTCTGAAATAATAGAAATTTGTAATACCTCTCTAATTACCTGGGTTGGTCGTGCACTGGATATGCATGGACCTGTGCAAACAGAGCGTGGTTATCGCCTGTTGAGCTATTTTATCTCTCGTGGTGAAGACGTTAATAAGCTAACCGATGGTATGGCTCCAGTGCATGAGGCGATTCTCTTTCGTAATGCAAAGTATTTAAAAGTATTATTGGACGCCGGCGCGAGCCTTGATATAAAGATTGAGCGCCCCGGAAGAGAATACGATGGATTTAATGCACTCCAGTATCTTGAATTACTCGAATCAAAGAAAGACACGAAATTTAATGAAATTCGCAAAATTATTCAGCAAGTTAAGGCTTAACAAAGCATCCTTAGGGGAAAGCTGCGCTGCAATTCGACATTGGGCGCGCTGTGTATGAATCTAAAGCAGGTATGTGAAACACTCTTAGACAACGCTGATATGCGTATTGACTTGAGCGCCTTCCCAAAAGTTACCCTGGATATACTGGTCTATGGAACCATGGACGATAAGTATTGGAAGGCTGTTTTTGAATGTGGCCAGGTCGTCTACATGGATGCCGAGCTTGACGATGACTCATCAAGCAATGACTTATTTGTGGTCTTGGAAACCCGTGTGAAAGAAACAACCAAAAGTAAAGTAACGCCTTCAGTTCAACATAGAATGAATGATCTACAAGATGACGATCCTGTATGGGAAGTGCATCTGTATGGCGGTATGTCGCTCACACTGATTACGACAAAGTTTGACTGGAAGCTCGTAGAGCTGGCTGAAAGTGAGTACAAAGTGGCTTGTGCCTGACAAGTCAAAGCATGAGAGTTTTGGCGAGGCTGTCACCTTATTTTTGCATTATGGCGCTATCTGCAGCGTATCAGTACGGATGATTGCGCCATATGAAAACGGATGAGTTCATCGAAGATAGAATAAGGTGGAGAGCGCGTGAACACGGATTTCCAAAGCAGAGCACTCATTTTTGGGCGAATGTTAAAAATGCGCCCCAAATCCATCTACCCAAAGAGCTTGGTAAGCCGATCCTGGTATCTTCCAGTAGCGAAGCTGACTTGATTGTTTTATGCACTCGAGGCGCGGTGGTTAAGAGTAATGGGCAAGAGACCAGATTTAGCTACGAAGACATCGAAGAGATTCGCGATGCGCCAATCACTGAGGATGAAGACAAGGCCGACCTTTCTCGGCTAGTCATTAAACTATCCAGCGGCAATGAAATATTTGTATCTCCAGAACCCTACGGTCCTGCATTTTCTATATGGAATATACTCATTATGCTCCAGAGATTGCACTGGCCTGGTGAGACCTAATTGTGATTATGAGTAAAACATCGTTTATCAATGTGGATTTAGAACTTTCTTCATACGAAAGCCTGTCTTCAGCGGTAGATGAGTTGGCTGATAGGCTGGTCCTGCTTCAAAATCGCTTTGAAGATGGTGAGTATTTCCTTTCTTTTGAATGCGTATTTAATGGAACCGATGCTAACTCCGTAATCGAGGAATTTCTACGCCTTATCGACCTTCTAATTCCTTTAGCCAAGGAAAAACTATTAAACTCACACAGAAAAGTTTTGGATATAGGCTATGTTAGCGGCGAAGAATGTGTGATCAAGAATGTACTGGCCGGCGCCAACTTGGCAAAAGTGGCAATGTATGGGTTTGATATTTATATCACCGTATACCCACTTGACGAGGCTCATGTATAGGGATATGTATTATATGTTTTTTTTAGCTGATAAATTGCAGAGAGTTTTTTTTGGGAAATATGTTGTCCTGTTTGTTTTTGTCATAACGATGATCGGAGCGGGCGCCTTGCGTTATATTGATCAAGCTGCGTTTGGGTATGTGTGTTCAATTCCTGCGGTGCTGACCTATGTTCTATCAGTGACTTTTTTAGTCGGATACTTACCGATGAAATTCGCTAATGAATTTACTCAAAAAGAAAAGAATGTGTCCTTGATTAAGGCTGCAGGAATATGTGTTCTTTTTGTCTTCTCAAGTATTATAAGTGGGGTGTTAGGTGGGTTCGTATGGTGGCTGGTATCAGGCGCTAAGGCTTTGACTATATTTTCCGCTTTAAAAATAGGCGCTGCAATTGGTTTTCTGGTTGCGCTAATTTTCATGGGAGGTTAGTTGTATTTGACGTGTGAATACAACGAACCGCTAGCCCGTACAACTCTATGTAGCTAGCTCTTGTAAAATATTGTTAAAAGTTAGCTATTAACAATCCGCTTTGTGAGCAGACCATAAGATATTCTTGGGTTGTAGGAAATCATGGACTTTGAGGCAGAAATACAGAAGTTAATAGGTTTGGAAGTTTCCTTGCCTCGGAAAGGGTATGGGTCGACAATTTTTCTTGAGATTGGGACGTTGTCTTCAGTTAAAACAAGACGGGGACTAAAGGAAAAAGGCGAGGCTTGTATTGCGATTGAATGGGACTGGCGGGTTGAGCGAGAGGGTAGAGTGCTGTTTGGGAGTTCTAACTCCAATGTTGAAGTCGCTCGCAGTATTCAATCTTTAATGCACTGCCGTATAGAGAGCATAGAAATCAGTGGTAATGTACCTGAGCTGGAAGTTGTCTTCTCTGATAAAAGCTGTCTAAGGTCCATGATAATGGTTACCGGTGATCCTGGGTGGTCAATCAGGCTTCTAACTGGAGAGTGGATTTCGTCTGTCGATGGCAAGCTAAGTGATGAGAATGCAGTACCATATCTAACAGAGGGAGAAAAAGAGGCTTTTTTAATTGCAGAAGCTGCTGCCGCAAGATGGGGCGTTCCAGAGAGGCAACCGCGTGGCGGGGCTTGTTCGGAGTGTAAGTATTATGCGCCAATAGATGGTAATGGACATCTATTAGATTATGGCGTTTGTGTTAGTGGAGACAGCTCATTCGATGGTTGCGTGGTCAACTTTCGCAGTGGTTGTCCCGAGTTTTGTGCTAAAGGATAAATTTTCAAAGCTCCCTTCTGGGTAAACTATATCCTGTTATGGTTTGCAGCTAACAGGTGTTTCGTGTGAGTTAATTTATAGTGTTTCAATTATTCAATTCTGGCATTGAGACGGTTTATGGAGATGTAAAATGGTCCAATAGATAGCGTGTGATCTGGAGTGCTATGTGCATCGTTTTTTGAGCTGGATTGAGAGTTGTAATTTATAGGAGTCTCGAATGAAAAAGCCTATTGTTGGATTGTTTGTGCAAATGATTTGCGTCCTATTTGTTTTTGGGAATGGATCGGAGGCGGCTGTTTGCATTTTAAATATCGGAGATTACCCAGTAGAGAAAGTCTTTTTAACGTTACTTATCAATGTGGTTGTTGTTGGCCTCTCCATTTTTATATTTAGAGGGATTCAACAGCGTGGTTTCAATAGTAAAATTCCTGTGTCTCTTTATCTATGGTTCGTGCTGCTAAAGTATCCAGTTATTAACGCGCTGCGCAGTGCTGGTTTGCACTTGCCAGGCCCTGTTATTGAAGACGATCAATTGGTTGGAGCTGCTATAGCTGAGTTGCTGAGATATGTGCTTCTACTTGTATTAATTATGTGGTCTGGTTTTAGCAAAAAGTTAACAGTGTACTTCCAAGAGGTAAATAATGCAGGAAATATGTCGACTCCCCCGACCTCTGATGAGGCGACAAAATAGTTGCGATCCCCCTGGCGCAGGAGTTCATGTCATCTAAGGCTGGTCAAGGCAAAGACGGTGAAACGGATGACCCCCAATATTGGCAGAAGTTACTATTGAATAAGCAGTTTAATTGTGTCCGTCTTGGTGAAGGGGATGTCGTAATTGAATACTAAAGCGCAATGTACTAAGGCAAAGCGCGCTGCCTTGGCAAAACATTCAACTTTTTGGAGTGTGAAATCGTAACGCTGGCGTTTAGGTCTCATCAGCGTCTATAGTCATGAGGGGCGCGCTTATGCACAGGAATATATGAAGATGAGTCAGACGATGGATATAGACTTCGAAGAATCTGGTAGTATAGAAGGAAAATTGATAACTATAAATATAATGTGCGATTTGGGTGAGTTGCATCATGGCCTGTTGTGCAAATTATTGTATTAATAATGGTTTGAGGTATTGTGTCTAAATGAGTGTGGACTGGTCGCAGATAGAAATTTTTAAAGGTATTGATCTTAATGATTCGTTTGTTTTGAACTGGGATCAAGATGGCGATAGCTTAGTCTTTGATCTGGACGCGAGCATTTGGCCTGAATCAGAATACTACTCTAAGCCTGTGGAGGGCGAATACGCGTGTTATCGCAAAGCCACATTAATATTTACGAATGTAAAAAATATAAGCGGATTAAGAAATATTGAGTCCGTAATACCTACTATCGATCCAGACGGCTCCATTGATTACGGCGAGATAGAGACGTTTTGCCTAACCAGCTCAGGCTTTAAGTTGTCAGGTGATTTTGGCTTAGTGACTATACAAGGCGGGGAATTTACGTTTGAAATTCATACGTAGCAAAAGAGTATGCGAGCTAGCACCTTTTTACATCTCGTAAAATGTGAGAGTTCGAAATCTGCTCAGTGCGTTAGGCGTTAGATGTCAAATAGTGGTCGATGGAAGCCTGCCACAACCTCACAAACGCACATTTTTCAAAGTTTCACACTTCAGTCTGTCTTCCAAAGCTCAATAGATAGGGCGTTTTCCAAGTTTTTAGCGATTAAACGGCGACATTGGTCGTAGTTTTCGCCACAAAATGGAGGGTTTTATCGAGTTGATGCCTGTTTAGCATCAACTAGCTTCATTTTGCGCCTGTCAGCGAAATTGCAATAAACACGTATATACAGCAAAATTCCTACCCTGCCTAAAGCCTGTTTTCGTCACTCGATCAGCGACTTGAATTCGGTGTCATTTTCATGGGGAACCCGGACTCGGCGCGCAGGTTGGCTCTGTGTATAAATCTAATGCAGAAATTATAAAACTCAGGTGTTTAACTGGACTATTCATTCAATCTTTCGAGACTCCAATATAAAAATAAAAGAGGGTTGAGATGTTGGATTTCCTGACTCAATTGATATGGGGTAAGGTGCTTGTCGCCGTCCTCATCGCGCTGGGATTATTGCTCACCATTACCTCGCGCTTCGTACAGTTCCGCTATTTCGGTCGGATGTTTCGTCTCGTCCGCCGTTCGATGAAAGAATCTCCCGATCAGATTAACTCATTTCAGGCGTTATCCCTGACGCTCGCCGGTCGAGTGGGGGCGGGCAACATCGCTGGCGTCGCCATCGCTATCGCCTTGGGTGGCCCGGGCGCTGTGTTCTGGATGTGGTTGATTGGTTTGATTGGCATGGGACTGAGCTTTTTTGAATGCTCTCTGGCGCAGCTGTTCAAGCGCAAAGATTCTGATGGCAGCTTCCGCGGCGGTCCCGCCTATTACATTCATCGTGGTCTGGGTCTTAAATGGCTCGCCGTTCTTTTTTCCGTACTGTTGCTGGTGACGTTCGGTTTTGCCTTTAATGCTTTGCAGGCGCATACCGTCGCGTCCACGCTTAAACATACTTTCGGCATCGCCACGCCGATTACCGGCTCTGTGCTGGTGGTGTTTATCGGGCTGATTATTTTTGGCGGCGTGCGTCGTATCGCCGAGGTGGCGGAAGTGATTGTGCCTATTATGGTGCTGGCGTATTTCGGCATTGGCCTATACGTCATCGGCATAAACTATCATGCGGCGCCAGCGACCTTCCTGCTGATCTTCAAGAGCGCCTTTGCGTTGGAGCCTGCGTTTTCCGGCTTGATTGGCACCGCCATCATGATGGGAGTGAAGCAGGGTATGTTCTCTAACGAGGCGGGTTTGGGCAGCGCGCCTAACGTATCTGCGGCGGCTAAAGTAGGGCACCCGGCGGACCAGGGTATTGTGCAGGCGTTCAGCGTGTTCATGGATACCATGGTGCTGTGCACCTGCACCGCGATGATCATTCTGATGTCCAACTCTCTGGATCTGGGCGGCGTTTTGAACGGCGTTGAGTTGACCCAGTTGGCGCTGGCCAAGCAGATGGGAGAGCTGGGACGTGGACTGATCAGTCTGGCGCTGATGTTGTTCGCTTTCACCTCCATCATTTACAACTACTATCTGGGGGAAAACAGCCTCAGATATCTGAATTCCTCTAATGAGAAAGCTGTCGCTATATACCGTATGTTCACGCTCGGATTGGTGATGTGGGGCGCCTTGCAGAACCTGGCGGCGGTGTTTGCGTTCGCCGACATCACTATGGGCCTGTTGGCGCTGGTGAATCTGGTGGCGCTGTTTATGCTGCTGAAAGTCGGGTTGCGCCTGCTGCGTGACTATGACGAGCAGATTCAATCCGGGGTGAAGAGTCCGGTATTCGATCCAGACAAGTTCGCTGACCTGGATATTGATCATTCCGCCTGGACGCCCTCCACGCGAGACGAGAGCGAAGAGCAGAGCGAAGAGCTTTCTGTGTCGCCAAGAGTAGGCGCTCCGGTTATTCCCAGCTAAAATTAGCGGTTATATCAATATATTAAGAACCGTTTTGATTGTTTCGCCGGCGTCATGTTGAGAATCATGACGCGGGTGGGCGACGAACGGGAACCGCTAGGAATAACATGACCGAGGACTTCTGCAGCAACTTGAAGTTGCTGTGCAGCCACTATAAATCCACCGCCGAAGTCTGTCGGCGCATGGAGATCCACCGCGCCCAATTCAATAAATATCTGAACGGAACCAGCCAGCCCTCGCGCTTCGTTTTACGTAAAATCTGCGACTTCTTTGGCGTGGAGCCCCATGAGCTGGCTCTGCCGCATGATCGCTTCATGCAATTGGCTCAATCCCGCGTTACCAATGAAAGGCGCGTGAGTCCGTCGGAAAAGCCTTATGCGGAGAAACTGGAGCGTTTACAGAAGCAGTCGGAAGGGCGGCTGGATAAGTATCTGGGCTACTACTACGAATACCACTTTTCCATGACCTTTCCGGATCAGATTATTCGCAGCCTGCTGCAGATTGATATGAGCGGGAGCGATTATTACTTCCGTCGCCTGGAGCGCATGCGTCCGCCCAACAAGGAGGAGAAATACAAGTCCCGCTATGAAGGGACGGCCATGTTTCTCTCCGAGCGCATCTTTCTGGTGGGATACGAAACCCTGACCCACAATGAGATTGCACAGACGATTCTATACCCAACCTATAAGAGCAGGGTGAGTTACTTGTCTGGCCTGAAGCTGGGAGTCTCCGCCAGCGACAGGCGCGAGCCGGTGTGCGTGAAGGTCGTGTTGGAATACCTGGGACGCTCCATTGGCAAACGGGAGGCCTTGCAGAAATGCGGTTTATTTAATCCGGCGACAGACGCTGTGGCGCGACATATCAAAGAGAAAATTGCTGACGCCACCGGGTATCGCGGCGCCAGTTTGTTGGCGACGCCGCTATAGTCGATGTTGTCGCGGCGAGTGCTGCTAGAGCGCTACCAATAAATAGGTACCACCAATGCCCTTGCGGTGCGGCGAGAGCATTTGACGAGGGTCAAGGGATCGCGGGCGGCAAGCCTCCTACAATGAGGCTGTCTGATCACTGACCGAGGTAAGCCGTTTTGAACCGCCGCACCGATCTCCCCCTTATTTACGCCTGCTCCGGCTGCTCCAACGTTGCGCAGTTGGCCAACAATGCCGCTGTGGCGATGGACCGTCGGGGCTTGGCGGAAATGTCCTGTATCTCCGGCGTTGGCGGCGGCGTGAAATCTCTGGTCAAAGTCGCCTGCAGCGGACGTCCGATCATCGCTGTAGACGGCTGTCTGCTCGGCTGCGTCAAGCAATGTCTGAACAACGTGAATGTGACGCCAAAGGTCTATGTGCGTCTGGATGAGCAGGGTTATCGGAAACGCTATGGCGAGGATTGCTCTGAGGGTGATTTGGAGGTCGTCGTCGAACAGATTCAGGTTGCCATCGCGCAAGCCGGGCTGGACGCACAATGAACGCCTCCGCCTCTTTCAGAGACCGTCTTCACGTCACGCCTGTGAAGGACCAGCTGCAAGTCTCCAAGCAGGACGACTCTGTATTGCAGGACAGGTTTGGGCGGCGATTGCGCTATTTGCGTCTGTCCATCACCGATATCTGTAACTTCCGCTGTAATTACTGTTTGCCGGATGGATACCAATGCAAGACGGAAACGTTGCCGTTGTCTCTTGGCGAGATTCAGACTCTCACTACCGCCTTCGCCGCCTTGGGAACCCGCAAGGTGCGCATTACGGGCGGCGAGCCAGCCATTCGCCGCGACTTGCCGCAGATCATTCACGCCTGTGCAAAAACGGATGGGATTCGCAAAGTCGCCCTGACCACCAATGGCTATAACCTGCGTAAGCAAGTCGATACATGGGCGGACGCCGGATTGAGCGCATTGAACGTCAGCGTGGACAGTTTGGACCCGCAAAGGTTTCACGCCATCACCGGCCATGATCGTTTGCATGCGGTGCTCAACGGCGTGGATCGTGCGCTGGAATTGGGGACAATACAGGTTAAGCTCAACTCTGTGCTGCTGCGGGACTACAATGGCGACCAATTGACGCCGTTTCTTGAGTGGGTGAAGGACAAACCTGTGGCGGTGCGTTTCATTGAACTAATGCAAACGGGCGACAACGCTGTATTCTTTCGCGCTAACCACATATCTGGCGCGGAAATCGCGGAGCGACTGGAGCAACAGGGCTGGTCATTGGTCCCCAAAGACATTGACGCCGGTCCCGCTCAGGAATATCAACACCCGGACTATCGCGGCCGCATCGGCTTGATCATGCCCTACAGTAAAGACTTCTGCGCCACCTGCAATCGGCTGCGCGTCTCCTCTCAAGGCAAACTCCACCTCTGTCTGTTCGCGGAAGCCGGCGTCAACCTCCGCGATCACCTCCGCAACGGCGACGTAGTAGGAACCGTCGCCGCTATTCGCCGCGCCGTAGAAGGCAAACTGCCGGGCCACTCTCTGCATGAAGGCTTTACCGGCGCGATGTCTCATCTGGCGATGTTGGGTGGGTGAGAGCATTGGCTAATTGCCAGCTTTTTAGAGGCTGGGATGGATTGGGCGATAACTTGATAAATTTGCTTGCTTCAGAATACTTCTATTGTGAGATTGCTTTGCAATTGAATGCCTTGTAGTCCTTCGCGCTCAATCACTTGCTTAACTTGATCCTGGCAATATAGGGACGAATGGTTGTCGTAACGTGTTTTAAACACCAGCCTATCAGTAGGTTTAAACTCTAGCTTGCTCACCGACGCAACAAATCCGTTATCTTCCACCCTCTCACTTTTTTCCTCATCGGCATCAATGGAAGTTAGGCAATTAAACAAATGAAAAACTTGTCCGCCACATGTGACTGGAAGACACTCGCTATAAGGTAGCAATAAACTGGATAGAGCGTTGTACGCAAGTGGAGACATAATCAGCGTTGCGCCAGTCCAAACCTGAAGATCAGGGATGGAGTTTATTTCTTCACCCTCGTAGGGGGTAAAGCTTCCACAATAATCCCCCCATAACTTTTTGAGAGAAAGGTTATGGAAGCCGAACATCATATATTTTCGAGTTTCAGGAACATTCTCCACCTTATCCAGAAAGTTATCCCTGTCAAAGCAAAACTGATTAAAACAACGGTCATTGTTAACGATTCGGTAAATGGTCATAAGCTCCCTTTCCAGCTATTGTCCGGCGGATCTTTAATTTCGGGCGGATAGTCGCCATTGGTTAATAGTAAGGTCACTTTTCGAAGCATTGCGCGAAATGCTTTCTCCGCTGGGGCCCGTGTTGCTGATCTATAAATCCATCCTTCATATTTTAGTGTGTGAATTTCCCTGTGGGCTGGTGCATGAGGCATCGCCCAGTGACCTTTATCCGCTTTGGTCATTGGTAGCCATACGCCATTATCGGGATCATTAATGCGAATGCCGAGGTAATGCATGTCAACTCTTACTAAAGATATCAGCTCGGTTTTCCCTTTGCCTGGAACAATGTGATGTGCAGTGAATCGCGAACTTGGCTGTGGTCGCCCATTGAGCCTCAAATTGTACGTCAGGGTCTCAGTTGGATGATGTTTCTCTGCAGGCATAGCAGCCAGTTTGGCTTTTGATGTGGCTTTGCTGTCGTCATCAAGTATCTGGAGCTCTTGGCGATACTTTTCGAGCTGGGAATATACCTGGATCATGCATCTTGCGCGATGCCGCTCTCTGTCAAGGTGGCGCAAATCTTTTCGCAGTCGAGCTTCGCGGGCTATTTTTTGTCCAGGTGTTTCAGACTCAACTGCCCCCTGAAGCTTTCTGATAATACGCTCTCGCCTTTTGCGAAAAGTCAGATATCACTCTTGCGACAGGGGACTGTTCAAAATAACGTAATGCAGCTCTACTTTCGTGGTCGTGTTCCATTTGTATTTCTGTTCCGTGGCAGTAGTCGAAACAACTGGAATCTTAACGGTTGTTATTGGAGTTTTTAATCGGTTGAAAGGTCGAAAAGCCAGCTTGCAAATGTGGGGTGGGGATTTGATGTTGATAAATGGGATGTTGCGTTTTTGCACGTTAAAGATACGGATAAGTTATCCAGTATTTTAATATTGAGTTTATAAGTTATCAACGCCTCAAGAGCCACCACTAAGGCGGCTTTTGAGTGTTGTTAGCTACCTACTAACTTACTATGAAGAAGCGATTTGTTATTTTATAACGTTGCACTTTCCTTCATTCTCCGTCTCAGAAATGGGGTCGATTGTGACTCTGGTGCAATTCCCTTGTCCATCTGAGTCTAACCAGAATGCGTTCTTATAATCACTGGAATAGGGGCACTGTTTAGAAAAGCTTGTACAGTGATCAATGCGCTCGCCATCGCTATATACGGTAATAGTCGTAATGCTAAGGCCATCTGAACCAGGCTGGCTATCGTCGTCGAAGTCCCTTAGTTGCAGGCTCAGTTGCTGGGAGCTGTCGTACGTATAGTCCTTGATTCTGAACCAGTCTGCGGAGCCTTCGGTAAAGTCGTCGCAGCCTGGGTTATCAAGTCGAAACCACTTGTGTGCGTCAGGAACCCACACTTGAAGACTGTCGTTTGTACCTGCGTTTGTGGTGTCTTCCGTTTTCACTCTGATACAGATTCCGCTCATAGCCGAGCAGCTTGCGCCACAATCGGCGTAAGTCAGTGAGGGGATGAGTATTGCAGTTAGTGCGAGTAGAACTATTCTCATATTAGATATCCTTTCTAATAAAACAAACAGTTTATTGATGTGTGCTTTCAGGTAGAACCACATGCCTGAATACAGACTGCAGTAATCAGAATAGGGGGAAAGGACTTGATCGTTCCTTTGTAGCTCAAGTTGGTCTTTTAGGCCTATTCAGATATACATGCTACGTAATCGAAATATAAACTGCAAAAGAGTGAGTTTGTCAGCTAACGTGCGAATCCACCGTGTTCGTGGATAGATATGGTTTCGATATAAGCTCGTATATACGACGAGGTTTGAAGTGATTATTCCGTATATTTCAAAACCAAAACCGGATTATCAACAATAAAACCGCGAAGCATTTCCTTCATGTCTTCATCAAACTCGTCGCGATAGATCTCATCCAATGTGTCGATCAGTTTTTGTATGGCGTTGTCGTCGAGCGGTTTGGTTTTCAGGAATGCAAGGTAGGAGGCGCCGAGTCCGATCAGTTGGTATCCGAAGTGGTTGTCCAGGTGTTTGGCGAGTATGGCGTTTTCGAATGGATTCAGGTCGCTGGTGAAGTAGCCGTTGGGAAAGGCGGAGAGCGTTTCGTGGCTGGCGGTGACTGGGACTTTCAGCAAGTAAGTTTCTGCGTCGAGGATGGATAACGGGTCTGCATTAACGTCTTCGATGTCTTCGGGGGCGTCTTCATTCAGGCTGACGCCTTTGGCGATGACGTCGGCAAGGGTGTGTTCTTTGAGCTTGGCTTCCATGTTGCGTCGGCGAATCGGGAACTCGTCTTTGTGGCTCAGATAGCCTTTGTGCTCACCCTCCTCGAAACATTCCGGCGGGAGTTTGGATAAATCAAAGCCATCCATATTGTCCAGATTATGAGACAGCTTTGAATGCATGGAGGTGTAGCAGGCTTGTCCGAGGTCATCCAAAGTCAGCAGGAAGCGGTGGTCAGGGTGGCTGGCTGACAATTCACGATACGCAGTGAGTAGTTCTTTGAAGCTGTTGATGTCAGTGACGCGGTAGCGTTCGCACAGGAAGTCTTCGCCAGGGCTATCGATGTATTCCAGATTCATGACGGTCGCCTTTATATGCTGCGCACCCACACCAAAGGTGTGAGCGTGGAAAGTCTCAATTGGAATTGGGGCCAAGGCTACTGCTTACAGTCCCTGATAAATTTCAGGCTTCCAAACCTGCATCAGGATGTCCGGATTCGGCACTTGGGTGAAACCAAACTGGGAGTAGAGACCATGGGCGTCTCGCGTCGCCAGCATCATGCGCCTCAATCCCTGCAGATCGGGGTGGTCCATGACCTGGGTCATCAGGAGTTTGCTCAAGCCTTTGCCGCGGTGGGCGTCCAGTATGAAAACGTCCGCAAGATAAGCAAAAGTGGCTTTGTCGGTGATCAGACGGGCGAAGCCAACCTGTTTGTCTTCCGGATCAAAAACGCCGAAGCAGAGAGAATTGGCGATGGCTTTGCCCAATAGCTCTTTGGGAATGCCGCTGGCCCAATAACTGGTGGAGATAAAGCTGTGGATGACATCCAAATCCATCTCATCCAAATTCGTACTGATTCTGTAGCCCTGCATGTGCGCTCCTTGAGCCGTATTTTGACTGACATTGATCGTTAAAAAATGGGCCAGTGAAATGTATCAGTAGAGGCGCTATTCCGGAAGAAGAGAGTTGGTTGTGTTTAATTTAATCCTCGCAGACTGCTTATGAATAGACGGTAGGGTTGAGTAGCAGGCCCGACAGTTTACTTTGACGAAACTATCGGGCATGGAGCTAAGGTTAGTACCTGGAGCCCGCCGTCGAGCCCATGGGCAGTTTTGCGTTGATCAGGTCTACGTCTTCCGCATCCAGTTGCAGGGATGCGGCGGCGAGGTTTTCCTGTAAGCGGCTCAGGCGGCTGCTGCCGGGGATGGGGATGATGTCTTCGCCCTGGCGCAGCAGCCAGGCCAGTGCGATTTGCGCGGCGGTGGCGTTATGACGCTGGGCGATGGCGGCCAGTACATCCACAAACTTCTTGTTGGCCTCTATGGCTTCGTCGCTGAAACGGGGGTTGTTGCGACGCCAGTCTTCTTCGCTCAACGCGTTGCCTGTTGCGATTTTTCCGGTCAGGAAGCCTCGTCCGAGAGGACTGTAGGGTACGAGGGCCACGCCTAGTTCCCGACAGGCGGGCAGGGCGTCCGCTTCCGGTTCGCGGCTCCACAACGAATACTCGTTTTGTACGGCGGCGATCGGGTGCACGGCGTGAGCGCGGCGGATTTGCTCTCCGGTCGCTTCACTGATGCCCAGATGACGCACTTTGCCTTCTTTGACGAGTTCCGCCATAGCGCCAAGGGTGTCTTCCAGAGGCGTTTCCGGGTCGATGCGATGGTAGTAGTAGAGATCGATAACATCTACGCCCAATCTGCGCAGGCTGTTTTCACAGCATTGGCGCACATACTCTGGGCGTCCGTTAATGCCGCGGGCTTGCGTGGCTTCATCCCAGGTGATGCCGAACTTGGTGGCGATGACGGCCTGTTCGCGCATGGGCTTCAATGCGCGGCCCACGAGTGATTCGTTGCGGCCCGCGGCATAGAAGTCTGAGGTGTCGAAGAAGTTCATGCCCATTTCCAGCGCCTGGCGCAGAAAGTGTTCGGATTCCTTTTCATCGTGCGCGCCAGAGCCGTCAAACGGCCGGTAGAAGGCGTTCAGTCCCATACATCCTAATCCCAGGCGGGAAACAAACAGGTTGCTGGAGCCTAACTGGACCTTGCCTAATCGTGATGAATCGTTCATATCTGTCTCCCTGTGCGGTTGTTCACTCATGGATGGGGCGTCGTCGCTAAAGGGCCCGTTTAGCTGACGGCGTATATTCATGCTAGGAGATGGGAGGAGTAAACTGAATGCACGATTCTACGGCGTCCTTGCCTGATTCTGTCGTATGTTGTGATCAACAGGAGCGCAGGCCCTCCGGGCCTGATAGAATTTTCATACCGAATTCAACGATGGCGCATCCCGGAGGATGACATGGGAGAGATGGCGATGAACGATAAAATCATTTTCAACCGTGAGTCGAAACCCAGCATCGAAGCGTGTCTGGACGCCCATAACAAGAGCCTGTTCGTCGATCTGCTGGATCAGCACGCCACGCAGGTCGGCGTGAATCAGACCCCGCTGCCGGAAGTCTCCAGCTTCAGAGTCGTTAAGCCGTCGCCACGGCAGCCTGTAGTGTACGAGCCGGCTATCGTCATCGTGGGGCAGGGCGGCAAGCGCGGTTATGTGGGCGAGCAGACGTACACTTATGACGCCTATAACTATCTGGTGCTGTCCGTGCCGCTGCCGTTTGAGTGCGAAATCTATGACGCCTCGCCGGAGTCGCCATTGCTGGGACTGCGTATCCTGGTGGACGCTCTGGCGCTGAATGATCTGTTGATCGATATGGGGGAGCCGCCCTCCCGAACCTCCGGCGACATCCCCAAAAGTATTTACTCGACGCCCCTCAACGATACTTTGATTGAGGCCTGTATCCGTCTGGTGAAAGTGCTCTCGGACCCGGCGGAAGCCAAGATCCTGGGGCCGCAGATTCTGCGTGAGATCTATTACCGGGTATTATGCGGCGATCGCGGTGAAACGCTGCGCGCGGCGGCCAACCACAACAGCCGCGTGGCCCAGATCGCCAAAGTGCTGAACATGATCCATCAGCAATACGACCAGCCTTTGGACATCGATACGATGGCGCGTGCGGCCAATATGAGTCCCTCCACCTTGCACCATAACTTCAAGGCGGTGACGGACTGTTCGCCGCTGCAATATCTGAAGAGCATTCGCCTGCATCAGGCTCGTAATCTGTTGGCGAGAGGCGGCATTAACGCCAGTACGGCGGCGATGAAGGTGGGCTATGTGAGCCCGTCGCAGTTCAGCAGGGAGTTTAAGCGTCTGTTTGGCGCGCCGCCCCGGGATAGAAATCTGGGGGCGGTGATGGAAGTCTAGCGCGGAAGCCGCCTAGATAGTGGTGCGCACCAGCGCCGCGTCAGGCAGCGATTCTGGCGTATTCTGATCTGGAGCCGGCAGCGCTTCTGTCTGAGACGATTCCGTACTCGTCTCCTCATTGCTCTCTGCCGGCGGCGCAAACAGAACCATATTGATCATCTGCTCCTGCTGCAGCCGGGCGTCGGCGCGGCACGGTAGTGTCACTACGAATTTGTGCTTGGCCACGTCCGTCGTGGTGAAGCGGAATTTCGGAATCACGTCCTGCAATATCAGGCGTCGACTGCGAATCAAAGGAATGAAATCCTTGTTTTCTTTTTGAAACTCGCTCCAGTATTTGTCCAGCGCTTCCTTCATTCGCAATGAGTATTCATAGGAGCGCTGGAAATCCGGCTCTGTGGTGATGCAGAAACTATGGATCACATAGGGACGCAGCACCGAGTGGTTCTTGATGGCCGAACTCAAATACAGACTGTTCGGGATGACTACGGTCTTCCCTGTGCTGGAGTAAAAGTCCCGGTTCAGCTCTTTCAGCGTGGTGGTGATCAGGTTCTGATCCACCACGTAGCCCAGATAATCGCCGGCTTCGATAATATCCCCCACGGCGAACTGACGGTTGCCCGCTCGCAGCAGCGTGCCGCTGACGCACAGAATCAGCTCCTTGGTGGCGATGACAATGGCCACGGCGAAGGCGGTCAGGGACAGGGCGAAGGTCTGAATCTGCGGGGCCCAGATCAGGATCAGGCCGATGATCAGAATCAGATAAGTAGAGTTTTTGAGGATGTTGGACCAGCGCAGCTTGAAGTCTTCGGACAGCGAGTTATTGCGCTTGATCTGACGGTGAATCACCCATCGCAACAACGCTAACGCAATCAGCAGCGTTACCGTGGCGGGGACTCCTCGTGTGGACGCAATATCGATCAGACTTTTGAAACTTTCCAGCATTTTGCGGCTCTTTATCCTCTCTATTTTTAACGCTGATGTTGATCTGGGTGAAAGCTCACAGCCTGCAACATTTTCTCGCGAATTAATATTAGGGTATTCATCAATAATTCATTTTAAATACAGGGGCATAAGCGCCAACGGCGTTAATCGCCTGGGTCTTCTTTGCGACTAGACAACGCTGGAGGTCGCCGGGCGCCGCTTCAGAAACCGCTACGATACTTATAGTTTGGCCCGTTAACGTAATTTCGCCAGACGCCAATCAGACTAGGCCCGTGGCGGAACTGGAAAAAGACGGCGGAATAAGCGGATTATTAGGAAAGTTTAATGCGCGTTAACACACTGATTGGCGCTGAAAAAGGCGGCGCTGAGCTAGGAGGCGAGGAGTGAGCCCGGCGCTGAACAGCCGGGCTGGGTTAAAAGAAAGGGCGACGTAAAAACCTCTCTGGGTTAGTAGTCCAGATCTATGGACACCAACTTGGATGGCTCTTGCAAGGTGAACTTGCTCTTGTCGAAACTGGGCGGGCCCATAAAGCCTTTCGCGTTGTTGGAAACGCCGACGCCTTCTTTGGGGATGCCCAGAAAGTTAGCGTCGCAGTCGTCATTGCTGTTGGCGTCGTGACACACCGCCACTGCATAGACGCCATAAGGCACATTGGCGAATGTGGCGTGAGCGCCGGCGTCTGTGGGTTTCACATACAGCTTGATGGACGCCTTGGCGGGCGTGTCGGGAAAGCCGTCGGCGTTGTTATATAAATGCACCATCAAGCCGCCCTCGTTGTTCTGCAAATGTTGCAGCTGCACTTCGATCGAACCGGTGGGCGTATCCGCCGCCTGGGCTGTTGTGATGCTTAGCGTCGCCAGACAGCCTGCTACGACGAGTTGCGCAAAGAGTCTGGCTTGCTTCCATGTTGGGATGCGCATGATTTGTCCCTCCTTATTTCCTGCAGATCAATAGCGATCTTCTAGTGTGTTCGCAGCAGCGTTAGCGTCATCGCAGCATCAATGAGCGGTTGCATTCTTGGGCGCAGGGGACGCTGCCGGCTCCGACTGCGCTGATGCGCCGGCATAGAAGCGGCGGGCCATCTCCAAGACATCGTCTACGGACCACTGATCGTATGCATGGACGCCGTATTTGCTTGCGACCACGGAGCCATCCGGCGCGATCAGGAAATCCGCCGGCAATCCCAGCGGACTTTCACCTTTATCCGGGTTGGCGGTTTTCATCTTGCGCGCGCCGCCTTTGATCGCGGCGGCGATGGCGCGTGGGTCCATCAGGGCGCGTATGGATTTCTCCACGCCAAACTCCTGGTAAAGCTTCTTCTCAGGATCGGAGATGACGTCAAATGGCGCGTCCCCCTGGAAGGGCTGCATGGAGGCTTCGCTGGAGTGAAAGATGACGATTTCCCGAATCCCTGCGGCGACCAGCTCCGCATGCCTTAACGTCATGGCGCGCATATGCATGTTGCAAAAAGGGCAGCCGGCGAAGCGGCGGAACTGTAAATGAACCAGTCGTTCCGGGTCTGGCCATTGCGTGGGCTGGCCTTTGATGGTGGTTAAGGTTTTGGGGGCGACGAGATCGCCCGCCTGGATTTTGTTTTTTAATCCTGGTTTCACGGCGGTGTGTTCCTTATTGTCCGACATGCTGTGGAATCAGGCGGCCTGGGACAGATGCGGCCAGGGGTAGCCTTGTTCCTTGAGTTCCGCGAGCGCTTCGCTCACTGCGACGCGCCAGTCTTTTTGTGGCGTATAGCCGATTTTTTTATGGGCGTAGTCGGAGGGGCACAGCCAGTCTTCCGCCACGTGCACCAGCGATCGGGTGAGGAACGGGGAAGAGCCTGGCAGAATGGGCAGCAGCGTCTCCATCAACCAGCCAAAGGCGTAGCCTGCAAAATACGGCACGCTATAAATCGGCTTGGGCGAGTTGGTTTCTTTGCAGATAAATTCAAACACTTCCCGGGTGGTGGGGAAGTCCTTACCGCAGATATTGAAAGACTCATAGTTGTCCAACCCCTGCGCTACGGAAGCCAGGGCGAAGGATTCGCCGAGATCCGTATCCGCCACCAGCGCCATACGGCTGCGTCCGCCGGACAGCCAGGGCACCATGTAGGTGCGCAGACGCGGCACCAGCGCAGGCACCATGCCAAGGTGGTTGCCCTTGCCGACAAAGTGGCCCAGACGCATATTGACCATCTGCGTGCCGCGCTGGCTGTTTTCGCGCATGTAATTATCCACGTCGATCAGTTTGTCGACATGCGGCCAGTAGCCGGTGTAGCGGGGTTCGGAAAAATCGTCCTGGGGTTTGCCGTCCTTGCGAATGCCTGCGATGGCGACAGTGCTGGCGAGCAGAAAGCGCTTCACGCCGGCGTTGATGCATTGGTCAACGATGTCCACTGCAGGTTCGAAAAAGTGGGTGCGCTCCAGAGCGGCGTGTCCCCAGAAGGCTCCCCAGGTGCCGGTGTGGCAGACCACATCGACGTCCTGCACCATGGCTTTGCGGTAGGACGCATCCAGCAGGTCGCCGCTGCGTATCTCGCCTTTGAATTGGGGAATCAGTTTCGACGGGGTGCGACAGGCCGCGATGGGCTCAACATCCGGGCGAGCCATCAGCGCCTTGATAACGTTGCTTCCCAAAAAGCCAGTCGCGCCGGTAACCAGCACCCGCATTTTTGGTCCTGTGTCCATGACAGTCTCCTTGTTTGCTATGACGCCCCGCCGAATCGCCACGCGCCTCTTGTCGTCGAGGAGAGTGACTATCCGGCGGGGCTGCGTTGTTGTCCTGACCGCTCATTTCCCGAACTACAGTTCGATCATACGCCTCTGTCGGGACTTGGACTATGTCGTTTTTTGAGCAGGAAATGAATTACCGGCTCATTTCTATTCGTTAATCCACTGCTACTTAATTTTTTCCAAAGCGAAGCGTTGCAGGCACATACGCTGGAACTCGATGGAGGTTCCCGGCAAGTCGACGGTCAGCGTCTGCACGTTTTGCTTGAGGTTAAGCGACATGCTGCGGCCACCGCGGGCGATAAAGCCGTCTGCGAACACCGGTCCTGCATGAATGGTCGCCCCCTGGGCGGGTACGTCGATGACGCAGTTGAACGCCACCGAGATACGGTTCTGCGCTTTCAGCTCGTAAGTGCCTTCGCAATAGGGCGAGAAACCGTCCTGAATTGGCATGGCGCCGACGCTGAGATTGCCCTTGTTCATCTCGGAAGCGAAGCCTTGTTCGAGAGTCATGGTGCCGTCCTTACTGAACGTCATGACGCCGGTTCCGCTCATGTCGACCACTTGGGCGTCCACCAGCAACTGACGGGTATCCGGATCAATGGATACGGTTCCCGGCGCCTGCGGCAAACTGCGCACGCAGGTCTGGTCGGTGGTGAAGCCAAACTCCGCTTCAAAGTAACGATGACGATGGCGCTCACCATAGGAGTCGGAGTCTGCGTAAACATTAGCCGCGCCCGCGCTCAACCCGGCCAACAGCATGAAACTCATGCCTGCCTGGCGTTTCACTTTATCGAACATAAATACTCCTCGTATTTTAATTTCAGGTTAAGGAAACACTGGTTAACCGGGTGTTTATGCCGTCCATGCCCGGGCGACGAAGGCGTCGTTTCCGGTAGTGGCTCAACATTCTGTTTGACGTCAGATTGGTTTAAAAAATTACCGGCTCGATATGTCGAAAGCAATGTGAAAACAGGGGTTTATTGTCCCGTATATGGGAAACAGAATCGCTCAAACAAAGCTTGGCGCGCGGGAGGCGCTAACGCTTGGGCTCGGCGCCGCGTAACGGCAAAATTAAATACCAGTAACGGTCGTTTTATGATCTAAATGCATACCAAAAGCATGCCAATGGCATAATGCGATTTTATTAGTCCTTTAGTTTTATAGGCTTACAAATATGAGATAAATAGCCGATATTGCGCAAAATATACGCGTAATAAAATCCCCGCTCTTCCTTGAAGAAAGGACAATACCAATTGATAATAAGGGGAGCTCTAATATGAACCGAGCACATACCAAGAAACTCGTTCTTGGGTGTCTGGTAACTTTGCCTTTCATCGCCCAAAACGTTCTCGCGCACGGCTACATCTCCAAGCCGGCGTCCCGTTCCTACCAATGTAAACTGGGGGAAAACCTTAACTGCGGCGCTATTCAGTGGGAGCCGCAGAGTGTAGAAGGCCCCGACCGTTATCCGGAAGGCGGCCCTGCCGACGGCAAAATCGCCAGCGCAGGGGTGTCCCATTTTTCCGAGTTGGATGAGCAGTCCGTCAACCGCTGGAAGAAAACGCCGATCCAGGCCGGCTCCAATACCTTTATGTGGAGCTTTACCGCCAATCACGCTACCCGTGACTGGCGTTACTACATCACCAAAGAGGGCTGGAATCCCAATGCGCCGCTGACCCGCAATTCGTTTGAAGCGCAGCCGTTTTGTAGCTATGACGGAAACAACCAGCGTCCGCCTACGGAATTGTCCCATGAATGTAACGTGCCCAGCCGCAGCGGTTATCAGGTCATCCTGGGCGTATGGGATGTGGGGGATACCGTCAACAGTTTCTATCAAGTCATCGACGTTGATTTCGGCGGTGGCGGCGGTGATCCGTCAGAGCCGCAGGAATGGCGCGACATTGGCGACATCAACCCGTCCATCGATCTGCAGACTGGCGATCAAGTGAAAACCCGCGTTTTCGATCGCAACGGCGAGAATCCCGGACTGCAAACCGTGCTGAATATCAACTCCGCGGATGACGGTAAAAAAGACAAATGGCCGTTCCTGCTGGCCACCGCCATCAACAAAGAGTCCGACGCGCTGCGCGCTGGTAAGATGAACGCCAAAGGCGACATCGTTCCGGCCTATGGACGCAATGACGTATTCGGCAAGGCGGACAGCGACGTTGATCGCGTTGAGATTGAAATCGTCAAAGGCGATGATGGCCCCGTTGATCCGGCTGTTGAGCTGAGCGGATTGCAGGGCGAGTACATGATCGAAAATGGTATGGCTACCATCGACTTCACCGTGTCCACCAACGCGGCGATGAACGTAAGCAGCTATGTGTATGCGCCTGACGGTTCCGCCGCCGGCTTCGGTGAAGCCAAGGTGGATAACGCATCGCATAATTTCCGCATCGATATCGACAAAGCCGAAGCCGGCGCTTATTCCCTGGTCGTCAAAGGGGAAAGCGAAGACGGTAAAGTGGTGCAGAAAACCCAGGGCTTCCTGTTGAAGGAAGATGGCGGCGATACGCCTCCGAGCGGTGATTACGATTACGTCTTCCCGGAAAGCCTGAGCGCCTACAAGGCGGGAACCACCGTTCTGGCCAAAGACGGCAAGATCTATCGTTGTAAACCATTCCCGTACAGCGGCTGGTGCACCGTATACAGCGACAACGCCAATCACTATGAGCCTGGCGTGGGCGCTTACTGGAGCGACGCCTGGGAGTTGGTGAAGTAATCGACTAAGGAAATTCCGATTCCTGATTTCAAGCCCCGGTTGCTGCGTGCGCCGGGGCTTTTTTTATCAGTGAACTGAAGGCTTGTTCAGAGAGAAGGGGCTCGCCTGCGCCCCATGGAAAGCGGGAGTTTAAGGCTGACCCGTGTAGTTAGACGTGACGTAATTACCATTGTCGTCAAGGAAGATAAAAAACGTCTGCTTGACCGCATCGGCGGCGCTGGAKTTTTTATAACTCACCCGCCACAGATGCTCTTCTCCTTTGTCCATATACAGAGTCTCGACTCTTTCCGCATGGGTCCAGCTTGCGTCCAGACGTTTGGCTCCGACCATCTTCTTCATGACGAAATCTCCGCGATCCTGAGCGGTTTCCTCAGGGATTGCCTGCAGCCTGTCGTGGTTGGGGTGAGCATGCGCCTGAAGGGCGGAGAAGGCCAGAGGGAGGCTTAGCAGAAGCGCTTTGGTTTTGGTCATAGTGATTGCCGTGTCTATATGAATCCGGTTGTGAGTTCCATTTACCGCAAAGCCTGCGCCAGGAGTCGGGGAGATCAATGCGAAGACAATATTCTAGTCGGGCGGGATAGTCTGCGCTTCGGCCAAATGGTCGGTTTTAGGGGGCGTGAAAATGGACGATTTGACAGGAATCAGAACTGCGTCAATTATTGTTGCAAATGATAATAATTATCATTTAGGATTTTGCAAAAAGACGGAGGCTTTCACACCCATGCGTTTTCTATGTCCCACACATGAAGAATGGTATTCGCTGCAACCTGAAGAGGAGCTGGTGAATAACTGGATGCACTGGATGCATTTGTCCGGCTGCTATTATCAAAACTCACAATGGAACCGGGCCTTACCCTATATCGGCAGCTCTTTCGATCTGGCCCGGCTGCTGCTGTCGCGACAAGGCGAAGAGCGCAAGACAGCGATTACGTTGCTGACCTTATCCGGTATTTATCTGTCCAATGTGTTTCACCACATGGGCGATGAAGTGGAGTCCAACAAAGTGCTGAACATCGCCTGCGAATATTTGGCGCGTTTCAGTGAGCCCGCCACCAACTCAAGTGTGATGCAGTGCATGAGCTGTCTCTCTGACACCCGCGCCCATGACATGTTTGTGGCGCATCATCTGAACATGCCGCTGGCGCGCCGCAGCAGCTCCCAGGCGACCCATTAGTCGCCTGGCGCTCGCCCAGGGGCGTAATGACGAGTAACGTTTAAGGCGCTGTAACGCTACAAGCGTTTGTAATACTTCAAGCGTTTGTAATATTACAAATAGTCCGGCAGATGTCCCCGGATGTCCTTGACCGGGTGCACGGTGAGATTTTTATCGACCTCCGCCGCCACGCAATGACGCACGTTGGCGTTCATCTGACGTCTTAACACGCCCAGAAAGGTGGGTTCGGAGAGAATGTACAACTTGTCGTACTGCTTTTTGTTGAGCCCTTCATTCAGGCGCTCGTTGACGCGCTTGGCGAATCTCTCCACTTCTTCATGCTTTTTACGATCCGCTTCGCCGTAGGAGTGATTGCCTGAGCCGTTCATCATCCCGCCGTTGCGGTCTGAGACGATTTCCTGCTCCATCAGTCGGTTGATCGGGTGGGTGAGGGTTTCCAGTTCCTGTAACGCGCCTTTCGGGGTGTCGCAGGAAAACAGCCTGGCGTGGGTGGTGTCCGCCGCTAGTACCCATGTAGTCATAAAAACTCCTCTGGTTAACGGTTTTAGTAAGCAATCGCTGGTGCGGCATTCCGCCGCAAGTACCGCCACACACTGCTTGAGTGTAACCCATACTTTGGAGAATCGCCTGAAACGGCGATAAGCAGTAAGAAAGACATCCTGGGTTCACCTGTCACAATATTCCGCTATAATGACGCGTCGGCGCTCAACGCCGAATGATGGCGGATAACAACTCAGTGCGGTTCGCTCCGCTAAAAATCAAGTATCGGACAGCCGGTTCAACCGGAAAAATATTGGGAAACACCAAAGACGATTTCGATTTTTCGACCTCTTTCTTTTCTTCCACCTCCTCAACGACTTCATCCGAAGTCACCTTGCAACAAGCCGCCGAGATCGCGGCGAATCCTGCGACTCAGGAATACCTGTCAGGCCTGTTATGGGATCTGGACGGCGTGCGTCAACCATTGCGTTATCACCCTGAAGAAGATGCCCTCTATCACTCGCTGCAAGTGTTCGAGCTAGCGTACGCCGAGACCCGGGACCCGGAGCTTTGGGCGGCGGCGCTCTTTCACGACCTGGGCAAAAGCGTGGACCAGAAAGATCACTGCGCAGTCGGCGCCGCCATGGTGCGGGGCGTGCTGTCCAGCCGGGTGGAGTGGTTGATCGCTCATCACCTGGACCTGCTGCTGGCGCCGCAACGCACGCGCCGACGCTTGGGCGACTCTGCGCGTCTGCAGGACTTAATCTCTTTGCGGCGCTGGGACCTGGGCGGACGCTCGCTCACCGCAAAAGTGCGCAACCCGGAGCAGGCGCTGCAGTTGACGCTGGATGCTTTGATCGCCGCTGGCGCGCAGCAACCCTGATCCTGCGGCGCATCGCCGCGCAGGCGCTTTGATGCGCCGATTTATTTAGATATCAATCAGACTTTCACGGCGCAGATCCGCGCCGGTCCATTTATGAAAAGTAAACGTAATAACCGTATTCGCCGCCTGTTGGTGATTGAGGCGGCGCGCCTGATGTATGAAGAAGGCGTGGACCAATACCTGGACGCCAAGCGTAAGGCGGCGAAGCGGCTGGTGGGCGGCTATACGCTGCATTTGCCCTCCAATGGGGAAATATCCGAGGAAATATACCGCATGGCGCGTTTTGAGGAACCGGATGCGGTGACACAGCGCTTATTTGATATGCGGGTACTGGCGATGGATGTGATGGAGCAGCTGACGCCGTTTAATCCGCGACTGATCGGCTCAGTCAGCAGCGGTCGCATTCGCGCCAGCAGCGATATCGATCTGCATGTTTTCGTCGATATGCCGGAGACGTTGTTTGTCTACCTTGATGACATGGGGTGGCCCTATGAAACCAAGAGCATTTGCATACGCAAAGAGGGCCGTTTTATGGAGTTCACTCATGTCTATCTGGATATGGAATTTCCCGTGGAGTTATCGGTGTACCCCACGCAGGACTTGCGGGTAAGGGGGCGCAGCAGCACTGACGGCAAGCCTATTGACCGCCTTTCCGTGGGACGTTTGCGGGCGCTGATCATGCATGAACATCCTGAGCAATGGGAGGCGTTGATATATGGCGGCGGGGGCGTTGAGGCGCTTGCGGACTGAGCTTACGGCGAGATGACCAAAGGGTAATCCAGGGCGTGGCGAGGACTTCCGCCCTTGTGACTGATGGTTAAAGTAAGTATGGTCAATAAATGATCGGCGCCAGGCGCCGGTTAAACATGCAAAGGGTGTCGCGTGTTCGGGAGGAGCCGGTTTGGCTCTTCGTCTTTATCGACAATGAGGTTTTCAGGCGATAAATAACCGACGCGACGCCTTATGGAAAAGGGAGGATTGCAATGGCGCGGTATCAGACGATAACCGTACAAAGCAACCAAACTGCAGGATGTCGGGCGTGCGAGCGTCTGCTGTGGAACGGCGCGTCAAACCCAATCTGATGTGACTGGGACCGCAATGACGCGCGGATTGTCTTTAAAAGCTTCGATAATTCTGGGAATTGTCGGGGTTACCGTGATCGTAGCGTTGCTGTACGCCTTCGACGTACACCGCGATATCGTGCGCTTATTGGAGTGGATGAACCGACAGGGTCCGGCGGCGGGAGCGATCTTCGTCGCGCTGATGGCCGCTGCGGTAGTGCTGTTGGCTCCTGGCGTATTTTTCACTACCGGCGCGGGATTCGTTTTCGGAGTCGTTACCGGCTCCATTTACGTGATCGTCGGCACGGCGTTGGGCTCCATCGCCGCGTTTGTCATCGCTCGGCGCGGCTTCGGTGAAAAGGCGACGGCCTATGTGCGCTCCCACGCCAAAATCAGACTGGTCGACGCGGAAGTCAGCCACCAGGGCTGGAAACTGGTGATGTTGACCCGGCTTGTGCCTCTCTTTCCTTTCAAAGTGTCCAATTATCTGTTCGGCCTCAGCCGGTTCTCCCTCAGGGACTTCGCCATCGGCAACACCATCGGAATCATCCCGTACTCCGTGCATAACGTGTATGTCGGCTCGCTTGCGGCGGACGCGCTCAGTGTCTCCGTGGGCGCCGCGCAGCGCAGTCCCTGGCAGTGGGCGATATATCTAGGCGGTTTCGCGGCGTTGGCGGTGTTTCTTGTCTATCTGAATCGCATGGCCAAACGGATTCTGGCGACCTATGAGTTGCAGCAGCGGGATGCGCCGCACCTCCCGCGCGCAGCGCAGGAGTCGCCTGTGAATGAAGGAGAAGAACGATGCCGTGGATGAAATGGTTACCCTGGCGTTACATCATTAGCCGCTTCGCCCGCGCACACGGGTTCCTGGACCCGGTGGCGGTGCTGTCGCATTTACACAGGTTCTCCCAACCCTCGGAGGTGACGGAGCCAATTGAACTGCTGCGGGCGGGAGCGGTTTTTCATGCCCGGGGATTCATTAACAGCCGGGTTATTCAGCATAACCTGGACTGGGTGTGGCCGTATTGGATCACCCGTCAGTTTGACCCGGCGGACCCGTCTTTCGTGCCCCGCGCTTTCAGTCTCACTCACGTTAACCTGACCCACCGCAACTGGACCGCCGTGGGGCTGCCGGATTTGCAGGAAACGCCGCTGGTCGATCCCCGCGGGTTGTTGACGCCGCTGTGGGACGGCTGGTCACTGGACGCCTGGATTGTCACCGCCGATGGCGACATTCTGGCGCCCTCACGCTCGACAGAGACCCGTCAGGCGCTGCACACCGAAGGCTTAAGCGTGGTGACCGAAACGAAAGAACTGGACATGCGCTTGCGCGTCGAGGCGCAAGTGGTCATGCGCGACGGCGCCCCGGTGTGCCTGTTGGACATGACCGGGAATGCCGGTCGCGACGCCTGGCTGGTGTTGGCGTTGCGTCCGTACAACCCGGAAGGCGTGCGCTTTATTCATGAAGTGACGTTGAACCCGCAGCGCAATGGCTGGACGGTGGATAATGAGCGCCAGGTGGCGTTCAGCGAACCCGTCGATCGCCATCACGTCTCCGACTATCGGCAAGGAGATGTCTATATTCATCTGCGCGACGCCAAAGACCAGGAGTCCGGGGAATGCGATATTGGCATGGTCACCGCCGCCGCCATGTTCGCGATTCCCGCAGGCGGCGCCCGCAATATGCAGGCGCGGATTTTGCTGCCGGAATCGGGAGATGAGAAACCGGGCGACTGGCGGGAAAGTCTGAGCGAATGCTGCCAGCTGCAAACCTCGGATGAACAGGTGCAGTTTCTCTACGACGCCGCTGTGCGGACCCTGACTCTGTTGTCTCCCGGGGAAGTGTACGCCGGCCCCTATACCTACAAGCGTTTCTGGTTCCGGGATGCGGCGTTCATCATTCACGGCCTGCTGAGCCTGGGGCTGACCCAGCGAGCGGAGCGGGCAATAGATCGTTTCCCCAAACTGCAGGATCTCAACGGCTATTTTCATTCCCAGGCGGGAGAGTGGGATTCCAATGGCGAAGCGATCTGGATCATGCAGCGCTTCTGCGAGCTGACCGGAACCCAACCAAAAAACACCTGGCGCGACGCCGCCCGCTCTGGCGCGCGCTGGATTCTGCGCAAACGCGAACCCAACGACGGCGCGCCTCACGCTGGACTATTGCCAGCCGGATTCAGCGCGGAACATCTGGGACCCAATGACTATTATTATTGGGATGACTTTTGGGGCGTGGCTGGTTTACGCGCCGCAGCGCGCATGATGGATGGCTATGACAAATTGGCGGCGGAAGAATTCGAACGTGAGGCGGAAGTCTTTCGGCAGGCCATCGACATCAGTCTGCATCGCGCCTCGGAGCGACTGGGTCGACCGGGCATGCCGGCGTCGCCGTATCGACGTTTGGACGCGGGGGCTATTGGATCGGTAGCCGCTGGGTATCCATTACAGCTTTGCGCGGCGGACGATCCCCGCCTGCTGGATACGGTGGAGTTCCTGCTGGCCAACTGTTTTTACAAGGGCGGGTTCTTTCAGGACGTGATTCACTCCGGCGTGAATATTTACCTGACCCTGCATGTGGCGCAGGTGTTGCTGCGCGCTGGAGATTCCCGCTACGAGGCGCTGATGCAGGCGGCGGCGGACCTGACCTCGCCCACCGGACAATGGCCGGAGGCCGTGCACCCGTCCACCGGCGGAGGTTGCATGGGGGACGGACAACACGCCTGGGCGGCGGTGGAATGGATTTTGTTGCTGCGCAACTGTTTCGTGCGGGAAGAAGAGGACAGGCTGATTTTGGTGTCCGGCGTGCCTCTGCGCTGGCTGGAGGACGATCAACCCGTCACCTTCGGGCCTACGCCGACCCGGTTTGGCCCGATCAGTCTCAATCTGATCGGCGAGGGCGTCAGCGGCGGCGCGGGCATGGTGCGGGTCAGTTGGGAGGCGGAGTGGTTTGACGCAGCGCCGCTGATGGAAGTGAGACTTCCGGGCGTTTCAACTATTGAAGCGCCTCAGGAACGTAATTTCGTTGATATCAATTTGGAGGATTCTCGATGAATATCGTCATGGTCACCAACACGTATCTGCCTCATGTGGGCGGCGTGGCCCGGTCGGTGGAGAGCTTTACGCGGGAATATCGGCGACGCGGTCATAAGGTGTTGGTGATCGCGCCGGAGTTTCCCAATCAGCCTCAGGAAGAAGAGGGCGTTATCAGAGTGCCCGCCATTCAGAACTTCAATGGCAGTGACTTTTCCATGGTGCTGCCCATTCCCGGCCTGCTGGGGGAAGCTCTGGACGCCTTTCAGCCGGATATCGTGCATTCGCACCATCCCTATCTGCTGGGGATGACCGCGCTACGAGTCGCCCGGTATCGGGAGACGCCGCTGGTGTTCACTCATCACACGCTGTATGAGGAGTACACCCATTACGTGCCCGCGGACAGGCCGCTGTTCAAACGTTTCGTGGTCGAGCTGGCCACCATCTACGCCAACATGACCGACCGTGTGTTCGCCCCCAGCGACAGTGTCGCCAGCCTGATTCGGGAGCGCGGCGTGCGCATGCCCATCAGTATCGTTCCCACGGGTGTGAAATTGCTGGATTTCCAACGGGGCGAGGGCGGTCTGTTTCGGCATTCCGTGGGCGTCTCTCAGGAGGCCTATGTCATTGGCCACGTGGGGCGGCTGGCGCCGGAGAAGAATTTGAAGTTCCTGGCGGAAGCGGTAGCGGCCTTTATGTTGCTCAACCGCTATGCGCACTTTCTGGTGGTGGGAGAAGGGCCCTCGGAAGCCGAGATGCGCGATGTTTTTCAGCGCTATGGTCTCGCCGATCGACTGCATTTCGCCGGTCAGCTACAACTGCCTGATCTGGCTGACGCCTATCACGCCATGGATGTGTTTGCGTTCAGCTCGCAAAGTGAAACCCAGGGCATGGTGCTTACTGAGGCGATGGCGGCGGGGGTTCCGGTGGTCGCCCTCGACGGCGCAGGGGTGCGGGAGGTGGTGATAGACCAGGAAAACGGCTATCTGATTAAAGAGCCCTCTATCGTCGACTTTATTGGCGCGTTGCAACACTTCGGCGCGCAGAGCCGGGTGGAGCGTCGGCGTATGCAGGAATGCGCGCGGCTGACGGCGGAGAGCTTCTCTCTGAGCGCCACCGCCGAGGCCGCTTTACGGCATTATGAGAGTTTGCAGCGGCTGTCCCATATCTCCGAGCCGGAGACCGAAGAACAATGGGAGCGCGTGCTTAATCTCATCAAAGCGGAATGGAATATCGTCAAAGGCATGGCGGGCGCCGCTGGCGCGGCCATTGCCGGCGGCGGCGTGAGTTCCCAGGAGTGCGAGCAGGACAGAGGCTGAGCCTGTCTTGAAGTTCCGCCAGCGACCTCATTCGCCCTGTTAATAACAGGGCGCAACCCTTTGTCGCCAAAGGATAAAAAACGTCTAAACTTTTCGTTTCGCTATGTTATTCTTAGTCCCTTTCATTCTCCGCTCCTAAGCGCCTGCGGCTGAAATTTCCGTTCATCGCGTGTGAATCATGGCGATGTCCGGGTGACTCTCGAAAGCGAGATGGGACGCTCGTTTTGATCAGCGCAAGGCTTCGCCAGTGAGGGCCGCGATACTAATTCGGAGCGACGCATCCCGTTATCCCGTAAGGATAAAGCCGATATGAAGCTGATAAAAAAGGCCAGCCTGCATTTTCAGGAAGGAAACTCCAACAAAGTTTACGAGGTTGAGCTGAGTGAAGTCGCCAGCCGCAAGGACGACCGCTTCCTCGTCAATTTCCGTTATGGCCGCCAGGGCGGCGCGCTGCGCGAAGGCACCAAAACGCCTGCGCCGGTGACGCTGGAAGAGGCGGAACGGCTGTTCGACAGTGTCGTTGTCTCCAAAACCAACAAAGGCTATTACGACGTCAATCGCGGCGCGCCAGCGGCCTCAACGAACGACGCCCAGGTCAAACCCGCCATGCCGGAAGGGCCGACCAGTCTGTTGGTGAAGTTACTGGAAAAGCTGCGTCAGGAGTGGGATAACGGCAAGCGCGCCCGTCTGATATGGCGTTTGGGAGAATTGGGGCGCCCTGAAGCCGGGCAAGAATTGGCGGCGTGCGTCGGCAAAGGGGACTGGCTACAGGACTTCGCGGTGGCCTGGGCGCTGGGCCGCATTCGCGCGACAGATTACATGGAAGATCTGCATCGTTTGCAGAACTCGAAAAACAGCACCGTCAGCGCCATGGCCTTTGAGTCGATCCTGGCCCTGACTGACCCCTCGCAAAGAATGACGCTGTTGCAAACGCAATGGAATCAGATGCCGTCGCCCTTGCAACAGGCGCTGACTTCCGGCGACGACGTGGGCGTGCGTCTGCAACTGGAAAACGGTTTGAACGCCGCGCCCGCCGGCGCCAATGATCTATTGAAAAACGCTTATCTGCTGGCGCTGTATTATCCTGCGCTCTATCAGGCGCTGTACGGCTGGCTCAGTCAGTGCAAACTGGCGCCTGGCGTATTCAGTGGCGTACGTTATATCTACAAAGCCGCCGAGTTCCGTCTGGACGCCCCGATGTTCGCCCTGCTGGCGCGTCGTTTTGAAACCAGTCGTGAATTCTTCCAATACCAATGGGACTGGGCCTGGTTGCCGGGCGTGGGCAGCTTCAAACCGAAAAGCGAGCTGAAAAAGCCCGATCCCAAAGTCGCCTACTCCAATAAGACCCGCAATTACCTGCGTCGTCGCAGCTGGCGCAGCATCAAGCGCATCGGGCAGGTGGGCGATTTACGCTATGTCGACATGGCCACGGAAATGCTGCTTACCGTGTCGGATGCGGACGCGGGAGAAACCCGCAAAGCGGATATCTATCGCTGGGAGCGTAATGGTCGACGTTATGAGCACAAGCTGGTCGCGCGTAATTTCTATGATCATTACGCGGGCCTGATTGCGTTCAATCACATTCTACGAGGCGATAGCGCGCAGTATAAATTGGCCCCCAGTGGGCGAGCCTGGTTGAAAGTCTCCGATGAGCGCGCGGCGGACGCCCGTGAGGAAGCCTTCTCTCATTTGTGGGATCAGCGTCCTGACTGCGCTTTGCGCTTAATGTTGGAGAGCCAGTGTGAGCCGGTGCATGAGTTTGCAAGCAAGGTATTGGCTGCGAACACGTCTTTTTGCGCGGACATTGCTGTCTCTGATATTGAGCGTCTGCTGCGCAGCCGCTATGAAGCGACTCAGCGATTTGCCTTGCAGTTGGCGCGGACCCGCCTGGACGGCCATATCGAACATGGCTTGTTGCTGGCGCTGTTGAACAGCGGTCTGGATGAAGCGCGGGCGTTAGGGATGGAAATTCTTGCGCAAATGCCGCCGGCGACCCTGGTCGAAGCGCCGTTACTGGCGGCGTTATTGCTAGCGCAATACGAAGAAGTGCGCCGGTTTGCGGCGGACAAGACTGCGCAATATCCCTGGACGGCGTCGGATCAGGCGCAGTGCCTGCACACCCTGATTGAGCAGGCGTTGCACACGACCCCTGAATTGCCGCCAGCACTGTCCCAGGAATCCCATGCCGTCTGGTTGGCGGACTTCTGTATCGCCCGCTTCGCCGACGCCTGCCGGGAATTGTCCCTGCACTTGATCGACCGTCTGCTGGCGGAGCGCAATACGGCATTGCAATTATTCGGCGCGCGTTTGCTGGTGGCTCATGGCGTCGGTTTTGGCGATATTCCCGAACGCCTGTTGCAACACATCATGCAGTCGGACTCGTCGGCGGTGCGCGCATGCCAGACCTTGTTGCTGGGCAAACAGCCGGATGCCGAACTGGTCAAACAGGCGGGCGTGCTCGCCCTGCAATTCTTTGAAGGCGAAGCGGATGATCGCAATGCCGCCGCCGCTATTCTGAAACGTTTGGCGCTGGCGCAACGGGGATGGGCGGAGGCGATTCTGCATCATTTGTTGCCGTATACATTCCGCAGCGAAAAGCAGGACGGTCAGCGGGAAGAATGGCTGGTGTTCTTCAAAGACGCGCTCAGCGCCGCGTTCGACGCTGTGGACGATAGTACTTGCTGGCGCCTGCTGCAGGCGCAATCCACCGGCGCGCAGCAGATAGGCGCGCTGTTGTTGCAGGCGCGCAGTCCATTGCAGTTTAGCGTCCGTCAGTGGGCGCAGTTGGCCAAGCATCCAGACGTGGCGGTGCGTCAGTACGCCTATGACGCCTATGAAGCCAACCCGGATCGTATTCTGGCGGAGATTCGCGACGCATTGCGCATTCTGGACTCAGACTGGGATGACTGCCGCGAGTTCGGCTTCGCCTTCTTCCGCAGCCATTATGAGGAAGCGGGCGAAACCCTGTGGACGCCTGAGCTGGTGGTCTACCTGTGCGACAGCGTGCGGCCGGACGTGCAGCGCTATGGCATGGAGCTGCTGCAGCGCTTCTTCCAGGAACAGAATGGCGTCGAGTATCTGTTGAAGCTCAGTCAGCACCCTTCGGCTAATGTGCAGTTTTTCGTGAGCAACTTCCTCAATGAATACGCCGCCGGATACCCAGAGCGCATTCTCAGTCTGCAAGGCTACTTCACCACGGTGCTGTCGCAGGTGAATCGCAGTCGCGTCTGTAAGGATCGCATTCTGGCGTTTTTATCTGAACAGTCGCTGCTCAATGAGCAGGTGGCTAATATGGCGGCGGATTTGTTCACCCGCATTTCCCTGACCGTCGTGCACAAAGACAAAGCTGCGTTGATCAAGGCCCTGTTGGACCTGCGTCGCCACTATCCGCAACTGGGAACGCCGCTCAGCGTCAAGCCCGCCGAAGTAAGAGAATATTAAGGAGCCGTTGATGGAGTTTCGTTACCGTTATCACGGACACAGCCGCGTGGACAGCAATGCGGGCAAGACGGATCTGTCCTTCGCCCCGGACAGCCTGCGGCCGCCGACCCATTTCGTCGGCAAACTGAGAAAACATATCGCCTTTCGCGAAGCGATATCCGCGCTGCATAACGTAGTCATTTCCGACATGCGTTTTCAGCCCAAAGACAAAGAAGAATACAAACGCTGGCTGGCTCAGGAAGAGCAGAACATGCTGGCGGAATTCATGTCCCGCAAAGAGTCGCTGCAGACGGAGATTCGCTCTCTACGCAGCGAGCTGGACGATCTGAACAAGCAGAGCGACAAAGTGCTCAAGCCGTATTACGACGCACAGCGCAATTACTTTAACTATCTATACAAGCATGACCTGGACGCCTGGTATGTGCTGGACCCGGTGATCACAGTGCATCCGGACCAGGTATTCTTCGAATGTTTTTCCGAAGATGAATCCAGTTACGGCAAATTGAGCTGCGGTTACGAGGTGTTTGAAACCATCAGCGACACCGCCTGCGGCACCACGAACATTGATTACTCCCAGGGGCTGTATAACGAGTTCCAGAAAATCCGCGATTATCGGGAAACGCTGTTGCAGGTAGACCCCGGCGGCTTTAGCGTGCAGACCGGCGATGACGATCAGTTCGATGAGAAGAAAATCGATCTGCCGGAAAGCTGGGTGCGCGGTTTTCTACAAGTCAGTTCGGCGATGACGTTGCCGATGGTGAAGGTGGAATTGCAGCCCATGGACGTGCATAACCTGTGTTATGTGCTGCGTCGCAAGAAAGAGCGGGTCGGACCGCGGGCGATGCGTTACGAGCTGGAGCCCGGCAAGCCGGTGCGGGTGATATTCGAACCCTGGGGCGAAGAGGTGGTATGCAGTCGCTCAATCTATCAGGGCCATGAAGCGCGAAGCATTCGTGTGTGGGGACGTCGTCGTCTGCATATTCTGGAGCGCTTGATTCCGGTAGCGGACAAATTCGTCGTGCACCTCATGGGAGATGGCCTGCCCAGTTTCTATGTGGCGGAAATGGGAGATCTGACCTTTACCTTGGGTCTGTCCGGCTGGAGCGCCAACGATTGGTCGCGTATGGGTAACTTTGACCTGATGGCGCCGCGAGCGGAGGTAGATGAGATCACACTGCGCCGCGTCTATCACGGACTACAGGAAAACTGGCTGGAAAGCGCCGGTAGTCTGGCCGCCCGCTTGGGGCTGGACGACACCGTGGTGCAATCCGCGCTGTCCATTTATAGCCAGCAGGGGCAGGTTCTGTTCGATCTGGCGGAAGGGGTTTACCGTATCCGCGAGTTGAGTCGCGAGCCGTTGCCGATGACGCAGTTGCGTTACGCCAATGAGCGTGAGGAGATGGCGGAGAATTTCAACAAAGCCAATCTGGTGAAACTGAGCGCGGTGGACGTCAACGACGGCGTACTGTCATTGCAGGGAGAGGTGACCGACAACGCCGTCGCTTACCGACCCAAAGTGTCGATAGACGCCGATCAACGACTGCGTCAGGGTGAATGCCAGTGTCACTTCTATGTGCACAATCGTCTGCGCAAAGGCCCCTGTGAACACATGCTGGCGCTGCGTAAGCAACATCAGATACAGCATCCTTATGTGCTCGCTGGCGCAGAGGAGGCAGGGCGATGAACGCAATTTTTCCTGTTAAATCAACGGCGGGGTTTGCTTGCTCCGCCCAGGTTGTTATACTGCTCGACGGCGGTAGCGCGACAAAACTACCTTGCAATCCGAGCGGTGGATCGCCGTTCTTGCTATTAGACTTATCACGCTTCACTGGCCAGATCTTTACTGGGCCGTACTGCACCACCTATCGCTATTGCGGTTTGGTTTCTACGAAACCAATGAGCGATAGGTGGTGCGTACGGCGTCGAGTTGATCAGTCCAGTTCTGAGAATTCTACGAAGGGAAACCATGTCGCGCTACCGCCTTCTTTTTGCGCCGTCTCGGCGCGCTCCTATGCGTCCTCATTATCATTCCCCGCACTCAAATCGTTATCCGTCACTGTTGCAAGTCGGTCCGCCGCCGTGCGCGTTGGTCGCTGCAGTACGCGGTTGTCACCGGCATTGAGAGGAGGGCGTTGAGATGAGCGAAGAGAAAAAACTGACCCGTCAGGAAATCTACCAACGCATCCGTGAAACCAGCAAGGACGAGTACATTCTCTCCGAAATGGTGCGCTTGGGCTTTTGGCCGGACAACTCGGAAAAGCCTTCTTTGTCGGAAGCGTTTATCAAAAAACGCGCTGAGTTACAGGCCGCATTGCGGGAATTGGGGCGGCAACAGATGCTGTACTCCGATCCAGAGGACGCGCTGAAGGAAATGCACAAACAGCGCAAGAAGGCGGCGCTGGCCAAGCGGGAAGAGACGCGTCGCAAGCGCAACGAAGAGCGATTCCAGCGGGCGCAACACTGGCGCGAAGTGCAGGCGCAACAGATCACCTACCTTGGTGAAAACGTGTCAGGGGGATTGGGCGATGCAGCCTCAGATGACGCGCGTCTACGAAGTCAGAATCTGCCGGTCATAAACGCCGCCGAAGAGTTGGCGACGGCGATGGGCGTGACGTTGAACGAATTGCGTTTCCTCGCCTACAACAAAGAGGTGTCCAAGCTCAGTCACTATCAGCAATTCGCTATCGCCAAGAAAACCGGCGGCGTGCGCGAAATTTCCGCTCCCATGCCGCGTATGAAGAGAGCGCAGTATTGGATTCTGGACAACATATTGGCGCCGCTTTCTCTGCATGAGGCCGCGCATGGCTTTGTCGTCGAGCGCTCCATTGTGTCTAATGCGCAGCCTCACGTGGGCAAAGACGTGGTTATTAACCTGGACTTGAAGGACTTCTTCCCAACAGTTTCCTATGCGCGCATCAAAGGCGCGTTTCGCCATCTTGGCTACAGCGAGCAAATCGCCACTATTCTGGGGCTGCTGTGTTCGCAGCAGAAAGTGCAGGAAGTGGAAATGGACGGCCAGAAATGGTTTGTCAGCGAAGGTGAACGCTTTCTGCCTCAAGGCGCGCCCACCAGTCCGGCGATCAGTAATGTCATTTGCCGAAAGCTCGATCGCCGTCTGCAAAGCATGGCAGCCAAACTTGGATTCACCTATACCCGTTACGCGGATGACGTGACCTTCTCCGCCGACGGCAAGTCGGACGATGACGTCAAGCGTCTGTTGTGGCGCTGCCGTAGCATCATCAAGGATGAAGGTTTTGTGGTGCACCCGGATAAAACTCGGATTATGCGCAAACATCGCAGACAGGAAGTCACCGGCGTCGTCGTAAATGACAAGGCTTCGGTGGAAAGAAAACAGCTGAAGCGGTTTCGTGCGCTGTTGTTTCAAATCGATAGAGACGGTCCCGCTGGTAAAACCTGGGGGCGGGGAGAGCTGTTCGCCGTCATTGACGGATTCGCTAACTATGTGGCGATGGTGAACCCTGAAAAAGGCGTGCCGCTACAGCAGAAAGTGGCGCAGCTGAAGCTCAAATACGGCGTGAAAGTGAAGCCGTCCCGGGTATTGGCGTTGAATAAAAAACGCATGCGTCTGAAGGCGGCGAAAGGCGAAGCGCCCCGCGAAGACTGGTGGCAGGCGCAAGCGGCCGCCGCGCCGGAACGGGAGAAGACAGCGGAGCAGGTGAAGGAAGAGCGCAAGGCGGAGAAAGCGGCGCAGAAGGCGCAGGCGACTCCTGTCCCATCGTCTGTAGACGCTGAGCCAGCGCAAGCGCCTGCGCCGACACGCCCGCAACAGCAAGCGCAACCTCCCGCGCCAGGTCCTGAGGGCGAATCTCACGCAAAAACAGGGTGGATCATGCTGGCTATCGGCATACTCATCTATCTTGTGATGAAGATGCTGGCGTAAGGAAAGAGCAAAGCACTTTTGGGCGCGGTTCATGTCCCGAAGTGCTAACCGCAAGCAACGGAGTAAGGAAAATGTCCAGACACATCGGCATTGTTGCATGTAGCGCTGAGGGCGCTGCGCTCTGTTATCGCACTATCTGCGCGGAAGCGCCCGCGTTGATGGGAGAGCATCGGCATCCGGAAGTATCGCTGCATACGCATCCCGTGGCGGATTACATGCCTTATCTGAATGAGGGCGATTGGCGCGGAGTGGCTGATTTGATGCTGTCGTCCGCTCGAAAATTGGCGATGATGGGCGCGGACTTCGCCATCTGTCCGGATAACACTATTCATCAGGCGTTTCAGATGGTGCAGGCCGAATCGCCCATTCCTTGGCTGCATATCGCGGAAACCGTGGCGCAGGCGGCGCAAACGCAAGGCTATCGCAAGTTGGGAATCACCGGTACGCGCTTTCTGATGACCGGGCCGGTCTATCCTCAAGCCTTGAGCAGGTTTAATATCGACAGTCTGATTCCGGATGAGGCGGATCGCGAAATCATTGATCAGGTGATTTTCAATGAGCTGGTGAATGGGGTGTTTAAGGAAGAATCCAGATTACGTTTCAATGCGGCGATCCAGCGACTGCAAGACCGCGGTTGCGATGCGGTGGTGCTGGGTTGCACTGAGATTCCGCTGCTCGTCGATCCTGATGACTGTCCGCTGCCGACGTTGGACTCCACTCGTTTGCTGGCTCGGGCCGCGCTGATGGAAGCGCTGCGAGCGTGACGCTCCGACGTCAATGATCCTACAAGATGTGATCTCTCCACATTTCTAATTTAATCGCTCCCTGATAGCATGCGATGACGTCCACCTCATTTTCAGGAAGTCGTCCACCCTTATGAAAAATAAGAAAATAGTCGCAGCCTTTCCGTTACTGTTCCGTTGCTTGACGCTGGCGGGCGTCACGTTCCTGAGCGCCTGCTCTGACTCCTCTCCCGACGTGGGATCTCCGAGTGATGATGGTGTAGATGCGCCGCCGGAGTATCGGGTTGACGGCGATATGGATAGTCAGGACGACGCCCTCGACTGGAATCCCGCCGATGATGGCTGGCGCAAAGGGCGATTGTTCGTGGAGCTGAAGATTGAGCAGGAGGCTTCCAAAGTCGAGCACAAGGTGCATCAGGGCTTGAGCGGCCCGGAAACCACACAAATTGATTGGACATACAGCTTGGTCGCCAACGCCGATCAGGCGGTCTGGATTCGGCCGGATCTGGATAAACTGATCCCGGAAATGGCCCCTGAATACGGTCGCGGCAGCTGGGAATCAGAACCCTATATGCCGTTGAATGACGACAGCGAACTGGTCGTGCAGGGCGACGTGAAAGTCAGTCTGTACTTCGACTCGCAAACGCCGGATGCGTCGGATTATGTGCGCACCAGGCGGGAAGTATCGGCGTCGGGGAAGGTCACCGGTTTGACCATCAAAACCCTGCAGCCCTCGCTGTACGGGCAGGGCTACGAACTCTATGCGGAATGGGAGCCATCCTTGAATGTCAGGGATATCGCCACGCTGACTGATCGTAAAGGCGCTGATCAGGTGCTGGACGAAAGCGGCTCCAGCAATGAACCTATCAAGCTGCGCTTATATCCCACACTCAATGCGGACGGCATCAATGACTATCCCTTGGCGAGCAGTGATGATCCGGCAGAAATCAAAGAAGGGATGAAGAAGTTTGAGCAGGAAGTCTGGCAATCCCTGCAACAACTGCCTGACGCTCCGGTGTTAGGCGAAATCCGCACTGGCCTGATCACTGAGCAAAGCAAGGACAGTCTGACCCTGACCTACGAATACAGCGGCGACAAGCAAATGCCCTATTGGCCCAGCCTGGAAGCCCTGGCCGCCAGACCCGATAGGAAAAACACCATGAAGGTCAGAGTGCGGTTGCAGGTGGATTGATCGAGAAATAATGTCGCTTATCTACTGATAAACAGCAGAAATAAAAAAGCCGGCGTAAGCCGGCTTTTTTGCACTACATGTTTGGATAGTTGGGACCGCCGCCGCCTTCCGGGGTGACCCAGATGATGTTCTGGGTGGGGTCTTTGATATCGCAGGTTTTGCAGTGTACGCAGTTTTGCGCGTTGATCTGGAAGCGCTTGCCGCCGTCGTCATTCTCCACCACTTCGTAAACGCCAGCAGGGCAGTAGCGCTGCGCGGGCTCGTCATACTTGGGCAGGTTGTAGTTGATCGGCACGTCTTTGTCCTTGAGGGTCAAATGACAGGGCTGATCTTCTTCATGGTTGGTGTTCGACAGGAACACCGATGTCAGACGGTCGAACGTCAGCTTGTTGTCCGGCTTCGGATAGCTGATTTTCGGACACTCGCTGGCGGGCTTTAGAGCCTCGTGGTCTTTCTTCAGATCACGCAGAGTGATCGGCAGGCTTCCACGCAGAATGTTCTGCTCGAAGAACGCCAGAGCGCCGCCCAGGATGTTGCCGAACTTGTGCATGCCCGGTCCGAAGTTTCTCTCTTCGTACAGCTCTTTGTAGAGCCAGGACGTTTTGAACTTATCCGTAAAAGCGGTGAGGTCTTCTTTGCCTTCAGAGCCTTGCTGGAGCGCTTCAAACACCGCTTCCGCGCCCAGCATGCCGGACTTCATGGCGGTATGAGAGCCCTTGATCTTGGAGAAGTTCAAGGTGCCAGCGTCGCAACCCAGCAGTAGACCGCCAGGGAAGGACTGCTTGGGCAGAGAATTGAAGCCGCCTTTGGTGATGGCGCGCGCGCCGTAGGATACGCGCTTGCCGCCTTCCAGATATTTACTGATTTCCGGATGCAGCTTCAGGCGCTGAAATTCTTCGAATGGAGAAACGTGCGGGTTGCTGTAACCCAGGTCGGTGATCAGACCGACGTAAACCTGATTGTTCTCCAGGTGGTAAAGGAAAGAACCGCCGGTAGAACTGCTTTCGGCTAATGGCCAACCCGTCGTGTGAACGACCAGGCCAGGCTCGTGCTTGGCGGGATCGATATCCCACAGCTCTTTAATGCCGATACCGTAATGTTGCGGGTCTTTGCCTTCGTCCAGCTTGAATTTTTCGATCAGCTGTTTGCCCAGATGACCGCGGCAGCCTTCGCAGAACAGGGTGTACTTGGCGTGCAATTCCATGCCGGGAGTGTAGGAATCTTTATGCTCGCCATTGTGGCCGACGCCCATGTCGCCGGTAACGATGCCTTTTACGCTGCCGTCTTCATGATACAGAATCTCGGCGGCGGGGAAGCCGGGGTAGATTTCCGCGCCAAGGCCTTCCGCCTGCTCCGCCAGCCAGCGGCACAGGTTGCCCAGGCTGATGATGAAGTTGCCTTCGTTGTGCATATTGCGGGGCACGAACGCATTGGGCACCTTGATGGCGTTTTCCTGGCTGCGTAATACGAAAATGTCGTCTCGGGTGACGGGAGTATTGAGGGGAGCGCCTTCTTCTTTCCAATTAGGGAAGAGCTCGTTCAGAGCGGTGGGCTCGAAAACGGTGCCGGCCAGAATATGCGCGCCGACTTCCGATCCTTTCTCCACGACGCATACGGTCAGTTCCTGCCCTTTATCCTTGGCCAACTGGAGAATTTTGCAGGCGGCTGACAAGCCCGCCGGTCCTGCGCCCACGATTAGTACGTCAAACTCCATCGATTCGCGTTCCACCATTGATCTCCTTTTAGCTTCACAACTCTCAGTCTAAAAAGTTTATAGGCAACACGGCTTTTGGGGGTCGCGAAAAGCTGCGACGATGCTGTCCCGCGGAAGCGGTCGAGCTGCGTCCCTGACTGATTTTATCCTGTCTTATTTTTCCGACTACGCTGTGCTGCAGTTATTAAAAATCGTCAGAAGTATAATGGATTAAGTCCAGGTAGCATATATCATTCGCCCACTCAAACAAACGTTTGTTTGAATTTTTGCGGAAAATCGCCTTTAATAAGCGGCACGCAGTTAAGAAGAGCGTTTCCGGCGTTGAGCGTCGGGGTCTCAGGCGTCGCCTGCGAGGCCGCTTCCTGAATTCCGGGACGGAGTAAACCCGAATCTTTTTCGGCGTTAACAATAAATCGATCGTCCTTTGATCGCAGGTCCTTTTCGGACGCGTCAAGCGCGTCCCTGAATATTGACCTGAGTGGGATAAGCGTTCAGTATTAGCCTGCTTTGTTTGGACCATATCCTGGCGTTTCGGCTGAAGTTTTTGGCCGAGAACCCGGTTTTCGACAGGGTGGTTATCGGGATAAAAATCCAGAGCCGCGAGGATATGCTTCGTTAATTACACATCACAACACAAACGAGGAATCTATGAAGGTTCTGGTCGCTGTAAAACGAGTAATTGATTACAACGTTAAAGTACGAGTAAAACCGGATAATACCGGTGTAGACCTGACAAACGTAAAAATGGCCATGAATCCATTCTGCGAAATCGCAGTGGAAGAAGCCGTACGCCTGAAAGAGAAAGGCGTCGCTACCGAAGTCGTCGTTGTATCCATCGGCCCTAAAGCCGCTCAGGAACAAATCCGCACCGCATTGGCGCTGGGCGCTGACCGCGGCATTCACGTGGAGACCGACGAAGAGATTCAATCTCTGGCGGCCGCCAAGCTGCTGAAAGCGGTTGTAGAAAAAGAGCAACCCAAGCTGGTGATTCTGGGCAAACAGTCCATCGACACCGACAACAACCAAACTGGCCAGATGCTGGCGGCGTTGTGCGGTTACGCGCAGGGCACCTTCGCATCCGAAGTGGTTGTTGAGGGCGATAAAGTCAACGTGACTCGCGAAATCGACGGCGGTCTGCTGACCGTGGCGTTGAATCTGCCTGCTATCGTGACCACCGACCTGCGTCTGAACGAACCCCGTTACGCTTCTCTTCCCAACATCATGAAAGCCAAGAAGAAGCCGCTGGACACTGTTTCCCCTGCGGATCTTGGCGCGGAAATCGCTCCCAGACTGACCACCTTGAAAGTGGAAGCCCCTGCGCAACGTCAGGCGGGCATTAAAGTGGGCAGCGTAGCTGAGCTGGTGGACAAGCTGAAGAACGAAGCGAAGGTGATTTAAGATGAGCATTCTGGTAATTGCAGATCACGATAACAAGGTTCTGAAACCCGCTACGTTGAACGTTGTCGCAGCCGCTCAGAAAATCGGCGGAGACGTTCACGTTCTGGTTGCCGGCGCTGATTGCGGCGCGGTTGCTGAAGCGGCTTCCAAAGTGTCTGGCGTAGCGAAAGTGCTGCACGCCGACAACGCCGCCTACGGCCACTTTCTGGCTGAAAACCTGGGCTTGCTGGTCGCTGAACTGGGTAAAGGCTACAGCCATGTGCTGACTTCCGCCGGCACCACCGGTAAGGACTTCATGCCCCGCGTTGCAGCGTTGCTGGACGTGGCTCAGATTTCCGACATCATCCGCGTTGATTCCGCTGACACCTTCGTGCGTCCTATCTACGCGGGCAACGCGATCGCCACAGTGCAATCCTCTGATGCAATCAAAGTCATCACCGTACGTCCCACCGGTTTCGACCCGGTTGCGGCGGAAGGCGGCTCTGCTGCAGTGGAATCCGTTGGCGCGGCTCACGACGCAGGCATTTCTTCTTTCGTGAAAGAAGAGCTGGCCAAGTCCGACCGTCCTGAACTGACCAGTGCGAACATTGTTGTTTCCGGTGGTCGCGGCATGCAGAACGGCGACAACTTCGAAATGCTGTACAAAGTGGCTGACAAGTTGGGCGCAGCGGTTGGCGCATCTCGCGCGGCGGTTGACGCAGGCTTCGTTCCCAACGATATGCAGGTCGGTCAAACTGGTAAAATCGTGGCTCCGCAACTGTATATCGCCGTTGGTATCTCCGGCGCGATCCAGCACTTGGCGGGTATGTCCGACAGTAAAGTAATCGTTGCGATCAACAAAGACGAAGAAGCGCCAATCTTCCAGGTAGCCGATTACGGTCTGGTGGCGGACTTGTTCGAAGCGGTTCCGCAACTGGAAGCTGAACTGGATAAAGTTCTCTAAGCCAGTTTACGAATACTCCCTCCCCAATCCGGGGAGGGATCTCTTCTTCAGACTGTTCTAGCCGCGCAACTCTTCAAGATCTTCAAACAACTGCAACGCTTCCGGATTGGCGAGCGCGTCCTTGTTTTTAACTTCCTTGCCGTGAATGACGTTCTTCACCGCCAGCTCAACGATTTTGCCGCTGATGGTGCGGGGAATGTCGGCGATCTGAATGATCTTCGCCGGCACATGTCGGGGCGTGGTGTTCTTGCGAATCGTCTGGGTGATGCGGCTGCATAGCTCGTCGTTCAGATCAACGCCGGGGCGGGTTTTGACGAATAGAATGACTCTCTCGTCGTCTCCCCAGGCTTGTCCGACCGCGATGCTTTCCAGCACTTCCTCAATCTTCTCCACCTGACGATAGATTTCGGCGGTGCCGATGCGCACGCCGCCAGGATTAAGTACGGCGTCAGAGCGGCCGTGAATGATGACGCCTTTCTGCACCACTTCGCCGTTTTCCGCATGGCTGATGAATTCGCCGTAGTCTCCATGGGCCCAGATGTTGTCGATCGAGGAAAAATAAGCGCTGTGGAAGCGCGCGCCATCCTCGTCGTTCCAAAATCCAACCGGCATGGAAGGGAAGGGCGACTTGCAGACCAGCTCGCCTTTGCCTTGCGCCAGAGAACGGCCTGAGTCGTCGACAAACTCGACATCCATGCCCAGGCCGATACACTGTAGTTCGCCTCGGTAAACGGGCAGTGTGGGGCATCCCAGGGCGAAGCAGGACACAATGTCAGTGCCGCCGGAGATGCTGCTCAGACAGACATCCGCCTTCACGTCCCGATAGATGTAGTCGAAGCTCTCATGGGCCAGCGGAGAACCGGTTGAAAGCATGGCTCTGAGACTGTCCAGACGATGGGTCTGCGCCGGCTTGAGATGATTCTTCTCGCAGGCGGCGTAGAACTTGGCGCTGGAGCCGAATACGTTGATGTTCTCTTCCTGGGCGATGTCGAACAGATGAGAGGGTGACGGATGAAACGGGGAGCCGTCATACAGCACCAGCGTCGCGCCGATCGCCAGACTGCTCACCAGCCAGTTCCACATCATCCAGCCGCAAGTGGTGTAATAGAATATGCGGTCGCCGGGTTTGAGGTCGGTATGCAATCCCAGTTCTTTCAGGTGCTGCAACAGCGTGCCGCCCTGGCCGTGCACGATGCACTTGGGCTGACCGGTGGTGCCGGAGGAGTACATGATGTAGAGCGGTTCGGCAAACCCGCGCCGGGCGAATTCGATGGCGCTTTCTCCAGGCGTGTTCACTATGTCTTCCCAGGAAGTCGCCGTGACGCCTGACAAGTCCGTCGGCGCCGCCTGCGGGTTCTTCAGATAGTTAACCCAGACCACTCCATGCAAGCCGGGGAGCTTGCCGACGATATCCTGCACTCGATCCGTAGTGTCGATCACTTTGCCGTTGTAGTTGTAACCGCGACAGGCGATCAGCAGTTTGGGGGCGATCTGGCCAAAGCGGTCAATCACGCCGTTAAGTCCGAAGTCGGGGGAGCAGGAAGACCAGACGCCACCCAGACTGGCGGTGGCCAGCATACCGATAACCGCTTCGGCGCAGTTTGGAATGAACGCGGCGACGCGATCGCCGGGACCAACGCCATTGGCTTTCAGAAATTGCGCCAGTTTGGCGACTTGGCGATACAGTTCGTTGAAGCTGAGTTCTTCACGACGACCGTCTTCGCCTCTGACGATAATGGCGGGTTCGTCACCGTGCTTGCCGTTGCGATGCTTGAGCAGGTTTTCCGCAAAGTTGATTTTGGCTTCAGGGAACCACTGCGCGCCGGGCATCTTGTTGGCATTGCGCAGAAACGGAGCCCCGCCGAGGTCGCCTTTGACCTGAAAGTACTCCCATATCGCCAGCCAGAAAGCCTCTTTATTGTCCACCGACCAGGCATGTAGCGCGTCATAGTGAGATGGCGGCGACAGCTTTCTGGTTTTTAAAAATGCGACGAAGTCGGTGAGTCGTGCTTGTTGTATTCGCTCGTGTCCGGGGCGCCATAAAGGGAGCGCGGTCATAAAGACTCCAATATTATCCTTATTGTGAAGAATGCGCCTGCGACAACGCCAGACCGGCTTTGGAGCCGTTGTTGCGCGCCAGCAGGGTGGAAATCTCATTACCTACCATGGCGAGGCGAGTCAAATCAATGTTTGTTTTCAAGCCGTTGCCGTGCAGCATGTACACCACGTCTTCTGTTGCGACGTTGCCGGAGGCGCCTTTTGCGTAGGGGCAGCCGCCCAATCCGGCGACAGAAGCGTCGACCGTGCGAATTCCAAGGTTAAGGGCTGTGTCGATGTTGGCCAGAGCCTGCCCGTAGGTGTCATGGAAATGCACCGCCAGCCGGTCGCTCTGTATTTCGGACAGCAGGGCTTTGAGCAGGTTGGCCACTTGATGGGTGGAGCCGACGCCGATGGTGTCTCCCAGAGACACTTCGTAACAGCCTGCTTCCAGCAGCAGTTTAGTGGTTTTCAGAACCTGGGCTATCTCGATGCGTCCCTCGTAGGGACAGCCCAGCACGCAGCTGACATAGCCGCGAACAGGGATGTTGCGCTCCAGCGCCAATGCGAATACCGGTTGAAAGCGCTCAATGCTCTCTTGGATGGAGCAGTTGATGTTGCGCTGGTTGAACGCCTCGGAAGCGGCGGTGAACACCGCCACTTCGTTGACCTGGGTCTGGAGCGCCGCTTCCATGCCTTTCAGGTTTGGCGTCAGGGCGGCGTAGACTACATCTTTGCGTTCCGGCAGCTGCTGGATCACTTCGGCGGAGCTGGCCATTTGCGGCACCCATTTCGGGGAAACGAAACTTCCCGCCTCAATATAACTGACGCCTGCGTCGATCAGCCCTTTGATGAGGTGGACTTTCTCTTCAACGCTCAGCAGCTTGCTTTCGTTCTGCAAGCCGTCGCGAGGGCCCACCTCTACAATGCGGACAAAATCCGGATCGCCGGTGATATGCGTGGCGTTCACTTCAGAGGACATATCAGGCTCCTTCGCCGCTGGCTTCAAACGCCACCAGAATCTGGTTGGCGGTGACGACCTCGCCTTCTTTGCACAGCACTTCCGTGACGGTGCCGGCGCCGGGAGCGCGTATGCTGTGCTCCATTTTCATGGCTTCCATTACTACCAGAATGTCGCCTTTGACCACTTCCTGGCCCGCTTGCACGGCGGTTTTGACGATAGTGCCGCCCATGGGCGCGTTGAGGGAGCCGCCATCCTGCACATGGTGCTCGGTCAGCGTATTGTCATCCGGAGTCTCGAAGCGCCAGTGTGCGCCGTCTTTGAACAGGTCGATGCAGCTCTCCGAAATTGCGAAACGGAAGCCGCTTTTTACGCCATCCACCCACACATCCACATGAGAGTGATTGCGGTTGAAGCTGACATCCGCCCAGTGCTGGCCGTCGCCGATTTTTAGCTTGTCATGATGCTGTTCAAGCAGCAGGGAGAATGATTCGCCATTGAGCCAGAACTCATACTCGGACGCCTCCACCAGATTCAGGCGCCAGTTGTTGATCTGCGCCCAGGGTGAAAACGGGTCCTGATCGGCGGCGATGGGCGCGCCCTTGAGGTTGGACCAATACAGCGCCGCCAGCGCGCACTTGGCGTTAAAAGGAATTTCCCGATCCGCTTTTTCCAACCCTGGGTTGGCTTCCAGGAAGCCCGTCGTCAAACGCGCCTGTATGAAGTCATCGCTGTTGATGATGCGACACAGATAGCCGGTGTTGGTGGTGACTCCGGTCACCAGGAAATCCGCCAGCGCGTCTTTCAGGCGTCGCCGCGCCATCTCGCGGGAGGTCCCCCAGCCGATGACCTTGGCGATCATCGGGTCGTAGAAGGGGGAAATCTCGCAGCCCGCTGCGACGCCGCAATCAATGCGAGTATGTTCGCCCCTCGCGGGAGCGGAGAGAAAATGCAACGCGCCGGCGCTGGGCAGAAAGCCATTCTCCGGGTCTTCCGCATAGATGCGCGCTTCAATGGCGCAGCCATTGCTGCGAATGCGGTCCTGGGTCGCCGGTAAAGGCTCGCCGCCAGCGACTTTGATCTGCCACTCCACCAGGTCGAGACCCGTGATCATTTCCGTCACCGGGTGTTCCACCTGCAGGCGGGTGTTCATTTCCATGAAATAGAAGTTATCATTTTTATCGACCAGGAATTCCACCGTGCCGGCGCCGACATAGCCAATCGCCTTGCCGCAGGCGACCGCCGTTTCTCCCATATTGCGACGGGTCGCGTCGGCGAGATGAGGGGCGGGCGCTTCTTCGATGATCTTCTGATGGCGACGCTGGATGGAGCAGTCGCGGTCAAACAGATAGACGCCTTCGCCGTGAGCGTCGAAGAAGATTTGCACTTCGACGTGACGAGGCTGTTCGATCAGCTTTTCGATCAGCATGGTTTGGTCACCGAAGGCGTTTTTCGCCTCACGCTGCGCGGACGCCAGCTGTTCATCAAATTCAGAGGGCGCGCGCACGGCGCGCATGCCTTTGCCGCCGCCGCCCGCGCTGGCTTTAAGCAGGACCGGGTAGCCGACTACCTCGGCCTGGGCGCGCAGGACGTCAACGCTTTGGTCTTCGCCGTGATAGCCGGGGATCAGGGGAACATTGGCCTGTTCCATCAGATGCTTGGCGCGGGCTTTATCGCCCATAGCGTCAATAGCTTTGGCGGGAGGGCCAATGAATATCAAAGACTCCTTGGCGCACAGCGCGGCGAAACTCGCGTTCTCCGACAGGAAGCCGTATCCGGGGTGGATAGCGTCAGCGCGGCACTTTTTCGCGACGGCGATGATTTTATCCTGATTCAGGTAAGTTTCTGTCGCGGTCACGCCATGCAGGGGGTAAGCCTCGTCGGCTTCTTGCACGAACGGCATGTTACGGTCCACATCCGCATATACGGCGATCGTACGCACACCCATGCGACTGGCGGTGCGGATAATGCGGCTGGCGATCTCGCCGCGATTGGCGATCAATAACGTCTCAATCATGCTCGGCGGCTCCATCGACAAGGGTCCAGGCGGCGGGTCGTTTTTCCAAAAATGCGCTGAGCCCTTCCTGTCCTTCGGAAGAAACGCGCACGTCGGCGATGGCGCGAGTGGTGTGTTCGACCAGCGCATCGTCAATGGGGCTTGCTTCGACCCGGCGCAGCAACTCTTTGGCGCGGGACAGGGCATTGGGGCCGTTCTGTTTGAACAGGCGGGTGAAAAGCTCCACTTCCGCATCCAGGTTGGTCTCTTCGACGATTTCGTGGATCAGGCCAAGGCGTAGCGCCTCTTTGGCGTCGAACAGCTCGGCGGTCAGGGTGTAGCGCTGCATGGCGCGAGGCCCGATGGCTCGGAGTACATAGGGGCTGATCACCGCGGGCAGGATGCCCAGCTTCACTTCGCTCAGACAGAACTTGCTGCGCGCGCTGGCGATGGCGATGTCGCAGCAGCTGATCAGGCCCAGGGCTCCGCCGAAGGCGCTACCTTGAACTCGGGCGATAGTTGGTTTGGGCAGCTCAAAGAGGCCGCGCATGAGTCTGGCCAGTTCGGCGGCGTCATCCAGGTTGGCTTGATGGTCTGCATTGGCGTTGGCGCGCATCCATTCCAGGTCCGCGCCGGCGGAGAAGTGCTTGCCTTCGCTACGCAGGACGACGATGCGTACGGCGCTGTCGTTGGCGGTCTCCTCGATCATTTCGTTCAGGGACTGAATAACATCGGCGTTAAACGCGTTATGCTTTTCGGGCCGGTTTAAAACTATTTCCGCAACGCCCTGATTTACGCGGTATAAAACGGGTTCTGACACGGCGTAACCTCTCTTGTTGGTCTGGTGGTCGGCTGAGTTGGCGTCATGTGAAGTCCTTGTCGCGCCTACATGCGGAACACGCCGAATTTGCTGTCTTTAATCGGGGCGTTCAACGCGGCGGAAAGCGCCAGGCTCAACACCATGCGGGTGTCCGCCGGGTCGATGATGCCGTCGTCCCATAAGCGCGCGGAGGCGTAATAGGGGTGTGACTGCTCGTTGAACTGCTGAATAGTGGGGGCCTTGAACGCCTGTTTCTCCTCTTCGGTCCACAGCGCGCCTTTGCGGCGTAGATTATCCTCGCGCACCTGCGCCAGCACGCCCGCCGCCTGCTCGCCGCCCATTACTGCGATGCGCGCATTCGGCCACATCCACAGAAAGCGGGGGTTGTAGCCGCGGCCGCACATGCCGTAGTTGCCGGCGCCAAAGCTGCCGCCAATGATTATAGTGAACTTGGGCACTTCCGCGCAGGCGACAGCGGTGACCAGCTTGGCGCCGTTTTTGGCGATGCCGCCTTCTTCATACTGCTTGCCGACCATGAAACCGGTGATGTTCTGCAGGAACACCAGAGGAATTTTGCGCTGGCAGCACAGCTCGATAAAGTGCGCGCCTTTGACGGCGGACTCGCTGAACAAAATGCCATTGTTGGCGATGATACCCACGGGGTAGCCGTTGATACGTGCGAAACCGCACACCAGCGTCGCGCCATAGAGCGCCTTGAACTCGTCGAATTCGGAGCCGTCCACCAGTCTGGCGATGACTTCGTGCACGTCATAAGGCGTACGCAGATCAGTGGGGACGACGCCGCGCAGCTGTTGAGCGGGATATAGCGGCTCTACCGGCGTCTGGATGTCCATGGTGACAGTTTTCTTGCGGTTGAGGCGTTTAACCGCCTGTCTGGCCAGCAACAGGGCGTGAAATTCGTCTTGAGCGTAATGGTCCGCCACCCCGGAGATTCTGCAATGAACGTCAGCGCCACCCAGCTCCTCGGCGCTGACTTCTTCGCCGGTAGCGGCTTTCACCAAAGGTGGTCCCGCCAGGAAGATAGAGCTTTGTCCTTTCACCATGATGGCTTCGTCGGCCATGGCGGGTACATAAGCGCCGCCAGCGGTGCAAAGGCCCATTACCACGGCGATCTGAGGAATGCCCTGGGCGGACATGCGCGCCTGACGATAAAAAATATGCCCGAAGTCTTCCTTGTCGGGGAAGACTTCATCCTGCTGCGGCAGATTGGCGCCGCCGGAATCCACCAGATAGATACAGGGCAGGTTGTTCTCTTCTGCGATCGTCTGTGCGCGAATGTGCTTCTTCACCGTCAGTGGGTAGTAGGTGCCGCCTTTGACCGTTGAATCGTTGGCGACGATCATGCACTCAATGCCCTCGACCCTTCCGATACCAGCGATGACGCCGGCGGCGGGCACGTTGTCTGCGTAGACGTTGTAGGCGGCGAATTGGCCGATTTCAAGAAACGGCGAACCGGGATCGAGCAACTTGGCGACGCGCTCACGAGGCAGCAACTTTCCTTTTGCGCGCTGCTTTTCCTGAGCAGCGTGGCCGCCGCCTTGTTCGATAAAACTGATTTCAGTCTTGAGATCATCCACCAGTTTGCTCATCGCCGCATATTGGCTTTGATAGCTTTCGCTGTCGGTGGATGTTTGGGATTTCAGAACAGCCATAGCTTCGTCCTGTCTTGCTGGGTGGTTGTTTGGATTCCTTGTGGAGAACGGCGGCCGAAAGCTACCGGGACTCCTCGAACAGTTCGCGGCCGATCAGCATTCTGCGGATCTCAGAGGTGCCGGCGCCGATTTCATATAGCTTAGCGTCGCGCAGCAGTCTGCCGGTGGAGAATTCGTTGATGTAGCCGTTGCCTCCCAGAATCTGAATGGCGTCGAGGGCCATCTGGGTGGCTTTTTCTGCGCAGTATAGAATCACGCCAGCGGCGTCCTTGCGTGTGGTTTCGCCACGATCACAGGCGGCGGCGACTGCATAAAGGTAGGCGCGGCAGGCGTTCAGGGTGGTGTACATGTCCGCCACTTTGCCTTGAATGAGCTGGAACTGGCCGATAGCCTGGCCGAATTGCTCACGCTCATGGATATAGGGAACGACGACATCCATACAGGCCTGCATGATGCCGATAGGGCCGGCTGCCAGTACGACGCGCTCGTAGTCCAGGCCGCTCATCAGGACTTTCACGCCCTGGTTGAGACCGCCGAGAATATTTTCTTCTGGAACTTCGCAGTTATCGAACACCAGCTCGCAGGTGTTGGAGCCGCGCATGCCCAGTTTGTCGAGTTTGGGTGAGCGGGAGAAGCCGGGATAATCGCGCTCCACGATGAATGCGGTGATGCCTCTGGGGCCGGCCTGAACGTCAGTCTTGGCGTAGATGACGTAAGTGTGCGCGTCAGGGCCGTTGGTGATCCACATTTTGGCGCCGTTAAGCACATATTTGTCGCCTTTTTTTACCGCCTGCAATTTCATGCTGACCACATCGCTGCCGGCGTTGGGCTCGCTCATGGCGAGAGCGCCGATATGTTCGCCGGAGATCAGTTTTGGCAGATATTTCTGTCTTTGCTCTGGCGTGCCGTTACGGTAAATCTGGTTAACGCACAGGTTGGAGTGGGCGCCGTAACTGAGCGCGACAGATGCGGATGCGCGGCTTATCTCTTCCATGACGAGGACATGAGCCAGATATCCCAGTTCAGCGCCGCCGAACTCTTCGCTGACGGTGACACCCAACAGACCCATTTCTCCCAGGCGAGGCCACAATTGGTTGGGGAACGCGTTGTCTTTGTCCACCTGCGCGGCGATGGGCGCGATCTCTTTTTGCGCGAATCCCGCCACCTGTTCACGCAGCATATTCAGGGTTTCGCCCAGTCCGAAGTTCAGGGAGTGATAGTGATTGGCCATAATGGTTCCTTTGTTATTTTTAACGTTGAATCAATGTCATCAGAAGAAGGCCTGCTGCGATTTGTTGCGCACGCTCGCCGCGCGCACGCTTAGTCAGCCTTTTTCAAAGTCCGCCAGCGCCTGTTGACAGCGCTCTTCCGCTTCATCCAATTCTTCCTGCATGAGGCGGATATCAGAAAGCTGCTGCTTCAGGATGTCTCTTTTTTCCGCAATCTTGTTCAGCATCAGTTGTAGCTGCACCCGGTTGCCGCTGTCCGGGTCGTACATGCAGATAATTTGTTTGGATTCCGCCAGGGAGAAGCCGAGTCGTTTGCCTCGCAAAATAAGTTTGAGGTAGACGCGGTCTTTTTCGGAGTAGATGCGGGTCTGTCCCTGCCGTTCCGGGCTGAGCAGCCCTTCCGCTTCGTAAAACCTGATTGTCCTTGTGGTAACGTCGAACTCCTTCGCTAGGTCACTGATGCTGTAGTTTTTTGTCATGGGCGTTCTCTGTCTGAATTGAGCAAAATTATTGCAGCAAGTTTACGTTTACGTCAACGTTATAATGCGCCGCCATGAATAGACGAGAAGTAGGTGATGCCTGAGTAAGCGGATAAAAAGAAAATAGGTCGGCGGCTATAAGGTGCGCTGAAGCAAAATAATAAAGCGACAGCGGAAAAGTGTTTGATTGGAAAAGAAAAACACAAAGAAGTCAGAAAGCAGGCGCGGTTAATCGCGCCTGCTTGAATGAGGTATGAGATCAGAGGCGGGTCTGCAATTGTTGCAGCATGCGCGTGTTTAAATCGTTCCACTGATCCAGTCGATTGGCCTGGCCTACACGCTTGCCCAATCCTCGTTGCTTGGACAGCCATAACCCATCGCCATTGAAGCTGTAGATGGGATAGAGGTCATCGCGTTCGGAGCCTGAGCGGATTTCCTGAATCAGATTGTCCAGTATCAGCGGCTCTTTGTCCTGGTCCGGGTAGTACGCAAGCACCATATGCGCCTGATTGAGCTTTAGCGCCTTAACGTAGGTGATGCGTAATTTGTCGTCCGGCACGCCCATTTCGCGCAAGGCGAAATATTTGGCGATGGAGTAGTCTTCACAGTCGCCGCCATTGGTGACCAGCAGCTCAACGGGCGTGGCCCAGTAATCTTCCTGTCCCCAGTGTTTGATGTCCGGAACGAACTGAGTTTCGTTAAAGAAGGCGTTGACCATCATTAACTTACGTTCGTCAGGGATGTCTTTGGGGGTGTTGAGCAGTTTTTGCCAGCGCTCCAGGCGCTCGCGGGCGGAGCCGCCGTATTCACGCTCCACATGAGTCAGAATCTGTTGACTGATTTCGAAGGCCGCAGACGCAACAAGAGCCCAGCATGAAAACAGGGTAATGGCTGTTTTGACACGCAATTTTCTTGTCCACTGCATAGGTGGGGCGTCCCGTCGTCGATATCGTTGGTGTGGTTAATGCCGGCTGTTGGACCGGAGTCGTAGTTATGTTTATGAGTTTAAGTATAGGAATTAATCGGAAATATGACTGGATGAGTTTTGTAAAACTGTGTAAGGAAAGGTGAATCTTAAGACTAGCCCTAAGTGGCTTAAATACAAGGGAAATAAAGTGAATTGCGCTGGAATGGCCAGGGTTTGAAAAGACAAGGATTAGAAATCGTTAATTTAGGGAGGGGAGATGGGGCGCCGGAACGATATTGACGTTTCGGCGCTTAAAATCGGGCGCGACTAACCGTTGTTCTTTTGACGGATTTGTTCGCGCAATTTTTGCAGTCGATCACGAATTTCCTGACGACGTTGTTCGTCCATTTCGCTCAGCTCTGAACTGTTATCGTTGGAGGGCTCGGAAAGCTCTTCCGGCGGCTGATCGATAGCATAAGTCGGTTCTTCCTGATAGGCGGGTTCTGAAATCGCCTGCTGAGAGCCGTCGTCATGAGGCGCATCTACGACGGGAACCGGCTCGCCGCCGCTGTCAGGCTGCTCATACTTGGGTTCTTCGTACTGAGGCTCCGGATATTCCGGCTCTTGATACTGGGTCTCTTCGTAGACGGGTTCCTCGTAGGCGGGCTCAGTATAGTCGGGGGCGTCGTCGCGAGAGACGCTGGCGTAGCTTTCTATACTGGCGCCGGAACTGGACTCTTCCGGGAAGAACAGATTTTCAAGGCTGCCCCGGCGATCAATGACCACGCGGTTGGCGTAGACAGAGTGTAGCGTTGCGTTGCCGGGCATGTTTTCGCCCACACGGAAGAAATCGGTATTGCGATCCGGTCCCTCAATCAATGCGCCGCCGGACTCGCCTTTTTCAAGGTTGGTGGCGGCCACGCCCCGCAAAGTCAGGCGCAGATTGGTGGAGGGGAGATCTTCCGTTTCTTTCTTCTGGGCGATAGGTTCATTTTTGCCGAACAGATTGAGGGGCGCCAACTGTTGTACGGTGCGTTCCTGTTTGACCTGGGTTGCTGGCGCTGCCTTGACTACAATTTCCTTCTTGGTGTTGTAGTCGAGCCAGAACTGATAACCGCGCCAACCAACCGTTGCGGTAGCGGCGATCAACAGTAGCGACGCCGTAATGGAGGGGGCGGAATTGAGTAGTTTGTCTTTGTTCACGATGAATCTGTCTCGGTGTTCTAATGGCTCGCTTTTTATTATGTGCGACCATTGTCCCGGTTAAGTAATTCTGTGCCCGGTATTTTTGCTGTAGCAGCTCTAAAAGAAAAGTCCGGAATTCTCAAAAATATACTAAAAACGGGTATTTAATGGCCTTTATTACATATAATTAACTATAAATGAAATGAGACCAGGTAGTCTGGAATCTCTTGAAAAGATAAAGTAGATTCTCAAACCTTCCCGGCTTCCATGTATGGCCTGAGCGTAAGCCGGAATGACAATGTTTACAATAGACTAAAGGTTAGATATGGACGAGCGCCAACTCGAAGCAACTGAAGACGCGATTCCAGTATTGACGGACGATTCCGAAGATCAGGAGGATCAGCCGCGGTCCTATTACCGCCTGCCGTTTTCATTCGCCAAGCGTCACGGCGTGTTCGTCGGTCAGCCGGATGAGAATCATGGTCAAATTGTTTATTACAAAGAATCGCTGAAGCCGCAAATATTTGCGGAAGTAAATCGATATGTCGAAGGTAAATGCCGCTTTGAAGTGATAGAAGACGGCGTCTTCGAGGATGGTCTGGCGAAGGCTTATCAGAATGACTCCACCGAAGCGATGCAAATGGTGGAGGGGCTGGGTGACGACATGGACCTGGCCAGTCTGGCGGATTCCGTTCCAGAAACGGAAGACCTGCTGGAGCAGGAGGACGACGCGCCTATCATTCGCCTGATCAACGCCATCCTGACAGAAGCGGTAAAAACCAACGCTTCGGATATTCACATAGAAACCTTTGAAAAAGACCTCGTCGTGCGCTTCCGCGTGGACGGCGTATTACGGGAAATGGTCAAACCGAAGCGGGCTTTGGCGCCGCTGTTGGTGTCTCGTATCAAGGTTATGTCCAGATTGGACATCGCGGAAAAAAGAATTCCACAGGACGGCCGGATTTCCCTGCGCGTTGCAGGTAAAGAAGTAGATATCCGGGTGTCCACCATGCCTTCCGCCAACGGCGAACGTATCGTACTGCGTTTGTTGGATAAACAGGCGGGCAGGTTGAAGCTTGAAAAGCTTGGTATGGCTGATCGTGACTTCAATCTGATCAAGAAACTGATCCATCGTCCCCACGGCATTATTTTGGTGACGGGTCCTACGGGCTCCGGTAAAACCACCAGCTTGTACGCGGGACTGTCTGAAATCAATGACCGCAGCCGCAATATCCTGACGGTTGAAGACCCTATCGAGTACAACCTGCCCGGCATCGGTCAGACTCAGGTCAACACCAAAGTCGATATGACCTTTGCACGAGGTCTGCGCGCCATTCTGCGTCAGGACCCGGACGTGGTGATGATTGGTGAGATCCGGGACTTGGAAACGGCCGAAATCGCAGTACAGGCGAGTTTGACCGGACACTTGGTGTTGTCCACCCTTCACACCAACAGTGCGGTGGGGGCAGTAACCCGTTTGATGGATATGGGCGTGGAGCCATTTTTGATATCTTCCAGTTTGATCGGCGTAATAGCTCAGCGTCTGGTGCGCGTATTATGCGAGCACTGCAAAGAGGCTTACGCGCCGGACGACGAAGTTTGCGAGTTCCTCGGCATTGATCCGCAAAATCCTCAGCATATCTACCACGCGAAAGGCTGCGCTGAATGTAACCACCTCGGCTATCGCGGACGTTTGGGGATCTATGAGGTGATTGAGGTCGATGAGGAATTGCGTCACCTGGTGCATAAACAAGCCGGCGAAATGGAGCTGGAAGCCTGCGCGCGCAAGCGTGGCCCCAGCATTCATGCGGACGGCATCGCCAAGGTGTTGAAGGGCCTGACCTCTGTGGAAGAGGTGGTGCGGGTAACTCACCGGGAGTAAAGCGCAAAGGGCGATTATTGAAGAAGGTTCGACGGCGGGCGCTTACTTCAGAACGGCAGTCTAAATTTCATAGTATTACCGCATATGGCAGCATTTGATTTTAAAGCCCTGGACCAAAAGGGGCGTCCGCAAAAAGGCGTTCTTGAAGCGGATAGCGCCCGTCAGGTCAGGCAGCAGATTCGAGATAAAGGCTGGACGCCGCTGGAAGTCACCCAGGCGTCTGACAAGCAGAGCAACAAAAATGGCGGAGGCGCCTTTCGTCCTCGCGGCAGTCGGCTTAGCGCCTCTGATTTGGCGCTGCTGACCCGTCAGATCGCCACACTGATTCAGTCCGGCATTCCAGTAGAGGAAACGCTGAGCGCCGTGGCTTCGCAAAGCGAAAAAGCCAAAGTCAGAAGTATGATGCTGGCCGTGCGTGCGAAGGTGCTGGAGGGGTATTCGCTGGCGGACAGCCTTAGCGAATTCCCCAGCGCGTTTCCGGAGCTTTACCGTTCAACGGTAGCGGCGGGTGAGCACGCAGGTCATTTGGACTTGGTATTGAATCGTCTGGCTGACTACACTGAGCAACGGCAGATGAGTCGGCAAAAAATTCAGCTGGCCGCCATCTACCCGGTCATTCTTACCTTCGTGGCGTTCGGTATCGTCGGCTTTTTGCTGGGCTATGTCGTACCTGACATCATCAAAGTGTTCGTCAGCAAAGGGCAGGAGCTGCCTGCGTTGACCCAGGTGATTCTGGCGTTGAGCGACTTCGTCGCCAGCTATGCGCTGTTTATTGTGGCCGCTTTGATCATCGCCTTCTTTTCCTTCACTTATGCGATGAAAAAAGAAGGCTTCCGACTTCAGGTGCATCGGCAATTGCTGCACCTTCCCTTCACCGCGAAGATGTCGCGGGGAGTTAATACCGCCCGTTTCGCCAGTACTCTCAGCATACTCAACAGCAGCGGCGTGCCGCTGGTGGACGCCATGCGCATCGCTGGCGAGGTGTTGAGTAATCAATGGCTGAAACTACGGGTCGCCGAAGCGGCGCAGAAAGTGCGGGAAGGCGGCAGTCTGTACAAGTGCCTGGAGCAGACCGGTTATTTTCCGCCGATGATGATTCATATGATCGCCAGCGGCGAGGCCAGCGGCGAGTTGGGGGAAATGCTGGAAAGGACCGCCAGCAGCCAGGAAAACGATCTGCAAAGCCGCATCGCAACGATGGTTGGACTGTTCGAGCCCTTGATGCTTTTGGTCATGGGCGGCGTCGTACTGATCATCGTTATGGCGATCATGTTGCCGATTTTGAGCATGAGCGACCTGGTTGGTTAAAATACACATCAATAAAAGAAGTAATGTTACAGAGGGAAAAAATGAAACCTAAAGCGTCATTCAAAACCAGGAAATCCGTACAGGGCTTCACCCTGATCGAAATCATGGTTGTATTGGTTATCCTTGGATTGCTGGTGGCTGCTGTAGCGCCCAAGATTTTGGGGCGCGCTGACCAGGCGAAAGTGACGACCACGCAAACCAACATCAAAACCATCAGCAATGCTCTGAATATGTACAAGCTGGATAACTACAATTATCCCAGCAGTGAGCAGGGCATCGAAGCGCTGGTGAACAAGCCGTCCGGTTTCCCAGAAGCGAAAAACTGGAACCCAGAAGGCTATATCGACAAACTGCCTGTCGACGGCTGGCAGAGAGAATTCGTTTACATTGCTCCCGGCACCCATGGCGCTTTTGACCTGTATTCATTAGGCGCTGATGGTAAAGAAGGCGGCGAAGGTTACGACGCCGACATCACCAGCTGGGATAAATAACCGATGCGCCGTCTCTGTGTCAGGGGCGGCGATTGGATAGAGACATTATGAAGCGCGCTCACAAAGGTTTTACGCTGATTGAAATACTGGTCGTGCTGGTCATTATCTCGGTAATGGTCGGCATGGTCACGTTGGTGGTCAGTGGTAATCGTGAGCGCCGAGAGTTGGAAAATGAGGCCAGAAAACTTCTGGCCATCATGCAGATGACATCCGACGAAGCCATCTTTCAGAATGTGGACATTGGATTGCGCCTGGACGACCACGGCTATGCGTTCATGGGATTTGACGATACGGCGCTTGCCTGGATTGAATTGCCGCAGGAATTTCTGAAAGAAAGAGAACTGCCTGAGTGGGTGGTTTTGGACTTTGACAAAAAGAACAAAGAAATTGAGCTGAAAAACAAGGACGAAGGCAAGAAAGACAAGAAGGACGACAAAGACAAGAAGTTCCTCCCTCAAATTCTGTTTTTGTCCAGTGGGGAAAATACCCCGGTCAACATCGAGCTGAAGCTGAAAAGTAATGAAGACATTAAGTTCATCATCAAGTCCGATGGGTTGAACGGATTTGAGTTGAAAGGGCTGGCGGATGATGAAGATGCTTAAACCGTTGCGGCGGTCGCCGCGAAGCCGAGCAGAAGGCTTTACGCTACTGGAAGTGCTGGTGGCGTTGCTCATTTTTTCCATCAGCGTCGCCGCTTTGGTGCGTGGTATGACGCAGATTGTGAAGCAGACGGAGCAGTTGGAGCTAAAAACCTTCGCCGCCTGGATTGCGGACAATGAATACACCGAGCTCGCCATCGCGGAAAACTTCCCCGCCGTTGGCGAGAAGAAGAAAACGATAGAGTACGCCAGCCGTACTTGGCGTGTTGTCGAAAAAGTCATCGCGACGCCGAACCCCCAGATGAGAAAAGTGGAAATTCAGGTCCTGATCGCCGATACGGCGAACTTGTCGGAAAGGCAGGTTATCTCGGTCACCTCGTTTATAGGTAATAACTCCTGATGTCTCCCGCAGTCATGTCGTCAAAACCCGCCGCCGTAACATCCCGCTCCCGGGAGCGAGGCTTTACCTTGCTGGAGGTGCTGATCGCCGTCACCATCACGGCGATTATTGGCACGGCCGCGTTTCAGTTTTTGGGGCAGGGGATACGCAACAAAAAAAATCTGGAAACCAAGAGCGAGTCTCTGGAAGAAATTCAAAAGGCGCAGCGCGTGCTGGAAGGGGACCTCGGTCAAATTGTCGCCCGTAGCGTACGCGGGGAATATGGAGATGAGTTTTATTCCGTCACCAATCTGAATGCGCTGAAGCTGATTGAGTTTTCCCGTACGGGTTGGCGCGACACCAACGATCTGCTGGAGCTGATCGCGGATGATGAAGAGGAAATCAGTCGCCGCAGTAATCTGCAGCGGGTTTCCTATGAGCTGGAGGAGAATACGTTGTATCGGGAGTACTGGGAGGTCATGGACCGGGCGCAGGACTCTCAGCCGCTGAAGCAGCGTCTGCTGACGCACGTCAAATCCGTGAAGTTCAGATTTATGGACAAAGATAACCAGTGGCATAACGAATGGCCAACGGAAGACATGTTGACCAATCAGAACGAGCCCGCCTATTTGAAAGTGCCTAAGGCGCTGGAAATTACCCTGGACCATGAAAAGTTCGGCAGCATCCGTCGCATATATCAAGTGGCGGGTTGGGCTGAGATTAAGGATTCCGCCAATGGCGGTGGTAATGGCGGCACTTCAGGTGGTGGTAGCGGCGGTAACAATTCCGGTGGCGATAAACCCGATCCCAATGGTGGCGGCGACTCAGGTAGCGGTCGTGGTTAGTGGCGGAAATCGCGGGCTGCGCAAGCAGTCCGGCATAGCGGCGCTTATCGTTATCTTCATCGTCGCGCTGGTGATGGTGCTGGTGGCCGGCCTCTTTAATATTCATTACCTGGATATTCGACGCACCTCTAATATTCTGGAGCAAGATCAGGCGAAGATGTACGCCCTGGCGGCGGAAACCTACGCTAGGACCATATTGCGTGAGGACTTCGCCCAGGATAAGAAAGCCAACAAAATGGTGGACCACGAGGTCGATAACACCGATGAGCCCTGGGGGCAGTACGCGATTCAGATTCCCATTGACACCAATGTCGGTATTCAGGGGCAAATCGACGATCTCATGGGGCGCTTCAATATTAACAGTCTGGTCACCAATAAAAACGGCGCCAGCGCAGTCAATAAAGAAGCGGTCCAGCAGTTTGAGCGTTTGTTGAGTTCACTAAAAGACATCAATCCGGATGTGACGGCGGAGAAGTTCGTAGACTGGATTGACGTGGACGATCAGATCTATCAGCTCAAAGGCGCGGAAGAAGAAACCTATCTGCTCAAAAAGCCGCCATATCGCGCCGCAAACTCGTATTTCAATGATATATCGGAATTTTGGCTGATCGACGGCATGGACGCGGCGACTTATAAAGAGCTTAAAAAGTTTGTGGCGATCCTGCCCAACAGCTCCGGCATGCTCAATGTGAACACCGCGCCGGCGGAAGTGTTGATGGCGTATATTCCCGGGCTGGATAAACAGACTGCGGATAAGATTGTCGACATTCGCAAAGAGGAAGGGCATTTCGCTGACGTGAATCAGTTTCTTTCTCTGGCCGAGTTAGCGGGCAAGAAGGAAATACCCAAGAAATTGTTTAGAGTGAATAGCGAGTATTTTCAAGCGACGTTGCGCGCTATTTTTAATGAACGGACAACGCGGTTAATATCTATAATTCATCGTGACGCTGAAGAAGGTAACACCAGCGTTTTGCGACGGGATTTTGGTAAGAAAGAAGACATTACCAAGGAAGTGTATGTTCCCAAATAAGGACAGGATCAGTTTCTGGCTTTCCGTCGCGGGACTGTTCGGAAGAAAATAATTAAATGTGTGAATTATGACCATCAAGTTATTTGTTAGACCGATTCCGGTCACCCAAGCCGCCGCCACAGCGCTGGAATGGGCGTTGTATAGTTATACAGGCGAGCGGATTGGCTCCGGAAGGGCTGACGACGCCGAAGAGCTGATGCAGTTGGTGGCTCAGCACGATCTGCAGGATGTCTGGGTGCAGTATGTGCTGCCAGCCTCTCATTTTACCTTTACGGTCGCCCACGTGGCCGCCAAACAGGCGCGCTATGTGCAGCAGGCGTTGCCCTTCGCCATAGAAGAAGCCATCGCGGAAGACGTTGAGTCCATGCACTTGGTGACTGGCGAACGTATCGGCAAGGAAGAATATCCGGTGCTGGTCATTCGTCGGGAACGGATGGACCGCTGGTTTGAAGCCGCGAGCGCGCTGGAGTTTCCACTACATGGCATGTATGTGGACGCGCAAATGTGCCCGGGCGAAGAGGGCGCATTAACGGTGCTGTTTGACGGCGATGAAGTGTTGCTGTTTCAGCCTGGTCTGGTGTGTATGCGCACCCATCATGAAAACCTGTTGCCCTACCTGGAAATTTGCGCGCGCAGCCGTGCTTCTTCTGAGGACGACGAGGCGCCGGCGTGGAATATTCGCGTGCTGACGCCGGAAGATCAGAAAGAAAGTCTGGGCGTTCTGTTGGCGCAAATTGAGCACGTTGACGGCGCGATCGTACAAATGGAGACTTTCTCCGTACCGTCCTTCGACTTGCTGTGCGAATCTTTTTTCAACACCAGCTATGCCGCCAACCTATGTCAGGGCCCCTATGCGATTAAAGAAAGCAGCGGTTCATCCGGCATCGGCAAATGGTGGCCAGTTGCGGCGGTCGCGGCGGGATGGTTCGCCATTCAGGTCGGCCTGGACTTGACGCAAGGGTTCATGTACCAGAAGCAGGCGGATGAATACGACCAGCAAATGGTCAAGCTATACCGTTCGCTGTATCCCAATGAGAAAAACGTGAGCAGCCCCAAGCGACAAATGGAAGGCAAACTGCGTAACGCCAGCAACACGGGCGGCGGAGGCTTTTTGCTGCTATTGGGGGAGGCGGGTTATCAACTCTCCGTGCAGCCCGGCAAGCAGAATATGGGCTTCAACAACCTCCAGTTCAGCAACCAGCGCGGCGAGCTCGCGGTGGAAGTGAAAGCCCCCTCCTTGGATCAGCTGGATCGTTACAAGCAGGCGCTGGTGCAGTCGGGTTATCAGGTGGACATCGGCTCTGCAATCAAAGAGCCCAGTGGCGTCCGCGGCAAGATTACCATTAAGGGGAGCTAAGCAATGGGAAGCATGCAGCAACTTAAAAAGATCCCCGCCGTGGGCAAGGGCCTGAGCTGGTTTTACGGCCTATCGCAGCGTGATCAGACCGCTCTGAAGTGGATGATTCTGGTCGTGGCGGCGTTCAGTGTTTACATGTTTGTATGGGCTCCGGTGCAGGACTTTGTCGAGAGTTCAAAGAACAGTGCGGAAGCATCGCACGAGTCTTTGACCTGGATGAAAGAGAATGAAGCCCGCGCCCGTGCATCATCGCGTCAAAGCGGTTCTGGTAAAGGTTCGATCTCCGGCGGCCAGTCATTGTTGTCCACCGTGGGCAGCAGCGCGCGTAAGTTTGGACTGGAGCTACAGCGTTTCGAGCCGCGCGGTGAAGACAAGGTCAATGTGTGGCTGGATAAAGTCTCGTTCAACCAACTGATGCTGTGGCTGGGCGAGCTTGAGAAGAACTATGGCGTCGCGGTTGAGCAGATCACCGTAGATAAAGCCGATGCGCCCGGAGTTGTCAGCTCCAGGCTTTCCTTAAGCATTTAATCCCTTTATTATCAGTGGATGCGGCTGTTTTCATCAGCCGCTGACGCTATCCGGAAAATTCGTCAGAATTCAGATAACGGACCCATTTTATTGACTGGCGCAAGGACGCGTCAGCGGGTTGTATAACCCGAAGCCCAGGGGCGGGAACTTTCCTCTTTGGGCATGCGTTAAAACGACTAGGGAAGCGGTTTTTAATGCTGAAGCAGTAAAAGGAACGACAGCAGTAATACAGTCGGCAAGCGCCTGGAGAGACCCCTGCGGGTAACGGTGCGTCTGGCCGGTATTAACCGGCTTGGGCCTGTAGAACGCCTGTTCAGCGCGCTTGGAAGTACAAATATAAAAATAATGATACTTTCTAGCTCTCAGGAGACCATAAAATGACTGGGGACCTCGTCGCTGACACTGCTTTAGTGCGCTTGGACAGAAGCGCGTTGTCTGAAGCAAAGTCCATTCTGTTTCATGCCTACCGCCATGAACCCACCTTTCAGTATTTATTTGATTCTTCCCGCCCCGGTTATGACCAAAGAGTTCGCGCCACCATCCGTGAAGGGTTGGAGCTGCACTTTGCGCACAATCAGGATGCGCTGGGGTTGGTGGATGAGGATACGCTGGTGGCGGTTGCATTTATTGGCAGCCCGGAAGCCAGGTTCAGTCTCGCCGATCAACTGAACTGGCGCATCAGAATGATGCTGACCGCGGGTTTGTCCTCCACCAAACGTTACATTGATTACCACGAGCAGGTGCACGCCTGTTTGCCGAAAGACACCCATCACCACTTGCCTTTTATCGGTGTGCACCCCAAATACCAGAGTAAGGGATACGGACGTATGCTGATGCAGGTGATTGAAGGCATCTGCCGGGAGAGTCCTCTGTCCTCCGGCATTGGGCTGGATACTGGCAATGCGCGTTACCTGCGCTTTTATCTCGGGCTGGGCTATGAAAAAGTAGGCGAGGTGCGTTTGGGCAACGTCACCGAAACGGTGTTGTTCAAACCTTGCCACTGAAGCGCTGTCCGCCGATTTATTAATTTGCCTAACGTAAAAGCTTAATAAGGCGCTTTAAATGTATGATTTAGTTGTTATTGGGGCCGGTTCTGGAGGCGTGAGGGCGGCTCGCGTCGCGGCTCAGTCAGGGGCGAAAGTCGCCATTATCGAAGAGCGTTTCTACGGCGGCACCTGCGTTAACGTAGGTTGCGTGCCGAAAAAGCTGTTTGTCTACGCTTCCCACTACGGTGAAGACTTCCACGACGCCCAGGGCTTCGGTTGGGATACAGGATCACCAACCTTCAACTGGCGTCGGCTGGTGGAAAACAAAGATAATGAAATCAAACGCTTGAACGGCATTTATGAGAATCTTCTCAAAAACGCCGGCGTGGAAATTATTGACGGGCGCGGGACGATTAAAGCCCCCGGCCAAGTTGAAGTAAACGGCGAGGTGCTGCAAACAAAACATATTCTGGTGGCTACCGGCAGCAAGTCGTTCATGCCGGAGTTCCCAGGTTGCGAACATAGTCTGGATTCCGACGCTATGTTCTACCTGGAGCGTCTGCCGAATAAGGCGATTGTGGTGGGCGGCGGTTATATCGCCGTGGAGTTCGCCGGAATACTCGCGGGCCTTGGCGTAGAGACTCACCTGGTTTATCGCGGTCCGCGTCTGTTGAAGAAGTTCGACGGGGATATTCGCGACTTCTTGCACGATGAGATCGTCAAGAAAGGCATTCATCTTCACTTGGAAGAGGATGTCGTCGCCATCGAAAAGACTAGCGACGACGTTGCGCCTTATTTGGTGAAGCTCAAATCCGGCGACACGCTGCAGGTAGGACTAACGCTTCATGCGACGGGTAGAACGCCAAATACAGCCGGACTGGGATTGGAGGAAAGCGGCGTCAAGCTAGGCGCCAGAGGCGAGGTGCTGGTGGATGACGATTACCAGACCAATGTGCCTGGCATATTCGCCGTCGGTGATGTGATTGACCGTTATCAGCTCACGCCGGTGGCGCTGTCAGAAGGCATGTACGTTGCTAACTACTTGTTTGGCGAGAATCCGGTGTCGGTGGATTATGAACGCATCCCCACGGCGGTGTTCTCCCAGCCCAGCGTCGCTACGATAGGCCCAACTGAGGAAGAGGCGAGGGCGAGGCACAGTCATATCAAAGTTTTCCGCTCCAGCTTCCGCGCTTTGAAAAACACTCTCAGCGGCAATCAGGAGCGCACCATGATGAAACTGATTGTGGACGGGGATACGGATGTGGTTCTTGGCGCGCACATGGTCGGCCCGGAAGCGGCGGAGATTATTCAGGGATTGGCGGTGGCGATTCGAGCTGGCGCCACCAAGGCGATATTTGACACCACCATCGGTATCCATCCTTCCAGTGCGGAAGAGTTCGTCACTATGCGGCAGCCTGTTTAGGGGCCGCGTCGAACGCTTCTTTTAGCGATCTTCATCGCCGTGAGCGGCGGCGTTCTCCGGCGTGGGATTTTCCGCGTCGGATTCGCCCAGCCAGGTCTGCAGGCAATCCACCAGCTGTTGCTTCTTGATGGGTTTGCTCAGGTAATCATCCATACCGGCCTTACGACAGGCGTCGGCGGCGCCTTCCAGGGCGTTGGCCGTCAACGCGACAATGGGAGTAGGTTTGACGCCTGCGCGGGTTTCCATCTGCCGGATCTTGGCGGTGGCCTGATACCCGTCCATGATTGGCATCTGACAGTCCATGAAGATCAGGTCGTATTTGCTCCCGCGTACTTTTTGCAGGGCTTCTTCGCCGTTGTCGGCATTTTCAGTCTCCACGCCCAGCTTGTTGAGGATGCCGCAGGTGACTTTCTGGTTGACCTGATTATCCTCCACGATCAAAACCCGGCCCTGGAACTGAGGAATCGGTCCGGCCGCCGGAGCGCTCCAACTGGCGCCGTCCGGTGAGCGCCGGTAGTGCAGCGTTAGCGCGAATTTGAAGCAGCTGCCTTTACCGGATTCACTTTCAACGAAAATCTCCCCTTCCATCAACTCCAGCAGTCGCTTGGCGATCGCCAGACCGAGGCCGGTTCCTCCGTAGCGCCGCGAATTGGACTGGTCCGCCTGTTGGAACGAGCTGAACATGCGGCGCTGCTGTTCGGGAGCGATGCCGATACCGCTGTCCTCCACTTCGCAGGTGAAGCAGACTTTGTCTGCGCCGATTTCTTCCCAATTGGCGTGCACGCGGATATAGCCCTCCGCGGTAAACTTGATGGCGTTGTTAATCAGGTTAGCGAGCACTTGGCGAATACGGGCGGGGTCGGCGGTGACTAGCGCGTCCTGAAGCTCGCCTTCGTACTCCTGATGCAATAACAGGCCTTTTTCTTCGACCTGAGGGCGGAAGGCGTTGAGCGTTTCCTCCACCAGGGAGCGCAGGTTAAATTCAATGGGGTCGATGGAAAGACGTCCGCGCTCAATTTTGGAGAAATCCAGAATATCGTCGATGATAGCGATCAAGTGTTCCGTGGAGCGCATGGCGACATGGGTATATTCCTTCTGTTCCTCGTCCTGCTGGGTTTCCTGCAATAACTGCAACATGCCCAACACGCCGTTCATGGGGGTGCGTAACTCATGGCTCATAATGGCCAGAAACTCGCTCTTGGCCTTGCTGGCGCTCTCTGCCTCGTTGCGCGCGGTTTCGATCATTCCCAGGTGTTCCGTCTGCTCCAGGCTGGCTTTTTCCAGCGCAACAGCTAACTGATTGATGCTGTCCCGTAATCGGCTCAGTTCCAGACCTCTGATGTCCGGCGCCCGGGTGCGGTAGTCGCCGTTTTTAATTAACTCCACACCGGCGGTGAGCTGCTCAATGGGATTGGCGATGGAGCGGGCCATATTCCGGATTAGCAGATAGGTGAGAAACATGAGTAGAGCGGCCACAGTGAAGGAGCTGTAGATAATCCGATGCTGGCCCTCAATGATGACGCTTTCAGTAATAGCGACTTCCACCTTGCCGATCCGCGAAGGACCGGTTGTGAACTGGAACTCGCTGGCGAAACTGGCGAAGGCGTCGTTCTCCAATTCGATCTGCGACTGCAGAATATCCGCAGACAGCACGATGGGCGTTTCATCGGCGTCAGCCAGTTTGCGTCCCGCGCCGTCGATCTCCGCCATCAAGTTGCCAAAGGAGTCATGAATGGTGATGTGGTGCACCAGCGGTGACTGAGCGACTTTGCCAAGCAGCTTCTCGAGTGCGCCGGTATTGCCGGAGATGACGTCATATTCCACCGCCGGAGCGAGCTGGTCGGCGATCAGTTGTCCCCGCGCGATCAGGTCAGTGCGGGCTTCGCTCAGCCGCACGGTGGTGAAGAAGAAAACCAGGCACGCAAACATCAAACCGCTGGGCAACAGGCCGAGCAGTAACGACTTTTTGTAAACGCTCCAGTCTTGAAAACCGCGTTTCATTGTTCAGCCTCTGACATTTCCAGGCGATGCTGCAACTCGTAGGCATCGGGAATGATTAAATTCAGCGAGCGCGCCACCTGGATATTGACGGCGACGGAAAAGTAGCGGGAATGCTCCGCTGGAGCTGGCTTTTTGTCAGTAAGATAGCGCTGGACTATTTCCGTCGTCTGACGGGCGAAGTCGGCGCTGGTTGAATAAGTAGTGGCGAGCGCCCCGGCTTTGACGAAAGCGAGAGAGGGGCCGATCAAAAAGCGATTGTGACGGTAGGCGGTGAGCAATATGTGTTTGATCTGCGAGCCGTTGAAAACATCAGTGTCCAGAATGCCCAACAGATAGTCGGTATTGTCCAGCGCGGCGCTGAGCATGCGTTGCGCGCTTTCATATTGGGATAAGGGATAATTGCTGAGTAGTTGTTCGGCCACCGGCGTGGCGGGCAAGTCTGTCAATGGCTGGGCGCTGAGTACCCCCGCCGTCCGGGCGGTGGGCAGTATCAAGCCCGCCAGTCGCGCCTGTCGCTGCAACGGCGCATCCAAAAAGATAGCGGTGTGCGGCGTTGCGCCGGGATATTCCCGGGTTAATCTCAGATAGTCGCTGCGACTGACAAACAGACTGATCACCAGTTGTCCTTTAGCCCCCGCCAGACTTTGCTGCAATGCCCGCTCGCCCAACGCCAGAATGACGGCGTTGTTCTCCAGTGTGGAGAAGTGAATGTTGGCGTCGCTGATGAACTCCGCGCGCCAGGGAGCGGGAGACAGCGCTTTGAATTCCTCCAGGAACTTGGCGGCGATTGGCGTTCTTTCCGGCCCGGCCACATAGACTTTCAGACTGAACTCCTGGGCGCCTGCGGCGGTGGCGAGAGACAGCGCCAGCATCAAGGCGGCCCAGACCACGTAACGCCGGGAGGCGGTGAGAGAGAGGACTAACGATGAAATAATACCGGCCATCCCTGGTCCCCGCCTCAAAACTTCAGGTTCGCGGACAAGAACAGATGGGTGCGGTCGTCCAGGACGTTGTCGCGATACATGATCGGGTCATCGTTCAGGTAATGCTCCAGTTTTGCGGATAGTTCCATTTGGCCGCGACCCAGGCGGCGATGATAGCTGACGGTCAGGTCGGCGCGTTCGTAGACGTAGTCGCCAATGGCGTCGGCCAGATAGTAAGCCGCCGCCGCATCAAATCGGTCGCTGATCCGTCGCAGCCAGGCGAAACTGCCGCTATGGCGGGCGGACATGCGGGACTCAATCTGGAACAAACGACTGACGTCGAAACTGGTGTAGGCGGTGTAAAAGTCCGTCACAGAGCCGGTGTATTCCTCATCCTGATCCAGATAAGCGTAGGTTGCTCTGAGGGTGTCGCGCAAGGAAGGAGAGTAGGTGGTTTCGACCTCGAAGCCGGTTTGCTCGATTTTGAGGTTGTTTTCGGGCTCGAAGGAAAAGTACTGCAATGGCGCGCTGATAAGGTCCCACATGTTATCGCGAAACACCTTGATGTCCGCTTCCAGCCCCCATTCCGGATAGTTGAGATAGTAGCCGATTTCGCGGGAGACGATTTTTTCGTTATCCAGCCCTCCCGGCGACCGGATCAGAAAACTGCGGGCTTCGGTCTCGCCATCCAGCGGCGGGTCCAGATCCCTGGCGACAAAACTCCAGGCGACGGACTGCTCATAGGTGTCAGGTGTGCGCACGGCATGGGACACCACCAGACGCAATGTCTGGTTGGGCGTCAGGTGGTAGAACATGGCGCCCCGGGGGGAGAAATAACCGCCGTTAGCCTGATCATGTTCCGCCATGCCGCCCAGGTTGAAGCCGAGGTCCGGCTGAGGGCGGTATTCCAGATTGAAAAACGCCCGTTGCAGATAGTTATCATCGCCGCCGTTGAAGTAAGTTTCTGAGTAAAAACTGTCTTTACGAAAGCTCAAACCGGACACCAGCCTGACTTCATCGGAAAAGGTGTAAGTGTCCTGCAGTTCGATGTCCTGACGGGTTTCGGCGATGTCCAGGTTAATTCTGCCGCAGACGATGGCGTCGGGATCGCTGGCGGACATTTCTTCAATAAGCGTGCGGGCGATCGCGTCGTCTTCCGCAGAGCCAAGCCCCGAGCCCGGCCCGGAGACAATGTTGGCGTAGATCTCAGCCAGGGTTGCGCCGTTGGCGCCGATCAGGATGGAGCCGAAACGTTGATTGGCTGCATACAGGGCGGACAGGTTGTCGCTGAATAGAATGGGGTGATTACAGTTGGTCCAGTCCTGCCGCCGGATGCGTCGATGCGCATAGGCTTGCACCTGGAAAAAGTGATTGGCGTTCACTTCCCGGCGCCAGTTCACCGAGGCGAAACGGTCCCGTTCGTCGGACTCAGGGACGCTGGTCTGGCCGTCGCCGGTATCAGGGTGATAGTCATGGTCGCCGTTCAACAGACCTGCTTGCACTTGCAGGTTATCTCTGGGTCCCAGTTGCACATTGGCGGAAAGGTTAAATCCGTCCAGATCGTAGCTGTCGATAAAGGGATCGCCATTGGCGCGACGATCAAAACCATCGTCCTGCTTGCCGTTCACGGAAATACGGTAGTTGAGGGTGTCGCCGCCTCCGCCATAGCTGGCGTGATAGCGGTTATAGCCATTGCTGCCGTCCCAGTAGCTAAGGGAGGTCCCGTGCGTGTCATAGGGATGTTTGGTGATGATATTGACGATAGCCAGGAACGAATTGGCGCCGTAAGCAGCGGCGTTAGGGCCGCGGGTAATTTCTATGCGTGCGATGTCTTCCAGGGCGACCGGAATATTGAGCCAGTCCACATCCGCCAGATTGGGGTTGTAGACGGATCGCCCATCCACCAGCACCTGCAGGCGGCGCTGCTCGTTGGCGTTAGTGCCATGGTAGCTGACGGAAGGAAGGTTGGAGGACACGGACCCGACAGTCATGCCGGGAACCAGACGAAAGGCGTCGTGCAGATTACGTACGCCAAGTCGATGCAGCAACTCTGCATCTAGAACTGTTACGGTCGCGGGAGTTTCCGAACGGGGCTGTTTGAGTCGGGCCGGGGTCAGCACCACCGGAATCTCGGCGGACTGCCAGTCCGTCATGGAGATGTCGGCCGCCGCCAGCATATCGTTCGAAGAGCTTTCGACGGCATGGGCGAGAGAGCTGGCGCAAGCTAAAACAAGCGCAGACAGACCGCGTCGCTCTTTGGTCGCTCGGACAGTTATCAACCGCATATGATAGCGTCTAGTTGTGTGGTATGAGGTTTCCCGGTGTCTTGTTCTTATTCGTCCGCTCCCTGCAAGATCAGCCGGCGTCGCTTCCGGCTCTGCGTTTCCATCGCCCCTCGGGTTGTCGGTGAGGAGGAATCGCTGCTGACAAAGCTGACTTTTACCTTAGAAAGTCATCCGGCGCAATATTTAAGGTTTTTTAGCGCCTTATGCGCACAAAGTTTGTCCGACGCGATGGCGACGTCCACCAGATAAAACAGAGACGCCAGCCCGAAATGATCCCTGCCCATATTGTGATACACCATGCCCAGCGCAATATCTTCCGCGCTATAGCTTTGGTGGTGGCTGCTGAAATACAGGGCGCTCTGGTTCAGCTCCTCGTCATTCAGTAAGCGTGTAATACGGCCGACGCCGCCGTGGTAAGCCTGAATCAGTAACAGGCCGTACAAGGCGTTGCGTTTCTTCTCCGGCAGCTTGCCGAACAAGGCGTTAAAAGGCTCTTCCAGATTGCGATGATTCTGTTGATACAGCTTCAGCGCGCAGTCAATCTGCGCCATACGATGCAGGTAATACTGCTTGGGCACGCCGCAATCCTTCAGCACAGTGGTGCGCAATTGCATGATGCCATTGGCGTTGGCGACGGAGCGGCTGTTTTTCAATCCGCCGCTTTCGATCAAAACCTGGCCGAGGATTTCCCGCATGATGGAGTCCGGGAAACTATAGCGTCCCTGGGCTTTGCGTGTTTCGTAAATGTCGATGAAGGCTTTGTATAGCGGCACAGGCTTATCCTTGTCGCCGACTTTTAAGCCGTCCCAGGAGCCCCAGATTAATACGTCTTTATCCGGCCCCAACATGCGCATCGCGGACTCCTGCAGATCTACGTGGGGTTGATCGCAGGCGAGCGCGAAAGGATAACCGGCGTCGTTTAATGAACCTTCCGCCCAGAAAGGCTCCTTCTGTTTGGCCGCCAGCTTTTTACGCAGCTGGTTGATGGCCTGCTGGGTGTCGGCTTCATCATCCCGATTGTTGAGATAGCCTTTGAAGATGCCCTGGTTGTCGAACAGGATGTGCCGGTCAGGCTTTTCGCAAAATCCGGTGGATAACAAAACCCAGGTGCGGATGATGCTCAGATTGCGGTAAAAGTTGAGGCTGTATCGGTAAGGCGTCTGCCTGACGGCTTCCGTCCAACGCTCCAGTTGGGCGTCCGCGACGGCGCTTCTTACTGGTGAAAGAGACGTCAGCAGGACCAATGCAATAAAACGAATGACGAGAGTAATTCTAAAGCTACGCATATCCAAATAGTGTCAGCAGTGAAATTCATACGCAACCGGCGCGAAGCGTATTCTTGGCCTGTCTATAACGTGGAAACCACAACAGACCCTAGGCTAATGTATTGTTTTACGGTAACTTATGGAAGCGTCAGGGCTTGTGATCAAGTCTCCCTCGCCGTACAAAACGGCGCAAAAAGGCATGTTTCCGCGAGAGCTTGCGCAGCCGCGCCCTGAACTTGGGCGAATAACGCGCGAGAACGGTCAGCGCGATAAAAATCAGCGGCAGGCCCAGAGGAATTGGCAAAGGAAGAAGCACTGCGCCAACAATCAGCAATGCGGATGCGAGAATAATGTAAGTCCAATGTACCACTTTCATAGATGACGCACAGATAGGCGGAAATCGCGGCATCTTAATCCGCCGTTTATGACAGGATGATGAACAGTTTTATGAATGCGAAATTAGCGGTGAAAAGAGAACAAATGTTGTCCGTGTTGAGGTTGATCGGCGGGCGCAGGTTCAACTGGCGGGTGATGGTTGTCATGGCGGCGCTGGCGCTTTCGCCAACCTCCGCCTGGGCGTGGGGCGAACTGGGACACCGTGTAGTGTGTGATGTCGCTTGGAAGGAATTGTCCCCGGCGGCGCGTGATCAGGTGCAGAAGCTGTTGCAGCAGGCGGGCAAGCGCACTTTCGCGGAGGCCTGCCTGTGGCCGGATCAAGTCAGGTCCGAGAAAGAGTTCAAGCACACAGGCTCCTATCACTATGTGAATGTCGAGCGCGCGGCCACTGAAGTATCCACCGCTAAGGATTGTCAAAGCAAAGGCTGCGTGCTGACGGCGCTCAACGCCTACGCGGACGCCCTGATAGGCAAGCCGCATCCGGATTATCAGGCCACTCCTGCGCAGGCGTTGATGTTCATCGGGCATTTTATCGGCGATATTCATCAGCCCCTGCATGTGTCCTATGGCGATGACCGCGGCGGCAACAAGGTTGTCTATAACGTCGCCGGTGAAGAAACCAATTTACACCGCTTATGGGATGTGAATATCCCTGAGTCAGGCTTGCCCCGGGATTGGCGCAAGGCGGGCAAGAAAGTGCGCGGCAAGCATCGTGGCGAGGCGGTGACCGCGCTGACGCTGCAGGATGCGGAGAGTTGGGCGAATGAGTCGCTCGCCATTACCCGAAAAGTCTATGCATCGCTGCCGAAACAAGGCTCCGAATGGAGTAAAAAAGAGCTGGCGCGGGAATACCCTGTTGCTGAAATGCGTCTCTATCAGGCAGGCGTACGCTTAGGCGCGGTTCTAAACCAACTGTTAGCGCCCAATCAAGACCAGACTCCGGCGGATTAGACCAAAAGACGAGTGCGCAGCTAGTCAGCATGGTTCCCAGCCGCTTGCGAATCTGCATAGAATGGAAGTAAGCAACGGCGCAACCCGTAAGGAGATGTATCGATGGGGGTAGTAATCAGCTTTCGCAAGGACAACATTTCTCCGGAAGACGTCCTGCGCTATTTCTTCCATGAGATCAATGAGGCTCACGGCTTGGAATTGAGCCTGACCGATCCTCGTATCAAACCACATCTTGCCGCGTTGAAAAGTCTTGCGGAGGTTTACGTCAAAACCGCCGCGACGGAAGTGAAAGGAATCGACGAAGCGCTGCAGGAGCCGCTTCTGAAAGAAATCACCAAACTGAGGGCCCGTTTTTTAGCGGAAACCGTGTTGGGCGTCTTGCAGGAAGAGAGCATAGTGCATATTGTGCCCGACCACGAATGAAAGCCGTCCGTTTATCTCCGCTGCAATGCCGTTCTTCCGAGAATTGTTACGGAGATTTCCGGCGACGGACGCTTATCGTAGTTCAGGTTGTTTTTTGATTAGTACGACACCAGGATTTGTTTGATGAATATTGAAGAACAGGAAAAAATCATCGGTCTGTTAGGATCAATGGCGATGTATAACGATAAGGGAATACACTGGACGGACGCCTCGCCGGAAAAGGCGGCGCAAGTGCGCGACGGATTCAGAAAAGCAATCGATAATCTGATTGCGGAAATAGGGCAGGACAATATACCGGAGCAGGTTTTAACCTTACTGCGCTCGGACAAGGTGCTGGTGGACGGCCAGGGCTCCGCCTACACCGAGGCGCGTCGGCTGTTTAAAAGCCTCAACGCCTGATTTACCACTCTTTTCTCTCCCCTCACGAACGCCCTGACGGCGGCGTTCGTTTTCAATCGTTCGTCTGGCGCAGATCTGAACCCGATGCCTCCAAGGAGTGAACCCTGATGTGAAAAACGGGGTCCACTCTTCGATTGTCTAATTAAGCTGTTTGACGAGTTCTGAGTCGCTTTTTGGAAAATAAGCCCAATAAGGCCATCCCGAATAACACAAACGCGCCAGGTTCAGAGACAGGAACGGGATCGGGACCGTCAACAAAGCTGGTGACTTTGAGGTTATCCAGTGCGACATATACATCGTCGTTTCTTGGAGAATTGAACCCTTTCTTCCCAAGCGAAAACCGGAAGTTATCTATGTCTCCGCCTGAACTTTGGAAAGTAGAACTGGTTATGTGAGACCCGTTTACTGCAATGTTCCACCTGGATGCTGCCAGGTCTACGTCGATGACAAATTTAAGGATGCTATCTTCTTCAAAATAGGCGGCGGCCGGAGGAGGGGAGAGTATGCGCCCGGTCAGGCCAATCTGTCCATTTGGTCGCAAGTAAACATTTTGAACCGTCGGCGTATCCAACAATAACGTCATTTCATACTCGGAGCCAATAAGGTTGGACGCCAGGATATCGTATTCGAACCTGTAATTGTCATAGCCACGACCCAGCCGAAATCCAATTTGGTCGTAAAGATATGGAGCTGTATTGCCGGTTGAATTAAACACCAGAGGTTGATCATCCAAAGCGCCGAATTGCTCTTTAACCGTTGGTGAACCGAAGCCAATTTTAGTTGGAGTGTCGGCGCCTGAGCCAGTGGTTGGCGTTGATCCGGGAGTATGGACGGGGGAGTTGAAGTCAACATCGTAGTGGGTGATCACGCCTGCCTGGGCGTTTACGGCGCAAGCAAAAAGAACGCTACCTGTAAGAAAAATATTCCTTTTCATTTAAAAAACTCTCAAAAAATGACACAACAGCAGAGTAGAAATTGTGCATTTTGAAACGCATTAATGGGTCGTTTTGACGACCTTTCAGATAGATAAAACACCGAACTTTTTCGTTATTTAAGCCAGGGCGCGGCTGGCTTCACGCTGCCTTTGGAGGCGCGTGGTGACTGATTAAAAATGATTTCTTCTAGTTTTTCTCTCAAATTCAGAAACCTGACGCACTTGCCATTCGGATGAAAACGATAAGCAAATTGGGGGATTGACCCCGCTGTTGCATTCGCTTAAAAATTCTCCAACGTCTTCAGAAAAAGGATGTGTTTCGAGAAGGCGTCAGGGAGACCGGAGGCGGGTCCTGCATGCCGGCTCTGGCCCACAGCAACAAGAATCCAGGAAATCACTATGAGCAAGAGATCAGAAAAAAGGCTTTCCAGACTGTTGGAGGGCGCATTGAAAAAACGTCTTGGTAAAAAATGGCGCCGAAATGAAAGCGTTTTCATGTTCGGTTTATTGTTCGGCTGCGCGACGTTGGCTCATGCTGTGCCGCCGCTATCGGTGCAGGGCAATAAAGTAGTCAGTGGCGGTAATCAAGTCAGTCTGGGAGGCAACAGCCTGTTTTGGAGCAACAACGGCTGGGGAGGGGAGCGCTTTTATAACTCCGGCGCGGTAGGCGCTATCAAAAACGACTGGAAATCCAGCATCGTACGCGCCGCCATGGGCGTGGATGAAGGCGGCGGATATATACAGGACCGCGAAGGCAATCGCAATAAAGTCATCTCCGTGGTGGACGCCGCCATCGCCAACGATATGTATGTCATCATCGACTGGCACTCACATCATGCTCATAAGTACAAGAGCGAAGCTATCGAGTTTTTCCAGGACATGGCGCGCCGTTACGGCGACAAAAACAATGTTATTTACGAGGTCTATAACGAACCGCTGGACGTATCCTGGAGCGGCGTTATCAAACCCTACGCCGAGTCGGTGATTGACGCCATCCGTCAAATTGACCCAGATAACCTGATTATCGTCGGCACGCGTCAGTGGTCTCAGGAAGTGGAGGAAGCATCCTGGGACCCTATTAACAGGAACAATATCGCCTATACGCTGCACTTTTATGCAGGAACCCATAAACAATGGCTGCGGGATAAAGCGCAAAGCGCCATGAACAACGGCATTGCTCTGTTTGTGACGGAATGGGGAACCGTAGACGCCAGCGGCGATGGCGGCGTTAATGAGGGCGAAACCTGGGCCTGGGTTGACTTCATGCGCAATCACGGCATCAGCCACGCCAACTGGGCGCTGAATGACAAAGCTGAAGGCGCTTCAACCTTCTGGCCCGGGGCTAGTGGAACCGGCGGTTGGAATGATGGAAACCTGACGCCTTCCGGTAAGCTGGTGAAATCCATCATCCAAAGCTCTGATCCCATTCCTGGCGGTGATGATCCAGGGCCTGGTCCAGATTGCGGATCAGTCTCCGTGCCCGGCAAGGTGCAGGCGGAAAACTACTGTGAAATGGAAGGCGTCGAAAAGGAAAATACCTCTGATGCTGGCGGCGGTCAGAATCTGGGCTATATCGATTCCGGCGATTGGATGACTTATAAGATTAATGTGCCCAGCGATGGGGTTTACACGCTTTCCTATCGGGTGGCGAGTCTGAACGGCGGCGGTATTTTACAAGCGGAGAAGGCCGGTGGTTCGCCAGTGTACGGCTCTATCGATATTCCATCCACGGGCGGCTGGCAAAGCTGGAAAACGATTTCACACGACGTTCAGTTGAGTGCGGGTGAACAACGAATTGGACTGGCGGCGGTGTCCGGCGGGTTCAATATCAACTGGTTTGACGTCACTCAGAAAGGTGGTCCGGCGCCAAACGCCATTACCGTGCAGGCGGAAGATTATCTGGTGATGAGCGGTGTGGAGCTGGAAAACACCAGTGACACAGGCGGCGGCAAAAACGTGGGCTACATCGACGCCAATGACTGGATGTCCTACCCAGAGGTCGATATTCCGGAAAGCGGCGTGTATACCGTGGAATATCGTGTGGCGAGCCTGTATGGCGGCGGCGTGCTGCAGTTCGAGAAAGCCGGCGGCGATATCGTTTACGGCAGCGTGGATGTGCCGAATACTGGTGGCTGGCAGAACTGGAAAACCATCAAGCATCAAGTGACGCTTGAAGCAGGTAAGCAGCGTTTCGGCATCTACGCCCCTGCAGGTGGCTGGAACCTGAACTGGTTCAAGATCACCAAAGGACAAAAATAAGGGAAGGCCGCCTGATATGACGCCCCCGTTGTCGCATTGCATGGGGGCGTCTGGTCGCAGGTTTATTGCTGCAGACGAATCTGTTTCAGCGCTTGGAAGATCATGTCTTTGTCGCGTTGAGACAGGTTTTCGATGGTCAGCGTGTCATTGAACAGGTCCCTTTCAGCGTCTGTGAAGGGACCTTCGTTTTTCAGTTTATCGGCGATAGCGATAATGATCGCGTCACCCAGCTTTAACAGCGCCGGGCGTACTTCGGCCTGCAAATCACGGGCGGGCTGCTTCAGGGCGTCAGCATCTGACAGCCAGTCGGCGCGATATCGGAACTGAATGGCTTTGGCGGCGGAGATCTGTGCGGTAAAGAAAGCGCTGACGGACTCTGGATCGACCCCATGTCCGGCGGCGCCGTCTTTGGCTTTATCCAACACTACGCGCTCCCGCTCAATGTCTTCAATAGGCGCGCCTTTCTGGGCTTTGAACAGCGCCACATCCTTCATGTAACTCAAACGCTCGTTGATGGTCTTGAACGTGGTCTCCGCATAGCCTGCGGCGAGGGCGGAATGAGAGAAGACTAAGCAAACGAGCAGAAATAACAGGTTCCTCATGGGAGCTTCCTTAAACAAACAATCAAATAATATAGAGAAAAAATAATGCGCTATTAAGTGCAAGCAGGCTCAGGGAAATGGAAAAAGGGGAGAGCCTTGTCTCGATATTAGTGTGCTGGTCATTTGCGACAATAAGTAATTGGCGGAAATAGACTTTTGTCTATTTAGCCGGTGTTCGCATCGGCTTGGCGGCGTTCCTGCAAAAACTGAATAAACCGATAGGTCAGGCTTTCTCTCGCGGCGTTGGGCGGCCAGAGTGCATAGACGCCCAAGGCGTCGACGTTCCAGCCTGGCAGGGGATCGCATAATCGCCCGACACGCAGATCTTCTTCCACCAGAAAAGCCGGTGGTGTGGCTAAACCGAGTCCCGCTGCGGCCAACTGGCAAACCGCATCAATGCTGTCCACGGTAATGCGTGGTGAATAGTCAACGCGATGACACTCTCCTGCGGCGTTGTACAGCAACTTATAGTTCGGTCGCATCTGCAGTCCGATCCATTCCCAGTCCAGCAAGTCTTCCGGTTTGCTGGGCGTCGCTCTGGATTGAAGATAATGGGGCGACGCCACCAGACGTCGGGTCAGGTCGAAAAGCTTTTTCGATTTCAGGGCGCTGTCGGGCATCGCGCCGATGCGTATCGCCAGGTCAATGCCGTCGCGAATCAGGTCCTGTCTTATATCGCTGTAGTTTATACACAGCGAAACCCTGGGATAAGCCAACGCAAAAGCGGCGACGTCTTCGGTAAAGGGGCCGCGCGCCAACACGGCGGGAGCGGTGATGCTCAACTTGCCGGTCGGCTCCGCCGCCTGTTCGGCGATGGCGTTCAAACCGGCCTCCGCTGCCGCCAGCATGGCCTTGGCGTGTTCGAACAGACGTTCGCCCTCGCTGGTGAGCGAGAGTCGTCGAGTGGAGCGATAGAGCAGGGCGACGCCTAGCCGTGTCTCCAGTCCTGAAATATGGTGGCTGACCACGGAAGGCGACAATGACAGCGCACTCGCCGCGGCGCGAAAAGAGCCGGCTTCCACCGTTTTGGCGAAAACCGCCAGAGCGCGTAAATCGTCAATCATTATTCGATATTATCGATCAGTGAAAATGAATTGGCCCATATTATCATCGCTATTCCGTGCGCATATAGTTTTCTCAGCCATTGATCACATTATTCTGAGGAAACAACGGATGACGGATAATAAAACTCCTGACCTGAAGTGCGTCATAGTCATCGACGCCAATCTGCCGATCGGCCCCATCGCCAATACCTCCGCTGTGTTAGCGTTATCGCTGGGTAAAGCCTTTCCCGAATTAATTGGCGACGCGTTGCCGGACCATAACGGTCATCTTCGCGCGGGAATTACCACCACAGCCATTCCAATACTGCGCGCCGAAGGCGTTCGCCTGCGCAGCTTGCGGGAAGAATTGAAGGAGCACGAGCCGCAATTGACCGTTATCGATCTCACCAGCGCCACCATGACGACCAAGAGCTATGAAGCCTACGCGGAAAAGTTGCATTCCACTCCGGTTGATGAACTTGAGTATCTGGGTGTCGCCCTTTGCGGACCCAAAAAGATCGTTAATAAATTCACCGGCAATCTGGGGCTGCTGCGCTGACGCCAGCAAATGCCATCCAAAGGCGCGGAATAACAAAGGAGAGACCAAATGTTAGTGAGTTTTATTGTCGCAACAGTGCTGATCACACTGGCGCCAGGCCCTTCCATGCTATTGGTCATCGCCAATACGCTGCGCAGCGGTCTGGGGCAGGGGATATTCACCAGTCTGGGCGTGGTGGTCGCTGATGCAATGCTGCTGTGCCTGACTGTCTCAGGTTTGGGGGCGTTGGTGCAGACTTCTGCACTGGCGTTCAATTTGCTGAAATGGTTTGGAGTAGCCTATCTCGCATATCTGGGAGTACGCCAGCTTTGCAGCCAGCCTTCAACGGAAGATCTGTCCGGCGCGACTGAAGTCGCCAAACAAAATCCATTCAAACAAGGCTTGGGCGTCACCCTGCTTAACCCTAAAATCATTGGATTTTTCATCGCGTTTTTCCCTCAATTCCTCGACGCCAACACACCTGTCGGCCCACAACTCATGACACTGGGGCCGCTGTTCCTTGTTATCGTCTTCCTCATCCTGGCGGGATACGCCATGGCGGCCAACCGTGTCCGGCGATGGCTGGCCGGCGCACAGGCGCAATCCGTGTTAAATAAATCATCAGGATTCGCTTTACTCGTATGTGGAGCGGCGGCAGGGTTGACGACGCGCTGAAAAACGACATCATAGCCGCAAGTTTAAGAACGTCGTGCTCGAGTGAACTCTAATACGCAGGTTCAATATAAATAGGGGCTAACTTTCTATCTGAATTTATAACGCGACCTAGAGGTATGATGTGCGGAAATTTACAGATAAAACCGGATTTGACGTTTCTCTATCTCAAATAGAGGGAACTGACGCTTTCATGTACATCCTTGAAGGCTCTCCATTTATGATAAGGAAAATGCGCATGAAAAGAGCGCAGCGTGATATAAGCGAAAGCCCTGGTATGTTCTATTGGGGGCTGGACGAGCTTGAAAAAGAAATAGCCGAACTTCCACGGGATACCAGCGATTTGCCTCCGGGTGAATACTGGCGCGCGGTAGTCGGCGTATCAAGCTACAAACCCCAGGAAGACGGTGCTTACAAGCGTGAAAAAAAGACCCTGACTATTTGCTGGCATCAGGAAGAGGAAGAACCTATTGAGAAACTCCGGCGCATAGTCAGTCAGATTGATTTTGAAGCGTTATGTGTGACTGAGTTGATGGAGGAGTTTGACTAGAACTGGATGGCTGTCATCCTGGTGCTTGGTTACTACCCAATTGTAACGATCAAAGCACAGTTTTCTTCCTGTGCTTTACTCATTGCGCTATGGATAATGTAAATTCCAACTTCCTCGTCGTTATCGAAGTTTGGTTTTTCTATAATGGTAGAGAGCTCGGGCATGAATCTTTCAATTTCATGAGGTAGTAGCCACGAAATGGTATCCAAATCATTGTTAAGCTTATATACACTCCCACCGCGATTTGCCATCGACATACCTTCAAATAGTATTCTCCTATAAAGTTCTCGGGCATATCCTGAACTGTTTGGAAGTATTGACTTTAAGTCATGGGCATATCTGTATCTCTTCATTATTGGCACTTCTATCCATTGAATAAGAGAATCCTCAATGCCAGTAATTAAACCTAGAGTGTCGTAAAGTAATAGCTCAGATACAACCCTATCAATAAGGGTCGCTTCTTCCTCAGTGCTAACATCAAGTGATGACGGCCCAACATTATTCATATGAATAGACATTTTGTGAATGGATTCGTTGTAATCCTCAGGGAAATTCAGTTTGCAGTTATCCAAGCATTCGATTAACTTGGGAAGGTTTTCAAATACTATGCTTTCTATACCGTCTTTCCTTCCAAGGTAATAACTAGCATATATTCCCATGATATGGCCTAAATGAAATTTTGGTTGCTGTATGATGTGTGGGTTTTAAGGTTTCGTGGATTTGAATATATATCGCTATGCACTATTTTTCCATTGAAAAAATGAAAGTACTATAATGTGCCCTGTTTGAAAGCCAAATATCGGGCTCTCTTGGCAGAGCAATGTGTTATGTATCAGATTGGCCCGTAAAGAAATGGTTGCGCATCTTTGTTGTGATCTCGGCAGATGGTGTCGGCTTTGTGAATGGCAGGTCGCGGTGCGAAAATTTTTAGTGTTTTTCGGAAGCTGTACTCCCTTGGTAAACAGGAACAGGAAAAATCATTATAATGCTGTCTGTTCACCAAAAGAGTACATACTTGACCTTACTAAAAATACAGCGCCATTGCCCAAGTGTCTTACTCAGCTTGTGGAGTGCATGGTCTCCAGTCTAGCTGGAAGTAAACTTCTGTCGTGATATCGTTATGGGTAAGCATTATCTGTGCAAAATTTCCATTGTGTTTAAAAGCGGTTAAAGCCGAATCGAGTGTTACTAAAGCACCTTCCCCACACTCGGACCACTTGTATGAGGGAGGGAAGAATTTGTCCTCTATGTACATTGTTTCTGCTATAGGATAGTCGGGATTCCATTCTCTTTTGAAGTGCTGATGAACCGGGGTGTCGTTAAAATAATAGTCCGCCTCCAATAAGGTTTTGGATCCCTCGTCCATATAAAGAAAACCCCTATACCTCATTCCAACCCATGAAAACTGATAGTCCGGATACCCCCATACCCATATAGTGATATTGCATCTGGCCAAATCGACTCCAACAGGAGAAGTGTCAGTATTAGCATGATAGTCATCAAACCTAGCTACGATGGTCTTATAGTCTGGAGTTGGTACTACGCGAACCTCGTTTGGATGTGGGCAACCAGAGCCCCACGCACCGGCAAGTTCCACCGTCCAATAGGGATCAGCAGGATACTCATAGGCCCAAGATGCGGATGAGATGAGAAATAGACATAAAGTACTGATATAAATTATCTTTCTCATTGCAATATTCCTTTGCAGTTAATCCAATTTTACATGGCGCCGATTAAATTATAGCTAAAGTTTGACTGAAGGTAGGCCACGATGCGGCGATTTTTTTGCATTAGATAAAAGATAGAATTTAACATATTGAATCCCCACTATTTGTAGCGCCAGGAAGCACGTTTTTGCGAGAATAGAATTCTAAAAGTCATGGCGGTTTAATAGCCCGGCCTGGTAATAATCAGGCCCACGCAAATGCTCATATGCTTAAGTAAGTTCTTACGTGATTTAAGCCGCCCGAAATTCTACGGTATACTCTATACGGGCAGAAGGTGAAATGTACAAGTTTTTAGGTATTAATCCGTTATGTGTGAAGTTCAGGCACTTATCCGCGATTTGGCGTCTTCAGACGCTTCAATTAGAAATAGATCAGCTTTAACTCTAATGGATCTTGGTGATGAACGTGCAGTCGAGCCACTTTTCCGGGCAATCACAAAGCCTGAGAATATTAACCACCGAGGAACGCTCGTATACGCCTTAAGTGCATTCAACTGTGAAGCTTTTATGGAAGTTCTTGTAGATATAGTCTTGACCGGCAGCTTTGAAGTGTCTATCACGGCATTTTCTATTATCGCAGACTCAATTACATCACCTGAATCTCTAATTCAGATGCAAGCTCAGCTTTTAAAGTTCGACAAAAATATGCTATCAGCTGACCATCATCACGAGGCTTATCAGGAACTATTGGAACTTGCCGCATCAGTAAGCGGTGAGTACGAGCAGTGATGCTTGACAGGCAGTCCGCTTTGTTCTCTGGGGGCTTAAGCTGCTCCCTTAAGTTGGAGATGGAGCCGACGTTTGGCTGTATGAACGGTGAGTGTTACTGGTTCATAATAACAAAAAGATAGCAACTATTTGGAATTGCTGAAAATGATATGGGACCTGTTGTAGTTTTGTCGTATTTTACGCTTAGAGAAGCGCCTGTGAGTTAATAAGGTAGCTATTAGAGTTTATATGCCATCTATAAAGATAGTTAAGGAGTTCAATCAATATTGCTTTGAATCTGCGAGTTCGGAGCAAGCAATAGTGTTAATAAAGTCAAGGTGGGATCGCTGGAAGTCCGGAGACGAATTTGCCGATGCATGTTTGGAATACGCTTGGGGGAAAAGAGTAATGACGCCAAGAGATTATGGTTTTTATATGAGATTTGTAAAAGATATTTCAGCATCACTTAGAGAAAAACTGGATATTTCGGGGCAAGACCGCTGCAAAGAGTTTACGCTGGTGTGCAACGACTGGAATAGCAAGGCTTTAATGTGGAAAGAGCAATCACTCTACTTCATGCTATGTTGGTCTACTGCTGCGTAGCTTTAGTAATTTTCTTTAAAAGGACCTCCCTCCCTATCAAAGCTTTAAGTGAAATGAGCTATGAAGCATCTAGCAGATTTTTTCAAAAGCACGGCAAGCTTACTGGAGTATCCTGAAGACCTCGATTACGAGTGCTTCGTGGTCTATGATATCTCACTGAAAGAGGCATCATTAGAGTCTGCTTTAAAAATATTCAATGAAATGAATCCTTTAAAAATATGGGATTGGCCCTTCGAGCTCTGTATGGAGAAATATAAGCAGATAGAAAGTTCAGAGGCAGCACCATATCTCATCCATTTTATTGGCGATCATTTACGTTATGAAAATGGCGTATCTATTTCTGAAGAGCGTCTTGAGGAGCTGGCGCAGGTTTTTATTCAGGGAGAGTGGGGTTCTATTTATGTAAATCATGGCTCTATAACCAGACATGGCTGCAGCTTCAGCATTGTCAGATGCCCCGAATGCCACGAATCTTTTATGGCCTTAGTGGGAGCGAACAAGGTTAGAATGCTAAATTGTTGGGAGAGTGACTAATTACTATAAAGCGCCGCATGCGGATTTGTATCCGCCGGAGCTTTTTGTAAACAGTAAAGCCGAACTGCACTAAATAGTCACATGTTTCACGAGGTGGTAAGTGAATAAAGAGTACACCGAGGATTTGGAAGAAATCGCAACCTATGGCTTTGATGCAATCGATCCTGATGAAAAGGTAGAGGTTAACTTGAAAGACCTGATGTATGTGTTTTCTACTTTACAGGAATACCTGCGGTTCTTTCATCAGCCATTACGCTACCAAAAAACGGAAGATATTGATCGTTTTATGGGGTCTATAAATGATAAGGCCGCTTTTAAGTTGCTTCATACCTCAATCCACGAAAAAATGCGAAATATGTTCCCAGAACACATTGAAGAAAAATATGGAGAAGGCGAGTTTGACTCTCCAAAATTACCTTTCTACTATGATGACTCGAGATAGAAGAATGTCAAAATCAGCCCAAATTCACCTCCGGTGCTACTATGTCTACCTGTCGCGAGCACTGTACTGTGCTCGCGGATAAACTTCTATGTAAGTACTGAGGATTACACGTTGGCAAGTTGAATTACAATAAATTTTACTTGCAGACAATAGGTAGCCAAATCGATGAACATCGACGCCCACATTTAAAGATGATCTTGAATACATTGCGAGCGCCATAAATAATAAACGTATCTGACTAAAATATCACTTGCTTATTTTTTAGGCGTCATATTAATTTGTTCGCAAGGCTCTTTGTGTGTGGCTAAGTACATTGCAGACCACGGTTTGCGTGGGTGAATAACAATCATCAAGTCTTGATGGTTATTTGGCCAAAAATAAGGTTTTTTTTGAGAGAACGGCGCGCTATCAAAAGATGTTCTTAACTTTACTTTCTTTTTACTATATGTCCACGGGCTTTACAGGCAAATCTGAACTTCAAAAACGTATTGGTGAGTGCAAGCGCCAGCTTATTGAATTATAATGCTTGGAAGTTATATGCCACATGCTTGCATTGGATACCATTCCGATATCGCTTTTTTGCGTAATTTTCCTCAACAAAGGCTATACCGGAATTTTGCTTGGAGAGCCGGATGCCAGGCAAAATTTTATGAAACTAAGCAGTAAAAAAAGGACTGAAAATGAGTATCGTAAAGAAATTAGTGTTTTCACTATCTTCCGTATTTTTTGTAACCGCGGCGCATGCGGTCCCAATAACTATTAACGATCCAAGTTATAGCACTAGCTATTATGAGTCTTCCGAAGTTAATAACGATTACTCGCTATATTTTATCGGTGTATATGAGACTAGAAGGGATCATTCTTTTGATTATCACCCCACGGGTAATGCAAATGTAGAAATTGGAGATCAACATGGTAAGTCGACTACACTTGTTTTATCTTCGTATGAACCGACACATTGGAATATTTCTGGTTTAGGTGTCACTGATATTACGGATATAATTTTATACGGCTATCATGACCAGTCGATCAGTGGCTTCTTACCTTCAACAACAGTCAGTGAATATTCATACGAGGGCGAGGGAAGTTATCAAGGCTTCACATACCGTTATCCAGGAGACGGTAGAGTTGTAAAGCATTTAGCTTCACAAGGTCTTACTGTTTCCTCGTTTGCAGGCTCGTACAGAGCGACTGACTTTAGTATTGGGGCATTAGATCCTGTATCTGTTCCAGAACCATCTTCCATTGGCCTCCTGTTAATGGGGCTTGGCTTATGTCTGGGCCGAAAGCTAAGAGCATAACAAGACAGTCATAAGGATTTTACATACTGCGCTTTGGGGGCTAATTTCCCCAAAGCGCCACGCCATAGACAATGCCCCATATGAAGGCTTTGTACGCCAATAGAAAGATTCAATCATGAGTCCGCCAGCGGATACTCCGACAATTACAAAGCGAAACCCCAGACATCGGTTCATCGACCTGGCGTGAGCCGTGTCCATCGTGACGGGCCTTAGAGCCTGAAAAGATTCTCCAGAAAAGCGGCTACCGGTTGCCTGGCCATAGGCAGGTTAAGCAGGGTGTGGGGCGCATCGGGTATTAATACGACGCTGGCGTTAGCGCGCCCTTTGAAAGCCTCTATACAACTTCCCTTGGCGGACGCATTTCCGAGCCATTCATTGGCGGAAGAGAAGTAAGGGTCGCTGGCGCTGATGACGTTCATGATGGGACGCCCGTCGAGCACAGCAGTATCGGGAGAAGCCACAAAGTAGTTATGCTCGCAACTCCACGAAAAGATAATTCGTCCCGCGAATGCCTCGCCGCTATAACGGGCTACCGCAACCGATCCTTCACTGGCGCCCGCCAGCACCAGTTGTTGACTGTCAGCCCAGGGAATCGTTTTCAACGCCTGAATGGCCAGATTGATTTCTGAGCTGCGCAGGGCATGGATTTTCTCGTAGATATCCTTACTGACCGGCGACTTATAGGTCAGTCTATCTGGCAGGGCGAAAGAGTCGGGGGCGAGACTGGCGATTCCCAGGCCAGCCAGCCACTGTTGCCATTGACCAATAGCTTGCAAACCCAACCCTGAGGAACCATGCAGGAATACCACCACGGGAACCTTTTTGTCCAAAAGCTTTGGCGCATTTTTTAATAATCCCAGATAGATATCGCCACCAGTGACGCTGCCAGGCAGCGCTATCTGAGCGTCGCTTATCGCCTTACGGGATGAAACGGCGTCGTGAGCGCTTGCATGCCCCTTTACTTCTCCTTGTGGTGTTTTGGCTTCCGCCTGCAGGGAAAGGACAGCGTAGGCATATAGCATGGCAAAAAGAAAGCGGGATAGTTTCATGGTGCGGCTCCGATACAAGCTCCAATAGTGACGTCACCACTTTAAAAATCAGTTTGAGTGATGTCTAATGCATTAATTGAGCTGATTAATAATTAAGAGTTATGAATCTATCTCAGCGTCATCTCCAGATGTTCGTTACCACTGCCGCTTATTGTAATGTCTCTCGGGCAAGTGAAATCCTGCACATCAGCCAGCCGGCGTTGACTCGGGCTCTGAAGGAGCTTGAAAGCCAGCTCGGCGTCACCCTGTTTCAGCGCTCAACCCGCAGAATTAATCTGACCATGGAAGGCGAAAGGTTTCTGCCGGTCGCCCAGCGGCTTCTCAACGATATGACTGCTGCGATAGATATGGTGCGAGGGGAAGCGACAGGACAGCAGGGTTCGGTTAGTCTGGCGGTGGGTGAGGCATTTGGCTGCACAGTGCTTCCAGCCGTGCTTAAGGTGTTCGCCCAAAGCTTTCCAAGGGTGCGTGTCAGGATCATCAATGACAACAGTCAGGGGATTACCCGACGGGTTGATAATAGTGAAGTGGACTTCGGTATTGGCTCCCCTGTCGGAAACACGGGAGCATTGTTGTGCACCCCGTTGTTAAGCGCTCCACTGGGGGTGCTTGCCGATCCCTCCGAGTACAAGCTTGGGACTGACGTGGATGTCTGTGACCTGGCGAGCCTGCCTTTGCTTAAAGAAAGTAACGATACCAGTATTCATCATTTGCTTAGCGTCAACGGCTCGGATGTGGTGGCATGGATGAGTATCGGAATTGAGGTTTCGAGCCTGGCGCAACAGCTGGCATTGGCCCGGTCTGGAGTCGGTGTTGCTGTACTGTCTGCTTTGGGGGCGTCGCACTATGACGCTGTATCCATGAAGTTCTCCCAACTTAAGCCAGAGATAAACAGGAAAGTTTTCCTCATGCAGCGCAGGGACAAAGTGTTATCACCTTCATCCCGAGCATTATTGGCGACGATCTTTGAGCTTATGCATTCAGTACCCTTGCACCCATGTGTGTTGGTTTATGATTGTCACTCATCGAAATAATACTTCCCACGATTAAGCACACTTAAGGCTTTAATTGCTTCAGTCTTAACCCAATTATTCTTCTCGTTGTCCTCGATTGCCAGCGGCTTAAGGGTGCGGGTCTGATATTCGGTTTCTAGGAGGTATTTTTCGCCATCTAAATATAAGAGAACCCTACCTACGCCGAGTACATAAACAACCTCTATTGCGTAATAATTTCTGTCTCGATCTACTACCCAGGAATTTAAGTGGCATATATCGCCATAGGGCGTTGCGTACTCAAAAATAATCGCTGGTTTGGCTCCTCTTTTGTGAGCCGTGTCTAATAAATACTCGGGCCAATTATCGCGTAGTTCATCTTGAACTCTTATGCAACTTTCAGGAGTTAGGGAACCTCTGAATAACCCCAAGAATCAGTCATAATACGGCAGCCCAACTCAGCAGGAACACTTTTCATGGAACAGATGACTTTCTCCGAAGCCGAATACCAGAATAAAAAGCGTAAGACCCGCCGGGAAATCTTTCTGGAGCGGAT
>NZ_JAHMIN010000017.1 GCF_018986435.1 Hahella sp. HN01 | reverse complement strand
CTCTTAATACGAAGAACCCGTCCTCGTGACGGGTTTTTTTTGCCTGAAATTTAACGTCGGGCCCTGCGCCACAACTTAGCCCCTCCCAAGTTCAGTGAAAGTCGCGCGAGGGCGACTCCAGGCCTTCCGGCTGTGGCGTCAGACCTTTCTGTACCTTTTATGCTAATTCTCTACAATTAGTGACAACGTTAGTCTGGCCAAGTGGTTTTTGTTAATAAACAATGAATGCTTTGGTATGTATAATGCCGAGCCCTGTTATATCTAGTAGGGCGTTGTGTTTTTAATTGGCTATTTGGAAAGGCCCACTTCTTAATGAGAATACTACACCTAATAAACCTTGATAATGTTGGTGGCGTTGAAAGGTTATTCTGTGAGTTTATAAGCCACACGAACCCAACTGGCGTAACAAACTTGGTTTTAGCGGATAGTAAAAACATTGCGCCTTTATTGAAGCCAGCTGTTAAGCGCTTTTCCAAGCAAATATCTTTTTATAAACATTGGGGGAAACTGAAAATCCCTAAGAAGCCAGTGAGTCTTAGATTGAAGCATCGTCGTCGGTGTATTCATGAGTCTAAGCCGGATCTGGTGCTTATCTGGAATCAACTTTCAGATATCCAGCAAGGCGACATCCCGCAGGGCGTGCCTGTGGTGTACTACGAGCACGGGATGGCTTGGTACTCCCATAGTCCCTTGAAAGAGAAAAACTTCTTTCCACAAGTGGACGGGTATATAGCAGCCTCTTACGCTGCAAAGAGAATGCTGGAACTTAAATATAGCGTTAGTGAGAGAATTGACGTTTGCTTGAATCCTATCCGTAATGCATGTCTGGAATACCCACAAAAAAAGAAACTAGACGATAAAGGCAGGCCTTTTGTTATTGGCGTTGCATGTCGATTGGTTGCGTTAAAGGCGGTCAATATAGGCATATACGCGCTGAAGGAAATACTCGATAGAGGAGTTCCGTGCGAATTAAGGATTGCCGGAGCTGGGCCTATGCGAGAAAAGTTAGAGGCGCTAGCAGTGAAGCTGGGCGTGAAGGAGTCTGTGTCGTTCCTGGGTTTGGTGGATGATATGGACAACTTCTACAGGGGCATAGATTGCCTGTTGTCGACCTCCATTCATGAAACATTTAGCTTGGTTAGCGCGGAAGCAATGGCTGCGGGCTGTCCAGCAATCGTTGGTAAAGTTGATGGGCTGCCTGAGGTTGTGAAGGACGGAGTAACAGGCTTCTGTTTGCCTCCCTCCCTTTGTAAGGAAGAGTATTTGAAAATGGATGCGTCAAGTCCTCATCTACCGCCGCAAATATATGATGTGGATGCGGATAAGATCGTTCCGCCTAAGCTATTAGCTCCGGCGGAAATCGCCGAAGCTGTTCAGAAGCTGGCTCAATCTAATGAGCTCTATCAACAAATGAGCGCTGAGGCTCAAAAATGGACTCGAAGCCAATTCCAATTTGAGCGATATATGTCCGAGATGATGTCGGCGCTACGTTCTTATTGTTCTTAGTTGTTTGCGCCGAACTGTTTGGCGTACTCCGTCAATGTGGCTCCGCGATAACGCCCATTGGCGGCTTTAAATAATTCTGTAAGATCGCGATATAAAGCTTCGATAGACTCTTTCGTTTTAAAAGTCGGGCTGCCCCCAGGCATGAACTCAGATGAGTGCAGTATGAACTCGACATATGGACGTTGGTTTTGCTGTGCTTCGTCTAGTACTCGCAACATATTTTTAAGGTTGTTTCCTGTTGGTCTCAACCAGATTGTCGCATCCTCTTTCTCGCGGCCTTTGAGTTTGTTAATCGCTTTGCGGCACTGACTGATGAACTTTGAGTATTTTGGCAGGATGCTTACAGGCAACTCCAGTAGGGCGGAATCTCCTTTTTTGCGGATATCGCTTAGATCGAGATAGTAAGGCGCATCTGGAAATCCGCGATAGTCTGTTCCCCCTTGTTGCTTGGGGTCTCCTAGATTCTTGCGCCAACTGACGCCGGGGGTCACAGAGCAGTCCACCAAGTAGCCATGCTTAACCAGTGTCTGCGCATAGAACTCGTTAAATGCCCATCTTCCTGCGCGATGACTGGTCATTTTGCTAGAGAAAGTGTCTTCCAGTAGCTTAGTCAGATAGTCAATTTTCTGTTCTATGAGCGCTTCTGGGTATTCAATTAAATAAGGCAGGTAGCGGTAGTCGTCCTCTGTCAGACTTTCCTCTGGCGGGCTATTCCAGGCATGAAGATGCATGCCGATCTCAGCCGTATCTCGTTCAAGGCAGTCTTTTGCGAACTCAATATATTGGTCGGATATCGCCATTTCATAGTTGGTTAGATAAGTTGGCTTGAGGCCAAAACGTTCGCACAACTCCTGAAATCTTGGGAGGAAACCTGCGTTTTTTGTTTCAATCTGGCGGGGGCTGGACCAGATATTATCGCCCTCTGTGTCAATAGTTATCAAAAAGGCGGGTTTAGTCTCGGCTGATTGCATTCTATTATTCCATGCTGCCGTTTACCGGGAGTAAACGTTTGTATAAGTCTGTTAATTGTTGGCCCATACGCTCCGGGCTATATGGTTCAATAGCATTGCGTGCCGCGGCGCCAAGATTAAGCCTGTGAGGCTGGTCGAGAAGTTTGATGATTGCGCTCGCACAGCCGTCAGAGTCCAATGCGTCGACAACGTAGCCACTCTCACCTTGTTTAACCAGCTCTGCGCCACCGCACTGCTTGGATGTGATCACGGGTAAGGCGCAAGCCATTGCTTCAAATATGACGTTAGGAAAGGGGTCGTATAGGGCAGGTAAAATAAGGGCGTCGGCGGCGGCGTAATAGGGAATGACCTCTTTTTTTACCCCTACGAAATGTACTCGCTCATCCAGGCCCAGTTTGTTTGCTTGTGATCGATATGCCCTCTCGTGTTTATCTCCGCCGACTATGATCAAGTGTGTTTGAGATGATGTTTGAGCAAGAGCGGTGATAGCGGTGGCTAAGCCTTTCCTTTCAAACCCTGATCCAACGAATATTAAGGCTGTAGCCTCTGTTGGAATACCCAACTCGTGACGAATTTTGGCGCGGTGTGGCGAACAAGCTTGGGGCGAGAACTGTTCTGCGTTGACGCCGTTGTAGATAACATGAATGTTGGCTTCTGGAAAGTTGAAATAACGGATGATTTCCTCTTTCACCATATGAGAATTACAAATAACCGCGCGTAACCGGGATGATGCGAACAGGCACTTTTCACTTTCCAATACATAGCGATGGTAAGGGCTAAGCTCTAACCACCTTTGCTTAACCTTCGGCAGTATCCGTTTGCGTTGCTCCAACCAGGATCGGTGTACGCCGTCGCCTGCGCGGTAGATGTCACAGCAGGGCATGCGCTCGTGGGACTGTACAAGGTCAAAGTCGTGCTCTGCAATTTGGGCGCAGACAGCATTAGCAAAGCGTCTTTCTCGGGATATGCGTCCCCACTTCGGAGGGTTGCAGGTGATGACTTTTACGTTGCTGGCTTGTCCTTCCCATTTTCGGGTAAGTACGGTCAGCTCCAGGTTTTGTGCGCCGAGAGCATCCAGCGCCCGGCTTATGAATCTTTCAGCTCCGCCGTCAGGCCGGTATTTCTGTCTGATTATCGCCAATTTGATCGTCATGACGTCAGGCGCTCCACGGCATTCAGAGCTTGCTCAACCTGTATCTGTGACAGACATTCACTTCGCCAGCCATCGCCGCATCCGGCAAGGTCGCATGGGCGGCAAGGATGATTTGACGATAGAATTACGTGTTTGTTTAGCCAGGGAGACCACTCTCGCTCGTTGCTGGGACCAAATAGAGCTACACACGGAGTTTGAGTTGCTGAAGCGATGTGCATCGGAACGGAGTCTACGCCGATGAACAACTTTGCATGCTGTATCAGGGCGATCAACTCTTTGAGCGTCAGAGACCCGCTGAAGTTGATGACGGGATGAACCAGGCGCTCCAGAATATCCTCCATCATACGCATTTCATCCCCGCTCGGGGCTGCGCTAAGAACAATGGTATGTCCCTTTTCCTGTAAACGGTTAATTAGGGAAGCCATTTTATCTACATCCCAACTTTTAAAAAGCCAGCGGGAGGTAGGGTGTATGTGGATGTATTCCCCTGCTGACGCACCCTGCTCAGCCAAGCGATCAAGGACTGCGAGTTCTGCTGAATCGCCTGCTACAGCGGTCAGGCGTCGTTCTTCATCACTTGGATACAGGCCTATTCTGCGTAGCGCGTCGAGGTGTTTCTCAACGGTATGGCGATGTTTTGCGTTTACAGGATAGTGATGAGTGAATGTCTTTTTCCAAAGTTTTCCTGGACGTCGGGCGTAGATCTGACAGACGGACAACCTGGGCTTAAGCAGTCGAGTCAACAACATGCCGCGCCAATGTTCAGTTAGGTGAATGACCAAATCGTACTGACGTTGCTTGAGCTGACTAATCAGTCCCCACTCCGCTTCAAGTTGGCGTCGAACGCCCAGCTTTTTCCATCCCCTATCAATCAAGTGCAGTTGCGATATTGCTGGGTGAAGACTCAACATGTCCTGAGTATCTTTGTATACCAGACCGTCCACCTCAAGATGAGGATATTGTGCTTTTAACGCGGTAAAAACAGGAGAGCTCAGCAGGACGTCACCGTGGTGGCGAAGTTTAATGACAAGAACTCGCTTGATTTCGGAAAAGTCCACCGCATCCTTCAGTAGGAGGCTTGGAATGATATTACTTGCCGCCATAATGCGAATGATTCTCCCTGTTCTCCTCAGTCTTAAACCGCCGATGCATCCACAGGTATTGGGCGGGATAGCGGCGGATGGCGTTTTCTATCGCCAGATTCGTGGCGGTGGCGTCTGCAAGGTCGTCGCCGGATGGGTAGTCAGAAAGCGCGGGCTCGAAGTAGACGTCGTAGCCGCCGTTTTCGTTACGGAAGTGACTAAAGGGGACGACGGGCGCACCGGTTTTTTGTGCGATGCGTGATGTTGTGGTGATCGTTGCCGCCGGCACATTAAAAAATGGCGCGAATACGCTGCTGCGACGACCATAATCCTGATCTGTGGCATACCAGATTGTTCCACCTGACCTTAGATGGCGGATAAGGCCGCGCAAGTCGTCTTTGCTCAATACGGGATGGCAAAATTTTCTACGGGCGCGGGTCATCACCATGTTGAACAGGGGATTATCGTGGTCCCGTTGCATGCTGGCTGCGCTGGAATAAATATCAAATAATGCGCCGCCAAGATCCAGCGTCGTGAAGTGGCCGCCTAATAGAATAACGCCTTTGCCTTTCGCCTGCGCCGCTTTCAGGTTTTCCAGACCGTGCGCCTTGGTAATGGCGCGAAAGCGTTCTTTTCCAGTAAACCAGGCGGAGGCGGCCTCGAAATAGCCGATGGCGTTGTTGTCAAAGGCGGACTTTACCAAAGCTTGTCTCTGCGAGGAGGCAAGTTCTGGAAAGCAAAGATTAATATTAACCTCAGCGATTTTGCGTCGCTTGGGCAAAAAATAGTAGGCGGCGCGGCCCATCAGAATCCCCAGGGCGCGTTGCAGGGCCAACGGCGTATGGGCGATCAGCCATAGTAAAACGATCCCAAGCCAGGTTGGCCAATAACGGGGGTGAATAAAGTCTGAATAGGTCAGATCGCGTTTCTCTTCGGACACTTAACGGCGTTCCCAAAACAAAAGAAGCGCATTTTAGCCCGATCCCGCCCGGCTCTCCAGTTTGTCTAGCCAGTTGACGGAGCGGTAAGGTGCTGTGAGGGGGAGAGGCGTGCTAATATTGCGGCGCGATCCTTCCATCGCAAACAGATAAATGAAGGCTTCAATTTTGAGGACGGGCATGCAGATACAGCTTCCAATGTTTCAGAATTCACGGGTCGTAGTGGTTGGCGACGTTATGCTGGACCGCTACTGGTACGGTGCGACATCAAGGATTTCTCCTGAAGCGCCGGTGCCCGTCGTCAAAGTGGAGCAGTTGGAAGACCGGCCCGGTGGCGCAGCTAACGTGGCCTTGAACATCGCTGCGCTAGGCAGTGCGGCGGTGATTTTGGGGGTAACGGGTAAAGATGAAGCTGCGCAGTCACTGGCGGCGCGAATGGAGTCAGCTGGCATATTGGCGGATTTTCAGGAGCACGAGACTCTACCGACCATCACCAAGCTGCGGGTGGTCAGTCGTCATCAGCAGTTGATTCGCATGGATTTCGAAGAGAGCTTCGCTGGCGTTCCGCAGGAGCCGCTGGAAAAGAAAGTCGCAGGCCAGTTAGCCGGCGCAGGGGCTTTGATATTGTCCGATTACGGCAAGGGCGCCTTACGCGATCCGCAAGCTTTTATTCAATTGGCGCGAAGCAAACAAATCCCCGTGTTGGTCGACCCTAAGGGCAGTGACTTTGAGAAGTATCGCGGCGCAACTTTGATCACCCCTAACTTATCTGAATTTGAAGCAGTGGTAGGGCATTGTGCAAGCGAGGCGGAACTGGTTCAGCGAGGCTTAAAGCTGGTTGAAGAGCTGGAGCTTGAAGCGCTGCTGGTGACGCGCAGTGAACAGGGGATGACCCTGTTGAGAGCGGGACGACCCGAGCTGCATTTGCCTGCCCAGGCGAAAGAAGTCTTCGATGTTACTGGCGCAGGCGATACGGTTATCTCCGTGCTTGCGGCCGCATTGGCGGCAGGTAGTGAAATGGGGCAAGCGGTGGCGCTTGCCAATATTGCCGCCGGCATTGTTGTGGGCAAACTGGGTACGGCTTCAGTTAGTGCGCCGGAATTGCGTCGCGCAGTGCAGCAGGAGCAAGGCGCTGGGCGTGGCGCGATGACGGTTGAGCAATTAAAGGTGGCGTTGGACGACGCACGCGCCCATGGTGAGAAAATTGTCTTCACGAACGGGTGTTTCGATATTATTCACGCTGGCCATGTGGGATATCTGGATCAGGCGCGAAAGCTGGGGGACCGATTGGTCGTTGCCATTAACAGCGACGCCTCTGTGAGCCGTTTGAAAGGACCCGCGCGCCCGATTAACCCTCTCGAACGCAGGATGGCCGTGCTCGCTGGGCTGGAAGCAGTGGACTGGGTTACCTGGTATGAAGATGACACGCCAGAGCGTTTATTGGAGATTCTGAAGCCGGATATCCTGGTGAAAGGCGGCGACTACAGCAAAGAACAAGTCGTCGGTTGGGAGATCGTCGAAGGTTATGGTGGAGAGGTTCGGGCGTTGGACTTTTTGGATAACTGTTCAACCACCGCCATCGTTGAAAAGATTCGCAAGGATCAGGACAAGTAGTCGCTACGCATTGTGATGGCCTGCTTTAAGGAAGGGGAATGACTGGCGACGCAGAAGCGTCGCCAGTCCGCATCAGTTAACCTTTGTAGGCCGCCGCTGCGTCTTGAATCGCCTTACGGGCTGCTTCGCGGTCCGCCCATCCAGCGATTTTCACCCACTTGCCTTCTTCAAGATCCTTGTAGTTCTCAAAGAAATGCTCGATCTGCTTGATCAGCAGTTCAGGCAGGTCAGTCGGCTCGTTGACGTTTTTGTACAGCGGAGTCAGCTTGGAGTGAGGAACCGCCAGCAGCTTGGCGTCTTCACCAGCTTCGTCAGTCATGTTCAACACACCGATTGGACGGCAACGGATCACTGCGCCTGGCTGGATTGGGTAGGGCGCAACAACCAACACATCCAGCGGGTCGCCGTCGTCAGACAGCGTGTGAGGAATAAAGCCGTAGTTGCAGGGATAGAACATGGGCGTGGCCATGAAACGGTCGACAACTACCGCACCGGAGTCTTTGTCGATTTCGTATTTAATCGGGCTGCTTTGCGCAGGAATTTCAATTACGACGTTAATATCGTCTGGCAGTTCTTTACCTGCGGAAATATTGTCAAAGTTCATAATCTGTACTTTCCATTCTATTAAAAAGCTGGGCAGCAAATTATAGGAGCTTTGCCCCGCTAAAACCAATAAGGCGTCTGTCCGAGCTTAGAGACCGAGTTGCTTGGCGATAATCTCGTTCATGATTTCGGTGGAGCCGCCGCCAATGCTGAGTATGCGGGCGTCCCTGTATAGCCGCTCCACTACGGACTCGCGCATGTAGCCCATGCCGCCATGAATCTGTACGGCGGCGTCCGTTACCTCTTGGGCGGCCTGAGAACAAAAGTTCTTCGCCATGGCGACTTCTTTGATCGGGTTGTCGCCGTTTTGTATGCGTTGAGCAATATTCAATGTGTAGTTGCGAGCAATCTCGACCTTTGTCGCCATTTCGACCAGGCGATGCTTGATAACCTGAAACTTGGCGATTTTTCTACCAAACGCGTCGCGCTGACGGGCGTAGCTCAATGCCTGTTCATAAGCGATTTGCGCGGTCATATAGCCCATGATGGAAAGCGCGAGGCGCTCCATCAAGAAGTTGCTCATAATGGCGATAAAACCACTGTTTTCGGGACCGATGAGATTTTCAGCCGGAACAAGGCAGTCATTAAAAAACAGCTCTGCTGTATCGCTCGCCCACCAGCCCATCTTTTTCAGGGGTTGGCCCGTGCTAAATCCCTCTCGCTCCCGCTCCACCAAAATCAGGCTGATGCCCGCGTGGCCTTCTCCGCCGGTGCGTACGGCCACCGTGTAGAAGTCTGCCCGATGGCCGCTGGTGATGAATGTTTTGGAGCCATTGATACGATAAGCGTCACCCTCTAGTACGGCGCGAGTTTGCAGATTGGCGACATCGGAACCCCCACCTGGTTCTGTAATGGCGAGCGCGGCGATTTTTTCGCCCTGGAGCACAGGTGGAATCACTTTATCCTGCAGTATAGAACTGCCCCACCGGGCAATGGGCGGCAAGGCAATATCCAATGACCCCAGGCTGGCGACAAAGCCGCCAGAAGTGCTGCGCATGAGCTCTTCGCTGACAGCGACCTTCATCAATATATCGCTTTCGCCAGAGCCCCCCCACTTTTCATTGAAGCCAACGCCCAGTACGCCGGCCTCTCCCGCAAGACGATAGATTTCCCGAGGAAACGAGCCTGCTTCCTCCCATTCCTGAATATAAGGCGCGACATGTTGTTTGATGAATGCGGCGGTTGTGCGCCGCGCCATTTGATGAGTCTCGTTGAACATGCGCAAATCCCTTATCTAGTTGTTATCAGGGCTCAGATTATCGATCAATCAAAAACCAAGCAAGCGCTTGTTTTTTGATTGAGGGAGAGAGGAGAGAATAGAGGGATTCTGAAAAATGGGTAAATACCGAATCCTGAGAGGATTTTGAAAGACGCTTTGGTCGACTGGAGGCGGGAGAGATAAATGGCGCGATCCTGGGAGCGCGCCAGATTCTCAATCAGTCGTTGGCTTTGATTGTCTTTACGCCTTCCTGCGACCCCAGCAGGAGTACGTCAGCTGGGCGCATGGCGAACAGGCCGTTGGTGACCACGCCAGTGATTTGATTGATCTGCTGCTCCAGTTTTACTGGCTCCAGAATGCGCAGATTGAACACGTCGAGGATAATATTGCCATTGTCCGTCACACAGCCTTCTCGATAGACCGGGTCGCCGCCCAGCTTCACCAGCTCCCTGGCCACATAGCTGCGCGCCATGGGGATGACTTCGATCGGCAGTGGGAAGTCGCCGAGCACGCCGACCCATTTGGATTCGTCGGCGATACAGATAAAGGTTTTGGCGTTAGCAGCGACGATTTTCTCGCGAGTCAATGCCGCTCCGCCGCCCTTGATCAGCTCCAGGCGTGGGTTGGTTTCGTCAGCGCCGTCAATGTAGAACTCCAAGCCGGAAACGGCGTTAAGCTCATAGACGGGAATATTGTGTTTCTTCAAACGTTCGGCGGAAGCCTCTGAGCTGGCGACCGCTCCCTCGAACTGAGTTCTTACTTCCGCCAAGGCGTCGATAAAATAGTTGGCCGTGGAGCCTGTCCCGATACCAAGAATGGTATCTGTCTGCAAATGGGGTTTGATGTATTCCAGCGCCGCTTTTGCGACTGCCTGCTTTAATTCGTCCTGGTTCATAAGCCCGCCCTCAAAAATTTGGGAATTATAGACCTCGCATCCCATCAATAGTAGACGTTGGGTCCGTAATGCCGATATTATTTGGCGCTTAATTCCGCTAGCGATTTAGTAAATTCCCATCATGCCCCACCGATATATAAAAAAGATCCTGGACGCCAAAGTCTATGATGTTGCGATAGAGTCTCCTTTGGAGTCGGCCCACCTGCTGAGCCACAGGTTCAATAATCATATTCTATTGAAGCGTGAGGACCTGCAGCCTGTTTTCTCTTTCAAGTTACGCGGCGCTTATAACAAGCTGGCGCAACTTTCCGCGATTGCTAAAGAAAAAGGCGTGATTGCTGCGTCTGCGGGCAACCACGCCCAAGGGCTGGCGCTGGCGGCGCAAAAGTTGGGCGTCAAAGCAACTATCGTGATGCCGCAAACCACGCCGGAAATCAAAGTGAATTCCGTGCGGGCGAAGGGCGCGAAAGTGGTGCTGAAAGGGGACGCCTTTGACGAAGCGGCGGCGCATGCGCAAACGCTGGTCAAAGAAAAAGGCTACATCTATATACCTCCTTACGACGACGAAGAGGTGATTGCGGGTCAGGGCACGGTGGGCATGGAGATTATGTGGCAACACACGTCTCCTATTCATGCTGTGTTCGTTCCCGTTGGCGGCGGGGGTTTGATCGCGGGCGTCGCTGCCTACATCAAGTACTTGCGTCCGGATGTCAAAGTCATAGGCGTAGAACCGGAAGACTCCAACTGCCTCCATGCTGCATTGAAGGCAGGCAAACGGGTGACCTTGCCGGAAGTCGGCATCTTCGCCGATGGCGTCGCCGTCAAACAGATCGGTAAGGCTCCATGGGAAGTGTGTCGTCAGTATGTGGATGAAGTCGTTCTGGTCTCCACAGACGAAATCTGCGCAGGCATTAAAGATGTCTTTGAGGATACCCGCTCTATCGCTGAGCCAGCTGGCGCATTGGCGATTGCCGGTCTGAAGAAGTACGTGGCGAGAGAAAAAATTCAGGACGAAAACCTGATAGCCATTGTAAGCGGCGCGAACATGAACTTCGACCGCCTGGGTTATATCACTGAGCGCACTGAAGTCGGTGAGGAGCGCGAGGCGATTCTTGCGGTGAGAATTCCAGAGCGCCCAGGTAGTTACAAGCGTTTCATCCAGGCGTTAAGTCGCCGTAATATCACCGAGTTTAACTACCGTTATTGTGATGCGACGGAAGCGCAGATCTTTGTTGGCGTTCAGATCAGCTCTGGTCTGGAAGAGCGCAAAGAGTTGGTTGGCGCACTGGAGGAAAAAGGTTACTCGGTGCTTGATCTCACTGATAACGAAGTCGCCAAAATGCACATCCGCCACATGGTGGGAGGGCATTCGCCAGCGTTAACCAACGAGAAGGTTTTCCGTTTTGAATTTCCGGAGCGTCCCGGGGCGTTGATGAAGTTCCTCATGGCTTTTGGCGCTCGCTGGAATATCACCATGTTTCATTATCGTAATCATGGCGCCGCTTATAGTCGTGTTTTAATGGGCGCGCAGGTGAACGATGACGAAATGGCGGAGTTCCGGAAAATGCTGGATACCGTTGGTTTCCGGTATTGGGAGGAGACCAATAATCCTGCCTATAAACTGTTTCTAGGTGCCTGATAATTAAGAGGTTTTAATATAAAGGCAGAAACGGTCACACTATTGCGTTTTAAAGCTTTGATTTAAATCAGGCAGGAGTTACAATACTTTTCTATAATTTCAAGTTAAGACAATTACCTATTTGTCTGATTTATAAAATTAAAAAAACGCCAATGAAAATTAGGGGGATGCATGAAGCGCAAGCCTGACGTCATGCTTACGCTTGTGATCGTATTTTGCCTTGGGTTGGTCGTCAGCGGCTTCACAACCTTTGGCCACAAGGAAGCACGTACGTCGCCCACATATGTTTCTGTCGCTGGCGAGGACGTTAATTAGTCCCTGTCTTCCTGACGATTCGAAAAAAGCCCTGTTAACGCAGGGCTTTTTTGTTTCTGAAGCGGTGCAACTGCTGATCCGTAGCGACGGCGGACAGTGGAATATCCCAGGGCTCGTGGGGTAGTTCTGGAAGTTGCTGGAAGTGATGAGCGAACCCAATCAATTTCGGTCTCTTGATAACGACTCGGCGGTCAGCAAAGGTGCGATCGTAATAACCCCCGCCCATTCCCAATCGGTTCCCCTGCTTATCAAAAGCGACTAATGGAAAGCACACCACATCCAATGACCAGGGTGGAACTCTTTTCGCTCCCCGCAGCACAGGTTCAGGAATGCCGTACTTATTGGGCTTGAGCCTGGCGCCGGGCTGATACCGAACGAACCATAACCGGTTGTGGTAAAGCGGGTGTAACACGGGAAGGTAACAGGCTTTCTTTCTGCGCCACAGGCGCTGAATCGTTGGAAGCGGATTAATTTCCCCGTCGTTGGCGAGATATAGACCCCAACGGGCGCTGCGACTGAGATGGATGGCTGAGTTGAGTGATTTTCGCAAGCCGGAGGCGGCGGTGCGTTGTTGGGCGGGTGTCAGCGCTCTGCGTTTTTTGCGCATGGCGCGACGAATAGACGCTTTATTCATAGCAGAAAAAGTAAACTCCCCGAGACAGCCGCTGTCTGACGTGGCCCTTGAACCCTTTGGTTCAAGGAGGTAACCGCTGGAATGAATTAGGCTTTCCCTTCAAGAGGGACTTGCACACATCACTCGCAGGAGGTAACCAATAATAAAATTCATCGGCTCGAGGACGTATCTGACTGGCGAGCAGTTCAGGGAGCTTGGGTCCTATTATAACGAAAAATGTAAAAAAAGCAGTGGGGTGAACCAGGAATATTCAATATTTTTTTCTTTTTTGATTACGTAATTGTATGTTTTGTAAAGTTATTTATTTCTCAATGCTGCATCCAGCTTTTCATGAAGCGTGCTCAGGGTGGTAGAGACCTGCTCGGTCTTCTGTCCTTGCTGCATTAGATCATACGTCAGGTTCAGGGCGGCCATGACCGCAATTCTCTCGGTGCCGTAGACTTTTCCCGACGCACGGATTTCTTTCATTTTCTGATCCAGCGCCCGCGCAGCGTCTTCCAATTGACGTTGCGCTTCCGGAGGACAAGCGACCAAGTACTCCTTGTCCAGAATAGTGACGGTGGCGGTATTGTTGGTGCGACTCATTAACGTTGCTCCAAAGCTTTCAAACGACTGATCATGGCCTCGATTTTGGAGCGGGCCAGATCGTTCTTCTGTAATAGTTGCATGCGTTCCTTTTGCCAGTCTTCCTGCAGCTGGCGTAGCGCCTGATTATCTGCTTCGAGCTGTTTGCACTTCTGTATCAGGCGGTCAATTTTATCGCTTAACTGCTGCAACTGAGAAACATCCATAAGTTTTTCCAGTGGTATTGCTAGGGTTCTTCAGGAAGAGTTTTCTAACATGCCTCGACTTATGACGGACGCAAATCAAAGCGGAAAAATGTTAGAAAACCAAACTGTAGGCGCATGGGCGTCCAATTAAATATAAGTCGCCGATGTAAGGGGGTCAACGTGCGCACCCACGTGGCGATATAAGTGGGCGTCATGTTAGCATACACAGCATTATTCTGGCGTGAGTCGATCCTGATAAAGTTGACGTCAGAACCGTAAAAAACATGATGGCGAAAGCTTGAGCCGTCGCATATATATTCAATTGCGCCCGATGCGCTTTATTAAAGCAGAGCGGGCGTTTTTGCCAAATGAATTCTATTTAATAAGGTTACACCACTCGCCGTTGCAAGCGACATTGGTGAGACCTTTGGAAGCGGGCGGTTTTCGCCCGATTGGAGAGTTAAACGAATGTCCCAACCCTACCATGCCCTGCAACAACTACTAAACCGCATCGACGCAGACGCCACTCCAGCAGGCGTTCACGGTCTCTGGTGCGGAAGAATGGCGGCGGGAGATCGGGCGCAGGATAACGACTGGTGGAGCTATACGCAGCGTTTCGCCGGCAGCGTCAATGCGATTGAAGAAAACCTGCAAGCGGCTTTCAAAGCCGTATACGGCTACGCGGAAGCGGCGCTGATGCAGGATAATATGAGCTTTCAGCCCTGGTTGCCGGAAGACGCCGTGGAATGTTCGCTGCGTGTGGCGGCACTGGCGGACTGGTGCAGAGGGTTCGTCGAGGGGCTGACATCTGTCTTGGGCAGTGGATTATCCTCCTGCTCGGCGGATGTGCAGGAAGTTCTTCAGGATCTGGTGGATATCGGCGAGGTGGACCCGGAAGTAGATGGCGACGAGCAGGATGAAAGAGAACTGCTGGAGCTGACTGAGTTTGTGAAAGTAGCTGCGTTGAATGTGCTGCAGGAACTTACCGCTGCTAAAAAGAACGCCGCCCCGGAAAAGAAAACGCTACATTAACGGTCCAAGGACAAGGCCCGCCGGCAGTTTGTACGGATGTGCGCCATATTACGGATAACTAAAAGTTTAAGAGAGATAGACGTGCAAGCATTATCGATTCGTGAATATCAGAAACGTCGGCGCCACCTGCTTGATGTGATGACGCCCAACAGCATCGCCATTCTGCCCGCTGCGCCAATTCGCATACGCAATCGTGACTCGGAATATCCCTACCGTCAGAGCAGCGATTTTCATTACCTCAGCGGGTTTGCGGAACCGGACGCAGTGATGGTGTTGATCCCTGAGCGCGAGCACGGCGAATCCATTTTGTTCTGCAAGGAAAAGAATCCGGACTACGAGCGCTGGAATGGCAAGTTGGCGGGACAGGAAGGGGCGATCGAACACTATCTCTTTGATGACGCCTTCCCCATCGACGATGTTGATGAAATTCTACCGGGCTTGCTGGAAGGTAAGCAGAGGGTTTACTACTCCATGGGACTGGATGAAAAGTTTGATCGCAGGGTCATGGAATGGATCAATGTCATTCGCAGCAAGATCAAGAATGGCGCGCACCCCCCCGGAGAGTTCGTGGCGTTGGAGCATACGTTGCACGATATGCGCCTGTTCAAGTCTTCCGCTGAAGTCAAAATCATGAAGCAGGCGGCGCGCATCAGCGCCGAGGCGCATAACGAAGCCATGCGCATTTGTAAGCCCGGGATGTATGAGTATCAGCTTGAAGCGGCCATTCAGCACGTATTCCTGCGGGAAGGCTCGCGAGCGCAGGCGTACAACTGTATTGTCGGCGGTGGCGAGAACGCTTGCATTCTTCATTACGTCACCAATAACGACAAACTCAAGAGCGGCGATCTGGTATTGATCGACGCAGGCTGTGAGCTGGATTGCTATGCGTCCGACATCACGCGGACCTTCCCGGTCTCCGGACAATTCAGCGCTGAGCAACGTACTATTTATGAAATCGTGCTCGCGTCCCAGGAGGCGGCCATCAAAGAAGTTCGTCCCGGTCGTCATTGGAACCAGCCGCACGAAGCGGCTTTGAAAGTGATTACCGAGGGGCTGCGTGAGATCGGTCTGCTCAAAGGCGAGCTGAATGAACTGATTGAAACCGAGGCCTACAAGAAATTCTTTATGCACCGCACGGGCCATTGGCTGGGCCTGGATGTCCATGATGTCGGCGACTACAAAGTCGGCGGCGAATGGCGGGTGTTGGAGCCCGGTATGGCGTTGACGGTCGAGCCAGGTATTTATATCGCGCCGGAACTGGAAGATGTCGATCCACGCTGGAAAGGCATTGGCGTTCGTATCGAAGACGATGTGATCGTGACCAAGCAGGGCGGTGAGGTCATCACCTCGGGTACGCCGAAGAAAGTCGATGAAATTGAGGCCTTGATGCGGGGTAAATGATGACCCGTCACTACGATATCGTTATCGTCGGCGGAGGTCTGGTCGGCGCAACCCTGGCTTTGGCCTTGCAGCAGTCTTCCCGGCGTCGCTTTCAAGTGGCGCTGGTAGAGGCGCTCTCCTTGCAGACCTCGTCTGAGGGGCCCTTTACACCCAGTTTCGATGTGCGCTCCACGGCGCTGTCTCACGGCTCTCGCCTCCTTTATGAGCGTATGGGGGTATGGCCCGCCATGGCTCCCTACGCCGGAGGCATCAGCACTATCCATGTTTCCGAACAGGGCAAATGGGGCGCGACCCGTCTGCAGGCTAAGGAACAGGGTCTCGATGCTTTTGGCTATGTGGTTCCCAATGCGGCCATCGGACGCAGTCTTGTTGCCTCGTTAGAGGGATGGGCGGACTTAACCGTATTGGCGCCCGCAGAGGCGGTGTCTGCGCAGAGCTGTCCTGAGGGAATGACGGTGCGTCTGCGGGAAGGGGAGCATGAGAGGGATATCGTCGGAAGATTGCTTGTGCTTGCTGACGGAGGACGCTCCAGTCTGGCGGAGGGCTTTGGCGTCGCCAGCCATCGCGTGGACTATGGCCAACATGCGCTGGTGGTCAACGTGGGCCTTTCCCGTTCACATGACAATATCGCGTATGAACGCTTCATTGATGGCGGCGCCGTCGCCTTTTTGCCGCTGGCGTCTGCGCGTAATGATCGCATGGCGGTGGTCTGGACTGTGCCGAGTAATCGCTTGCAGGGGCTGCTATCTCTGGACAAGGCCAGCTTTGCTGAGGCGCTGCAGTCTCAGATCGGCTACCGCATAGGACGTATTGTCCAGGTCGGCGATATCAATCATTACCCGCTTACGCTGCAAACCGCTCAGGAGCAGGTTCGAGAAGGACTGGTGCTGCTGGGGAATTCGGCGCATACGCTGCACCCTGTGGCGGGGCAGGGATATAACCTGTCTTTGAGGGATGCGCTGCATTTGGCGGAAGTGCTGAATGAGGCGGTCACCAGTGAAGAATTGGGTGGGCTGCCGATACTCAACAAGTACCTGGCGCGCCAGCAGGCGGACCAGAAACGCACTGTGACGGCCAGTGATGGGCTGATCAAATTATTTGGCGAAAAGTCCGCCTGGCTGGAAAGCGTCAGGCAGTTTGGCTTGATTAGTCTGAATCTGGCGCCTGCGGCGAAACGTAAGTTCGCTGAGTACGCCATGGGCGTCGCCGAGCGCGCGCCGCAATGGCGTTGAATATTGATTATTCGGAGTCGGCAAAGTAGAGGCTGCCTATTGTGAAGACACAATTTCCTGTCGCCGTCGTTGGCGGCGGCATGGTTGGCGCGGCGATCGCACTGGGGTTGTCTGCGCTGGATATAGAAGTGGCCCTGATCGATCCGGGTGGGTTGAACACGGCGACGCCTCCTAAGTGCAATGACGCGCATAGCTTCGACCCACGTGTCAGCGCTCTGACGCTGGCAAGTGAGAAACTGTTGCGCGAGCTGAATGTCTGGGCTGAGGTAGAGCCATATAGCCTGCGCTACACCGATATGGACGTTTGGGATAGCGGAGGGAGCGGTCGAATAGTGTTTTCCTCGGCTGAAGTGTACGAAAGCAGCTTGGGGTTGATCGTCGAAAACCGTGTGGTGACCTCCGCTTTGCATCGACGTATTGCTGAACGCTCTAACATCCACGTCATTAAAGATCAGGTGCGGGCGTTGAAGTCGGATGCTTCAGGTTACTCCCTCGACACCGGGAGTGGCGAGACGGTTTCTTGCCGAATGCTGGTTGGCGCGGATGGCGCTCTGTCACGTATTCGTCAGTGGTTGAGCATCCCGACCCGGGAATGGGATTACGGTCAGCAGGCGATTGTTGCGACGATAACAACCGCCCGCCCTCATCAGTTCACAGCCCGGCAGCGTTTTCTGCCTACAGGCCCGTTGGCTTTGCTGCCTTTACTGGATCAGAATCAAAACTACCGTTGTTCGTCTATTGTCTGGTCGGCGGATTCTGTGGAAGCGGACAGATTAATGGAGCTGGACGACGCCAGCTTCAAAGCGGCTCTATTCGATGCCTCCGAGCAGGCGTTGGGGGAAGTGGTCGATATCAGTCGACGCTTTGCTTTCCCGCTCAGGCAGAGACACGCTAAGCGTTACTTTGATGGTGGCGCGGTGCTTATCGGCGATGCGGCGCATACTATTCACCCCTTGGCGGGGCAAGGCGTCAATCTAGGATTTGAAGATGTCGCCGCCTTGCTTGATGAGGCGCGGCGCGCCTTGGGGCGGGGCATTCCTCTGGGACACGAGGAAATGTTGCGACGCTACCAGCGGCGGCGGCAGGCTGGGAATCTCTCCATGATGACGTTGATGGAAGCCTTCAAGCGCGGCTTCGGACATCCCTCTCCCATGATTGCCGGAGTACGGAACGCTGGATTGACGCTGGTGAATAAAACGCCGCTCATCAAAAAAGAACTGATTCGTCAGGCGATGGGTGTCTAACGTTAGAGACGGTGACGAGTCTGTGGCGGCGACGGCTTTCTGATAGCGCTCGCCGCCGTGCGATTTACAGATATAGCTTGCCGATTAGCGCGGGAATAACCGTTTCTACGCGAAGTATGCGCTTACCCAGGGTGAAGCCCATAAAGCCGATTTCCTCCAGCTTTTTCACTTCATAAGGCGTAAAACCGCCCTCGGGTCCTACCGCCAATGTCAGCGGCCCGTTGACGTGTGGCGACTGCGCCTCGGAGGTGGGGTGCGCCACCCAGGCGTCGCTTCCAGCGATGATTTGCGGCAGCTCGTCTTCCACAAAGGGTTTGAACAGTTTGCGCATATGGATTTCGGGAAGCACCGTGTCCACTCCCTGCTCCAGACCCAAGAGGCTGTTTTCTCTCAGTGAGGCGGCCTCCAGCCAAGGGGTTTGCCAGTAGCTTTTTTCCACCTTGTAGGAGTTGATCAAGTAGATGCGTTTCACTCCCAGTGATACCGTGCTCTGAATCACTCTGCGCATCATCTTGGGGCGGGGTAACGCCAGGATCAGGGTCAGGTCCAATGGCGGCGGCGCTTCGGCGTTTAGAGTCACTTCCAGGCGCGCGCGCTCCTCGTTGATATCAAGTAAGCGAGCGGTTCCCATCTCTCCATTGATCTGGCCGACGCGGATATCGTCACCGGCCTGGGCTTTCAATACTTTGCGCAAATGCTCTGCGCGTCTGTCGGTGAGCGAGAGCTGACCGGACGCGGAAAGCTCTTCTGCGGAGAACAACAGGATATTCATAAAGTCAGAACTAAGTCGGGAATCAGGTATTGATGGATTCTGAGTTGGAATCCGCAGTTGGCTCCACCCAGCGGCTACATAAGACGCCGACTTCAAACAGCAGCCACATTGGCACCGCCAGTAAGGTCTGCGAAATAACGTCGGGGGGCGTCAACAACATGCCGATGATAAAGCAGATAACCACAATGTAAGGGCGTTTCTCCCGCAGGCTGGCCACGTTGGTAATGCCGACCTTGACCATCAACACGGTGGCGATAGGGATTTCGAAGGCGAAACCGAACGCGAAAAACAGCTTGAGGATGAAGTCCAAATATTTGTTGATGTCCGTCATCACCGTTACGCCTTCAGGGCTGGCGCTGGCGAAAAAGTTGAACGCCAGCGGAAACACCACGTAGTAGGCGAAGGCGACGCCCAGATAAAACAGGAGCACGCTGCTTACCAGAAGCGGGATCGCCAGCTTTTTCTCGTGCTTATACAGCGCGGGAGCGATGAACGACCAGATCTGATAGAGAATGAACGGAATCATGAGAAAGATCGCCAACACCATGGTCAGCTTGAAGGGCGCCAGAAACGGCGACGCCACTTCGGTTGCGATCATGGTGGCCCCTTCCGGCATCGCCGCGCGCAGCGGTTTGGCCATATAGGCGTAGATTTCATTGCGAAACGCGTATAAGGGTAAGAACGCCACCAGCACCGCCAAAACGGAATGCAGCAAGCGGTTGCGCAGTTCAACCAGGTGATCAAATAACGGCAGTTCTTTATCTACGTTGTCGTCGCGCGGAGTCATTTCAGGAGCGGTCATGCTGCTTGGGGGCGTCGTCGGAATGGGAGTGGGATTCTACCGGTTGTGAGTCATGCCCGGAAGACGGCTTTTGGGGCGGGCTGGCTTTGGAGGACATCGGCGTAGCCGGGTTCTTCTCAACCATGTCCTCGTATTTCTTCGCTTCCGCCAGCGCATCGTTGACGGTTTGCTGGATTTTCTCCAGGCCAAGCGTATCGCCTTCTTTGCGCAGTCGTTCCCGCATTTCCTCGGCCTTTAATTGCCGGTCTATCTCAGAGGACATCTGACTGACCATACGGCGGATGCGACCTACCCACAAGCCGGTTTTGCGCGCGGCGTAAGGGAGGCGCTCCGGGCCCAGCACCAGCAGGCCAATTACCGCAACCAGCACGAGCTCTGGGAATCCGATATCGAACATAAGCTATGGGTCGTCCGATGTGGATCAGCTGTGTTTGGATTCAGTCTTCGCGTCGTTGCGCTCTACGGAGCCTTCGATGGTGCGGCTCTCATTTTGCGACAGCTTCTTGGGCTCTTTGTCTTCCTCGGACTCGCCATCGCTCATGGCTTTTTTAAAGCCTTTCACCGCTCCGCCCAGATCGCCGCCAATGTTCTTCAGCTTTTTCGTACCGAATAGCAGCACGATGATTACCAGAACGATGAGTAGTTGCCACATGGATATGCCCATGATTGTGCTCCTTTGAAGTATTACTGCCTGATTACCAAATCCTACAAGTCCAGCGTTAGCGCCGGTGCGGACTGTCCGCGGTTATTTCTTGCCTCGCGAGGCTTTTTCCTCAAGACCCGAAATGTCAAAGCGCCGGGCCAGCTCCTGCATGATTTCCTGTGGACCGATGTTCAGGTGACTCAACATCACCAGACTGTGAAACCACAGGTCCGCCGTTTCATAAATTACATTATGCGTTGAACCGTCCAGTTCCGCATCTTTGGCGGCGAGGATGGTCTCGGTGCATTCTTCGCCGACTTTCTCCAGAATTTTATTCAATCCTTTCGCGTGCAGACTGGCGACGTAGGATGAATCCGGATCGGCCAGCTTGCGCTCTTCGAGCACTTTGCCGAGCTGGGTCAATATGTCGTTCATGTTGCGCTTTTCCAAGCCTCTGAAAACAAATTGTCTAAATCTTTATATCGCCTGCCGAGCCGCTACTTCACCAATCAATGAGAGAGTGAGGGGCGCAGAGGGCGGGCGCTTATCCGTAGATATCTTTCGGATCTTTCTTAACCGGCGCGTTGACCTTCCACTCTTGTGCGTCAAGAGAACGGAAAAAACAGTTCTCACGCCCGGTATGACAAGCAATTCCACCAATTTGTTCAACTTTCAGCAGCAATGTGTCGCCGTCACAGTCCAGTAGAATATCTTTTACTTTCTGCACGTGCCCGGAGGTCTCGCCTTTATGCCAGAGTTTTTCCCGGGAACGGGACCAATACACCGCTTCCTGCTTGGCTATCGTTGCAGACAACGCGTCTTCGTTCATCCACGCCATCATCAGCACGGTTCCAGTATCGTTGTCCTGGGCGATGACGGGGATAAGGCCGTCGTTATTCCACTTTATCGCGAGGCGCCAATTTTGCTCTGTCATTGTTACCGTTTTATTTCTTAAGTCGGAGGTTGTCACAAATTTGTAAACTGCACCCTTACTATCGCGCTATTTGGGGCGCATAAGCAAGTAAAGACCGGCGACGGCGAGTGTCACGGAGGGCCATGGCAGCTCCGTCAGGCGCAAGGGTTGATCGCCAATCGCCATCGCCGCAGCGGACGCCAGCACCAAACCCGCGAGCCAGAAGTCGCGCCGTTGCTGCTTGTCCTTTTCAAACGCGCGACTCAAACTCGCCAGACTATCCTGGTTAGCTTGGTTGTAGCGGTCCAGATGACGCAGCTGATCAAAGGCTTCGTACAGAATCTGCGGCAACTCAGGCGTCTGCTCAATCCAGTCTGGCGCATGCTGCTTAATAGCCTTTAGAAGCCCTGGCGGCGCGATGCGCTGTTTCATCCAGTTTTCCAGGAAAGGCTGCGCAGTGGACCACAGGTCCAGATCTGGATAAAGCTGGCGTCCCAGCCCTTCAATATTTAATAAGGTCTTCTGCAACAACACCAATTGCGGCTGCACTTCCATATCGAAACGGCGCGCTGTTTGAAATAACCGCACCAGGAACTGTCCGAAAGAAATGTCTTTCAGCGGACGCTCGAAGATGGGCTCGCAGACCGTGCGAATAGCGGCTTCGAATTCATTGACGCGAGTATGTCCCGGAACCCAGCCTGAGGATATATGCAGCACCGCCACCTGACGATAATCGCGGCGGAAAAAGGCCAGCAGGTTTCTGGCTAAATAAGATTGGTCTTCCGGCGTCAGTGTGCCGACGATGCCGCAGTCGATTGCGATATAGCGCGGATTGGCGGGATTACTGACATCCACAAAAATATTGCCGGGATGCATGTCGGCGTGGAAGAAACTGTCTCGGAACACCTGGGTGAAGAAAATTTCCACCCCACGCTCCGCTAACAGCTTCATATTAACGTTGGCTTTGCGCAACTGCTCCACGTCCGCGATGGGAACGCCATAGATACGCTCCATGACCAGGACGCGGGAGTGAGTCATCTCCCAGTAGACTTCGGGGATATAGATCAGCTCGGAGCCGGCGAAATTGCGCTTGAGCTGGGACGTATTGGCGGCCTCCCGCTGCAGGTCCAGCTCGTCCAGAATCGTGTGCTCGTAATCGCGCACGACCTCGATTGGGTGTAGGCGCTTACCGTCTTCCCAGTAGTTTTCGACCAGTCGCGCGACCAGTAACATCAGTGCGATATCCAGGCGAATGGTCTTTTCTATGTTGGGGCGGATAACTTTCACCACCACTTCCTTGCCGTTTTTCAAAGTGGCGGCGTGCACTTGCGCGATGGAGGCGGACGCCATCGGGTAAGTCTGGAAGTCGGCGAAGAGCTCTGAAATCGGGGACTTCAGCGACTCCTCGATGATCCGTACGGCCGAGTCGCTGGCGAAGGGGGGGACTTTGTCCTGCAGACGCTTGAGCTCATCCGCCAGATCTTCCGGCAGCAAGTCTTTACGGGTGGAGAGTATCTGGCCGAATTTGACGAATATGGGCCCCAATTCCTCCAGCGCGCGTCTCAGGCGCTCGCCGCGGGGTATTTGCGGCTTGGGAAACAGACGCCAGGGCGCCAGCAAAAACAACAGGCGCAATGGCAGCGGCAATAAGGTCAAGGGGGCGAACTCATCAAGCCGATAGCGGCAGATCACCCAGACGATTTGAATAAGGCGGTTAATTCTTCTCACTTATCAGTGTCTTTTACTGCGGGATTAAGGGCTTGTTGCAGGCGTTGCAGACGGGCTTCCAGACGATCGTAATCCATTCGGACGCGGTCGACCTCATCCGCCCAGTAGTTCATTTCATCTTTGCTTGGCGCGGTGCGGGCTTCATGGTGTACATACTCTTCCGCGTCACGGCGGAAGCTGTCGCCCACATGTTTCACCCAGCGACCGAAGCCTCGCAATCGCGTACCCAGAAAGTGGGCGGGCATATCGCCAAGATGCTCGGCCAGTTTGGCTTCCCAGTCCACTTCCAGATTGTTGGCGATGGCGGCGAGGCGCTGCGCCAGGCCCATATCGCCCTGGATGTGGATGTTTTGCGCGCCTCCTTTGTTCTGTAAATAACTCAGGAAGTCGCCAGGGGAGCCCTGAATGATGAGATCGACGTCGCCGCAGGCTTCATCTGCAAAACGGGGGCGTTCGCCCAACCTGACGTACAGAGACAGGTTGAAGGGCGTTAACGATAACTGGGCCCACTTGCCGTCCAGCTCCGCCAAGCGTGCTGCGGAACCGGCGTCGTAGCGAAGTATCTCCGCCGCGATGCGTTCCGCCGTCGCATTGAGGGCGGTGAGGAGAAGCGGGTCGAAGGCGCTCATATCAGGCTTTGACGCCGGTATGCAGCGCGACTACGCCGCTGGTGAGGTTGTAGTACTTGCACAAGCAGAGTCCGGCCTGCTCCATCATCGACTTGAGAGTTTCCTGGTCCGGGTGCATGCGGATGGACTCGGCGAGGTAGCGATAGCTTTCGCTGTCCTGCGCGACAAGACTGCCCATCAGTGGCAACGCGGAGAAGGAGTAAGCGTCGTAAGCTTTGGAGACAATGGGGTTGGTGGGCTTGGAGAACTCCAGCACCAGCAGGCGCCCGCCAGGACGCAGCACCCGCTGCATTTCCCGCAGCGCTTGATCTTTGTCCGTCACATTGCGCAGACCGAAGGCGATGCTGACGCAATCAAAACTATTGTCAGGGAAGGGCAGCGCCTCGGCGTTGGCCTGTACAAATTCGATGTTGTCGCCGTAGCCGTGATCCAGCAGCTGGTTGCGGCCAACCTGCAGCATGGAAGCGTTAATGTCTGCGAGAACCACTTTGCCGGACGGGCCGACCAGACGTGAGAACTTTTTAGTCAGGTCTCCGGTGCCGCCCGCGATGTCCAGAACCGATGCGCCGGCGCGGACGCCGCTTTTATCGATAGTGAAGCGTTTCCAGAGGCGGTGAATGCCCATCGACATGAGGTCGTTCATCAAGTCGTACTTGGCGGCGACCGAGTCGAACACTTTGGCCACATGGCTTTCTTTATCTGTGACCGGCACCTGTTTGTAACCGAAGTGGGTGGTGTCCCGCTCTGTCATTAGGTTGCTCCCGTAAAAATAATTGTGCGGTATTCTACCTGTGTCCCGGGGAAAGTCCTACCCGCGATTCGCAGCCCAAGGTGGGATTTTTTTGCTTGATTTACATGACGAAAACCCATAAACAATAGCCTCCGCAATTAACCAAAGAGTTTTATAGATGTCAGTGATCGAACTCACCCGTGAACATAATCTTGATATGGATCATGCCGTGCAGGCGGCGGACGAACTGGCGCAGAGCCTGTCCGAGCGGTTCAGCGTCGACTATGAGTGGGAGGATAAAGTTCTGCGCTTTCATCGCAGCGGAGTTAAGGGGCAGCTGGAAGTAGCGGAGAGCCAGATTCATCTGCACATGGAATTGGGCTTCTTATTCCGTCCCTTCAAAGACCGCATTGAGCAGGAAATTCACAGCCACTTGGACGGGCTGCTGAAGAAAGCCTGATCATTCCGGCATACGTCTCGTTATAGTCAGGCGTAAGCGCGCAGATTATCCGGCAGGGTGAAGGGAGAGTCCGCGTTAACCTGGATTTGTTCCAGGATGTGGCTTTCCCTCTGCATGATCACGCGCAATAACTGACTGACCCCGCCCATTTCCTTAAACGCCTTGAAGCCTCTGGACAGGAAGTTGTGCAACTGTCCCAGGCCCGCTATTTCCGCTGGACCTTCGGTAATTTTGAGGCTGAAGCTCACGAAGCGGCTTTTCACATACTTTTCCAGCTCATGACCGGTTTTGTCGATGAGCGTGATCTGGCGACGCCGGGAGGCGAAATTATCGCAACGCCGGAAGGCCTCCGCATAGTTGTCCTCGGTGATACGTTCGACGCGCATTTCCCGCAATACGGTGGCGATATGCTCATCCAATTGTTGCGTGAGCAGGTTCAACTCAACCAGGTCGGCGATTGTATGCAGCGCGGAATCGGGAAGCAGTTTCACTATCACCGGAAACACCCTTTCCAGATCGGCGTCGCGGCGAGTGAATTCCTTGGGGGAATAAAGATCTTTCAGCAGGAAGTCTAACGCTTCGTGGTAGCGCTGATTGCTGTACAGGTCATTATGGGTTCTTTTGAGGCGATCCGCCTGCCAGTCGCATAGCCGATCAATGTCCTGCGCCAGGGGATGCTCGTCTCTCTGCAGGCGATAGTTGTGGTAGTCCAGCAGTAACTGTTGCAGGCGTCGGGCGTTGGCGGTTCTTGCGTTGACGCTTAACAGTTTCTCTTTGGACATGAGTGATCCCCGCCATTTGGCTTCAGAAAACAGTCTTTCGGCGTAAATGCGATGGCTCATCGCAACTTATGAATGATTGGCGGCAAGTTTACTAAAGATAGATTAGAAAAGCCTACCTAACTTTTTGTCGCGTTCCCGTAGTTTGTGATTGGTTACTCAGTTGTGAGGGCTTGGAGGAGATCAAACCGGCGCGTCCCTGGCCGGAAGTGAGCTGTCAGCAGAGTGTCAGGCGCCGGCGACGGCCGCATTGGGGAGTAGCGATAGCGGCGGCACCCATTCCTGGCTGTCCAGAGTGATAAAGTGGCTGGTGGCGCCGGTTTCAATGATGCGTATGGCGTTGGGAGAGTTTTCGGCGCTTTGCAGCATGGCGTCCCGGTCCAGAATGCGATCGATCTTGGGAATCAGGATGGTGCCATGACGCATGTGCTCGTAAGCCGTCATGTCGCCTTTTTCCATCCAGGCCAGAATATTCTCGATATTGCGCACAATGGTGAGATGGTCCCGTGTGGATGAAAACAGACGATCCAACAATACCCGTTTGCGGGGATTCATTCTGCCGAAGAAAGTTTGCCCGTAAGTGGTGGAAGGAGCGCTGTTGACCAGACGGATCACCCAGGGCCACATGCCGTGACTGACCGGGTCGAGCAATGCGCGGGCCAGTGCGTGCAGCTTGCCTTGTGGCAATACTGGCGCTTCCAGCACGACATCCACATTGGCGTAGAGTTCGGGCCACTGCTTGATGGCTTCCAGAATGACGGCGCCGCCCCGAGAGTGACCATGCACCCGCACCCGATTGGTGCTGGGCATATTCTGCAGCACCTGATTAAGAACGGCGGCGTCGTACTCAATGGTCGCTTCAAGATATTTGATGGGCGTCTGCCAGGGCGCGGACTCCAAGGTCGGTCCGCTGACGGGAATATGGTAATTGCTGCAGGTGAGCAGGATCAGCTCCGTGTCGGGAGCCTGATAGGTCTGGGTGAAGTAACAGTGATTTTCCAGAAATCCGTGGACGCCGATGACGGTGTTTTCCGCCGGAGCGCTATGATTGCGGAGGGAGACCGCGCCTTTTCCCACGGAGTAGACCTTACCGGAAAACATCTCGGTATAGGCCGGATCAATTGGTCGTAACAACTTACGGGCATGGACTGCTTTCATGGTAGTAACTCCCACCGTCGCGCCGCCCCGTTTTCCGCACGCTTGGAGACGCTCGTCTCCTATGGCTGAAACAACAACGGGTTTATTATATTTGTATGAACTCGCAACTGGACGACACTTTGGTTGTTTGCGCCTATAGGTTAATTATGGCGCCTATTTCGTAAGCTTGGAGGCTAATCTTAAGTCTTATATATAAAGTGTCGCCTGATGCTCTATGGTTTCCCCATGGACACATCAGTTAAACTGCCAGGGCGCATTCCGCAAACTCGCCGGTTTCTGCTCGAAAAATCCGGCAAAATCCAACCAGGCAGTCAGGTTGTCGCACTTTGATTATAGGATTGCCGCTTTTGAGCCAGTGTTAAAATTTGTAATCGCTCTGTAAAGAAGTTTGCGATTTTCAGCCAATATGGCTAATGACCGAATTGTAGGGGGAGGTGCGGCGAAAGCTCATGTCAGATAATCACTTTGAGCCGGTAAGCGGCGTTGATTCAGCCTGGTTACGGTTGGATCGTCCGACAAACCTGATGGTGATCACCGCGATGGCGGTGGTGGAGCCGATTCCCTTCAACAAACTGAAAGAACTCATCAACTCCCGGTTTCTGGCCTTTCCCCGCTTTCGGCAAAAGCCGGTTAATCATTCTGGATTCTATTTTTGGGAAGAAGATCCCTACTTCTCTCTGGATTACCACGTTCGCAAAGTCGCTCTGCCGCAGCCGGCGGATAAAGGCGCTCTGGAAAAATTCATTGGCGACCTGATGAGCACGCCTTTAGACCCGGGTAAGCCGTTGTGGCAGGTCTATCTCATTGAAAATTATGGCGATCATCATGTCTGCGTGATGCGGGTGCATCATTGCTATGCGGACGGCCTGGCGCTGGTGGCGGTGTTTGGTTCGCTGTCCGACCAGTCTCCCAACATCAATCCATTTCCTCTGGACCCAGGCAAGCAGCGAGACGCCGGCGTGCGTGCGCGGCAGTCTTTTGTCATGGGCATGGAGACGCTGTCCCGGGCGGTGGAAAAGTGCACCAAGCTGCGCTATCGCATTGCGGAAGAGGGTAAAAGTATCCTCCGCGAACCCGGTTATGCCGTGGAGGGCGTCAGACAGGGGCTGAACGGGGCTGCGGAGATTGCGCGTCTGGCGGCGCTGGAGGCGGACGATACCACGCCTTTGCGTGGTGAGCTGGGCGTCATGAAATGCTGCACCTGGTCTGAATTGATTCCCCTGCATAAGTTTAAAGAAGTCGCCCAGGCGTTTGGCTGCAGCATCAACGACGTGTTGCTCAGTTGCGTCAGCGGCGGCTTAAGACGCCTGTTGCAGGATCGAATGGATCAGGTGGACGGGGTGCGTTTGCACGCCACTTTGCCCGTCAACCTGCGGCCATTGGAGACTAGATTAGGCAGGGAACAGTTACAGGAGTTGGGCAATCAGTTCGGAACGGTCTTCGTTCCGCTGGCGGCGGGCATCGGCAACCCCATTGAGCGCCTGTACAAGATCAAACACGATATGGCGGCGCTGAAAGAGTCGATGCAACCCAGCCTTTCTCATGCATTGCTCACCGCAATGGGGCTGTTTCCCCAAGGAGTGCAACAACCGCTGTTGGAGCTTTTCAGTAATAAGACGTCGATGGTGCTTTCTAATGTGCCCGGCGCGCGTCGCGCTCGTTATCTGGCGGGCAGCAAAGTAAAAGAGTTAATGTTCTGGGTGCCGCAGACGGGCGATATCGGGCTCGGCGTCAGCCTGTTGAGTTACAACCAGTCCGTGCAGATCGGCATCAACGCGGATCGGGCGCTGTTGCCGGAGCCTGCTGAACTGACCCGCGCGATGATCGACTCTCTGGAAGAATACTGTTCTCTCACCGGCATGACCTGGCAGGCGGCGGAAGCCCGCTCCCATCGCAAAGCTTGAGCACAGGCGGCGCGCAATGCGCCGCTTTTGCCAATTGCATCAATGAATTTATCTTTGTGTAACCTAAGATTGCAGTTGGTAACTCCCTACTGAGCTCTTTGATTGCGATGAATAACAATAAATACAACCAGGGGCCTGTGCATTGGTCCCGAAGTGCGCTTATCGTCGTAGCGGTTGCAGTGACTCTGCAGGGCTGCGAAAAGCTGGAAACTAAACCTAAAGATCCTACCGTACCAAGCCCGGACTTTGTTCTCAGCGGCTTGCAATATGCGTCGGAAATCTCGCTGCAGCGGGATCAGGGGCGCGTAATGCGTTCAATCATCAGCGGCAACTCCCGCGCAGGGCTGGGCGACCTCTTGGATAAAGGCGGCAATGGCGGTTACGCCAAAATCAATACGCCTAAATACAAATTTGACGACGCGGGCTTCATGAATGCCTCCGGCTCGCGATACGGCGGCATCAGCGCCGCAGGCGATCTGTTCTTCCTGACGGATGTCGCCGCCATCAGCACCACTTTCTACGCTGGCGTAAAAGTCGATGAAACTGCTACCGCCGAGAACCCGGACGGCGATATCGTCTATCAGAAACCAGACCTCGCCCAGGGCGATTATCTCTGCATTGAGGAAACCTATTTCCCCAGCGGCGCCGATAACAAGCTCACCGTGCAGATTCACAAAGCTACTTTAGACGCAGATGGAAATGGTGTCTTACAGCGTATAGGCAGCACCGGCGTGGGCGCAGGCTCTGAAAGCCGGTCGATTGCTTACTCTTTTAACGACGAGGCGGTTCTAAGCTGGTCCGATCCGGCTTTGGACGAGGCGTTTGATGAGGTTGTCCAGAACGCTGGATACACGTTGGACTGTCCAGTGGATAACGACGGTAACCCAGTCTATGTCCCCTGTCGCTGGAGCGTACGCACTCTGGGAGGAGCTTCCCCTGATGGTCGGGTGTTCCATTTTTCCCGGGTGGCCTGGAAAGAGCAGGTCCCTGTAACGCCACCCGAAGACGACAGTCCCGGCAACGCGGAAGTCGGCGGCTGGCGACCGGTGGCAAGCTCGGCGATATGTCTGCGCACCGCCACGGATATGGCGAATAACGTTCTGCAGGGAGAGTACTGGCTGGGCGTCGTGATCGAAGATCAGGACATCCCTCAGGCGACGTTCAGTCGTTTGACGCTGGATGGCGCGGGGGCAGGCGTTGACAGTCAGATACGCGCTTCGGCGGGAATTGCGACGCGTAATCTGAGCGTCTCCTATAACGTGGAGTCGAACGGCGAGCTGACATACAGCGGCCGTATGGGAATCGCATCTGCCGATGGCGAATTGCTGGTGTTTGACGCCAGTGATCCTGCAAACGGTAAGATCGGCTTCGGCGTCGCTATGAAAAATCAGAAACCGGTGGGGCAAGAAGAGTAACTGGAACGGTAAGATCGGGACGGATAAAAACAATAAAGGCCATCTTGCCGATATATCTGCAATTTTCACGCAAGATTTCCGTCTGCAGGGATGTGTGGACGCGCAAAATACGCTAGCATTTTGCGCGTTTATATTCAGATTACCTGATGCCCGGAAAGCGCTCCTGCTTTTCGGGTCTTGCCGGAGATATCCTATGCCTACCCATGAAATCCGCCATCCCTTGGTCCGTCATAAAATCGGCCTGATGCGGCGGGCTGAAATCAGCACCAAAAGCTTTCGCGAACTCGCTCAGGAAGTGGGAGCGTTGCTGACTTATGAAGCGAGTAAAGATTTCAACTTGGGCACGGAGGTTGTGCAAGGTTGGGCCGGGCCGGTGGAAGTGGAGAAGCTGAAAGGCAAGAAAGTAACCGTCGTGCCGATTCTGCGCGCAGGACTGGGTATGCTGGACGGCGTTTTATCTCTGATTCCCGCAGCCAAAGTCAGCGTAGTGGGGCAGGTTCGCAACGAAGAAACCCTGGAAGCGAAAACCTATCTGGAAAAGCTGGTGGGTGAACTGGATCAGCGTCTGGCCTTGATCATCGACCCCATGCTGGCGACCGGCGGCTCTATGATTTCCACAATCGATCTGCTTAAGAAAGCAGGCTGCTCCGAAATCCGCGCATTAGTGCTGGTGGCGGCGCCGGAGGGCATCGCCGCAGTAGAGAAAGCCCATCCTGACGTGCACATCTACACCGCCGCCATTGATGAAAGGCTCAATGAGAAAGGTTATATCCTGCCTGGTCTGGGCGACGCCGGCGACCGCATTTTCGGCACCAAGCAGAAGAGCTAACCTTCGCGCTTTCTGCCTGGGAGAGGCCGGCTCTTAGAGCCGGTCCACCAGCGGCGTTGAGTAGTTCAGTTCCATGTCCCAGGGGAAACGCATCCAGGTTTCCTGAGACACTTCTTTGATGCACAGGTCCACAAAAGGCCGACCCAGTGGTTTGGCATAAAGCGTGGCGAAGAATGCATTGGGAATCAGGTTGCGCACCACTTTGGCGGTTTTACCCGTATCCACCAGATCATCCACCAGCAGATAGCCTTCACCGTCGCCAATGACGGAAGCGTCAAAGCTTTTGATGACGTTGACGTCATCGGACTGCTTCTGCTCTTCATAGCTGACGGCGCAAACGGTGTCGATGTAGCGAATACCCAATTCGCGAGCGATAATGCCGGCGGGGATCAAGCCTCCGCGGGTGATGGCGATAATGCCTTTCCAGCGGCCCATATCGATCAGCTTGCGGCATAACATCCGCGTGTCCCGATGAAGTTCTTCCCACGAAATAAAGATGGTTTGATGGTATCTACTGTCGCTCATAGTCTGCTTAGGTCACTTTCAGGCTGGCCTGCGACCCCGCCCGGGATCGCTGAGGCATATAAAAGGTTGCATATGCTAACCGCGTTTTTTACCCAGGAACATTCTCCTTTGGATAAAAATGCGGCTCGACTTATTCGGTTCCGCCGCCCTGTCTGATCCAGGCTCCCAGTTGTTGGCGCTCTTCATCCGTCATTCCGGTCAGGTTGCCCAGAGGCATGTAGTTGGAATCTACCGCAACCTGTTGAATCTGTTGGAGATGGCGCATAACGCCACTGGTGGTGTCCAGAAGTACGCCGGCAGGGGCCTCCGCAAATCCGGCCTGGGTTGGGTTGGCCGCATGACAGCTGGCGCAGCGGTTGTGAATGATCGCCGCAGCCTGCATGAAACCGACCTTATTCGCCGATTCTGCGGTTTGCTGGGTATCTGCGTTGTCCGCTTCCCCCGTGCTTTTGACGATCATCGCCAAACCGATGAACATCACCATCGCTATCACCAGAATAGCAGGTTGTTTTACGCCTCTGTGCTTGAGGTTGAAATAATGGCGCGCAAAGGCGGTGATGACGACCAGCGCTGATAAAATAGCCCAGTTCCACTCATGGCCGTAGGTCATGGGATAGTGGTTGCTGATCATGATGAAGATCAGCGGCAGCGTCATGTAGTTGTTATGGGTGGAGCGCAGCTTGGCGTTTTCACCCAGTTTGGGATCGGGGGCGGCGCCGGCCTTGACGGCGTTCACCAGCGCTTTTTGGGAAGGAATGATGATCATCAATACGTTCCCCGCCATCAGCGTTCCCATCAAGGCGCCCACATGAATATAAGCGCCGCGGGCGCTGAAGACCTGGGTCAGGCCCCAGCTGGCCAGAATGGCGAGACCCAATAACAGGCCGCCGAAGACGTAGCCATTGCGAGACAGGGGCGAGCGGCATAAGCCGTCGTACAGCGCCCAGCCCGCTACCAGCAGGCCGACGCCGATGCCGATAGCCTGCCATTGGCTAAGCTCCATCACGGACTTATCGATCAGGTAGGTCTCCGCCCCGAAGTAGTACATCAGGGACAACAGCATGAAACCGGTCAACCAGGTGGTGTACGCCTCCCATTTGAACCAGTGCAGCGTGGCGGGCATTTTCTCCGGCGCCAGCCGGTACTTGGCGACTTCATAAAAGCCGCCGCCATGAATGGCCCATAAATCGCCTTTGATTCCCTTTTCTTTTTTCCAGTCCGGCGGGTCCTGCAGGGAGTTGTCCAGCCAGACAAAGTAAAAGGAAGCGCCAATCCACGCCACGCCTGCGATAACGTGAAACCAGCGAATGAAAAGATTAATCCAGTCGATGTAATACGGGTCCATTCTGACCTCAAAGCCGAGTCTAATTGTTATTGGTCAACGAAGCCGCGTCCGCGGCTTCCTGCGTTTTTGTTCTTTATCCGACAGACAAATAGCGTCCAGCTATGCGTCTGTAAACGACAGAACCTGCACAGGTCAGGTTTTGTCTGCCGCGTTTTGTCGCCTCACGCGCCGGGTTATTAACCTGTCAGCATCATCGCCACGTTAATCCTTTTTGTGCACACAGCGTCCAGCCGCGTAGGTTGCGCGTATGGCGCGGTCGTCTCCCAGGATGCTGAAGGCGAAAAGCTGCTCCGCCAGACTGCGGCAGTTTTCCATGCGCAGTTGCAGCAACGGCGTGGCGCGTTTATCCAGCACCACAAAGTCCGCTTCCTTACCGGCAGAGAAGCCGCCCAGGAGGTGATCCAGCTCCAGCGCTTTGGCGCCGCCCAGTGTGGCAAGATAGAAACTCTTGAACGGCGTCAGCGCATGTCCGCGCAGCTGCATGACTTTGTAAGCCTCGTTCAAGGTTTGCAGCAGGGAGAAGCTGGTGCCGCCGCCTACGTCCGTGCCCAAGCCCACTTTGACCTTGTGACGTTCGGCTTCTTCCAATGCGAACAGGCCGCTGCCGAGGAACAGGTTGGATGTCGGACAGAACGCCACTGCGGAATCCGAGCTGTGCAGCCGTTTCCACTCGTCTTCGCATAAGTGAACGCCATGGGCCAGGACGGCGCGTTTGCCGAGCAGACCGTAATGGTCATAAACATCCAGATAGTTGGCGCACTGCGGGAACAGTTCTTTCACCCAGCCGCACTCAGCGGGGTTTTCCGACAAGTGTGTGTGCATGTAGGCGTCAGGATATTCCTCACGCAAACGACCCGCCGCCGCCAACTGCTCCGGCGTGCTGGTGGGGGCGAAGCGCGGCGTCACGGCGTAGAGCAGGCGACCTTTGCCGTGCCACTTTTCCAATAAAGCTTTACTGTCCTGATAGCTGCTTTCCGCAGTATCGCAAAGATAATCTGGCGCATTGCGGTCCATCATGACCTTGCCGCAGATCATGCGCAGGTTACGCTCCAGCGCTTCTTCGAAAAACATATCCACCGATTCCGGGTGCACGGTGCCGAACACCAGTGCGGTGGTGGTGCCGTTCTTCAGAAGCTCATCCAGAAACACCCGCGCCACTCTGCGCGCATGTTGTGGGTCCTGAAAGTCGCGCTCGGTGGGGAAGGTGTAAGTGTTCAGCCACTCCAGCAACTGTTTGCCAAAGGCGCCGATCATCTCGGTTTGCGGATAGTGAATATGGGTGTCGATGAATCCCGGAACGATCAGGCTGTCGGGATGGTTCTCGATGACTGCGCCTTCGGGAAGCGTCGGGAGCAGGTCGCTGTAGGCTCCGGCGGCGGTTATTTTGCCGTCTGCGACGACAAGCAGGCCGTCTTCCCAGTACTGATAACTGGCTTCTTCACCCACTTCCGCTGGATCGGCGATCATATGGAAAAGCGGGCCGCGATGGGCGCTGATGGAGCTGGTCATGGCGTGTCAGGGTTCCTCATTTTATATCAAAATCAACGGATTATAAGTCAATTGTCCAAGGCGCGTCGGGCAATTCGATTTCATCGCAGTTATTGCCCGGTCCTTTACGATCCACGACCAGAAAGTCGCTGACGTCTTCCAGCGCCAGACAATAGTGATGCCAGACGCCTTTGTGGTAATTCACGCCTTGCCCCGGTTGCGCCAGGAAGGCTTCTACTTTGTCCGCGTCGAAGTCACCTGGCGGCGCCACCAACACCAGATAAGGGCGGGGGCTCAATGGGTAGAACGCCTGACTTCCCAGCGGGTGCCGCTCCATGATGCGGATGGCGACCGGCAACGCTAAGGGCGTTGAGCGAAACAGGCTGATAATGGGGGCTCCATCGGATTCAGCCACATCTACCATCGCCAGTTGGTGGTAACGCTCCGTCTGCCCGTAGTTAATAGTGAAATGCTCGCTGCCGGCGTCGGCGACGATAACGTCGCCGTAGGGCGCGAAAGCTTCACGAGTCAGCGTTTGGGGACGCAAGCGACGCGCGGGCATCTCAGCTGCCCCGGTAAGTGGAGTAGCCATAGGGCGAGAGCAGCAGAGGAATGTGGTAGTGCTCGCCGTCGCCGCTGATTTCAAACACGACGTCCACATAGGGGTAGAAGCAGGTCTCTGCTCCGCGATACCCGGGCGTGTGCATGAGTTTCTTGAAATACGCGGCCGTATCGAAGGCCATCAGATAACGGCCCGCGGGCAGCACCACGTTTTCTTCCAATAGATTGGGCAGACGACCGTCGGCGTTGGTTTCGCCGCCGCCGATCTGCTCCCAATCGTCGTCGACAAAAGCGAAGAAGCGAATCGGAACGCCAGCGGCGGGCTTGCCCTGGGCGGTGTCCAGAACATGAGTGGTGATTTGGCTCATAGCAGTTTCTCCAAGCGGATGCGGGTGATTTTGCGTTGCTCTTCCGCAGCGTTTATGACTTCCTCGCTACGCGCGTTGGGGAGTCTCGCCTCCAGCAGCGACAGCATTTCCGCCGCACTTTTACCGGTGGCGCAGACAATGAAAATAAAGCCGAATTTTTCTTCGTAAGCCTGATTTCCTGTGGCCAGACGTTGCAGGGTATCCTCGTCGGCGCTGTTGACGCCGGACTGCTCTCCGGCGGCCAGGGCTTTGGTGTGAGCGTACTTGGCGCGCAGAGAATTCACGTCGCCGATCTTGGGATGGCCGGCGAAGGCTTCCAGGTAATCCTGTTCCGTCAATCCCGCCCAGATGCGGTCGGCGGTTTCGTGTACAGACGTCGAATCGGCGAATGGACGCGCCGCCGTCATGCCCCGCGCCCAGGCTTCGCTGCTGCAACAGGTCTGGAATGTCGCTTGCGCAGCCTGTTCCGGCATAGCGTTGAGTTGTTCTAGGGTGACCTGGCTCATTTGGGATACCCCAGCACGCGCAGACGGCTGACGCCGCCGTCAGGGTAAATATTCAAACGCAGATGGGTGAACGCGGTGGCTTTGTCCTGGATTTCGTCCATGAACAGATGCTCGCGATGCGCATGCAGCTTGGTTTCTGGAATGATGGCTTGCCAGTCCAGGGCTTTCAGGCTGTCTGCGTCCGTTGTGTTCGGGTCCGCCGCTACGGCGCCTTCCAGAGAAAAACGGTCAGGATAGTTGCCTTTGAAGTGGCAGGTGTCGACGATCACTTTCTGCAAGGCGCCGGGTGCGGCCAGACGCATGATCAGCCAGTCGTAGCCTGGGCCGCGACGCCGTTTGGTTTCCCAGCCGTCGCCCATATTGACGCCGCGTCCGGGCATCAGCAGGTTTTGCATGTCGCTGAAGAACATATCGCTGCACAACAGCGCGCGACCGCCATTGGCGATAGCGGCCAGATCCACCAGCTCGCCGGGCAGGGTGCGTGACCAGTCCACCTGGGGAGAGCCGTACACTCGCAGTCGCGCGACGCCGCCGTCGGGATAAATGTTCAAGCGCACGTGGGTCCAGTTGTCGGCGCTGTCCACCTTGATCAGGTTTTGGCTGTGAGCGTTAACGCTGGTTTTTGGCAGGATCTCCGTCCACTGTGTGTTGGCGTCTGGTTCGCCAAGACAGTAACAGGCGTCCAGAGACACTGACGCCGGCGCATTGCCGCGAAAGTGATTGGTATCGGCGTCGATAAAATCAATGCGACCGGGCGCGCCGAGGCGCAGGGTGCACCAGTCGTAACCGCCGTCGCGGCGACGCCGTGATTCCCAGCCATCCATCCATTTGCCGTTATCCGTGTACTTATCGGCGATGAAAATGCCGCGTCCGGACTTGATCAGGTTGTCCTTGGAGGCGAAGAAGTCGTCGCTGCAAGACAACACCTGGGTTCCCAGGCGTTCGGCCGCCAGGTTAAGGGCGCCAGGATAGGGCAGTTCTAAATCGATGGCGTGACTCATACAGAGAATTCCAAAATAAGTGTGGAGGTTAATCGTTGTTGTGTGTCGTTCATTGCGTCCGCGCTCAGCCTGTCTTGCTCTCTCTCAGCAGCGGCTGGCCTTTGGCGGCGCCGATAAACTGGTCGTCCTTGTAAATACATTGTCCGCGTAACCAGGTCTGGCGAATGGCGCCGGTGGCCTGCATGCCTTCATAAGGCGTAATCTTGTGGCGGTGCTTGATCATGTCCTTGCTGATGGTGACCGCTTGATGGTCGTCAAATACCAAGACGTCCGCGTCATATCCCGGGGCCAGACGGCCTTTGCGATGGGACAAGCCGGCGAAGCGGGCGGTTTCCCAACTCATCAGGCGGGAAATAAAGGGCAGCGACAAGCCCCGTTGGTGAGCTTCATGCCATACCAGCGGCAGACTGAACTGGAGGGCGGAAATACCGCCCCAGGCTTTTTCGATATCGCCGCTGTCGATCTCTTTCAGTTGCGGCGTGCAGGGAGAGTGGTCGGACACGACGAAGTCGATCAGTCGCTGCTCCAGGGCTTGCCATAAGTGCTCGCGGTTGTCGTTTTCACGAATGGGCGGGCAGCACTTGAACAGTGTTTTGCCATCCGGGATGGCTTCGGCGAACAGGGTCAGGTAGTGAGGACAGGTTTCCACGGTGAAAGACAGTCCCGACTCTTTGGCGGCGCCGATGGCGGCCAGCGCCTCGGCGGAAGACAGGTGCACGATATGCACTTTGCAGTCCACGCCTTGCGCCTTGAAATCGCGGGCGGCGTTGATCATCAGGTCGATAGCGTCGTTTTCCCAGGCTTTGGGGCGCGAAGCGAGGAAACTCTGATAACTATTGCCGATTGCCGGCGGCGGGATGTGCTCTTTATCCAGCTCTGCGTGAATCAGATAGGGGACGCCGTAGCGCGCCAATATAGGCATGGCCCGTTTGACGTCGCTGTCCGTCACTGGCGGAAATTCATCGATTCCAGAGTCGATCAGAAATGATTTTACGCCCAGCACGCCTGCGTCCAGCAACGCAGGCAGCTCATCGATATTTTCCGGCACGACCCCGCCCCAGAAGCCACAGTCGACCCAGAGCTTGTCGGATACTGCTTCCAGCTTGATGCGAAAGGCGTCGGCGGTAGTGGTGACCGGGATACAGTTCAGCGGCATGTCCACCAGGGTAGTGATGCCTCCAGCGGCGGCGGCCTGGGTGGCGGTATTGAAGCCTTCCCATTCCGTGCGGCCGGGTTCGTTAATATGCACGTGAGTGTCCACCAGACCGGGCATCACCACGTCATTGCCGACATCCACCAGCTCGTAGTCGGCGTCTATCGACATATCGTAAGGCTGCACTTCCACAATTTTGCCGCCGGCGATCAGCACCGTTGCGGGCTGCATGCCCTGATCGGTGATCACTCTGCGGCTGCGAATGGCGACGCCACTCATAAAGTCTCTCCTGAGGATGTTTGCGTTGACGTTGAAGAGTCCGTGTCGCTGGCGTCCCGAGGCTCTGCCTGATCGGCAGCCCAGCTTTTGATGTCCTTCCAGGCCACGCCCTGTTGTGTGGGCTGCGTGGAGGTGTGATACAAACCGATCAGTTCGGCGGCGATAGACACCGCCACTTCCATCGGCTGCTTGCCAGGGACGGCGGACAGGCCCACCGGACAGCTCACGCGTTCGACCTGACTGGAGTCCACGCCGCGATAGTCAAAGCGCTGGCGGAAACGCGCCCACTTGGTGGCTGAGCCGATCAGCCCCAGATACGCGAAGCGGTCCTGGCGCAGGATCTTTTCAGCCAGTTCGTAATCCAGCTGATGATTATGGGTCAGAATCAGGTAATAGAGGTTATCCGGCAGATCGTCGATCACATCGCAGGGATAGGCGTCCACCCGTTTATGGGTGTTGGCGGGAAGCGCTTCAGGAAACAGCTCTTCCCGGGAGTCGATCCAGGTGACTTGCACCGGCAGTTCCGCCAGAACGGTCACCAGCGCTTTGGCGACATGGCCGGCGCCGAATAGTGCGATCTGTGTGGGGCAGGGCGCAAAGGCTTCAAACAGAACGGTGGCGCTGCCGCCGCAACACTGGCCCAGGCTTGCGCCCAAAGGGAAGTGCTCCATGCGCTGACTGTAATCCTGTCTGGCCAACATCTCCCGCGCCATAGCGGTGGCCTTGAACTCCAGATGGCCGCCGCCAATGGTGTCAAAGGTGGCGTCGGCGGACACCACCATTTTGGTTCCACTGTCCCGGGGTGTAGAACCACGCGCGCCGATCAGCGTGATCAGCACGAAAGGCCGCCCTGCGCGGCTGAGCCGCTGGGTGACTTCGAACCATTGCTCCCTATACATGCTTATTCTCCCTTGGCGGCGCTCAAGGTCGCTTCCACTGCCGCCAACACCTTCTCAGGTGTGGATGGCGTGTGCAACGGCGGATCAATACGGTAATCCGTCAAGCTGGAAATGGCGTCTTTCAAGGCGCACCAGACGGAGATCGCCAGCATGAACGGCGGTTCGCCCACGGCTTTGGAATGATAGATGGTTTCCTCGCGATTGGGTTCGTTCGGCAATAACTCCACATTCAGCACTTCCGGCAGATCGCCCAGCGTGGGAATCTTGTAATTCGCCGGACTGTTGCTGAGCAGGCGGCCATTGGCGTCCCAGCAGACTTCTTCGGTGGTGAGCCAGCCCATGCCCTGGATAAAACCGCCCTCGATCTGGCCAATGTCGATGGCGGGATTCAGCGATTTGCCCACGTCATGCAGAATATCCGCCCGCAACACTTTGTACTCACCGGTCAGGGTGTCGACGACCACTTCCGAAGCGGCGACGCCATTGGCGAAGTAAAAGAAGGGACGGCCGGATGCGGTGTCGCGGTCATAATGGATTTTCGGCGTTTTATAGAAACCGGTGGCGGACAGGGACACACGGCCCATGTAAGCCTGCTGGATGAACTCGGCGAACGGAAACGCCTTTTCACCCACATGGACATTATTGTCTGCGAAGTAAACCTGCTCCGGCGTCACCTGATATTGCTCACAGGCGAACTCGATCAGTCGGCCCTTGATCGTCTGTGCGGCGTTTTGCGCCGCCTTGCCGTTCAGATCGGTGCCCGAAGACGCCGCCGTTGGAGAGGTATTGGGCACTTTGTCCGTACGCGCCGCGGAGACGACGATGTTGTCCACGTCGACCTGAAACTCCTGGGCGACGATCTGCGCCACCTTGGTGTACAGGCCCTGACCCATTTCCGTACCGCCGTGGTTCAGGTGAATGCTGCCGTCGGTGTAGATATGAATCAGCGCGCCAGCCTGGTTAAGGTGCTGTACGGTGAAGGATATGCCGAATTTCACCGGCGTCAGCGCCAGGCCTTTTTTCAAGATCGGGCTGGACGCGTTGAACGCGCGAATAGCCGCTTTGCGGGCGTGGTAGTCCGCATCCGCCATCAGCTTACGAGTCATCAGCGGAATGAGGTTCTGCTCTACTTTCTGATGGTAAGGCGTGACGTCATAGCCGCCTTGCTTGAAGTCATAGCGCTCATGATCTTCCCGGTAATAGTTCAACAGACGTATTTCCACCGGATCTTTGCCGACGCGTCGGGCGATCGCCTCTATCATGGCTTCCGCCGCCATCATGCCTTGTGGACCGCCGAAGCCGCGAAACGCGGTATTGGAAACCGTATGGGTCTTGCAGCGATTGCCGGTAATGCTGGCGTTAGCGAGGAAGTAGGCGTTGTCGGAGTGGAACATGGCGCGATCGACGATGGCGTCGGACAGGTCCGGTGAATAGCCGCACAGACCGTTGACGGTAATGTCTGCGCCCAATATACGGCCTTCGTCGTCAAAACCTACGTCAAAGAGGTTATGGAAGTGATGACGCTTGCCAGTCATTTCCATATCGTCGCTGCGGCTGAGGCGGAATTTAACCGGTCGGCCACTCTTGCGCGCCAGCACCGCAGCGAGACAGGCCCAGGGCGCAGCCTGAGTCTCTTTGCCGCCGAAACCGCCGCCCATGCGACGCACGTCGACAGTGATGCGGTTGAAGGGAACATCGAGTACTTCCGCCACCAGCTTCTGCACTTCCGAAGGGTGCTGGCTGGAGGCGAAGATGTGCATGCCGCCGTCTTCTTCTGGAATCGCCAGGGAAATCTGTCCTTCCAGATAGAAATGCTCCTGACCGCCGACTTCTATATCGCCGTGCAGGCGATTGGGGGCGTTGGCGAGGGCTGTCTCCGGCTCGCCCAGGCGCATCTGATGAGGCGGACGCACAAACAGTTGTTGTTGCAGCGCATCTTCGATAGTGAGGGTCGCCGGCAATACTTCATATTCAACTTCCGCCAGTTTCACAGCGCGGCGCGCAGCGGCGTGACTCTCCGCCGCCACGGCGAATAGAGGTTGGCCGACGAATTCCACTTTATCCTTAACCAGCAACATATCGCCGGGGAATACCGGACCGATATCCAGATGTCCGGGGATGTCGTCGGCGGTAATCACGCACAGCACGCCCGGCGCAGCGCGGACTTTGTCCAGATTCATGGAGATGACGCGGGCGTGAGCGTGTGGGCTTTTGCCTACGCAGCCATACAATTGTCCCGCGTGAGGAAAACGGTCGTCGATATATTGAGCGGCGCCGGCCACATGTTTGTGGGCGCTGTCATGCTTGGCGTCGCGGCCGGCTTTGGGGGAGCCTTGGGTCGTCGGAGCCTGGGATTGCGCTAAGGCGGCGCTATCCAGCTTGACCTCAAGTGGTTTGCCGAGTTTGTTCAACAGGTCACGCATAGTGAAATACCCTCGTCGCCACCGCCCCATCGGCGCTTTCAATATACAACCGCTGCAACAGATTAGCAGCCACTTTGCGCCGGTAATCGGCGCTGGCGCGAACATCGCTCAAAGGTGAAAACTCCTGCATGATCGCCGTCTGGGCCGCTTGGATAGTGTCTGGCGTCCAGGGTTGTTGCAACATAGCCTGTTCGGTAAGCATGGCGCGTTTGGGTATCGCCGCCATACCGCCGACGCCAAGTCGGATCTCCGCCACTGAGCCGTTCTCGATCTTGAGATAACAGGCCAGACACACGGCGGAAATGTCATCCTCCAAACGCTTGCTGACTTTATATAGATGCAGGCTGGCGTCCGGGCGGGCGCGGGGAATGCTGATGGATGCGATGAACTCGCCGGGCTGCAAGGCGGTTTTCTTGTAATCCAGGAAAAACTGGTCCAGCGGCAGGCGGCGGCTTTGTTCGCCCTTACGCAAGGTCAATACGGCGTTCAACGCCAACAGAACCGGAGGCATGTCGCCGATAGGAGAAGCGTTGCCGATATTGCCGCCGAGGGTGCCCTGGTTGCGCACCTGCATTGAGCCCAGGCGCTCCAGGAAGGGCTCTATGTCAGGGTATTCCTGGGACAGCGCAGACATAGCGCGCTCGTAGGTGACGGCCGCGCCGATCTCCAGCGTGTCCTCAGTCACCGTCAACGCGTTCATTTCATCGACCGCGCCGACATAAATAATGTTGTCGAGTTGCTTCAACTGCTGGGTGACCTCCAACGCTAGGTCGGTGCCGCCAGCCAGCAGGCGGGCGCTTGGGGCCGCATCGTAAAACTGGGCGAGCTGATCCAGATTCGTTGGCAGGTGAAAGTGCTTGGTGACGCCTTGGTCTTCACGAGTCACGGAACCCGGGCCCTGTGCTTTGATAGCGGCCAGTCTGGCGCAGATGGCGGCTTCATCCTCTTTGATTTGCGCCAGTTGCTCAGGTGAGGTGGCCTGACGGGCGGCGTCCAGAATAGGGCGATAGCCGGTGCAGCGGCACAGATTGCCGGCCAGATAGGCCTCTCCTTCCTGACGTGAGCAGGCGCGTGTATCCGCTTTCTGCTGTTTATGCTGATATAAGGCGTACAGGGACATAACGAAGCCCGGCGTGCAGAAACCGCACTGAGAACCGTGCTGGTCCACCATGGCCTGTTGCACCGGGTGCAAGGCGCCGCGCCGGTTAAGATATTCAACGGTAATGAGCTGTTTGCCGTGCAACCCGCCCAGGAAGGTAATGCAGGTATTAATGGAGCGGTAGGCTAATGCGCCGTTTTCCTCTGTGGCGATCACCGCGGTGCAGGCGCCGCAGTCGCCAGAGGCGCAGCCCTCTTTGGTTCCGGTCAGCCCCTTATTGGTGCGCAAGAACTCTAAAATGGTCAAATCCGGGTCAAAATTATCGAGCTCTAAGGCGTCGTCGTTCAGTAAAAATCGAATCACCGTGGCGTACCTTGGTCTTTTTATTACAGCTTACTAAAAATTTTTTGTTATAACGTCCGCATGTCGCCGCTTAGTTTCATGCGCAGACAGCCGCTCGTTTTCCACGCCTGTCCTTATAGCTTACGCCCTTTAAAAAACTTGTCTATATGGTCAGGTTATTATTTACATACAAATCCGGTCAACCTATAGTTCAAGTCAGATCTGATCGAACATTAGGCGGAATTTAACGTCGATGTAAGGTTAGCAAATGTTTTGCCAAAGTTGATCAACTGGTCAATAAATAAAAAACTGACCAGATGGCCAAAAATTTGCATTCGGAATGAACGCAAACCGGCATAAGGCGGTCTGAACCCACTGAAATAGCGGGTTCGGGCGGTTGAAATTGCCGGGGTTTATGTTGATGATGCGGCCCCTGTTTGACCTGGGCCGGCGTCAAACCCCGGAGCCGGACAGAATAAAAACAGCAAAAATGTTCCAAAGAGGCTTGGCAGCGCATGACTATCGATATTGATCTTCCTCCGCCGAGTAAGGACTACCGGCTGCAGTTACAGGGAATCACCAAGCAGTATCCTGGCTGCCTGGCTAATGATCGCGCACATCTCAATATCCGTCCTGGCGAAGTGCACGCCCTTCTCGGCGAGAACGGGGCCGGCAAAAGCACTTTAATGAAAATTATCTACGGGGTTACCCGGCCTGACGCCGGCGTCATTTACTGGGAAGGCGAGCCAGTGGAGATCGCTGATCCGGCCGCGGCGCGCAGACTGGGCATCGGTATGGTGTTCCAGCACTTCTCTTTATTCGAAACGCTTACGGTTGCTGAGAACATTTCTCTCAGTCTGCCCAAAGAGCAGGTGCGCGACCGCGCGGCTTTGTCTCGTCGCATCAGCGAGGTCTCCGACAAATACGGCATGGCGCTGAACCCGGATCGTCTGGTGCATACCTTGTCTATCGGCGAACGTCAGCGGGTCGAAATCGTGCGCTGTCTGCTACAGGATATCAAGCTGCTGATCCTGGATGAGCCGACCTCAGTATTAACGCCTCAAGAAGTCGACCAGTTATTCGCCACCCTGCGGCAACTGTCCCAGGAAGGCTGCAGCATTCTATTTATAAGCCACAAGCTGAATGAAGTGCGCGCCCTGTGCGACAGCGCCACTATTTTACGGGCGGGCAGAGTCAGCGGTCATTGCGTTCCGGCGGAAGAGACCAATCACAGCATTGCCCGCCTGATGGTGGGCGACGATACGCCGGTGCATGCGGAGCATGAGAAGACGACCGGCGGCGAAGACTATCTAATTGTAGAGAATCTGTCGGTGAAGACGGATGATCCTTTCGGCGTCAACCTGGAGTCCCTTAGCTTCACCGTGAAAGCCGGTGAAATTCTCGGTGTGGCGGGTGTGGCCGGCAACGGACAGGAAGAGCTGTTGGCGGCGCTGAGCGGGGAAACGGTGGTTCTGGATTCCCCCGCAGCGATTCGCCTGCTGGCGCAACCGGTGGCGGCGATGACGTCTGGACAGCGCCGTAAACTGGGAGTGGGCTTTGTGCCGGAAGAGCGGCTGGGCCGCGGCGCCGTGCCGGATATGAGCCTAAAAGAGAACGGACTGTTGACCGGCTATTTTCAGGGACTGACCAAGGCCGGCCTGATCAGCATGCCGGCGGTGCGCAAATTCGCTGAAACCGTGCGCACCCGTTTCAATGTTAAAGCCCCCAACACAGAAACCCATGCTAAATGCCTCTCCGGGGGCAACCTGCAAAAATTCATCATTGGCCGCGAAATCCTGCAGAATCCTAAGCTTCTGATCGCCGCGCACCCGACCTGGGGCGTGGATGTGGGCGCCGCATTGGCGATTCACAAAGCGTTGATCGAACTGCGCGACCGTGGCGCTGCTATTCTGGTGGTGTCGGAAGACCTGGACGAGTTGTTCGCCATCAGCGACCGCATATGCGCTCTGTACGTGGGCAAGATCTCGCCGATTAAAGAGACCAGGGAGACAACCATCGCTGAAGTCGGGGGTTGGATGGGCGGCGACTTTCTGGAGTCGTCGCAGCCCGCGCCGCAACAAGCGGTGGGAGCCTGAAGGATGAGAGAGCATAACAAAGCTGACATGTTAGCGAAGGGGGCCGGGCAATGATTTTTAAACTGGAGCGTCGCGTAGACGACTCCCGCTGGATGGCGTATCTCTCTCCCATACTGGCGGGAACATTGACGCTGATTACCGGCTCCATCTTGTTTTGGGCGTTGGGTAAAGACCCGCTGCAAACTTTATATACCTTCTTTATAGCGCCGGTATCGGACTTGTACGGCTGGACCGAGCTGGGGGTGAAAGCTGCGCCGATTATGCTGTGCGCCCTGGGTTTGGCGGTATGTTACCGGGGTAAAGTCTGGAATATCGGGGCGGAAGGACAACTCTTGTTCGGCGCGCTGGTCGGCGGCGGCGTAGCGCTGCAGTTTCTGGAAAGCGACTCTGCATTCGCTCTGCCGCTGGTGTTGGTGGCGGGCGCGCTGGCGGGCATGGCGTGGGCGGCGATTCCCGCCCTGTTGAAAACCCATTTCAACACCAATGAAATACTCACCACCATCATGCTGAACTATATCGCCCTGAATTTGCTTCTGTTTAGCGTGCATGGACCTCTCAAAGATCCTGGCGGTTTCAATTTTCCTGAGTCCGCCCTCTTCACTGAAGCCGTGACTTTGCCGTTGTTGCTGGAAGACAGCCGCATGCATATCGGCATCCTGTTCGCGTTGTTCGCTCTGGTGGCGGTGTGGGTGTTGCTGAGCAAGACCTTCGTTGGATTTCAGATCAAAGTGCTGGGGCTGGATACCCGCGCGGCTCACTTTGCCGGGTTTAAAGAGCGTCGTCTGGTGTGGCTGGCGCTGTTATTGAGCGGCGCTTTGGCCGGGCTGGCTGGCGTATGCGAAGTGACGGGGCCTATTGGGCAACTGGTGCCGCAGGTTTCGCCGGGCTACGGCTACGCGGCGATTATCGTCGCCTTTCTGGGACGTTTGCATCCAGTAGGCATTCTGCTGTCGAGCATGTTGATGGCGTTAATCTACATCGGCGGCGAGCTGGTGCAGATTGAGCTGAACCTGCCATTGGCGCTGACAGGCCTGTTCCAGGGCATGTTGCTGTTTTTCCTGCTGGCCTGTGACGTGCTGATCGCCTATCGCATCCGCCTCAGTCCGCGTTTTAGCGCCCTGCGCAAGCCATCGTCCGCGGCCCTGGTGAATGGCGCAGACGCAAACCTTTCCACGCATTCACAATAACGGGGCGTCGTCATGGATTATGATCTGATAGTCAACATTCTGTACGCCACCGTGCGCACGGGCACGCCTCTGATACTTGTCGCGCTGGGCGAGCTGGTGTGTGAGAAGTCCGGCGTGCTCAACCTGGGTCAGGAAGGCATGATGCTGATGGGAGCGGTGATCGGTTTCATCGCCGCATTAGAGACCGGCAATTTGTGGCTGGGCGTCACCTTCGCCATGGCGGCGGGGCTGATGATGTCTCTGTTATTCGGCTTTATTGCGCTTAACTTAAGCGCCAATCAGGTCGCCACGGGTCTGGCTTTGACCATTTTCGGAACCGGGCTCAGCGCTTTTGTCGGCAGCGACTATGTCGGCACGCCGCTGGTTGGCATCGAGCCCTGGCATATTCCTTTACTTTCCGACATTCCTTTCGTCGGTCGCATTCTGTTCAGTCATGATCCCCTGGTCTATCTTTCATTCGGGCTGTTTGTCGGCGTTTACCTGTTTTTGAACCGGTCCCATGCCGGACTGGCGCTGAAAGCAGTGGGCGAATCGCCGCAATCCGCCAAGGCGACGGGTCTGCCGGTGTTCAAAATTCGCTATCTGGCGGTGATGTTCGGCGGGGCTATGGCGGGACTGGCTGGCGCCTATTTATCGCTGGCCTACACCCCGTTGTGGGCGGAGAACATGACCGCCGGACGCGGCTGGATTGCGCTGGCGCTGGTGGTGTTCGCCAGTTGGAAGGCCGAGCGGGTGTTGCTGGGGGCCTATTTGTTTGGCGCTTTCAGCATCATGCATCTGGTAGCGCAGGGGCTGGGCTTTTCGGTGTCGCCGAATTTGTTGGCGATCATGCCGTACCTGGCGACTATTGTCGTGCTGGTGATGCTGTCCTCGGATAAAGCCAGGGTGAAACTCTATGCTCCGGTATCGCTGGGCAAACCGTTTCACCCGGCGGACTAACGATCGATGGATTACGCGCCAGGTCCGGACGGCCTGGGTCAGGCGATGCGCAAGGAGCTGCGGATAACTCAAAAACTATCCTGCTGAAGGGGTTACATTGTATGAAGCAAGAAAAGAAATCGTTGGCGCAGCGCTTCGCCAAAGCCGCAGGCGTCGCACTGGCGTTGTTCATGTCGGCGCAGTCGGTGACCGCGGCGGAGCCGGTCAAGGTCGGTTTTGTCTATGTCGGTCCCACCGGCGACGCGGGCTGGACGTATTCTCACGACAAAGCGCGCAAGTACGTTGAAGAGCAGCTCGGCGATAAAGTGAAAACCACCTATGTTGAGAGCGTGGCGGAAGGCGCGGACGCAGAGCGTGTGATTCGTCAATTGGCCAAATCCGGCAACGATCTGATTTTCACCACTTCTTTCGGCTACATGAACCCGACCCTGAAAGTGGCCAAACAGTTTCCCAAAGTGAAATTCGAACACGCCAGCGGTTACAAGCGTGCGAAGAATGTAGGGACTTACTTCGACCGTATTTATGAAGGCCGTTACCTGACCGGCGTTATCGCCGGCAAAATGACCAAGTCCAATATCGTCGGCTATGTCGGCTCCTTCCCGATTCCTGAAGTGGTGCGCGGCATCGACGCTTTCACCCAAGGCCTGCGCAGCGTCAACCCGAAAGCGGTGGTGAAAGTGGTTTGGGTCAGCTCCTGGTACGATCCGGCGAAAGAACGGGAAGCGGCGGAAACTCTGATTCTGCAAGGCGCGGACATCATTAACCAGCACACGGATTCCCCTGGACCTATCCAGGCGGCGCAAGCTAAAGGCGTGTACGCGTTTGGCTATCACTCCGACATGTCTCTGTACGGCAAAGACGCGCATCTGACTGCGGCGACCCATAACTGGGGACCGGTCTATCTGGAGAAAGTGAAATCTGTAATGGACGGCTCCTGGACGTCAACTGACTTCTGGGGCGGTCTGGCGAGCGGCGCGACGGCGCTGGCGCCTTTGAATCCGGCGATTCCAGAAGACGTCGTCAAATTGGTGGAAGAGCGTAAGCAGGCGATCATCGACGGTAAACTGCACCCCTTCCAGGGACCGGTCAAAGATCAAAGCGGCGCAGTCAAAGTGCCTGCCGGCGAAGTGATGAGCGATGAGGATCTGCTCTCCCTGAACTGGTATGTGGAAGGCGTGGAAGGAGAGCTTCCCAAGTAGGCGCCCGTCCTGCTTTAACTTATGATGGCCCCGGCGCCGGTATTTCCGGCGTCTGGTAATTAGGGCGATCAAAATACGGGTGATCTGATGACGACTCTCTGGATAAAGAATCCGCTGGCGATATACGGTCAGGAAGCGAACTGCGACGCTGGCGGCGGCGTGGTGACGCGCGGCTCGCAAATCGTTGAGCTGGTGGCCGCTGGCGGCGCGCCTTCTATTCCTTATGACGAAACCTTCGACGCGTCGCAGCATGTATTGCTGCCGGGCTTGATCAACACCCATCATCATTTCTATCAGACCTTGACGCGGGCGTTGCCCGACGCCTTGAACAAGCCCTTGTTCCCCTGGCTGCAGAGCCTGTACAAAGTATGGGCGCATCTGGATGCGGACATGGTGCGTCTGGCCACGGAGATGGCGTCAATGGAACTCCTGTTGTCAGGTTGCACCACGGCGGCGGATCATCACTATCTTTTTCCCATGCAGATCGATAACGCCATCGATATTCAGGCGGAAGCGGTGCGCAAGATGGGCATCCGTGCGGTATTGACGCGGGGCTCCATGAGTCTTGGCGAAAAAGACGGTGGTCTGCCGCCCCAGTCAGTGGTGCAGGACGAGCAGTCGATTCTGGATGACAGCCTGCGCCTTATCCGCGCCTATCATGACGCCAATGACGGCTCCATGCTGCAGATCGCCCTAGCGCCTTGTTCGCCATTCTCCGTAACTCGCGAACTCATGCAGGAAACCAATCATCTGGCCTCCCGGGAAGGCGTTTTGCTGCACACCCATCTGGCGGAAACCGAGGATGAAAATGACTTCTGCATACGGGTTTATGGGGTGCGGCCGGTCGAGTATCTGGCGGAAGTGGGCTGGATGCACGAAGGCGTCTGGCTGGCTCACGGTATTCACTTCACCGACGAAGAAATGGACGAACTCGGGCGGCGCGGCGTAGGCGTGGCGCATTGCCCCAGCTCCAATATGCTGCTTGGCTCCGGCGTATGTCAGACGCTGGACCTGCAACGGCGAGGGGCACCCGTGGGGCTGGCGGTGGACGGCTCCGCCTCCAATGATTGCTCCAACATGATTCAGGAAGTGCGTCAGGCGCTGTTAATACAGCGCTTACGCTACGCGCCGGGCCAGATTACTCATCAATGGGCGCTGGACCTGGCCACCAAGGGCTCGGCGAAGCTGCTCAAACGTCCTGAACTGGGCGTGCTGGGCGTTGGGAAGCAGGCGGACCTGGCGTTGTTCAAGCTGGATGAGAACCGCTTTTCCGGCGCAGGCGATCCCTTGGCGGCGTTGGTGTTGTGTGGCGCCCATCAGGCGGATGCAGTGATGGTGGCCGGGAACTGGCGCGTCAAAAACAGCGAACTTATGGATGTGGATATGGCTCGATTGCGCGCGGAACATACCGCTGCGGCGCTGCGTTTGCGCCAAGCCGCTTGCAGTTGACGCGATAACATGAACAATACGTTAATTCAGTGAGTTAACCGTGGGCGTCGTCGCCGTTGTCGCGGCGGCCCGCGAACTGTTCACCCATTAAGCAGCAGGGGATGGTTAGGGCGACTATGGTATTGAAAACAAACCGTGTGGAGAATCCGGGCCGTATCAGGCAAAAGAATGAAATGCTTATCCTGCGGGCGGCGGAAATTGAATTCGCCCGCCACGGTTTCAAGGGCGCGACAGTTCAGCAGATTGCCGACACAGCGGGGCTGCCCAAAGCCAATGTTCATTATTACTTCAAGAGCAAGCACGACCTTTATCTGGCGGTGTTGAGCGACATTGTCGAACTCTGGAACTCCGCTTTCGACGCCATCCGCCCGGAAGACAGTCCGGCGGACGCCCTGGGACGTTATATCCGCTCCAAGGTGATGCTGGCGAAAACCCACCCACTGGCCTCCAAGATCTTCGCGACGGAGATAATCAGCGGGGCGCCCACGCTGGGMAAATACCTGAAATCCAATAACCGCCAATGGGTCAGGGAAAAATCAGCGGTGATTCAGTCCTGGATTGATCAGGGCAAAATTGATCCCATTTCCCCCGAGCATCTGATTTTTCTGATTTGGAGCGCCACTCAGCATTACGCGGACTTCAGCACCCAGATTGAAGCCGTGTTGGGACGTAAAAAGCTGACTTCCAAGGATTTCGACTTCGCAGCGGACAATCTCATTCGCATCATCCTGAAAGGCTGCGGCGTCCAAACTCCCTGACAGGATATCAACGCGATAAATTGTTCGCTTTCAATGAACTTTCTTCTTTCACCGGAGTCTAACCACGGCAGACGTGGTTAAGGCTCTGGGCCTTGCGTCCGGGCCGGTTTCCTCAGTTGATCATCGTAATCCCCGGGGAGAACCTGTTATGAAGATACTGCTGTCCTTAATGCTGGCGCTGTTTCCCGCGCTGGCTTCTGCGCAATTGGGCCCTCAGTCGGACTGGGGCGATATCTATCGGAACCGTTTCTATTCGCCGGATATGCCGGTAGTGACCTTTCACGCCAAATCTTCGAATGGCGTGGGCTCAAAGTTAATATTCGCCAAAGTGAACGAAATCAGCCGTTTTGTCGGGGCGGACGGTGTGGAGTACCTGTATGGCGGGACCGCCGAAATCTGCAATAACTATGCAGTGACTGGCAGCCTGAGCGACAGCGACCGGGTTTGTCTGTCGACGGAAACGGTAGAGCTGGTGCGGCCGCGCGCCTATCAGTTTGAGTTTTGCATTTTTCGCAGCGATGGCGATTGCGCCAGCTATGCGACATCCGACAAGCAATACCCATTGACCTACGATGTAGCCGTCTACCGGAGGCTGAGTGAAAGCGACGCCTTTCACAGCGGCGCGCCGCCGGCATTCACCAAACGCGTGCAGGTGCGGGAGTGCGCGGATTGCGCCGGTCGACTGCGCTAAGGCTCGATTCCAGAACGATGTGCGGCCGCCAGGGTTAGGCGGCCCGCCAGTCGGGAAATTCCAAAGGCAAGCCGTGCTTCGCCCTGGCCTTCAGGCAGCCCTCTGAACCGGCTTCGAACTCCCGGCAGGGAGTGGGCCTTTGTTCATAAATAGAGCAGGTCGTATAGCCGCCGATATCACCGCATAACGCGCGACAACGGGGCTGCGGCTGATTGGTGCCGACCATCACACTACGCCAGGGATTCAGCTTCTCGGTAAATTCCAGCGGTACTACTCCGCCGGACTCAGCATCCGCCTCAGCCCAATAAAAAGACACGCGAAAACTGGCGCAACAGGCGCCACAGGACAAACAGGGGTTGTCCACACTCATTGCCACACACTCCGTGCACAACAACCAGCGCTAACTCTGGATGGTTTGATAGATAAATCTGCTTTGGCGACGACCGGGAAATCGGCATGGAAACCGTTCGGCCGTCGTAAATCGGAGGCCATTATCTGTTCAATTCCGCATTTTGGCAATATAGTCAATAAATAGAGGTATAAACTGAGGGAGGAGGCGGTCGACTCCAGCTCGGGCATTCGGCCTAAGTGCAAGGCAGGATTACTATTTTTTTAGGATTATGCACAATCACACACCGGCTGAAGCCCGCCGTTAAGAGATCGCTGTTCGCTTGACGGTTAGGGGAAGACCGAGCAAATGGAAGTAAAGTGTAAATCGGGTCATCAACAGGAATGGCAATGAGAGTTTTTCATGGTTGGCGCTTTGAATAATCATTGGTGGTCAGCGCTTATCCTTTTCATGTTCACTGCGTCCCTGGCGGCGGCGCCTTCTGTTTCTCCCTATGGCCACAAAGGCGAGATCTCTGGGGAGCATCAAGACAAAGACGGCTTGCGTCCCATGGCGTATTCCCTGCGCTGGGAGCTGTATCCATTGTTGAGCGGCCCCGCCGTGAGCGGCTCCATCAAGTGGAAGGCCCAACCCGGGCTCGTTGACACAGAGTTGGGCGCCGGCATTCAGGGCGACAGCATTCCGCCGGAGGTCGCCGCCACCATCCTGCCTTACGACATGACCGTCTACCTGTGCGGACCCAGCAATGCTTTCAAACAGCCGGTGTGTATTGATGTGGACCCTGGCATGGCGAAACCGGGCGGCGGCGACTGGTCGCTATCGCTGCCCCACCAGTTTGACTGGAGCAATCTGTTTTGGACGCCCGACGAAGACGGCCGCCTCTGGCTGACGGAGGAACAGGCCAAAGGCGTGGTGCGTAAAGGTTTCAAACCGACTCGCGTGCGTATCGCCAAGATGAGTTGGGACCTGTCCGGTTTGCGCCACTGGGCGGCGGAATTCTATCCATTTGAAGAAATTCGCACTCTGGAGACGCGTGTATTCAGTCAGCTCGACGTCATCGCCAGAGCGCATCACTTATCTCTGTCGCCTATCCGCGCAAAGCTGGATGTCTATAAAAGCGCGCACACACCCATTGTTTATCGGGATAAGCTGAAGGCGATTCTCGCCAGCTTTGACGCTGGTCTGTTGGACCCCATGCTGGAGCCGGAACATCGCGATGCGCTGACCCAACAGGCGCTGCGAGTGCGTTCTGATATGGCGCGTGAAGATGTCGCCCGCAGCAGAAGAGTGGCGGAGCTGGACAAACAGGCGCGCGCCCAGAAACTGGCGTGGGAGCAGGCGCTGTATCGGCGCGTATGGCGGGATGAAACCAATGAAGCGCTGCGACTACAGGCGCAGTATGACTATCTGCTGCAGCAAACGGAGCGCTTCGGCGTGAAGTCGCCGGATGCTTTCGGCTGTGAAGAATACCTGTTGGCGTTCGCGGAATCAGGCGAAGAAGAGCTGCGCGAGCGACTGGAATGTGTACAGGAATATGATGCCTACCTGCTCAACAAGCTGGCGCAAACGGACGCACTGCTGGACCTGCACGACGCCACGGCGGCGAAAGGAAAATTACGGGGTAAAATTGAAGAGGCGCACGGGCAAGTCGAGAAAGAAATCGCCGATAATTTACTGGCGATGGAGCAATACTATGACCGCCTGAGCCGGGATAAAGGCCAAAAAGACGCTTTCTCTGCACAGCGTAAAGCGGAGCAGGAGCGTTTGTTCCGTCATTGGCTGGAGAAATACGCGAAAGGAGCCCTGGCGCAGGCGGAGCAGTCATTGAATAACCTGCGCAGGGTGCTGATGGCGGGGGGGATGACCCCAGATGCCGCCCCGGACGATGCCGCCAAACGGGTCGATAAGAAAACCCCGCCCCCGACACTGTCCGGCGGAACCCTGTAAATCCATGCGTCCTGCCTGGGGCGCGACTACGATCAACGAGACCTTGTGCCGAACAAACAATAGGTGACGGCGGATTACGACGGAATGGAAAAAGCGCAGATCGAAGAATTTATAAAGTCCCGTGGGACGGTGGATGACATTCTGTCGCCGTCGGCCTGGCGGGCGTTTTGGACGCGCTTGCAGAATGAGCTGATCGGCAGGGCGATGAGCAACAACCGGGCGGCGGACTCGGAAGAGTTGCAGACGGCGATGGCGCAGGTGGAGACAGTCTGGCGCAAATTGGGCGAACAGCTGCAGGAGCGCTTGGGTGTAATACTGCTTGATGCGCCAGGCGGACCGAACAAAGACAGCGGGATTCACGACGCCATTAACCAGGGAATTGTCGATAGCCTGTGCAGACAGGGGTTGGAGCTTAAGTTCTGGAATCTGCAGCTGAAAAAGTCTTCCCCCAAACCAAAGCCGCAACCGCAGCCATCGCCTTTTAAAACCGGCAATGGCGTCGTCGCCGAACCCAAAGCGATGAACCGGGCGGTGCGGGTCGTGCGCCCGGACGTTAAAAAAACGCTTACCTCTCACCTGCGCTCCCGGCGCTTTGTCTTCGCCGGCGTCGCTATACTAGCGGCGATTGGCGTGTTGGCGTTGCCATTCGGCTGGGTGACGCCGACGGCAATTTTATGGTGGCTGGCGTTCGCTGTATTTTGCGTGGCCGGCGTCATCCTTCCCAACCTGTACGGTCGTCGCACTACGCAGTTTTTTATCGTATTCGCGGTGATCCTGGGCCTGATCGGATTGCTCGGCAAGGCGGCGGAAACGCCCCGCTGGCGGGGCCTCAAAACTGCTATCGTCACCGTTACCTATCCTGCTTATAACCTGTTGGGACTGCACAAAGTCATCGATATCAGCTCCGTGCGTCAGTTGATGGTGGACGGGCGCACGCATATCAGCGTCGATAAGCGTCTTTATGATGAAGTCGTCGGCCAGGGCGAGCTGGTGGTGGAAGTGGATAATCAAAGTCCCTGGCGGCTGTCTCCGAGGGGGGTGCGCGTCTTTGCGCCGGAGCAAGGCTGGCTGCGCCTGAGGGCGTTCGGCCTGGACGCGCCAGGATTGTGGCGGGGAGAACCGGTAGCGCCATACAGTCGTGGTGAATGGCGCCTGCTTATCCCTTCGTCGGGAGAAAGCGCCGCTGCGCTGACGCAGGCCGGTTTGCAGGATAACGCCTCTCTTACAGAGGCGCAGAATGCCTTGGAGTCACTACGCGGTCTGGCTCGTTATGGCGAGGACTTGTCGCTCGCTCTGGAGCCTCAATACCAGATTTCCTATTATGACCGGCAGGCGGAACTGGAAAAAATGTTCGACCGCCTGCTCGCTAATTGACGGAACGCTGCGCAGTGCTTGATCAGAGCAGGTCCGTCAGCAACACGCCGATGCCGATGCGCTCCACCGACGCGTTATAGTCCATCAGGTTTTCGCCATAGCCATTGAAGTACTGCACGTAACCGCGCAGCCGCTTCCATAATGGAAAGGTGAACCCCAATTCCACTGCGCCTTTGTTATCTTCGCGCAGATTGTTGCGCAGCATGAGACTGGCTTCGTAGTTATCCCAACGATAGGCTGTGGTAAATTCGAAGTGTCCCATGTAGTCGTCGATATCGGGATTGTCGTCGCCTTTGGGATCGAGCTTGTCCTTTTTCTGGTCTTCCGGAATCCTCCACCAGGGCTTCAGACTGAAAACGAAGCGGCTATGTTCCCAGATGAAGTTGGCGTAGATGCGGTTCCAGCTCCGCGACAGGGGCTGCGAGCGCCCATTGGACTGGTGGCTGAAGCCCACCGCCAGCAGACTGAAATCCGCGGTGGAAAAGGTCCAGTCCACCGGCGCGATCCAGAATATTTCCGGCTCATAGTTGGTCTCTCTAAATGGCGCGGAATAATCGTGGTTATACACCTGCCAGAAGGACTTGAGGGTCACCCCGAAAAATATGGCGTCTGAGTCGATGAAGGTTTCCTGCGCCAGCGGCACTTTCAGGCTGATCTGAAACTTGGCCTCCAGGTTGTCCAGTTCCGCCTCATCTCCAAGGTCGTAAGCCTCGCGTAACGGTTCGCTGTTGGGGTTTTTCAGGTAAGACACCGGCATCAGGTAGTTGCGCAGGTGCGGCGTGATCACGCTGCGGCTGTTGCTGGAAAGCTGCTCACGCATAATGCGCTCGGCTATAACGCTTTCTCCATTTTTCACCGCCGGGCTGGCGTTTTCAGGAATTTTGGGGATTTCTATGCCGCAATGGCTCTTCAGCTCGTCGATAGTCATATCGCTAGGGCCCTGGGTCAGCGCTTTGAACACGCAGGTTTCGGTCTCATCCTGATCTTTTTCTTGCAACTGAGCCTGCGCGGGCTGGGCGTTGACGCCCAGCGCCAAGGCGCAGCAAAAGGTAATAGTATTCAGTCCATTAGGCGCTGATTTAGAAAATTTCATACTCTGGTAATATCCGCGTTGGGCAGGTTATGGAAGCATACGTGACAGAGAGCCGCGATTGTAAATCTAACCTGGATTTATGACAAAACCGCTCCCATCTCATAGGACGTTATAACTAAGGAAATTTTCAAACGCGCTGTCAGGTCGTGAGGCATGCGTTCGTCGTCGGCCCGTCTGCGCCCAGCGGAGGAATGATACATGTTGATGGGTAAAACCCTGAGTGGATTGAGATTATGTGTACTGGCCGTCAGTGTCGGCTGGGCGGCCTCCAGCGCCGCCGCGCTGCCTTTGGCCGACTCACAGGGGCAGCCCTTGCCCACCTTGGCGCCCATGCTCAAGGAAGTGAACCCCGCTGTCGTCAACATTGCGACCTACGCCAAGCAGGAATCCTACAGTCCTTTAATGCAGGACCCTTTCTTTCGTCACTTCTTTAATATTCCAGACAACCGTCGGCCTCGCGAGCAGCGTCGCCAGCAAAGCGCTGGCTCCGGAGTCATCGTCGACAAAGATAACGGCACGGTGGTGACCAACTATCACGTCATCAAAGGCGCGGACGAGGTGCATGTGTCGTTGACGGACGGCCGCACCCTGAAGGCGGAAGTGTTGGGCGGCGATCCTGACGCCGATATCGCCGTTTTGAAAATTGCAGCGGACGATCTGAGCGAAGTGAAAATGGCGGACTCAGACAGACTGGAGGTCGGTGATTTCGTGGTTGCAATCGGCAACCCTTTCGCACTGGGCCAGACCGTCACCACCGGCGTTGTCAGCGCATTGGGGCGCACAGGACTTGGCATCGAAGGCTATGAAGACTTTATTCAGACCGACGCCTCCATCAACCCCGGCAACTCCGGCGGCGCCCTGGTCAACCTGCGCGGCGAGCTGATCGGCATCAACACTGCGATACTGGCTCCGACCGGCGGCAATGTCGGCATCGGATTCGCGATTCCTGTCAATATGGCCAAGGCCAGCATCGATCAGATCGTAGAGCACGGTGAAGTAAAACGCGGGCAACTGGGTGTGGGGATTCAGGACATCACCCCGGATCTGCGCCAGGCCTTCAAACTGCGTAACGGCCAGCGCGGCGTTCTGATCACCAGCGTCGCCAAGGATTCTGAGGCGGAGAAGGGCGGTTTGAAGACGGGAGATATCATTATCGCCGTTGACGACAAGCCCACCCGTAGCGCAGGCCATCTGCGCAGCCAGATCGGGCAACGCAAAATCGGCGATAAGCTGCGTGTGACTATTTTGCGCGAAGGCGATGAAGAGATCGTGAAAGTGACCTTGCAGGAGCCGCCCAATAGCATCGCTGGCGACACCCGTATCCACAAGCTGCTGGAAGGCGCTTCGTTTGAAGATAATCCAGACGGCTCCGGCGTGGTGGTGACCGGGTTGGCGCCCAACTCAAACGCCGCCTATAGCGGTCTGCGTCCGGGCGATGTCATCATCGGCGCTAATAATCGCCGGGTAAATTCCGTTGGCGACCTGCAAAAAGTAGTGGATGTTGGGGAGACCAAATTGCTCCTGCTGGTGCAGAGGGGCGGCGGCGCCTTTTATCTGGTGATTCGTTGATTTGATCAGTAGCAAGACGGTGGCCGATACAAGTTGGCCATCGTCTGCATGAGTCAGAGAATACGAGGTTCAGTATACTTTCATACTGTGGATGTGAAGTTTATAACCCCGATCATAACCCGATTCACTGACTTTCTTTTCCAGCTCTGCGGATGCCTGTATGGCTACAGGCTCCTCTCTACCATCAATTGCGATTCGCCCGGAAATATCAAAAGTGCAGGCGTCGCCAGTGAACCTGGCGGCATGGGTAAGCGTATACACCTTACCGTCATCGCCATAGGTCTCCGTCTTTCTATCAACGTTAGGCTCACTGCCTTCTCTCCATTCCGTCGATACGGTGAAAGGTTTCTTACAAACCGGCGCTGAGGCGTTCAACGATTCGGATTCCAGCACCAACCTCTCACCAACAGACTCTTTTCTGAGTAGGTCTAAATGCAGCGCCAGCCTGGGTTGTATTGCTGTGATTTTTTTATCCTCCACGTTGGTGCTGGATAAAGTCGTTGCATAATTAAACCCCTCAAAGAATAGATCTACTTCGAGTTCTCTCTGTAGGCTCTGGCTGGGTTGAAGGAATTTGCCTAGCAGTTTCGTCGCCACCGCCTGACAAACTTCTGACGTCTGCTCGCTCGTGTTGAGGCCATGCCCGAACGTAGTGGATTCTTCTGCAATGTTGAGTTGCAGAGGGTACCAGTCGAAGTCCCCATTCGACCAAGACTTTTGCGAGTAAGAGTGGCCGGAGAAATAATTAGCTGGGTATCCATTGCCTGACAGTGTTTTATAACCTGAAAGATCGCAATCTTGATAGGCGCTGGCGGGTGGCGTGGAGTCATTCGATCCACCGCCCCCGCAGGCCGTCAACAAGGCTAAAGGAAACAACAAACACAAAGATGAGTACTTCATTCAACAACTCCCTGGTTGAAAATCAATCGAGATAGGAAATGCGCCGCCAATCGAAATCGATTGACGATATATCTCAGCAATAAAAAGCATGTGTTTCAGATTATATAACTGGCGTAAAAAAGGCAGGTCAGACTCCTTTCTGTACAAATAAAAATGGTCCTTGCGCTTGTATATAAAGCAATGCGGAGAGTGAGGCGAAAGTATAGGAATTCAGGACGACTGACAAGCCAGATTTGTCGTTTTGGCGATTATGATATTCGGCTCAGGTAATTGATTAGTATGAAAAATATCTAATAGTAGGTATGATCGGCCTTCACCTGGGCAGGTGAGGAGTACTTATTAAAAAGGAGAAGTCAGTATGACCAAAACACTAGCAGGGCTACTTTTAGCAATATCCACTACTGCATCTGCGCAGTTTAATGTGGAAGAGAATATCTCTTACCTGTTTCGTCACAATCAGATAATGGCAATAACTCCCGATTTAAAGCTGGGAGAGTCCATTTACACAAACGAAGTTTCATTCTGCCGTGAACCTGACGGCTCGCTATTTGTTGGCGGCAAGAATTTTCAACGCTTTCAGACCCCAGAGACGCCTTATAAATTAACTTTAGTGAGTGAAAAGGGCGTTGCATTGACTCATGCGTTAGAACCAAACGGGTTTATGTTGGATGGTCCCGCCGTTAAAACTCTGCATGCGCTTAAGTCGAATGAACTTATTAAATCCGAGAGCTGTAACATGGATAACATGGAGCATATGCTCGGAACGGTTTGGCAGCCCTACAAGGTTGAGACTTTATTTGGCCACGTTAGCTATATAGGGTTGGCGGAAGCTGTTAAGAGAGACCTGGAGACTCGATATGGTACTGACATTGCCTTTACTCTCATTGCACGCACGTTAGACGAGCAGCCCTCAGAGTAATTACCGCTTTGTCATACAAAGACGCTCGCCGCACTCCTCTCTGGCGGGCGTTCCCTTCAATTCGTGACATTTAGTCTTACCCGGATAACTGCGGATTTTTCCTTGACCGGATACTGCGGTATCATGGCCGCCATTTCCATCAGTTTCAGCGGCGGACTCCCGTTGCTGTGAGTAACGAAGATCTTCCTATGAATCTGCAACAATTGCTTGAACAGAAAATCAGCGCAGCGCTGCATGCGGCGGGCGCTCCAGAAGGCTCTCCGGCGATCGTAAAGCCCTCCGGCAAGCCTCAATTCGGCGACTATCAGGCCAATGGCGTGATGGGCGTCGCCAAAGCGCTGAAAATGAACCCACGCGAATTGGCGACCAAAGTCCTGGACGTTCTGGATCTGGGCGACATGGCCGAGAAAGTTGAAATCGCCGGCCCTGGCTTTATCAATATTTTCCTGAGTAAAGACTGGATGAGTCAGAGCCTGCGCCAGGTGCTGGCCGATCCGCGCCTGACCATTCCTCTGGACAGCCCCAAACAGACCGTCGTAGTGGATTACTCCGCGCCTAACCTCGCGAAAGAAATGCACGTTGGCCATCTGCGTTCCACCATCATCGGCGACGCTGTCGTCAGAACCCTGGAGTTCCTGGGACACCGGGTGATTCGTCAGAACCACGTGGGCGACTGGGGCACCCAGTTCGGCATGTTGTTGGCCTACATGAACAAGTTGAAGGCGGAGAACCAGCAGACTCTGTCTATGGAGCTGGCTGACCTGGAAAACTTCTACCGTCAGGCCAAGAAGTGTTTTGACGAAGATCCTGAATTCAAGGATATCGCGCGTCAGTATGTCGTGAAGCTGCAATCCGGCGATCAAGAGTGTCTATCGCTGTGGAAAACGTTCATTGATATTTCCCTGCAGCATTGTGAAGAAGTATATGAGCGCCTGAATGTCAGCCTGACGCGGGCGGACGTAATGCCTGAAAGCGCCTATAACGAAGATCTGCCGAATGTGATCGATGATCTGCGCGAGAAAGGTCTGCTGACCAACAGCGATGGCGCTGAGTGTGTCTTCATGGACGAATTCAAAGGCAAAGACGATGAGACGTTGCCGCTGATCGTGAAGAAGTCTGACGGCGGTTACCTGTACGCCACCACGGACCTGGCGGCTTTGCGCTACAGAGAGCGGGTTCTGAAGGCGAATCGGGTGCTTTATTTCGTTGATGCGCGGCAGTCATTGCACTTGAATCAGGTCTATGCGGCTGGCCGCAGGGCGGGCTTCGTCAGCCCGGATATGTCCCTGGAGCATATGGCGTTTGGTATGGTTTTGGGCACGGACGGCAAGCCTTTCAAGACTCGGGATGGCGGCACTGTCAAATTGGCGGATCTGCTAACCGAGGCGCAAGGTCGTGCATACGCCGTTGTGAAAGAAAAGAATCCGGAAATGCAGGAAGAAGAACTTAATCGCATCGCTCATGTTGTCGGTATGGCGGCGGTGAAGTATGCGGATCTGTCCAAGAACCGCTCCAGCGATTATATCTTCAGCTTCGACGCTATGCTCAGCCTGGAAGGCAACACCGCGCCATACGTGCAGTATGCATACAGCCGGGTAGTGAATGTCTTCAAAAGAGGCGAAGTCGGTAACCTGACCTTTGAGGGCGATCTGCAACTGGTGGAGCCCATCGAGCGCGCGTTGGCGGTCAGATTGCTGCAGTTCAATGAAATACTGCACTCTGTGGCGTCTGAAGGCTGCCCGCACATTCTGTGTGGCTATCTCTATGATTTGTCTAAAGAGTTCGCCAGCTTCTACGAAGGCTGTCCGGTTCTGAAAGCGGAAGAACCCGTACGTAGCTCGCGTCTGATGCTGTCATTGCTCATCGCCAAGACCCTCAAACAAGGCTTGGATTTGCTGGGCATCGAAACTCTGGAGCGGATGTAACTCTCATCCGACCTCTCTGAAACCCGGCGGGGCTCTCCGCTCCGCCGGCTTAATCTTTTTCTCCTTTCCCTTGTTGTGACCTCCCAGGCTTACTTTTCACAGGGCCTTCATGGCGCCGTTTTCGCGCTGCCGATCTGATCAATGTTTGAAAGCGGGGACATTCCAGCTGGTTGGGCTCCGGGCAATTGACGACATGGATGATGCTGTCGCGCATCGTCTCCATTTGTTGGATGAGTTGGTCCAGCTTGTTGGCCTTTTCGATGAGTTGCGCCCGGTCTATTTTGGGCTTTCCATCGTGGGAGAACATCGCCCCTATCTCATCCAGACTGAAGCCCGCATATTGGCCCAGGGAAATTAAGCCCAGCTGGTCAATGACGGTGGAGCGGAAAACCCTCTTTAACCCTTCTCGCCCAATGGACTTTATCAGCCCCTTCTCTTCGTAGTAGCGAAGGGTGGAAGCGGGCAAGCCGGACAGCTTCGCCACTTCGGCGATATCCAGCTCATTACAGTTTTTCATAAAGGTATTGACCTAAAGCTGACTTTAACTTGCATAGTAACTTCCTCAATACGGTAGTTAAAGAGGAAGTGGTGTCGTTATGGTCAACAGTGTGGAGCCTCTCGCTGAATATCGTGGCGCGCTGGCCGCGTTGCTGCTGTCTACTTTTCTCACCGCCCTGGCGATCAGTAGCGTCAACATTCTATTGCCTGCACTGGTGTCCAGCCTCGACGCCAGCTACGCCCAGGTCCATTGGGTGGTTGTCGCCTACTTGATCGCGCTGTCTTCTTTTCTGGTGATTGCCGGGAGTCTGGGGGACACCTTCGGTCGTCGCCCGTTGTTTATCGCTGGCCTGGGTATTTTCATGGCGGGCTCCGCTCTATGTGGAATGACGGAAAACATAGGAATGCTCTCTATGTACCGTGGCGTCCAGGGCATCGGCGCTGCGATTGTGGTGTCTCTGAATCTGGCTTTGGTGAGAGATATCGCGCCATCGGAGCACACCGGACGTGTCATGGGCTGGATAGGGGGCGTGTCCGCCGTGGGCACCGCCGCGGGGCCTGTTCTGGGGGGACTGATAACCGGCTTTGCAGACTGGCGGTGGGTGTTCTGGCTCAACCTCCCGTTGGGGGCGTTTACTCTATTGCTCGTCGTGCGTTATCTTCCTCGCGCCAGGCAAGGGGCGGGTCAGGAGCCGAAACCGTTTGACCTGATGGGCGCATTTCTGTTGGCGATAATCGTGCTCCTATATTCGCTCGGGATTAAGCTCAAACTGGAGGAGGAGTTGCTGCGCTTTTTCCTGGCGGGGCTTGCTCTCGTCCTGCTGGTCATTTTTGTCCTGGTTGAACGGGCGAAGCCCTCTCCTTTGCTTCACCTTTCATTGTTGCGCGACTATCGTTTTGGCCTGAGTTATCTGATCCAGTTCATCGTGGCTTTGGCGGTAATGACCGCTTTGGTGATTGGGCCGTTTTATCTGATTTCCCTCGGCTTGAATCTGTCCATGACCGGGCTGGTAATGGGCTGCAGTCCTGTGTGCGTGATGATTACCTCAAGCTTTATCGGACGTCGCGTAAAGCCGGAAGATTGCAGCAACATGGCGTCAATCGGCGTGCTGTTTCTATTCTTCGGCTCTCTGTGCCTCACTCAGTTAAGCGCCGCGACGGGCGCCATCGGTTATGTCGCCTGTCTTATGGTGACCGCTATCGGCTATGCGATCTTCACCGTAGCGAACAACACCCAACTAATGGCTCGGGCTGCTCCAGAACAGCGAGGACAGATATCCGGCCTGCTGAATCTCGCGCGCAATCTGGGAATGCTGACCGGCGCCGCCTTGATGAGCGCTTTGTTCGATAGCGTCACCAGCGCGTCGGCGCTTGGTGCGCTGACCTCACAGCTGGCTGAAACCGGCTTACATCGTGTGTACGCCTGCGTCTCCCTAGTACTGTGCGTTGGTCTTGCTGTGCGCGGGTATTGGCATTTCAGGGAATACGGAGAAAAGGACGGAATAAGAACACTAACCTAAAGTTAGCTTTAACTATTAAGACGCATCAATAAGACTTGTTTAACCCATTGGAGGACTTATGCAACCTACCGCACTTGATCACTTTATCGAATCGGCTCGCGAGGGCTGGGATGGCTTGACCACAAGTAATGTAATAAGGCTCCGCCGCTTGCTGCAGGATCTGGCGAAAACCTCCGCTGAGGAGCCTTGGCTGGCGCAGATTCACGCCGATCGGCCCGACATGGTCGAGTTGTATACCGACCTAGAGCACGGATTCAGACTGCTGGCCCATACCGAACCCCGTGGGCTGTATCGCGCGCCTCATGACCATGGCTTCGGCTGGGTGCTTTACGCCTTACAGCATGGCGCCCTGGAAATGTCCACCTACCAGTCCATTACGGATAAGCGTGGCGGAACCCGGCTGGTGAGCAGAGGTTGCGACACTCTGAACCCCGGCGACTGCAGGGTATTCTTACCTGGCGATATACACGACACCAAGTGTGTTTCTGACTATATCGTGCAGTTTCGTCTTACCAGCAGCGACTTCAAACTGGAGAAGAAAGAGGGCCGGATGATCCAGTACGTAGGCCAGGTGAGCGTGGCGTAAAGGGCTTGGCCTGGTAGGGGCTTTTGCGCCAGATCGCGGGGCGCGCCGGATGGCGGGTTTCATTGACTCCGTTTCTTCCCCCTGAAATAATCGCGCGATGATTTATATTGATATTCATATTGTTTCGCGAATTGAGGGCGTTCCTGGTGGGGCGTCCGTAATTCGTGAGCAAGTCTAAGTTCGCGTAATTGCGAAATCAGCCCCGCCGTATCAACGGACGGGGCTTCGTCACGCCTGTAGGAAGTTGTATCCCGTTCGTTGCCGGCATATTCAAACGGAGTACACACTCATGACACAAAATATTTACGACACCGATTCATTCTTTGAAGGCTACAGCCAGCTGCCACGGTCCCTAAAGGGACTGGAAGGCGCGCCGGAATGGGCTTCCATCAAAGCGCTGATGCCGCCGTTAGCGAACGCCAATGTGGCGGATTTAGGCTGCGGATTTGGCTGGTTCTGCCGTTGGGCGCGGGAGCAGTCCGCGGCCAGCGTGTTGGGTGTCGACGTTTCTCAAAACATGCTGTCCAAGGCGGAAGAGATGACTTCTGACGCCCATATCCAGTACGCGCGCGAGGATCTGGAGACGCTGTCCCTGCCCGAGAATAGCTACGATCTGGTCTACAGTTCGCTGACCCTGCATTACATCGCCAATCTGCAAGGTTTGTTCGAGCAGGCGTACAAGAGCCTGAAACCCGGCGGTTGGCTGATCTTCTCCGCGGAGCATCCGATCTATACCGCGCCCAAGCGACCTGGCTGGGCGGAAGACCAGCACAAGAACACGCTTTGGCCTATCAATCAGTATCTGGTGGAAGGACCACGAACCACTGATTGGCTGGCGGATGGCGTGGTTAAACAACACCGCACTCTGGGCACGTATCTGACGATGCTGATTAATGCTGGCTTCACCCTGAAGCATCTGGAGGAATGGCGTCCCAGCGCAGAGCAAATCGAGGAGTGCCCGGAACTGAAAGTCGAATTGGAGCGGCCGATGTTCTTTATCGCTGCGGCGCAACGCGTTGAATAACGACTGATTAAAACACGACTCGACTAAATGAAATCAAGGCGGCGATCTTTGTCTATGAGGCGCCGCCTTTTCTTTGCTTTATTGCTCCGACGCCTGGCGTCAGCCTGGCGGGTTGACATCCTTCTGTTCGGACGCATAATGTCCGGCATGATTACTTTCAACCTTCATCCAAAGCATCTGCATTCACTGTCGCATCGTCGGCTGGGAGAGCTATTGCTTGGTTGAAAGTTAAGCCCGTTCACTGAGAAAGCCCTCCCAGCGTTGCTGCGAGGGCTTTTTTATTGTTTTTAAATCAGTGAATGGGAATCCGTTATGGAATACAAAATTGAAGGTATGGCTAAAGGCGTACGCATTATCAGCGGCGAGACGGCGAAGAAGCGCAGAGCGTTGCTGAATCAGATGATTGCGCTGGCGGAAGCGAGTGGTTTTGAAGAGGTGATTCTGCCTTCCATTGAGCCGTCACAAGTTTATGTGGACAAAGCTGGCGAGGAAGTATTGGGGCAGATGTATGTGTTTCCGGATAAGAAAGGACGCTCTTTGTGTCTGCGTCCAGAAGGGACGGCGACTGTACAAATGGTGGCGGATAAGCACTTCAAACGCAGAAAGAACGTGCGACTCTGGTATTTCGAGCGCTGCTGGCGCTATGAACGGCCGCAGGAAGGTCGCTACCGGGAGTTCTTTCAGTTCGGCGTCGAGGTCATTAATCCCACTACGCCAACCGTTCGGCAAGAGTTGATTGATCTGGCGGAGAAGATGGTGTCGCTGCAAACCTCGGAATATGAAGTATTCAGCGCCGTGAAGCGCGGGCTGAGTTACTACATGGAGGATGGCTTCGAAATATCCGTACCCAAGTTGGGCGCGCAGAAACAGGTCGTGGGCGGCGGCGCCTACAAGCAAGGAATTGGTTTCGCGATTGGCTTTGATCGCCTGATGCTGTGTTAGGTAACCCCTGATCGATTATCCTCCGTGCACTATGGACAGGGAAATTCACCTGATTTATCAGGCATTCTGAATTTCCCTGTCCTCATCTCACCGTTCACCCAGAGCCTGTCCTTATTTCGCCATTCGCCCTGAACTTGCCCTCATCTCCCTAGTTCACCCTGAACCTGTCCTCATCTTTCCCGTTCGCCCTGAGCCTGTCGAAGGGCCTTCCAGGGCGACTCAGGAAAAAGCCGATTTCCCGGATGTTGATTAAAGATCGTTGTCTATGGATTGGCTCTCTGGGAAGCCCTTCGACAGGCTCAGGGCGAACGGAGTAGAGATAGACTGGGATCGCTGCATAGAGAAGGGATGGTCGTATTCGGAGATGCCGGTTACTTCACTTACACCCAAAGGCCCGTTTGTTGGCCTTTGGGTGTAAACCTCACTTAAACGCTGGGCGTCATATCAGGTTACCGCTTCACCAATTCAACCCGGCGGTTCTTGGCTTTGCCTGCTTCGTTTTCGTTGGAGGCGACAGGGGCCGCCATACCCACGCCTAAGGCGGTCATACGTTCAGCGCCGATCTTGTACTGGCTTACCAGCGCATCCATCACGGCTTTGGCGCGGCGTTCGGAAAGGCTGCGGTTGTAATCAAGCGCGCCCACATTATCGGTGTGGCCGACGATCAGCACTTTTAGTGAAGGCTGGGACTTCATCAGTTTGGCGATTTCCGCCAGGGTTTCCCCTGATTCCGGTTTGATATCCGCTTTGTCTGTGTCGAAATAGACGCCATACAACGCGATGTGCCCTTCTGCATCCAGGCCTTTCGCCATGGCTTCGGCGTCCACTTTCACCATGCCTGACTGCATGGGAGCGGACTCCACTACCTGAGTATTCACGAACACCCGGTTTTTATCCTGTCCGCCGATGGAGTAGGCCTTGGTGATATACACCGCCACATGCACGGTTTGATCTTCCCGGGTCAGGCGCGCCAGCAGGTAGCGTTGATCCTTCTCGTGAAACATCATTTTTACGGTGAGGTCCTTCGGCGTCACGATTTCGTTGAAAGGACGCCCGGCGGGTTTACCGCCGCAGTCTTCATTCTTGCAGCTGAACAGGATTTCGAAACCCGCGCCGCGCAGAGCTTCCTCGTAATTGCGATAGACCTCCAGGGTGCTGCGTCCCTCGGGAATGCGGTAAGCCACGCGGGTCAGTTTTCCCTCCAGCTCCAGAAACGCGCCGGGATTCTTGTCCTTGCCGCCCCGCTGTTGGATCGGCGTCTGTGCCAGGGATATTTCAGTGAAAGCCTGTTTTTCGTATTTGATGATTTCCGCGCCGGCATAACGGGACACCATGGGATGGTCCTCGGCGCCGGGTATGTCGCCCGCCGTCGCCAAGGGCGTAATGAGGATGCAGAGCAGTGTCGCCAAGCGCCAGAATAAGCGAGCCGTCATAACGATAAGCCTCCACTATGAATAGAAGAAAGATAGCTCACATCACCAAAATACTGCATAGGCGTTTCAAGATTACTGCGTATTTCGGGTTGCTGACCAGCTATTATTCAGGGATAACGAGTGCAATATTTCATTGACTTGCGGACGATATACAGTGACGGCTGAACCATCCGGTACTCTCACTTTACTGCTTCTTGGCGGCGGGCATACCCACGCTTTGTTATTGCTGGCGTTGGCGAGGGACCCTTTGCCGAACGTGCGGGTGGTCCTGGTTTCCGAACGGCCGCTGAGTCCTTATTCAGGTATGTTGCCCGGGCTGGTGGCGGGGCATTATGAGTATGCGCAGGCGCATATTGATTTGCTGGCCCTGTGCCGTCAGTCGGGGTCGGAATTTCTCGAGGGACGGGTGAAAGGGCTGGACTGCGCGCGGCGTATGGCGTTTCTGGAAAGTGGGGAAGCGCTGCGCTACGACTACCTGTCTCTCAATATCGGCGCCGTTCCGGATTTGAGCACGCCGGGAGCGGCTGACTATGCGATTCCCGTTAAACCCATCGCCGACTTTTGGCCCCGCTGGCGCGAGGCTTATGAAAGCCTGCGCGTCGATCCGGCAGTGCGGAATATTGTCGTGGTGGGCGGCGGCGCAGGCGGAGTGGAACTGGCGTTCGCTGTTGCTCATGCGTTGCAGTCGGCTCCTGGCGCCCATCGTGTGACGCTGGCGGCGCGCAGCGAACCGGTGGCGGATTACCCCAGGCGTATGCGGCGCTGGCTGCAACGCCGTCTTGATCGCTATGGCGTGAAGACGCAAGCCGACTTTGAGGTTGCGGAAGTGACGTCAGAGAGCCTGATTGATAAGGCTGGGCGAACACTGCCTGCGGATCAAGTGTTCTGGTGTACGCAAGGTAAAGCGGCGCCTTGGCTAACCCAGACGGAGTTGCCTTTAACCCCCGAGGGTTTTATTCGCGTCGCTCCCAGCCTGCAAAGCATCGCTTTTCCTGAGGTGTTCGCCGTCGGCGATTGCGCCTGGATTGACGCGTCCCCCACGCCCAGGGCGGGCGTGTACGCTGTGCGTCAGGCTCCTTTCTTGCTCGATAACCTGCATCGCTTGCTGCGCGGCCTGCCGATGCGGACGTATCGACCCCAGCGGCGTTTTTTGAGTTTGCTGGCTTGCGGCGGGCGCGATGCCGTGGGCGCGCGAGGAGGGATCAGTCTGGCGGGGGAGTGGGTATGGCGTTGGAAAGACGCTATCGACAGGCGCTTTATGCGACGTTTCCCTCGCGCCTGATCTGTTCGACTGGGCTATTCAGTCGTCATCGTTTTGCGCTGCGGAGTCAGGCGCGTCATAGTCGCCGCGATAATAGGCCTCTTCCATTTCCTGATACCGGCCGCTTTCGCGCAGGCGGCGTAACCCCTCGTTGAACTGCAGGATGAGTCTGGCGTTCATGGAGCGCTTGCGGGATAGCATAAGCCGATATTCATGGCGGTCGAACACGGTGGCTGAGTGAGTGATGAGCGCTTGCTCCTGAGGTGAAAAGTGCGCACGCAGTGCGCTGTAGCCGACGGCTCTGGCGAGTGGGAAGGCGTCTACCCGTCGTCGCAGCAACATATTCATCCCCACTTCGACGTCTCGTACTCCGAACTCTGTCACCTGTCCGGATTCCACCACCTCTTTCCAAACGCCGAGTTTGGAGCCCAGGGGTACGGCGATAGATTCGCCGAGCAGGTCGGCGGGCGACTTTGGCTCTAAGGGTAGTGCGCGCAGGTGAAACAGCACTTCATCCTGGGTGACCACCACGTCGCTGAAATAAGCAAACTCACTCCTCTGCGGCGTTTGCGTCCAAAGCAGCGAACCGTCGATTTGCCCGCCTTCCACCATCGCTTCAGCGCGCGCCCACGGGTAGAACTGGTACTCCACCTGCACGCCCACGGCGGCGAACGCTTCCGTGACCAGATGTGAGGCGAAGCCATAGTGAGGCAGGCGTTCAGAAAGAAAGGGCTCCCACTCCCCGTTGGCCAGAATCACCTGCTGGTCTTCTTCCGCCCTGACCGTGGCGGCGCAAACCAGCAATAAAAAGAGACGAAGCCAATAGAGCATGGGACCTAATAGGGTTTGTGCGACGTACTTTTAACTATAGCTGAATCGTGGCCGGGGCTTATTGCAGGCATGTGACGACAGGGAAATAGAGGGGATAGGAAGCGTTAGCAAAGGCCCGCGCCACACTTGGGCCTTTGCACTCAATATGAACGAGTCAGGTTATTCCTGTGTTGGGGCGCCGACCTCTCTCACCAGCTTTGAACTCCAGGGGCACCAGATATTGCCGGGGAGAAAAGCGCCGCCGACTTCGTTCAGGTGTTCTTGCACGTATTGCATGGAGGCGTCGCACACCTCGATCGAAAATTCGAAGAAGCTGATGGTGTCTGTGTCCAAATGGTATTGCCATTTGGGGTTATAAGGCGCTGGAGAGGGCGTGACATAGCCCATGACGTGATAAAAGTCTTCCTGGCCGTTAGCCAGAATGTCCCGCGCCTGTTGAATTTTCGCTTTGTCCGTCAACTGGATGACAAACGTCTGCTCTGGTTTGACGTCGGTGAATTCGAAGTAGGCGACCTCTGCGGAGGCGGTGGCGGCGCAGAACGCCAGAGGGGCGGCCAACATTTTGGTCAAATGCTTTTTGATGGACATAAGATACTTCCTTTTAATGTAAGACTTTCCAGTGATAACGCTCGTGATTGGTTCACGGGGCGGATTCTACTGCGTTTTATGCGCCTTCAGTACCGTGCTTTTCCCAATATTTATCCCAGTTTCGCACCGATAAAGGGCGTCGTTAGCGGCGGCGCCCCACGAAGGCGCACAGCCTTATCGCATAAGCAGATGAAAGTTTTATGACGACCTATTGAATCGGCGACCGGGGAGTGGCTGTGGAGGGGGATGTTTTATCTGTAATTGCAGTGATGAATACAAAAATGAGTCAAAAAATGATTAATCATTTTGATGCTTTTTTCGGATGGAAATATAAATAAAAGTCAAAATATGTTGTCACTATTTTTTTGATAAAAATGGATCGCTGATAACACCCGTTAGATAAATCTTTTAAAACATAAAAGTAAGCCGTTTAAAATTTATAAAATACGTATAAATACTTATTCTTTTTGGCCTATCTTATGGGTGGTCAAAAAACGCCCAAACTGCTGAATTAATAAAAGTTCTCTGGCATAGGAATTGCCATCCGTCTTCGTCATCACTCAGGACAACATTCAACTTGGAGAAGAAGTAAAATGACGGAGAAGTCGTCCATAGCATCCTTTAAGGCTATATCACTTAATTTATCTCGCGGGGCGCTGGTTTCTGTATTAACCATGGGCGCGGCCGCCAATCTTTATGCGGAAGAACCTGTCGATGCGGATGCGTCCGCCGAGGCGGAAACTGAAAGCGCGCCGGTGGAAAAACTGGAAAAGATTCGCGTCACCGGTTCACGCATCATGCGGGCGGATATGGAAGGCGCCCAGTCGGTGCAGGTCATCACGCGTGAGGATATCGACCGCACGGGCGAGCTGAGCATTGCGGACGTGCTGCGCTCCGCCGCCGGCAACAGCTTTGGCTCGATCTCGGAGTCCTCGGGCTCCACGGCGCAATCGCAGTCGACCATCAGCCTGCGCGGCTTGGGCGAGGGCAGAACCCTGGTGCTGATTAACGGCATTCGCGTTCCGGTTTCTCCCAGCGGCTCAGACACCGGGCCCGCCGGCGCCGTCAACTTGAATGCGATTCCCGCCGCTATTGTCGAGCGTGTTGAAATCACCGCCGATGGCGCATCTGCGATTTATGGTTCCGACGCCATCGCGGGCGTCGTTAACATCATCCTGAAGGAAGATCTGGACGGCGGCATCATCTCTTATGGCAAAGGCCTGCCGAAACATGAGGGTGGGGAAGAAGAATCCTATAACCTGGCGCTGGGAACGACGACAGAGAAAGGCAACCTGCTGTTCTCCTACGAGCATGACTCCAAAGGCATCGTTAATCTACGTGATCGTGAGTACCTGAAAGCGACCGGCTTTGGCTCTGAATTCTTCTCCGACACCAGCGGACAAAGCTACTACGGACGCAACGTACTCGACCCCGCCAACGGCTACGCCATCAAGCCGTTGGCCGGCTCTCTGGATGGAGACGGTAACTGTAAAGGCCCTTTCCATGGTCCGTATCGGGATAGCAAAACCGATCCCAGTCAGTTGGTCTGCGCCTACGACTACACTGGAGAAGCGGCTAAAACCGCCTCCTTGAGCCGTGACTCGGTGATGCTGACGGGACGTCAGGAGCTGAAGGATAATCTGGACTTTGTGGCGCGGGTTATTTTCAACCAGAACAAAAGCTTCAGCCGCTTCGCGCCGGTTGCGGACCAGTTTGAGATCGACCAGAACACCTCCGGCGGCGCTGCGTTCTTTGCGGAAAACGGGCTGGACCCGGACACTAACGGCGATGGCGTGGTGAACGGCGATGACGATCCTGCCGTTGTGTTATACCGCTTCTCACCCATCGGACCTCGTGACGATAAAGTCTCCGACACGCAGTTGGACCTGGTTTTCGGTCTGGAAGGCGAAGTGGAGACACAATTGGTGGGCGATCTGAGCTGGAACGCCAACTATCACCACAACTACGCCAACAACACCAAGACATCCACCGGCTACGTGCTCAAGCCTCTGATTCAGCCCTTGCTGGATTCCGGTAAGTTCACCGGCGGCGAGTTTGACGCGGAAAGCATCCAGAGCCTGAAATACTCGCCGTTCTCGCAAGATCAGATGACGTTTGAGCAGGCGACCGCCGGTGTGTCTTTTGACCTTGGCGAAATCGACGGCAGATCGGTTTCCTGGGCCCTGGGTACGGAATACGCGAGCTGGGATTTCTCCTCCAAAGTGGATGACCAGTCGGAAGCCGGCAACGTGCTGGGCAGCTCCGGCAACTCTTCCGCCGGGGAAAGAAACATGCGCGCGTTCTACATCGAAACCGTAGCGCCGATCACCGATCAGGTGGAACTGAACCTGGCCGGACGTTATGACCGTTACAGTGACTTCGGCTCCGCCTCCACTGGTAAAGCCACGGTCCGTTATCAGCCGCTGGACAACCTGACGCTGCGTGCTACCTACGGCACTGGCTTCCGGGCGCCGACCTTGAGCGATCTGTACGCGGCGGATTCTTTCTCTGCCGATTACGCGGTCGACTACGTCACTTGCGGCGGCGATTGCGATGAGCGCCAGTACAACGTAACCCGTTCCTCCAACGAAGATCTGAAGGCGGAGGAGTCCACCTCCTTCACCGCAGGAGCCGTGTGGAACATCACTGACTCCATGGACGTTTCCGTGGATTACTACTCCATCGAGATCGAAAACGTCATCCAGTTGCTGGAGCTGCAAAACTCCATCAACCAGGAAGTCGCCACTGGCGAATCCTCCCCCTACATCACCCGCTCCGATTCCGGACGCATCCTGTCCGCCGTCGCGCCTATGGTTAACTTTGGCGTGAACAAAACCGAAGGTCTCGACGTCAAGTTCAACTGGGGTGAAGACTATGGTTTCGGCGCGCTGCGTTACGACTTCTCCGGCACCTATATCCTGAGCTTCGAGAAAGACGAGTTCCCCGGCGGACCCGTGAATGACTACGTGGGCCGTTGGGAATATCCCAGCTTCCGCTTCAACACGGGCGTTGGCTACACCACGCCTAACGACGCTCATGATGTTTATCTGAACGCCGAAGTCATCGGGCCGCAGTCGGATTCCGCTATAAATGAGCGCGACGGGCACGTCGACTCCAACACCGTGTGGAACGTTCACTACAGCTACAACACGCCCTGGGACGCCACCATCGCTCTGGGCGTACGCAACCTCTTCGACGAAGAGCCTTCGTTCCGTGCGGACGGCGTTACGTACTCGGAAGAGCTGTACAGCATTCAGGGACGGGTCTCCTACTTCAAGTACACCCAGGCCTTCTAGTAATGGATGAGCCGGCGCAGCCGTTCGCAAGGCGGCCTGGCCGGACTACAACGGTCGTTTTCCTGTAGTCGCCCCGCTTTCGGGCGGGGCTTTTTTCAGGAACCGACGATGATAGTTTTTGCAAGATTATTGAAACTTATGAAGATCAGATCGATTTCCAAACTGCTCATTGCAGCGCCCCTGGCGGGACTGACGCTGTCCCTGCCAGCCTATGCCGATACTCTGGGCGAGTCCGTCGCCGCGCAAACCGCCATGGTGCAGTCCTCGCAGCAATCTCAGGCGCGGGTGGACAAACTGGCGGACCAGTCCGACGAATTACTGTCCGAGTACAAAAACGTCATCCGCCAGATCGAAGGCCTGAAAGCCTATAACGATCAGAATGAGCGTATCGTCAGCTCGCAACAGGCGGAGTTGAGCTCTCTTAATACGCAGATTTCCGCCCTGGAGCAGACGCGTACGGAAGTGGTTCCGCTCATGCTGCGCATGGTGTCGGCGCTGGAGCAGTTCGTGGAAGCGGATGTGCCTTTCCAGATGGACGAGCGGCGCAAGCGAGTGGCGGATCTGCGCGCCTTGATGGATCGCGCTGATGTGTCCACGTCAGAGAAATTCCGCAAAATTCTGGAAGCTTACGAGGTGGAGAACGAATACGGTCGCACCATCGAAGCCTACAAGGCCAGCCTCGGCGAAGGCGAGCAACTGAGAACCTACGAATTCCTGCGTATCGGCCGTATCGCGTTGATGTATCAAACGCCGGATGGCGCGGAAACCGGCCACTGGAACAAAGATAAAAAACAATGGGAAGCGCTGCCGGAAACCTACCGCTCCGCCGTGTCGCAAGGGCTGAAGATCGCCAAGAAACAGGCTCCGCCCGCGTTGATTAAATTACCTGTGCTGGCTGCGAGGGCGAAGTGATGAGAACACTTAAACGTATAACTGTCTTCAGTTGCATTCTGGCGTCGGCGTTGGCGACTACGACGGTCAAAGCCGGCACCAATGAAGACCTGCAGGCGCTGTTAAAGCAGATCAAGGAAGACCGGGTCACCGAGTCTAAAGAAAGCAAAAGTCGCGAAGCGAAGTTCAAGGCGGAGAAAGACCAGCGCCAGGCGCTGCTGGCCAAGGCTCAGGCGGAGTTGAAGGCGGAGCAGGCCCGTATGGACAACCTGAAAACCGCTTACGATGAAAACGAAAAACAGCTGACGGAACTGAAGGAAACCCTGGAGCAACGTAAAGGCTCCCTGGGCGAGATGTTTGGTCTGGTGCGACAGACCGCCAACGACACCAAGGGCGTGTTTCAGGCGTCCATGGTCACGGCGCAATACCCTGAGCGCATGGCGCTGATGAGTTCATTGGCGGAGAGCACCGCGTTGCCGTCCATCGATGAGCTGGAGAAGTTCTGGATTGAGCTGTATCAGGCCATGACCGCCTCGGGAGAAGTCAGCCGTTTCGACGCCACGGTGGTTTACGGCGAGGGCGATCAGGCGGTGAAAAGCGTCACCCGGGTCGGCACATTCAACGCCATCGCGGACGGCAAATACCTTAACTATTCCGCCCAGACCGGCAAATTCGAACAGCTCTCACGACAGCCGGAAAGCGCCATGCTGGAGCTGGCCGCGGGTCTGGAAAACGCCAATGACGGTTATCAGCCGTTCTTCATCGACCCTTCACGGGGCGTGATCCTGTCGCTGCTGGTGCAGAGTCCCAGCCTGGAAGAGCGAGTGCAGCAGGGCGGCGCCGTAGGTTATGTGATTCTGGCGCTGGGCGCAGTGGGGCTGCTGCTGGCGTTGTTCGGGTATCTGCGCCTCAGTTACATCCAGTCCGGCGTGAAGAAACAGCTGAAGTCCAAGGACGTGATTCGCGGCAACCCCATGGGCGACATCATGCAAACCTATCAGGACAACAAAGACGCGGATGTCGAGACCCTGGAGCTGAAACTGGATGAAGTGATCATGAAAAACGCTCCCAAACTGGAGAAGGGCGTTGGTTTCATCAAGCTGTTCGCCTCCGTGGCTCCGCTGTTGGGACTGCTGGGAACGGTCATCGGCATGATCGCCACTTTCCAGGCTATCACCCTGTTCGGCACCGGCGACCCCAAACTGATGGCGGGCGGTATTTCCGAAGCGCTGGTCACCACCATGTTGGGATTGATCGTGGCGGTGCCGCTGGTTTTCGCCCACACCCTCGTCAACGGTAAGAGTCGCCGTCTGATTCAAACCCTGGAAGAACAGAGCGCAGGCTTTATCGCCTTGCATAAAGAAGCGGAAGCGGCGCGCTAGCCGGAGCTGACATTATGGTTTGGTTCATTCTTGACGAAATCGAGTCCATTAAGCGCTTTCTGGGCCTGGGCGGCGACGTGCTGGTCGCCATCTTCGCCCTGACCGTGCTGCTGTGGACGCTGATTCTGGAGCGTTACTTCTTCTTCGCCATGAGCTTTCCGGCTCAGGCGAAGTGCATTTTGCTGCAATGGAGCGAACGCGTTGAGGCGGCGGCCTGGAACAATCAGCAAGTGCGCCGCGCGTTGATCTCGCAGGCGTCCATCAGCGCGCATCAATCGCTGCCGCTGATCAAGACGCTGATCGCGCTCTGTCCCTTGTTGGGACTGTTGGGAACGGTGGTGGGCATGGTGCAGGTGTTCGACGTGCTCGCCGTCACCGGCACTGGCAGTCCCAGGGCGATGGCGTCGGGCATTTCCAAGGCGACGATTCCCACCATGGCGGGAATGATGGCGGCGCTGTCCGGCATTTACTTCGCCGTGCAGTTGGAAAAGCGCGCCCAGAAAGTGACCCGGGAGCTGACCGACAAATTACAGCATCACTAACGCCTGCGACGAATTGACGCAGCAAACAGACGCAGACGCGGATATAGACTAGAGGCGGCCCGGCGGCGAGTCGGGCCAGGGGATAGAACAATGAGAAGAAGATATGCTTCCGCGGAGTCGGAAGACACCGCCATCGACATGACGCCGATGCTCGACATCGTATTCATCATGCTGATTTTCTTTATCGTCACCACTTCGTTCATCAAGGAAGCGGGCATTGACGTTAACCGCCCCAGCGCCAATACCGCGCAGACGGTGAAAAAGGGCAACATCATGATCGCCGTCGCGGATGATGGCGCGGTGTGGATCGACAAGCGCAAGGTGGAAGTGGCCCAGGTGCGTCCCAATGTGGAGCGTCTGCGCGCGGAAAACCCGGAAGGCGCGGTGGTGATTCAGGCGGATACGGAATCCCGTTCCGGCATCGTGGTGGAAGTGATGGATCAGGTGCGGATGGCGGGGGTGCAGAACATCTCCATCGCTGCAGTGAAAAAGTAGGCCTCGTTGAAAATCGTTATGAAATTCAGATTCGCAGCAGCATTAGGCCTGGCCTTGATCACCGTACTGGGGTTGTTTCGGCTGATGGATCAGCTGATCCACAACGACGGCAAGGAACTGGCGGACAAGGACGACATCGGCATGATCGATTTCGTGCGGGTGCAGAAGGAAGACCCGGTCAAGGAACGCAAGCGGGAGCTGCCGAAACCGCCGCCTCCCAAGCGTCCGCCGCCTCCGCCGGAAATGAAGACCACACAGAGCGCCGTACGTCCGCAGACGCCGCAACTCAAAGTGGACATGCCCCGGGTTGACGCCAACCTGGGACTGGCCCTGGGACAGATGGGGCAGGTCGGGATGGCCGCCAGCTCCGCCGGCGACAGCGGCGTCATCGGTAAAGCGACCTTCCCGCCGGACTTTCCCCGGGAAGCGGCGCGCGCCGGGATAGAAGGCTGGGTGGAAGTGGAATTCACCGTCAACGCGCAAGGTCGGGTGGAAGACATCAAGGTGGTGGCGTCGGAGCCGCGCAAGATATTCGACAAGGCCGCCAAACAATGTATTTCCAAATGGACCTTCAAGCCCGCCATGGTGGACGGCAAAGCCGTCGCCACACGGGCTCGACAACGCATTGACTTTACTCTTTAGGAACGGTGATGAAGATGACGAGCAAACCCCGTTCATATTCGGCGCGACAACGGCTGCGCACGGGCGTACTGACCTGTCTGTCCGCTTGGCTGTTGGCCGCCGCCGCGCTGTGCGGCGCCGAAGGCATGGAAATCTCCCCGCAAACCTACAAAAAAGTAGTAAAGGCCAGGGAGTACATTTCCGAGGAAAAATACGGCGATGCGGAAGCGTTGTTGTTGGAGCAAAAAGAACGCAGCAAGCGCAAGAAGTTCGACCACATTGAAGTCCTGCGCACGCTGGGCTATCTCTATGCCGCCCGCAGCCAGTATGCGAAAGCCATGCAGGTATTCGAGGAAGCGATCAAGGTGGAGGGATTACCGCCTGAGCTGACCCGGGAGCTGCGTTATAACCTGGCGCAGATGTACATGGCGCAGGACTTGTTCGCGAAAGCGGCGCCGCAACTGGAGACCTATCTGCAGGAGAGCGAGCAGGCCAAGCAGAAGCCTGGCTCCGCTGTCTATCTGGCGCTGGCCAACTGCTACTCCCAACAGAAGCAATACGCCAAGGTGATACCCGTGGTGCGCAAGGCCATTGCAACGGAAGGCAAGGCGCAGGAATCCTGGCTGCAACTGCTGCTGGCGGCCCATTACGAACTCAAGGAATATGATCAGGCCGTCAACGTGCTCAAGGAGTTGCTGCTTGCATATCCGGAGAAAAAGCAGTATTGGAAGCAGTTGTCCGGCGTGTATATGCAACTCAAAAAGGACGCCGCGGCGGTCGCCGTTCTCGAAATGGCCTACCGACGCGATATGCTGGAGGAGGAAAAAGAGTTCGTGAATCTCGCCAACTATCTCGCCTACCAGAATGCGCCCTTACGCGCCGGCAAAATCATGGAGGACGGCATGCAACGCGGCGTTGTCGCCAGCAACGGCGACAACCTGCGCAAGCTGGCCGGCTTCTGGCGTCAGGCGCGGGAACGCAAGCGCGCCATCGACGCTTATAAAGCCGCCCTGCAACAACAAGTCACCGGGGACACCCAACTGGACCTCGCTTATCAGCTGTATGAAGACGAAGACTATCGCGCGCTGGTTGATTTGCTCAACGCGCCTGCGACAGACATGAGCGAGGAGCAGAAAGGCCGGGCGTTGTTATTGAAAGGGCAGGCCTACTACAACCTGGAGCAGTCCCAGGAGGCGTTGGCGACGATGCGAGAAGCATCGCGCTTTGACGCCAGCGCCCCTACCGCGAAACGCTGGATCAGCTTTCTGTCCGCGGGAGCGGAGCAGTAAAGGCGGCGCGGACTCCCGGGCGATTTAAGCAACGAGCGCCCCGTCCAGGCGGTAAAGGACGGGGTCTGTAAGAGTGAATGGAAACCAACGGATGTATAAAGCGAAGTTAAAACTGTATTCCTGCGTGCTGCTGTCCTCCTTGAGCCTGGGCGGCGGCATTGTCACAAATGCGGCCTGGGCCGCGGAGACAGGGAGCGTACCCGCGATGGCGCAGACAGAAGCGTCGGATCAGCAGGCGGAAGCCTTGTTTGACCGTATTTTTAAAGGCTGGGTGTCGCGCAGTCCCACCTTTCAGTCTTATCTGGGCATCAAAACCGACTACGACAAATGGGACGATATGAGCGAAGCGTTCGCCGAGGAATCGCTGCGCATCGCCAAGGCGGATCTGCAGGACCTGCTGGCGCTGGACCCTTCGCGTCTTAACCCGTCCAACCAGTTGAGTTATCAGTTGATGCAACAGCAACTGGAAGCGCAGATTGCAGACTACCGGTGGCGTCATTATGACTACCCGGTAAACCAGATGTTCGGAACCCATTCCGACACGCCCTCTCTGCTGATCAATCAGCACAGCATCGAGAACATCAAGGATGCGGAGGCCTACATCAGCCGTCTCAATCGCATTCCTGCGCTATTCGATCAGCTCATTGAGCAGTTGGCGCTACGGGCTGACGAAGGCGTGATCCCGCCGCGTTTTGTATTTCCCAAAGTGATTCAGTCCAGCCGTAACATCATTACCGGCAAGCCCTTTGGCGGCGAGGAAGACAGCGCGTTGTTGGCGGACTTCTCTGCGAAAGTCGCCGCGACCGACATTCCCGACGCACGCAAGGCGGCTCTGGTTGCGGAAGCCAATAAAGCGTTGCTGACGTCAGTGAAACCGGCGTACGAAAAACTGATCGCTTATCTGGCTGACCTGGAAAAACGCGCGGACGACAAAGCCGGGGTCTGGAAATTCCCCGACGGCGATGCGTTCTACGCCAACGCTCTGCGTCGCATCACCACGACGGAAATGAGCGCGGAAGAGATTCATCAGTTGGGCCTCAAGGAAGTCGCCCGCATTCACGATGAAATGCGCGCCATCATGCAGCAGGTGAAATTCAAAGGCGACCTGCAGGCGTTTTTCGCCTTCATGCGTGAGGACAAGCAGTTCTATTACCCGGAAACGGAAGAGGGCAAACAGGCGTATCTGCAAAAGGCCACGGCGCTGATCGATGATATGAAAGCCAACCTGCCCAAACTGTTCCTGACGCTGCCTAAAGCTGACCTGAAGGTCAAAGCGGTGGAGCCGTTCCGGGAGCAGGAAGCGGGCAAGGCGTTTTATGAAGCGCCGGCTCTGGAAGGGGATCGTCCGGGCCTGTATTACGCCAACCTCTACAAGATGAGCGAAATGCCCATTTATGAAATGGACGCGCTGGCCTATCACGAGGGTATTCCCGGTCACCACATGCAGATTTCCATCTCCCAGGAGCTGGACAAGCTGCCTACCTTCCGCAAGTTCGGCGATTACACCGCCTACATCGAAGGCTGGGGTCTGTATTCCGAACTGCTGCCTAAAGAAATGGGTTTCTATAAAGACCCTTATGCGGATTTTGGACGTTTGTCCATGGAACTGTGGCGGGCCTGCCGTCTGGTGGTCGACACGGGTATTCACGCCAAGCACTGGACCCGGGAGCAGGCGATCGACTATCTGGCGGAGAGCACGCCTAACGCCCGCGGCGACGTGGTCCGGTCCATTGAGCGTTACATCGTCATGCCCGGGCAGGCCACTGCGTACAAGATTGGCATGCTCAAATTCCAGGCGCTGAGAGAAAAAGCAAAGCAGGAATTAGGTGAGAAATTCGACATTCGCGAGTACCATGATATTGTATTGCGTGACGGAGCCGTTCCGTTAAATGTTTTGGATGGACTGGTGACCGATTGGATCGATCACAAAAAAAGGGATGTTCTCGCCAAAGAAAAAGATGCTCTTCAGGACGGGAAGTCATGAAGTCTCTGAATCTGTTCTTCTTGTTGAAAACATTCACCCGATATTTCTGAGTCATCGTCCGTTCAGGAGCGGTTATACGTACGCCTTCAGGCCATTCGCCGTTGGTTCCCCCTGTGTGAGCAGGGGGCCGACGGCGTGTTGCGTGGCGAAGCGCGATACAGTCGACCGTTCAGGAACAAAATAACCAGCTAAGGAGTTTGCGAGTATCTATGAAAACATTACACCTGTTTGCCGGCGCGACCATGTTGGCCGCTGCCTTTACCTTGTCAGGATGCGGCGGTTCCGGTGATGAGCCGGTTTCCGTCGCGCCAAAAGCGGAAGCCGCCCAAGTCAGTCAGATGGACGCCAAGTCGGGGGCGAAGCAACCTGGGAGCGCAACGACGCGAATGCACCCGGTCACGGGAGAGCCGTTGTCCGCGGAGCAGGTGCTGGTAAGGGGTAATGGTTCGGAGCCCGGCTCCATAGATCCTCAGTTGGTGGATGACAGCGTCGGCGGCGCCGTCGTTAACGATCTGTTCGAAGGTTTGACCAGCAGTGGCGCCGACGGTCAGTTGATGCCCGGAGTGGCGGAGAGCTGGAGCGCCAGCGAAGACTTCAAAACCTGGACTTTCAAATTACGTCACAACGCCAAGTGGAGTGACGGCGAGCCCGTCACCGCCAATGATTTCGTTTATTCCTGGAGACGCGCGGTTAATCCCGAAGTCGGCTCCAACTACGCTTACTACATGGAAGTCGCCGGCGTCGCCAACAGCACCGCCATCGTCAACGGCGAAAAACCGATTACCGAACTGGGCGTGAAAGCGCTGGACGATTACACCCTGCAGGTGTCTCTGGAAGTGCCGGTGACCTATCTGCCCATCATGGTGTCCCACTACACCACTTATCCCTCACCACAGAGAGCCGTGGAAAAATACAAAGGCGACTGGACCAAGCCCGGCAACATCGTCTCCAATGGCGCTTACAAGCTGAAAGAATGGAGTGTCGGCGAAAAAATGGTCGCCGTACGCAATGAACACTACTGGGGCAATGCGAACACCATCATCAATGAAGTGGTATACCTGCCCATCGACGACACCGTCGCCGAAATGCAGCGCTTTGAAGCCGGTGAAATGCACCACACCAACACGGTGCCGGTTTCCCAGATGGAGCGCATCAAGCAAGACATGAACGATGAGCTGATCTCCGTGCCAAAACTGGCGACTTACATGTATCAGTTCAATCTGCAGGAAAAACCCTTCGACGACGTGCGCGTACGTAAAGCGCTGAGCTATGCGATCGACCGCGACATCATCGTCAAATACATTACCAAAGGCGGGCAGACTCCCGCTTACAGCATCACTCCTCCAGAAGTGAACGGCTTCCATTATGTCGCGCCTGAAATCAGCAAAATGACCCAGGCGGAAAGAGACGCTGAAGCGGTTCGTCTGCTCAACGAAGCCGGCTATAACAAAGACAACCCACTGGTGTTCGATCTGGTGTACAACACCAGCGAAGGCCACAAATCCATCGCTGTCGCCATCAGCCAGATGTGGAAAGAAAAACTGGGCGCCATCGTGACGCCGACCAACATGGAATGGAAAACCTTCCTGACTGAAAAAGCCGCCGGTAACTTCAAAGTGGCCCGCTACGGCTGGAACGGCGACTATAACGAAGCCTCCACCTTCCTGACCTTGATGTTGTCCAACAGCGGCAACAACGACGGCAAGTGGAGCAATGCAGAATTCGACAAACTGCTCGCAGACGCGCGCAATTCCACAGATCCCGCGCCTTTCTATGAGAAAGCGGAGCAGATCCTCAGCGAAGAAATGCCTGTGGCGCCCATCTACTTCTACCGCGGCCTGCGTATGGTCAGCCCTCAGCTCGGCGGATACGCCACTAATAATCCTCTGGACATCGCTTACGCCAAAGATATGTACATCAAGGCGCAATAAGTCAGTTTTAGCCGCCTGCGCGCGCAGGCGGCTCTACTCTAGTGGGAAAATAAAAACATGCTGAGCTTCATCATCAGAAGATTGTTGGTGGCGATTCCTACGCTGCTGATACTCGTCACTATTTCATTTACGTTGATGCACGCCGCGCCCGGCGGACCTTTCACCAATGAACGCAAGGTCCCGGAAGCGGTGATGAAAAACATCGAAGCCAAATACCATTTAGACCAGCCTTTGTGGAAACAGTACCTCTATTATCTTGGCGATCTGGTTCAGGGGGATTTGGGGCCTTCTTTCAAATACAAAGACCATACGGTCAATGAACTGATTTCATCGAGCTTTCCCAGATCCGCCTATATCGGGGTGCTCTCTTTCGTGATTGTGGTGCTGCTGGGCGTCGGCATCGGCGTGGTGGCGGCGCTCAATCATAACCGATGGCCCGATTACGCGGGCATGACCTTCGCCATGTCCGGGGTCATGTTGCCCAACTTCGTGCTGGCGCCGTTGTGCGTCATGATCTTTGCGGTGTACCTGAAATGGCTGCCCGCCGGCGGCTGGGAAGGAGGGCGCATCGAGTATCTGATTCTGCCCATCGTCGCCATGGCCACGTCCTATGTGGCGCAAGTCGCCAGGATCACCCGAGGCAGCATGATCGAAACCCTCAACAGCACTTTCATCCAGCGCGCCCGCGCCAAAGGTCTGCCGCGCACGCATATTATTCTGCGCCACGCCCTCAAGCCCGCGATGATTCCGGTCATTTCCTATTTAGGACCGGCTTTTGTTGGGATCGTGACCGGTTCCGTGGTGGTGGATAAAGTGTTCTCCACCGGCGGCATCGGCCAGCACTTCGTCAACGGCGCAATCAATCGCGACTATTCCCTGATTCTCGGCGTCACCATTCTGGTGGGCGCGTTGACCATTTTCTTCAACGCGTTAGTGGACATCCTCTACACCGTGCTCGACCCGCGCATCCGCTACTGATAGCGGCGAACCTAGCGAATCGGATAACAAGGAATACGAATCATGCTGTTGATGGGCAAAGACAAAGGCGTGGCGGCGATGGCCGCCAACATGGGCAAATACAAAGGCCGCAGCCTGTGGGCGGACGCGGCCAGACGCTTCGCGCGCAACAAGGCGGCGTTGATCAGCCTGGGCGTGCTGGCGCTGCTGCTGGGGTTCTCTCTTTTGGGGCACTATGCCTCAGATTGGAGCAACGAAACCATTGATTGGGGGCGCCTGAGCAATATCTACGAACAAGGGCAGCCCAATTTGGAAAGCGGGCACTACTTCGGCCTCGATCATGTCGGGCGCGATCTGTATCAGAGAGCGGTGCAGGGCAGTCGCATCTCATTGATGATCGGCGTACTCGGCGCGTTTGTCGCGGTGGTCATTGGGGCTCTGTACGGTGCGGTATCCGGGTTTGTCGGCGGTAAAGTCGACAGCCTGATGATGCGGCTGGTGGACGTGCTCAGCGCGTTTCCGTTTATGTTCCTGGTCATCGTGCTGATGGCGATTTTCGGACGTAATGTGCTGCTGATGTTCGTCGCCATCGGGGCGGTGAGCTGGCTGAACATGGCCCGTATCGTGCGCGGTCAGACCCTGAGTTTAAAGCGTAAGGAATTTATTGAGGCGGCCTTCACCGTTGGCGTGCATCCCATGGTGATTATCCTGCGACATGTCATTCCCAATCTGCTGGGTGTCGTTATCGTTTACGCCGCGCTGCTGGTGCCGGAAATGATCATGTTTGAATCATTCATTTCCTTCCTCGGCCTGGGCGTCTCCGAGCCGCAGACCTCCTGGGGCGCGTTGATTTCTGAAGGCGCCGACAACATGCGCAGCACTCCCTGGATGCTGGCGTTTCCTATGACGTTGCTGATCGCCACGCTGTTCTGCTTTAACTTCATCGGCGATGGGTTACGCGACGCACTAGATCCCAAGGGTAATTGAGGCGAAGGTTATGACATTGTTGCAAGTAGAAAATCTAAGCGTGTCCTTCAGCACTCCCGAAGGATCGGTCAAGGCGGTCAGCGGACTGAGTTACAGCGTTGAAAAAGGCGCCACCCTGGGCATTGTGGGCGAGTCCGGCTCCGGCAAAAGCCAGAGCGTGTTCGCCATTCTCGGGCTGCTGGCCAGCAACGCCCATGTGTCGGGCAGCATCAAGTTCAACGGACGTGAGCTGATCGGCCTGAGCGAGCAGGAGCTGAATCGCATCCGCTCGAAAGAAATCGGCATTATTTTTCAGGACCCGATGACCTCGCTGAACCCTTTCATGCGGGTCAGCGATCAGTTATCTGAAGTGCTGATGCACCATAAAGGGATGTCGAAAAAGGACGCGCTCAATGAAGCCATCCGTATGCTGGACGCGGTGCGCATCCCGCAGGCGCGGGAGCGGGTGAACATGTATCCCCATGAATTCTCCGGGGGGATGCGGCAACGGGTGATGATCGCCATGTCGCTGCTGTGTAATCCGCAGATGTTGATCGCGGACGAACCGACCACGGCGTTGGACGTGACGGTTCAGGCCCAGATTATGCATCTATTGAGAGAGCTGCAGCGGGAACTCAGCATTTCGATTGTACTGATCACCCATGACCTGGGCATTGTCGCCGGCGCCTGTGATCACACCATGATCATGTACGGCGGGCGCATGATGGAATACGGCTCTACTTTGGATATTTTCAAAATGCCGTCCCACCCTTATACCCAGGGACTGTTGAAAGCGATTCCCAGACCGGATGACGAAAGCGACGAGCTTTACTCTATTCCCGGCAATCCACCGAATCTGCTGAATCCGCCAACGGGATGCCCGTTTGCGGAGCGTTGCTGCGAGGCGAGCGAGCAGTGCGAGGCGCGCGCGCCTGCGCTGGAGGCGTTGTCCGGATCGCGTTTGCGGGCCTGTTACAAGCCCTGGACGCCGCCGCACAGAAAAGAGCCGCCCGCCGCCGGCGCGCGTCTGGAGCTGGAGGCCGGCGTGCGCGGAGATGTGTTATGAAGATGTTGCAATATAAGAACAAAGGTAATGCCGACATGATGAGAGGAGCCGCCCAATGAGCAGCGCCAACCCGATATTGAGAGTTCAGGATCTCTGCGTCCGCTTCGATCTGCCGCGCGGCGGCGTCTGGCCGTGGCGGGGTGAGGCGTTGCAACTGAAAGCGGTGAACCACATCAGCTTCGACCTGTATCCAGGGGAAATTCTCGGCATTGTAGGGGAGTCCGGTTGCGGTAAGTCCACCCTGGCGCGCGCGATTCTTGGCATGCTGCAGAACGTGCAGGGCAAAGTCGTGTGGCAGGGAGAGGATATGCTCGGACTCTCGCCCTCGCAGTTGCGCAAGCGACGCCAGAAACTGCAGATGGTGTTTCAGGACCCCATCGCCTCGCTGTCTCCACGGATGACCGTGGGGGAGATCATCGCCGAGCCGTTGAAGACCCATTATCCGGAGATGTCTTCCGCGGAACGGGAGGCGAAAGTGGTCAGCATCATGGAGACGGTCGGCCTGCACGCCAATCAGGTCAACCGTTATCCCCATGAGTTCTCTGGCGGACAATGTCAGCGTGTGGGCATCGCCCGCGCCCTGGTGCTGGAGCCGGACCTGATCATCTGCGACGAGCCGGTGTCCGCCCTGGATGTCTCCATTCAGGCGCAGATCGTCAATCTGCTGAAAAAGCTGCAGCGGGAGCTGGGCCTGTCGCTGATATTCATCGCCCATGACCTTAACCTGGTGAAGTACATCAGCGATCGGGTCATGGTGTTGTATCTGGGGCATGTCATGGAGGTGGCGAACAGTCGCGACCTGTATCGGGAGCCGCTGCATCCCTACAGCAAAGCGCTGATCTCCGCGGTGCCGATTCCAGATCCGGAACTGGAGCGCGGCAAGGACGTACTGTTGCTGGAAGGGGATTTGCCGTCGCCCATCAATCCCCCGCTGGGATGCCCCTTCGTCACCCGTTGCCCCATGGCGACGCAGGTCTGCGAAGAGACCAAGCCGGAACTGCGTGAAGTAGCGGACGGTCAACGCCGCGTCGCCTGCCATCACGCGTGATCATAAGGACGTAATCGAGTTTTAGTTGTTGTAAGGAAGTGTCTATGTCGTTCGTAAAACAGGGTGTTGAGCCATCTATTCACTGTAGCTTCGTATTTTCATATCTCGCATATCTACGTGAGAGCCGGCTTGATGAGCAGGCCTTGGTGGATGCGGTGAAGGGGTTAAGGGAGTTGTTGGACGAACGTTGCTGGGTTCCCGCGCGCATGCTCAACGAGCTGACCGCACGGGCGCTGTCGGAAACCCGCGATCCCTATATGGGGTTGAGGTTCGGGGCGGAAATTGACGCCTCGACCTATTCCATTCTGGGCTATATCGTCAGCTCTGCGCCTTCCGTGGAGGAGGCGTTGTCCGTGCTGCGCAAGGCGCAACGGGCGGTCAGCTCCATCGGGGAGTTGCAACTGGTGGTGGAAGAAGACGCCGTCACCTGCGTTTTCAAAGACAACTGGCCGCGCAAACTCATGCTGGACCACCTGGTGGAAGCGTTCATCAGTTGCTGGAAAGCGCTGGGCAGCCGCATCTCCGGCATCAAGGCGCGCGCTACGCTGGTCACTTTCAAGCATGCGCCGGTCGGCGATCCAGTGCAGTATGAAAAAGAGCTGGGTTGCCGGGTGAGCTTTCACAGTCCGGTGGACTCGGTGCGCTTTTCGCTGGAAGGCGTTAATCGCGAGACCCTCTGCGTGGGCGACACGCTGGTCTTCGAAGCGTTGAAAGAGCGTCTGCTGAAAATGCTTGGACCGGGCTCCCGCAACGTCTCCGCTCAGGTCAACCGGGTGCTGGCGAATCTACCTGGGGAACTGTTTCCCAGCATGGAAATGGTGGCGTCCCAATTGGGCATGGAGCCTATTGAACTGGGCAAACAACTGAAAAGCGAGCACGCCAGTTTCCGCATGTTGTTGGACCGTCGCAAGTTCATGCAGACTCTGGCGCTGATGCAAACCACTAAACTCGATCTCGCCGCGATCGCCGTGCAAGTTGGCTTCTCCGAGCAAAGCGCCCTGAGTCGCGCATTCCAGCGCTGGACCGGCATGCCCCCGGCGCAATACCGGGAGATGCTGCAACGGCAGGAACGCTGGTTGCGGCGTCAGCGCGGAGATTCCTCTCTGGGTTCGCTATCGCCGGAGCTGTCCTGGGTGCCTGCGTTGAACAACCGTAATCTGCCCACGCCACGATCGTTTGTTCCGGAAGAAGCGTTCTCTCGTTAATCCGGACCGCGTAATCTCGCGGCGCAGAATATTCTGCGCGCTTCGTCCTTGGGGCAAATTGAGCGGATAGTCTATTGTTAAAGACGTTGCGGATGTTTTAAGCGTCCGCGCGTCAGACTATTGCTCTTGATGGATATCCCCCCAGCAGACGGAGTGGCTTATGAAGCTCAATTTCTTTCAGAAGCTTGTTTTACTGGTGGCGCCTGCCGCCGCCTGTCTCTTGATACTGGCTTATGTGATTATTTCCGAGTCTCTGCGCGAGTACCAACAAGCGGATGACCTCACCTACATGGTGGCGCTGGCGGGGAAAAGCAGTTATCTGACCCATGAACTGCAAAAAGAACGCGGCGCCAGCGCAGGGTATCTGGGATCGGGAGGCAAGGCCTTCGGCGAGACCCTCAAAGAACAGCGCACCCTGACTGATCAACGACGCTCTGAACTATCCGCCTTTCTGAGCAAACACCGCGATATGATCGTCCGACCACAACTGCTGGAGCTGATGAAAACCGTCGATGACCTGATAGCGCAAATGCCGCAGATCCGACAACGGGTCGACAGCCTGAATATTCCCGCCGCCGAAGCCATCGGCTATTACACCAAGCTTAACGCACTGCTGCTTTCCTCCGCAGCGACCGTCGCCGATGACGCGGTGACCCCTCAGATCAGCTCGGCGCTGATGGCTTATTACAACTTTCTGCAGGGCAAGGAACGGGCGGGAATCGAGCGGGCAGTGCTCAGCAATACTTTCGCCGCCGGGAAGTTTGCGCCCGGAAATTATGAAAAATTTATCCGGTTGGTCAGCGAACAGAATGTTTACCTGGATACCTTCGACCAGTTCGCCCAGCCTGAGCAGGTTGAATATCGCAAGCGCACCTTGCAGGGCGATGCGGTGGAAAAGGTGGAAAAATACCGCAGCTTCGCCTTGAGCGGCGAGTTGCAGCAGGATGCGGCGGATTGGTTCAAGCAGTCAACTGGACGCATTAACCTGCTGAAAAACATCGAAGATAAATTGACGAGTGATGTGTTGGCGCTAGCTGAGCAGGTTAAGAGCGATGATCTGAGTTTGCTATGGTGGCATTGCGCGCTGACTCTGATTTCTCTGGTCATCGTCGGGGGTATGGCGACATTTCTGACCCATGGCGTGCACAAGCAGGTGAGCAGCCTGATGGAGACCATGCGCGCCGTATCTATTCGTAAAGACCTGCGCAGCCGGGCGAAAGTCCTGGCGGGAGATGAGCTGGGGGAAATCGCAAGCCTGCTGAACGATATGCTGGATAATTTCCGCGACGCGGTGCATCGGATTTCCGCCTGCAGCGGGCAATTGGCGTCCGTGGCGGAAGAAAGCGCCGTGACGGTGGCGACGACCGCGGACAGCCTGGGTACGCAGAAGCAGGATACGCTCATGGTCGCCTCCGCCATCGAGGAAATGAGCGCTTCCATCAAAGAGGTTGCGGAGAACACGTCCAGCGCCTCCAGCGCCGCCGGTTCCGCAGATTCGCTGGTGAACAAAGCCAATGAGCTGATCTCGGATGCGGCGGCGACTATTGATACCGTCGCGGCGCAGGTCGGCGAAGCCTCGACTTCTATTCGCAGTCTGCGTGATAGCAGCGAGCGTATTTTCCAGGTGGTGGACGTCATCAAAAGCATCGCGGAACAAACCAACCTGTTGGCGCTCAACGCCGCCATTGAGGCGGCTCGCGCGGGTGAACAAGGACGTGGGTTCGCCGTGGTGGCGGATGAAGTGCGTTCGTTGGCGCAACGCACTCAGAGTTCAACCACAGAAATTGAAGATATGATCCGCGCTTTCCAGGACGAAAGCGGCCGGGCGGTGTTGAAAGTGGAGGCGAGCAAGGATTCCGTCAACAAGAGCGTGGTGAGTGCGGGCGAGGTGCGTCAGGTGCTGAACGACGTGCTGGCGGCGATCCACGACATCAATCAGCGCGCGTTGCAGATTGCGGCGGCGGTGGAACAGCAGGCGCAGGCCAGCGGCGATATCGCCTCCAAGATGCAGTCAATTGGAGAAAAATCTCAGGTTGCTGAGGAAGCCGGGGACCAAATCTCCGCCGCCGCCGGCGAGCAAAGTCGCCTGGCGGACGAACTCAAAACCCTTTCCACCGCATTTCAGGTGTAATTACTCAGAATAAAAAAGCATAAGAGGCCCTGCCTCTTATGCCTGTCGCTTTGTTTTTCCTGCTTGTCCGCCTCAAATAAATAACGCCTGTCCTAAGTTAAAATCAAATAAAACAAACTGTTGCGTATTGCCTTTCGGCCTTGGCGGCCACTCACTTCATCCGCCAAATTGCATAGAAAAAATACCTTTCTGGATGATACCAATTCGTGTACTAATATATACCATTGAGATACCAATAATAAGTAATCTCATGTGGTAGGTAGGTCCATTGATATAAGTGGTACGGTATAGGCGGTCCAATATAGCCCTAACGAGGCGTGCAAGGCGCAGCCCAGTAAACCGGCCTGGGCCGCTTATTACAAAAATCCAATAAGGAGTCCCGTAAACGCCGGGACGTTTTGCCTCAAGGAAATAACTATGCGTACTCAATTTAGATTCGGAATGGGGATATTAGCCTCTGTTTTCTGTCTATCCAGCGCAGTGGTCATGGCTGCTGTGCCGGAGTGGAAAAGCAACTCCGTTTATCAGGGCGGCGATCAAGCGCACACCGCCAATACGATTTTTCAGGCCCGCTACTGGACGCAGGGAGATGATCCCACCGCCTCGGGAGAGTGGGGCCCCTGGAAGCAAGTAGGACCTTGCGACGCCTCCTGCAGCGGTGGCGACAGCCCCGGCGATGGCGGCGATAATCCGGGAGATGGCGACGATAGCGCCAGTGATCTGCCGCAACCTCTACCGGGCGGCGGCTACAGCATGAAAGCCTCTGCGCTGGACGCAGCGGAAGCCAGCCTCACTGATACGCCTCTCTTCAACAAAGTCAAAGACTCCGTCAAAACCCTGGATAACGCTCAAGTCGAAGCCATCGCTCCCGGCGCCGCGTCTAACCCGGCGAACGTCAAACGGGTGGAGAACATCATGTCTTCCGCTCAGTTCGAACAGACCTTCCCGCAGCGTCATGAGTCCTACACCTACACCCGCTTTCTGAGAGCCGTCGGCAAGTTCAAAGGATTCTGCTCCACCTATGATGACGGCCGCGACAGCGACGCCATCTGCCGTAAATCCCTGGCGACCATGTTCGCTCACTTCACTCAGGAAACTGGCGGCCATGATGGCAACTCTTCCATTCCCCAGTGGCGTCAGGGTCTGGTGTTCGTCAGAGAAGCCGGGTGCGACGCGAATAACTCAGGATGCGGCTACAACGCGGAATGCAGTCCGGACACCTGGCAGGGCAAAACCTGGCCTTGCGGGAAGGACGCCAGCGGCGACTATCTGAAATATTTCGGCCGCGGCGCCAAACAGCTCAGTTACAACTACAACTACGGTCCCTTTTCCCAGGCCATGTACGGCGATGTGAGGGTGTTGTTGAACGATCCTGAAAAAGTCGCCGACACCTGGCTGAACCTGGCTTCCGCCGTGTTTTTCTTCGTGTATCCGGCGTCTCCGAAACCCAGCATGTTGCACGTGGTGGATGGAACCTGGACGCCTAACGCTCACGATGCGCAACTGGGCATCAAACCCGGTTTCGGCGCCACCACCAATATCATCAATGGCGGCATCGAATGCGGACACGGTTATGAGAAGCCACAGTCAGTCAATCGCATCGACTATTACCGCAACCACGCTCAGGCGCTCAACGTCGCCATTGGCGCCAACGAAGAGTTGGGATGCAAGGATCAGAAAAGCTTCGACACCCAAGGCTCCGGCGCATTGCAGGTGTACTGGGATCAGGATTGGGGTTACTACCCGGACATGCCCGAAGGCAAATCTTTCGCCTGCAAGCTGGTCGGCTATCAGACCCCCTACTTCGCGCTGGCGCAAGGCGACTATCGCAGCTGCGTGGAGAACTTTTTCAACGTCACCGTCGTGACTGATGAAAAACAACAAACAGCGGGACAATGAAGCCCGCGACCGCAAAAGGACTATAAATTATGAAAATGAAATTGCTGACCGCCACCTTGATTGCTGCGGGAGCCCTCAGCCAATCGGCGTTCGCCTATGATTGCGCGGGACTTTCCGACTGGGACAGCGGCGCCGTATACACCGGCGGCGCGAAAGTGAAGCACAAAAACAGCGCCTATGAGGCGGCCTATTGGTCGCAGGGCGCTGATCCTGAAACTCATTCCGGCGACTGGCAGGAATGGAAGCCCCTGGGGCAATGCGACGACGGCGGCCCTGTCGATAACAAACCGCCCAGCGTGACGTTGACTGCGCCTAAATCCGGCTCTGAATACGCCGTCGGCGACAATGTCGTGCTATCCGCTGACGCGTCCGATGAGGACGGTTCTATCGCCAAAGTAACCTTTATGGTGGATGACAAAGTGGTCGGCGAAGACGACAGCGCGCCTTATTCCGTAGAGTGGAAGGCGGAGCTGGGCGACCACACTGTCAGCGCTACCGCAGTGGATGACGACGATGCGGACGCCACGTCCGTCAAGGCCAGCATTAAAGTTTCCGATGACGATACGCCACCGGATAATCAGGCCCCTACGGCCAGCGTGACGTCTCCCAAAGCGGGCGAAGAATTCAATGTGGACGACAACGTCAATATCAGCGTTGACGCCGCGGATGCCGACGGCTCCGTCAGCAAGGTGGAGTTCTATGTGGACAACGCCCTGATCGGCGAGGACGACGCTGCGCCCTATGAATTGGACTGGAAAGCCAAGGCCGGCGGTCATCGCATCGCCGCCAAGGCGATTGACGATAAAGGTCTGAGCGGCATGGCTCCAGCGGTCGCCATCAAAGTGAATGGCGGAACCGATCCTGGCGGCGAAGACTGTCGTCCGGAAGGTCTCTATCAGACTCCTGGCGTCGATGTGCCCTACTGCAGCATCTACGATGAAAACGGCCGCGAAAAAATGGGCGCGGATCATCCCCGTCGCATCATCGGTTACTTCACGTCCTGGCGCACCGGCAAGAATGGCGCGCCGTCCTATCTGGCCAGCGATATTCCCTGGGAGAAGCTGACCCATATTAACTACGCGTTCGCTCATGTGGATGGAAACAACAAGATCTCCGTGGGCAATGTGAATAATCCGGAAAACGCCGCCACCGGTCTCACTTGGGATGGCGTGGAAGGCGCGGAAATGGACCCAAGCTATTCCTATAAGGGCCATTTCAACCTGCTGAACAAGTTCAAGAAGCAGTATCCCAACGTGAAGACCCTGATCTCCGTTGGCGGTTGGGCGGAAACCGGCGGCTATTTCGACGATGACGGCAAGCGCGTTGACAGCGGCGGCTTCTACACCATGACCACCAACGCGGATAACAGCATTAACCAGCAGGGCATCAACACCTTCGCCGATTCGGTGGTGGCGTTCCTGCGTTCTTATGGCTTTGACGGGGTGGATATCGACTACGAATATCCCACCAGCATGAATGACGCCGGCAACCCGGATGATTTCTCCATCGCCAACGCCCGTCGCGCCGGTTTGATGGCCTCTTACGTGGAATTGATGAAAACCCTGCGTGAGAAGCTGGACGCCGCGTCGGCGGAAGACGGCAAGCACTACATGCTGACCATCGCTTCGCCATCTTCAGGCTATCTGCTGCGGGGCATGGAAGTGATGCAGATCACGCCGTATCTGGACTACGTCAACATCATGTCTTACGACTTGCACGGCGCCTGGAACCAGTTCGTTGGTCCCAACGCGGCCTTGTATGACACCGGCGAAGACGTGGAGTTGAAAGCCTGGAACTACTACAACACCTCTCAGTACCAGCGCATTGGTTATCTGAATACCGACTGGGCCTACAAGTATTTCCGTGGAACCATGCAGGCGGGCCGCATCAATATCGGCGTGCCTTATTACACCCGCGGCTGGCAGGGCGTGAACGGCGGCGACAACGGTCTGTGGGGCACGGCTTCCGCGCCGGATCAGAACAACTGTCCTCCCGGCACCGGTTCCGGCGATAAGAATGACTGCGGCAACGGCGCCGTCGGCATCGACAACATCTGGCATGACCTGGATAAACAGGGCAATGAGATGGGCGCCGGCTCCAACCCGTTGTGGCACGCCAAGAACCTGGCGGAAGGCGTAGCGGGTAGCTACATCGCGGACTACGGTCTTGATCCGGCCAACGATCCTACCGATGTGCTGACCGGCTCCTACAGTCGCCACTATGACTCGACTGCGGTGGCGCCCTGGTTGTGGAATGCGGAAAAACGCGTGTTCCTGTCCATCGAAGATGAAGAGTCCATTGGCGTAAAAGCCAAGTATGTCGCGGATAACGGCATTGGCGGCGTCATGTTCTGGGAGCTGGCCGGCGACTACGACTGGAATGCGGACAAGGGCGAGTATTTCATGGGCGACACCCTGACTACGCAGTTCTATGACGCGTTCAAAAACGCAACGCCATACGGTGATCAGGTCGGCTCCGATGTGCCGGCGACCAGTCTGGACATCAAGTACAGCATCAGCGGCTTCAAATTGGGCGATCAGAACTATCCGATCAATCCCAAACTGAAGATCACCAACAACTCAGGGCAGACCATCCCAGGTGGAGCCACCTTTGAGTTCAATGTGCCCACGGCGATTCCCGACACCATCAGCGATCAGAGCGGCGTAGGCCTGAAAGTTATCGCCAGCGGCGCTAACAGCTCAGGCAACAACATCGGCGGCCTGGAGAACGATCACCACAAGGTGGCGTTCACCCTGAAAAACTATCAGGCCCTGGCGGACGGTGAGAGCATGGACATCACGCTCAACTACCATCTGCCGATGTCGACGCCTTCCAGCTGGAGAGTGAAAATCGGCGGCGCCACCTTCGCCCTGAAACAAGAGCATCCGGAACTGCCCGCAGGCTCTTTGGACGGCGGCGATAATGGCGATGGCGGAGACGACGGCGGCGATGATGGCGGTAACGACGGCGGCTCCTGCGCCGACGCCAACGTCGATCCCAGCAAAGTGAACGTCTATCCCAACTGGACCCAGAGCGACTGGCAGGGCAATCCCAACCACGCGGGCACAGGCGACCTGATGTCACACAACAAGGTCGTCTACCGCGCAGGCTGGTGGACCCAATCCACCCCAGGCAGCGACGGCAGCTGGACCCTGGTGTGCCGCTTCTAAACTAAATCCACCCAGTCCGCCCCTTTAACCGGGGGCGGACTCAGAACTGAATAGCTCGCCTTGTGCGGGCTTTTTACTGTTGCTCTAAAGTAGCTGACGGTGAAAATGCTGGCATTCGTGGTAGAGTGGAGCGCCTTCGTACCTCGCCGATTTCCACAAGACCGATACTTTATTTGTGCGCGAATCAGCAGGAGTTCGGGTGAAGGTGAATGAATCTTTTAATTGGCGGATGAAATATGGCTACGGTTGCCGATTACTATTACTTCAGGTTTGGGGCGCCAGCAAGGAAGGCGAAATATGTGACGCCCGAGGGAATAGAAATTTTTGTGTTGAAGTGGGATGAATCACAGACGAATGAAGGCGTTACGATCTATGCGACGCTAGGCGCAAGCAATGTATTGGGCGCGCAGAATGAAAGCTGTGAGTTTTTCATCGGGCTGACTCCTGAGGTGGATAGTATCGCTGAAGCGTTGGCGGAAACTGCTCTGCATGGCAATGGCGCCAAGCACATTCCAAACAGCGGCGATACGACGACTCTGACCTATTGTTTGTGGAAGGGAACCACGGCGAAGACATTTATGTTCTCAAATGGCGACGATATTATTCCGCCGATACAAGAGGGGCTTCCCAAGCGGGTGCGATTTATTCAGCTGACGCCTTTATTTGATAACGAGTTGGAATACAAAAAAGCCCATGGAGAAAGGTCCTTGTGGGGAAAGTTTGAGGCGTCCGAAGTTGCCTATTGGGACTCCGCAAGGGGCGACGCTTTTCTGTAAGTCCACCGCATGAGGAAAGCGCACCTGCGCAGGCTTTTTCTGCTTCTATCTCTCAAGAGCTTCCAAACGCTCACATCACCCACAAGTACACGCATAACGCCATCACTGGCCAGCCTACGTAGGGGCCTAGCGTCCAGCGCCAGATCGTCAGGCGCGGTACGTAGCCGACGCCGTGGACGAAGCCGGCGCTGACGCCCCACAGGCAGAGCGTCAGCAGGCCGTGTTTGAGTTCCGCGGAGCTGGCGGCGATGAGCTGCGGCGCGGCGAACGCCATGGCGGCCAGCGCCAGGGCGCTCAGCAATGACAGGCCCCGCGCCCAGCCGGCGTAAAGCGGCCCGTAAGCCATGTAGTCGCCGGGATGGCTCATGGGTTAATCCTTGATGTCGGGTTCGCGGTCTAAGTTCTCGGTGACTTCCAACCACAGGGCGTTGATCAGCCCGAATGAACACGCTAATAGTACGCCCAGAATCCAGGTGAAATACCACATATCCGGTTCTCCTCTAATCGTAAAAGCTGTTTCAATTCGCCATTGCGGGTTCAATAAACGCCGTGTTTGTTGCTCTCGATAAAATCCGTGGTCAGTCGTCCCCACATTTTGTAGTAGCCCCAGAGGGTGTAGGACAGCACAATCGGCACGAAAATCATCGCCACCCAGAACATGATGTTCAGGGTTTTCTCACTGGATGTGACGTCCCACAGCGTGAGGCTGTGTCCCGGCATCAGGTTGGAGGGCATCACAAAGGGAAACAGACTGAAGCCGGCGGTGCAGATAATGCCGGTCAGCGCCAGGGAACTGCCCACAAAAGCCAGTCCGCTGCGCTGGGCGGCGGTCATAATCAGCGTCAGAAGCAAGCCTGCGTATGCCAGAATCGGCGCGGTCAGTGTGATTGGATATTTGCCGTAATTGGCCAGCCAGGCGCCCTCTTTCAGTTCGACGGATTTCTGCAGAGGCGTCATGGCGGCGCCGACATCAGCGCTGGCGGTGATGACATAACCTTCAATGCCGAAGTACAACCAGATTCCCGCCAGAGTGAAGCAAGCCGCCACCACGATAGCCAGCAGGCGCGTGTAACCGCTGGCGCGTTGACGCAACTCCCCGTCAGTGCGCATTTGCAGATACGCGGCGCCGTGCATGGCCAGCATACTCAGACTGACGACCCCGCACAGAAGCGCGAACGGATTCAGCAACGCCCAGAACGAGCCGGTGTATTCGGAGCGCATCAACTCGTCCAGTTTGAATGGCGTGCCCAGAAACAGGTTGCCAAAGGCGACGCCGAACACCAGCGCAGGCACGGCGCCGCCGGCGGTCAGTCCCCAGTCCCAGGCGTTGCGCCAGCGCGGATCTTCCATCTTGGAGCGGTACTCGAAGCCCACCGGGCGGAAGAACATGGCGAACAACACCAGCAGCAACGCCCAGTACAGACCGGAAAAGGCGACCGCGTAAACTACCGGCCAGGCCGCGAAAATAGCGCCGCCGGCGGTGATGAACCAGACTTGGTTGCCATCCCAGTGCGGGCCGACGGTATTCAGCAGCACCCGCCGCTCGTTGTCGTTTTTGCCGATGATGCGTAACAGCGCGCCCACGCCCATATCAAAGCCATCGGTGACTGCGAAGCCAATCAGCAACACGCCGACCAGCACCCACCAGATCATTTTCAGCGTTTCATAATCAAACATACTTTGACTCCTGATATCCGTAAGGGCTTAGGCGTTGGCGGCTGCGGAGGCGGCCGATTGTTCGAGGTCGTAACGCCCGGTGTGCAGACTGGAGGGACCCAGGCGCGCATAGCGAAACATCAGGTACATTTCCGCCACCAGCAACAGGGTGTAGAACCCGATGAAACCGGCCAGACTCATGTACAAATCCGCTGCTGTACGCGTGGAGGCGGATAAGTAGGTCGGCAGCACCTCACCGATGGACCAGGGCTGACGCCCGAACTCGGCGACGAACCAGCCCATCTCAGAAGAGATCCAGGGCAGGGGAATGGCGAACAGCAGCGCCTTCAGCAGCCAGCGCTGACGCTCCACGCTATGGCGGGAGCTGTGATAGAACGCCAGTCCGATCAGAATCAGCATGGCGAACCCCAGGCCGACCATGATGCGGAATGTCCAGAACATGGGACCCACGGAGGGAATGGTGCCGTGCGCCGCCTGCTTGATCTGCGCTTCGCTCGCATCCACCACATTGTCCGTGTATTTCTTTAGCAGCAGCCCGTAGCCAAGGTCTTTTTTCAGGGCGTCGAAGGTTGACAGCGTTTGCGCAGACTGGTCGCCGCCTTTGAGTTTCTGCAGCAGCGCATAGGCCTGCATACCGCGGCGAATGCGCTCTTCATGCTCTACGATCAGATCTTTGATGCCAGTGACTTCTTCGTCAATGGAGCGGGTCGCGATCAGGCCCAGGGCGCCGGGTACTTTGAGCGCGTAATCCGTTTTCATGTTTTCGCTGTCGGGAATGCCGAAAAGCGTAAAAGCCGCCGGCGGTTCCACCGTTTCCCATTCCGCTTCAATGGCCGCAAGCTTGGTGCGTTGCACATCGCCCAACTCGTAGCCTGACTCGTCGCCAAGCACGATGACGGAGAGTATGGACGCGAAGCCAAAACTGGCGGCGATGGCGAAGGAGCGCCGTGCGAAGGGAAGGTCGCGCTTTTTCAACAGATAGTAGGAAGAAATCCCCAGCACGAACATGGCTCCAGTGACATAACCGGCGGAGACGGTGTGAACGAATTTCACCTGCGCCACCGGGTTGAAAATCAGTTCGCTGAAACTGACCATTTCCATGCGCATGGTTTGATAATTGAATTCGGCGCCGACCGGATTCTGCATCCAGCCATTGGCGATGAGAATCCACAGTGCGGACAGGTTGGAGCCAATCGCCACCAGCCAGGTGACCGCCAGATGCTGGACCTTGCTGAGGCGGTCCCAACCGAAGAAGAACAGGCCGATGAAAGTGGACTCCAGGAAGAACGCCATCAGCCCCTCAATGGCCAGCGGCGCGCCAAAGATATCGCCGACATAATGAGAGTAATAGGCCCAGTTGGCGCCGAACTGAAACTCCATCGTAAGACCGGTGGTGACGCCGAGCGCGAAGTTGATGCCGAACAGTTTGCCCCAGAACTTGACCATGTCCTGATAGACCTGCTTGCCGGTCATCACATAAGCCGACTCCATGATGGCGAGAAGAAACGCCAGTCCTAGGGTTAAAGGCACGAACAGAAAATGGTAGAAGGCGGTGATCGCGAACTGGAGCCGCGACAGGTCCACCACGTTTTCACTGATCATAGTGATCCTCCGATTGAGTAGGAATAACGCCGAACTGCTTGGAAATGCTTTCCTCTGGATGGGATAAATCCACAGGATCAGAGAAGTAGGCCGCCTTGATGGCGAAAATCAGAATCAGTTTGAGCAGCAGAAACAGACTGAGCTCGCGCACCAGAGGAATGGAAAAGATGGACTTGCGCTCAGGCATTGCGGGATCTCCCTGACGTCTCCCGCGCCGCAATCGCCTTCTCCTGACCGAGGCTGGTGATGCGTTGTCCGCCGACGATGCGACCGGGGTAGACTATGGTGTCGTCCGCCAGTTCCAGCAGGGACTGCAACAACGCAGGAGAAGGTTCCTTTACTGTTGTTAAGTAATGCAGGGCGCCAGGAGAAAACCACTGGCCGGTGAAGGCGAATCCCTCACAACGAAATCCGCAATACTCACCGGCTGCGTCAGGCAAGGTCCATAAAATGGTTTCCCCCAAAGGCAGACTCTGGGGTAATCGCTCCCCTGACGTCGGCGCAATGCGTAGTCCTGCAATATCAGAAACATCCGATGTTTCCGCGGTGGTATACAGCAGATATTGATTACTGAGCCCCTTGCTGGTCAGAAAGCTCCGGTAGCTGTCCGAAAGCGCGGGAAGGGCGTCGATCAGAGCGCTGCGCCGTGAGATGGGCTCGAACAGCAGGTAGCTGAGTCGGTCGCCGTAAATCCATTGTTTCACTCTGGCCATGGTTAGTCGTCGAATTTGGGGTAAAGGTTTTTGTGGTCTGCGATGAGGATTGAGCAAGCGGCGGGCCAGAGGCGGGAATGTCTTGTATTCCGCGGAGATAGAAGCAAAAACAGGGGCTGCGCCGCTTTACTTTATGGTGATGTCGCGCCATATTTGTCATGAGTTATGACATAAATGGCGGTCTGTTATGACAGAGTCCTCTTATCCCACACTCCCCGCTATCAGCTCTATGCTGGAAGCGATTCCTGCGCCCGCTGTGTTGCTGGATCGCGAATACCGTATCCGCGCCGCCAATGACGCCTATCGCCGCACCTTTCAACAGGACGGCGCGCTGCTCAATCGCCATTGTTATGAAGTGTCCCATGGCTATTCCGTGCCTTGCGATCAGGCGGGGGAGACCTGCCCCTTGCGTCAGTGCCAGGAGAGCGGACGACGGCAGCGCATGCTGCATATTCACAACACGCCGAAGGGGCGCGAGCATGTGGATGTGGAGCTCAGTCCGATTCGCGATGAAGAAGGCGAAATTCGCTTCTATGTCGAGATCATGCAGCCGGCGCATCCTGGCCGCAGGGAGCGCAGCGAACGGCGCATGATTGGATTCAGTAACGCGTACACGCATATGCTGGAGCTGCTCAGTCGCGCTGCGCCTGCGGATATCAGCGTGCTGCTGTTGGGGGAGTCGGGAACCGGCAAGGAACTGGCGGCGGAATACCTGCATGAACGCAGCCCTCGCGCAAGCAAACCCTTCGTCACCGTAGAGTGCTCCGGATTGACCGACAGTTTGTTTGAAAGCGAGTTGTTCGGCCATGAGAAGGGCGCTTTCACCGGCGCGACGCACCGCAAGATGGGACTGGTGGAAGCCGCAGCGGGTGGTACGCTGTTTCTGGATGAAGTGGGCGATATTCCTCTGAGTATGCAGGTTAAGCTGCTGCGTCTGCTGGAATCCGGCGCCTATCGGCCGGTCGGTGGGGTGACGCCGAAACAAGCGGACTTTCGCCTGGTCTGCGCCACGCATCAGCCGTTACAGGAACTGGTGCGGGAAGGGCGTTTTCGTCAGGATCTGTACTATCGCATCAGTCCTTTTCCTGTGCGCTTGCCGGCGTTGCGCGAACGCGGCGACGATGTGCTTCATCTGGCTCGACACCTTCTCGACAGTCTCAGCAAACAACGTATTCTTAACTTCGCAGAAAATGCGGAGCATTGGCTGCGACGACAATGCTTTCCCGGTAACATCCGGGAGTTGCGCAACCGGATTGAAAGGGCGATTCTGCTCTGTGACGGCGCGGAAATCGAAGCCTCTCACCTGCAGCTTGATGACGAGGCGACGACGGATAACCGCCCGCTTATCGCGGCTGCGGAAGAGAAGCTTCTGACCTTGGAAGAAGCTGAGCTTTGCTACTTGCAACAGGCGCTTGAGCGACATCAGGGCGATAATGCGTCCCTGGCCAAAGCGCTGGGCGTTAGCGAAAGAACGTTATATCGGAAAATCAGGACGTTGAAATAGGGGCCGGCCACGCCCCGCCGATAGCCTGTCGACACATCAGGGCCTGTGTGCGTCGATGAAAAAGGGAGTATAAAAATGGGCGTTATTCTTCGAAGACTGTTTGCTTTCTCCATGATTGTTCTGGGTGGAATCCTTTTCATGTGGGGGGCGTCCGACCTGTTTACGGTGAAGAGCATCATGGGCGATAAGTTCGTCGCCGGTGGGAAAGATAGCGCAAGAGACGTCGTTATTATGCTTTCGGGGCTGGCGCTGATTGGTTATGGCGTTTTCGACATCAAGCTAACCGGTAATTAAACATCTGCGTAACCATTGATTACCTCTTTTTCCTTACTTGCCGTTCTGCTCTCAGCTGTTCAGTAATGAGAGGCGGCGCCTCTCAATCCGCCGAAAAACCACGTCGTTAAATTGCGTAAAAACTTTCCAGTCGTTTATAGGGGAAATTAATCCTCCTGTGCTAAGATGCCCCGGATTTTTCGGACGTTATGCACGCGTTCGCTGCATTTTTTGATATCTAGACGCTCAAGCCGAACTTTTACGAGCGTCGTCGCCGGCGCTAAGCCGGTCACTCTTCATCCAAAATACAAGGAGGTAACCCGACAAGACGGATATTTGTAACCCCTCATTTTTCTTGCATAAAAAATATACTTACGACATTGGCTAACGTACAAAGAAATTAAAATGAAAAAGTTGAAATTGACTCTGGTCATGCTGGCGACCTTGATGCTGGCTCCATCTCTTTCCTACGCAAAAGGCATCCCCATGTTCTTCAACACGGGCGACGAGATTTTTGAAATCGAAGGCGCTCCGCAATATGAAGAAGGTTACTCGCTAGGTTACGCCTGTAAGCGTTTCGGCCTGTTCGGCGCGGATATCTGGACGTGGGACTGCAAGATGATGGCGGTGAACCTGAACTTGTTCTCCGTCGCGGATATCGACGAGTCTGACCTGACGGAGTTTTCCGCCAAGTACTCCCTGAGCGACCGCAAGCGCAACCTGTGGAATCACTATGGCATCGCGCTGCTGCTGGTGGTGATTGTCGCCTTCGGTCTGCTTAAGCGCAGAGCCTGATGGGCAATAGGGCGAAGGGAAGCACGACTGAATGTGGCGCTTCCCTTCGCCGCTCATATTGGGCGTTCTAAAGCCCTCTCTATCGTTTCTCTGATTTTACTGAACTCCATTTTCCCGCAAATAGCCGCAGCGCCTGCTTCCTGAATTTTTGCGTTACCCTGCGCATGAGATGAAACCGCGATAATTTTTAACTGGGGAAAGCGCACACGAATCTCCCGCGTCACTTCATCGCCTTTACAGTCATCCAGATCGAAATCAATCAACGCTAAATCAAAGCTGTTTGACTCCAACGCGGTCATGGCGGATATCTTGTCAGGCCTCACGGTAATCTCACAATCCGACAAAAAAACATCCTGCGCCGTGGCCGCGAAGACGGGATGATTTTCGATATAAAGTATGCGGGTTTTCATGGCGTGTATTGTGTCGATGATGGTTTGGACGATGGGCTATCAGACTCGCTATTCAGCCTCTTTCTCATTTCTTCCAATAACAAGTTTCTTTTGCTCAGCGCGGATATCAACAGAAGCGCCAGTAAGCTCAATAGAAGCATGCTGATGATGGCGCTGACGTGATTGCTTACCGGGAAAAATAGATTGATCAGCAGCCACATAAACGCAGCGCCAAGTATAAAACCTTTTATCCTTCCCGATGGAGATCCTGCAATCTTCAGTATGAGTTCGTCATTGCTCAGTGTATCGAGCGGCTTGCTGAGGCGCTCTATCCAGCGATCAATGAGAGTGCGGGGAAGAAGGCTGGCCGGCCTGTTCTGCTGATTTGGGTGCTTGAATATGCGGGCGCAGAAAATAATAGTGACCAGATATATCAGATAGGCGACTAGCCCGTAGGCGATCAGCCGTTCGGAGTTCAATGTTTGGTCTGACGCCTGAAAGATAAAATAAGCGCAGGCTTCTAATAACAGGCAATAACCAGCGCCAAGTGCTGCGAAGGCGCCGAGTTCCGCCTTGGCGAGAGGCTTTCCACTGACTTTGCAGTAATAGTGCGCGCTCAATACCGCGCTAACCATCGCGCAGGAAAGCAAGCCCAACTCCACAAAGGCGTAGGAGAGCAGGGCAATGATCGGAGCTAACGCCAAAATAGAGAGTGCGAATAAAGCCAATGCACGAAGTAAGGGATAAGATTTCATTTTGACTACGCCTCAAAACAGAGCCTATGAAGAAACAGGGTAGTCATAGTTTTCTATCACGCCCACTTCAACGCACCGTACAATCCTGTAGCATCGCATACTTCTCTCAACGAAACCTGTTTTAGTCTGAGACTCTCCATATAATGCCGCGGCTTAAATAACCTGAACAGGCAACAAGGTAGTTATGAAAATGTACAAGTGTATTGCGTCCCAATATCTCGGTAGTCAGGATGCCAAGCTCAAATCAGGCATGCTGATGCCTTCTAAATCCAAACTCGTTTTAATCTGTGCGGTGTTAGCTCATTCATTGGCGGCCCCTATGGCCAACGCAGAAGAAAAGCTCCGCAACATTTTCAGTTACAAGGGCGAAGTGAACCAGATTGGAAAAGTGGGCTGGGAGCCCACTGAAGATATAGAGCAAGAAGGGTTTCATATCAGCTTTTTTGGCGCACCAGATTCAGCTGCAGGGTGCCCGAAAACGGTCAGATCAGGCGCTGTGACCAGCAATATTTTCTGGGCGAATTTAGAGGAGGATACCGGGCTTGGCTTGATAGACTGGGATCATCAGTGGTCCCCCATGAGCGACGCTAAGTGCAAGATGCAAGGATGGCAGGGGTATACGCATGCACATTTAAAGAACGTACCCGGAGGCGGAATTGGGCTTTATACGCACACTGGGCCGAAGCCGACAGATTCTTCGCTGGCCTTTTTTCAGCCTTATACTTCCGCCGGAGATAGAAATGGCGTGAATGCAGGCGTTGAGGGAGCGTTCGCCACTTTTCGAAATACACCATATATGGCCGACTCGAAGTTGACGCGTCCATTTGGCGGTAATTCGCAGGATAACGATCTGACCCGCGTCGCAATTCGAACCTACCAAAACTTGACCAAGTTCGTTATGGAAGACCCCTCCTCGCAACAGATCCGGCAGCAGACAGTGGTGACTCTTCTGAACAAGCGGTGCATTCTGGAAAGCCGAGAAAAATTTAAAAAGTGCCATATGCAAATTTTGTTTATGAATGCGATAGCTGGCCAAAGCGCGAAGCAAACCTATGCGCAAATCTTTTCCGATAAGGCTCAAGGGGATATTCCCGCCATATATGGCGATTTAGGCGCGCCAGGGCAGACGACTTATGCAACGGATGGAGCGGGTAATGTCTTCCCGGTATGGACTTCCTGGGCTGCGGAGACACAGTCGCAGGTTTGGTCGGGACAAAAGTGGTTCCAGGGAGAAGTTTCCTTTATCCAATTTTTGAATATGTTGAAGCTCGCCACGGCCAACGCTAAGAAGATAGCGAACGCAAATAGCGTAACCGCTGGACAGTTAAATGAGTATTTTGGACCCGCATACGATGATAAAGAACAGTGGATATTGCTGGACGCGGGCTTTGCGCAAGAGATTTACAACGTGAACCTCGAACGTCGCGCCTATGTTGGCGGCAACCTGACTGAATTGAGTGTGATTGCGTTGCCTTATTGATTGCTCTCTCGCGCAGAATAGAACGGAACGGACTCACACTGGCGGCAGGAAGCCGCCTGACTTAAGTTTTTCAGACACCGCCATACATAAGCGTATCAGGCTCCCCATAGTCTTCTGACAATCATGCGCGCTTAACTACGCAAATGCTCCGCCAAGTAATCAATAACGGCTTTGACGCGTTTTATCTTCGCTTTGTCTTTTGAGTAAACCAGATACATGCCGTTTTCAAATCGGTTGGGCGTGATGGCGTAGTTGGGCATCAGGCGTATCAACTCGCCGCGTTTCACTGCATTCAGGACGCCATGATCCGCCAGCAGGCCGATGCCGCCGTGGTTCAACGCGCAGTGCAGGATGCTTTCGGTATTGTTGGTGAGCAGATAAGGGCTTTGCATGGCGATGCGTTGTTGCGACGCGCCGTCATCAAATATCCAGCTGCTGTGAGGCGATGAAAACCGGTATGCGAGCAGCCGGTGATCATGCAGGTCTTTGGGGTGTTTGGGTTCGCCGTATTTCTCAATATATTGGGGTGAGGCTATCAGCCAGAATTCGTAAGCGCCGAACTTTTTCGCCAACAGGCGGGAGTCGTTCAACCTGCCGAAACGAACGTAGATATCATGCAGTCCCTCGTTGGGATCGATGACGCGGTCATCGCAATCCAGAATCACCGTGAGATCAGGGTAGTGGTCCCTCAAGCCCGCCAGAGCAGGGGCGATAAAATAAGACGCGAACCACCAGGGAGCGGAGAGACTTACTCTGCCTCCCACTTCCTCTTTTTGCTGGCGCAGACAATCACTGACTTCATCCAGCGAGACGACCAGCGGCGCCGCTTCTTCATACAAACGCTGACCCTGTTGGGTTAACGCCACCATGCGCGTACTGCGGGTGAACAGCGCCACATTCAGCTCTTTCTCCAGCTCAGTTATCTGTCGGGACACGGACGATGCGGATAAATGCAACTCGGCGGAGGCCTGGGCGAAGTTCAAATGTTTGGCGACGGACAGAAAAACGCGGAGGGCATGCAGGGATCGGATCATTGTTGCGAATATTCAAAGTATGAAAAAGATAATTCGAGATTAAACAATAATGCCCGCCTCGCTAATCTACAACCCGTTTATATAGCCAAGGCGCTGCGAGCTATGAGTGGCGGCGCCGAATAACAGGAGCATGACGGATGAATAAGGTATTAATCGTAAACGGCGCGGAACCCAAATCCGGGGTGGCGGACGGAAGCTTTAATGAAGGATTGATCAGCGTGGCGATGCAGACGCTGCATCCGTTTGCAGAGGTGCGAACCAGCCGGGTTATGGACGGCTACGATATCGCCGAGGAGCAGCAAAAATATCAGTGGGCGGATTTGGTTATTCTTCAGTTTCCCGTGTATTGGTTTTCCGCCCCGGCGGCGTTGAAGCGCTACATCGACGATGTGTATGCGCACGGCGTTTTCTTCGCCGGCGCAGAGCGATACGGCGAAGGCGGATTACTCAAAGGCCGACGCTATCTGCTTTCCACTACCTGGAACGCCGCTGAAAAAGCCTTCCATCCTGACGGCGGCGTGCTGGCCGGACTGGCGGCGGATCAAGTGCTGACCTCCGTGCATATCACCCAGCGATACGTTGGCCTCACACCATTGGAGAGCTTCGCTGCGTTCAATGTTATCAACGAACCGCGTTTCGATTACTGGGCGGAAAGATGGCGGGCGCACCTGAACTCTGTGGTGAGACCAGTCAGCGCAGTTAAGACGTTGGAGGCGGCGATCTAGTCAGTAGCGTTTTGCTCACAGCAAAAGAGGGGGGCGTCGATGTTGGGATAGGTCGCTATAATGTTTATCGCGTTACGCAAATATAACAACGAAGGTAAACACATGACCCTGACCGGCGCTACCCGCAGTAAATTGTCCCGCAACTATTCTCTGATGTGTCCCGACTCTCACGTGCCGTTGAATTTGCCGCAATGGAAAAACTGTCAGGTGATTTATACGGCGTCTCCGGAAATGGGAGCGAAGTTTTGTCAGTTTCTGGTGAATATGAAAGCCGGCGGTAGTTTTTGTTCGGAGAGCCCGTCAGATGAGTTTTTGTTGCTGGTGCTGGAAGGAGAAATAGCGCTGAGTTTTAGTGGCGAGACCCATCGTTTACAGCAGGACGGTTTGGCGCACTTGAAGGCGGGAGAGCGCTTTGAGCTGGTGAACCAGGGCGACTCGGCGCGGCTACTGGCGTTTCAGAAAAAATATGCGCCGCTGCCGGAGGCGACGGATGCGGTCACGTCCTTTGCCAGCTCCCTGACGCAAGTCCCTGCGAAACCCTTTCTTGGCGATGATGGCGCGTTGCTGCAAGCGCTGTTGCCAGACGCGCCGGCATGGGATTGGGGCGTCAATGTATTTGAGTTTCAACCTGGCGCCACGCTGCCAATAGTGGAAATGCATTTCATGGAGCATGGTCTGTACTTTCTGCAGGGGCAGGGCGTCTACCGTCTGGGAAGCGACTGGCATCTGGTGGAACAGGGCGATGCGATCTGGATGGGGCCTTATCTGGAGCAGTGGTTCGCCGCAACGGGGAAAGTCTCCAGCAAGTATATTTATTACAAGGAAATGAATCGGGCGCCGGAGCTTTAATTAACGGCGTTCGCCAGAGATTTTTGTATTTAAATCTCCTCGCGCATAAGCCATTATGACGCCAAGACTTTCTACTGTTTTCGAGAACCTTTGATGTTAAAAAAACTGCTGTTTCTTGTCGGATGCGTACTGGTTATCGTCGTCGCCTGGTGGGCGTTCAAACTGATCGGCAAGCTGGTGTTCTTCGCCGTACTGGCCATCGGCGCCTATCTCCTGTGGACCAAGGTTATCAAACCCAGTTCAGGTGGGTGAGGTCTTCAAGGACGCGGCAGTCTAATCCAACTACTAACGACGCGATGCGTTATTTGCCCGCGTCGGAATTTTCCTCGTTGTTCGCCCCCACATTTGCATCAAACGCATAAAATAACTGCCAGTAGCAATAAAGCGCTGCGCCGCTGGCGAGCATGCCCCACAGAGGTTCGCCGGTGGCCCATTCAAGCGTCGCCCAGAACAAGCAGAATACCGTGATGGCGACACGTCTCCATACGGGACGAAAGAATTCCAAATCTCGTTGCTGCATGGGCGTTGTCTCTGTACTCCGGGTGGTGAGTTGACGCGACGTTTCGGGTAAACGTCGACGGGACGGATAGTTTGCAGTATCCCGGAATGGTTGGCCAGTCCGGGATTGTTTTTAGTAAATGTCAGAAAGCGATCAGGAGTTCTGAGCAGGGAGAGTTATTCTTGATCTTCCCATGCATATGGAAGCAACTCAGCGACATCATCAAAGTCGATAAACGCAACGATCTTTCCTGATTGATCCTTGATTTCCCAGCCTTCGAGAGGGCTCCACGCACTGAAGTCGTAAGCCCCCAGCCCGCACTCATGCTCAATAGCTACAACGTAACGCCCTGCTTTTTTTGGAGCCTCTGCACGGGTCCACTGGACTTTTTTAGGTTCGCGTTTCATTACCATTTCATCCTAAATTCAAGAGCCTCATCTACATACTGACGGAGAGTTCAAAAAGCTATTTCTTCTTGGCGCTGTCGTCAAATCTTCAACTCGCGCTTAAAAGGTACGTAGTGTGTTTGCTTCTATTTCTTGAACTGGAATTGATGATGTATGAGTTTCTTGCTCACTGAGAACTATCCACCTAATGCGGATAGTTCTCTTTAATGAGCTTGGATCGCTCCAGTGGAGATTACTTCATCGTCGGCATGGAAAACTCGGCGCCGGCGCGGAGGCCTGTTGGCCAGCGGCTGGTGATGGTTTTCATGCGTGTGTAGAAGCGTACGCCGTCCGGGCCGTGCATGTGCAGGGGGCCGAACAGGGAGCGTTTCCAGCCGCCGAAGCTGTGGAAGGCCATGGGGACGGGGATGGGGACGTTGACGCCGACCATGCCGACCTGGATTTCCTCGCAGAACTGACGGGCGGTGTCGCCGTCGCGGGTGAAGATCGCCGTGCCGTTGCCGTATTCGTGCTCATTGATCAGGCGAATGGCTTCCGCGTAGCTGTCGACGCGCACTACGCACAATACCGGTCCGAAGATTTCCTCTTTGTAGATGCGCATGTTCGGCTTCACATGATCGAACAGTGTGGGGCCGACGAAATATCCTTTCTCATTGCCGGCGCAGACGAAGTCGCGGCCGTCGCGAATCAGCGCGGCGCCTTCTTCGATGCCCGAACCAATATAACTGCGCACCTTGGCGGCGTGCTCTTTCGACACCAATGGTCCCATGTGGGCTTCTTCCGGCAGGCCCAGACCGGGACCGACGCGCATGCTATCGATTTCGCTTTGCAGGCGGCTGACCAGGGTGTCCGCCACCTCATCGCCCACGCAGACTGCGACGGAGATCGCCATGCAGCGCTCTCCCGCGGAACCGTAGGCGGCGCCTACTAATGAGCCGACGACCTGCTCAGGATCGGCGTCCGGCATGACCACCATGTGGTTTTTAGCGCCGCCGAGAGCCTGCACCCGCTTTCCATGCGCGGACGCGGTGGCGTAGATGTATTCGGCGATAGGCGTGGAGCCGACGAAGCTGACCGCCTGCACGCGCTCGTCGGTCAGCAGCACGTCGACGGCTTCTTTGTCGCCGTTCACTACGTTAAAAACACCGTCGGGCAGACCGGCTTCTTTCAGCAGTTCAGCCAGACGCAATGGAACTGACGGATCTTTTTCCGATGGCTTCATCACAAAGGTATTGCCGCAGGCGATCGCTACCGGGAACATCCACATGGGCACCATGGCTGGGAAATTGAATGGAGAGATGCCGGCGCAAACCCCTAAAGGCTGCATCAGGCTGTAGCTGTCAACGCCACGGCCCACATTGAGGCTGTGCTCGCCTTTTTGCAGGTGCGGAATGCCGCAGGCGAATTCGACGACTTCCAGGCCCCGCACCAGTTCGCCCTGGGCGTCGGAGAACACTTTACCGTGCTCCAGCGTGATTAACTCCGCCAGCTCGTCAGCGTGCTTCTCCATCAGCTCCTTGAATTTGAACATGACGCGGGCGCGGCGCAGCGGCGTGACTTCCTTCCAACTGGCGAACGCGGTTTCCGCCGCTGTAATGGCTGCGCGGGTCTCGTCAGCGCTGGACAGGGCGACGTTCAGGCGTTGCTCGCCGGTGGCGGGATTGAAAACCGGACCGACGCGGCCCGAGGCGCTGTCGCAACGAACGCCGTTGATGAAGTTACCAAGAGTTTGCATGTCGAATACCTTTTTCATTTGCTGCGGCGCGCCTGCGCAGAGGCGCGCGTCATCGGAGATGCAGGGCCCATGCCGGGCCGGATTTTGCTATTTGTCTGCCTGATTAATAGGGTGGATGCTGGCGCTTATTCCGATAGCGTAATGCCCGCCTCGGCGCATAGCCGCTTCAGGTTGTTGGCGCCCAGTGTGGCGTAGGTCAGCGGATGGGCGACGGCGGGGTCCTGTTCCGCTTCCACCACCAGCCAGCCTTTGTAGCCGCTGGCTTGCAGGCCTTTGAACAGGGTCGCATAGTCAACGCCGCCATCGCCGGGAACCGTGAACACGCCGTTGAGCACAGCATCCAGAAAACTCAGATCCCGGTTTTTGGCGTCCGCCAGCACTTGCATGCGAATGTCTTTGCAGTGCACATGGTTGATGCGATCCGCGTGGCGTTGCTGCACCGCAATGGGATCGCCGCCTGCGTAGGTAAGATGCCCGGTGTCGAGCAGCAGGCCCACGGAGTCGCCAGTGTTGGCCATCAGCGCGTCGATCTCCTCTTCAGTTTCCACCACGGTGCCCATGTGATGGTGATAGGCGATCTTCACGCCTTGCTCCAGGCAGTAATCCGCCACTTGCGTCAGCTTGGCGCCGAAGGTTTCCCACTGGTCTTCCGCCAGACGTGGACGGTGAGACACCGGCGTGTTTTGATCGCCATGCACGCAGCCTGTGACCTCGCAATACACCATCGCCGTAGCGCCAAGGGATTTCAGCAGATGCAGGTGATCCTGAATGGCGGCGATTTCCGCTTCCACGCTGCGCTCCAGGAGTTGGCCGCTAAACCAGCCGGACACCAGACGCAGTCCGTGATGGTCCAGAATCGGTCCCAGCGCTTCCGGCGTGCGCGGGAACTTGTGCCCTAGCTCAAAACCGGCGAAGCCCGCCTGTTTACCTTCGCTGAGGCACACTTCCAGCGGCGTGTCGCCGCCCAGGGAGGGCAGGTCGTCGTTAGTCCAGGTCAGAGGGTTGATGCCGATACGTACGCTCATGAGAAATCTCCAGATATTCCGCCAAAAGTGATTACAGATTTTTGAACTGACGAGCTTTGAAGCTCTCGTAACGGCGGCGGGCCTCTTCGACCTGCGGACGTTCGGATACTTCCGCGACCGCCACGTCCCACCAGGCCCCGCCGTCTTCAGTGACTTTCAGGGGATCGGTGTCGATAGCGATCAGATAACTGATGTCGGACGCCTTGGCGCGCTCCAGGGCGGCCTCCAGCTCCTTGATATTGCGCACGCTTTCCGATTTGGCGCCCAGCGCGGCGCCGTGGGCGGCGAAGTCGATTTTGGGCGCGCCGCCGTCAGTGGTGAGGCAATCGTCCAGCAGGTTATTGAAACCGGGACCGCCGCAGGCTTGTTGCAGACGATGAATACATCCAAAGCCACGGTTATCCAGCACCACAATGATGATTTTCTGCCCCAACATGACGGAGGTGGCGATTTCGGAATTGAGCATCAGATAAGAGCCGTCGCCGACCATGACGAACACTTCCGAATCCGGCTTCGCCATTTTGGCGCCGACGCCTCCCGCCAGCTCATAACCCATGCAGGAATAGCCGTACTCCAGGTGATAGCCTCTGTCATAGCGGGTGCGCCAGAGCTTCTGCAGATCTCCCGGCAGACCGCCGGCGGCGCAAACCACAATGTCTTTTTCCCCCGCAGCGCGATTGACCGCGCCGACCACTTCTGCATCCGTAGGCAGGTCCGCCTGATGGTCGGCGGTGGCGTTGTCCACGGACTTATGCCACTGCGCGCGTAAGCGTTCTGCCTTTTCAATCCACTCTCCGTCGGGGCGCCAGTCGCCCAGAGCATCTTGCAATTGCGCCAGCGTCAGTCTGGCGTCGCCCACCAGGGGCTGTCCCTTGTGTTTGACGGCGTCAAAAGAGGCGACATTGATGCTTAGCAAGCTGGCGTCGGGGTCAATGATCGCACGGGAACCGGAAGCGAAATCGCCCAGACGCGTGCCGACGGCGATGATCAGATCCGCCTCCGCAGCGAGCGCATTGGTGGAGGCGGCGCCGGTGACGCCCAGCGAACCGATGTTTTGACGATGATCCCAGGGCAGGGCGCCTTTGCCCGCCTGGGTTTCCCCTACAGGCAATGCATAAGTGGAGGCCAGGCTGTCCAGCTCCGCCAGGGCGCCGGAGTAATGCACGCCGCCGCCAGCGACCAGCAACGGCTTTTTCGAGGCTTTGATCATGGCGATGGCGTCAGCCAGTTCTGTGGCGTCTGGCGCCTGACGACGCAGCCGATGGATTTTCTCCGCAAAGAAACTTTCCGGGTAATCGAACGCCATGGTCTGCACATCCTGCGGCAGCGCCAAAGTCACCGGGCCGCATTCGACGGGGTCTGTTAAGACACGCAAGGCCTGCGGTAACGACGCCAGTAATTGTTCTGGGCGAGTGATGCGATCAAAGAAACGGCTCACCGGTTTGAAGCAATCATTGGAAGTCAGGGTGTAGTCGTGGAAATTCTCCACCTGCTGCAGCACCGGATCGGGTATGCGGGTGGCGAAGGTGTCGCCGGGAAGAAACAGCACAGGGATGCGATTGACGTGCGCCACGGCGGCGGCGGTCACCATATTCACCGAGCCGGGTCCGGCGGACGCAGTGCAGGCCATCATCTGACGGCGATTCTGCGTCTTGGCGTAGGCGATCGCGGCGTGGGCCATGCCCTGTTCGTTATGGGCGCGATAGGTGGGAAGCGCATCGCGCACATGATGCAGCGCTTCGCCCAGACCGGCGACGTTGCCGTGGCCGAAGATCGCCCACATCCCTGCGAATAAAGGTTTGATTTCGCCATCCACGTCGACCTTTTGCGCGATCATATATTTGATCACCGCCTGCGCCATAGTCAGTCTTATTGTTTTCATTCGGCTTAGCCTCTCGTCTTTGCTGATCCGGACGTCGGTCCGTTCGCCATCTCTGTCTGTTTCACGGGAGACAGGACCTGACCTGTGCAGTGCCTGTCGTTGCAGACAAATAGAGGGAAGCTATTTGTCTGCCTGATTAATAAGGAAATCGTCTAGGGCTGCAGGCTGTTGCGTTGCTTCCAGCAGGCGACCAGCTCCAGGTAATTGGCGGCGACCGCGTCGATCAGCTCCTGGTCGTTGAATTCGCCGCGCAGCCACTTGCGGCTGGGGACGCTGAAAATTGTGCGACCTACGGCGAAACCTTTGCAGATGTCGAAGCCGGCGCTGTCCATAAAGCCTTTTTTCAGCTCTTCCGCCGGCGCGTCCAGCCCCAGCATCACCACGCCGCGGCAATGGGGCGAGCGTTGTGCGATCAGGTCGCTGATGCGGCGCCAGTTGGCGGGCGATTGCGGCGGCAGTTTCCACCAGTCCGGCTTGACGCCAAGGTTGTAGAAGCGGGCCATGGCGTCGATATAAACATTGTCGGTAACGTTCTGGTCACGAGGCGGAATCAGCTCCAGCAGCATTTCATGACCGGAATCGCAGCAGGCTTTGTACAGTTCGCGCACCTGACGCTCCTGCGCCATGCGCAGGTCGATGCAGTCTTCCGGGTGGTAGAACACCAGGCATTTGACGATATGCTCTTTGGGCCAGGTTTTCAGGCGCGCGCTGACGCTGCGGCCGCCTTCCAATTCCAAGGGGCGTGAGCTGGGAAACTCCACCGGGCGACCAATCCACCAACCGCGCCCGCTGACGTCATTGAGCGCGTCCTGTCCATAGGTGTCGTCAACCAGGACGCCGACCTGACTGTCGCCGATGCCTTTGGCCCCCAACTCCGTCGCTTTTACCAGCAAGCGTTTTAGCTGCTTGATGCGGGACAGTTCTGCGCCTTCTTCCCGCGCCATGTCGAACAGTTGCTTGCGATGATCGAAAGCCAGAATGCACAGATCGCTCCACTGGGCGCTGTTGCGCTGGGTGGTGACCCGATGCAGATAGTTCAGCCGCTCGTCCAGATCCGGACGGGGAATGGATTGCGCCCGCGCCATATAGTCGTCCAGCTCTTCCGCGCTGGGAATGGCTGGCGCGCAGCTGTGCCGGGACACCACCAGGGCGCCGCAGGCGTTGGCGTAGGCGCAGCAGCGCTCATAGGATTCGCCGCGCAGCCAGCCGCGCAGAAAACCGCTCATAAAGGCGTCGCCGGCGCCGAGCACATTGAGCACGTCCACGCGCACGCCGGAATACACTTCGAAGGCCTCCGCGCTGGCGGGAATTTCGCCGTCAAGCACGGTGCAGCCCTGGGCGCCCAGTTTCAAGACGATGGTGGCGCCGGTCAGCGCGCGAATCGCCTGCAGGGCGGTGATTGTGTCTGTACTGCCGCCAGCGATATGCACTTCTTCCTCGGTGCCCACAATCAAGTCGAAGTGGGGCAGGATGCTTTGCAAATGCCGAGTGACGCCTTCGCTGGAAATAAAGCGGGTTTCGCCGTCGCCGAGGCTGGTCAGACCCCACAGCACCGGGCGGTAATCGATATCGAGAATCCGCCTGGCGCCGGCGGCTTTCGCATATTCCAGCGCTGTCATGCTGGCGCGGTAAGTCTGGTCTGTGGAGAAGTGGGTGCCGGTGATCAACAGGGCTTTGGAGGACGCGATAAATTCGGGGGTGAAGTCACCGCTGTCCACCGCCATGTCAGCGCAGTCGTTGCGATAGAAAATCAGTGGAAACGTGTCTTTATCTTTGATGCCGAGAAGCACCAGACCGGTCAGGCGTTCTTTGTCGGTGACCACATGGCTGACGTCGACGCCAGCGCGGGCCAGTTCTTCGCGTACGAAACGACCCATGTGTTCGTCGCCGACGCGGGTCAGCATGGCGGATTTCAGGCCCAGGCGGGCGGTTCCATATGCGATGTTGCCGGAGGAGCCGCCGAGGTATTTGGCGAAGCTGCTCATGTCTTCCAGTCGGCTGCCGATTTGTTCGCCGTAAATGTCGACGGCGGCTCTGCCGAGGCAGATCAGGTCCAGAGTTTTGTCTGTACTCATATTATTGTTTATCTCCCGTGGCCGGGAACTGCGGCTCCCATAACCATACATCGAATTCCCCCGGCCTGTCTCCGTGCTGACGCAGACATCGCCGACATTTCATTTTTTCAAAAGAATAGAATAAAAATTCCATAATGACAATAGATGGAAAATACTTTCTTTTTTACGAGGAGGATGGGCCGTAAGCCCTGGCGCAAGCGGCGCAAAACTTAAGTAAGGCGACCTTCCGCAGCATCGTGGAGACGAACTTTTATCGGTGAAGTAGGTGGAACAGGGAAGATTTCTAACGCTCTGTGGAATAAATATTCCAATAGGGCGAGGCCTTGAGCCCAACCGGACCCAAGGCGCTATGCCGGGGAAGATCGGAGTCAGGCGTAGAAGGCGGGACGAGTAGGCATTTCAATGGTTTCAATGCGTCCACTGTCCTGAGCCTTGATGCAGGCGTCTGCGGCGATGGCGGCGGCGAATCCATCCCAGGCGGAAGGGCCGCTGAGCGCGCCGTTCTGGATATCCTTGATAAAGGCTTGCAGCTCGCTGTCATAGGCGTCGATGAAGCGCTGTTTCCAGTCTGTCAGCACCCTGGCGTAATGCATGGCGTCTTTACGCATCAGCAGGCTCTGCGGCTCCGGCAGATTGGCGATGCCTTCTTCACCGACCACCGCGCATTGAATGTCATAGCCATAACGGCAATTTACGAAAATCTCCACATCAATGCGCACGCCTTTGCGAGTCTCCAGCAGCACGATCTGGGGATCGGCCACTTTACTGTGAGCGTGCCGGGTTTTGCGGGGAAACACGACCTGCGCGCTGACGTAGTCGTCATCCAGCAGCCAGCGCAGCACATCCAGTTCATGAATGAGGGTGTCATGTATCGCCATGGGCGTAACGTAAGATTCCGGGACGGAGGGATTGCGATGAGCGCAGTGAACCATCAAGGGCGCGCCGATTTCGCCAGCGTCGATGGCCTGTTTCAACTGTCGATAGCCGCTGTCATAAGGACGCATAAAACCAACCTGAACCAATCGTTTGCCTGCGTTGATCTCTGCGTCCACGATATGACGGCATCCGTCTGCGGTGGTGGCCAGCGGCTTTTCGCAGAAGACGTATTTTCCTGCGGCGATCGCTGCGAGCACGAACTCCTCATGAGTGGGTCCCCAAGAGGTGACGAGGACCGCGTCGACAGACTCGGCGTGAATCAACTCATGGCTGTCGCGATATACCTGAGCCTTTAACTGGAGCCCATCTATAAGGGCGTGGGCCTGCTCAGGATTGACGTCGGTGACGGCGACGACTTGCGCGCCGCTTAATGTATTTGTGATGCGGCGGGCGTGATCCGTTCCTATGGCGCCGGCGCCGATAATTCCGATTCTAAGAGACATGATTGCATTATCCTCTTTGTAGCTTTGTAGCTTTGTAGCTTTGTAGCCGCTAATGCCAGTATTTATCGACATAGCGTTGGATCTCCTCCCGCATGAAGCCTGAGGACGACTCCGCCCGTTCTTCCCACGCGAAGACGCAGCTCGACAGCACGCCGTCGAAATCAATGTCACGCAGGGTCTGGAAGAAGACGTCCCAGTCGATTTCGCCCTGGCCGATATCCAGATGCTGATGCACGCGGGCGCTGGAGCCGGGCGGGTTGACGATGTAGCGTAATTGCGATGAGGCTTTATGGTTGAAGGTGTCGGCGACCCGGACATGCGTCAGCACATCTTTGGTCGCCCGGATCGACTGCGCCAGATCGTCCCCGTAATAGAAAGAGTGCGGAGCGATGTAGGAGCATCTCACGGCTTTGGAGTTAATCGTCCTGATGATGTCCACGGCTGCATCGATCTGTTCCACCCAGTCTTCAGGGTGGGGTTCGATGCTTAAGGTCAGGCCTTCTCGCTCCAGCAGTGGAACCAGCGTGTCCATAGCGCGCCAGAAGGCGTTCTCGCAGGCTTCCGGCGTGTGCAGGCCGCTGTGATCTGCGGCGGAGCGTTCCGGAGAGCCGCCGCGGCCGAATTCGGAAATGAGCAGATCGCAGTCCATCTCCACCGCTATCTGAATGGTTCGCTTCCAGTTGTCTATGGCGACTTCCCATTCATCCGGATAAGGACTGGACCAGCGGTACATGGGCTGCAGGGAGGCCAACGCGACGCCGTGGTCGCGCATGGCTTTTTTGAATGATTGCACTCGCTCTGGATAAATCCGGGGGCGCGTCCACCATTGCAGGAAATCCGCCCGCGGCGACAGCTCGATATAGTTGTATCCCAACTCCCGCGTCAGACGACATATGTCAGGCAGCGATAAATGACGATGCATGTAGGGATCAAGGGCTATTTTCATCAGGACGCCTCTTGTATTCGGTGATGTGAAAATCCTGTCGGAAGCGTTATTGGGCGAGCGCCTGCCGGATATACGCCATGCTTTCTTTCACGGCGTTGAGCGGATCTGCAAGACTCCACACGGTTTCGGAAAAGGGTTCGAAGGAGATGGGGCCGCGATAACCTGCGACCAGCATTTGTTGAAGCTGCTCGATATTGCCCAGCCTGTCTTTGGGGCCGACCAGTACGCGGTCGCCGTCCAGCATGTCGGTGAAACTGAGAGCCGGATCTTCAACGCCGGATAAGTGGATCAGTCCGGTGCGTTGGGGATACAGGCGCTGGTCGCCCGCGCCGCGATGATGGAAAGTGTCATGGAGCAACTGAAAGCAATCCGCCCCATCTATGGCGTCAATGGCCGCCAATGCTTCCTGCTTAAAACGCAGAGAGGAAACGGGGAAGCCAAGCGGCTCGACATAGCCCTGAAGCCCATGCGGCTCCAGGATTTCCTTTAACGCTTGAAGAGCCTGGCGAAGCTCTTTGTCTTTGCTGGCGCTGGGGGCCACCTGGGTTCCATCATTTAAGGGGCACAATACCAGCGCTTTGGCGCCGCAGGCGGCGGCCAGGTGCGCCAGCTCCTTCGCCTGTGCGACGCGTTCGTCATTCCAGATATTGAAAGGGTAGAGGGCGTTGACGCTAAGGATCTCGATGCCCATTGCCGCGGCCTTGGCGTTAACGGCTTTAGCCTGTTCAAGGTTGGTGAGGCTGTTGTCGACTATGTCGTTGCGCAGCTCAACGGCGTCGACACTTAGGGACGCCGCAGCGTCCAATAGCGCAAGCGGCGTGAGGGACGGGCATACCATGTGATTCAACGCGAAACGAAGCAAATCGGGAGAGGGATGGGACATAGTCGGTTTACCTTGTTGTTGTTATCTGTGTGCGTCGGGGACGTCACTATTGTCGTTACTGTGGTCCTTAACTTGCGCGTGACCCTGGAGGTCGGCGGCGTTCAGGACTTGTGCGAAAAAAATTAAATCGTCCCTCGTCTGGGCGTCAATCAATCCCATCACTGAGACATCAAATCGCCTCAAAAAACATCATTTTTGAAAGCAAGGCAGAGCGAATCCTGAGGTGATTACATCATTGGGAGAGTGTTGCAGGTTGTGATCGCTCGGCGGCAAGCCGTTTTAGAGGAAAGTCCGTCCATATGAAACTGCGATGAAATAAATATTCCGTTTATAGCGAGCCGTCGCCGCGGCCTTTATACGGCGGGGGCTGAGGGAAAACGCTCAGGGGCGCGGAAAAAGGGTTGACAAATTGGGGCGGCAGGTGCAAATTGGAATATATGTTCCATCATATAAATATCTGGAATAAAAATCTCGATATCAAGGAGTCGGAACTGCACTGAGGCGAAACGGCGGCGGTTGGATCTGCGGCCTATGCGGACGCACAGAAATTGACCACAATACGCGTTGCGCCGATGTGATTCAAACCGGAACCAACAATAAAAAAGTGAGTGCAACGGGTACTCGAAATCAAAGAGGATAATTATAAGATGAAAAAGTTAGCCTTGAGTGTCTTGGCGTCAGCCATGTTTGCCGGCTCCGTTGCGGCCGCTGATCTTAAAATTGGCGTATCCATGGCCGTATTCGATGATAACTTCCTGACCGCTTTGCGTAACGGCATTGAAACCGCCGCTAAGGATAAAAGCGTAGATGTGCAGATTGAGGACGGTAAGAACGAAGTCGGCACGCAACTCAATCAGATTCAGAACTTTATTGCGTCGGGCGTGGACGCCATCATCGTCAACCCTGTCGATACCGACGCCACCGTGTCCATGAGCAGCGACGCGGAAGCCGCCGGCATTCCCCTCATTTATGTCAACCGTCAACCTATCAACGTTAACCAGCTTCCGGACAATCAGGCGTTTGTCGCTTCCAACGAGGAAGTGTCCGGCACCCTGCAGGCGGAAGAAGTGTGTCGTCTGTTGGGAGGCAAAGGCAACGTGGTGGTCATGATGGGCGAACTCTCCAATCAGGCGGCTATTCAGCGTACCAAAGACGTGCATGACGTCATCAAGCGTAAAGAATGCTCCGGTATGAAAATCGTTGCGGAGCAGACCGCGGAATGGTCGCGTCTGAAAGGCAACGACCTGATGACCAACTGGCTGTCCGCGGGCCTGGAGTTTGACGCGGTCATCTCCAATAACGACGAAATGGCCATCGGCGCCCTGCAGGCTTTGAAAGCGGCGGGTCGCAAGATGGATTCCGTTGTCGTCGCAGGCATCGACGCCACCCCTGATGCGCTGGCTGCGATGAAGTCCGGCGATCTGGATGTGACCGTATTCCAGAGCGCCAAAGGTCAGGGCGCGGGTGCGGTAGACACCGCCGTTCGTCTCGCCAAAGGTGAAAATGTGGATCAGAAAGTTTGGGTGCCCTTTGAGCTGGTGACGCCGGCTAACCTGGATAAGTACCTGAGCAAGTAAGTCGATTTTCCACCTTAGGCAATGCGGAGGGATTGCGTTATGAGTAGCGCATCAGTAGTGGAGGCGGTGTCTGTGAACAGCGCAATTCCCCAAAATCGCAATTACGAATACGTGCTCGAAGTGGCCAATGTCCGTAAGGAGTTCCCAGGTGTGGTGGCTCTGGACAACGTCTCCCTCAGGATTCGTCCGGGGACGGTGCATGCGTTGATGGGGGAGAACGGCGCGGGCAAGTCGACGTTGATGAAAATCATCGCCGGTATTTATCAGCCCGACAAAGGACAGGTATTGCTGCGGGGCGAACCGGTGCGGCTGGAAAAGCCGCTGGACGCACAGGAAGCCGGCATCGCCATGATTCATCAGGAGTTGTTGCTGATGAATCCCATGACCGTGGCGGAAAACATCTGGATTCGCCGCGAACCCAAAGGCCGCTTTGGCCTGATCGATCACGACGAGATGCGGCGGCGGACTCAGGACCTGTTCGACCGTCTCAATATCAGCCTTGATCCGGATGCGGAAATCAGCGAACTGTCGGTCGCCAACCGGCAGATGGTCGAGATCGCCAAAGCGGTGTCTTTCAATTCCGACGTGCTGATCATGGACGAGCCGACATCGGCGATCACCGAGACCGAAGTCGCCCATCTTTTTGAGATTATTCGCGACCTGCGCGCCAAGGGCATCGGCATTGTCTACATCACCCACAAAATGAATGAGCTGTTCGAAATCGCCGATGAGTTTTCGGTGTTTCGCGACGGCCAGTACATCGGCACGCATCTGTCCTCCAACGTCACTCGCGACGACATCATTCGCATGATGGTGGGACGGGAAGTATCGCAGATGTTCCCGAAAGAAGAGGTGGCGTTGGGCGATGTGGTGCTGTCCGTGAAGAACCTGAGCCGCGAAGGCGTATTCCGTAACGTGTCTTTCGACGTGCGCGCGGGGGAGATAGTCGGGTTTGCAGGGCTGGTCGGCTCCGGCCGTTCCAACGTCGCCGAAGCCTTATTTGGCGTCGCCCCCGCTGACGGCGGGGCGATTCAGATCAATGGCGAATTCGTGCAGATCAAATCTCCTAATGAAGCGATTCAGCATGGCATGGCGTTTCTCACGGAAGACCGTAAGGAGACGGGCTGCTTTCTTCCCTTGACCATCCAAGAAAACATCCAGTCGGCGGTGCTGCATCAGAAATTCGTCAACAAGGGATTCGTGGCGGAAGCGGAGCTGGCGAAAGAAGCGGTGGAAATCTGCAACAAGTTGCGGGTGAAAACGCCGGGGATGGATGAAGTGATCGAGAACCTGTCAGGGGGCAATCAGCAGAAAGTGCTGATCGGCCGCTGGCTGTTGACCCATCCGAAAATTCTGATTCTGGATGAGCCTACGCGGGGCATCGATGTCGGCGCCAAAGCCGAGATACACAGCCTGATCACCCAACTGGCTCACAAAGGCGTGGCGGTGGTGATGATCTCCTCCGAACTGCCGGAAATACTCGGCATGAGCGATCGGGTCGTGGTTATGCATGAAGGGCGCGTCACCGGCATTCTGGACCGGGCGGAAGCGGATCAAGTGAAGATTATGGATCTGGCGGCGCAGTAAACCGCTGGTGACTAATATTGAGAGAGGTTGAAATGGCAACGACAACAACGAGTGGTCCCATGACGACGGATAACGGACGCCTGACTCCCACGTCAAAGAAGCGCATGCCTCCCGAGCTGAGCATCCTGATGGTGCTGTTCGGCATTGCGGCATTGTTCGAGGTGCTGGGCTGGTTCATCGTCGGGCAGAGCTTCCTGGCCAATGTGAGCCGTCTGCAGATTATTATTCTTCAGGTGTCGGTGATCGGCATCATCGCCGTCGGCGTCACTCAGGTCATTATCACCGGCGGCATTGATTTGTCCTCCGGCTCAGTGGTGGCGATGACCGCTATGATCGCCGCCACGTTCGCCCAGGACAGCAACTGGCCCAAGATCATTTACCCTGCGTTGGTGGACCTGCCCTTTGTCGTGCCGCTGGTGGTGGGATTGGCCATTGGCGCCCTGGCCGGCTTCATCAACGGCTGGTTGATCACGAAAACCAAGATTCCTCCTTTCATCGCCACCCTGGGCATGATGGTTTCCGCTCGCGGCATCGCCCGCTGGTTCACGGACGGCAGCCCTGTTTCCGGTTTCACGGAGAGCTTCACCATGCTCGGCAGCGGCCTGGGACGCTGGGCGCCGGTAGTGGTGTTTCTGCTTGTCGCGGCGTTCTTCCATGTCGTCATGCGTTACACCCGCTTCGGCAAGTTCACCTATGCGATCGGCGCCAACCCTCAGGCGGCGCGGGTATCCGGCATCAATATCGACGCCCACCTGATCAAGGTCTACATGATCGCAGGTCTGCTGGCGGGACTGGCGGCGATGGTGGCGATAGCCCGCATTAAAACCGCGCAGGCGGGCATGGGACTGATGTACGAATTGGACGCTATCGCGGCGGCGGTAATCGGCGGGGTGTCGTTGTCCGGCGGACGCGGACGCATCACCGGGACGGTTATCGGCGCCTTGATACTGGGCGTCATGCTGTCCGGATTCACTTTCCTGAGAGTGGACGCCTATTATCAGGACATCATCAAAGGCGCCATTATCGTGTGTGCGGTGGTGGTGGATCAGCACCGGCAGAATAAACGCAAGAAGACCAGCTGACCCATCGCAACGATTAGGATACGGCCATGAATAAGCCCGACGCGAAAAGCGTGCGGGCTTTTTCTTTTGACTCTGCTTTTGATTCTGGCGGCGCTAAATGTTTTCCAGAATATGGAGTTCCGGGGCCAGCAAGACCGGCGCAAAGCGTTGTTCGCCTTTGGCGTTGAAAGCGCGCACGAACAAGGCCAGGGTTTCAGCGGCCAGACGTTCCACCGGCGTGGCGATCACCATGTCCACCAGCCCTTCGTTAAGGGCCTCTCGGGTGCTGGGCGTCAGCTCATTGCAGACCACCACCAAATCGCGGTCAGGAGCTTCGTTGCGCAGTGCGGAGATCATCCCCGCCATGCCGCCGCCGGCGCTGTAAAGCGCCACCAGATCAGGATGCGACGCCAGCAGATTAGCGGTGGCCTCGGCGGCGAGGCGATCGTCGTCGAGATTGAGGATTGGATCAAGCAGGCGGAAGTTGCGGCCCAGCTCGCGAAAGTAACTGATAAAGCTGATCTCGGATATTTCCTGATTCAGGTAGCGATGACTGCCCAGCAGTATCCCAACCTCTCCCTCTTTCTTCGCCAATCGTGAAATTGCCCAGGCGGCGCTGCGTCCCGCTTTGCGGCTATCCAGGCCGAGATGCCCGGCGCAGGCCTGAGAGGAGAGTTGCGACAGCAGAGTGATGACGGGCTTTCCCTGGGCGGCCAGTTGCTCGATGACCTGGTTGATCGAGTGATGGTCTAACGCCACCAGCGCCACTGCGTCAGATGCTTCCGCTACCTGCTGCAGCTGCCCCGCGATATAGGCGGGGGCGACTTCGTCCATGAAAATCAAATGGGTCTGGATCTGATAATCCCGCTGTCGCGCGGCGGCGTTGACCAGCGCGGTTCCCAGCGCCTGATAAAAGGCTTCGGCGCTGCGTTGCAGCAGCAGTGTGATGGTTTTGCGGGGTTTGGATTCCTGAAAGCGTTTTTTCAGTAGTCCAGAGGCGTGATAGCCAATATCCTCCGCCGCCAGCAGCACTCGTTGCGCCGTCGCTTCTCGCACTTTGGAGCGGTTATTCAGCACCCGGTCCACGGTGGCTGGACTGACTCCCGCGGCTTGGGCGAGATCGGTGATCGTTGGGCGTTTGGACATGGCTCCGCGCCGCCTCAATCCGCCTTCAGCGCCACATAACGTCCGGTAAAGCGCACTGCTGTTTCGCCGTCCGCAAGAATCTCCGCCACCAGCTCCCGACGGGCTTTGCCCCGTTGCTGGTAAACGCTGACGAACTCATCCACCTGCTGTGGCTCAGCAAAAGCGCAGCGCACGGCTAAACGCTCTGATCGCAGCGGCTTGAGAAATTGAATCTGGCTGTCCTGTATCACGATATCCCCCTTGAGGTCATGAGACTTCAAGGTCAGAGTCAGCAGACCCCAGCCGGACAAGACGCACATGGAATACAGACTGCCGCCGAACGCCGTCGCCTTATCGTTAATGTTGTTCTCCAGCGGCGCCGACAGCGCCAGCGCCTGTCCGTCATACTGATCGACGCGTAACGCCATCGCACGGGTAAGGGGAATCTCATCATCAAAAATACGTTGCAATTGCGCAGCTAACGACGCGTCACTCATAGCTTTTCCTTGGCGTAGTTGGATGTAGGCTAGGGGGTATTATAATCAGAGCGGGCGCGCAGGGACTTATCCATTCGTCGGTGTCTGGCGGTATTGGTTTTGTGGCGCTGCGCCCTTACAACCCTTCTTCCCGCACTTCCTCGCTGACTAAACGATATTGTCCCTCTCGGGATTCGCGCAGGTATTGCTCGATTTTGCCCTCTGCGTGCAGTTGTTGCAGGCCGGCGTTGAAGCGTTTGAGGCGTTCGACGCTTTCCGGTTTTTCCATGGAGAACAGGAGATGCATGGTGGTGAGCGGTTTTAGCGGGTGAGGGTGGTGCGTCACGCGGTTGGCCTGTTCCGCCGGGAACAGGTCGCGAAGTTCGGCGTAGCCTGCTTCTACGTCCGAGGGAAAGATGTCGAGGCGCCCCGCCAGCAGTTTGCGCCAGTTCAGCTCGTCGGAGTGCACCCACTCAATCTCAAACAGCCCGTCCTTTGAGGCGCTCACGAAGTCTTCTCCGTAGTTATAGCTGTTGGTGCCGCCGACTTTCAGGCTGCGCAGGTCACTGAGTTCACGCCATTCAAACGATGTGGTTTTGAGGTGGAAAAACACATACCCATATCTGCCGATGGAATCGCTGTAGTAATGATGGGCTTCCCGTTCCGGTTTGTGGCTCCAGGGAAAAGAGGCGTCCGCCAGCCCTTCTTCCGACATCAGCAGCGTGCGCTTCCATGGAAAGAACTGAAACACGACTTTATCCCCCGCCGCCTCGAAGGCTTCTTTGACGATGCGCGCGGTGACGCCATAGTGCTTTAACTGCGGCGACACATAGGGAGGCCAGTCGCCGGTGGCCACGGTCAGAGTTTCCGAGGCGACCGGGGCGGCGATCAGAAACAGACTGTATAAAGCGGCAAGAGCAGTGAGGCCTGGGCGACTAGTGGAGACGGGCGAGGACATGGGATGCACCTGCGACGTTAAAGCTGTCTTAGTAATTATAGGCGCTTCGGGCGGGATTACATTTCTTAACGGAAGGATGTAGGACGTTACCCGGATTCGTGAAGCAGAGACCGTTTCCCGCCCCCGCGTTAGCTATAGTCATCATGGAGCTATTTGTCTGCCTGGTTAATACTGTTGCAAGCGCAAAGGAATCGCCATGAAAACCTTAATATCTCTCCTTCTCGCGGCGACGCTGTTCCTGACGTCCGCCGTCTACGCGGCGCTGATGCCCATCAACGGCAAAATGGAAACCCCGCAAACTTTGAATGGTTTCATACACCTTCCTGCTGATTACGACCCTCAGCGCGAGGAGGGTTATCCTCTGCTGATTTCCTTGCATGGACTGGGGGAGTGCGGCGACGCCACCGTGAATAACGGTGATGGAACTTATTCCCTGAACATGCAAATTCTCAACAAGGTGTCAGGCGCTGGCGTTCCCAGGATGATTCGGGATGGCCTGTGGGAAGCGTCATCTCCGTTGATTGTGCTGGCGCCGCAGTTGCCGGCGGGCGGATCGGGAATTTGCGGCATGCATAAAAGCCGCTATGAACAAATCTATAACCACGCGGTGGCCAATTACAACGTGGACCTGAATCGCGTCTACGTCACCGGCTACAGCCAGGGCGGCAACGGTACTTACAACGTGCTGCGGGACAGGCCGGACACCCTCGCCGCAGCCGCCCCCATCGCCGCCTGGTATCCACAGGAGTTCGACTGCGAGGCTATTCATCACATTGCCGTCTGGGCGTTTCATGGCGATGAAGACGCGGTTATCGGTCATAACTCCGGTAAAAACGCCGTGGATAAAAAGCTGAACGGCTGCGGCGATCCGGATTACCCGCCGATGTATCCCGCCAAGCTGACCAGCTTCGCGGGCGTTGCACACAATTCCTGGGATGGCGCCTATGGTCTGAAGCTGAATCACACATTTAGAAACAGCGATGGTCAGGTTGTGGACAGCAAAAACTACTATCTGGAATTAGCCTACGACCACAATGATCCCAATGTCGACGCCGCCGGCGCTTATGGCGGCGACGGTTATTACTATCACTACAACGAATTTGGCCGCCATGTTCTGTTTCACTGGTTGTTGAGCTTCGCCAAGGACGCTGGCGCGCCTCCCGATCCAGACCCGCAGCCGGGAGAGGGAGATGGCCTGTATCTGCGTTTGCACGGAGACGATGTGCAGTGGGATCAATTTCGCCTGTTTGAAAGCGCCCTGTGGAGCGGAGAGTTCGACCTGCCCGCCATGGGGCTGGATAAACTGTCGCTGTCCTTCAAGACGCTGAACGGCGCCGCGCCGTCGCAATGGTATGTGCAGTTATGGGATACGCAGGTGAGGAAAGACCTGGGCGTATCGTTGAACGACTACCTCAGCGTCGGCCCGGATTGGAGTACGGTGGAAATTCCGCTTGCTGATTTCGCCGCTCAGGGCGTGGACCTGCGTCATGTGCAATGCGTGCGTGTGTTCTTTGGCGCCTCGGCGCAGTTGGATCTGGGGCTGGACGAAGTGAAGTTCACTGGCGCTGGGGAGGCGTTGGTATTTTTCGGCGCTCAGCATCAATCCACCGCTTATCGCGCCAATGGCGCGCTCTCAGTGGAGCTTGTCTCCGGCGACGATAGCGATGGCTGATGCGTATTGACGTCGATAACGGGGCTGCGGATACGCAGAAAAGCGGAAAGACAAAGCAGTAACAACAAAAAAGAAGAGGACCGGGATGGCTCCGGTCCTCTGAACGCGCTTGCACGCGGGGGTGGTTAGGGAATATCAGGCTGCGGCGACGGTGTCGGCGCGTAGCTGTTTGGCGGCGTTCACCATGTTCTGCAATGCCGGGCGTACTTCTTCCCAGTTGCGGGTCTTCAGGCCGCAATCCGGATTCACCCACAGTCGGTGTGCGGGAATGCGCTCGGCGGCTTTTCGCATCAACTGGACGATGTGCGTTTCGCTCGGAATATTCGGCGAATGGATGTCATACACGCCTGGGCCGATTTCATTCGGGTATTTGAAATTATCGAAGGCGTCCAGCAGCTCCATGTCGGAACGGGAGGTTTCGATGGTGATGACGTCCGCGTCCATCCCGGCGATGGCCTCGATAATGTCGTTAAACTCGGAGTAGCACATGTGGGTGTGAATCTGAGTTTCATCACCGACGCCGTTGGCGGCGATGCGGAATGAGCTGACCGCCCATTGCAGGTATTCCCGCCACTGCGCGCGTCTTAACGGCAAGCCTTCCCGTAACGCCGCTTCATCGATCTGGATGACGCGAACGCCGGCGCGCTCCAGGTCCTGCACTTCGGCGCGAATGGCCAGCGCCAGTTGATAACAGGTGAGGGCGCGAGGCTGGTCGTCCCGTACGAAAGACCAGTTCAGAATGGTCACCGGACCGGTCAACATGCCTTTCATCGGGCGGTCAGTGAGTGATTGCGCATACTTGATCCATTCCACGGTCATCGCCTGCGGGCGGCTGATATCGCCGAAAATAATGGGCGGTTTGACGCAGCGGGAGCCGTAGGACTGCACCCAGCCGAACTGACTGAACACATAGCCGTCCAACTGCTCGCCGAAATACTCCACCATGTCGTTGCGTTCCGCTTCGCCGTGCACCAGCACGTCCAGGCCCAGGCTTTCCTGCTCTCTTACGCAACGCTCGATTTCCTGCTGCATCAGCGCGCGGTATTCGTTGTCCTGCAGCTCGCCCTGACGATAACGGCGGCGCGCATTACGAATGTCCGCAGTTTGTGGAAACGACCCGATAGTGGTGGTCGGGAACGCAGGCAACTGCAATCTTTGCGCCTGTCTGGCTGCCCGGGTTTGATAGTCGCTGCGACGATCGCCCATGTCGGCGGTGATCGCCTCCACGGCCTCTTTCACCGCTGGATTATGCACGCGAGAAGACCCTTTGCGGCTGTCCACGCAAGACTGATTTTCCTGCAATGCCTCTGCGACCGTGTTGCGGCCCTCGCTCAATGCTGTCGCAAGAATCTTCACTTCATCCAGCTTTTGCAGGGCGAACGCCAGCCAGGATTTGATCTCCGCATCCATCTTCTCTTCGCTGTCCAGATCCACAGGGGAGTGCAGCAGAGAGCAGGACGGCGCCAGCCACAAACGGGATTGCAGTTTGTCGTAAACCGGTTGCAGCCAGTCCAGGGTTTGATTGAGGTCGGTCTTCCAGATATTACGTCCGTTCACTACGCCCAGAGACAGCACTTTATGGCTCGGCAGCCAGTCGATCAGTTTACCGATCTCCGCACGTCCATTGATGGCGTCCACATGCAGCCCACCCACAGGCAGTTCGCAGGCCAGTTGCAGGTTGTCCTGCAGTTGTCCGAAATAGGTCGCCAACAGCAGTTTGGCTTTACTGGACTTGAGCGTGTGATAGGCGAGGTTGAGCGCGTATCGCCAGCTGGCGTCCAGCTCAGTGACCAAAATGGGCTCGTCGATCTGCACCCACTCCACGCCCTGGCTAGCCAACACGTCCAGTAGCGCAGCGTAGACCGGCAACAGACGCTCCAGCAGGTCGAGTTTATTGGAGCCGTCTTTGCTCTTGCCCAGCCACAGATAGGTCACAGGGCCAATGATGACGGGCTTGATCTTGGCGCTGGTTTGCTTCGCCTCCGCAATTTCCGCCAGCAAACGGGACGGATTGAGCGAAAATGCGGTGTCTGCGGTGAACTCCGGCACGATGTAGTGATAGTTGGTGTCGAACCACTTGGTCATCTCTCCGGCATGCACGCAATGGCAATCGCTGTCCTGCGCCGAACGGCCGCGGGCGACCCGGAAGTAGTTGTCCAGCTCGTCGCCTTGCAGACGGCTGACCCGCTCGGGAATGACGCCGAGGGTGAAGCTCATATCCAAGACTTGATCGTAGAAGGAAAAGTCGCCTACCGGAACCAGGTCCAGTTGGGACTGATTACGCCAATGGCGCTGCCTCAGCTCCGCGCCTACTTTCAGCAGCTCTTCCTGGGGAATGCGTCCTTTCCAATAATCTTCCTGAGCGAATTTCAATTCCCGTTTTGCGCCAATGCGGGGGAACCCCAGGTTGTGAGTGGTAATCATGTCATGCCTCCTATGTCGATGACTTCATCATAGAGACTCAGAATTATGAAAAATAATGTTAAGATTTCATCTATCTATTAAATAAATTCATGAGTTGCTGACATGCTGGAACGTAATCATCTCGCCATCCTGCGGGAAGTGGACCGTTTAGGTTCGCTGACCGCCGCTGCGGAAAGCCTGTGTCTGACGCAATCCGCTCTCAGTCATGCGGTAAAGAAACTGGAGCAGCAATTAGGCGCCGCGGTCTGGACCAAGGAAGGCCGCAATCTGCGCTTTACCCAGGCTGGAGAGTACCTGTTGGCGTTGGCCAAACGACTGCTGCCGCAGTTCGAACACGCCGAACTGGTGATGAGTCAGTTCTCTCAGGGGCAGCGCGGCGCATTGCGCATCGGTATGGAGTGCCATCCCTGTTATCAGTGGCTGCTGAAAGTGGTGGCGCCGTACCTGCAGCGCTGGCCGGATGTAGATGTGGACGTCAAACAGAAGTTTCAGTTTGGCGGCATCGGGGCGTTGATTGGGTATGAAATCGACGTGCTGGTGACGCCGGACCCGATGCGCAAGGATGGATTGTCCTTTCAGCCGGTGTTCGATTACGAGCAGGTGCTGGTGGTGAGCAATAATCACCCGCTGGCGCAAACTGCCTTCGTCGAACCTGCCCACCTGTTGCAGGAGACCCTGATTTCTTATCCCGTGGATATCGATCGCCTGGATATCTACAACCAGTTCCTGTTGCCCGCCAACTGCAACCCCAGGCAACACAAGACGATTGAGACGACGGACATCATGCTGCAAATGGTGGCGGCGGGGCGTGGCGTGGCGGCTTTGCCGAAGTGGCTGGTGGCGGAGTATGCGCAGAAGATACCGGTGCGTCCGGTGCGACTGGGGCCGCAGGGCATCGCTAAACAGATTTTTCTGGGCGTGCGTGAAGAGGACGCCGGCACGGACTATTTGGCCTCCTTCGTCGCCATGGCGCGGGATGCGGAGTGGAAGGGCTAGCAGTCGTCTGTTTAAACGCTCTGTTGGAGCGTTCAGGTTTCCTCGCGCCCAAAGGGTCGCCGGGTAGGGAAGCTGGAGGTTTCTTTCTGCTCGGCGCCGGTATCCGCGCTGTTGCGCTGAATATAGCGGCTGTATCGTTGCGCCAGCGGCGCGGCGGTGACGCCATGCAGCAATACGCTGAGCAGGATGGTCAGCACGGCGACGCTGAAGAGCTGATCTTTCCCAGGCGCATGATCCTCCTGCATGACCAGCAGCACATAGAGCAGGGAGGCCAGCCCCCGTGGCCCGAACCAGCCCAGAAACAGCTTGCTGGTGAACTGCAGCTGGGTGCCAGTCAGGCTGATTATCACCGGGATGATGCGAATGACCGTCAGACTCAATAGCGCATAGAAGAAGTGCGTCCAGGTGAGATCCGGCAGGGCGTGTGGAATCATGATGGCGCCGAACAACAGAAAGTTGATCAGGCTTAATAACTGCCCTTCGGTTTCCGCAAAGCGATGCAGAGGGGCGCAGAAAACGTGAGTACGCGTGCCTACCGCCGCGCCCGCGCAGAAGGCGGCGATAAAGCCATTGCCGCCGCACAGTTCCGCCAAGCCGTATGACGCCATGGCGATGGCCAGCAGTCCCAGACGCTGATAGGTCGGGCTCACCCAGCGTCGTTGCACGCCGACGTCCAGCGCGCGTCCCGCCGCCAGACCCACGGCGACGCCATAGATCGGGCCTAGCAACAGTTGCATCGACGCCAGTTCCAGCCAGTGACTGGCGCTGTGGTTTTCGCCAATCAGCCAGGACAGACCGATGATCAGCAAAGGCAGCGCCATGCCGTCATTGAGTCCGCTTTCCACATTGAACGCCTGACGGATGCGCACCGGTACGCGTTCGTTATTGATGACCGCCTGTCCCAGCGCCGCGTCCGTCGGCGCCAGGATCACCGCCAGGGTGAAAGCGCCCGCCCAACCCAGCTCAGGAAACATGGGATAGGCGATCAACGCGCCGACGCCGATACACAACGGCAGCCCCAAACCGAGCAGACGTAGCGGAATATTGTGGCCTTCCCTGAGCTGACGCAGATTGATGCGCGACGCATCGGTAAACAACACCCACACCAGGGTGACCTCCGCCAACCAGTGCGCCAGACTCCATTCAGGATCGGCGGCGAGCAGACCCAGACCGCGATCGCTGAGCAGCAATCCGGCCAGCGTAAAAAACAAGGGGGCAGTCATGGGTCCCTGCTGGGACCAACGGGAAATAAGCGCGAAGGCGATCACCGCAGCGCCGAACAGCAGGAGCGTCAATTCAAAGTTCATGGATGATTTGTCATATCCGCCAGAGCGGAGCAAAGATGAAAGTTTGCGGATTCATGTCTTTTATTTTGTACCGACGTCAGCGACTTAGCGCAACCCAACGCACCAGTCCCGTCCCCTATTCGCTTAATTCATGCAACAAAGTTGTGCGGATATGGCCATTTTTCTGCGCTTATCTGGAAATTATAGTGCTCCCATCAATTATTCATATGAGGAGTCACTGATCATGTTTCGCAAACTACTTTTAGCCGCATCCGTCGCTGTTTCATTCACTGCCGCCGTTGAAGCGAAAGAACCGCTGCAATTGAAGGTCTACAACGCTGACGACAACAGTTTCAACGTCACTTCCACCGTCATCAGCGGAGAAACTGAAGCGGTTGTGGTGGACGCTGGATTCACCCGCGCCGACGCCTATCGCATCGCCGCCAATGTGCTGGACTCCGGTAAAACGCTGAAAACCATCTTGGTCAGCAACGCTGATCCGGACTATTACTTTGGCGTGGAAGTGCTGAAGGAAATCTTTCCGCAAGCCGACGTCGTGGCGCCGCCTGCGGTGCTGGAGCACATCAAGGCCAAACTGCCGTTCAAAGTGGAGTTCTGGGGCCCGAAAATGGGCGCTAACGCACCGCGCCATCCGGTTGTCCCGGCGGCGTTGAAAGGTAACTTCATCACTGTGGACGGAGAGAAACTGGAAGTGCGCGGCATGCAGGGCGAGCTGGCGCACCGCCCCTACGTGTGGGCGCCTTCTTTGCAGGCGATTGTCGGTAACGTTGCTGTGCTGGCGGACATGCATGTGTGGATGGCGGATACGCAGAAGCAAAGCGAACGCGACGCCTGGGTTGCGCAACTGGACGAAATGAAAGCGCTGCACCCGGCTATCGTGGTGCCCGGACACATGCTGCCGGATTCCGATATGGACGTGAGCGCCATCGATTTCACCCGCACTTACCTGAAGCGCTTTGAAGAAGAAGCCAAGGACGCTAAAAACGCAGACGCCCTGATGCAGGCGATGGAGCAGGCTTATCCGAAGCTGGAAACCGGCATTGCTCTGGAAATCAGCGCGAAAGTAGAGAAAGGGGAGATGAAGTGGTAGAACTCGACTACTTTTACGATCCGATCTGCGGGTGGTGCTACGCCGCCGCGCCGCTGATCAGCAAGGCGCGGGAAATGATGCCGGTGAATCTCCGCGCCGGCGGACTGATGATCGGAGCCAACCGGCAGCCGGTGAATGAGTCGCTGCGCCGTTATGTTATGCCGCATGACCAACGGATTCAGGCGCTGACAGGTCAGCCTTTTGGAGACGCCTACTTCAATGGCCTGCTGCGGGATCAGGATGCCGTATTTGATTCCGAGCCGCCGATCCGCGCGGTGCTGGCGGCGGAAAGCCTGGGCGGCGATGCACTGGCGATGCTGCACCGACTGCAGCGGGCGCATTATGTCGAAGGTGAGCGCATCGCCGACCTGGCGACCTTGACCCGACTGGCGCAAAGCATCGGTCTGGATGGCGAACGCTTCACTGCGCAGATGTCCGTCAACGCCAGCTCCGCCGCCGCCCATATTCAGGCGACGCGACGGGAGATGACGCGCCTGAGCCTGCGCGGCTATCCCTCACTGGCGCTGATTATCGACGGCTCAGTGGTTCCGGTCGCCGTAGGTCCCCATCTCGGCAAACCGGACGCCTTCGCCGCTCATCTGGAAGTGTTGATTGGAAGCAAGGCGCAGAAAGACGACTCGGACGATGCGCCCTTCTGTACGCCTGACGGCTGTTCCTGAGACATTCATCTATCCGGGCAAGGACGCCCGTTGCAACCATAACCCGACGTTTCGGTTCTTATGCTGAATAGCGCGTAACCGCTCTCAAGGGAGACGGGAAACGATGGTTGGTATTGGTCTTATAAGGAAATTACTGTGATGAAGAAGTTAATAGCGGCGGGTTTGTTGAGCTGTCCGGCCCTGGGGTTTGCAATGGAAATCAGTGCGCCGATAGTGGGCAATGCAACCTTTTCCGATAACGACGTCGATGGACGTTTTGAATCCATTTATTCCACCAGTTATCTCTATGCGCACTGGCGCAACGTTAACTATCTGAATCAACGCTATACGCGACGCGCAGTCATCGAGATAGATCTGAGCGCGTTTCCAGACGATCGTCAACTGGAGCATGCATGGCTTGAGTTTTATCTGACTGGATACAGCAATCAGCCGGATGTGGCGTTTTGGGGATACAGTGGCGACGGCGTGCTGGACTTATCTGATGCGGAAAGAGGGGAGGCGCTGCTTGCGACTCAGGCCATTGATAACTTGGGTAGCTGGCGGGTGGACTTGAGCCGCTACGCGCGCCAGTTGAAGGCTGAAGGGAAACGCTACCTTGGTTTGAATATTCGTTCTGTCAGTGAAGGCAAAAGAGATAACACCTACAACGATCGAATTATTTTTCCGGGATACCAGAGCAACGGCAATGTAGTCAAAGGCGTTCGCTTCTTTATGAACGATGAACCCGGCGCGCCCTACACTCCCGACAATGTATTGTTCCAGCGCCATTTTGATTGGGGAATGCCTTCCCAGGACGAGGGTTTTCAGTTCCGAAGCAGCAACCAGGGCGGTCGCATGAGCGTCGTCAATGGCCGTTTGCGGATGGATCAGACTAACTATTTCTCCACGCCAACGACGAATGAAATGGACTGGTCGGTGGACCTCAGTAACGCCTCGCAAGTCACCCTGAGCTTTTATCAGTCCGAAACCACCGATGACGCCGCGATGCTTCCCGAGAGCTTTGCCGGCTCAGTGGAGGGAGATGGCGTCAGCATCAGCAACAATGGCGTGGATTGGTATCCGGTGGTCAATGCAGACCGGCTCGACCTTGGTGCCGTGGGCGGAAGGATTGACGTTGATCTGGACGGCGAGATCGAGCGTATTCGCGCCACGCTGGATTCGACCTTTGAATACGGACCCGACTTCAAAATACGCTTCCAGCAATTTGGCGTCGGCAAGTTTGGCTACGACGGCAGAGACTGGGGAGATTTGTTATTGACGGGCATGCATGCCGGCGAGGCGACGGACCTGGAAGCGGCGTTCGCCGCTCCGGTGGAAACGGTAGTCAACGCCGACACCGAGGTTAAAATCAATATCACTAATCTGGGCTCTTCTAAGGCGGTGGGCGCTCGCGCCAAACTGACTTTACCGGTAAGCGCCCGCACCCTGTCCACACCTGCAGGATGCGAACGCGCAGGCGGCCTGATCACTTGTTTCGCTGGCGAACTCGAACCGGGCGCGGAGAAAGAATTCGTATTGTCTTTCAGGCCCAGCCAGGCAGGGCGCTTGCCCATGTCGCTCACCGTGGGCGCGGCGACAAATGACCCTATAGAGCAGAATAACGTTTCGGACCATGATATTCCTGTCCTGGCTGGACCTGCTCTCGTACCGGCGGATGTTCAGTTGAATCCAAACTAAGCCCGCTTTTCAGGATAAACAGGCCGATGGCGGCCTGTTTATATCTCAACTCGCTGACTTAACCGTTTTTAAACCCACCTAGTTTCATGTTGCTTACGCGGCGCCGCTATAGGCGGGGTAGTCCGTATATCCCGCCGCATCGCCGCCAAACAAGGTAGAGGGATCAGTGATGGCGTTCAGCTCCAGGTTGTGCTGCAGGCGGTAGGGCAGGTCTGGATTCGCCAGGAACATGCGTCCGAAGGCGACATAGTCAGCGTGGCCCGCGTTGAGGATCGCGTTGGYTTTGTCGGCGTTGTAATTACCCGCCACGATCACCGCGCCGCTGTAGACTTCCCGTAGTTGGCGGCGGAAACTGTCCGGCACGGGCGGGGCGTCGTCCCAGTCCGCTTCCGCCAGATGGATGTACGCCATGCCCAGTTCGTCGAAGGTTTTGGCCGCCGTCAGGATGGCCGCAGGGGCCTCCGGATCGTCCATGCCTCTCTGAGTGATGAACGGCGATAAACGGATGTCGACCCGATGCGAGCCGATGGCGTCGCACACCGTACGCGCCACCTCCTGCACGAAACGGATACGCTTGTCGAGGCTGCCGCCATAGTCGTCGTCGCGCTGGTTGGCGGTGGCGCGCAGGAACTGGTCGATCAAATAACCATTGGCGCCGTGAATCTCCACGCCATCAAATCCCGCCTCCATGGCGTTAAGCGCCGCCTGTCGGTAGTCCCGGATAATCGCCTGGATGTCCGCCTGACTGAGCGCGCGCGGAGTGGGGCAATCCAGCATCTGACCTACACCGTCCTCGCCCACGATCCAGACTTTGGCGTCAGGGGCGATGGCGGAAGGCGCAACCGGCATGCCGTCTTCATGCAATGAGGCGTGCGACATTCTGCCGACATGCCAGAGCTGGCAAAAAATCCGTCCGCCAGCGGCGTGGACGGCATCGGTAACTATGCGCCAGCCTGCGATCTGTGCGTTGGTGTAGATCCCCGGCGTGAAGGAGTAGCCTTTGCCCTGTGCGGAAATCTGCGTGGCTTCGCTGACGATCAATCCGGCTTGCGCCCGCTGGGCGTAATAGATCGCCATGAGATCGCGAGGCGCGTCTTCAGGTTGAGCCGTGCGGGCGCGGGTCATCGGCGCCATGACAATGCGGTTGGCGATGTCCAGTGCGCCAATAACGCCCGGGTTAAACAGTAATGGATAATGCATGGGAATACTCCGCTCAAGAGGGATAAGGGGTTTTGTCTTCGGCGAACAACAGCTCCAGCTTCAGTCCCTCCGGACCTTCCACAAAAACCTGATGTTCCCGTGAAGCGGGCACGGTGCGCTCGCTATACGTCGCGCCGTGATGGCGTAAACGGGTTAAGAGTTGCTCGTAATCGGCGCCCGCCAGCGCGACATGATCAACGGCGCCGCGTCCTTCCAATGTGTTATCGCCAAGATAGGCGGCCTGCTCTTCGTCCGACGCATCCGCGCCGACCAAATGAACGATGGGACGGTCGTCGCTGTACAGCCAGGCGCCGGGAAAGCGGAAGCCGGGACGGTCGCCGTTCCTGAGCCCGATAACCTCTACGAGAAACGTCGTCATGGCCGTCAGGTCTTGTGTGCGAATCAGAACATGATTGATATACATGGGAGTCACTCTGTTGACGGAAGCTGATGTAATACAGCCTAATGCTTATAGAAAAAGTTGATAATCGCCGCATATATGTAATCTGTTTTCGTAAAAGCTGAATAATATGAGCAAGATTGACGACATTGAGCTGTTTGTCAGAGTGGTGCGCGCAGGCGGACTGGCGGCGGCGGGGCGGGAAGTGGGCCTGTCGCCGGCGAGTATGACGGCGCGCATGAATGCGCTGGAGGCTCGTTATCAGACCCGGCTATTGCAGCGCAGCACCCGCAGCATCGCATTGACCGAGGCGGGCGCGCGTTTTTACGAGGCGGGTCAGCGGGTTGTGACGGAAATGGCGCAGGCGGAAGCGGCTCTGCTGGAGAAAGAAGGGGAGCTGCGCGGCTCACTGCGCGTCACCGCCACCTCAGATTTTGGCCGGCAGTATGTGGCCCCGGCGCTGGCGCAGTTTGTCAGCCTGCATCCCCTGGTGCGACCCGCTTTGCATCTGCATGACGGGGTGGTGAATCTGATTGAAGAAAGTTTTGATCTCGCCATTCGTTACGGCAACCTGCCGAACAGCAATCTCATTGTGCGCCCTCTGATGGCTGACAACCGTCGCGTGCTTTGCGCGTCGCCTGCGTATGTGGCGTCATTTGGCCAGCCGCAAACGCCGGAAGATCTGCTGGGACATCGTTGTCTGGTGATGACGCGTTTTGGGGAAATGTTGGCGGAGTGGCGCTTTCAATCCGACTCAGACTGGCGAACGCTGACCGTGGAGGCGTTGCTGGCGAGCAACGATGGCGCGCAGATCCGTCAATGGGCGTTGGCGGGGCTGGGTATCGCGCTGAAATCCTGGTGCGATGTGAGCCGGGATATAACGGAAGGGCGGCTGCTCCAACTGTTGCCGGATCAGATCGTCGGCTTGCATGGCGCAGACGCGGGCGCAGTGGGGCTGCAGATGATCTACCCCAGCCGCAAATACACGCCAGCCTGCGTAAAGGCGTTTATGGACCATCTGGGGGGCGTTCGTAAACAGCGAAGCCGGCCTGTGAGGCCGGCGTATCGGCTAGCCGCGGGAGACAGGGCCTGATTAATACATCAGACTGCAATCAACTTGCGGTCATTTTGCCCCGGCAGCGTTTTATAACTGACGGAACGCGCGGCGGCCAGCTGGTAGGTCGGGCTCTTCACGGTGTCGACAAAACGCCAGTCCGCCCTGGCTTCGTCTGCGGTGAATGTCGTCAGCAGGTAGCCGCGCTGATTGACGTTCAGATACTGTAAATCGCTCACCAGCGTGGTCACGCCCAGTTCGGTCTGGGCAATCGTGGTCGCGTCATCGGGCAGGGAAAGGTAAGTTTCCAGGCCGGGAGAGGACACCGAGGCGGTGGCGAACTCCACGCCGACATGGTCACCGGACAGGGTTTTCAGATCGCTGGCCCAGGCGTTGTGAGTGTCTCCCGCCAACGCCACCAGATTCTTGTTCATGGCTTTCGCCGTTTCGAACAAAACCTCCCGCTCTGCCGCGTAGCCGTCCCAGGCGTCCAGGTTGTAAGGCAGTACGGTTTCCACTCTTGCGCGTTCCGCATCCGTCACGCTGGGGTCGCCCATCAGGATACGGCCCTTGATATTCGCCAGCTCGGCGAAAGCAGGCAGGATGGTGTTGGGGTCTGGGTCCAGTAGCTGCGTCAGCAGTTCCGCGGGCAGCAGCATGCGCCCCATCAGTATTTGCTGACCCAGCACCTGCCAGGTTGCATTGGACGCGGCCATGGCGTTTTGCAGCCAGTTGCGTTGTTCCGCGCCCAGCAGCGTACGGTTGGCGTCGCTGACGTCTGCGCTGAACTGAGGCGCGTTGAAGTTCCCGCTGACCGGGTCCAGATAGTCGAGATAATCCAGCTGTTTGTCACGGGCGAGCACGCGGGTGTCGAGCATGTAGAGGGACACAAGGTCGCCGAACTGAAACTGGCGATAGATGATTTCCTGATTATCATCCACAACCGGTCGAATCGGCATCCATTCGAAGTAAGCCTGCAGCGCGGCTATTTTGCGATCCTCAAACTCGCCTTCGCCCTCATTGTGGTTTTTGGCGCCGGACTTCCAGGTGTCGTCGGCGACCTCATGATCGTCCCAGACGGTGATGAACGGCGTTTTGTGATGCAGCGCCTGCAGGTTGGCGTCGCTGCGGTATAGCGCATAGCGCTTACGGTAGTCTGCGAGGGTCAGGATTTCGTTGGCGTTGTCGTCCGGCAACGTGCGTCCTATCGCGGCGGCGTCTTCCGTCGCATAACCGCCAGCGCCGTATTCGTAAATGTAGTCTCCCAGGTGGATGACGGCGTCCAGGTCGTCATGCAACGCTGCTTCCGCGTATACGTTGAAGTGTCCGGCGGGATAGTTGGCGCAGGAGAACACGGCGAACTTCACCTGTTCCGGGCTGACCGTTGGTAAGGTTTTGGTGACGCCCGCCGGTGAGGTCGCGCCGTTTGCGGTGAAGCGGTAGTAGTAAGTCGCTCCGGGTTGCAGGTTCAACACGTCTACTTTGACGGTGAAGTCCTGAGCGGCGGAGGTCTGCGTGGTTCCAGTGTGGAGCAGGTTGGTGAAACCTGCGTCGTCCGCCACTTCCCAGGATACCGACACCTCGGCGCCGGCATCATCGGGGAGGGCGCGGGTCCAGATGATCACCCGGTCGCTGAGCGGGTCGCCACTGGCGACGCCATGACTGAAGGTCACCTGATAGGGCGCATTGCCGTCGTCATCGGAGCTGCATCCCATCAGACCAGTGGATATGGCCAACGCCCCCATGCCGGCGGCGGTGACTTTGATAAAGTCGCGTCTGCTTATTTTTTTCATTATTCCTTTCTCTGTCCTGCTTGTGAAAGTCGCGCGGAAGATAGAGGGATAATGTTACATAAATATTTAATTTTGCTAGAAAATGCGGGCTTATTTCAGAAACTTGTGCGAATCGTCACGAAATCAGATCCCAATAGGGCGGATCGCCAAAACGGTCCTGCATGAACTTGACGAAGACGCGAACCCGGGCCGCCAAATGCCGGTTAGGCGGGTATAACAGGCTCAGATAAACCGGCGGCGCCTGATATTCCGGCAGCACGCTCACCAGACGCCCCGTCTGCAACTCCGGGCCGGCGATAAACGTGGGCAACAGGGCGACGCCAAGTCCCGCCACGGCGGCGTCGCGCAGGGCTTCTGCGTTATTGCAGCACAGCACCCCGTTCACCCGCACGCTGGTTTCCGGGGCGTTGCCGCGACGCAGCCGCCACGTGTAGCCGGAGGCGAGGTTGCCGTAATGCAGGCAAGGGCGACTGGCGAGTTCTTTGATGGTGCGAGGGCGACCATGCTGTTGCAGATATCCCGGCGATGCGCACAACAGGCGTTTTGCCTCAACGATGGTATGTTCAATCAACGAAGGCGCTTCACGGGTTTCCGCCACTCTCACCGTAATGTCGAAGCCTTCCGAGACCGGATCGACGAAGCGGTCGTCCAACACCAGTTGTACGCGGATGTTGGGATAGCGCGTCATGAAGTCCGCCAGGGCGGAACTCAAGTGCAGAGTGCCGAAAGACATGGGCGCGTTGATTTTCAAATCGCCCTGCGGCTCCGCATGATCGGATTGAATAGCGGTTTCTGCTTCCAGCAGATCGTTAAGAATGGATTTGGCGCGCAGATAAAACGCCTGCCCGGTCGGGGTGAGGGAGACCTGACGCGTCGTGCGGGCCAGCAGGGTGACCCCCAGTTCGTCCTCCAGCGCAATCACCTGTCGATTCACCTGCGAGCGCGACAGTCCCATCTCGCGCGCCGCCTTGGCGAAGCTCTCAGCTTCCGCCACCTTTACGAAGGCTGTAAGCCCCGCCAGTTTGTCCATGGCTTCCTCTCAATTGCCGTTGCCGTTGCCGTTTTCGGTTCGGCCTTTGTTTTGCGTGTACAAATACTGGTGTGCGTGCACAAATATTGGCGTGCGTGCTCAAGTATCGGCGTACGCTCTTAAAAATTGTCGCATATATGGCGACACTATGGCTCATTTATGACTAATTGTTTACGAATATGGGAGGTTTAAACTGTCTCCATGCAACGAATACAGGAGGAGACAGTATGAATATTCGCAGATCACACGAGCGTGGCGTCGCCAATTTCGGTTGGCTGCACTCAAAGCATACGTTTTCGTTTGGACATTACTTCGACCCTGCGCATATGGGCTTTGGTCCTCTACGCGTGATCAATCAGGATCAAGTGACGCCAGGCGCAGGTTTCGACACGCATGGGCATAGCGATATGGAGATCATTTCCTATGTTGTGTCCGGCGCTTTGGAACACAAAGACAGCATCGGCAACGGCTCTGTTATCGTCCCGGGAGAGCTGCAACGGATGACTGCGGGAACCGGCATTCGTCATAGCGAATACAACCAGTCGCGGACAGAGGGCGTGGAGTTTCTGCAAATCTGGATTTACCCGGAGCAAAAAGGACTCAAACCCGGATACGAGCAAAAGGCGTTTGCGCCGGAGTCCATGACCGGCGTTTTTCGTCTGATCGGCAGTCGCGATGGCGCGGAGGACTCGGTGACGATCCATCAGGACGTTAATCTGTACGCCGCCCGTCTTAATGGCGCAGAATCTGTCTCTCTCGATATCGATCCGCAGCGAGGCGTGTGGGTGCAGGTCGTCAAAGGGAGTGTGGCGCTGAACGGGGAAGCGTTGACGGGAGGCGATGGCGCGGCGCTGGAAAACGTCAGTCAGCTCACCTTCGCCAACGCGGATAATGCGGAAGTGCTGGTATTTGATATGAAAATGCAGGCGTAGAAGAGCGAGAGTCTCGATCCTGCAGGGAGGAACCCGTTAATATCCATGGGGTTGTCAAAAGCGAGCAAGGATATGTGTCGATGCTGATTCCCTATGAACTAACCACGGTGAACGAGCGTCTGCTGTTACGATGGATCAATCCCGACCGACTGGAGCTGCGGCCGGGATTTTTTCATGAGGCGGTGGAGGCGCTGCCGCAAGAGCAGCAATGCGCCGGGTTGACCCATTTTGAGGAACTGCTGAACGGGGAGGGCGTGGAGACGCCGCCAGCGGGCCTGATTTTTCATACCAGCCGATGTGGCTCCACCTTGGCGTGTCAGATGTTGAAGCAGCATCCGCAGGCGCTGGTGCTGGGTGAGCCGTTTCTGCTGAACCAGATTGTGCGTCATCAATGTCTACCCCCCTCGCGCAAAGTAGACGCGCTACGCCGTTGCGTTGGCCTATGGGCGCAATGGGCGGCGGAAACGGGGCGGCGCTTGGTGATCAAGTTGTCTTCCTGGAACCTGATGCATATTGATCTCTATCAGCGCGCATTTCATTGTCCGTCGCTTTGTCTTTATCGCGATTATCTATCCGTGCTGGAGTCATTACTGCGGGGAACGCCCAAGTGGCTCACCGCAGACTGGCCGCCACCGCCATTTACCGGCGCCAATGCGGAGCTATTACCGGATGCATCCTTGCTGACGCCGCAACAATCAGAAACCCAATCGGCGGATATAACATTGCTGGGCTCCGCGGCTGGGACATACCTGGGATTCGCCCAGGCGATGCTGGCGGCGTTGGCGTCTGATGCGTCAGTGCGGGTGATGGGGTATGAATCCATCGCGGGAGCCTCAGCGGTGCTGGCGGAGCATTTCGGCTTGGAGCCGTATCCAGGTTTAGAGCAGGATATGCTGAGCGCGACCCAGCGCTACTCGAAAGGCGAGTCTGCTTACGAAGCGCGTGACGCGAGAGATGAGTTAAAACGTCTGGATGCGCAGCTTGAGCAACACTATCCAGCCCTAAGGCTTGCCTTGCAGGCGGTTTATTCGCGCCTGCAATCACACCGACAATTACTCGGAGGATAAAAAGCGCGGCAGGTAGGTGGAAGCTTTCACATAGCTCTCGCTGTCGGCGCCGCCAGTAATGATGGCGCCATCGACTCTGAGCCAGGCATGCGCTTTCAAGCTACTGTCAGAACCGTTTTCTTTAAGAACGCCCAGATGGATAACGTAAGGCGTCTTGTAAAACCCCAGCAGCGTTCTGGCCATAATCGCCTGCGCCAGACACTTGCACTCCCACGGCGTATAGCGGGCGACCAAACGGCAAACGGCTCCGATGCGTCGCGCCAATAATTGTTGCTCTGTCGGCGTGGAAAACAGCGCTTCATGATTCGCAGACGCGCGCCCCAAAACCCAGGCGAAACGCCGAAACGGTAACCCCCAAATCATCACACGCACCATTGCGCTGTACGGAAGCAAAAACGCCAGCCACAACTTCTCCTGACGCGGAAGTCGCCAGGCGGTTTTGAGTTTGCGCCGTAAGGTCGTCATAGAGCTGGGCAGTTCACTGCGCTTTATGCATTAATGGATGTCGTCATAATGGTTTTAGTGTAGTTGAAGTCAGGTGGTATTAATTAGGCAGACAGATAGATTCCTTCTAATTGTCTTCCGCGGCTAGCCGCCGAGCAGGATCATACATGCGCCTGATTATTAACATGCCAATATCATTGCCATATTAATAACGAGGGGAAGACCTTGATCGATAATGAACAAATCAGAAGTCAGTTGGCGGCGGAGTTAAATGAGGCGCGGCGGAACTTGGCGGCTCCTTCGGAATTTCTTGCGCCACTGGTGCAGTACTTCGATTCCCAAAAAAATGCGGATATCGCCGCGAAGCTCGCGCTAGACCTGTTGGAGGCTTTTGATTACTGGCGTAATCCAGAGCAGTGGAGTGAGCCCCAGGCCCCGATCAAAGCCGCGTGCATTGAGTGGTATTACGATGGAAGCGATCCACCGGAAGCGCTTGGTTATGTCTATGCCTCTGTGAAAAACGCCATGGACGAAGACCCTGACTTCGGTGTCCGACTGATTGACGGCTCCTGCGGGTTTGAGCTGCCGGAAGCCTGCTTCCCTCTATATGAGTTTTACGAAGCTCGCCGGGACGATGAGAATTTTCCTGAAGAAGAATATGAAGCAATTTACCAACTTTATGAACGCCGCGTGTTTTACTGCCTGCATATCGCGTTGGCGAATGTGACGGGATCAGAGAGTTTCAAGGCGCTGCCTGTTGATCGCCCCTTTTACTTTTACGCGAACGAACACTGTGACTCTCCTCACTTGCTTTTTATCCTGGATTCCGAGACGGCATTGAGCGAGGCCTATGAGCTTGGGCGCTCCGAGGCGATCTACATTGACGAACTATCTGATTGGGTCTCGTCGCTGACGTCATAGTCGACGCCCGCAAGCGCGCCAACTTGCCCCCAGGGGTGTCGCTGTTTATGCTTTCTAGACAGCATAACCTCTGTAGAGTCTCAGTAGCTTATGGCGCGAACTCGTGGCGTAGTCCTGGCATTGGCGCTCATTTTCGCCGGGTATACCTCATCCGCCGCTGAGACGGCGCGCATCGCTATTGGCGAATGGCCGCCTTATCTTTCTGAAGAACTGCAGCATTACGGTATGGCGGCGCATATTGCGGAAGTCTGCTTCAAGGCGGCGAATGTTGATGTAGAGGTTGGCTTCTTCCCTTGGAATCGGGTGGCGTTGTTTGTGGAAAACGGACTTTGGGACACCTCTATTCTGTGGGTGAAAACCGAAGAACGGGAAAAGGTTTACCTGTTTTCCGATGTGATTTTTGAAGGCTCCGCTGTTTTCTTTTACGCCAAAGCGCGGCCTATGCAGTGGCGCGACTACAAGGATCTGGTGGGACTCAAATTCGGCGGCCTGATGAGCGCCAGCTATCCCTGGTTTGAAGCCGCCAAAGAACAGGGAATCAACCTGGAAATGGAAGTCGTATCCGACGAACGCCTCAACTTCGCCAAGCTACTCACCGGCCGCATAGACGCCTTCTCCCTGGATAAGTACGTCGGCCTGTATATCCTGCACAAAAACTTTCCCCAGGAATCCAACCTCATCACCTACAACCCCACCCCCATCGAATCCTGGCCCTACCGACTCATCTTCACCAAAAATCCACGGGGAGAAAAAATGCGCAACGCCTTCAATAAGGGACTCAAAATAGTCCAGGAAAACGGCCTGCTGGAACAGCTGTTGGACGATGCGGCTAATGGGCGGTATGTGGGCCGTTCAGCCGAGTGACTTTGCGGGTTTTATATCGTTAATTTTTGATTGTTCTGAAGTGGAAACAAAGTACTTGTCACTGAATGTTCTTGGTGGGTAAACTCGCTACGCTAAAACTAACTATTTGTTTTGTTTAAATATTGAGCAGTATCGTGTCCAATAGGGATATGGAACAGAGCGCAGCATCCTGCGCGCTATACACAGCATTAATTTTACTAGGCCACTGACGACAGGCGCAAAGTCTGCCGTCAGTGGCTTTTTTATGCGTTAAAAAAGTCAGTCGGAAGGATTTAGGAGTCATCAAATGGTTGCGGTTGTATCAGGGGAAGGTCTGGGATTATTTGGCGCGGCCTTGTCAGGCGCGGGCGCGGGACTGTCGCAAGCGGGCGTGGGCCAGGGCGGCGAGCGGGTTTACGTCAATGCGGCCACGGGCAACCTGGTGCTGCAGCGCCGCGATGAGCTGCTGTTAGGCGCGGGGCGCGACGCCAGCCTGATCCGCACCTACAACAGCCAGGGCCGCTTCACCGACGACAACGGCGACAACTTCTATTTCAGCTTCAACCAGCGCCTGGAATTCAACGGCGGTACCCTGAACAAAGCCGGTAGCGTGATCACGCGGATCGCCGGCGACGGCAGCCGCACGGATTATCGTTATGACGAGAGTCGGGGATTGTACGTCTCCAGCGTCGGTGAAGGCGCTCACGACACTTTGGAATTCCGTGGCGGAACCGGCGCTGACGCGTTCCTGTGGACGGAAGGCGAGAGYGGCGCGCAGGAAGGGAAG
>NZ_JAHMIN010000016.1 GCF_018986435.1 Hahella sp. HN01 | reverse complement strand
GTGGGGGCTCAAGGTCCTCAGGGGGAGGCCGGACCTGCTGGTCCTCAAGGTGAGGTGGGTCCTGCTGGTCCACAGGGACCTCAGGGTGAAAAAGGTGAGCCAGGAGCAGCCGGGATCGCCTCTAATGTATTCGCCGGGTTTATCAATCTGGATGCGCCAGGGAGCTCGGCTATTCCTGGCGGTTGGGCATTAAGCGAGATCAGCGATGGGCAGTTTGAGTTGACCCACAACCTGAACACAGAGTCAGTATCCTTTGTCGCCACAATGCAAGCATTGACTGGTGGCGCTGGTGATGCGATTACAATCAACCAGCTAACGCCGAATAGCATTACTTTTAGTCATGTCAATTCAACAGGCGCGCTGGTAACTGGAAACAGTTCAGGTTTGAACGCCCATTTCATTATTGTTGCACACTCAAGCATAGCGCCGTCGCCTGTAGGTGGAGGTGTATCCTGTAACGCCATTCTGTCGGCAAACCCCGGCGCAGCAAGTGGCATGTACACTATCGATCCTGACGGGGATGGTCCTTTAGAAGCGTTTGAAGCTTATTGTGACATGGAAACAGAAGGGGGCGGCTGGATGTTGGTAGCTCACCTAACTGACGGGATGTCCAATATACCTGTTATCGATGGCCTTTCCTCGTCAGATATTGGTGTCGTTAATGCAACCGTTTGGAGTCAGCTGCGGGATAACATGAGTGCAGGAATGATGTTTATTGATGAGTTCGGTAAGGTCTCGACAATCAGTCATGCCAAGCTCTATTCAGGGAACTGTCTTGCGTTGCAGGACAAAGATAATCTGAGTGAAAAAGAAAATTACAACGCTGAAAGCAAAGCCGCTACGATTTGGCACAATGAAAATACGGAGTGCAACCATCTGGGTTCAGACTATTCCATGATTGTTGTTCCGAATCCGTTGAACTCAGGCAATAACACTGGTGGCGCGGCTCTCTATCAATACTCGACGGTTAAGTTTGATAAATGGCCCTATGCGTCAGATGTCTCTTATAACGAGCAAAATGAGCTTTTTTACTTTATAAAATAATATAGTTTGGACTGAGCCCAGACGCCCTGAGAGAAACTCGCAGGGCCTTTGGGCTGGTTTTATAGTGAAAACTCCATATGCAACAAAGGAAACGGCTTGCCCATTCCATCTACAGGAGAGCGCCCGACAATATTAAAGCCGAAGCGTTCATAAAAGCCCACAGCCTGTGGGTTTTGTTCATTTACATCGACCTTGACGGCTTGCAGCTCATCAATCGCATGTCGTAATAAACATCCGCCTACGCCAGTTCCGCGAGCTTCAGCGGCGACGAACAGCATCTCGATATTTCTATCCGCGACGCCGACAAAACCTAGTATTTTTCCGTCAGCATTTTTTGCGCATCTCAGGTTTACCGCCTTCAGGTATTCATTGAGTATTAGCGGTTTGAAGAATTGAATATCTTCTTCAGATAAAAAGTCATGGGTGGCTCTAACTGAGGATTCCCAGACCTCGACAATTTCTGGATATTCATCGGCTTCAACGCGGCAGAGTGGTTGCGTTGGACTGTATTGGCGGGATAATTTTGACATAGACATAACTCCATTTAACGAGCATGGAAGATACTGTCTTTGTTTTTATTTATCAAATGCTTATAAAGCGGCAAAGGTCTGTAGGAAGGGCGCGTTATTAAGTGCGCCCTGATCTGTGCTTCTGTATAGCTTTACTTTGTATCTGCCGCTATCGGTTAGTTGGGGTGGTGAGCATTAGGCTCTGCTCGTGGTTCTGATGTTTAGCGTAGAGAGTAAATCAGAATTAGCCTTTTCCCAGCTTGTCTTCGGCGTCGAGATGTAGCAGGTTGCATTTAGCTCGGCGAAGATATTTGTCTATTGTCCTGGTTGAAACCTGTCTCTGTTCAAACTGTTCAAGGAGTTGCTCCAATACATAGGTGATTCTTTCTTCATCTTCAGGGGCGAGGTCCATACCTATAATGGTGCTTTGAATCGTCCACCTAAAGTCCGAAAAGCAATCCATCGTACAGTTGTTGCATGTGTTCTCTATCTCCATGATGTTGTCTAAAAGCGTAATGGTGTCGGACAACGCTTTTTGACTAAGGCGGCGTTTTACGACTTTCTCGCGGCTACTCTTTGCCAGATTTTCAATAATATAGTCGCACACTTGCGCCAGACGAGTCAGATCATCCAGCTTGTTATCGTCTAACAAGGTCAGGCAGATGGCGAAATAAGGATAGTTGATGAGAGTCTTGTTATTAAATCGGATGATTCTGTCTTTCTGTAGCGTCAAGTGGGTAATTATTTTCGCCTGCAGATCAGTAATAAAACCATCATGTGAGAAAAGGTAATATTGCTCTGGCCAGTTGACCAGGAAACAGTATTCGAAGTCATAGTAAGCAAGCGCTTCTAGAATATGCGCGCCAACGTTTAATGGCTCGCTCTCATGACTGCACCTTTCAAACAGAGAGATAATATTGCCCAAAGAGCTATTGGATCGCATTTGGTCCATCAAAAGGTTAGATAATTCTCTGTTTGATTCCTCAAGCTCCGTGTTCTTTTTCTCCAGTTCTGAGACTTTACTGTTACTAGAAGAACTTTTTTTATTATTGATGCTGGATCTTGCGAAGGCGCCTAAGGAGGTTGGGTTATTATTCTGCATTAATAAGTGAAGCATAAACCTGAGCCTTAATTTAACAGTATTCTGGGGCGTATCTATTTACGAAAAGATACTGCTTTTGGATTTTTTTATGCTTCATTTCGAGGTATGGAATCTGCGATTGAGTTAATCGTCTCTGTCAAAAGGAAAAGCGGCTCCATATAGCGCTCTCTTTCTTGTGCATCAACAAGCATTTTAAACGTAAAGTGCTTGTTGACGTTTATCCAGTAGTTCTCATGAAAAATGATATGAGGCGATTCTAATGCGGCCTCTGATATGTCTTCTACATCGGATAGTAAAAGATAGTCGCCATCAGAGAAGATCCATGTCTTTTTGTTTATGGACAGTCTGAATATATAGGCGGGAATATCGTAAAAGACAAGCGCCTGCTGTACGGAAAACGCCAGTTGGAAGGAGTCTCTGGTCGTTAGATAGTTTGTCAGTAGGTCAATGATTCTTTTGAAGTGACTGCTGTTATCAATCAAGTTGCAGCCGGAAGTTCGCGTCCGATATACGCAGCTCTCAGTAGACTTAGGGCATAGGTCGGATATCAGTGTTGGTTTGGTCGCGCACAATTTTGCAGCCTCCGATACAGTAATTAAGATATTACATAACTTCCCCGGATAGTTAATTGCGTACCGATACTGAATTTATTAGGTGATTCTAAGTAATATTACTTATTGTGGGGGTGGGTGAATATTAGCCACACATTAAAATCGCTGAAATGCCGCAGATTTAAAGGGTTTTGGGTGATTTTAAGTAGTATCGAGCTAGGCGGGGTGGCGCCCTGGGCAGGATTCGAACCTGCGACCTTCCCCTTAGGAGGGGGACGCGCTATCCAGCTGTGCCACCAGGGCGTCAAGAGCGCTAAATAATAGCGGCATTGGGCCGTTCTCTCAACCCTCTATTTTCCGGGCGGGCAGGGCGCATGAACGCTTTGCGCCGGTTGGGAAACTTTCCAGTGCGACGGCTGTCTATTACTCTTATAAATATATGACCCCGTAGTAAGGAGCCTCTGATGTTAGATGTACGGCCGATGTTGATGGTTTCCAATTTTCCCGCAGTCACTCGCGGAACCCTGGAGACCCTGCAGGTCAACTTGGGGTACAAATGTAATCTTAGCTGCACGCACTGCCATGTCGCCGCCGGTCCCACCAGGACGGAGATGATGACGGAGGCGGTGATTGCGGATGTGCTTGAGTTTATCTCGGTAAAGAAAATCAAAGTGCTGGACCTTACTGGCGGCGCGCCGGAGATGAACCCATTCTTTCGTTCCCTGGTGACGGAGGCGCGAGGGATGGGGGTGACGGTCATGGATCGCTGTAATCTCACGATCATGCATGAAGACGGACAGGAGGACCTGGGTGATTTCCTCGCTAAGCAAGGCGTTGAGATCGTGGCGTCGTTGCCGTGTTATGCAGAACAGAATGTGGATAAACAGCGCGGTAAGGGCGTTTATCAGGAGAGCATTTCTGCGCTGAAAAAGCTCAACGCTTTGGGGTATGGGCGTGAGGGCAGCGGATTAACCCTAAATCTGGTGTACAACCCGGGCGGTCCTTTTTTACCGCCGGCCCAGGAGAAGCTGGAGGCGGACTACAAGCGCGAGCTGTTGGATCATCACGGCATTGAGTTCAATCAGCTATTCGTGCTGACCAACATGCCGATCAGTCGCTTCGGCAGTGTTTTATTATCCAAAGGGCAGTTCAATGACTATATGCAACTGCTGCACGCCTCCTATTCCGAACATAATTTACATTCGGTGATGTGCCGCACGCTGATCAGCGTGGATTGGCAGGGATATGTGTACGATTGCGACTTTAACCAAATGCTGGACATTCCCTTGATTGCGTCAGACAAGCCCAAAGTGCATCTGCGAGACTTGATGACCGAGAACCTGGAAGGCTCCAGTATCGCCACGGCGGATCATTGTTATGGATGCACCGCCGGACAGGGCAGCAGCTGCGGAGGCGCACTGGATTGAGCATACCCGTCAGCGTCATCATTCCTACTTTGAACGAAGCCGAATCTATTTCGGCTTTTTTGCGGGTATTGCAACCGCTGCGCGAAGCTGGATGGGAGCTTATTCTTTCTGATGGCGGCAGTCGCGACGAGACGGTGTCTCTCGCTGAACCGCGGGTGGATAAGATTATTGTCAGTACGCCAGGACGTGCGACGCAGATGAACAACGGCGCCGAGAGCGCTAGCGGAGAGGTCCTGCTGTTTCTGCATGCGGATACACAATTGCCTCAAGACGCGATCGCGCAATTGACTGCGTTTGTGGCGTCCAATGCTGACTGGGGGCGTTTTGATGTGGCGCTGTCTGGGCGGCGATTCATGTTTCGCGTGGTGGAAACCCTGATTAATCTGCGTTCCCGCATCACCTCGGTTGCGACGGGAGATCAGGCGATTTTTATTCGCCGATCAGTTTTTCGACGGCTTGGCGGTTATGCGCGCATCCCATTGATGGAAGACGTGGAAATCTGCAAACGCCTGCGACGTCTGAGCCCGCCCTTTTGCATTCGCGCCAGAGTGATTACGTCCAGCAGGCGCTGGGAAACCCGTGGGATTTGGAAAACTATCTTTCTAATGTGGCGATTGCGTTTCGAGTATTGGCTCGGCGTCGCCCCTGACAAGCTGTTTCGTCGCTACTATGGGAGGCCGGGTAATGTCTGAGTGCTGCCTGATTCAGTTCGCCAAGCGCCCTATTGCCGGACTGGTGAAAACCCGTTTGATTCCGGAATTGGGCGCCGCGCGGGCGCTGGATGTGCATGAAGCCCTTTTGCGCAAAACCTTGAATGTCTTGCTTGAATCCGACCTTGGCCCGGTAGAGTTGTGGTGGGACGCCCATTGGGACGACGCCGACGCTATGCAACGCTTTCTGATTGCGACGGTGGAGCCCTCACACATGGCGCAGGCCAGGAAGCTGATGATCCGCTATCAAGAGGGTGCGGATTTGGGAGAGCGCATGAGTCATGCTTTGGCGCAGGGACTAAGGCAATCCCAAAAGACGTTATTGGTGGGAAGCGACTGTCCGGTTATCACGTCAGACTATTTGCGCCAGGCGATGGTGGCGCTGGATCACACTGATGTGGTGCTCGGGCCCGCGGAAGATGGTGGGTATGTGTTGATTGGCGTGCGTAATATTACTTCGCTGTCTCTCTGCGGTATGGCCTGGGGCGTTGAGACGGTTCTGCAGGCGACCATTGCGCGATTAGGCGATGCTGGCCTGAGTCATCAGCTTTTGCCTGTTTCCTGGGATGTTGATGACTACTCCGACTACCTGCGCTGGCGTCAAGAGGAGGAACGCTCGCATTCCCGCGTCGATTAACCTGTTCTGAATAGCTTTTACTCTGCTACTTGCTTGATTATTAAAGAATCTAATTGCTATCCCTCCTTGAATTTAAGGCCCGTACAGCTACATTTCATGTATAAGTAGTGAGAATGTATAGGTAGTGAGAAGCTGGAAGCGCTCACGTAGCAGATAAATGCGTGTCAGCGCCTAGCATCAGCGCAAGATGCGCAAAGTGTTTGGCGGATAGGCCTGAAGATTGTTCAAAATGAAAACAGCGTTAGTGACAGGGGCGGACGGATTTATCGGTTCGCATCTAGTGGAGATGCTGCACGCGCGAGGTTACCAAGTTCGCGCGCTTAGCTATTACAACTCGTTTAATGATTGGGGGTGGCTGGAACAATCCGCCTGCCTGAAGGATCTGGATGTTTGGAACGGCGATATCCGTGATCCGCATTATTGCATCGAGCTCACCAAGGGCGTGGATGTGGTTTTTAACCTCGCTGCCCTGATTGGCATTCCTTACTCCTATACGGCGCCGGATACCTACGTCGACGTCAATATTCGCGGGACGGTGAATATTTGCCAGGGCGCCCGGCTCAATGGCGTTGGCCGGCTTGTGCACGCGTCAACCTCGGAAGTCTACGGCACCGCCAAATATGCGCCTATTGATGAGAAGCATCCCTTACAGCCGCAGTCTCCCTACAGCGCCTCCAAAATTGGCGCTGAATCCATGGCGCTGAGTTTCCAGAATGCGTTTCAGTTGCCGGTGACGGTGGCGAGACCTTTCAATACATACGGACCCAGGCAGTCCGCCAGAGCAGTAATTCCCACCATCATCTCTCAAATCGCCGCGGGTAAGTCCTTGATCAAGTTAGGAGACCCAACGCCTACGCGGGACTTCAATTTCGTTGAAGACACTTGCCTGGGCTTTATTGAGTTGGCGGAATGTGAGCAGGCGATTGGTCAGGTCGTTAACATCGGCTCCAATACGGAAATTTCCATTGGCGATACCTTCGAATTGATTTGTCGGCTGATGCAGGCGGAAGTGATGATGGAGTCGGATCAACAGCGTGCGCGACCCGCAAACTCGGAAGTGTTTCGACTTAAATGTGATAACGCTTTGATAAAAAGTCTCACCGGGTATGAACCGAAATACAGCCTTGAGCAGGGACTGCGCAAAACAATCGACTGGTTTACGCGCCCCGAGAACCTGAGGCGGTACAAGGCGGATATTTACAATGTCTGATCCTTTAGTCTCTGTCCGTCGCCAGGAATATAAACCACTGTTTGAGTTTATTCGCAACGCCTTTCCCAACCAGGGCATGATTCCTTTGCATGAGCCGAGGTTTAGCGCACTTGATAAGCAGTATGTGAATGAAGCGATTGATTCAACCTTTGTCTCCAGCGTGGGAGCTTTCGTTGATAGATTCGAGCGCCAGATTGCTGAATACACCGGCGCGGGCTACGCCGTCGCTGCGGTGAACGGTACGGCGGCATTGCACTTGGCGTTGGTTCTGTGCGACGTGCAGCCGGGAGATGAAGTCATCACCCAGGCGCTGACCTTTGTGGCTACAGGGGCGGCGATTCTGTATTGCCGCGCCAACCCCGTGATGGTGGATGTCGACAAAGATTCGTTAGGCATGAGTGCGGAAGCGTTACGGAACTGGTTGGAGAACAACGCCCTTAAAGAGGGTGGAGTGGCTGTCAATCAGCGTACGGGAGCGGTGATTAAAGCCTGCGTTCCTGTACATGTGTTTGGTCATCCTTGCCGGATTGATCAGATTAGAGATATTTGCCAGGAATGGGGAATCAGGCTGGTGGAGGACGCCTCGGAGTCTTTGGGCAGCTTCTATAAAGGGCGTCACACGGGTACGTTTGGCGATATGGGAGTGTTCAGCTTCAATGGCAATAAAGTTGTCACTACCGGCGGCGGAGGCGTTATTGTGACCAATAATGAACGCCTCGCCAAACGCGCCAAGTTTTTATCCACGACTGCGAAACAGCCGCACCCCTATGAGTTTTTTCACCCTGAACTGGGATACAACTACCGTCTTCCCAACTTGAATGCGGCTTTGGGCTGCGCCCAGCTCGAACAACTGGAAGGGTTTATTGAGGCCAAGCGCGAGTTGGCTCATGCCTACCGTGACTTCTTCAATCAGGCGGGAATGCCCGTAACCTTTGTGGAAGAGCCGCTGGAAAGTCGCTCGAATTACTGGCTGAACGCTATTTTAGTGTCGAGTGAGCAGGAGAAAACTGCGTTACTTGAAGCGGCCCTGGAAGAGTCCGTGCAGATGCGCCCAGTCTGGCGTTTGCTGCATGAGCTGCCAATGTTTGAGGGCTGCGCCCATGATGGATTGACGGCTTCCATTGAGCTTTCGCGCAGGCTGGTCAACCTCCCCAGCAGCGTGGTTCAAAGGCCATGACGACATCCCGAAGAAAAATCTGTGTCGTCACCGGCGCGCGCGCCGACTATGGTCTGCTGTATTGGTTGCTGAAGGAAATTGAGGCGGATAACGCACTCATCTTGCAACTGGTGGCGACAGGCATGCATCTTTCGCCGGAGTTCGGCTCTACATGGAAGCAAATCGAAGCCGATGGGTTCCATATATCCGAAAAAGTGGAAATGCTGTTGTCCGGGGATTCGTCTCAGGCGATCAGCAAATCCGTTGGACTGGGCGTTATTGGGTTGGCGGACGCCTATGCACGGCTGCAGCCGGATCTTCTGGTATTGCTCGGCGACCGCTTTGAGGCTTTGGCGGCGGCGCAGGCGGCTATGCTGGCGCGTATTCCCATTGCGCATATTCATGGGGGAGAGCTGACGGAAGGGGCGGTGGATGAGTCCATTCGCCACGCTATCACCAAGATGTCGCAGTTACACTTTGTCGCAGCGGAAGCATACCGCCGCAGAGTCATCCAGCTCGGCGAAAATCCGCAAAGAGTGTTTAACGTCGGCGCGCCGGGGGTAGAGAACATCCGACGCCTGCCCCTGTTAAGCAAGGATGAGGTGGCGACTCGGCTAAAGGTCGATATGGGGCGTCCTGTATTACTGATTACCTATCACCCTGAGACGCTCAGTGAGACGGCTCCGGTGGAATCAATGCGGACGCTGCTGTCGGCGCTGGATAAGTACCCGAACGCCCTCAAGATCTTTACCTATCCCAATGCGGACGCCTATGGTCGTGAACTCATTGATTGTCTGCTCCGTTATCAGGAGCGCCACGGAGACAACGTGCTGGTGTCCTCTTCCCTTGGGCAGTTGCTGTACCTGAGCGTTATGCGTTGCGCTGACGCGGTGGTCGGCAACTCATCCAGCGGTTTGATTGAAGCGCCAGCGCTGGGGCGGCCGACGGTCAATATCGGAGGCAGGCAAGGGGGACGATTGCAGGCGGCTTCCGTCATCCAATGCGAAGAAGAGCGCGCCAGCATTGTCCAAGGGATCGCTCGTGCGCTGGAGCCTGAATTCTTGGCGAGCCTGAACGGGATGACGCCGCCATATGGCGGTGGCGACACCGCCCGGCAAATTGCGGAGGTTCTCAAACAGGCTCCATTAAAGTCGCTATTGCTCAAACCATTTTACGACCTGCCGCAAGGAGATGTGGAGTGAAGACGCTGATCATTGCGGAAGCCGGCGTGAACCACAACGGCGATGAGGCCATGGCGCATCAGCTGATTGAGGTGGCGAGCGTCGCCGGCGCTGATGTCGTGAAATTTCAAACATTCAAAGCGGACCTCTTGGCCACCGCGGAGGCGCCCAAGGCCGCATACCAGAAAAGAGGTTCCCAGGCGGAGGAATCCCAACTGCAAATGCTGCGTCAGCTGGAGCTGGAATACGCGGTTTTTAGGCGCTTGCGAGATGAGTGCGACCGGCGTGGAATCGGGTTTATGTCTACCGCTTTTGAGAGCCGCAGTCTGAAGTTTCTGGTGGATGAGCTGGGCGTGGAGCAACTGAAGATTCCCTCTGGTGAAATCACCAACGCGCCTTTTCTCCTTGAACACGCCGCGGCTGTTCGAAAATCAGAGAAAGGGCGTCTGATTCTGTCTACCGGCATGGCGACGCTGGGAGAGGTGGAGTCTGCGTTAAGCGCGCTGGCCTTTGGGCTGTTGGCGGAAAGTGGAGAGCCGCCATCCCCGGAAGCCTTCGAAGCTGCCTGGGGATGTCGTGAGGGGCGCGAGGCGGTTCGCGCCAAAGTGACCTTGCTGCACTGTACGACGGACTATCCGACCCCGTTTGACGATGTGCGGCTACGGGTCATGCAGTCCTATCGGCAGGCGTTTGGAGTTCGGGCCGGGTATTCGGATCACACGCAAGGCGTCGCTATTGCATTGGCGGCGGCGGCCCTGGGCGCTGACGTCGTGGAAAAGCACTTCACCCTGGATCGTAACCTGCCGGGACCGGATCATATGGCGTCACTGGAGCCGGATGAACTGCAGCAAATGGTGGCGGGCATCCGCGCGATTGAGCAGGCGCTGCAAGAGTCTGTCAAAGTTCCCAGCAAAGCGGAAATGGCAAACCGGAAAGTCGCCAGAAAAAGCCTGGTCGCTGCGCGAGCTATTAAAAAAGGGGAGCCTTTCGATGCGTTGAACGTCGCCGTCAGCCGGCCCGGCGGAGGCATGTCTCCCTTCCTGTACTGGCGGCTGCTGGGCGGGTCTGCGACCCGGGACTATCAGGCTGGGGAGCTTATTTGTGAATAAGCCCGTGCTGCTGATCGGAGGAGGCGGGCACGCTCGGGTGCTGATGGACATCCTCATCTTGAGTGGGGCTGAGGTTATTGGCGTACTGGACCCGGGTTTTGCGCAGGGAACGCAATTGTGGCGCGGAGTGGAAGTGTTGGGAGGCGATGAACGCTTGAGCGATTATGATCCCTCTACGGTGGATCTGGTCAATGCGCTGGGATATTTGCCCGGCAAGATGGCGCGCAACCAGCTTTTCGCCAAATTATCCTCTCAGGGATACTGCTTTCCCACACTGGTTCATCCTCATGCCGTTCTGTCTGACGATATTAGTTTGGGAGAAGGGTGTCAGATCATGGCGGGAGCGATCCTGCAGCCGGGCTGCGTCATTGGCGCCAATACCATTGTTAATACCCGCGCGGTCATAGAGCATGATTGCGTTGTAGGCCCGGACAATCATATTGCGCCAGGCGCAGTCTTATGCGGAGGCGTGCAAACAGAGAACGGCGTGTTTGTCGGTAGTCATGCGACTGTTCTGCCGCAGGTTCGCATTGGCGTTAATGCATTGATCGGCGCCGGCGCCGTAGCGGCAAAAGACATACCTTCAAACGGCAAACTGGCGCCGCCAAAAAGCAGTTTGCTCTCCTGATGCGGCAAATCCGCGCTTCCGCCTTGTGTCGCCTTTGTAACGGACTGTGGCGAAAGCGTAACCGCCTCTAAAGAATAAAGGAGAAAAGCCGATTAACAATTATGCAACGCGTCGCCAATTCACTCTCCTTCGCCTCTCCGCGCCATGCGTTGAACAGGGCGCATATCAAAGGCGGGAGGACTGGAACGAAGATTGCTGTGTTGCCATATATAATCGGGTTGGTCCAGCGGGATTTATCCGACTGGTTTGGAGGGTAGAAGTATGTGTGCCGATTGGCGTCAGGTATTGATCCAGCCGCAAGCAAGTATCGAACAGGCGATAGAGGTCATAGAAAAAGCCACTTTGCGCATTGCGTTGGTCGTTGACGAACAGCAACGGTTGCTGGGGACAGTGACGGACGGCGACGTGCGACGGGCGCTGATCAATCACACCCCCTTATCCGCTTCAGTCGTGCGGATTATGGAAAGCGAGCCCAAAGTTGCGGAAATCAATGATTCGCGGGCGCGTATTCTCTCCATCATGGAACGGCGCAAGCTGCTCCACATCCCTATTGTTGACAGTCAGCGCCGGGTGGTGGGGCTGGAAACCCTATTGAATATCGCGCAACAACCGCGCTACGACAATCCTGTTATGCTGATGGCGGGTGGCTTGGGAACGCGCTTGCGTCCGTTAACCAACAACTGCCCTAAGCCCCTTTTAAAAGTCGGCAATAAGCCTATTCTGGAAAATATTCTCGAGAGCTTCGCCTCGTCTGGCTTCTCTAATTTCTATATTTCGGTGTACTACAAGCCGGAAATGGTGATGGACTACTTTGGCGATGGCTCTAAATGGGGAGTCAATATTCAGTATGTGCGCGAGAATACGCCCCTGGGCACAGGCGGCGCGTTGGGGCTGCTGCCGAACGACATGCCTGATTTACCAGTGTTGGTGATGAATGGCGACATACTGACCCGTGTGAACTTCGAACATTTGCTGCGTTTTCACCAGCAGCAGCGAGGGGCCGCCACATTATGCGTGCGTGAGTACGAATTCCAGGTGCCTTACGGCGTCGTACAAGCGGAAGATCAACGCATTACCAGTATTGTGGAAAAACCCACGCATTCCTATTTCGTCAATGCCGGCATATACGTTCTGGAGCCGCAGGTGATTCGGGATATCAAACCTGAGCAGCACCTGGATATGCCGACTTTACTGCAGCAATTGATGGAGCGCCGTAAGGATGTGGCGATGTTCCCCATTCACGAATACTGGCTGGACATTGGTCGGATGAACGACTTTGAAAAAGCGCAGAAAGACTACATGGAGGATTTCGCGTGAGCCGTTTCACCTTCATTTGCAGAAAGGCGTCTTCATGATTGATGGTAAACGCGTACTGGCGATTATTCCCGCCCGTGGCGGCAGCAAAGGCCTTCCCGGTAAAAATATTCGTCCCTTATGCGGCGTTCCTTTGGTGGGGTGGCCAATCAGGGCGGCCCTTCAATCCCGCTATGTGGATCGGGTGCTGGTGTCTACCGACTCGCCGGAGATTGCTGAGGTGGCGAAGAGTCAGGGCGCGGAGGTTCCTTTCCTGCGACCCGATGAGCTGGCGGGCGATTGCGCGCCGACAGCGCCGGTGTTGCTGCATACCCTGGATTGGTGCCGGCAGCATGGCGAGTCCTACGATTATTTGGTGCTGCTTGAGCCGACGTCGCCGCTCACTGAAGCTACCGATGTGGATAAGGCGTTGGAAATGCTATTCGGGTCGCGCGAGGCGCAAGCAATTGTCGGGGTGGCGGATGTCGATGTTCATCACCCAGTGTACTGTGCGGTGATCAATGACCGCGGTTTGCTGGCGTCTTACCAAGGCGGAGACTTCGCCGCCATGCCGCGCCGGCAGGATATTCCCGACGTGTATTACTTTGACGGAACCCTCTACATTTCCACAGTCGAAGCTTTACGTGAGAAAGGCGGTTTCTACCATGATCGAACACTGCCTTACGTGGTGCCTAAGTGGAAAGCCCTGGACGTGGACACTTTAACGGATTTCATCTGCGTGGAAGCGGTTATGCAACGCAGAGAAGAATTGAAGTCTATGTGAACTCTTTGAGCGTGGTCCTATGTCTGATTATCAAAGCCGATTGTTGAGTGTCATTCCTGGTGGAGCGCATACCTACTCCCGAGGTTTTGATCAATTTCCCGCCAATGCGCCGCAGATCCTGACCTCCGGCAAAGGCGCCTATGTATTTGACCCGGACAATAAGCGTTATCTCGATTACGGCATGGCGCTGCGCTCGGTGATTCTTGGGTATGCGGATGAAGCGGTGAGTCTGGCCGCCGTTGAACAGATCTGGGCGGGCAACAATCTCACACGGGCGTCGACCATAGAGCTGGAGGCGGCCGAACTGCTGGTGGACATGATCGACTCCGTAGATATGGTCAAGTTCACCAAGAATGGCTCCACCGCTGTGTCGGCGGCGGTGAAATTGGCGCGCGCCTATACCGGGCGTGATCTGATTGCGCGCTGCGGGCAGCATCCATTTTTTTCCTATGATGACTGGTTTATCGGCTCAACGCCTTTGACGCGAGGGATTCCCCAGAATGTAGTGGAGCAGACCAAGTGCTTTAACTACAACGATTTGGCGTCACTGGAGCAACTCTTCGCCGCTTATCCGCAACAAATCGCCTGTGTCGTCATGGAGCCTGCAACCTCGGAGCATCCTGCGCCGTCAGCTACTCATGAGGGCGAAACCTTTCTGCATGATGTGCAGCGCCTGTGCGCGCGCCATGGCGTCGTTTTTGTCCTTGATGAAATGATTACCGGGTTTCGTTGGGATCTGCGTGGGGCGCAGCATAAATATCGCATCAAGCCGGACCTTTGCACATTCGGCAAAGCCATGGCCAACGGCTTTTCGGTGGCGGCGGTGGCGGGGCGCAGAGATATCATGGAGCTGGGCTCTATTGAAAAGAGCGGGGCGGAGCGCTTGTTTCTGCTGTCCACGACCCATGGCGCGGAAATGTGCGGCCTGGGGGCTTTTGTGAAAACGGCGGCCATGTTGCGGGAGCGCGATGTCGTTAATCATATCTGGTCATACGGGGCCAAACTGAAGTCCGGTATGAACGCTCTGGCGGCGGAAGCGGGAGTGGCGGATTACTTTCGTGTGGAAGGCATAGACTGTTCACCGGGTTATCTGACGTTGGATCGCGATGGAAATCCTTCGATGGCGCTACGCACGCTATTCAGCCAGGAAATGGTCCGGCAAGGCGTACTGATGCCATGGATCGCCTTGAGTCGGGAGCATGGCGAAGAAGAACTGGGGCAGACCTTGAGTGCGGTTAAAAACGCATTGAGGGTATATGCGCAAGCGCTGGAATCTGGATGGGAGAACTTGCTGGAAGGGCCCGTCATCAAACCTGTTTTTCGCAAATATAACTGATCTCAGCTATATAACATTGTATATACGGCGTTTTTCGACGCGGGCGGACGGCTGGCGCTCGAAAATACAATGGCGTACCAATTGCAGTCACTATAAAGATATGGCGGGCGAGACAAATTTTYGTCACCCCGGCAAAGAACAGCAGCCTGTGCGAGAGAGGAAGCCATGACGACTCACAATCCACACGATGACTTTGTAGAGATTCAACCTATTACGCAGACCCCGCAATCTGCGCCCAAACCCGCCAAGCTGCCGCCGGTGACGCTGTCGCAACAGGATTTGGCGGACATTAACGCTCACCTCAATCAAAGCCCGGTAGACCTGCTGAAAGTGCCGGCAGTGCGAATGATACTGACCCGCAACCGCATGGCCCAGGTGAATCGCGAGAGTATCGAGCGGGCGGCGAACGTCGACTCCGCCGTTATCGATAACTGCATTGAATACAACATGTCCTGTCTGGCGGATGACGTCACTCATAATCGTCCGGAGCGCTTGATCGCCCCCTTGTGCCAGATTGGCTTCATTGCGCGAAACATGCCGAAAATGCGAGTGCTGACGGTGGGGCCGCGTTCGGAGTCGGAGCTGCTTTGCCTGATATCCTCGGGCTTTAATGAAAATAATATCCGTGGTCTGGATCTGTTTAGCTTTTCTCCCTATATCGACGCTGGCGACATGCACGCCATGCCTTATCCGGACCACTCTTTCGACATCATTATCCTTGGCTGGGTGCTGGCATACAGCAAAGACAATAAAAAGGCGGCGCAGGAAGTATTGCGGGTGGCCAAGCCTGGCGCTCACATCGCCATTGGCTGCCAGGTGCAGGAAATTGTGGATGAGGCGTACTGGGAGCAATGGTCGAAAGCCAACAACAAACCCCATGTCACTGCGGGCACCAAGTTCAAACATACCAATGAGTTGCTGGCGTTGTTCGGGACCTCCATTGACCGGGTTATTTTTCAGGAGGACGCCCACCCAGAGTTTGAGGGTAAAACCTACGACATCATGACGATATTCAGGCTGAAGTAGAGCGAATTCTGGGACTGACGCATATCAGGGGGAAGCTTTATGTCCGCATCTGAAATCATGAGGCAAGTGTCGGAACATTATGACCTGCGAACCGGTTGTCGCCAGTATCATCTGGAGTGCCAGCAGGCTTTCACCCGGTTTCTGACCATGCCGGGATATTCATCTTTTTACAACAACGGTTTTGATCGCCTGCAGGTATTGGATACGGCGCATGTAGAGCGCGTTATGCAACAGCTGCAGCGCCTGCAGAATGATGACCGCAGCGCCTGGCTGGACCCTCACGTGGAGACCGTTAGATTTGACTACCGGAATGACGCGGACTGGATAAGAGAGATGTATGGAGCGGTGCTCAACCTGGACATGGATCGCATCCTGGTTAACTTCTTCCAGTCCGAGTACATGGTTCACTCTCTGTGTTTTCATCGCACCTTCCCTACGCAAGTGGAGGACGATGTGTCCTATCGCTGGCATCGGGACGCAGGGCCTACCGGGCATATAAAGATCATTATTTATTTCACCGGCGGAGAAATCAGCGGCGCTGGAACAGAAGCGCTGGACGTCAACGTCACCTATGAGCTGGCGGAGCAGGGGTATTCATTTCCACCGCTCAACGAACGTCGCTCTGATCTGGGCGAGTATTTCGACCGCGCCAATATTGTTTATAAGCCCTACGATCATTGTACGCGAGCTGGTGAAGCGCTGGTCTTCAGACCCCGGGATGTGCTGCATCGCGGCGTGTTCTCTCGGGACCCGCACTCTCCCAGATACGTTGCGACGATGTTGTTGCTACCCAGTCCGGTGCATTGGACTCAGGCTTATGAGTTATGGCCCTTATATGCGCAACAACGTTTCGCAGGAAAATCCATTGATATGCAGCACGGCCCAGTCCTGAAAGGGCAGGCCAAGGTGATGGTGCCTTGAGGCCAGTCAGAGTCAGTCGTGTAGATAAGGCGTTATAGAAGTTGAACGAATGTATGAAGCAATTGGAAGGGAAAGTCGTCGTCATCACTGGCGGATGCGGTCTGCTTGGCGGGAAGTTTTGTCGCGCAGTGCTGCAGGCTGGCGGCAGGGTGGCGGTGGCGGATATAGATTTATCCCAGGCTGAGTCTTTTGCAGAGAGTCTGCAAAGCGAATTTGGCCGAGAGGCGGCGTGCGCGGTTAAATGCGATATCACTGATAAAGAAAGCATCCTGAAGGCCATCGCTGAAACCGAACGCGCAATGGGGGCGATCAACGCCCTGGTCAACAGCGCCTATCCCCGCAATAAGCAATACGGGCGCAGCTTTTTCGATGTGGAATATGAAGATTTTTGCGGCAATCTGTCATTGCATCTGGGGGGATACTTTTTGGCGTCACAACAGTTCGCCAGGCACTTTGTCGCACAGGGCGGCGGCGCCATTGTGAATATTGCCTCCATTTATGGGGTGACGGCTCCCCGCTTCGATATTTATCAGGGGACGACGATGACGATGCCGGTGGAGTATGCGGCGATTAAATCCGCGCTCATCCACCTCACACGTTACATGGCGAAGTACTTGCGTGGCACCGGCGTAAAGGTCAATGCCATCAGTCCTGGCGGCATTGCAGACGGCCAACCGGAAGCTTTTTTGCAAGCCTATGCGGAATATTGCAGCGAAAAAGGCATGTTGGACCCTGACGATATCTGCGGCGCGCTGGTGTTTTTATTGTCTGACGCTTCACGTTACATCAATGGCGGCAACCTGATTGTGGATGATGGCTTCTGCCTCTAGATCCGCTACTCCTTAAAAGTATTAAACTGAATAATATTGCTATGAATACTGCTATGAAAAAGCTGAAGAGATGCACTCGGTGCCTGCTGCCCGAGACATATGAAACCATCGAATTTGATGCGAATGGCGTGTGCAATATCTGTCGGTCCTGGGAGATCAAGGCGGATCAGATTGATTGGGGCGCGCGCAAGACGCTGCTGGATCAGCTGATTGCAAAATACCGGGGTAAATACGATTACGACTGCATTGTGCCGTTCAGCGGAGGCAAGGACAGCACCTATCAACTTTACTATCTGGTCAAGGAGTATGGCGTCAAACCACTGGTCGTACGCTTCAATCATGGTTTTATGCGGCCGACTATTGAAGAAAACTGTACGCGCACATTCAAAAAGCTGGGGGTGGACGTTATTGAATTCACGCCCAACTGGAAGATCGTCAAACGTTTGATGCTGGAGTCTTTTCGTCGCAAGACCGACTTTTGCTGGCATTGTCACACAGGCATTTATTCATACCCCATGCAGATTGCGGTTAAGTTCAATGTGCCGTTGATCATCTGGGGCGAGCCGCAGGCGGAGATCACTGCGTATTACGATTATCTCAACGATGAGATCGAGTACGAGGATGAGAAGAAATTCAACATGATCCGCAATCTTGGCATATCCGCGGACGACATGTACGGCATGATCAATTCGCCGGAAGACCCGATCGACCGCCGCGATCTGGCCCCGTTCACTTATCCCAGCCTGAAAGACCTCAAGCGAATCGGCTACGCCTCCGTTTGCCTGGGAAGCTTTATCCCCTGGGATTATGAGAAGCACGTGAAAGTGATCAAGGAAGAGCTGGGCTGGCGGACAGACGAGGTGGAAAGCGCGCCGATAGCGGTGAACACCACGTGTGAGAAAATTGAATGCTTTATGCAGGGAACCCGTGACTACATCAAGTATTTAAAGCGTGGTTATAGTCGTATCACGCAAATAAACGCCATGAAGCTGCGTCGCGGCCGCATTTCTCTGGAAGAAGCTGAACGCTTGAATGAACTGGATGGGCGGCGACCGGAGTCTCTGGATATTTTCCTGGGATATGTGGGGCTGACCGAGCAGGAGTTTAATGAAATCGTGTCTGGAATGGTCATACCGCCTTTCGAACCTGACTTTGACCATCCTGTCCGCGGCGAACCGCTCTGGGACGCCATTAAATGGTACCGGGAGGATGAGCCTGGATGAATATCGGCGTATTGAACTATGGTATGGGCAATATCAAGTCGGTGCTCAACGCCATTGACGCCGTGGGGTACGACGCCCATGTCGTCGCCGCGCCGGATCAGCTAGCCGAATTGACGCACCTGATCATTCCCGGTGTCGGCGCTTTCGGAAACGCCATGGCCAATCTGGCGTCGGCGGCCTTACTGGAGGCGATCCATGACCACGTTCAACAGGGGCGTCCGTTGATGGGCGTCTGTCTTGGCATGCAATTGTTGGCGACGCAAGGCGAAGAGGGCGGCGTGAACGCCGGCCTTGATCTGATACCCGGTGTGGTGCGTCATCTGGAGGTCGATGGTCCGGTTCCGCATGTAGGATGGAATGCGCTGATTCATCATCAGGAACACCCGATTTTTCAGGGGGTGAAAAAGCATGTGGATTTCTACTTTGTGCATTCCTATTACTTTGCAGCGCAAGATCGCCGCCACGTGATTGCGGAAACGGAATATGGCGCTTCGTTCCCCGTCGTGGTCGGCCGGGACAATATCGTCGGAGTGCAGTTTCATCCTGAAAAAAGTCAGGATAACGGTTTGAAAATTCTAGAAAACTTTTGTGAATGGGACGGGCGATGCTGAAAAAGCGCATTATTCCCATGCTGCTGTTGAGTCAGGGGCGCATGGTGAAGGGGAAACAATTTTCCGCTTTTCGGGACACTGGCGATCCGGTTTCCGCCGCTCGCATATACAACGCTCAGTTTGCGGATGAACTGGTGTTTCTGGATGTGGACGCCAATCGCCAGGGAAGCGACTTTGAGCAATTGTTGAATCTCATTGATAAGGTGTCCTCCGAGTGTTTTATGCCGCTGAGCGTCGGCGGCGGAGTGAACTCTGTGGAGCAAGTGCGTCGCCTGGTGCAGTCCGGCGCGGATAAAGTCGTTATCACCACTGCCGCTATAGAAAATCCGGGGTTGATTAACGACGCTTCGGCTATCTTTGGCCGCCAATGCATTGTCGTCGGTCTGGATGTGAAACGGGAAGATGGCGCATACCGCTTGTACTCTCATTGTGGTCGTCACAAAACAGAGCGGGAACTTGAAGAGTTTATTCGCGACATGACCCAGCGCGGCGCCGGCGAGTTTATCGTCAACGCTGTCGACCGCGACGGCATGATGCAGGGATATGACCTGGATATGATCAAGTGCGCCAAGGCGGTTACTGATCGGCCCGTACTTGCCGCCGGCGGCGCCGGCACATTCGCGCACCTTGCTGCGGCCTTTCAGGAAGCGAACGCGGATGCGGTGGTGTGTGCGAGTATCTTTCACTTTGGCGACAACAATCCCATTCGCGCCAGATCGCATTTATTGAACGCTGGCGTCCCCATGAAGCTCATCAAATAACCATGCAGCTATCTTTAGCCCCTGAGCATCTGGCTCATTATGTCAGTAAGCAGCTTGATCATTTTTTCCCGGACGGCCGCAGCGTGGAGACGGCGTTGTCTCAATCCCTGCCTGAAGCGCTGAAGCGACTGGAGTTCTGCTTTTCCCATATTCGTCTGAAATACTATGTCGAGAACGATGAGGCCGTGTTTAACCATCTTCACGGCGATCATTACGCTACCTTTTTGTATTTTCTCGCTAACCAGGCCTACCGCGACAGTCAGGTGACGCTGGCGGAAAAGGCGTTTCTTCTTAATAAAGCCTTGCACGGTGTAGACGCCTTCTATGGCGTGGAGCTGCCGCGTATCTTCCTGTTGGTGCACCCGCTTGGAACGGTGCTGGGTTCAGCCTCTTACAGCGACTATCTGACGGTGTACCAGGGCGTGACCATTGGCTCCACCTATCGCGGCGACTACCCAACGATTGGCGAGGGCGCGGTGTTCTGTTCCGGCTCCAAGCTGATTGGTAACTGTCGCGTCGGAACTAACGTCACTTTTGCCGCCGATGCGTTCGTGCAAGGTATTGATACGCCGGATGACAGTCTGGTCGTGGGAAAATTTCCTGACTGCCGGATTTCGCCCAATAAACTGGATAATCGACGGATCAAATTTGGCTGATAACGGAGTGAGCGGTTAGCGTCTCAAGAGGGAAGAGGGAAGAGGGAAGAGGGAAGAGGGAAGAGGGAAGAGGGAAGAGGGAAGAGGGAAGAAAAAAACGGCGGGCCTTGCAGCCCGCCGATAGTGGCTTTTACCTTTTCACAAAATACAGCTTGAGATCGTGGCCGATCACTTTGCCGATGTCGGCCCCGAAGACTTCGGTCTGCAGTTGTTTCAATATTGGACCTGAGGGTTGCACCTTGTCGTCCCGGTCTTTGACCTGCGCCAGTTTCCAGTCCACCTCATTGCTAAGGTACGTCAGTACGGACTGAATCTGCGCGCGATCTTCGCCAGCGAACCAGGTGCTGCGACACCCTGTCAGGTTGTAAAAGTGCGGGTGGCTGAGCAATGGCGCCCAGGCGGGATCGTCCGCATTTTCAATGATCGCCCTGCGTAGCAGGCGAATATCATTGGAGCGTCGGGTCAGTCGATAGTGCTCAATGATCGTCTGAGCTTTATCCGTCACCTGTGTCAGTTCGCTGTCGCCGGTTGAAACCTGTACGACGCCGCCTTTACACACCATTCTCTTGATGCTTTCGATCAGGTTAAACTCCGCCTCGCTGAGAGAAGGAAACTTCTCAATCTTCAGGAAGTGAATCGTCGCTCCGTCCTCGATAAAACGCTGGGCGATGGAGTAGGGCCAGAATACGATATTTTCCAGATCATACTGTTCCGCTTTGCGAGCGCCAAAAGCGAGGTTCGCCAGATTCTCATCGACAGCGATAACATCCACGTCGTCAAAGTAGCGGGCGAATTCCACTGCTCTTTGTGACGACTCGGCGCCGAGAATCATCGCGCATAAGCGTTCGGGCAACTGCTGCGCCCGCGCCCCTAATACGCTTTCCAATTGTTTGCGCAACGATTGCTCGCTGAAGAACTCTATGTTGCGCCACACTGGGCAGGCCATGGCGACTTCCGCTGCGTCTTCCAGTAACTCAAGCTGTTTTTCCTGAAACCCTTGCTTGTAGCCTTCATCCTCCATGGGTAAGTAGAAGCTGGCTTCCATCAGCAGTTGCATGGACTGCGGCCAGTCGTCCAGGGAGAAGGCCGACAGGTAGCGCGAGTAGGCCTGAGGGAAGAGAGTGACGTACATGGCGGCGACGATAAGAGCGCCTGCGATATCCGTCACGCTGTTTTCCGTTGTGCATGACAGCAGAATCTTTCTGTTCAGGTCGCTGATTTGAGCGGTTTCATCTTCGGCGGCGTAAAGGGCTCCGCCGGTAGCGACATTGTAGACGCCGATGGCGATGGCCAGTTCCTGCAGCCCTTCGCGTAATTCGCCAGAGGCTGTCGTCTCGTCAAGGATAGCTTTGCGAATCAACGTGACGAACTGCTCTACGTCCGCATTTGGCATCACAGTTCTGGTCAGCGCCAAGAGCAGTAATGGGTCCTGCGCGGCGTCGTTGATGTCGATGCACACGTCAGGGTTGCGCAGGTCGTATTTCAACGCCAGCGCCTGTGCGGTAATGCGAGCCAGATTCTGATGAGGCAGATCTTCTTGCTGTAGTAAATCCAACAGGTCGCGCTCAATGGTTTCGGAGCGTCTTTCAACCTGCAGATGAGCGCAGCACTTGATCATGCCGGCGTACAGAGTGGGCCACTCCAGACCGTATTCCAATAAGCGCCGATAGTGCATATAGGCAATATCGTAATTGCCCATCGCCGCCTGGCAGTGTGCGATGCCCAGAAAGGCGGCGGCGTAGCTTTTATCCTGTTGCAGCGCCTGCTGGAAATATTGCTCCGCCTGAGCGGGCTGATTCTCCATCAGATTCAGATAGCCAAGGTTGGCGATCAGTTGCGGCGCGTTGCGGTCTTGGGCCAGCGCCTGGTTGAAGAACCGGCGCGCTTCGTTAAGCCGTCCTTCATCCAGCTCTATTCGACCCAGCAGGCCCAGCGCCGAGGCCTGCGCTGGCTCCAGCGCCAGCGCTTGCTCTATCAGCGCTTTGGCGGCGCCTCTGTCCTCACTGCGTTGTTGATGCGACGCGCCTGGACGATTGGAGGCGCGGTATATCTCGTTCGCCTCTATCAGTAAATGGGCGGCTTCAACACGGGTGGATTGAAGTTTTTCGTTTGCTTGCGCTGTTGCCTGCATGGTTCTTACCTCTGCTAGCTCAATTCAATCTCTGTTTAGCCTTGCAGCAGCTGCAGCACCTGCTGCGGCTGTGCATTAGCCTGGGCCAGAATCGACAATCCGGCTGACTGCAATACCTGGGTTCGGGACAGCTCGGCGGTCTCCGCCGCGAAGTCCGCATCGCGGATTCGCGAGTTGGCGGCGGTCAGGTTTTCTGACGCAATCGCCTGGTTGGATATGGTCGACTCGAAGCGATTCTGAATCGCGCCGAGATTCGCACGCTGGAAGTTGATGGTGTTCAACGCGTTGTCCACTGCGCTGAGGGCCAGGATGGCGCCGTCCACCGTGGATATATCGATGTTTTGCACCAATTGTCCGGTGGAGTTGGAGCCGTAAGTGCCGACTTCGAACCCGCTCTTTTCTATCTGACCGGTCAGCGTATCCAGCTCGATGGCGCCGGCCGAGAGCAGGGTGATGGTGCTGGCGGTGACAGTGTCCACCGTGCCCAATCCAATTAAAGACGTGGTCGTAGAGGCGTTGGATATCTGAATGTTCCTGCCATCGTCGGCGATCATTCTGTAACTGCTGCCGAAGGCTTCCGCTTGCACCCCAGTCTGACCGGACTTGTTGTTGATCGCGGTGATAACCGTTCTTTGCACATCCGCCACGGTATCGTTGGAGCCGTAGGAGATGTTGATCTGCACGCCGTTGATCTGGAAGTTGAAGTTTTGCGCGCTGCCGGTGACCAACGCCGTGGCGTTTTGGATCGTATCGTTTACCTCCGCCACAACGCCGGTCTGATCGCTGACCTTGTTGATCGCCACGGCTTTGGCGATGGCGCTGGAGTCCGTTTGCGTGCTGGAAGAGGTGTCAAAGTTGGTTTGCGTCGGGCCGATGGGAACGCCGTTGATAACCAGGTCGCCGGCAGCGAACGGGTTGGCGTCCACCTGGTCGCTGATGGCGCCGCTGTTATTACCGCTGAAGGTGCCTACAGAAAGACCCGCGTTGCCAATGTTGCCGGTTGTAGTATCGAGTCCAATGGCGCTGCCGTCGCGTGATATGAGCGTAAAGGTGCCCGTGTAGGTAACGGCGGCGGAGGCGGCCGTGTCGGACGGCGGCAAACCGAAGGCGGTGGAGTTGAGGGCCGTGCTTTGGATGACAATGTTGCGGCCATCCTCCGCCGTCAGCCTGATGCCGACCGTCGGGTTGCCGTCAAACGAGGCGGTGACGCCGGTTTGTCCGGATTTTTCATTGATCGCCGCTGCGACGTTCTCAAGATTGACCTGCGATGACAGGTTAGAGGAGATGGTCACTGCGATCGCCACGCCGTTTATCGTCACGGACGCTGACTGGGTGGTGGCGATAAAAGTGGTGGAGCCGCTGACGTAGGTGCCGTTAATCACGGCTTCTACGCCGGTGGATTCCGTCAGTTTGTTGATCGCCGCCACTTTGGCGATGGCGCTCTGGTCCTGGTTGGCGCTGGAGAACGCATCGTCAACGCCAGTGGATGCGCCAATGGCGATGCCGTTGATAACCAGGTCGCCGGCAGCGAGAGCCGCAGCTTCCGGTTCCGAGGATATGCCGTCGGTTTCCGCCGCTCCAAGTTTGTCCACGGTAGCGCCTTCAATACCGAAAGTGACCGATTCCCCTTCGTTGGCGCCGATTTGGAAGGTCACGTCAGTGAAGGTGCCGTCCAACAATTTGGTGCCGTTGAAGTTGGTTTGCTCCGATACCCGCTTGATCTCTTGAAGCAGCTGGTTGACCTCTTCATTCAGCGCTTTGCGATCCAGCCCGCTGTTGGTGGCGTTGGCGGATTGCAGCGCCAGGTCGCGAATACGCAGGAGGTTTTCGCTCATCGCGCCAAGCGCGCCTTCCGCTGTTTGCGACAGCGACACGGCGTCGCCGGCGTTGCGGATAGCGACGCTTAATCCTCGTACCTGGGAGGTAAAGCGGGTGGATATCGCCAAGCCGGCGGCGTCGTCCCGCGCGCTGTTGATACGAAGACCCGATGACAGGCGCGCCAGAGCGGTCTGGTTGGCCGACTGCGAATTATTAAGATTTCGCTGCGCGTTGATCGAGGCGATGTTGGTATTAATTATCTGAGGCATAACTTCCCCCTATTGCGTCTATACCAGCCGGGCCGTTTCCTTCGTAAGAGCCGCTCGGATGCGTAGCAACCGGCTACCTGACTTTGCCTGCCCCTCTATGCGAATAAAAATTGCGCAGAAAGGAGCGTTTCCACTGCCTATGCAAAAGCATTGCCAGAACTTTTGGGAAATTTTATGTGTTTGATTTTTAATCACAAAAAAACGCAGATAGGTTTGCGGGCAAGGGAGGCCTATGGATTTTGGCAGGAGTTTGCCAAGGGGCGGTCAAAAAGTTGCCGCTTGCCGCCAAGAGGAAAATGGGGATAACAATTGCTCTCTCCTTCATATAGATAGCGCCGCCTTGCAAAGAAAGGCGCGTAAGCTGACGCCTCCCTTTTTGAAGCGGCTGCGGAAATGGCGGCATGATAATTGCCGAGCTTGAAAGATAGAGGCGTTAAAGTGGCGAAAACAGGAGTAATGGGCAGATCACTGCTACGCTAACTTTGTCTGTTCACTAAAAATTTTTCGAGTGACGGAAAATTGCCGCCCCAATTTTCTCGTTCGGAAAAACTAAAAAAGAGATAGAAGCAATGACCGATCAAGCGGAAATACTTAAGCCTTTCATCGAGCGCAGGGAAAAGAATTTAGCCTACTTCAAAGACCACTTTCCCGGCATATATAAGCACTTCCTGAACTATCAGATGAAAAAATCCAAGCTGAATATCATCCCTGACGCTGGTGAAGTGGATATTCACGATGAAGGCCATTCCGTATACGGTGGTAAAGCCAAGGCCTATGCTCTGAACGAAATCAAGGAATTCACCAAGGTCTACAGTGAAGGCGGCAAGGTGGTTTCTATTGACCCGCCGTTTCCCGGCGATTACTGCTTCCCAAGGTTTTTCTTCAAAGCCGCTGACGCCATTATTCGAAAATCTCCTATTAATAAGTCGAACTTCAATCATTTTTGGCTGGGGGATTCTTATCCCTGCATTGTCTTCCTCGGGTGCGGCGTGGGTTATCACATTGAGGCCTTCCTGGAGCAGCACAAGGTCAACTACGCCGTGGTTTTTGAGCCTAATCTGGATCATTTCGCCGCGAGTCTGTACGCCGTCGACTGGGCGGAGATCTGCAGCAAGTATGACGGAGCGGAAGGGCGCACCATTCACTTTCTGCTGGGCGGGCAGGAAGACGAATACTCACAGTGGGCGCTGCTGTGGAATAACCTGGTTACGACACCGCCAGCTTTTCCTCTCGCGACGCTGTTTTATAATCATCGCGGCCTGAAGTCTCACGATAATTTATCTGAAAAGGTGTGCGACGACCTGTATGTGTTCCTGGTTTCCTGGGGCAATTATGACGATGAGGTCAACCAGCTCAATCAGGCGGCGCACAATATATATAGCGGCGTTGAGTTATTGCCGCCGCCTGTCAATGACATAACCGATGTGCCGGTGTGCATTGTAGGGGCGGGTCCCTCCCTGGACTTGCGCATTGATCAGTTACGGGAGATGCAACAGCGCGGCGCATTGATCATTTCATGCGGCTCCTCCATCACTGCGTTGCATCCGATGGGAATCAAACCGGATATTCATGTCGAACTGGAGTCTGACTATCAATATGTGGTCGGGCAGTTGGAGCGGCTTAAAGATCCCGATTACTTGAATTCGATAAAAGTTATTGCTCCTATTCACATCAGCCCGATCGTATACCAGTTGTTTGGCGAACGGCGCGCATACATCAAAGAAGAGTGTGGGCTGGCGACCATGTTTCCCGAGCATGGGCAGATCATCCGCGGGGGAACTCCCACTTGCACCAACCTCGGGTTAGCCTGGGCGCTGCACTACGGATTCAAGAACATCTTGTTGTTTGGAATGGACTTTGGGTTCACGGACAGACGCCATCACCATGCGCAAAGCTCGATCTATTACGACGACGACGCCCATGAGGCGTTCAAGCGCAGCGTGGATTACGACGGCCAGCATGTGTTTAAGGTGGAGGGTGTTGACGGCGGCTCCGTTTTGACGTCACCGCAATATTTCGCCGCCAAACGCAAAGCGGAAAACAGTCTGCGTGACTTCCCTGAGCGCGGCAAAGTCTACAACTTTTCCCATGGGGCCAAGATTGAGGGCGCTGAGTGGGTGGCGCCCGGACCATTACCGATTTCCCTGACGGCGTTTAACGCGAGCAGCGACAAGAAGCAGAAGGTGGTGGATTACCTCTACGCGTCGCAGCACGAAAAAATACCGGTAGACGTGCTGGAGAAGAAGCGAGACCGCTTAAATGTCTTGTTCGGGCAGTTCAGCGACGATGTTTCGACATTTTTGCAGGCGCCCATTACCAGCAAAGATGAAATGAACAGAGTCTGTAACCGCATCAACACTTACATGGAAGATCAGGTGCAAGTTAAAGCTAAAGAATTTTATTTCCTGTTGCGGGGCTCTATCAGACATTTTCTTTATATCGGTTTCGCGCATACGCTGGCCATTCAGAATGATGCGGAGAGGCTGACCTTCATGGAGGAATGGAGACAGACCATGCTGCGCTTTCTCCTTGATGTACATAAACATTTTCTTCAGGTTATGTACAAAAAATTCGACCTTGAGACAGATCCCTGGGTGCGCCGTTCGATCAATGATCCCGATGACTTTGCGTGAGCGTGAAGTCATGGGGTTAAGGCTTACATTTCATTACAAAGAGCAGGCAAAAATTAACTAAAGAATCTTCTCCTGAAGCCGTTACTAAGGACAACGGGTTAGCGCAGTTCGACCGGCCCTGCTGTGTAGAAGCGAGAACCTCTTAACCGAGTGAGAAGGGTTACAGGAGAAGCAAACATGCCTCAAATAATTAATACCAACATTGCGTCGTTGAATGCGCAGCGTAACCTGAACGCTTCACAGCGGTCAGGAGATACGTCGTTGCAGCGGCTTTCTTCGGGTCTCCGCATCAACAGCGCAAAAGACGACGCGGCAGGTCTGGCGATTTCAACACGTTTCGACGCTCAGATTCGCGGCACTAACGTCGCGGTTCGTAACGCGGGAGACGCGATCTCATTGGCGCAGACCGCTGAAGGCGCTTTGAGTTCAATGAAAGACAGCTTACAGCGTATTCGTGAACTGTCACTGCAATCTGCGAACGACACTAACTCAACTATCGACCGTGAAGCATTGCAGGAAGAGGTTGGCCAGCTGATCAGCGAGATTGAAAACATCGCTGCAACTACCAACTTCAACGGTAAGAAACTGCTGGACGGCTCTTTCCAGAATTCCGTTTTCCAAACTGGCGCTAACCTGGGGAACACCATCAGCGTGACCATCTCCAAGCTGGACACCAGCACTTTGGGAACAGCGGACACCAGCGGTATTTCCAGCAGAACGACTACGACCGCTCTGGTTGTAGGCAGCACCGGCAATGAAATGGTTGCAGGGGACATCGTTATCAACGGCATCTCCGTGGGCGCATCTGTGGGTACCGACGACACGGCTTCCACCAGCCATGCGGCGTCAAGCGCCATTGCTAAGGCGGCGGCGATTAATGATGTATCCGATCAGACAGGCGTCACCGCTACTGTCGACGCGAACTATGTCGCGGGCACCACTACCGCCGACGCGACTGCGGCGAACGTGAGCTTGAACCTGAACGGGGTCAGCATCAACCTGAGTAAAGGCACCACCTTGACTGTCGAGCAGAACCTGCAAGCGACAGCGGACGCCATTAACGAAAAATCCGGCGCCACAGGCGTGCGCGCGGTCTTCGACGGCGACACCGCCAAGGGTATCTCCTTGGTGGCTGACGACGGTCGTAACATCGTATTGACTGAAACTACGAGCAACACCTTGGCTACCTTTGGTTTGGCCGCGGCAAGCTCCCTGGGTAACGCCTATGTCGGCACCTACTCGCTTTCAAGCGATGACGGCAGCGACATTGCACTCACCACGACTACAGGCAACATCGATAACGCCGGCTTTGAAGTAGGCTCATTCAGCGGAAACAACGCAGGTATTGTGAGCGATAATGGCACCACTACCGCTTTGGTGACTGGCGACATCGTCATCAACAACGTGGGTATCGGGCCCAGCTTGAGCACTGACGACACGGCTTCCACTGCGAATGCGGACGGTAGCGCCATCGCGAAAGCGGCTGCGATCAACCGTTCGTCTGACCAGACTGGCGTTACCGCGCTGGCTAACGAAAACCGTGTTAACTCAGGCAACCTGACTACTACGACTGCCTCTGCGACGATTACGGTCAACGGCGTGTCCATCACTGCGAGCTTCAGCACCACTGACGACGTCGCTGTGAAACAGGCTGCGATCATCGATGCGATCAACCAGAAATCCGGTCAGACTGGCGTTACTGCGGAAGTACTGGACTCTGACTCCTTCACTCTGGTGGCTGCGGACGGTCGTAACATCGACATCAGCGGCGCCACAGCGATGGCCAGCATCACCACCACGACCTTTGTCAGCTCTGTGACGCTGTTGTCTGGCGGTCAGATAGATGTTGAATCCAACACCAACTCTGCCGGTCTGGCGAAAGCGGGTCTGAGAATCGGTACATTCGGCGGCGCTGAAAGCGGCTCTCTGCTGCAGGATGTGGATATCTCTACTGTAGCTGGCGCTGAAGCGGCTCTGAAGGCGGTGGATAACGCACTGCAGACTGTAACGTCCAAACAGGCGGAACTGGGCGCCATCCAGAACCGCTTCCAGAACACGATTGCGAACTTGGAAGTGAACAACGAGAACCTGAACTCCGCCAACAGCCGGATCAGGGACGCAGACTTCGCATCCGAGACCGCAGCGTTGTCAAGGGCGCAGGTACTGCAACAGGCCGGTATCTCGATATTGGCGCAGGCTAATGCAAGACCCCAGCAAGTCTTGTCGCTCCTGCAGTAACGGAGTGAACTAACGTGAAATACCGGCCGGATGTTCTCTTCCGGCCGGTTTAAGCGTTAAGACATGCTAAGAGGTGAGATATGAATGACGTTAAGACTACTGAACTGAGTATGGCGGCGGTCACTAAACCCGTGAACCTGCCGTCTGCTCAGTCCGCGACGTCGTCACCTCCGATTGAACCTAAGGTTAAGTCCGGGGTAGCAACGTCTACGCCTGATACGCAGGCTGCGAAGCAGAGCTCTGCAGCCCAGCCCACCAACGACATTGCCAATAAGCAACAGCAACAGTTGGAGAGGGAGCAAAGCCACGAGCTTAGGGAAGCGGTGACCAAGTTGAATGAATACGTTCAATCTGTGCAGCGTGACCTGCAGTTCGAATTGGATGAGGTCTCGGGAAGAACGGTCATTACTGTTTTGGACAGAACTACAAAAGAAGTAGTGAGACAGATTCCCGATGACTTGGCCCTTAAGCTGGCTCGCAACTTGCAGCAGGATGAACCAGTTAATCTGTTTTCCGCCAAGGCGTGAGGCTTGGCGGAATCAGATAGGGTTCGGCAGGAATTTACGATCCGTAACAAAAAAAGGGGCAAAGTTTTGCCCCTTTTTGCCGATAAATAAAGATATGATCGTACACACAATCCGCGAGGTTGGCGTCACATGGCAAGCGTTTCTTCAATAGGCATCGGCTCGGGAGTATTGACCAGCGATTTAATCGAGAAGCTGGCCAGTGCTGAGCGTGAGCCGACGGAAAAAAGGCTGAATCTCAAAGAAGATGAAGTGACGGCCAAACTCAGCGACTTGAGTCGTCTGAAAAGCGCAATTACCGACCTGCGTTTATCCGCTCGTACATTGAGCACGCCGGAAGCGATGTCCAGCAACACGGCGACTTCCAGCGGCTCTGCTGTTGGCGTCACCGCCAACACCTCTGCGAAAACTGGTTCATATGCGCTCACCGTCAGCAATCTGGCCGTTGCGCAATCATTGAGCTCCGGCACTTTCGTTGATAAAGATACCACCACTGTAGGAACAGGCACGCTGTCTTTCACTGTCGGCGGCGTCACTAAAAACCTGACCGTTGATAGCAGTAACAATACGTTGCAGGGGTTGTCCGACGCTATTAACGATATGGGACTGGATGTTAACTCCTCCGTTATCTACAACGGCTCCTCCTACCAGCTTGTGTTATCCGCTTCAAAAACCGGTGTGGCGAATGCGATCTCTATCGCAGCGACGGATAACGATGGCAACAGTACGGATGGTTCGGGGATCTCCCAGTTTATTTATAACGCCACCAACCAGAATTTAACTCAGGACGTCGCAGCGGAAGACGCCGCCTTTACTTTGAATGGCGTATCCATCACCCGTTCGTTGAACACCGTCGATGACGTGGTGGACGGCCTGACTCTGACTTTAAATGCTGAAACCGCAAGCGCAGTCAACGTTACCGTTAGCAAAGACCTGAATGCTGTGACCGAAAGGGTCCAGGATTTAGTGGATAAATATAATGCTTTGCAGGAAATCATTAGCGAAGTCACCGCTTTTGACAGTGATACCGGAGAAAAAGGCACTTTGCTGGGCAGCTCCACTGTGCGCACTATCTCCACTCAGTTGCGCTCTACGCTGAGTTCAATTGTTCCCGGGCTGGAAAGCGCTAACGTCCGTAGTTTGTCTGAATTGGGAATTACGACCAACTCAGAATCGGGACAACTGGAGTTCAACAGCCTCACGTTCCAAAACAAGCTGCAAAGTTATCCGAATGACGTAGCGGCTTTGTTCGCCGACCAGGGGCGTACGACGGATGCGCAGGTCAAGTACGTCAGCGCCGGGATAAATACCAAGATTGGCTCATACGCCGTTGATATCACTCAGGTGGCGACGCAGGGCGCTTTCACCGGCAATGTGGCGCTGGGCGGCTCAACAGTCATTGATGCGGATAACGACACCTTCAAGATCAAAGTCAACGGGGTGGAGTCCAACACCATTACCCTGACCGCCGGCACCTATACTGACAGTGAGCTGCTTGCGGAAATTCAGACTCAGCTGGATGCGGACACCAATATCGCAGGCTCTGGCGTGACTGTTTCGTTGGACGGCAGTAACCAGCTGGTGTTCACCTCTGGAGAATATGGCAGTACGTCCAAGGTCGAGATTACCGCCATCGACACCAATACCGCGGCGCAGCTGGGTTTGACAGTCGCCACCGGCGTAGATGGCCTGGATGTCGCTGGCACGATCAATGGGAAAGCCGCTACCGGTAAGGGCCAGTATCTGACCTCTGCGGACGGAGACTCGAAAGGGCTCAAGCTGCAAATTACCGGCGGCGCCACTGGCGCACGCGGCACAGCGACTTATATTGAAGGGGTGGGAGACCAGATGGTCGACCTGGTGAACAATTATCTGTCCGCCGACGGTTTGATTACGGTCGCCATCAATGGCTTTAATTCACAGCTGGAAAAAATCTCTGAAGACCGGACGGAGTTGAACGATCGCATTACGGCCTTGACGGATCGGCTGGCGCGTCAGTTCACCGCGGCGGATTTGATTATTTCCCAGCTCAAGAACACGGAAAACTTTTTGTCCACGCAGCTGGAAGCGCTGGTGGCCAGCACCACTGGAAGCAAGGGTTAAGCGAAGGGCCTGATCCAGGCGCTTAAGATCACAGACGAGTAATTATGAGGTTGCTATTACAATGAACGCGTTACATCAGTATCAGAGCGTGAATCGTCAGACCAGCATTGTCGATGCGGATGGGCACAAGTTGATCCAGCTATTGTTCGACGGTGCGCTGGAGCGCATTACCATGGCGAAAGGGCAGATTCTCGCCAATAACTTTGAAGGCAAAAATCGGCTGATCGGCAAGGCGGTTGAAATCGTCGGCGGTTTGCGCGAGTTCCTGGACAAAGAAAAAGGCGGCGACATCGCAGAGCGCCTGGATGCTTTGTACGAATACATGGAGCGTCGCTTGTTTGAAGCCAACCTGCAAAATGACGCGACCATTCTGGATGAAGTGGCGGGCTTGTTGAAGCAAGTCAAGAACGGCTGGGACGGCATTCGTCAGGAAGCGTTGGAAAAAGGTCTCGTCTAACCTGGCCTGAACAGGCCGCTTTCCCGCAACCTTATGGAAACTCCGTCCGCTGTTGGCGGGCGGAGCTTCTAAACAAGGTTAAGTCCTCGCTCATGCGGCGTTTCAATTCCCCATCAAACCTTCCATGTGCGCCTCCACACTGGCGGACAGGGCGTTCAGGTTATAACCGCCTTCCAGAATAGAAACGATGCGCCCACTGCTGTAAACCCGGGCCACGTCCATCAATAAGCGCGTGATCCAGCGGTAGTCCCTTTCTTCCAGCTCCAGGTGCGCCAGGGGATCATGTTTATGGGCGTCGAAGCCCGCTGAGATAAGTATCAGTTGCGGACGGTGATCCTGCAGGCGGGCGAGCCAGTCTCTTTCAACGCTACGCCGGAATTGCAGGCCCCGAGTGTGGGCGTCCAGCGGCGTATTGATGATGTTGGGGCGATCCACCGCATGGTGACTGAACGGATACAGCGGATACTCAAAGCTGGAGCAGAAAAGGACCCGCGGATCATCCTGAAAGATGTCCACCGTGCCGTTGCCCTGATGCACGTCGAAATCCACGATGGCGATGCGCTCCAGACCATGAAAGTCCATGGCGTGGCGGGCGGCGATGGCGATATTGTTGAAGAAGCAGAAGCCCATGGATTTGCTGCGTTCCGCATGATGGCCAGGGGGACGCACGGCGCAAAAGGCGGTGTTCGCCTGGCCGCTGAGCACCATATCCGCCGCCTCTACCGCAGAACCCGCAGCCAGATAGGCGGCGCGCATGCTGTGACGCATCAATGCCGTATCTGGATCGACCATGATGCGGCCTTTGTCCGGATTCAGATTTTCCAGTTGTTCAACGTAGCGGGAGGGATGCACCCGAATGATTTTGTCGCGGTCGGTTTCCTGCGGCTCGACCAGATCCACTTCCTGCAGTATGCCGGCGTGCTCAAGCCGGTCCATAATCGCCTGTAATCGCATGGGGCTTTCGGGATGCCCCTCGCCCATGTCGTGCAATGTACAGTCTTTATGATAGAAAAGGGCGGTTTTCATCTTTGTTTTCCTTTTAGAGGCTTTTAGTCTACTGCAAAGCGATAACGGCTTGAAACCGGAGATGGGGCGAATGTTATAGTCCGCGCCCGCGATTGAGGTGGGCGCATCGAATTACGCCAAGTCAGTCAAAGCGGGGGATCTTGATATCTGTCAAAGTGGCCGGTATTGGTCTATGTATCTTAGATATCGGCGGCGTTTCCGCAGTCGCCGGGTCCGGAGCCTGTCAACGCAAATGGAGAAAACAGATTGGGAACCCGACATTTAGAAGCGTTGTTCAACCCTAAGTCCATCGCGGTGATTGGCGCGTCCGAACGCTCCAATAATCTGGGCGGCATGGTGTTGCGTAATCTGATGTCCACGGACTATTCAGGCCGTCTGGTGGTGGTGAATGACAAGGGCTATCACGACGTGCATGGCGTCCCCTGTGTGAAACGGCCCCAGCAAATGCCGTTTCGGCCGGACTTGGCCATTATCTGTACGCCGCCGGAGAGCGTGCCGCGCATTGTTCGGGTGCTGGGAAACGTCAAGGTTAAAACCGCGATGATCCTGACTGGCGGCTTGTCTCGCACCCACAGCCGCAGCGGCCGGCCGCTGATGTATTCCGTGCAGGAAATCGCTTCTGAGTACGGCATCCGTATCCTAGGGCCGGAAACCATCGGTATGTTGTCCCCAGCCAGCAATCTGAACGCGACTTATATGCATATGGGCGTGTTGCCGGGCAAGATCGCTTATATCGGCCAGTCCGGCTCTCTCGCCAGTGCTGTGATTGACTGGGCGTTCACCCGGGGAATTGGCTTTTCGCACCTAACTACCCTGGGAGACGGCATTGACGTCGGGCTGGACGATCTGATCGATTACCTGGCCCAGGATCGCAGCACCAAAGCCATTTTGCTGCACATGGAGAACATTCATTCGCCCCGGCGTTTTATTTCCGCCGTGCGGGCGGTGTCGCGGGGGAAGCTGGTGATCGCAGTGAAAAGCGGACGCACTCCGGCATCGCAATGGCGTCCTGCGGAGCTGCCCCTGGGGGTCGTGGACGGCGACAAGATTTTCGATGCGGTATTCCGGCGCGCCGGGGTGTTGCGGGTTAACGGCGCCGATGAGATGTTCGATGCGCTGGAGACGTTAACCCGGATGAAACCGGTGCGCGGCGAGCCTTTGCACATTATCAGCAACGGTCTGGGACCTGGGGTGCTGGCGGTGGATCGGTTGGCGTCTCTAAATGGCGAGTTGGGTTCGCTGTCGCCGGAAACGGTGAGTGAACTGGGTAAGCATCTGCCGCCTTATTGGACGCGTCGTAACCCGATTGATCTCAACTATGACGCCAACCCGGAGCTGTATCGCCGCACCCTGGAGATACTCGGACGCGATCCGCACGTGTCCAATGTATTGGTGTTGTACGCCCCGTCCCTGACCGAAGATAGTCTGCAAGTGGCGGATGCGGTGATAGAAGCGGGTAAGCGTTCTCATCTGAATATTTTCACCTGCTGGCTGGGCCACAGTACGGTGTATGACGCCAGGGAAGCGTTTTTCCACAGTGGCGTGCCTACGTTCTCCACGCCGGATAAGGCGGTAAAAGCCTTCATGCATATGGTCAATCACCAACGCAGCCAGCGGGTGTTGCGGGAAACGCCGGAGTCCTACACCGACCCGATAGTGGACCGTTCCCGTGCGCGCAAGACCATACAGAAGATATACGCGTCAGGACGGCGGGTGTTGACCAATGCGGAGTCGCGGCAGATTCTCACTGACTACGGCATCAATATGCAGGATACCCGCTACTGCGAAACCGAAGAGCAGGTAGTGGAAGTGGCGCGGGAGTTTGGCTCGCCAGTGGACATCCGCATTTTACACGAGCACAGCTGTATCCCTTTTAAAGACGAGAAGACCGGCCGCGGTCGCTACAAGGGCAGGGTGAAGGGGCTGGTGGAGGAAGCATCCATTCGCGATTCCTGTCGCTACCTGTTGACGCATTACAGGGAACATTTCCCGGACAGCGGCTTTTTAGGTTTCGCCGTGCAGCCCAGTTTTCAGACGGTTGGCGGAGTAGGGTTCAGTTTGGGGGTCACCCGCGATCCGGTGTTTGGGCCTTTAATGGTGTGCGGCGCCAGCGGCGCGGCGGTGAATGTGTCGGCGGATCGCAAGCTCGCTCTGCCGCCGTTGAACATGGTGCTGGCTCGGGATCTTTTGCTGCAGACGCATATGTTTCGCCTGTTGAAAGACTATAGCTATAACCCGGAGCAGGACATCGCCAAAATCTGCGAAACCCTGGTGATTCTGTCGCAGATCATTATCGATATCCCTGAAATCAAAGGGCTTGAGGTCATGCCGCTGTATTTCGATAAACACGGCGCGGTGGCGGTCAACGCCATGATTGATCTCGACAAGCCGGCGAAGCTGGCGATCCAGCCTTATCCACAAGAGCTGCGGGAATGGATCATGCTGCCCAAATCGAAGCGCAAGGCGGAAATTCGCCCGGTGCGTGGAGAGGATGAGCCGAGCCACATCGAGTTTTATTCCGGCCTGTCGCCGGAATCGATACGTTATCGCTTCTTCCACTATCGGAAATCCTTCACACATGACGAAATGGTGCAGATGCTGCAGATCGACTATGACCGGGAAATGGCCTTTATCGCCATGTCTCCGAAGGAGAGCGGTTACGGTGAGGATACTCTTGGCACCGTGCGTGCGTGGACTGATGCGGACAATCTGCAGTGTGAGTTCGCCATCATCGTGCGTGATGACCTGCGTGGAGAAAACCTGGGGTGGGTGCTGATGCGCAAGATCATTGAGTACTGCCGGGAAAAAGGCACGGTGGAAATGGTGGGCTCAGTGTTGCCGGACAATAAGCCGATGCTGCGTCTGGCGGAAAAGCTGGGATTCAGTATTCGTTACGATGATGAGGAAGGGGTTATGGCTCTGCGTTTGCCGTTAAACGCGCCGGATGAGTGGCAGGCGGAGCGCTTGAAGTACAAATAGGTTGAACTGTGAAACTGCGCGAGCCGGTCCATCAGGTTTGGATTCGGCCCGCGCGGCGAGTGTGATTTACTCTTGAATCACTGCAGACATGTCTTCCCCGCCCAGAACCTTGATCAGGTCTTCCGTCATGCGGGAGAACTCAAGGGTCATCAGGCTGAAGTCGGCGGCGAAACGCTCGGCGGCTTCGCCAGTATCGCCGTCCTTCAACTGTTCCTGCAGGGTGTCCATAAACTTGATGCGTTTGATCTTCAGGTCGTCGCTGACCGCAAAGCTCAGCTTCTCATCCCACTCCAGGGACAGTTGCGTCACCTGCATGCCGTTTTCAATATGCGTGGAGATAGCGTCCGTCAAAGACTCGGTGCCTTTGCAGCGAATAACAGTGTCGGAGCCGTCGCCGGAGCGCAGCTCACAGTTATCGCCGGAAACGAAAGGCGTCGGGGTGTTGTCTTTCTGCACCCAGTCGGAGAAATGCACCGCAGGAGCCTCATTCAGCGCGACGAAACGAATTGGCAGCGTGCCCATGGACTGACGCAGAAAGGAGGTGAACTCGTCCGCACGAGTCCCAGAGGACGTATCCACGACCAGCAGACCTTTATCCAGATCAATGTAGGCGGACATCAGACGCGAACGCTTAAACGCCTGAGGCAGCAGAACCGTGATGACCTGTTCTTTTAATTCGTTCTTTTCCTTCTTGCGCAATTTGCGCTGCTCGCGCTCTTCGATTTCCTGAGCGCGTTCTTCGACTTCTTCCTTAATGACGCTGGCGGGCAGAATTTTCTCTTCCCGTTTCAGAGTCAGCAACAGATAGCGGCCTTGTTGATAGACCAACGCGTCGCTGACCAGAGGCGCAGCGGGAACCCAACCCAGACGATAAGTGTCGTTGGCCTGGCAGGGGGTGAAAGCATGTTCGCTCAAACCGGTTTCCAGGTCTTCCAAAGGCCAGGGCACGGGTTTGGTGAAACGATAAATCAGTGCGTTTTTGAAAAGCATAGGTCTCTATTTTCTTAGTGAAGAAGGAAATCGGGCCGGGAATTATGGTGGACCAGGAGGAATTTGGCTAGTTGAGGTTTCGTAATTCCCGTTCCGCGCGGACGACGGCAGGGCGAGGGCGCGCATTGGCGCCGGCCCTGATCGCGAATCAATATTTTTTATTGCTGTTGCGGTAAAGCGTCGTGAAAAATTCAATCCGCTGGCGAAACAGGCCCGCCATGGGTTCGGCGGCGTCGCCCAATACCATCATGATCTGATTCTGGGCGTTGTAAGCTGGCCAGTTCGGCAACGTGGGGTCGCTGGGAGAAGCGCTGCGCATAAAGTTAACCAGGTAGCGCTGAAAGCGCTGCGCCATGGTGATGTCCTGAGGCCGGAAATTGGCGTACATCTCTGGAATCAGGCTGTAAGTGCCGAATGTGAAAGGCAGGTGCCAGCCGTGAGGCGTTCCGGAGAACTGCTCGCGCAGATATTGCGGCGCGTAGTTGAAGTAGTAGAACCAGGCGCTGGAGCGGTTGGATTGCTCTAACGCCAGCCAGCGATTGGGGGCGTTGTAGCGCATATCGGAAAATACTTTTTCCGCAAACTGGGTGTCGCTCCAGTCTTCCGGATACAGGGCGCGGGCGGCGTCCTTCTGATCGCCCAGCGGCGCCAGAATGGTTTCCTGGGTCAGGTTCAGCTGCGGCGCGATGCTGACTTCATAGCTGTTGACGCCAGTCAGCAGGGGAACCGGCGCGATCAGTTTGCGATCCACCGCATCCAATAAGGTGTAAGGCGCGGCCTCGTCGCCGATGATCGGACCGAACGCCGCATCTGGCGGCAACTCGCTATTCAGCTTTATTAAGGTTCCGGCGGGAATAGCGCGTAGTTGGGCTGCGTCGGCATCGGCGGCGACGCCGGCTTGCGTCGCTGCTTTCATGCCGGACTTTTTCGCCTGATTGCGGTCTTCCAGCTTGAGCCAGGGATCGCCGCTTTGAGCAATGACTTTATGAAACAATCCCAGCGCTTTAGGGGAGGCCATGAGGTAGTAAGCGCTGACCGCGCCAGCGTCGTCTCCCGCCAAGGTGACATTGCCGGGATCGCCGCCAAAGGCGCTGATGTTTTCCTGCACCCATTTCAAGGCTTCGATCTGGTCCAGCAGCCCAAAGTTTGCCGGCGTGGTGACGTCCTCGCGAACCAGGGCGGGATGATCAAAGAAGCCAAAATATCCCAGACGATAGTTGATCGTGACTACCACAACCCCTTGGTTCGCCAGCTGTGCGCCGTTGCTCAGCGGATAGCTGACGACGCCGCTGCGGAAGTCTCCGCCGTGCAGCCAGACCATGACCGGCTTAGGCGCATCGGGCGCGCCTATTGGCGAGGAAGGCGTCCAGACATTGAGCGTCAGGCAGTCTTCACTGACTGAGGGGGCTGACAGCCTGGTGTTGGGATCTTCTTGCGCGGATTGGGCGCACGCCGGGCCAAACTGAGACGTAACGCGTACGCCGCTCCAGGGCTGAACCGGCTGCGGCCGGCGCCAGCGGTTTTCTTTGATGGGCGGCGCGGCGTAGGGAATACCTTTGAAAGCGCGTACGCCAAGTTCGCTGACGCCTCTGATCAGTCCTGACTTGGTCTGCGCCAGCGGGCCGTTAAGGTCTTCCGCCTGGGCGCCGGACAGTAATAACCCGGAAAGCAGCATCGCTTTGGCCAATGTTGTTAAGACTTTGTATCCGGTGTTTCCTGAGTGCATTCTAAAACCCTTGAACTATTACCAGGCAGACAAATAGCGTCCTTCTATTTGTCTGCAACGGCAGGGCCTGCACAGGTCAGGCTCTGCCTCCCGCGGCTGGACGCCGCGCAGGCGCATCCCTGCGCCTGCGTATTAACATGGCGTTGATTTATGGGCGGTTTGCGCCGTGCTTGCTATAGTCCATTTGTTATATTTTGGCAGGGTGAATTAAAAGTCTTTTATAGTCAGGGCGTTAGGAAGCCCCTTATGGATGGCGACGCGGCGCGGTTCCGCGGCTTGTATTTATATCTGGCGTCACCCATTAATAGTTTTCAATGGATATCCCGTTTGCAGCCGGATATAACAGTGAGTTATTTGATGCGCCCCATGCAGCGTCTGAGTCTTGTCCAATGAATATCGATGAAATCAAACGCTACTGCCTTTCACTTCCTGGCGTGGAGCGGATCGAGTATGGCGAGCCTTCCAATATTCTGGTGTTTTACGTGCTGGGGCGGAAGTTCGCCTACTTTAAAACCAGCGCGCCGGAACGCTGGCGTTTCAGTATGAGAACCAGCCCTGAGCGCTTTCTCGAATTGACGGATCAGGAAGGGGTGAAACCGGCGCGCTACATGCACCGGTTTCACTGGGTGTCTATCGTGGACGCCGCCGCGTTTAACGAAGACTATCTGCGTGAGCTGATCGACTGGTCCTACGACAAAGCCGCCGCGGGACTGCCGAAAAAGCGTCGCCTGGCGTTGGCGCAGCTGTCCTCGGACGCATAAAGCGGAGCGCGGCGGACTAAGGCGCTACTTGGTCCAGCTGTCGATAATTTCCTGCAGTTTGCCGCTTTGCTTCAGTTGCTCGACCGCCGCTTTCATCTTCGAGATGAAGTCTTCGCGATAGGGGAAGCTCTGGTTTTTGGTATTTGAGAACGCCAGATAGGCGACTTCTTCACTGATGACCGCCGCCGGTTCGATCTTCAGGTCTTTCAGCGTTGGGTCGGAACGGTTGTTTTCCAGCGTCCACATGACGGATAGCTTGTCGTTGGGGTGAGCGTCTATACGTCCCGCCGCCATTTTTTTAAGGTTGGCGACAATATCCGAGGCCTGACTCATGGTGAACATGGCTTTCTCTTCGTCGGACAAAGTGGCGTAACCGCTCTGTAAACCAACGCGCAAGCCTTTGAAGTCATCCGGCCACTTGCTCAATTGCTTTTTGCTGGCCATGTCCTGCGTGACGAACATCGCGACTGTCTCTGTCAGCAAGGGAATGGAGTAATCCATCCATGGGCGATCTTCTGGACGATAATAAGGAGGAAACAGCGCAAACTCTTCGCCGCTCTCCATTTGCGCCAGTGCGCGCTTCCAGGGCAAAGGTTTTAGCGTGATCGCGTAGTCTGGCGTCAGCTTGGCCGCCTCCATGATGATGTCCACATATATTCCCTTGGGTTTGCCGTTTTCCGCATAGCTATAAGGAGGATAGGCTTCATCCATCAACAGGGTGACGGACTGCGCGGCGGCGAACCCCACGAATCCCAACATCAGGGCGGCGAATAGAATTATTCTTTTCATACGGACTCCTCTTCAGTGGTTGTCATGAGTAAAAAAGCGAGCATGTGGACACATCAATGGCCGGCGGCGGGGGCATTTACGTCTCGGGTCCATTTGTTGACGATCTGCTGCAACCGGTTCTTATCCCTCATACGCGCCAGGGACTGATTCATTTTGGCGATAAAATCCGCCCGATACGGCCATTGTTCGGGCTGGATATTGGAAAAGGCGAGGTAGGCGACCTCCTCATTAATAATCGCGGCGGGAGTGATTTCCAGAGTGGCCAAAGCCGGGTCCTGGCGGTTGTGCTCCAACGTCCACACCACCGATAGATAATCATTGGGATGACCATCGATGCGGTTCAGCGCGATTTGTTTCAGATTGGTCAGAATATTGGGCGACTCAGAAATGACGAACAGCTCCTTTTGTTGCGGCGATAGCGTGGCGAACCCCAGCTGCAGGCCGATACGCAGGCCTTTATAATCCTCCGGCCAGCGAGTGGGCTTGAGGCGTTCCAGCAACTCGGGAGGCGTAAATAGCACGACCGTCTCTTTAAAAAGAGGAACCGAATAATCCATCCAACTGCGACTGACTGGGCGATAGTAGGGCGGGAACACGGCGAAGGCGCGTCCGGTTTCAACCAGATTGAGCGCTCTTTTCCAGGGAAGCGGCTTAAACTTGACCTTGTAGTCAGGAATGGAGTCCATCGCCTCTTTGATGAAGTCGACATAGATGCCTTTGGCTTCATTGTTTTCGACATAGCTGTATGGCGGATACGACTCGTCCATAAGCAGGACTATGCTTTGTGCGTCAGCCCTCGTATACCCGGCCAGCAGGAGAAAAAAGGCGATGATGCTGAATGCTTTCATATGGCCCATAGGCTGGATACGGTTTATTAGAAGATATAGATCAGCGTTGGTTGTTTTTCAAACGATGTTAGTGAAGATGGATGGAAGGTAATGGCTAAGAAGATCGTATGGCGGCTGGCAATATTTATAGCGATGGCTGGGGTATTCATAAGCGGAGTTGTGGTAGGCGTCCGATACAATTCAATGGACCTGCTGTGTCCGACGGAGGTCTCTCCTTATCGGTTGGAGACGGACTTGGTCAGTGAGGAAGGAATCATATTTCCTCAAGGAACTATCGTGCCGTTGCGTCGCTGCGCCTACATGCAACGGTTTGAGTGGAATTTCGCCATTGATAATTCTGTGAGACTCTCACCGGCGCAAGAGGAAGACCCCGAGCACTATGGCTTTTCCGTCATCGCTCCCGCCGAGCAAGCCCGAAAATAAGCGGGCGCGGATACTGTTTATCCGCCACGTTTTTTTGCCCAGCAGGCGTTTTTCGACTTCACTTGTATAGTACTAATGCTTCATTGAAGACGGAAATGGGTGACTATTGTGTCAAACCTGAGTATTCGCTGGAAAATACAAATCGCATTCTTTGCTGTGGCTGTGGTGACTATTATTTACAACCGCACTCTCGCCGCGGTGGAGTTGCAGGCGCTCATTGATCTGGCGGAAAGCCGTCAGGTGGCGGCGGCGACTATCGCCGCCATGCAGGAAGAATATCGCTCATTCATGTTTAATGCGATTTGGGAGTCCAGCCTGCAGTTTCTGGTTCAGTTCGGCGTCATTTTTGTCCTGGGCAATTATTTTGTCCGTCCAATCCTGGCGTTGACCAAGTCGCTGAAGTCCGTGGAAAAAGGCGACTTTACCATCGAAGTGGAAATTACCAGTGAAGACGAAATCGGTCAGTTAGGCCGTCAGTGCAATCAGATGCTGGCGACGTTGAACCGGGTTATCGCCAGCGTAAACGACTGCTCCGTACACATGGGGCAGTCCGCCTACCAGATCGCCGCTGTCGCCCGGGAGATTGAGCGCATCAGTCAGGCGGAGGCGACTCGTTCGGAAGAGGTGAATGACGCCACGGAAAGTCTGCATCGAATATCCGAGAAGGTGATGGAAATCGCCCAGACCAATCGGGACGAAGCGATCAAATCAGAGCAAAGCAGCACGGAAGGCATCGCCCTGGTGCAGGAAGTGCTGGACCTGCTGGTGCGGTTGGCTGGAGAGATTCGCAGCGCCGCCAGTCAGGTGTCCAGTCTGCAATCCTCGGTGGGCACTATCGTAACTGCTCTAAAAGATATTCTGGAGATCGCCGATCAGACCAACTTGCTGGCGCTCAATGCGGCCATTGAGGCGGCGCGGGCGGGAGAGCAGGGGCGCGGCTTTGCCGTGGTGGCGGATGAAGTGAGGGCGTTGTCCCATCGAACCGCCGAGTCAGCGGAAGAGGTCTCACGCATTATTAACGATCTGGATCAGAACGTGACCACCAGCTGCAACACCATGTCGCGACTGGTGGATGAAGTGCAGTCCAATCGCGGCAAAGCGGAGCGCACCCGAGGCATCATCAGCGACCTGGAGGGGCATGTGAAAGGCTTTGTCGGCAGTTCGGAAGAGATATTCAGCAATGTGGAGACCCAGCTAAATCAGTTTTCCGCACTGGAGACGACATTGTCCTGTCTGTTCGAAACCTTGCGGGAAAACAGCGCCAAGATCGGCAATACCGCTAACATCAGCGACTCGTTGTTTGGTTTGACGCAACGGCTTGATCACGAATTATCCGGGCTGGATTTCCGGCGGCAGAAAGCGGCTGAGGTCAAAACCAAGGACTCGGAAAGACGAGCGGCCCCGAGGGTGGAAGGGACGCTGCTGGTGCGTATTGAGTCGGACGGCGGCGGCAGTGAAGGGTTGAGTCAGGACGTCAGCGAGACCGGTATGAATCTGGTGGTGAAAGAATACTATGACGTGGGAGATCGGTTGGTGCTGTCGATTCGTCTGCCGAGCCGGGATCAGAACCGCTACGACCAGCAGCAACCGGTGGCGGTCAACGCCAAAGTGGTCTGGAGAAAAACGGAAAGCCAGGGACGCTATCGTTACGGCGTGCACTTCGTCGAACTGAGTCAAACCTCCGCGAACTACGTTAAGGAGTGTTGTGAATTTTATAAGAACGTCGCCTGAGCGATGAACGCGAGGCGGCGCGTGCGTAACGCGTACGTAAATGGTAATAAAAATATAAAACGCTGTTCATGTGTCTGTGACAAGCTGGAGCGCGATACCAATAAACGCTTGCGGCAGGCCGGTCATCCGAAAGTTAAGTTTTATTCCCCGCTGGTCCGTGCCAATATGAGACGTCAACTAGGGGAGACGAACATGTCAACGAAAAATAGGCGGCAGCAAACCCTGGGTGAAGAGATCGTAAACGCTTTGACTCACGGCATTGGAGCTGTGGTGAGCGTTTCAGCGGTTACGTTGTTGATCGTCTTCGCCAGTCTGCAGGAAGATCCCTGGAAGATCGTGGGCGTGTCGATATATGGCGGCGCGCTGTTTCTGTTGCTGCTGGCGTCCACGTTGTACCACTGCGTACAACATCCTCGGGCGAAATTCTTTTTAAATCTGTTTGATCACTGCGCGATCTATCTGCTCATCGCGGGCACCTATACGCCATTTTTGCTGGTGAACCTGCGCGGCGTTCTGGGTTGGAGCATGTTTGGCGTGGTGTGGGGGCTGGCTCTGGTGGGTATTGTCTGCAAGCTTTGCTTCCATGGGCGCTTCAAAACCATCCATCTGTTTAATTATCTGGTCATGGGCTGGGTTGGTATAGTGGCGACGCCAGAGTTGATGGAAAGTCTGTCCAGCAACGCATTCGCTATGATCATTGCTGGTGGGCTGGCTTACACCATTGGCGTTTTCTTCTACGTTTGGGATCGCTTTCCCTACGCCCATTCCATCTGGCATCTCTTCGTGCTGGGCGGCAGCACCTGTCACTACATCGCTGTCTATAACGGCGTTCTGTAAAAACAAGGCGTAGCTGAGCTGCGCCTCGACTTTACTCGTCTATCGCACTAAACGAATTCGTAGCTTCCCATGTACAGAGACTGATACGTGTAGGACGCGTGCAGTCTTTGCGCATATTGTCCGTGACTGGCTCCGGCGGCGATAAACAGCGGCGTCAGATGCTCATCGGTGGGGTGCGCCTGCACCGCGTTGGGAGCGAGGCGGCGATATTCGAATAACGCTTCCCAGTCATTCTGCGCCAGCTTTTCCTCTAGCCAGCCGACGAATTCCTGCGCCCACCTTGGCGGCGCCGCTTCATTGGGGCCAATTTCCCGTAGATTATGAGTCACTGAGCCGGACCCCATAATGGCGACGCCCTGTTCCCGCAAGGGCGCCAGCGTTGCGCCGAGTTCAAATAACTGCCGCGGCGAGAATCGGCGCGGCAGACTGATCGCGACCACAGGGACGCCGCCTTCCGGGTCCATCAGGCTGAGCGGAGCCCAGACCCCATGGTCCAATGCTTGTGATGTCACGACCTGCGGCGATAGCGGCGCCAGCGTCGCCAGGACCTGATCATTCAGTTTGTCGCTGCTGACGGGCGACCAGCGATACCTGTACAGCGCCTCTGGAAATCCGTAAAAGTCATACTGGATATGCGCTGGCGCGGTGACGTTCACTGTCAGAGCCTCTGTGCGCCAATGGGGTGAAATCGCCACGACGCCTTGTAAATCCGTCAGGCGCGCATTCAACCCGCGCAAGAAGCGGTGGGCGGGCGCTTCGGCATGAACGATCAAGTCCGGCGATCCGTGAGAAATAAACCAGGATGGCGCTTTCATGGCGATCTCCTCATATCTAACAGTACGCGATTAATACGGCGGACAAATAACGTTCTTCTATTTGTCCGCCAACCACAGGCTCAGCGCATTCAGGCGTCTGTTTATCAACAGCTCGGCGCTTATCAAACTCGCAATCAAGACTGGCGCAATGCGGCGCGCTGAGCGGACTTCCCGCTGACAAGGTCGCGGAAGGAGAAAGCGCCGTCACCCAACAGGGTCTGCACCAGCGATGCGGCTAACAAAAATGCAGGATACTCCCAACCGCCGCCCTCAGCGCTGAACGCCCACCCATTGGCTCCGTGCACAAAAACGATGGCGCCCAGCAGAATTGGCGTCAACGCCAGAGCCACCCACTGTGTGCGATAGCCGATAATCAGCAAAGCGCCGCCGCCCAGCTCCGCCAGAATCGCCAGATAGGCGAACCAGCCAGGCAGGCCGAGAGAACCGAAAAATCCTGCGGTTCCAGCAGGGGTGAACACCAATAGTTTCAACAGTCCGTGAGCGATGAACATCGCGCCCAGAGACAAGCGTAACAGCAGGGCGGCGTAGGGGGCGGTAGCGTTATTAATCATGACTGAAGCTCCGAAAGAATACATTGAGTTAAGTTGCTGACAGTATGATTTCTCTTTTAATGGCTAACAATTGATCGTATTGTGATAACACTGTTAACGATACATTAACAATGGCGTTGTTCCTGTTATGGATACTGTGACCTCGATGAAGGCGTTTTGCGCGGTGGTGCAGGAGGGCGGATTTTCCGCCGCCGGCAGGAAACTGAATTTATCCAAAGTGCTGGTGAGCAAATATGTTGGGCAACTGGAAGACCGACTCGGCGCCCGCCTGTTCCATCGTACCACTAGAAAGGTCAGATTGACGCCGACCGGTGAGGCCTATTATTTGCGCGTCACGCCCTTGCTGCATGAACTCGATGACATTGAGGCGCGAGTGCGGGATGAACACGGAGAGCCGGAAGGCCTCTTGCGCGTCGCGGCGCCTACCTCCTTTGCGGAAATTCACTTGATGCCGCTTGTCGCTATCATGCTGGACAAGCACCCGGGGCTGACCCTTGATATACGTCTGGCGGATCGTTATGTCGACCTGCTGGAGGAGCAGGTGGATCTGGCTGTGCGCATTGGCTACCTGCCGGACAGCAGTCTGGTGGCGCAAAAACTCGCGGATATTCCTATTGTCTGGTGCGCCAGCGCAACCTATCTGGAGCGTCAGGGGACGCCGCAGATTCCTGAGGATCTGATGCGGCACAGAGTGGTCTTCGACAGCAATTACAGCGGAGGCGACTACTGGCCCGTGGCGCAGGAAGAAGGCGTTGCGCGGTTGCCTTTACATAAGCGCGTCAGCGTCAACAGCGCGCGAGCGGCGAAAGAACTGGCGCTCGCCGGAATGGGGCTGGCGCGTCTGCCGGCCTTTGTTATCGGCGACGAGCTGGCGTCCGGGAAATTACGTCCGGTGCTGCAGGAATACTGGCCGGATGCGTCCGCCGTTTATGCGGTTTATCCCCATCGCAGACACCTGTCCGCGCGGGTGAGGTTGTTCGTGGAGGAGGCTAAAGTTTATTTCAGTACCAATCCGCCGACTCCTCCCTTAGTATGATTGCCCGTTCAAGGGCGAACTTTGCTTATACAATGGTCGTACGTAGTTTTATCTATGATACGACTTGAATAAAAAATGCCGAAAAAAATAACTGTTAACCAGGATCACACAATTAGATAACAAAGATCGCAAACCAAGATAGAGGGAGTTTATGAGTACACACGAAACCCATCCTGCGCCGGCCGACATTGCAAAAAACGCATGGGCCGACAAAGAGACCTACTTGCGCATGTATCAGGAATCCATCGAGGATCCGGAAGGTTTCTGGAGGCAGCATGGAACGCGAATCGATTGGATCAAGCCTTACACCCAAGTTAAAGACGTCGACTACTCGCAGCAGAACCTGCATATCCGCTGGTTCCAGGACGGTACGTTGAACGCCTGTTATAACTGCCTTGATCGCCATCTGCCGCAACGCGCGCAGCAGACCGCCATCATCTGGGAAGGCGATGATCCCGCCGACGACGCCAAAATCACTTATCAAGAGCTCTACGACAAGGTTTGCAAACTGTCCAATGCACTGAAGGACATGGGGGTCAAGAAAGGCGATGTAGTGACTATCTACATGCCGATGATTCCAGAAGCCGCCATGGCGATGCTGGCCTGCGCACGGATTGGCGCGCCGCACTCGGTGGTATTCGGCGGCTTTTCGCCGGAAGCGTTGGCCGGACGCATCGAGGACTGTAAGTCCCGCTTCGTCATCACTGCGGATGAGGGCGTACGCGGCGGACGCATCGTGCCTCTGAAAAAGAACGTCGACGCCGCCGCGGAGATTACCGCTGGCAAAGGCGCGGAAGTGGATAAGGTGCTGGTAGTCAAACGCACCGGCAATGCGGTGAACTGGAGCGAAGGCCGTGACGTCTGGTATCACGACGCCGTCGCCAATGCGTCAACGGACTGCCCGCCGGAAGAAATGTCGGCGGAAGATCCGCTGTTCATCCTTTACACCTCCGGTTCCACCGGCAAGCCCAAGGGCGTGTTGCACACCACCGGCGGCTACATGGTGTACGCCTCAATGACTCACCAGTACGTCTTTGACTACAAAGACGGCGATATCTACTGGTGTACGGCGGATGTGGGCTGGATCACCGGCCATAGTTACATCGTATACGGGCCGCTGGCGAACGGCGCGGTCACGCTGATGTTCGAAGGCGTGCCCAACTATCCTGACGCCTCCCGTTGCTGGCAAGTGGTGGACAAACACAACGTCAATATTTTTTATACCGCGCCTACCGCCATCCGCGCGCTGATGCGTCTGGGCGACGAACCGGTAGTGAAGAGCTCCCGCAAAACACTGAAACTGCTTGGTACGGTCGGCGAGCCGATCAACCCGGAAGCCTGGGACTGGTATTACGATGTGGTTGGCGAAAAACGCTGCCCCATCGTCGATACCTGGTGGCAGACCGAAACCGGCGGCATTCTGATCACGCCGCTGCCCGGCGCCACCGCGCTGAAACCAGGTTCCGCCACGCTGCCGTTCTTCGGCGTCAAACCGGCGCTGGTGGACAACGAAGGCGCATTGCTGGATGGGGCTGTATCAGGCAACCTGGTGCTGCTTGACAGCTGGCCTGGCCAGATGAGAACGGTTTACGGCGATCATCAGCGTTTTGTGCAGACCTATTTCTCCAGCTATCCCGGTATGTATTTCACGGGCGACGGCGCCCGTCGCGACGAAGACGGTTACTACTGGATCACCGGTCGTGTGGACGACGTGTTGAACGTCTCCGGTCACCGTCTGGGCACCGCTGAAGTGGAAAGCGCACTGGTGGAGCACGACGCGGTGGCGGAAGCGGCCGTTGTGGGCTTCCCTCACGATGTCAAAGGGCAGGGCATCTACGCCTATGTCACTCTGGGCGTGGGCTTTGAGCCTTCCGACGCATTGCTGAATGAGCTGAAGCAGATGGTGCGCAAGGAAATCGGCCCCATTGCGACGCCGGATGTGATTCAATTCTCTCCCGGCCTGCCGAAGACCCGTTCCGGCAAAATCATGCGCCGCATTCTGCGGAAGATTGCGGCGGACGAGACGGACTCCCTGGGCGATACTTCTACTCTGGCGGACCCTTCGGTTGTGGATGATCTGATCAGTAATCGCGTCAGAGCCTGACCCAGGTTTCTGAAATGACAATGCAGCCCCTCCGCCGTCAGGCGTGAGGGGCTTTTTTTGTTCCCGCCGGATAATCCGGGCTAGAATAGCCGCCTGTTTTTATCGAGCTGTCCACTGGAACAATCGCCTATGCGCACTTTCAAGTTGTACGGAACCCTTGGCTGCCATTTATGCGATGTGGCGGAAGAGGTGATCAACGATGTACTGGAAGCCAATCCTGACGCATTGAACTTTATCGCCCTTGCGAAGGTCGATATCAGCGACAGCGATGAGTTGATGACGGCCTACGCCGAACGCATTCCGGTGCTCGCCTGCGCGGAGACACAGGCGGAGCTGGCCTGGCCCTTCGATCATCAGGCGTTTGTGAATTTTCTGAATCAGAACCTGAGGTAAAGATGCTGATTGTTGTATCTCCAGCCAAAACGCTGGATTACGAAACCCCCGTACCCACCACTGAGAATACACAACCACGATTTCTTCCCCAGAGCGCTGAGCTGGTGGATATCCTCAAGCAGCAGGAGCCTTGGCGCTTGAGTGAACTAATGAGTATCAGCGATGAATTGGCGACGCTGAACGCCAACCGCTATCAGTCCTGGTCGTTGCCGTTCGATAGCGACAACGCCAGACAAGCGCTGTTCGCCTTTAAGGGCGACGTGTATACCGGCCTTGACGCCTATAGCTTGAGCCAGGACGCCATCAGCAATGCTCAGCGTCAGTTACGCATTCTGTCTGGCCTGTATGGGGTTTTGCGTCCGTTGGACCTGATGCAGCCTTATCGTTTGGAGATGGGGACGCGTCTGCAAAACCCGAAGGGAGCCAACCTGTATCGTTTCTGGGGCGACGCCTTGACCCAGTCGCTCAACGAAGAAGCGCGGGAGACGGGGGCGGATGTGCTGATCAACCTCGCCTCCAATGAATACTACAAGGCGGTGAATGAGAAAAAGCTTGCCGTGCCGGTGATTACGCCTATGTTCCTGGATATGAAAGGCGGCAAATATAAGGTTGTCAGTTTCTGGGCGAAAAAGGCGCGGGGCATGATGACCCGCTACATATTGGAAAATCGTTTGCAGCGTCCTGAAGATATCAAAGGCTTTGATTCGGACGGCTATCGCTACAATCCTGCGCTGTCCGACGGCGCGCAGTGGGCGTTTACCCGGGATCACTGAACGAAGCGTTCGGGGCGTCGCCGGGGAAACAACGAATCTTAATGACATGAGCTGATCCACGTGAGTGAAAACACCACCAAACCTAAACGAGAAATTCTGTTTACCCTGATCTCCGTGATGATCGCCGTTGCGGTGGGACTGACAGGCGTTGAGTTCGCTCTGGGCTACCTGTCGAAACAGGCCGTCGCCAGTGAAAAAATGGACCCGGGACTTCTGCAATACGACGCCGAGTTAGGGTGGCGATTGGGGCGAAGCTGGAGCGGAACTCACGAGCACCAGGACTTCAAGGTGCATTATCAGACCAATCCTTTGGGGCTGCGCACGCCGGTTTCCACTTTGTCGGCGGATAAAAAAGTGGCGGTGGTAGGCGATAGCTTCGTATTTGGACTGGGGGTCAATGATGGCGAGACCTTTACGGACCTGTTGAACGAGCGCAGTTCCGAGTGGCGCTTCGCCAATTTTGGAACGCCGGGTTATAGCACCGACCAGGAGTTGCTGCTGTACCGGGATTTGGTGAGCAAATTCAAACCGACCAAGACATTATTGGTGGTCTATCTGGGCAATGATCTGCTGGACAATCGCCTCGCGTATCCCTTGCAGGCGATCTACGGCAAACCCTTCTTTGCGTTGAACGGCGGTGAACTGGAGCTGCAAAATACGCCTGTACCGCAAGCGCCGAAGCCGGCTGGGTATCCTTATACATTCACCAGTGAAATGACCCGCGGACTGCCGGAAGCCCCCTGGAAAAGTAGTCTGCGCGCCCTGCATATCGGTCAGCGGTTGTTGGCTTTGATGGATGATCCTGAGCAATACCGCTCACACTTCGCCAAGAAATTCGAACCGGACTTGCAACTGATGCAGGCTCTGGTGAGCGCAATGCGTAAAGAGGCGGAAACTGTCGGCGAAGGGGATAACGCATTCATGGTCGCGTTGTTGCCGGGACGTTCTTATATTGCTCAAACCCGGTCTTTGCCTGCTTATTATCAGGAGTTTGTTCGCGGGGCTCTGAAGCAACGATTTGAAGAGATGGGCATACCGGTTTTGGATGTGGCGGAGGAACTGAGCGCGCAGGCGCAACAGGACGGTGGGGACTGGTATCATCCAAATGAAGGGCACTTCACTCCCGCCGGCCATAAGGTGGTCGCGGACATACTCTGGAAAAGCCTGCAGGGGCGGTTGCAATAACCAACAAGGTAATGGGCTGTGTAACATTAAGCTTTAGGCGGCCCGGTCCTTTGTCTGTTTACTTATTAACCTTGCTGCGTATAATGGGCCCCGAATTTGGGAGGAGAAATTTATGTCCGTTGAGCAGTTTGAAAATCTGAGCCTGGTGGTTTTAATTTCGGTGTTGGTCGGTTTCATGGCCTTCATCATTTACGATTTGGCGAAGCGTTCCAAAGCAGGCAAGTTCGGTACTTTTATCCTGTTCACTGCATTGGGACTGGGTGTCCTGGGCTTTGTGATCAAAACCGTTTTGGTTGAAGTGTTGAACGTCTAGTCGTCACAGATTTGCAAAAAAGCCGCCCCGGAGTGATCCGTGGCGGCTTTTTTAATGCTCCTGCAATCTGCTTTTCTGGACAAGAAGCGTGCAGAGTGGAGGTGGGTTAACAGGATTCCCGCACTACCAGCTGCGCTGTCAGCAAACGATTATTGCTGGTGTCTCCTTTCAGAACCGCCTGTGCGGCCAGACGCCCTTTGGCGACGCTGGGCTGATGGACTGTCGTCAGGCTGGGGCGCCAGTGCGCGGCGTCGGGAATATCGTCGAATCCAACGACTTTGACGTCGTCGGGAACTTTGAAGCCCAGGTCCAGACTGGCCTGGATCGCGGCTAAAGCGAGACGGTCGCTCATGCACAGTAGAATGCGCGGACGTGGACTCGTGGACAAGGCTTCGCGGGCAGCCTGATAACCGTTCTGGAAGTTGCTGTCGGGGGTGTGCCAGATCATATCAGGCCGAATGTGTCGGTCCATGGCCTCTGCGGCGGCAAGATAACCGTTGAGGCGGCGTCTTGAAATCGATATCTCATCCCCAAACATCTCGGCGTCTTTAATGCGCCGCACCTCATTCAGGTTAAGCAGGCGCAGACCAATAATGGCAGCTTCGCCATCTGAGCGCTTAAAGGCATGCTCCGCGCTTTCACGAGCGCCGCTGAAATTATCCACATTGATGGAAGCATGGCTCTCACCCAGATCGAAGTCGACGGTGATCAGCGTTTTCTGTTGCTGGAGAATGCGCTCCACGATGCTTTCGTCATTGGGGCGGCCGTACATGATAAATGCGTCGGGGACCGATTCAATGGAGCGGTGTTTGTAATAATCCGCGCGGGTAGGCAGCAGGAACATGTTGACGCCATTGCTGTCGAACACCTCGGCGACGCCTTGCAGAAACTGGCTGGCGACCGGATCGGTAAAGTTAAAATGCAATCGGTCCGCCACCATAACGCCAATAATGCCGCTGGTGCCGCGACGCAGGCTGGCGGCTGTGGCGTTAGGGCCGTTGTAGCCCAGTCGCAAACATTCTTTGAGGATATGGCTCCTCAACTTGGCCGATAGTTGGTCCGGCCGGTTATAAGCGTTGGATATGGTCGCGGTTGATACACCCAGCTCCGACGCCACATCTTTCAAGGTCAATTTCTTCACTGTTGCTCCTTGTTATTCGTCGCCGTCGTTCGGCAGGTTTTATTAAACATTCCACTTCCTTGTATGTTGATGAGTCCGGTTCGGCCCCTCGTGAGGGCATTCGGATAAATAGAGGGTCCTGTCGCACAAGGGGTACAGCGCGACATGGCGGCATAGGGAGTCTAATTGGCTGGAAATTTATGTCCACTAATTTTGCGGCAAAAATTAGGTATTTTTACGTAAAAAGTGAAAGTGTAGCGTAGTTTATGCAGACAAACTTGTATTGTAGAAAAATTGTTAACAAGTGTTCACTTTTCTGTGAGGCTAAATATAATGCGCATCCCTTTTATATTCCCCTCGCTTCCGAGGGTGTTTTAGTCGTTGTGGGTACATTCCCTTAAGGTAGTTTAATGAAGTCTTTTGTTGTAAATGCACTGGCTGTTGCAGCCTTGTCCGTTTCCTGTATGTCTGTTCAAGCGGAAGAAGTTCAAGATTCCCGTAGCCTGTATTTTGCTCTTACTGGCGGTTTTWCTTTTGGCGGTGACGAGTTCGTACAGTCTGGCACTCTTGACGGTGTTGATGAGCTGGAAGCTGGCGGATTGGTAAATCTGGGGGTAGGCGCGTACTGGAAATCAAAGTCTCAGCCTCTGGCGGCTCAGGTAACCCTGAATTACCATTTTGACTATGCAGATGAAAATGATGTCGAAGCGACTTTTGACCGGATGCCTGTTGAAGCTGTTCTCTACTACACCGGTGTAGATAAGTGGCGTTTTGGCGCAGGCGTGCGCTATGTGGCCAGCCCTGAGTTAACTGCCGAGTATAAGAGCAACAAGTTTACTGCTGACTTGGACTCCAATATTGGATTTGTTGCTGAGGCAGGCTACTTCCTTTCTTCTACCGTTATACTGAATTTCCGGGCGGTAGCGGAAAAATATGACGTAGAATCATTGAATGTAAATGGTTCTCATCTTGACATTCCTTCCAGTGCGTATAAGAAGGATATCAGCGGCAACCACGTTGGCGTGAACCTGGTCGCGCTGTTCTAATTAGCCGCAAGCGAACTCTCGTGTGTAAGAGCCTCCCACCGCAAGGTTGGAGGCTTTTCTTTTATATAGGGGCTGGGCTGTCCGCCTGCGCTTATTATCCTTCTCTTTACTTTTCCCGTCTCAACTCGACTATAAGTCCAATTCAGGGCAGGTTGTAGTCCATCAATACCATTTTTGTTGACCAATAAGACCACTTTTTCTTCCAGATAAACCTAGTGATCCTCCGCCTGCAACTTTTGGCGTGATACGGACACTAACGCCGAACGATTGAAAAATAAGGCTTTGTCACGGTGTGCAATCGTTCACACAAATTGACTAGGCTCTTGGGCGGATTGTCTTGGCAGGGGGAATCCCTACACTGGTATGCGCCTTGGTACGTCGCATGCATACCTGTTAGAAAAAACAGAAGACGCCAGTTAAGCAAATTAAATACCAAAAAACTACCATATTGGAATATAGGAACTAGTTATCACTTTTGTGGTATCTAAATGGTATTTTTAAATTGACTGAAAGTCTCAAATAGGTATTATCTGGTATATGAAAGCATTTCCTTGCGCTTTTTTGTGATTTGCCGCTTACGGATATTGTGAGGAATACATAGGGCAATGCGACCTGATTTTCGGAGAGAAAAAGGAAAATTTAAAAGAGGTTCCGAAAAAGGGGCGACTGTGAAGTCCGGGTTGGATTGCGTTATGAAAGCGCTTTCGTTCAGTGATGGGTTGTGTAGCGTCGGCTGATGGGCGAACGGGAGAAAAGCTCTGGTTGATGAGGCTTCATAGATGAAGTCTGCGCCGGAGTTGCGCCGATTGTGATCGTTAAGATGGCGAACGGACTTTTCCTACTTCTAATAACGAATCGATAACCTTAGGACGATCCTATGTATATGGACAAAAAACACAGCAAATCCGGCTTTATGAAGACCGCGCTCTGTGCGGGCCTCATCGCCGCATCCCAGGCCTCCTGGGGCGTTGAATGCAGTCAGGTGTCCGGCGCCTGGCAGGATGGCGGAAATTACTCCGCCGGTCAGTATGTCACTTTTAACTCCGGCATTTACTCCGCTTTAGTAAACCACACCGCTCATCTGGGCGCTGGCTGGACGCCGGCGGTCGGTTCGTTGTGGCGTTATGAAGAGCCTGATCATTGTGATGGCGGTGGCGACACCGGTGGAGATAACGGCGGAGACACTGGCGGCGATAATGGAGGCGACACCGGCGGTGACAATGGAGGAGACACCGGTGGCGATACTGGCGGTGATAACGGCGGCGACACTGGAGGAGATAACGGTGGCGATACCGGCGGCAACAACAACGGCGGCGATGATTGCGACGCCAGCGCGCCAGCCTGGAGTTCCTCCACGGTTTATACCCAAGGTAAGGAAGTCTTCCATAAAGGCGCTGTTTACAAGGCCAAATGGTGGACGCAAGGCGATGAGCCCGGCGCCAGTGAATGGGGCCCATGGGAATTGGTAGACGCGTCCGGTTGCCCTGGCGATGGCGGGGATAACGGAGGCGACGACGGCGGTGACAATGGCGACGGTGGAGATAACGGAGACGGCGGGGATAATGGCTCCGATGATCCGATCGACACCACCGGCTGGCCTAAGCCGTTGATGGAGAACAACAAGCCCTATCAGAACACCACAGGCAGCGTTGTCGGCACTTACTTTGTGGAGTGGGGCGTCTATGGCCGCAACTTCCCGGTAGAGAAAATTCCGGCGCAAAACCTGACTCACCTGTTGTATGCCTTCATCGCCGTGTGCGGACCTAACGAATCACTGCGCGAGGCGAACCCGCAAGGCCACTCTGTGTTGATGAATGAGTGTAGCGATCAGCCTGATTACACAGTCACTATCCACGACCGCTTCGCCGCGCTTGAGAAGAGCTATCCCGGTGACAAGTGGGATGACCCCATGCGCGGTAACTTCGGCCAGTTGAGACGTCTGAAGAAAACCAATCCCGACATCAAGATCCTGCCTTCCATTGGCGGCTGGACGTTGTCTGATCCGTTCTTCTACTTCGCCAACGACGCGCAGAAGCGTGCGGTGTTCGTTAGCTCCGTGGTCGACTTCCTGAAGACTTATAAGTTCTTCGACGGCGTCGATATTGACTGGGAATACCCTGGCGGCGGCGGAGCCAACACCGGTCTGGGCTCTCCGCAGGATCGCGATGGCTACGCTGAGTTGATGCATGACCTGCGCACTGCGCTGGATAAGCTGGAAGCGGAAACAGGCAAAGACTACCAGTTAACTTCGGCGGTAGGTTCCGCGCCAAGCAAGATTGACGCTGTGAACTACTCCAACGCAGTACAGTACATGGATTACGTCTTCGCTATGACCTACGACTACTACGGCGGCTGGAACAATCAATTAGGTCATCAGACTGGCCTGTACGCAGGCGATCATGAGATCCATGAAGGCTTCAGCTCCGACGCCACCATCAATAACCTGATGAGCGCAGGCGTGCCGGCCAACAAACTGGTGCTGGGCGCGGCCATGTACGGACGCGGCTGGAAAGGCGTGACCGGCGGTTCAGAGACTGATCCATTCGCAGGAACTGGTGGCGGCAAGCACGCAGGCACCTGGGAAGACGGCGTGTTGGATTACCGCGCTATCGAGCAGAAGTTCCTGGGCGGCGCCAACGGCCAGGGCATCGATGGCTACAAGTATTTCTACGATGAAAAGGCGGAAGCGCCCTTCTTGTGGAACTTCTCCAACGGCTCGTTGATCACCTTCGATAACGCCCGTTCGGCCAAAGCCAAAGGCGAATATGCGCGCGACAAAGGTCTCGCTGGCGTATTCACATGGGAAGTCGATGCGGATAACGGAAATATCCTCAACGCCGTTCATGAAGGCTTGGGGCATCCGCAACAGTAGCCCTTGTTGGGGGTAGAATCGGCACTACCCCCTTTTTTTAGTACAGAAGGTTTTTGCTACTGACGATTTTGACTAGTGACGATTTTGACCAGTGATGGTTATAGCAAGTAGGGAAGGCTGTAGGTAATTCGTCACTGACTTGGATCAAGTAGTAGCCGTAACGCTAAACCGGATGGGCTAAGCCCCCATCCGGTTTCCAAAGCACAGCGATGAGATCGCGTGCGGTAATCAACATTTTTTCGGATAAACACTAAACCGGCATTGACTGCCTTTGTCCAACGAGTGAAAAATGAAAACGCTTTCATGCAAAAGAGTGGTAAGTCAGCGCATTTTTCCTTTTGGAAGAGCTGAAGTGTCTATCCGAAAAAGTGCTCTGGTTTCTCCATTCAAAAAACCAATAAATAAGGAGAACTCGATGAACAAGAAACACTGGCCGGCTTCCGCGCTAATGACGGCGTCCATCGTCGTCGCGGGTTGCGGCAGTTTCGCCGCCAATGCGGAGATTCCGGAAGGGGTCTATCAGATCAAATCCAAAAAAAGCGGCTTATGTCTGGACGTGTGGAGCGGCTCCACGCAGCAAGCTGCGCGTATCGTTCAATGGCAGTGCCATGACGGCAATAACCAGCGCTGGAAAATTACGCCTGCAGGCGGCGGTAACTACCGGTTGCTGGCTATGCATAGCGGGCTGGCGATGGATGTGGAGTCCGCCTCCACCGCCAATGGCGCCGGGCTGCAGCAATGGCCGGATAACGGCTCCGGGGCGCAGCGCTTCAAATTTGAAGATCTCGGTAATAATGAATTCCGCATTATCAATAGCGGCAGCGGCAAATCCCTGGATATCGAGGAAGCCAGCGTCGAGCCGGGCGTCAGGTTGCAACAGTGGGACTGGAACAGCGGCGATCATCAGCGTTTCTATCTGATGACGGACGGCGGACCCACGCCTCCTGGCGCGCCCATTCCCGGCAAGATTGAAGCCGAGGATTACAGCGCATTCTCCGACACTACGCCAGGCAACACTGGCGGCGGTTATCGTCAGGACGATGTGGACATCGAAGCGACGGCGGATCAGGACGGCGGATTTAATGTCGGCTGGACGGCTCCAGGCGAGTACCTGCGTTATAACCTGAACGCCGGCGAATCCGGCGAATATAAAGTCACTTTACGTGTCGCTTCCATTTACGCTGGTAAACAGGTGGTTGTGAAGCTTGACGGCGCGGACATCAGCGGCGCGCTGGCGGTCCCCAACACCGGCGGTTGGCAGAACTGGGCGGATATCAGCTTCAATGCGAACCTGTCATCTGGAGCGCATCAGTTGGAAGTCGCCTTCCTGACTGACGGCATTAACCTGAATTACATCAATTTCGCCAAAGGCGGCGATCCTACTGATCCCACCGATCCGCCCGGGTGGACGCTGGTATGGCGGGATGAATTCAACGGCGACAGCCTTGACCTGGGCAAGTGGGAGCACGAAGTCAACGGCAATGGCGGTGGCAACAATGAGCTGCAGTATTACACCGCGCGTCCGCAAAACTCCTGGGTGTCCGGCGGCAAGCTGCACATTCAGGCGCTGAAAGAGCGCTACACCGGACCCGAAGGAACTCGTGACTACACCTCCGCCCGTTTACGCACGCTTAACAAGGGCGACTGGAAATACGGCCGCTTTGAAATCCGCGCCAAGCTGCCATGGGGGCAGGGCATGTGGCCAGCTATCTGGATGTTGCCGACAGACTGGGTTTATGGCGGCTGGGCGGCCAGCGGCGAGATCGACATCATGGAGGCGGTCAACCTGAAAGGGGCGGGCGGCAATGAAATCTACGGCACGCTCCACTATGGCGGCGAATGGCCCAACAATACTCACACTGGCGATCACATGGCGCCTTCCTCCAGCGTGGTGGATCAATTCCATACCTACGCACTGGAATGGGAAGAAAACGAAATTCGCTGGTATATCGACGGCGTGCATTATCAGACGCAAACCGACTGGTACTCCACCGCTGCGCCTTATCCTGCGCCGTATAACCAACGCTTCCATATGATTCTGAACCTTGCCGTGGGCGGTAACTGGCCAGGCAATCCGAATGGATCAACTGTATTCCCGCAGTCGATGGAAGTGGATTACGTGAGGGTGTACCGCAAAAACTGAGGAAAGCGATTTTCCTCAGTATGGACCGATTAAGACAGTATCTCGTTAACAACAAGAAAGCCCCCGCCGCGACTTCAGTCGCCGGCGGGGCTAAAACCGCGGCCCGCCTGTTTGCAGTTAGGGTTGGTCGGCACAGCGTTCGGCACTGAATAGATAACAACAATGTGTAACAACGCAACGCCTCCAAGGGCATATAAAGGAGAACGTTCTTATGACATACCGAGGAAATCAAACCCGCTTGAAGCGTTTATCTCTGTGTGTGGCCATGCTGGCCGCAATGCAGGCGCAAAACGCGGCGGCGGAAACTCTGCATACCGCTGCGGCGCCCACTGGTTTTGATGCTCAGCAGTCGGCGCAGACGGTGTCGGAATTGGGGGTGACCTGGCAGGTGACGGACAATTTGCAGGACAGCTATAACAGCTTCCTGGCGGATTTGACCATTCATAACCGCGGCGCCACGGATCTGGAAGCGTCCGGGTGGACCATCTATTTCAACTTTGTGCGCGATGTGCTGGCGGTGACGCCGTCGGATCAATTCAATGTCGAGCACATCAACGGCGATTTTTTCAAACTCACTCCGGCGGCGGGCTTCACCGGCCTGAAAGCGGGAGAGTCTCTCAAGATTCAACTCAAAGCCAGCTTCTGGGCGATCAGTAAGTCCGACGCCCCGGCTGGCTTTTATATCGTTAAGAACGACGGCGCCGGCGGCCAGAGCGTTGAGGCGATCACTGACGTGACGCTGGGCGCGCAAACTACGCCGGAGCAAACGCAACGCTTTGATGGCGACAATATGCCGTTGGACACGGCGGAAGTGCGCTTTGAGCGCAACCGCCAATATCTGGCGGCGGCGCAAACTGGCCCAACGTTATTGCCGACGCCGGCGTCCATGACTGTGAATGAGGCGGAGAGCCTCACAGTTGCGGCGCCTTTCAAACTCTACTTCGACCGCCGTTTCATGCGTGAAGGACGTTATCTGCAAAGCCAGCTTCAAGCGCTGGGCGTGCCGGTGGAAGTGGTGCGTCGCTGCACCGACGCGGCCAACGCCATCTGTTTGCAAGGCGCGCAAAGTCATGGGCGTCCTGGCTCCGATGAAAGCTATCAGTTGAGCACCAGCGCGGCTTCCGGCGTACGCATCGCGGCGGACTCTCCTACTGGTATGTTCTATGGCGTGCAATCGCTGCTGGGCCTGCTTCCTCTGGAAACCTACCAGGGCGGCGGATTGCCTGTGCGTCTGCCGGTGGTGGAAATTTCCGACGCGCCGCGTTTTTCGTACCGGGGCATGCATCTGGATGTGGCGAGACATTTCAGCCAGCCCGAAAGCGTCAAAAAGCTTATCGACGTCATGGCGCTGTACAAACTGAACAAACTGCATCTGCACCTTTCCGATGATGAAGGCTGGCGCCTGGAGATTCCCGGCCTGCCTGAGTTGACCTCCGTCGGCGGTAAACGGGGACATTCCGAGAACGAGCTGGATAATCTGGTTCCCTCATTCGGCTCAGGGCCCTTTGCGGACAGCAATAATGGCTCCGGGTACTTCTCCCGTCAGCAATATGTTGAGTTGCTGCGTTACGCGGCTGAGCGTCATATCGAAGTGGTGCCGGAGTTCGATCTGCCTGGGCACGCCAGAGCGGCGATCAAATCCATGGAATCCCGCGCCAAGCAGTTCGCCGACGCGGGTAAGCCCTATCAGGGCAGAAACTTCCTGTTGAGCGATCCTGAGGACAAGTCGGAATACAAGTCTGTGCAGGGCTGGAAGGACAACGTCGTGAACCCTTGTATGCCAACCACTTACTTCTTCATCGACAAAGTGGTCGGCGAGGTGTCGCGCATGTATCGGCAGGCCGGCTTGCGCATGCCCGCTTTCCATGTGGGGGCGGATGAAGTGCCGGCGGGCGTCTGGAAGAAATCTCCCGCCTGTACCCGTATGTTCGGTTCAGAGGAATTGAGCGCGGACGACGTGGAGATGCTGAACCGCTTCTTCAACGCCACCGTGACCGGCATCGTCGCCGCCCACGGAACCAAGATCGCCGGCTGGGAAGAACTGGCGTTCATGCATGAAGACGGCGGTAAAGTGGTCAACCCGCATTTTGTCGGCGGCATCATGATTCCCTATGTGTGGAACAACGTGTGGGGCTGGGGCACGGAGGACAACGCCTACAAGCTGGCTAACGCCGGTTACCCGGTGGTGTTGGCCAACGCCACCAACCTGTACTTCGACCTGGCCTACCAGAAAGACCCGGAAGAACCCGGTTATTACTGGGCCGGTTTTGTGGACACCCGTCGCGTGTATGAATTCACGCCGATGGATGTATTCAAAGCCGCGTGGGTGGATCGCATGGGCAACCCGTTGACGGACGATATGTGGAACGACCGCACCCGTCTGGCGGCGGATAAACAGGACATGATTCTCGGCGTGCAGGGCGAACTGTGGAGCGAGAACGTGAAAACAGAAGCTGACCTGTTCTATCTGGCGCTGCCCAAGTTGCTGGGACTGGCGGAGAGGGGCTGGTCGCCGCAACCGGATTGGGCCAACGAAGCGGATCAGGCGCAACGTCTGAGCGGGCTGAATCAAGCCTGGAGCGGATTCGCCGCGCGGGTCGGCGCCTATGACCTCAAGCGTCTGGACAGCTGGAACGGCGGTTATGACTTCCGCGTGCCGCCTCCCGGCGCCAAGGTGGCTGACGGCATGCTGGAAGCGAACTTGTCCTTCCCTGGCCTGGAGATCCGTTACACCCTGGACGGCTCCGAGCCAACAACCGAATCGCCACTGTATGACGGGCCTGTCGCCGTCAGCGGCGGCGTTAAACTGAAAACATTTACCCCTTCGGGTCGCGCCAGCCGCACAGTGGAGCTGAATTAGCCGCGGATTGGTAATTCTTGACCTACACTCCGGAGTTTTTGCTGGGAACTCCGGGGTGTCTTTTTGTCACTTGCGCAGACTTCTATTCAGGCGGACAATGCCTTTTCCGGATCAATGACATGCTGCAGTAGGAGTACGAATAGGGCGCTGTATTCGGATACACGCAACCCTGCCACGGAGGTCCTATGAGCAAGCAAGTGAAACCCATCCCTGATGGCTATCATTCCGTCACTTCCTATCTGATTGTCAAAGGCGCCGCTGACGCGCTGGCGTTTTATAAGCGTGCTTTTGATGCTGAAGAAATCATGCGTATGAATGGCCCACATGGCTCCATTGGGCATGCGGAAATAAAGATTGGCGATTCCCGCGTCATGCTTTCCGATGAGTGCCCCGAAATGAAATTCGTTGGCCCGCAAACGCTGGGCGGAAGCCCCGTCGCACTGATGTTGTACGTACCAGATGTGGACGCTACCTTCGCCAGGGCGATAGCCGCCGGCGCCAAAGAGCGGTTAAAGGTAGAAGACAAATTCTACGGTGATCGCAGCGGCAGTCTTGAGGACCCTTTTGGCCATGTCTGGCATATCGCCACTCATATTGAAGATGTCAGTGAACAAGAACTGGCGGAGCGGGCGAAGAAATTCATGGAAAGCCAAAGCTGACGCACATAAGGACGCATGCCGGAGTCCTCGTGTCATGGATTCCGGCTGCTTCTCACTTCTTTTCCTGTCTATCCCTGTCGCCCCTTGTTACCTCCCCTCCAATCACTTCGGATGTTAGTTCTGGTAAGCGGGGCTTGACTCGTCGCACTGACCTAAAGTCGTGTTTTTATTCACTGATGGACGTGGTTTTATCGAAGTCTCAGCGTGGTGGACGGTCATGCGCATGACCTGCGTCTGCGACGGGACTTATCGAATCAGAAGGAAAACGCGAGATGAAAATAGCCATACTGGGCGGTGGAGTCGCTGGCGTCAGCACGGCGATTGCGCTCACGCAAAAGGGTTTTGACGTGGCGATATACGAGCGTCGTTCAGCGCCAACGGATGTCGGCGCGGGCATTGTGATATGGCCAAACGCAGCCTATGTGCTCGATCAGCTTGACGTTCTGAATGACATGGCTGCGTTATCCGGACGCCCCACGCATATGCGTAGACTTTCTCTCCACGGCGAGGAACTTGGCTCCATGGATATTCTCGATATCAATCGGCGCATGGGCTATCCCAGCCTGTCTGTATTGCGGCGGGATCTGCAAAGGGTTTTGCTGGCGAAGCTCGATGCGTTGGGATTCGAAATTCGCTATGGCCATGCGGTAGCGGATATTGAACAAGAGGGCCGGGACAGGAGCTGCATCCGCTTCGGAAATGGCGCGCAGGCGATGGCTGATGTGGTTATCGGCGCCGAAGGGCGTATGGACTCCCCATCAAGGCGCTACGTGCATGGCGACAGTCGGCCGGTATACCAGGGTTTTATCAACTGGGTTGGGGTTTATGAAGCGCAAGAGGATGTCTTCACTGATATGGCGGTGCGTGATTACTGGGGCGTGGGGGAACGTTTCGGCATTGTGCCGGTCAGCAAGCGGACGGCGTATTGGGCGGGAGCGATAGTCAGCAAGTCCATAGAGAAGAGCAATCTGGAGCTGTACAAAAAGGAGCTGCTATCGGTCTTCTCCGCGTGGCCGTCGCCTGTCGCCAAGGTCATTGAAGAGACCCCCATTGAGAGCATTCATAAGGTCTATGTGCATGACCATGATCCTATCGGGTTATGGCATAAACGCAATGTGATCGTCATTGGCGATGCCGCCCATGCGCCGCTGCCTACGTCTGGGCAAGGCGCCTGTCAGGCATTGGAGGACGCCTGGCATTTGGCGAACTGTCTGCAAGAAAATCCCCGCGACCTGGATGCGGCGTTTACGGCTTTCACCGCTCTGCGCTCGGAAAAGACGGCGGATATCATTCGGGCGGGGCGCTCCCTGGCCGCAGCGCTGTTTAATACGGACGCATCCTTTTGCGAGGCGAGAAACGCCAGCAGCAAAAGTTCAAACTTTGCAGAGATCGCCAAAGGGATGGCGCAGTTTTGGGGGCGTGGTCTGCCTTTGAATGCGTAGCTTGCGCCGCCGCATGCCGGGCCCCTGAGGGCCCTGAAGAATGGATCGCAGCTCGGTATTTCAGGTAAAACTTAGCTGTTCTCGATACGGAAGCCGACTTTCAGGCTGACTTGAAAGTGGCCGACTTCGCCGTTGACGATATGGCCGCGGGTTTCCGTGACTTCGAACCATTCGAGGTGCTTGATGGTGCGGGAGCACTCCCGAATGGCGTTCTGAATGGCTTCATCAATGCTGTTCTTGGATGAACCGACCACTTCCACTTTCTTGTAGGTATGATGATCTGACATGTGAACTCTCCTTTGTTTCTATGACGGACGCTCCTTCGTCAGTGTAGCAAGAAATGTCCTTGCTTAAATGTCGTCGTCGGAGCGGTTTGCTTCCGCCTGCTCGGACATCTTCATCATCAGCGCCATGTTAAGATCACGGTCGAAGTTCTCGCAGCAGGCTTCCGTGCGGATTTTGCACTGACCGCTCTCGGACTCGTAATTCAATTCGTAGCCGGTTTTTTCGCCGTGCTCGGAGCAGACCATGTCGCCCAAGGTCTCCTGGTAGGCGTTGACCAGGAAGTCTTCCGCCGCGCTTCTGTCTTCATCCTGACGAAACTCTTCAACGCTGACTTCCACGCCGTCCACTTTGTACTTAACGTTGCTCATAATTCTGAAACCCTTTGATGTTGTGGGCTGCAAGGATAAACCCTAAGCGCTCCGGTTTGAAGGCTTGATCATGGCGAGGGGAGAGAGTGATAAATAGGAGAGAGAAGGGGTGAGGGCGCGCGCCACTCAAGGTGACGAGGTTTCTTCGGGAGGCGAGTCCAGATGGATAACCCTGCGTTGCGACAAGTTCAATTCGGCAAGGTCTTCTCCCCAGTATTTCTCTATTAAACGGTCTATCAAACCGCTGCTGCGCGCGCGATTCATGCTGTCCGTCATCGCGTCCACATGGGACTGGGCGTCGTGAGAAAGGTAGAAATAGAAGTCGCTTTGATATTGCAGCAACAAGTTTTTTTCAATGTCCAGGCCGGGATATTTGTGTGACTCGCGGATAATTTCGTTCGCTCCACGGGGGAAGTAATCAATGCCGCGATTTCCCTGCGCTAGCGGGCGAAATGCTGCGGTCCAGTCGCCGTCAAAGATCATCACCGGCAAGCGGTTATGCTCCCAGACGCGTCGGTCGTACCAAGCCTTACCAATTGCCGCCACTTTGTTCAGGTTGCGAAAATCCTCCAGGTCGCGAACCTGATCATAAATAGCCTGACGACCTTCCGGGATCAGCATAATCCGCTTGCTGATCAAGCCATTGGTGATAGGGACCGGCACCCGGACGTGGTGATTGTCGCGCTCCGCTGTGGGAAGCATCCAGGCGATGGTGACGTCGCCTTTGTCCAACATCTGAATGACGCGTTTTTGCGGGAATGGCTGAGAGGTGATGATTTCGTACTCGTAGCCGGCCTGCGACAGTGCGCTTTCTATTAGCTCCCTATAGTAAGCGCCGTCTTTGCCAGCTTCGACGAAATGAGCGACCTTGAGCTTAACGGTTTCTTTTTGAGCCCAGGCCGGCGCAGACGAGATAGCGGTCAGCAGACAGATCAGTCCGGCCAGGTAGCGCTGCGTTAGAAAAAGTATGTGAGTCAATCAATATGCCTCTAAGCGTCAATACCGGGACCCTCCTTGACAACATCCCTTGCTGGCGGCTGGATCAGGGACTGGCGACTCCCTCAGACTATTGTGAATGAAGGAGGAGTCAGTCACTGGTAGACACAGAGAATACTGCGCATCTATTAAGTTTAGCAGGTGATGGGAATATTTCCGGGTGGTGAACTACGCGGGGTGCGCAGCGTAGGGTGCGTAGCGATAGTATTTGGGCGTGACGCAGATGCGCGCGTGAAGCCAGGACACCCCAAGGCCGGCGGTGCTGAGCCAGACGGGCTGCTCGCCAATACGCGCCAGCGTCTCTCGGGCCAGGTATATCCAGAAAGCATCCACCTGTTGTGGCGGCGCATTGCGGATAAAGCGGGCCAGATGAGCGTAGTCGCACTGTTTTGTCTGCGGCCGAGGCGCCACCAGACGGGCGTCGCCGCCCAGATTGTTGAATGCGGCCACCAGATCGGACTGACGAGAGGCGCGAAACGGCTTGGCGAAAGGCCGCCAGTCCGGCTGCAGACGTGTGAGCGGGCCGCTGTTGATCAAGACAAACTCACAAGCCTGGCTCTCATTGGCGCTGGATAAAGGCGGCGATTCCCAGAAATAGCCGGAACTGTCGGCGGAGGCGAAAATCGAATTGAAGAACGCTCGGAACGCTGGATTCTCCTCCAGAAGCTGTAAGGCTTCGAGATAGCTGAGCGGGGTTCCTTGATGAAACAGGGCATACCGACAGCCATCATAGTGTGCGAGTCGAGTGGCTTCTACGCTGAAATCCGCCATGAGAGTGGGGGGCCTAAGTGGGATACAAGGGCGCGGGCTCACCCTGGTTATTGGACTCGGCTTTGATCGCCTGCTCGCTGCTCGCCACCAGCTTCAGCGCCAACTCGCTTAAATCCGCATTGGCGGCATGGGCGTTCGGCCCATACAAATCGCGCTGCAGCTGGTTGAGCGGCTCCCGACTGAGTTCGCGCAGCTGATTGAGCACATGGTGAGCATAGCGCTGTTCCAGGGAGGCTTGCTGCAGCCAGCGGGTATACAGGTCCACGAACTTGACGACATCGCTTTTCGCCAGCTTCTTCAACTGATTCAACTCGATATGCTGAGCGCCTTGGCGCGGATGCTCCCGCATGACAGGTTTGGCGATAGTCGGCTTTCTCCACCAAGCGTATAAAGTGGCCAGCCAGGCGATCAGCAGCAGCCCGGATAGGGTGGGCCAAAATACGCCAGAGTCTGACGGGACGGAAGTGGGCGTGGACAACGGTTCAGGCGTTGAGTCCAGGCTTAAGTCGGTTTTGTCGTCCGCCAGCGTTGTCTGCGACGGTGCGGCAGGCGTATTGACGACGGCGGATTGAGCGCCGGGCAATACAGTAATGGTGCGTTCCGGCAGCGTCGCTACGCGCTCCACATCATTGGTCACGTCCCACCATGGAATGCTGACGGCGGGCAGGGTGTAGGTTCCCGGCTTGATCGCCACCAGGGCCTGGGTTTCCTTGCGCTGGCCGGTGACGCCCGCCGCGTGCTCTTCCGTATCTATACTTTCAGGCTCTGGATAGACTTTTACGCCGTCCGCACTGACGCTATCGAGAGGAGGAATCTGTACGCCTTCGATGCCCAGCGCCTGCACGCTGATGGTTCGGGTTAAGGAGTCGCCGACTTTGATTTCCCGCGCCGGATCACTCCACACGTCACGGATGCTCAGGCTTTGCGCCGGCACCCATTGTTTGCCGGAAAATGAAGCGGGCGGGGCTTTGACGTCTATCTCCACAGCAGGCGATTTTTCCTCGCTGTAGAAACGGCGACCGATGCGGCGCTGGGCCAGGGTGCCAGTGAAAATCTGCTCGGGGATGGCGATCTTGCCTGCTTTCTGGGGGAAGATAACGTACTGTCGCTCTACAACGCTGAAGCGGCGGGAGCCGACGTAGCGGGTGTATTCTTTTTGCTTGCCCAGCTGTTTGACCAGAATGTCGGGATGGTCAGGGTGGGTCAACTCGCCACGCAGCATATCGTCGCTGTAGAACAGGCGGATGGTGTAAATCAGTTGTTGCTGCACGTAGACGGATTTGTTGTCCACCTCCGCTTCCAGGAAGACGGGTTTTTCTTCCTTCGCTACCGCCTGCTGACTGGTCTCAACCACCTTGATGGCGATCGGCTGAGACTCATTGTCCTTATACTTGACCGCTGGAATCTCCAGATCGCCGCTGCGCTTGGGCAGCAGGGTGTAGACCCAGGTGATGATGGAGTTGTTCTTGTTGTTCTCGATCTGCACCCGATAGCTTTGCTGACGGTCCATGACCTCGAAGTCTTTGTCCAGCTCGCCGACATCCGGCTGTGGTACGGACAAGGTGTTCAAATTGAAGAAATCCAGGGCGGAGTCAACTTCCAGCTTGCTGGTGATCGTCAGCTGCAATGATTCATTCTGTCTGACTTCCTGGCGGTCCACACTGACGTTCAGGCTGTCCTCCGCCCAGGCTCCCAGGCTGAGAACACATAGCATGAGCAGGCATAAAATCCGGTTTACAGGAGTTACCATAGGGGTCTACCGCTGTCTTGTTTGGACGAAGAAGGACGCGAGCCTTGTTGATATTGTTGCAGAAACTTTCTGCGCAGCAGGCCGCCGGGATCGTCAGGTATCCTGCGCAGCCATTGCTCTGTCTGCTGGTCCTTCAATGAAATATTGTCTGATGGGGCGGCGGTTGCATCTTCCGACGGCTCTTTATCCGTGGCGTCTTCAGATTCGCCAACCTTTCCGGCTGTCTGAGCCTCTTTGCCGTCCTCTTTTTTGTCGGCCTCTTGTTGCTCTGCGCTGGCGGCTTTGGAGGCGGCGTCTTTGGGATCAGCCTCGTCTTCTTTGTCCCCGTTTTGCGCCTGTTCTGCATTTTGCTGTTCTTGCGCATCCTGGGCGGAGGAGCCGTCCTGCTTATCCGCATTTTGATTTTGCGGTTGCCGCCGCCCTGGATCTCCGCCTTGCTGGCCCGGTTGCCCTGGGTTGTCCTGATCGGAGGGTTGTCCGTTTTGCTGCTGCGAGTTGGATTGATTCTTTTGCGAATCCGATGAGTTCTGCTGCTGACTCTGTTGTTGGTCCGCGTTCTTTTGATCCGATTGCTGCTGATCTTTATTCTGATCCTGACTGTTCTGTTGCTGCTTTTGCTGTTCCAGAAACTCTTCCAGCCTACGTTTGTTTTCCTCGGCGTCTGACAACTCTGGATCGCGTTTCAAGGCTTCTTCGTAAGCTTTGATCGCCTCTTCGTAGCGCTGCTGATAGGCCAGACTGTTGCCGCGATTGTAATGGGCGTTCGCCGAATCCAGTTTGCCGAACTCCGCTTCCGCTTTAGCATAGTCGCCGGTGCGAAAATAGGCGGCTCCTTTACCCATTGGGCTGTCGTAGGCGTTCGCGGCGTCCTCGTATTGTTTATCCTGGTAGAATTCCCAGCCCCGCTGATTCGGCGTGGACCAGAGGTTCTCCCATTCCACCGCGTGAGAGACTTGCGGTTTCGCCAGCAGGACCAGCAGACACAATGCGACGCCAGCCTGACGATATTGCCAAAGCAGCAGAGGAATCACGATTAACAGCAGGAGGTAGCCGGCGTCATGCCATTGCTCGCCTTGCAGCGTGCTGTCCTCATTGGCGTCTTTGAAATGCGTGGAATTGGCGTTGGGCAGTAAACGACGCAAATCGGCGTTGTCCAGCGTCATTTTGCTGAAGCGGTCGCCGGGGCGTCCCGTAATTTCGCGCATCAACGCAAAGTTCGGTTTGGCCACGACGACCTGGTCGCCCTGTTTGATAAAGCCCCGGTTGGGAATAGGGATCGGACCGCCGTCATCGGTGCCGACGCCCAGGACGGAAATGGATACGCCGGCTTTGCTGAGCTGGTCATTGATCGGCTGCACATCCACTTCCTCAACGCCGTCCGTGATCAACAGAATACGGGCGTTAGCGGCGCCTGCCTGCTTGATGACGCTCAAGGCGGATTCAATACCCGCGGCGGCGTTGCTGCCCATTTCCGGCATGATAAACGGGTCCAGCGCAGGCAGCATGGCGCGCAGCGTATTGCCGTCTTCGGTTAACGGCGCCACGACATGGCCGCTGCCGGAAAACGCCACCAGTGCGGTTTGTCCTTCCTTACGGGCGTCAAGCAGATCATAGACTTTCTGTCTGGCGCGGGTCAGGCGATTGGGCGTCAGGTCGGTCGCCAGCATGGAAAGGGATAAATCCAGAGTGACTACCAACGCTTCTTGTTTCAGCGTGACTGGCGTTTCCTGTTTCGACCAGGTGGGGCCGGCCAATGCGACGACGGATAAAACCAGAATCAGCGGCCACAACCAGAAGCTGCTGCGTTTTACTGTTTGCGGGGGCGTCTCGCTCAGCGCGGCGAGAAACTCCGGCGGTAATAAGGTGTGCCAGGAGTTTTGCCCGTTTCTGCGACGACGCATAAGAAACAGCAGCGCCAGTAACGCCGGCGCCAGCAATAACAGAGCGGGGCGTAGGAAGTGAAATTGCGTCAAAAACTCCATCATGGCGCCTCCTCCAGCTGCGTCGGCGCGCTCCGGCGAGTCAATCCGGCGAGGGCGGGCGCCAGCCAGCAAATTGACAACAGGGCGAGCGCGGCCAATAAGGGCGCCCAATACCACTCTGTTTTAGGACGGAAGAAACGCTGCTGCTGTTTGATCGGCTCCAATTGGTTGATGGATTCGTAGATCTGCTCTAATTCCCCGGTATTGCGGGCGCGGAAGTATTTACCGCCAGTCTGGTCGGCGATGCTTTGCAGCAGGGTTTCGTCCAGGTCGGCGGAAGGGTTTTCCTTGCGGTAGCCGAAGATGCCGCGGCGAATGATTTCGTCTGCGCCAACGCCGACGGTATAGATTTTAATGCCGGCTTCAGCGGCCAGTTTGGCGGCTTGTTCGGGGGAGACTTCGCCGCCGGTGTTGGCGCCGTCGGTCAGCAGCACCAGCACTCGGGAGTCGGCGGGACGCTCCCGCAGGCGCTTGATTCCCAGTCCAATAGCGTCCCCAATGGCGGTGGCGTTGCCAGCGATGCCCAGGGTGGCTTCATTCAGCAGTTCGCCTACGGTAATCAGGTCGTAGGTCAGCGGCGCCTGAATGTAAGGCTGGGCGCCGAACAGAATCAATCCCAGACGATCCCCCTGACGGACCTGGATAAAGTCGGTGACCACGGACTTCACCACGTCCAGCCGGGTGGCTTGATAGCCTTTCAACTGCAAATCGGTTTCCTGCATGCTGGGAGAGATATCCACCGCCAGCATGAGATCGCGGGCTTCGTAGTCCATGGGGATGGGCTCGCCCTGCCATTGCGGCCGGCAAACCGCGAGCACCAACAAGGCCCAGGCGAGGACTTGTAGTATCGCGCTCCAGCGGCCGCTGGGCGCATTGCTTGAACCGGCATCGGCGCCTTCCAGCACCAGCGCGGCCTGTTGATAGAAGGGAACCCGCAACGCCAGATTGCGTCCTTCTTCATTCTTATGGCGCTTTTTCATTAACCAGGGAAGGGGGAGCGCCAGCAACAACCATGGCCAGGCGAGGGTCAGCACCGCAGCCTCCTTATCCAGCGTTGCGCAGCTTTGTAGGCGGCGTCTGGGGGCAGGTCTGGGCGCGGGCTGTACAGGCTTCGCAGATAGGCGTCGATATGGCTATGCTGACCTGCGGGCAGACGTTGCTTCAGGAAAGCTCCCCAGGCGTCGCCGGAGAGCGGCAGAGCGGCTTGCAGGCCCAAGGTGCGGCAATGACGCTTCAGTACGAGATTGACGTTGGCGAGAAAATCGCCGGGACGACCATGGTCATTGAATTCGCGCCAGTGTTGTTCCAGTACGGTCAGCGAGGCTTTGGTTCGCTTGTGGCGGCGATACAGCCATAGTCCAAGCCAGATGAGCCCCAACAGGGCGAAAAAACACTCCAGAATGACGAACCACCATCCCCAGGGCAACGGCCACCAGCCGGAAGGGGAGGGCTCCATGATATCCAGCAACTGTAAGGATTGCGTCGGGTCCATCAGGCGGCTCCTCGTGCGCCGTTGGAAAACTGCAGCTGGTGCAGCTTCTCCGCTGGATCATCCCAGGTGGAGAGGCGGGCACAGGCCAACCCGATTGACGCGAGCTCCTGCAGCAACTGGTTTTGCCATTGCTCGTATTCATTTTTCAGACGCTGGGACAGGCGCTCGTTGCGGGTGTCCAGATCCAGGTGGGCGCTTCCGTCGGTAATGCGAAAGTTGCCGGGCGGCAGGGTCTGCTCCAACGGGTCAAATACCTGAAACGGCAATACCTGGCTGTGTCGGCGCAGATCGAACAGCAGATTTTTGCTGGTGGCGTCGAACTGGCGCCAGTCGGAAATAATAAAGCATTGGCTGCCGGGACGGGCGATACGGCGCAACTCCAGCAGCGCATCGTTAAAACTGAATCTGGCTTCGCTCTGCTGCAGGCTCAGCGCCTGATTGAACGAGTTGACGCACTCCAGAATACGCAGCGCCTGACGGGGATGCCGGGAGGGTTTCAATGCTTGATGTCCCAAATGAGAGAACACCAGTCCGCCAATACGATCGCCTTGCGCCAGACCGGCCCAGGCCAATAGAGAAGCGATTTCCGCCGCCAGCACAGATTTGAAGGCGCGACGGCTGCCGAAAAACAGACTGATGGACTGATCCACCAGAATCAGTATCGGACGCTCAACTTCCTCGTGAAAAACTTTGGTGAACGGGCGACTGCGGCGGGCGGTGACTTTCCAGTCAATGGAGCGGGGATCGTCGCCTTCCTGATAAGGACGATATTCGGCGAAATCCATACCGCGCCCGCGAAAGCGCGACAAATGCGCCCCCGCCTGCTGCTGCAGTTTGCGCGGATCAAAGCGCAAGCTGAGTCGGGCGGCGGCGATGCGCAGTTGAATGAGTTCATCCAATTGGCAGTAAACGCGATGTTGATTCATTGTGTCCTGTGGGCGCTGCAGGATTATTGTCAGGGAACGGGAACTTGCTCCAGCAAACGGGCGATGACTTTGTCTGTCGATACCCCTTCCGCTTCCGCTTTGAAGCTGGTGATCAGACGGTGGCGCAGAACGTCGAAGGCCATCGCCTGCACGTCTTCAGGGGCCACGAAATCTTTGCCGTTCAGCCAGGCGTGCGCGCGGGCGCATCGATCCAGGGCGATGGTGGCGCGGGGGCTGCCGCCGTACTCAAGCCATTCCGCCAGCTTGGCGTCGTATTTTTCGGGGAAACGGGTCGCCATGATGATCTGAACGATGTACTGCTCGACAGAGTCGGCCATATAGACGTTCAATACTTCTTTGCGAGCCTGGAAAATGGCTTCCTGCTCCAGAGGTTGAGTCTCTTTGACTTTAGGCCCCGCCGCCTCATGGCGAGCCAGACGCAAAATGTTCAGCTCGGACTCTGAGTCCGGGTAATTAATGCGGACATGCAACAGAAAACGGTCCAGCTGCGCTTCCGGCAATGGATAGGTGCCTTCCTGCTCGATGGGGTTCTGCGTGGCCATGACCATAAACAGGCCGTTTAACGGATAACTGCGTCCGCTCACGGTAACCTGTCGCTCCGCCATGGCCTCCAGCAGCGCGCTTTGCACTTTGGCGGGGGCGCGGTTGATCTCATCCGCCAGCACCAGGTTGTGAAAAATCGGGCCTTTACGGAACTCAAAGTTCCCGGTCTCCGGACGATAAATGTCGGAGCCGGTGATGTCCGCGGGCAGTAAATCGGGAGTGAACTGAATGCGCTGGAAGTCGCCTTCAATATTGGAAGCCAGTTCTTTGATTGCTTTGGTCTTGGCGAGACCGGGCGCCCCTTCGACCAATAAGTGGCCGTCAGCGAGCAGAGATATCAGCAACCGATCGAGCAGGTGCGACTGTCCGATAATGGATTCACTGAGTTGGTTCTTTAGATCGAGAAGAGTGGCCTGTAAGGACATGCTTAACCTAATACCAGTGTTTGCGTTGTTCTTCCAAAAACGTCAACAAACCCTCGACGCATCCGCCGGAGGTTCCGGGCCTGTAGCGGGCTTAAGATGTTAGGAAACTCGGCTGCAGGCGTCCAGCGCCAACGTGAAAGCATTCTGCAATAATTAACTTTGTTTCGTTATTAATTATTCGTCATAACAATAAACTATCGGTGCGACCCCAGCCGTCGTTCTCAAGCGACAAGCGAGTTGCGCATTGAGAAACCAAAGCTGCCTAACTCTCATGTTTTCAAAGTGCGTGCTGTAGAATACTGATTCAAGGGTGGTTAAGATTTTTTAACCTTGATTAAGCCAGAGTGGCGCAGCTACCCACTTTTGATATGCGCGTTGGAGTTGTTCGTGGAAATCAAAGAAACAAGGGCTGAACGCTATTACGAACGGCAGCCAATCTTCAGTAAGTCCGTTTTCTTAATCTCTGCGATATTTTTCCTGTTCGGCGGAGCTTTCGTCGACAAGTCGCTCCTAGATGAGTATTGGGCGGCGGCTCTTATCCTGGCTATGGTTAGTGTGCTGGCGTGTATTGAGATAGAGCGTCGCGAAAAGACCCGTTGGGTAGAGGTCGTCTTGTTAAAGTACGATGGCGACCAGCTTGTATTTGAGCAGAAAGATGGGTTTCAGACACGAACTGTTGAGGTTGTATTGGAGAGGGTGAAAAAGATTACCTACGGGAAAAAGTTCATCTGCTTTGAAGGCGCGTACCCATACTCAAAGTATGTGGATATCCAGAAAAGTCTTCGGCCTCATGTAGGGCAATTAATTGAGAGTATCCGGGCTGCGCGACCTGATATTCATTTCGAATCGCAGTAGTAGTTGGAATAGTAGTTGTTAACGGCGGATGTATGAAAATTGAAAGATGGAGAAAAGTGGCCTCTGAAGAGACGTCTTTGTGGCTGGAAAAAATAGCGCTTGGGGCTGTGTGGCTATTGATTTTTACATCCGGCCATAACTTATGGAGTCCCTATCCGGTGCTGGGTCTGTTGGCCATTTTGCTTGGATTGGGCGCGCTTTGGCGTATTGCGCGACGAACCCAATATCGCTGGGTGTTGGACGCATTGTTGTCGTATGACGGGGATAGGGTGGTGTTTAATCTTTGTCCTGAACGTAAAGGGGCGCATCCTATAGAGGTTTTTATCTCTAAGGTCGAGTTGATACGTTACAGCCGTACTTTTGTGTATTTTGAAGGCGTCTACCCCTATGCAAAGGAAGCTCCCTTCGCCAAAAAATTCCTGCCTCATATCAAAACGCTGATCGGTAAAATACAGGCGTCATATCCAAATATTAAAGTCGAAGAGGTCTGATAACGCGGCGGTTAAATGGGGTGGTTAAAATCCGTTCTTTTTCCTGCGTGTTATTGCCTAGGTATTTCCACTTATCGCAAAGGCGGCGCAGGGGCGCTTTTCCACAAAGTGTGCTCTGCAACTCTATGATACAAATAAGAAAAAAATTTCGTTAGCGGCGATTTTTGATCTTTTGTAGTAGGTACTAAACTGTATTAAAAACGCGTATCCGCCCTGCTAGGCTCTTGGCTCCCAAACAGCATAAACAGATTTCAATACCTGAACTATTCTTAAAACTGCAGGCGTCATCTCTTTCAGTTCACTGCCTCGTTGTAAAAGAAGTTTTGGGGTCGTTGCTTTTTTGAGCCAATAATAAAAAGGTGCAAATTTAATGAAGCAGATTAGCGTAGAGACCAGGGAGCAGTTTTTTGAGCTTTTAGAGGAGGAGTTCAAAAAGAAACTGGAACCTGGCTTAGCGGAGGATGTGAACCGGTTCGCCCGGCTTTATCTCGAAATGTCGCCTCTGGACGAAATCCGTAGTCGCCGTCTGGCGGATATCTACGGCGCAGTCGTCGCCTGTTGGCACTTCCTGCAAGATCATCATCAAGACCAGCCCAAGGTCACCGTATTCAACCCGGACCTGGAAACGCACGGCTGGCAATCCACCCACACTGTCATTGGCATACTTCACAACAACATTCCCTTTATCGTTGACTCGGTGCGTATGGGGCTGAACCGCATGGAGTTGACGCTGCACTCCATTCAGCATGCGGTTCTGTACATCGAGCGTGACAGTTCCGCCAAACTCAAACGCGTTATCGGCCGTGACGAAGAGCCGGCGCGGGAGCTGGGCGAGTCCATGGTGTATGTGGAGATCGATCGTCATAACGATCCCGCTGATCACCAGCGCATCAAAGATGAACTGGAGACAGTTCTTGGAGAAGTGCGCACAGCAGTGGGCGACTACGAAAAAATGAAGTCGCACGCGCAAGAACTCATCAGCGAGTTCGAGAAAGATATTCCCAATGTCAAAAAGACGGATTTAAAAGAAGCGAGCGAGTTTCTGAAGTGGCTGGCGGCAGACCATTTCACCTTCCTTGGCTACGACGAGTATCAATTCAAGAAGGCGGGCAAGGACACCATCATTCAGCAGGTTGCGGGTTCTGAACTGGGTATCTTGAAGAGCCATCCAGAACGTCCCGCAATGATGAAGATGAGCGATCTGCCGCAGAAAGCCCGTCGTCAGATGCTGCAATCCGAGATTTTCACCTTCGCCAAATCGTCGCAGCGCTCGCGGGTGCACCGTCCCGCTTATCCTGACTATGTGTCAGTGAAGAAGTTCAACGAGCAGGGCGAAGTCATCGGGGAGCGTCGCTTCCTGGGTCTGTATACCTCACGGGTTTACCACCAGCGTCCTGATGATATCCCATTGGTCAGACGTAAGGTTAAACACGTCCTGAAGCGCTCTGGCTTCAACCCCAGCGATTACGCGGGTAAAGAGTTGGATCAGATTCTGGCGGTTTATCCCCGCGATGAGCTGTTCCAGTTGGGGCGCGATGATTTGTTCGACGTGGCTATGGGTATTCTGTATATCCAGGAGCGTCGCAAAATTCGCCTGTTTATTCGCGAGGACGTGTACGGACAGTTTGTCAGCGCCATTGTGTATGTGCCGAGAGATCTGTACAGCACCGATCTGCGTCTGCGAATTTCCGATATTCTGGTTAAAGCCACTGGCGCGGAAGACGTCGAGTTCACCACTTATTTCTCCGAGTCCGTGCTGGCGCGTACGCAGTTCAACCTGCGCGTACCGCAAGCGGAGCGTCGCGACCTGCGTCCAGCAGAGTTGGAAGAGCGCATCATCGCGGCTGCTCAGTCCTGGCAGGATGGCCTGATGGAGAGCTTGTACGAAGCGCATGGCGAAGAACAGGCTAACTCCTATATTCATCTGTACGCCAATGCATTCAATGGCGCGTACAGAGAGGAATTTTCACCTCGCCGCGCGGTGATCGATATCGAGCATATCGCCTCATTGAGCGATGAGCGTCCGCTGGCGATGAGTTTCTATCGCGCACTGGAAGAAGACGAAAGCATTCTGCACTTCAAACTTTTCCACGGGGTTGTGCAAGTGCCGTTATCGGACGTGCTGCCGCTGTTTGAAAACCTCGGTCTGAGAGTGCTGGGCGAGCACCCGTTTGAAGCGATTGACCGTAACGGCAAAGTGGTCTGGATTCATGACTTCTCTTTGCAAAGCCGTGGCGGCGAAGTGATCGACATCCAGAAAATTCGCAAGAAGTTCGAAGAGCTTTTTCTGCGAGTGTGGACCAATGAAGCTGAGAACGACATCTTCAACCGCCTGGTGTTGGCGGCGCAGATGGATTGGCGACAGATCGCCATGCTCCGCGCTTACGCCCGTTACATGCGTCAGATCCGTTTCAGCTATAGCCAGGACTTTATCGCCAATACTCTGGTTAACCACGTTCATATCGCCAAGTCCATTTACGAGCTGTTCGAAGCCCGTTTCAATCCAGCGAAAATTCAGAGCGAAGCCCAGTGCGGCGCTGCGCAGCAGAAGCTGGAGATTGAGATCAACCAGGCTCTGGACGAAGTAGAGCACTTGAGCGAAGACCGCGTACTGCGCCGTTTTGTCGAACTGATCAAGGCGACGCTGCGCACCAACTATTATCAACGTGGCGAAGACAACGGCGTGAAGGGATACATGTCCTTCAAATTCAGCCCCCGCGACATTCCGGAAATGCCGCTGCCGCTGCCGATGTTCGAAATCTTCGTCTATTCCCCTCGTGTGGAAGGCGTGCACCTGCGTGGCGGCAAAGTCGCCCGTGGCGGTCTGCGCTGGTCCGATCGCTTTGAGGATTACCGCACGGAAGTGCTGGGTCTGGTGAAGGCGCAGCAGGTCAAGAACTCCGTTATCGTACCGGTAGGCGCCAAGGGCGGCTTCGTCGCCAAACAGCTGCCTGAGAATGATCGCGAAGCCATGCTGAACGAAGGTATCGCTTGCTACAAAACCTTTATTCGCGGCTTGTTGGATGTCACCGATAATCTGTCCAGTGGCGAAGTGGTTCCGCCTTTGGACGTGGTGCGTCACGATGAAGACGACTATTACCTGGTTGTGGCGGCGGATAAAGGCACTGCAACGTTCAGCGACATCGCCAACTCATTGTCGGAAGAGTACAACTTCTGGCTGGGCGACGCGTTTGCATCCGGCGGCAGCCAGGGCTACGACCACAAGAAGATGGGCATCACCGCTCGCGGCGGCTGGGTTTCAGTTGAGCGTCACTTCCGTGAAATGGGCGTGAATACAGCGACTGACGACTTCACTGTGGTGGGCGTGGGCGACATGTCCGGAGACGTGTTCGGCAATGGCATGTTGCGTTCTGAGCATATTCTCATGGTGGCCGCCTTTAACCATATGCACATCTTTATTGATCCGAACCCGGACGCCGCGTCCAGCTTCGCAGAGCGCAAGCGCCTTTTCGAACTGCCGCGCTCCACGTGGATGGATTACGACAGCAAACTGATTTCGGCGGGCGGCGGTATATTCTCGCGCAACGCCAAGTCGATTCCGATCAGTCCTGAAATGAAGGCGCGCTTCGGCATCAAGCAGGACCGCCTGCCTCCCAACATGCTGATTTCGCAGTTGTTGAAGGCTCCAGTTGATCTGCTTTGGTTCGGTGGTATCGGCACCTATGTGAAATCCTCAGAAGAGTCGCACGCAGACGTAGGCGATAAAGCCAACGACGCGCTGCGGGTCGACGCGAGCGACTTGCAGGTGAAAGTCATCGGCGAAGGCGGCAACCTGGGGATGACCCAGTTGGCCCGTATCGAATACGCCCTCAACTATGGTCGCCTGAACACTGACTTTATTGATAACGCTGGCGGCGTGGACTGTTCTGACCACGAAGTTAACATCAAGATTCTGCTGAACGAGATTGTCGCCGGCGGCGATATGACTATGAAGCAGCGTAATAAGTTGCTGGCGGACATGACTGACTCCGTCGCCGATCTGGTGTTGATGAACAACTACCGTCAGACCCAGGCGCTGAGTATTGCGGAGACTGATGCGGCGACCCGCATTGAAGAGTACCGTCGTTTGATCAACCACCTGGAGTCTATTGGTAAGCTGAATCGCGGCCTGGAATTTATTCCGGATGATGAAACCATCACCGAGCGTAAATCCATGAAGCGCGGTCTGGTGAGACCGGAACTCTGTACGCTGATTTCCTACGTCAAAGGCTGGTTGAAAGAGACCTTGATCGACAGCGATCTGGTGGATCATGAGTATCTGGCTAATGAACTGCACACTGAGTTCCCGCAGATGCTGGTGGATAAGTTTGGTCGTCAGATGCGCGATCACCGCCTGCGTCGCGAGATTATCGCCACTCAGGTCGCCAACGACATGGTCAACCACATGGGCATTACCTTTGTGGAGCGTCTGCGTCAGTCTACTGGCGCGCCGGTGGCGGCGATCGCTCAGGCGTACGTCATCGCCAGAAACGTCTTCCAGGTGCAGAATCAGTGGGCGGCGATCGAAGCCTTGGATTATAAAGTCGGCAGCGGTATGCAGATCGCAATGATGTCCGAACTGATCCGCTTAGTGCGCAGAGCGACTCGTTGGTTCCTGAGAAATCGTCGCAGTGAACTGAATGTCATGGAGAACATGGACAAATTCTCCACTGGCATCGACTACATCGCGCACCACTTCAAGGAACTGCTCTCCGGCGACCAGCTCAAGCTGTGGCAGGAGCGCTATGACGGCTATCGTCAGGCCGGCGTGCCGGATGAGCTGGCTGCGACAGTAGCGGGAACGCCGTACCTGTACTCCGCTTTGGGCATCATTGAAGCGCAAGAGCAGACCAGCGCCAGCCTGGATTACGTGGCGCGTATGTTCTTCCGTATGGGCGAAAGGCTGGATATGCAGTGGTTCGGGCATCAGCTCAATATCGCGCAGCCTGCGACGCATTGGCAGGCGCTGGCGAGAGAGAGTTTTCGTGAGGATCTCGATTGGCAGCAGCGTGCTCTGACGGTCGGTATCCTGCGCATGACAGACGCGCCGGAAGATATTGATCAGCGTATTGACGCCTGGTCAGAGTGCAATACGGACCTGATTGAGCGCTGGCGCGGTATGTTGACCGAGCTGAAAGCGACAAAAGATCCAGAGTTCCCCATGTACTCTGTGGCCCTGCGTGAATTGTTGGATCTGGCGCAGAGCACTTCGCACGCCACCACTAAGATCTGATAACGTAACGTAACGCCGGCGCAGCGCTTCGCTCTACTTGAGCAGGAGGGCTGCGCCGGTTTATTTTTAGAGAACTAATCAGAAACCGCAGAGTGGTCTGGAGATGCGGCAAATTATCGTCGACATCCATATATCCGCAGAGGAGTATTTGAACGTTTATCGCGGTAGCGCGAAAAACGTCAACGCCATAAGCCGGGAAGGGCTCAGGGTTCAATTCCCCGCCAATATCCTGCAGCGCTTCGTAACCCGAGAGGGTATCCGGGGTTCATTCGTCATCACTTTCGATGACGGCAATAAATTTCACTCCATTGAGCAATTGGCTTACTAGCCGGCTTTATTCGTTTCGCGTCAGCCAGTCCGGGTGCTGAAGCGCAATTTTCAATAACGCTGCGACGCTGATAGCGTCCGTAATTGCGCCGCTCAGCGCCATGTCTACGGCTTCCTGCAGGGGCAGTCGTCGTACTTTTAACTCTTCCGTTTCATCCGGATTCCAACCGACTTGCGTAAGCTTACGCGCGACATATACCACGCCTTGTTCGTCAGTAACGCAGTTGCTGGTGTGCAGGCGCATTAACTCTGACAGCTCGTCGGCAACCAGTCCGGTCTCCTCTTGCAGCTCTCTGCGCGCGGCGTCCGCCGTCCATTCGTCGTGAGGCGCGCCGCCCATTGGGATCTCCCAGGAATAGCCCTCCGTCGCATAGCGATACTGTCCCACCAGCCAGGTGTAGCCCTGGTCATCGACCGGCACGATGCCGACCGCCTTGTTCTTCATATGCACAACGCCATAAATACCGGGTTTGCCGGTGGGGGCTATGACCTCCCTGTGCTCCACTTGAATCCAGGGGTTAACATAAACCTGATTGCTGGAGAGAGTGCGCCAGGGGTTGATATCAGGGGAGTCGGACATAATGGATTCCTTGTGCGACAAAGCTCAGTGGCTCGAAATAATTAGAGTGAGTGGAAACTTATAATAAAAACGCCGGGGGAGAAAAGCTCCGCCGGCGTTTTGGATGGTGTAGATTGAGTCTGGCGTTGAAATCAGGAGTGTTTGACGAACCAGTAACGTTCCCAGGCGACCAGAACCCTTTCTGGATACCAGGTTTTGCCCAGGCTGCCGTTGTAGCGGGCCAGGGCGCGAATCAGGTTGCCTTTTTCCTTGTCCAGATAGTGCTTTAGAATCGTGCAGCCGTAACGCAGATTGGTGGCGACATCATGGAGATTGTCCTCCGGGCGTCCGATTTCATCGATCCAGAACGGCATCACCTGCATCAGGCCGCGAGCGCCTGCGCTGGATACGGCGTAGGGGTCGAAGCGGCTTTCCACATGCATGACCGACAAGACAATTTCCGGGTTGAGTCCGGCCCGGGTGGCTTCTAAGTGCACCAGCTTCAGCAGCTCAAGGCGCTTGTTGGTGTCCTTGATGTATTTTTCCATACGGGCGGACATGTCCACCAGCCACACTTCGGCGTCAAAGCGGTCAATGAAGCTTTTGGACTCATTGACCGTGCGTTTCAATACGGCCCGCAACTCTGGGTCCGGTTCCTGAGGGCCTGCTGCGAAGGAGGCCGCCGGCGCAAGCGCCAGCAGCATGAGCATCCCGAATAGCAAAGATAAGCCCTTGCCACGAACAAGGGCGGGGCGTACTGAATAACTGTACTGCATGATTCAACTGACTATTTTTTCAACTTCTCTTTGATGAAGTTTACAACAGTATCCACTGTCATATCTGTGCTGTCGGTATCACGGCGGCCTTTGTATTCCACTTTGCCTTCCGCCAGGCCGCGATCGCTGATGACGACGCGGTGCGGAATGCCTATGAGCTCCATTTCGGCGAACTTAACGCCAGGGCGCTCATTGCGGTCGTCCAGCAGAACGTCCACGCCAGCCTGCAGCAGTTCTGCATAAAGGCTTTCCGCTTTCTCGCGCACGACATCGGATTTGTGCATGTTCAATGGAACCAGGGCGACCTGGAAAGGCGCCAGGGCGTCTGGCCAGATGATGCCTTTGTCGTCGTGACCCTGTTCAATTGCGGCGGCGACCACACGGGATACGCCAATACCGTAACAGCCCATTTGCATTACAGTGGCTTTGCCGTTCTCGTCCAGGACGGTGGCGTTCATGGCGGAGCTGTATTTGTCGCCCAGCTTGAATACGTGGCCCACCTCGATGCCTTTTTTGAGCACCAGAACGCCTTTGCCATCTGGGCTGGGATCGCCTTCCACGACGTTGCGCAGGTCGGCGGTTTCTTTGATTTCGCAGTCGCGTCCCCAGTTAACGCCAGTGAGGTGCTGACCTTCTTCGTTGGCGCCGCAGACAAAGTCCGCCAGCACGGCCGCGCTGTGGTCAACAATAGTGCGAAGGGGCAGATTCACGGGACCAATGGAGCCGGGCTTGCAGCCTACCGCCGCCTCAATGGCTTCGTCGCTGGCGAGCGTCAGTGGGGACGCCACGCCAGATAATTTTTCCGCCTTGATTTCATTAAGGACATGATCGCCGCGCAGCACCAGGGCGATGATTGGGGCAGGCTTGCCTTCTTCCGCTTCGCCTAGCACCAGCAGGGTTTTCACGGTTTGCTCCGCAGGCAGGTTCAGGAATGCGGAGACGCTCTCAATCGTGCGTTGCTCAGGCGTCGCCACCTTGGTCATGTCTTTGGAAGGCGCAGGCGCTTGCTTAAGCGTGGTCAGAGCTTCCGCTTTTTCCAGGTTGGCGGCGTAATCGCTTTCAGTGCTGAATGCGATCAAATCTTCCCCGGAGTTGGCCAGTACGTGGAACTCATGGGAAGAAGACCCGCCGATGCTGCCGCTGTCCGCCTGCACAGGACGGAAGTCCAGGCCAAAGCGGGTGAATATGCGGGTATAAGCGTCGTACATGACTATGTAGGTCTCGTCCAGCGATTCCTGATTCACATGGAAGGAATAAGCGTCCTTCATCAGGAATTCTCTGGCGCGCATGATGCCGAAGCGAGGGCGGCGCTCATCGCGGAATTTCATCTGAATCTGATAAAAGTTAGCCGGTAGTTGTTTATAGCTTTTCAATTCATTGCGAATCAGGTCGGTGATGACTTCTTCATGAGTCGGGCCGACGCAGAAATCACGGTTGTGGCGGTCTTGAATGCGCAGCAACTCGCCGCCGTATTGCTCCCAGCGGCCGGACTCGATCCATAGCTCTGCTGGCTGCACCGCCGGCATCAACACTTCCTGGGCGCCGGAACGGTCCATTTCCTCTCTGACGATGTTTTCAACTTTTTTCAGAACCCTCAAGCCAAGGGGGAGCCAGGTATAGAGACCTGCGGCCAGCTTGCGAATCATGCCTGCGCGCAGCATCAACTGATGACTGATGACTTCCGCGTCGGCAGGGGTTTCTTTCAGGGTGGCGATCAGGTATCGACTTGCGCGCATATATCTTCCCAGGAATACAAATAAATAAGGTTAACTACCGGTAATGGTTTATTTTTACTGCCGCACTATTGTAGAAGCGATGACTCCTTGCGTACAGGCGCGATTGTATTAATTGCGAATACGACGCCGAGCGCGGCCCGACGGCCGCCATGACGATCGGATTTATCGCAGATTTCCCCAAAACGGCCCGCCAAAGCGGCCTTTTTTCGCGTCATACAACAGTTTGTCATGAGAACGCAACCGGCCTCATGGTTTATGCCATATACCTGCTTGGCAACCCTGGGGCGATGAGGCAAACTCACCAGCGTCCGATGATACAGTTGAGCCTATGATGCTGACCGCGCACGAAATTCAAAACATCATCAGAACCGGCGTGCCGATGGCGGAGTCCATCGATTTCCGGGTTGATGAGGTCTCAGGCAAGAACGCTATCGCCAGAATCCCGTTTTCAGAAACCTTTGTGCGCCCCGGAGGAACCCTTTCCGGCCCCATCATCATGTCGCTTGCGGATGCATCCATGTATGCAATTATCCTGGCGACTTTAGGGCGTGTGGAAATGGCTGTCACCAGCAATTTAAACATCAACTTTTTACAACGGCCCAAGCCGGAAGACCTGTTGGCGGAGGCGACTCTGCTGAAACTGGGTTCCCGGATTGCATTTTGTGAAGTAAATCTGTACTCGCCGAACAGCGATGGTTTGGTCGCACACGCAACGGGAAGTTACGCGTTGCCGCGGTAAGGGGGGAGGAGCCCGCCAGGCGCGTCGCAGCTAGTAGACTGCTGTACCGCAATAATAGCCGTACCCACAACAATAAAAACCAAATGAAATGACTTTGATCAGAGTACTAACTCAAGAACGATCAGTACTAACCTCGTGGAATAACTACAGGAAGTTATGACTATGAACATTACCGCCAGTAAAAACTCAGAAGCGCTGCAGGAGCTCGAACAGCGCAGGCAGCCCGTGCAAGAACGCAGCCGGGAAAGAGTCGAGCTGATATTAAACGAAGCTGCCATTCTTATCAGTGAAGTTGGCGTGCAGGGAGCGAAAACCTCGGAAATTGCCCGTCGCGCGGGTATTTCCCTGGCGTCTTTGTACCGTTATTTTCCCAACAAGGCCGCTATAGTCAAGGCCTTGGCTGAGCGCCATATCAAAACGCTGAGCACAGTCATGGAGGAATTTGTAAACGAGTTTGATCTGGAGGAAGGGTTTGACAAACTTATCGACACCTTCGCCCATTTCTACCGGTCCGAGCCGGGTTATAAGGAAATCTGGTCAGGCGTAGAGGCGATGCCAGAGCTGCAGCAATTGGATCTCGGCGAGCTGTTCGATAACGCCCAGGCCATTACCAATCGCGCCAAACTGCTGTATCCGCAAGTCGAACAAGAGCGTCTGTGGTTGATATGCGTGATGTTGCCCAGAGCCTGCGGCGCTATCCTGAGGCTGGCCATGACTATGGAAGAAAAGCCTGAGTCAATCATGCTGACGGAATTAAAGTTGATGGTGAAGTCATACTTGCGTCAACGTTTAGGTGAGCTGGACGCGGCGGCGTAACGTCGTGTGATCGGCTGCCCCGCATTGGGCCTGGAGTCAGGGGGTGCGGAAACCCATAAATGAAGACGTCCCGCAAATAAGCATGCGTCATCCCTGTCGCCAATACTTGGCGGCGTCTTCATACGGTGTATTACCGGAGGACTGAAAGCGAGTCAGTCAATGACGTCTTTCAGCGCCTCCTCAAGCGTATCGAATTGAAAACTGAAGTTTTCTTCCAATAAACGGGCTGGAATCGCCTTTTGTCCCGTTAGCAACATCCTTGATAGTTCTCCCATCGCTAACTTCAATGCAAATGCAGGCGCCGTGCAGAATGCGGGGCGATGAAGCAGCTTCGCCAAAGTGGCGGTGAACTCAGCATTAGTGACTGGCGTAGTGCTGACGGCGTTGTAGGGGCCGCTGCAGGTAGGCGTTTCGAGTAAATGCAGTAGAACTCTCAACAGGTCCTGAATATGAATCCAGGGCATCCATTGACTTCCGTCGCCAAATTTTCCTCCCAGGCCAAGCTTAAAAACGGGCAGCATTTTCTGTAGGAAACCTTCTTTCCCCACCACCAGACCGATACGGGCGATAGCGACGCGCATGCCAATGCTCTCCGCGCTAAGGGCGGCAGCTTCCCATTCGCTGCACAGCTCATGGGTGAATTCCTCGTGGGGTGGGGTTTGCTCAGTCACTAATAGATCTTGCTGGTCGCCGTAATAGCCCACGGCGGATGCGGAAACCATGGCTTTGGGGGGCGTTTCCATTTGCTTGCACATGTCAATCAAGTCATGAGTCAGCGCAATGCGGCTTTGCTTCAGCTTTTGTTTGCGCGCTTGCGTCCAGTGTCTGTCGGCTACGGGTTCGCCGGCCAGATTGATGATGGCGTCAACAGGCGCTTCTATGAGATCCGCGCGTAGCTCTCCGATACTCCGGCAGCGCTCTCCCACCAAGTGGGCGACCTGCTCTGGTCTCCTGCTGAATACCGTGGTGTCGTGTCCACTGGCCCATAACGCCCGACACAGTTGTTTGCCGATAAAACCTGTGCCCCCGGTCACCAGGATGTGCATGCTCGGATCTCCTTAAACTCTTCCTTTATTAATACATAATTTGCCGACTTTACGCGGGTGGTGCGCAGTGGCGATGAGGTTATCTTGTGCCTATTCGGGCGGCTATACAATAAGTTGTTCAATAACCTGAAGTTGTTCAATAACCTGGGCTTAGCTCGCTCAGTTCAGAATATAGTCGTGGCAAGTTAAAAAGATGGCTAGTGGCCTCTCGCAAATACTGGTGGCCGTGTTAGCGTGCATTGGACTGAAGAAGGTCGCGAACAATGCCTTCTACGGTGGCGATGAAGAGAGGGTGCTCGCCAAGGGGCGGCAGCAGAGTGATGTCGACGCCGGACTCTTCGGTTAGCGTGGATATCATGGCGGGAACGTCTTCTCGCAAATGTTTGCCGGCGGCGAAAAAAAGAGGCAGTACGGCGATGGATTGTGCGCCTTGATCTCGTGCTTGTATTACGGCTTGTTCCAAGGTGGGTTCCGCAAGCTCCATGAACGCCAGGGAAACCTGAGTGGCGCTTTGGGACAGGCGTTCCGTCAGTGCGATAAAAGGCTGCAGCCAATTGTTGTCACGGCTGCCGTGAGCAAGAAGTATCGTATGGTCGAAAGTCATAATGAATTGCCGAATCTCCAATTTGTGCATGATACGCCGATAAGGCCGGTTTGGTTTGCCGCTTTTTTTATACGGGGCCTATTTTCTTGACTTGGACGCCTATAATCGAGAGCTTACTCAGTTTTAGGTGCGAAACGAATATCCATCTTGGTTTTTGCGCAGCGTTTTGTGTCGATGATGAGGGAGGGGGAATGTGGTCGGACAGCGAAATTTTACGTTATTGGTTTGGCGAGCAGGATGAGAGAGGGTTGCCGCCACAGGAAAATCTCCGGCGCTGGTTTACCGAGGCGAAGAGCTATGATCGTGAAATTCGCCGGCGCTTTTTAACGACGGTTGTTCTGGCCTCTGAGCAGGGACTGCGGCATTGGCGCGACAGCTCCGATGGCGTACTGGCCTTGATTCTACTGCAGGATGTTTTTCCGCGTTATATCTTTCGCGGCGGCGCCATGGCGTTTGATCAGGACAAAGAGTCCAGAAAAATAGCGCAGGAAGGGCTTAAAAAGGCGTTGGACGTCAGGCTGGAGCCGGTTCACCGGATCTTCTTCTACCTGCCGCTTCTGCATTCGGAGAAGATGCCTGATCAAGAGGAGTCGGTTGCGTTGTATCGACAGCTCGCTGCGACCTGCGAGGCGGGTCCGTTAAGGGATTTTGTCAGTGGTTTCGCAAGCATGGCGGAAACGAACCGGGGCGTTATTCGCCAATTTGGGCGTTTCCCCCACAGAAACAAGATACTGAAGCGTGCGAGCAGACCAGAGGAGGTCGAGTTTTTGGCCTCTTATCCAGCCGTATACGATTGATCCAGCCTGACGGCTAATTTCTTATTCTAATGCTGTTCACCTGTGAGGATTTTCTGTCTCCTGGGTCACAATGTTGACCTTTGCTGGCTGAGCCTTGTATCCCCCTTTGTTAACATGCGGGGTTCGTCACAGTTTCCTGGACTTTGCGTCAACGGCTCCTGAGTGACGTCTGGAGCCTGGAAGTAAAATAAGAGTTAGTTATGTCTAGTAGCCTTGAATTGGACTTTCCCGCTGTAGATCAGTCCTTATGTGAATCGATTCAATATCAGGGAAGAAAGGCCTCAAGGGTCAAAAGCGAGCAGCGACGCCGAGAAATATTGCAAGCCGCTTTACGCATAGTGGCGAAGGAGGGCGTGCAAGGCGTCAAGCATCGTGCCGTAGCGAAAGAGGCGGGTGTCCCGTTAGCCTCCACCACTTATTACTTCAAAGACATCAATGAGTTAATTACCGACGCTTTCATGCTGTTCGCGGAAAAAAGCCGCGAGAAGTTGGAGTTCTTCTATTCTGAATTACGTCGTCTTGCGGATGAGTATGATGCAGTCTCCGTCATGGAAGATGAAGGGCGCAGGCGCGAATTCGCCAACGCGTTGGTGGAGATGGGGACAAACTACGTGCTGGGTCAGGTCCGGCACCATAAGTCTGAACTCATGTCGGAGCAGGCGTTTTTAATGGAGTCTGTGCGGGATGAGAGTCTGAGTGCGCTGGCTCGGCGCTATAAAGACGCCTGGTTGTCCGGGTTGGTAGACTTTATGCAGTCGCTTGGCTACGAGACCTATACTGAGGATGCGGCCATTATTATGGGAATGGTGGGCAATCTGGAGCAGGAGGGCGCGCTTCAGGGCGGCAGCATTGATGACGATAAGGTGCGCAGGGTCTGGCGGCGCCTTCTTTATATGATGCTGGATATTCGTTAAGTTCCGGTTCCCCCTGCTTTTGTTTAACGAGATGAAAAAAAATCAAAATAGGGGTTGCGCGCTTGGAGAACGCTAATTATAATGCGCCCACTTCTGTTGAGGAGCACCTCGAAAGAAGCTGAAAAGCAAGCTAACATTATGATTAGCTTGATCTTTTAAGCGGGAATAGCTCAGTTGGTAGAGCACAACCTTGCCAAGGTTGGGGTCGCGAGTTCGAGTCTCGTTTCCCGCTCCAAATTTTCTCTTCAAGTTTTCATTCCAATCTTTTCAAATAATCAAGTTCTTGCTCCCAGTCTCCTATTGGTTTCTCTGGATTTTCGGCGTTTTCTTCAACCATCGTCTAAACTTAAAGCCAAGCAGGCCTGTATGGTCTGTAAGTTGGTATCTACCCTGGGGTATTAGGTTATGGCGAGTGTTTTGGACTCTGTTGATCAGCGCACCAAACTGGTGGGCGAGAATCGTTTGGAGCTTCTCTTGTTCAAGCTGGGGATGAGACAGATTTTCGCGATCAATGTGTTCAAAATTCAGGAAGTCCTCAAGCTGCCCAATTTGACGCAAATGCCGCATCGTCATCCTGTCGTGTGTGGCGTTAGTCATATACGCGACACCACAGTGCCGGTGATTAACCTGTCTCAGGCGATAGGATTTCGGCCACTACAGCCGGACAAGGATTCCACCATCATCGTGACGGAATACAACCGCACCGTGCAGGCTTTTCTGGTGGCCAGCGTTGATCGTATCGTCAATATGACCTGGGAGCAGATCTTGCCTCCGCCAAAAGGGGCGGGCGGTTCTCATTACGTTACGGCGATAACCCATTACAACGATCAGATTGTTGAGATCATCGATGTGGAGCGGGTGCTAGCGGATATTCGTCCGTATTCCACTGACGTTTCCGACACGGCGCTGACGGAAAGTATTCGAAAAGTTGCTCAGGGTAAGGAAGTCCTGTTAGTGGACGATTCGCCGGTGGCGATCAGTCAGGCGATTGGGACTTTGCAGAAAGTTGGGTTGAAAGTGATTACCGCCAGAAATGGCCTGGAAGCCTATAACCTTCTTAAGAAATGGGCTGACGAAGGTGTCAATGTGCCTGAAAAGCTTCTAATGGTGGTGACTGATGCTGAAATGCCGGCGATGGATGGCTACAGGCTGACTACGGAGATTCGTAACGATCCCCGCCTGAAAGACCTGTACGTGGTGCTGCATACTTCTCTAAGCGGTAGCTTCAACAAGGCGATGGTGGAAAAGGTAGGGTGTAATAACTTCTTGTCCAAGTTCCAGCCGGATGAATTGGCGGCGTTGGTGCAATCGCGGCTTAATTCATTGGCGGCTCGCTAGAGCGTCGCAAAGAGCGCTTGTCTCGACCCTTGTCCTCCGATGTAGACCTAATTAGACTGCCTGTTTCCGCCTGCTTAGAGTAGGCTGTTTTAGTTTTTCGCGTCGACGACCCACGCATTTTGTCCCTTCCCTGTATGCCCCGTGCGCTACGCCTGCGTTGAGGCTAGTGCGCGCTTAGGAGAGAGTTATGACGGATATCCGAGTTACCGAGTTAAATATTTACCCCATCAAATCCTGTGCGGGCGTTAGCCTTAGCAAAGTGGCGATTACGAATTGGGGGGCGGATCGCGATCGCCGTTTTATGTTGGTGGATGCCAATGGCAAATTCATCACGGCGAGAAAGCATCATCGGCTGGTATTGGTGAGGGCGGTTACTGCGGATAAGGGGCTGATGTTGTCGGCGCCGGGTATGAATGGCTTGTATATTGAGGCGCCGGATCAAGAGGGAGGCGCTCTGGAGACTGTGCAAGTATGGAAAGACGAGGTGTCTGCGTTGTTTGTCGATGCGCGCGCAGATGCCTGGTTCAGTGAGTTCTTGGGTGAGCAGGCGCGCCTCGTGTATATTCCTGAGCGCAGTTTTCGGCAAGTGGATCAGACTTATTACGATGCGCCGCAAAAAGTCAGCTTTGCGGATGGCTACCCTGTTCTGGCGACCTCTGAGTCCTCGTTGGAGGATCTGAATGGCCGCTTAAAAAATCCTGTTAAAATGACGCATTTCCGCCCGAATATTGTGGTGGCTGGCGCGGACAGCTTCGCGGAAGATCATTGGCGTCGGTTGCGTATAGGCGAAGTGGAGTTTGCGGCGGTCAAGCCTTGTTCAAGATGCGTTTTTACGACGATTGATCCTGCTACGGGTCAGAAATCCCCGGACACTGAGCCGTTGCGCACTCTGGCGTCTTATCGCAAGACGGAACTTGGCGCGATTTTTGGGCAAAACCTGGTGCAATTGAATCACGGGATCATTTGCGTCGGCGATAAAGTAGAGCTGCTCGACTAAAGCGGTCGGGCCGAGGTGCTCTCTTTTCAAAGAACGAATTCAGAAACTATTAGATTTTAGAAGGTTACGATGGCGTTGCTACGGCTGAAAGATGTTTCCCTGGCGTTTGGAATGGCTCCGTTGCTGGATCATGCGGACTTGGTGATTGAGTCTCAAGAGCGGCTTTGTCTGGTCGGTCGCAACGGCGCAGGTAAGTCCACGCTTTTGAAAGTGTGCGCCGGTGAAATCAAGCCGGATGGCGGTGAAATAAATAGAGGCAGGGATCTGAAAATGGCCTATCTGCCGCAGGAGCTTCCAGAGCGGGGTGACGCCAGTGTGCGCTCGGTGGTGGCGGAAGGCTTGGCGGAAGTGGGAGAGTGGCTCGCGGCCTACGACGCGCTGACTCAGCAAGGCGCCGAAGGTAATGTGGCGGAGCTTGAGCGTCTGCACAACAAGATCGAAACTCATGACGGCTGGCGTTTGCGGCAGAAGGTCGAGGCAGTGATGCAGCGTCTGGAACTGCCTGGCGACAAGTCTATCTCCGAATTGTCTGGAGGCTGGCGTCGGCGTGTGTTTCTGGCGCGCGCGCTGGTGCAGGAGCCAAACCTGCTCATGCTGGATGAGCCTACCAACCATCTGGATATCGACATGATTACCTGGTTGGAGGAAGAGCTGTTGCAGTTCGGCGGCAGCGTACTGTTTATTTCTCACGATCGCGCGTTCATCGACCGTCTGGCGACGCGTGTCATTGAGCTGGATCGCGGCAAATTGTCGAGCTGGCCGGCGCCTTATGAAGCCTATCTGGCCAAAAAAGAGGAGCAGTTGGCGGCGGAGGAAAAAGAGTGGGAGCGCTTCGATAAGAAGCTGGCGGAGGAAGAGGTTTGGATTCGCCAGGGCATCAAGGCGCGCCGCACTCGTAATGAGGGGCGGGTCAGGGCGCTGAAGAAACTGCGAGACGAGCGCAGGCAGCGACGCGACCGCGTTGGGCAGGTGAGCCTGAAAGTGGATTCCGAGGAACGCTCCGGTAACCTGGTGGCGGAGCTGAAAAATGTCAGTTTTGGCTACGCAGACCAGCCCAATCTGGTGAAGGGTCTCAGCTGGCAGTTGATGCGCAAAGATCGGGTGGGCTTATTGGGCCCGAACGGTTGCGGTAAATCGACGTTTATAAAGTTGATCCTGGGCGGCTTGGAGGCGACGGAGGGCGTCATAAAACGGGGCTCCCGTCTGCAGGTGGCTTATTTTGATCAGTTGCGAGGGCAAATCGATCCGGAAGCCAGCGTCTGGGATAACGTCGCAAAAGGAAAAGACTTTATCGAGGTTGGCGGTCGTAACGTTCATGTCACCGGCTACCTGAAAGATTTCCTGTTTTCCCCGGAAAGATTGCGTACTCCCGCCAAGGCGTTATCTGGCGGTGAAATTAACCGGCTGTTGTTGGCCAAACTGTTCACCATGCCGGCGAACTTTCTGGTGCTGGATGAGCCTACCAATGACCTGGATATGGATACGCTGGACCTGCTGGAGAATCTGCTGGCGGAGTTTGACGGCACCATTCTGCTGGTGTCCCACGATCGTTTCTTCATCGACAACGTTGTGACCAGCACGCTGGTGTTCGAGGGAGATGGCAAGATATCCGAATATCCGGGTGGTTATAACGACTGGTTGGCGCAACGCCCGGTGGTCAAAGCGGAAGTCAAGCCCGCTGAAGTCAAGGCTCAGGCTGCCAAGCCGAAAACAGCGTCGGATGGCGGCAAAGCGGCCAAGCTAAGCTACAAACTGCAGCGCGAACTGGACGCTTTACCCAAGGAAATCGAGCGACTGGAAGCGGAAGTGGCGGCTATGCAGGAAGAGGTGTCTGCCGCTGACTTTTATAGTCGTCCCCATGAGGATGTGAATCGTGCGCTCACGTCTCTGACTGCGTTGGAGCAAACTCTGGAGAAGACCATGGAAAGGTGGATGGAGCTTGAAGAAATGGCGGGCGGGGGCTGATCGGGGGTTACAAATTTAAAAATATCGGCATCCGCAAATCCGCTACACTTGAGAATAAAGGAGTAACTTCAGCAGCCGACGGACTCCGTTGAGAAAGTGTTAGTCTTCTGTCGCCTCAATTGATTACGGAGAGATAAAGCCTTATGCGGGTGCGTTACGAATTCCGTTTCGATGATAACCGAGTGCTGGACTACATCATTGAAACGGAGAGAGAAGATAAGAGCATGCACTCAGAGCCGCCCGCCGAGTGGACTGAGCTGAAGAATTGTCAGTGCTCGAATTGCCCTCTCAAGAAGGACGCTGAACGCTATTGTCCCGCCGCTCTCGACATGCAAAAGATTGTGGCGGACTTTCGCTCCGAACCGGCTTTCCAGAAAGTCGAGGTCACCGTTTTCACCAAAGAGCGCAACTACCACAAGCGTACTGGTCTGGAAGAGGCGTTGCGCTCGTTGATGGGGTTGGTCATGGCGACCAGTCATTGCCCCATACTCGGCGAGTTAAGGCCTATGGCTATTCATCACATGCCGTTTTCCAACGGCGAAGAATTCATTCTCAGATCTGTTTCCATCTATCTGGTGCAGCAGTACTTTATGTTTCGCGATGGTGAAAAGCCTGACTGGGAGCTTAAAGGGCTGGTGGAGCGCAACCGTCGTCTTCAGCTGGTGAACCAAGCGTTGTGGCAACGCATTCACTCCGCCTGTGACGGCGACTCCAACTTGAAGGCGCTATTGAGCTTTTTTTCGTTGGCGTCGAGCGTCACATTCTCACTGGAGACGCAGTTGCAGAAGCTGCGCAAGTCGTTTGAATCGGGAGAGTGGGTGGCTCCGCTGTAGCGGAGCGCGTCAGTCCGAATTTTATTCCATTGAGTGCTTAGTCGCTAATGCGGACCGCGAGGACGTCACATTTGGCGCCATGTAATACGCCATTCGCCGTGGAGCCCAGCAATAACTGCAGTCCGTGGCGGCCATGGCTGCCGACAATGACCAAATCAATTCCATTCTCATCCGCGTAGCGATGAATTTCCCCTTCGGGGCGTCCCACCAGCACCGCAGCGGCGCTATTGGTCAGCGTGTGCTTTTCAATCAGTTTTTGTAGTTTTTCTTCGCTGTGTTTTTGCAGTTGCTGCTGAATGTCGCCCAGATCCAGCGGGATGTCGCCGCCATAGGCGTAACTGATGGGCTCGATAACGTGCGCCAGATGCAGGCGGGCCTGGGTCGCCTGTTGCATTTTCAGGGCCTTGGTGATGACCTGTTCGCCTTCATCGCTCAGGTCCAGGGCGACGAGAATATTCTTGTACATGGTGTGCTCCTTTTGGCTGCATAGTTCCGAAAGTGTTTTCCAAGTGTGTAACTTTTCGGTAGTGTCCGCAAAACTGAAAACAGCTTAATGCTAATGAAACATGCGTTGAGATGACAGCGGACAAAATCAGGTGAAAAAGTGTTTCCTGGTTTCGTGGGCGCTGACGCGCTTTGAGTGGTCTTTGGACAGGATGAACGACGAATGACGACAGCTTTGATTATTATTTTTTGTGTGGTGGGAATCGTCGGCGGCTCAATTTTCTGGGTGTTGCCTAGCCCGGAAGAGCGACGCCGCATGCGTTTGCGGCAGCAGGCGCTCGCGGCGGGGTTTAGAGTGCGACAGACTACGCCGGAAAAGCTGGACGACGCTTTGAAAAAACTGGAGGCGGACGCTTGGCGCACCCACTTTTACTATAAGGCCATCCCGGCGTCACGCACGCCTCGCAGGGCGTTATACGCCAATCAGGAGGGTGAATTGAAACAGCTGTCCATCAGTGGCAACTTTCCTCATGAGCTGCTCTCGGATGAGGATCTGCGTGAGCTGTCATCCCAGGTTAAAGCAGTTCAGATCACAGGACATGAAGTGGGCTTCCTGTGGGAAGAGCGGGGAACGTCGGAAGATTTGGAGCAGATGCTGCAGCGCGTCAACAAGGTGGCTGTAGCTGCTGGCGCGCGTTAATGGCGCGCCCTCGGATCTAGTGATGTGAGCTATGCAGCGGCGTGTCTAAGCGCCGCTGTAGGCTTTGGCGAGACTGTCCAGGTCGCTGATGATCCTTTTTGAATACAGATTCACGACGTAGGAAACGTTGTTTTCGTTGTAGTTGATATAAGAGTTCTTGATGAACTCCCATTTCGTGGAAATGGCGTCCAAAGTCTTGCGCGTGGCGTCGGTGTTTTGCTGTGACGCCAGGAGTCGGGCGATGTTCTTGTCAAAACTGATCGCCTGGACGTCCATGGGCTCTTCGCTTTTGGCTCCCTGGAATATTTGCGTCACGTTGGAGGCGCTACGGGCGGAATATTTGGTCAGCATGCTTTCCAGGATGATTTTGGAGTTGCGCACCAGCTCAATTACCTCTGGGGGGCGGTGGCCTGAAATTTCCATGGTTTTGTCGTAGGTTCTCTCTGTCGCGCCTACCAGATCGATATTTACCTGCGCCATGTCGCCCACCAGCCGCAGGTCAGGGTAGCCCACCTTCACAATGTCGTTCATATTGGTGTTCAGCAGTTCCTTGTACTTGAGCCAGGTGGCGCTCATAACGCTCAACTCTCCCTGCACTTCGACGATGCCGTCTTGGGACTCCAGCGATTTGAAAGTCGCATTCATAAAATCGATTTCCTGGTTCACCTCTGACTGGATGTCCTTGTCGCCAGGATTCAAAGTGAAGTTGTAATACGCATTAATGGTCTGATAGGAGTGCGTCTGCACATCGTGCAAATGCTTGAGAATGGCTTCAGCCTGCGCAGTGTTCAGCGCAAAGGAATGTGATGAATACAGGGCGAGAAGTGCAATAAAACAACACCAGAGAGGATTCCGGTGTATACCCGATTGGCTCATAGACACGCTCTCCAGGAAATTTGGGCGCAGAAGGCCACCCGCTATTTTTATAATTATGTTTCCGACTTGTCGGTGCGGCTTCCCACTATATTTTTAAAATTATTTCCAACGACGCCTTTAATGGCCGGCCTAGCTACCAACCGCCGGTTTATAAGTAGAAAAAATAGGGGAAATGCCTGCGCTAGTCAAAAAGTTATAAGCTTATTGTCCTATTATGCGAATGCGCTCAGGGCGCATTCAGAGGACGCCTAACTTAAAAAGTAAGGTGAAATATACTGCATAATTTCATGAAAAATAAATCTTAAAAATTTTTAAAGCGGCTGAAAATGTCATAAGTGTAAGCAATTATTGACAAAAATCGCCGCCAATTTTTTTGGAAGAGATTGACAAACGGGCCAAAATTATCCATGTTGTTGCGACCTGATTCAAACGAGCGTATGAATTGTTGTTCGATGCATCGGCTTTGATTCCGAAGCTCCGGAGAAGGGCGGCCCGGCAAGGCGTCCGTTGGGACCCGTTTATAGGGCAATAAACCAGTGCTAAACAATGCTTGGAGATCCGTTGATGATTTACGCAGGTAAAGCCATCACAGTCAAAGAGATCGAGGATGGTATCGCGGTACTAACTTTCGATTTGCAAGGCGAGTCTGTTAATAAATTTAACCGCTTGACGCTGACTGAGTTGGCGGAAGCGACCCAGAAACTACAAAGTCAACAAGGCATTACCGGCCTTGTCGTTACCAGCAACAAAGATTGTTTCATCGTTGGCGCTGATATCACTGAATTCCAGGAATTGTTTGCCGGCTCCGAAGAAGAGTTGGTCGCCAACAACCTGGAAGCCAATAAGATTTTCTCCGCCGTTGAAGATCTGCCATTCCCCACTGTGACCGCTATTAACGGTATCGCTCTGGGCGGTGGTTTTGAAATGTGTCTCTCTACTGACTTCCGCGTCATGTCCACCAGCGCGAAAGTGGGTCTGCCGGAAGTGAAACTGGGAATCTTCCCCGGGTTCGGCGGAACAGTACGTTTATCCCGTCTGGTTGGCGCCGACTACGCGATCGAGTGGATCTGCGCCAGTGGCGAGAAACGAGCGGAACAGGCCTTGAAAGAAGGTGCTGTAGATGCAGCGGTCGCCCCTGAGAAATTGATGGATGCAGCCCTGTCTGTGTTGCGTCAGGCGATCGAAGGCAAGTTGGACTACAAGGCGCGTCGGGAAGAAAAAACCGGCAAGCTGAAGCTGAACCCGATGGAAAGCATGATGGCGTTTGAAACCGCCAAAGGCTACGTGGCGGGCCAGGCTGGACGTAACTATCCAGCGCCTGTTGAAGCCATCAAGGTGATGCAAAAGCACGCGGGCATGACTCGCGACAAGGCGATCGAAGTAGAGGCCAAAGGTTTCGCGAAAATGGCGAAAACCTCTGTGGCGCACAGCTTGATCGGCTTGTTCCTGAATGATCAGGAGCTGAAGAAGAAAGCGAAAGACCTGGAGCCTAAAGCCGGCGAAGTAAAGCAGGCGGCGGTATTGGGCGCAGGCATCATGGGCGGCGGCGTGGCGTATCAGTCAGCGCTGAAAGGCACGCCTATCCTGATGAAGGATATCAATCAGTCCGGTATTGATTTGGGCCTGAAAGAAGCCAAGAAACTGCTGACCAAGCGCGTCGACAAAGGCCGCATGAATGCGAGTGAAATGGCGGATGTGCTGAACCGCATCACTCCGACGTTGAGCTACGGCGACTTCGGAACGGTGGATCTGGTAGTTGAAGCGGTTGTTGAAAACCCTAAGGTCAAAGACATCGTTTTGCGTGAAGTGGAAGATCTGGTGCGAGAGGACACTATCCTGACCTCCAACACCTCTACTATCTCCATCAATCGTCTGGCGCAAAACCTGAAGCGTCCGGAAAACTTCTGCGGCATGCACTTCTTCAACCCTGTGCACATGATGCCTTTAGTGGAAGTTATCCGCGGCGAGAAAACCAGTGAAAAAGCTGTCGCGACAACTGTGGCGTACGCCAAAGCGATGGGTAAAACGCCTATCGTTGTGAACGACTGCCCTGGATTCCTGGTTAACCGCATCCTGTTCCCTTATTTTGGCGGCTTCATTGGATTGGTGCGCGACGGCGCCGATTTCCAGCAGGTCGACAAAGTGATGGAGCGTTTCGGCTGGCCGATGGGTCCTGCTTACCTGCTTGACGTGGTAGGTATGGACACAGCGAAGCACGCCGGCGACGTAATGGCGGAAGGTTTCCCTGATCGCATGAGCTACTCCGAAACAACTATTATCGACGTCATGTTCGATAAAGGTCGTTACGGTCAGAAGAGCGACAAGGGCTTCTACGCTTACGAGCTGGATAAGAAAGGCAAGCAGAAGAAAATTGTCGATGACAGCGTTGACGCACTGATTAAGTCTGTGCAGAAGTCTCAGCGCGACTTCTCTGAAGAGGAAATCATCGAGCGCATGATGGTGCCTTTGTGCATCGAAACCGTTCGCTGCCTGGAAGACGGCATCGTGGAGACTGCGGCGGAAGCGGATATGGGCTTGATCTTCGGCATCGGTTTCCCTCCGTTCCGTGGGGGCGCGTTGCGCTACATTGACTCTCTGGGCGTGGAAGAGTTCTGCAAGATCGCTGATAAATATGCGGATCTGGGCGCTCTGTATCATCCGACCCAAGGGCTGCGCGACATGGCTAAGTCCGGCAAGAAGTTTTTTGGCTAATTGCTGATAGAGAATTCCCGACGGAGAAAATGATATGAGTCTGAATCCAAGAGACGTTGTCGTTATCGACTGTGTTCGCAGCCCGATGGGGCGCGCCAAGGCGGGTTGTTTCCGCAACGTGCGCGCAGAGACGCTGTCAGCGACGTTGATTGACGCATTATTCGACCGCAATGACAAAGTGGACCCTGCGGAAGTTGAAGATCTGATCTGGGGCTGTGTAAATCAGACCCTGGAGCAAGGCTTCAACGTGGCGCGGCAGATTTCCCTGCTGACCCGCATTCCGCATACTTCGTCAGCGCAAACAGTAAACCGCTTGTGTGGTTCCGCCATGTCCGCAATTCATACTGCGGCGCAGGCGATCATGACGGGCAATGGCGACGTGTTTGTGGTGGGCGGCGTTGAGCACATGGGGCACGTGCCCATGACTCAAGGTTTCGATCACAACCCGGCAGCAAGCAAGTATTCCGCTAAAGCGTCCAACATGATGGGTCTGACGGCGGAAATGCTGGCGAAAATGCACGGCATCAGCCGTCAGCAGCAGGATGAGTTTGGCGCTCGCTCTCACCGTTTGGCGCACGAAGCCACGCTGGAAGGGCGCTTCCGTAACGAAATCATCTCTATTTTAGGGCATGACGACGACGGCTTCCCTGCGCTGATCGAGAATGATGAAACGATTCGTCCTGAAACCACGGCGGAGAGTCTGGCGCAGCTGCGTCCTGCTTTTGATCCTAAGAGCGGCACAGTGACAGCGGGTCAGTCTTCTCAATTGACGGATGGCGCATCCGCTATGCTGCTGATGTCCGCTGAGCGGGCTCAGGCATTGGGGCTGACGCCAATGGCGAAAATTCGCTCCATGGCTACTGCCGGATGCGATCCCGCCATCATGGGATATGGTCCTGTGCCGGCGACCAAGAAAGCGCTTAAGCGCGCAGGCCTGAAAGTGGAAGATATTGATTTCTGGGAACTGAATGAGGCGTTCGCCGCACAGTCTTTGCCAGTTATCAAAGATCTGAAGCTTATGGATGTGGTTGACCAGAAAGTTAACCTGAACGGCGGCGCTATCGCTTTGGGTCACCCTCTGGGTTGCTCTGGTGCGCGTATCTCCACTACCTTGCTGAATGTCATGGCCGCCAAAGGCGGTACGCTGGGCGTATCCACCATGTGTATCGGTCTGGGTCAGGGTATTGCGACCGTTTGGGAGCGTATCTAATACGTTGAGGCTTCGGTTTGGGGAAACCTGAATCGGAAGCGATGAAATCCGGCGTCCCGTAAGGGGCTCCGGATTTTTTTATGGGTGAAGCTGGTTGGCTTGAAGTTGGCGCAAGGCTTTTACTGGGTTTCCTGGGAGCGATTCTGGGGCTCGCCGTCTCGCATCAGGCTTTTGATCTTGTCGGATATCTCTTTGATCTGGTCGTTCTTGTTGGGGATTTCCAGGCGTGTGCGCTTGAGCGCCTCGCGAGCGTGCTTGAAATGCTTCTCGGCGCCGGCTTTGTCGTTTTGAGCCACCAGACTTTCCGCCATTTGTAGTTGGCTGCCGACTTCCACGTCAAGCGCCATCTCGCGCAGGTGATGGCTGTATTCCTCATAAAGAGGAACGGGTAGTGAGCCGCGCAGTTTGAAGCGTTGCAGCTTTTGCAGGCACTCAGAAAGAGAGCGCTGAATGGCGGCGACCGCTGCGTCGCTGGTCACCGTTTTCTGCGCTTGGGGAAGAAGAACGCCGGTTTTCAAGTCGCGCTCCCTTTGTTTCAGGTTGTCTAAAAGGATGCGCAGCTCTTCCGATTTGCGGTCCATTTTGGTCATGGACTGGGCGATTTCAATCATGGCGTGGTTGAGGCTGATAGCGATGTTGGCGGAATCGTCCACTCGCATGATGACCTGAAATAACGAATTTATTTCTTCGTATTTCTGTTTTAACGATTTCAGTTGGCTTTGACGGTAAGCTAACGCCTGCTGTCGCGAGTACATAACGCCGCTAACGATGATCGAGGCGGTTATGAAAATAGCGAGCAAGACGATTAAAGTTGTCATATAAAAGGCGGCGGAAGCATTTATAAATTTATGTGTCGTTCTTATTAAGTGTTAACGACATTGTGGGGTAGGGCAAGTTATCGGAGTTAAATAGACGCCGACAAACTGGGCCTGGCCGGCTATTTTTACATTAAATACCAGATTTTCTGGCAATCACTTGACCCGTCGACTACAACCTCTAATATATGACGGCTATTTCAACTAGGAGCAAAGAACCATCCGCTATGGGTAAATCGCTGGTAATCGTGGAGTCCCCTGCAAAGGCAAAAACCATAAACAAATATCTTGGTTCGGAATATGTAGTCAAATCCAGTGTGGGGCATATTCGTGATTTGCCGACCAGTGGAGGTAAGGAAGCATCATCTCCGAAAGAGCGTGCGGCGGAAGCGGCGAAAATGCGCAAGCTGCCTGCTGAAGAGCGCGAAAGCATCAAGAAACGTAAAGCCCGGGATCAGCTGATCTCTCGTATGGGCGTCGACCCTGAAAATGATTGGGCGGCCCGCTACGAGATCCTTCCAGGTAAAGAAAAAGTCGTTGAAGAACTGAAGCGTCTGGCGAAAAGCGCCGACCAGATCTATCTCGCAACGGACTTGGACCGCGAAGGAGAGGCTATCGCCTGGCATCTCAAAGAATCTATTGGCGGCGATGACTCCCGTTATCGTCGCGTGGTCTTTAACGAGATCACAAAATCCGCCATAACGGAGGCGTTCAAAAGTCCCAGTCAACTTGATTACAACCGCGTAAACGCCCAGCAGGCGCGCCGCTTCCTTGACCGTGTGGTCGGCTATATGGTGTCGCCGCTGCTGTGGTCCAAGATTGCGCGTGGTTTGTCCGCAGGGCGGGTGCAGTCCGTCGCGGTTCGCTTGATTGTCGAGCGTGAGCGTGAAATCCGCGCCTTTACGCCGGAAGAATACTGGGAATTGCATGCGCTGCTGTCCAAGAGTAAGCAGCAAGCTAAATTCCAGGTCGCCAAATACAAGGGTGAGAATTATCGGCCCACCAACAAAGAGCAGTCTGAGAAGCTGACTGCGTTGCTGGAGTTGCAGGCGTTCAAGGTTGTCAATCGTGAGGATAAGCCCTCTGTCACCAAGACGCCGGCGCCATTTATCACTTCTACCTTGCAGCAGGCGGCGAGCACCCGTTTAGGGTTTAGCGTTAAGAAGACCATGGTGTTGGCGCAGCGTCTCTATGAGGCGGGCTACATCACCTATATGAGAACGGACTCCACCAACTTGTCCGCGGATGCGGTGAGCGCCTGTCGTGAATTTATCGGCAAGAAGTTTGGTGATAAATATCTGCCTGAAAACCCGAAAACTTACGTGAGTAAAGAGCGGGCCCAGGAAGCGCACGAGGCGATACGTCCTTCTGATATCAATGTAGGCTCCAACCAGATTTCCGGTCTCGAAAAAGACGCCGAGAAGCTGTATGACCTGATTTGGCGTCAATTCGTGGCCTGTCAGATGGAAAATGCGCGCTTCCTTAGCACCAGTATCCAAGTGCAGGCGGGAGACTTTGAATTAAGAACCCGTGGTCGGCTTTTGCAATTCGACGGCTTCCTTAAAGTGCTGCCTGCGCAAGCGAAGAAGGATGATGAGGCGGAGTTGCCCGCGTTTGAAATTAATGATCAGTTGGATCTGGATAAACTGGAGCCGACTCAGCACTTCACCAAGCCTGCGCCGCGTTACACGGAAGCGACCTTGGTTAAGGAGCTGGAGAAGCGGAGTATCGGGCGTCCTTCTACGTATGCGTCAATCATCTCCACCATTCAGGAGCGCGGCTATGTGAAGCTGGCCAACCGGCGCTTCTATGCGGAGAAGATGGGCGATATCGTGACGGATCGTTTGACGGAAGCCTTCACGGATCTGATGGATTACGGCTTTACCGCGAAGATGGAAGGTCAGCTGGATGAGATCGCTTCTGGTAGCGAGGGCTGGAAGCAGGTTCTTAATGCTTTCTACTCCGATTTCGCCAAGAAGCTGGAAAAGGCGGACATGGAAGGCGGTATGCGTGCTAATCAGGCGGTGCAGACGGAAATTACGTGTCCGACCTGTTCGCGTCCAATGCAGATTCGCACTGCGTCCACTGGCGTGTTCCTTGGGTGTTCCGGCTATGCGCTGCCGCCGAAAGAGCGTTGCAAGACGACGATTAACCTGATCCCTGGCGATGAGGTAATTCGCGCGGACGATGAAGAAGGCGAAGCGAATGCGCTGCGCGCGAAAAAGCGTTGCCCGATCTGTGATACCGCCATGGATAGCTACGTCATCGATGAGACCCGCAAGCTGCACGTGTGTGGTAATAATCCAGACTGTGAAGGTTATGAGGTCGAAGGCGGGCAGTTTAAGGTGGCTGGCTACGATGGGCCGACACTGGAGTGTGACAAGTGCGGCGCTGAAATGCAGCTTAAAACCGGCCGCTTTGGGAAGTACTTCGGCTGCACCAGTTCAACCTGCGGCAACACCCGCAAGCTGTTGAAGAATGGCGAGCCTGCGCCGCCCAAGATGGAGCCGGTAGTCATGCCTGAGCTCGCGTGCGACAAAGTTGACGATATCTTTGTTCTGCGTGATGGCGCTTCGGGCTTGTTCCTGGCGGCGAGTAAGTTTCCCAAGAATCGTGAAACACGGGCGCCTCTGGTGGAGGAGTTGATTCCTCACAAGAAGGAAATTGACCCTAAGTATCACTATCTGCTGGATGCGCCTACTCGTGATCCAGAAGGAAATCCGGCGATTATCCGCTTCAGTCGCAAGACCAAGCAGCAGTACGTCATGTCAGAGAAGGGCGGTAAGCCCACTGGCTGGTCGGCTTTCTACAAAGATGGAAAGTGGGCGGCTAAAGACAAGTAGTCTGTAAGTGCGAAAAGAAAAGGGCGGTTTGATCACCGCCCTTTTTTGTTGTCCGATGTTTGAGTTGGCGCTTTGAGGTAAATGTGCTGGGTTATCTCTTTAGGCGCGCCAGCAGGCTGGATGTATCCCAGCGTCCCCCGCCCATGGATTGTACTTCGGCGTAAAATTGATCGACGAGAGCGGTGATGGGGAGTCGAGCCTTGTTGTTTGAGGCCTCGCGTAAGCAGATGGATAAATCCTTGCGCATGAGGTCTACTGCGAAGCCGTGTTCGTAGTCTCCGGCGATCATGGTCTTGTGGCGATTTTCCATTTGCCAGGATTGCGCGGCTCCTTTGGATATGACGTACACCACTTGTTGCGGGTCCAGGTCAGCCTGTTCTGCGAAGTGCAGCGCTTCCGCCAGTCCCTGCACTAACCCTGCGATAGCGATCTGGTTGGCCATTTTGGTTAACTGGCCGCTGCCTGCATGTCCCATCAGGGTTGCTGCGCGGCTGTAATGCTTAAGGAGGGGTTCCGCCTTCGCAAAGTCTTTTTCTTCGCCGCCACACATTATGGTCAGCGCGCCGTTCTCGGCGCCCTGTTGTCCACCGGATACGGGGGCATCAAGAAAGCCGATGTTGCGCTCTTGGGCGGCTTCAAACAGCTCTTTGGCGACACTGGCTGATGCAGTGGTGTGGTCGATGATCAGAGAGCCTTTGCGTAACTGATTGATCAGGCCTTCTTCGCCCAAGTAGATGCTGCGCAGGTCGTTGTCGTCGCCGACGCAAGAGATGATGACGTCGCATTGGGCTGCGTCCCGCAGCTTGCGGATGAACTTGCCAGTGTGGGTCTTCAGCCAGCGTTCCGACTTTTCGACGTTGCGGTTGTAAACGGTGACCTGGTGGCCATTGTTGGCGAGATGGCCGGCCATCGGGAATCCCATGACGCCGAGGCCGATGAAACAAATTCTTCCTAATGCGGCGGTTTCAGTTGATTCCATGTTTATCTTCCTGGAGTGGTTAAATCCAATGGGTTAATAGTGCGCGGGTTGCTCCAATAAAGAAAGGCCGCATAAGCGGCCTTTGCAAGTCAACCGGCAAACTATTTATTTGCTTGGGTAGTCTCTGGAGGTGTGTCCGGTGTACAGCTGACGCGGACGACCGATCCGGTAAGAAGAGCTCACCATTTCGTGCCAGTGAGAGAACCAGCCGATGGTTCTCGCCATGGCGAAGATGACGGTGAACATAGAGACCGGAATGCCGACGGCGCGCAGGATGATGCCGGAGTAGAAGTCCACATTGGGGTAGAGTTTTTTCTCTACGAAGTAGGGGTCTTCCAGGGCGATGCGCTCCAGTTCGCGTGCGATGCGGAACAGTGGATCGTTTTCGCAGCCAAGCTCTTTCAGTACGTCGTCACAGGTCTGCTTCATGACTTTGGCGCGTGGGTCGAAATTCTTGTAGACCCGGTGTCCGAAGCCCATCAGGCGGAAAGGATCGCTCTTGTCTTTGGCGCGCTGAATGAATTCTGGAATGCGGGATTCGTCGCCGATTTCCAGGAGCATGTTCAACACTGCTTCGTTGGCGCCGCCGTGAGCGGGTCCCCATAGCGCAGCAATACCGGAAGCGATACAGGCGAAGGGGTTGGCGCCGGAAGAGCCAGCCAGACGTACGGTTGATGTAGAGGCGTTTTGTTCATGGTCCGCATGCAAAACAAAGATGCGGTCCATAGCCTTGGCGACTACAGGGTTGACCTGATAGGGCTCGCAAGGAGTGCCGAACATCATGTGCAGGAAGTTGCCCGCATAGTCCAGATCGTTTCTGGGATACATGAACGGCTGGCCGGTGGAGTACTTGTAGCACATCGCCGCCAGGGTGGGCATTTTCGCGATCAGACGGAATGCTGCGATTTCGCGATGGTGCTCGTCGGAGAAGTCCATTGTGTCGTGATAGAACGCGGACAGGGCGCCGACAACGCCGCACATGATCGCCATTGGGTGAGCGTCGCGCCGGAAACCGTTAAAGAAGTTTCTCAGCTGCTCGTGGATCATAGTGTGATTTTTTACCGTGCTACGGAACTCTTCCGCCTGCTCCGCAGTAGGCAGTTCGCCGTGTATCAGTAAGTAGCAGACTTCAAGATAGTCGGACTTTTCGGCCAACTGTTCTATAGGATACCCACGGTGTAGTAGTACGCCATTGGCGCCATCTATATAAGTGATTTGCGATTCGCAGGCTGCGGTTGATACGAAGCCTGGATCGTAGGTAAACAAACCTTCTTCAACCAATCCTCTGACATCTATGACGTCTGGGCCGGTGGTGCCGGAATAAACCGGAAGCTCGATTGTTTTACCATTGACCGATAACGTCGCTTTCTTGTCAGTCATGGTGCTCTCCTATATCGACTTAAAGTGATGCGTACGTGTTTACCGGGCATAGACGCCCGGTCGTGTTTACAGGCCGACTTCTAAGTAGGTCTGACGTTGTTTGCGCAATGGCGTCAATCACAACCGGCGCCGGTTAGGACCGGCGGGCGGAGACTGACGCTCGTCAGTGGCCTCTCAGCCTTTATTCTGGCTTTATACAAGGTCGGCTTAATAAAAAGCGAGGTCATCATAATGGTCTGACCGACTTTTTTTAAGCCCTTGTAATGAAAATACTGCCGATGGTGTTTAAAAAACACCAATTAAAATAGCTTATAAAGAGGAGGGGCGTTGCTTTATCAGTAAAGAAAACGGAGTCTTCGAATACGTAAAAAATACTTCCGGGTATTGAGCCGAGGGGCTTCACACTGCGTATGAAAGAATAAATTGCCGGCCCAAATCAGAAAAGCTCATGTCCGGCGCTAAATTAAGTGGGCTATAAACGGTTGTTGCGTTTGTAATTTACCAGGTGGGAAACTATAATCTGCAACCCGTAAGCGGAGGCCTCATAAGGATTCCCGCCGCCAAATAGGTCCATTCTTAAATAATCCGCCTGTATGGCTATAATCGAGTGTGAAGCTGTGAATAGCAAAAGACCTGTTAATCTAGATCTGACGAAATTCCATTTTCCTCTACCCGCAATTACATCTATTCTGCATCGGATATCAGGTGTAATTATCTTCATTGCAATAGCGTTCCTGTTGTGGGGGCTCGACGCATCTCTGGCGAGCAAGGAAAGTTTTGCTTCCCTTCAGTCAGTCATGGATAGTTTTCTTGCAAAATTAATTCTTTGGGGCATTCTCGCCGCATTGTTCTATCACTTCGTCGCTGGCATCAAGCACCTCATTATGGATGCTGGTTTCGGTGAAACCCTGAAGGGCGGGCAGATCGCAGCGAAGGTTGTGATAGCCGTGTCTGTTGTGCTCATTCTGTTGGCGGGAGTTTGGATATGGTAACCAGCGTCACCAATTTAGGCCGTAGCGGCGCATATGATTGGATGGTGCAGCGGGTCTCCGCTGTCGTGTTGGCTCTTTATACCGCATTTATGGTTGGCGTCCTGGTGTTTACGCCGGATCTGACCTATGAAGTATGGAGCGCACTGTTCGCCAAGACTTGGATGAGAATTTTCTCCCTGGCTGCGCTGGTGGCGCTTGGTGCGCACGCGTGGATCGGTTTGTGGACGATTACCACCGACTACATGAAAAACGGCGTGGTCCGTTTCGTTGCGCAGGCCGCGTGCGGAACCATCATGTTCGTTTACTTCATCTGGGGCGTGCAAATTTTGTGGGGGCTGTAATCCATGTCTAAACTTAGAACTCTTTCTTACGATGCCATCGTAATCGGCGGCGGCGGCGCCGGGATGCGCGCGGCGCTGCAGTTGACGCAGTCCGGCGTGAAAACCGCTTGTATCACCAAAGTATTCCCAACCCGTTCTCACACTGTTTCCGCTCAGGGCGGGATCACCTGCGCCATTGCCAGTTCGGACCCGAATGACGATTGGCGTTGGCACATGTACGACACCGTCAAGGGGTCGGACTATATCGGCGATCAGGATGCAATCGAATATATGTGTTCGGTAGGTCCTCAAGCAGTATTTGAACTGGAACACATGGGACTGCCTTTCTCCCGTACGGAGACAGGGCGCATCTATCAGCGTCCTTTTGGCGGTCAGTCCAAAGATTTCGGTAAGGGCGGCCAGGCTGCTCGTACCTGCGCGGCGGCGGACCGTACTGGTCATGCGCTGCTGCACACTCTTTATCAAGGCAACCTGCGCGGCGGCACTACCTTTTTAAATGAATGGTATGCAGTTGATCTGGTTAAAAACCAGTCTGGCGCGGTAGTTGGCGTAACGGCTATCTGCATCGAAACTGGTGAAACTGTTTACGTCAAAGCCAAGGCGACAGTTCTGGCTACTGGCGGCGCAGGCCGTATCTATGCATCCACCACTAATGCATTGATCAATACTGGCGACGGCGTCGGTATGGCTCTTCGCGCTGGCTTCCCGGCGCAGGACATGGAAATGTGGCAGTTCCACCCAACTGGTATCGCTGAAGCTGGCGTACTTGTGACGGAAGGTTGTCGTGGTGAAGGCGGTTATCTGATCAATGGCGAAGGCGAGCGTTTCATGGAACGTTATGCGCCGAACGCGAAAGACCTTGCTGGTCGTGACGTCGTCGCCCGCTCCATGATTATGGAGATCCTTGAAGGCCGTGGTTGCGGCCCCAACAAAGACCATGTATTGCTGAAGCTGGATCATCTGGGTGAAGAAACGCTACACCTGCGTTTGCCTGGCATTGTGGAGTTGTCGAAAACATTCGCGCACGTAGATCCTGCAAAAGAACCTATTCCGGTTGTTCCAACCTGTCACTATATGATGGGTGGTATTCCGACCAACATCGGCGGTCAGGCGCTGACTCAGGACGCAAACGGTAACGACAAAGTCATCGACGGCTTGTTCGCCTGTGGCGAAGCTGCATGCGTATCCGTACACGGCGCAAACCGTCTGGGCGGCAACTCGCTGTTGGATTTGGTTGTATTTGGTCGCGCAGCAGGACTTCACATTGAGAAGATGCTGAGAGACGGTTACGGTGTGGATGACGCATCTGAATCCGATATCGACGCAACCATGGCGCGTCTGGACAGACTGAACAGCGGCTCCGGCTCTGAAAAAGTGGCGGAAGTACGTAAAGACCTGCAGAACACTATGCAGCTATATTTCGGTGTGTTCCGCGATGGCGAAAGCATGCAGAAAGGTCTGAAGCTGCTGGAAGAATTGGGCGGACGTGTGAAGAACACGGTTCTTGAAGACAAGAGCATGGCGTTCAATACCGCTCGTATCGAAGCTTTAGAGCTGGATAACCTGTACGAGGTCGCTTATGCGACGGCTGTTGCGGCTGAAGAAAGAAAGGAAAGCCGCGGAGCGCACGCCCGTAACGACTACACTGAACGGGACGACGACAATTGGCTGAAGCACTCTCTTTACTTCCCTGTGGACAAGCGGGTAAGCAAGCGGGAAGTAAACTTCGCGCCTAAAATTGTGGAGCCATTTCCTCCGAAAGCTCGTAGTTACTAGTGTCGTTGGGGAGACAGAGTTATGTTGGTAAGCATCTATCGTTATAATCCGGAAGTTGACGAAGCTCCCTTCATGCAGGATGTGGAGCTGGAAGTCCCTGCGGGCAAGGACCTTATGGTTCTGGACGTGCTGGGACTGATGAAAGAGAAAGATCCGACCTTGGCGTATCGTCGCTCATGCCGTGAGGGCGTGTGCGGCTCCGACGGCATGAACATGAACGGCAAAAATGGCTTGGCGTGCATCACTCCTCTTTCTCAGGTGGTGAAAAACAACAAGCTGGTTTTGCGTCCGTTGCCAGGGTTGCCGGTTATTCGCGATCTGGTTGTGGATATGGCGATTTTCTACAAGCAGTACGAGAAAATTAAGCCATTCGTGGTGAATGACAATCCGCCTCCGGCGATTGAGCGATTGCAGTCACCCGAAGAGCGTGAAAAGCTGGACGGCCTGTATGAATGTATTCTTTGTGCGTGCTGTTCTACTTCATGCCCGTCGTTCTGGTGGAACCCAGATAAGTTCGTTGGTCCCGCTGGCTTGTTGCAGGCATACAGATTCCTGGTTGACAGTCGCGACACTTCTACCGAAGAAAGATTGGCGAATCTCGACGACCCGTTCAGCGTATTCCGCTGCCGGGGAATCATGAATTGTGTAAGCGTTTGCCCGAAAGGCCTGAATCCAACCAGAGCCATCGGCCACATACGCAATATGCTCTTACAGCGTGCTACTTAAAACTATAATTTAAAAAATTACACTGTTACGGTCGTTGCTGAATTAGCTGTCTATACTAAGAAGCTAATAGCGCGCGCGTGTTGCAGAACATGCGCGCGACATAAACAAACTGAACTGGTAGGAAATCCACTCCCTCTATTTTAAGGACGGGGTGGTTTACTGTTGTAAACCTACGGGGTTATGCAGATGTCCTCTGCGCTATCTGTGGTTTGGCACGCCTTTGCGACGCTGGAACGAGCCGTAATCAGTGGCCTTAAGCAGATAGTTCCCTGATGCAACCAAGGCGAGCTATATGCACGAAAGCACGATGGAGCAGCTGTGGCGGACTTCCCATTTGGCAGGTGGGAACTTTGCCTATGTTGAGCAACTCTATGAGACCTATCTCACCGATCCTAACGGCATACCCCAGGCCTGGCGTGAGTATTTCGACAAACTGCCAAAAGAGGAAGGGCTGCCCAGTCAGGATATTCCTCACTCCGTCATTAAAGAGCAGTTCCTGAAACTGTCGCGCAGACGTGCAGCGGCTGTCGAAGCCAGTCCAACATCATTGGTCAGCACTGAGCATGAACGTAAACAGGTCAAGGTGCTGCAGCTGATTAACACCTACCGTTTTCGTGGACATCAGAAAGCCAAACTGGATCCCCTCAACCTGATGGTGCGCGAGCATGTCGCGGACTTGGAGTTGGAATATCACGGCTTGACCCGAGCGGACCTGGATACTGTATTCCAGACTGGTTCATTGTGCTTCGGCGTAGAGACCATGACCTTCGGCGAGATCATTCGCGGTTTAGAGTTTACCTACTGCGATACCGTCGGCGCCGAGTACATGCATATCGTTAATACTGAAGAAAAGCGCTGGGTTCAGCAGCGTCTTGAATCAGTGCGCTCGCATCCTGTATATGAGAAAGAGCGTCGCTATCACCTGTTAGAAAGATTGAGCGCGGCGGAAGGTCTCGAAAAATACTTATCTTCACGATATCCAGGCACCAAGCGCTTTGGCCTTGAAGGCGGCGAGAGCTTGATTCCGTTGCTGGATGAGTTGATTCAGAGAGCGGGAAGCTACGGAGCCAAAGAAATCGTTATCGGTATGGCGCACCGTGGTCGTTTGAACGTGCTGGTCAACACCCTGGGTAAAAACCCCAAAGCGTTGTTTGACGAGTTTGAAGGCAAGCGTCTGTCGGATGAAGGTTCCGGCGATGTGAAGTATCACCAGGGCTTCTCTTCCAACGTTCTGACCCCGGGTGGCGAAGTTCACTTGGCGTTGGCGTTCAACCCTTCACACCTGGAAATCGTTTCTCCGGTAGTGGAAGGCTCTGTAAGAGCGCGCCAGGATCGTCGTGACGATACTGCCGGTGATGCGGTTGTGCCTGTGATCATGCACGGTGACGCTGCGTTCGCAGGTCAGGGCGTAGTCATGGAAACGTTCCAGATGAGCCAGACCCGTGGTTACGGCGTTGGCGGCACTGTCCACATCATCATTAATAACCAGGTTGGCTTCACTACTCATCGCCGTGAAGACGCGCGCTCCACCGAGTATTGCACCGACGTTGCGAAAATGGTTCAAGCGCCCATTTTCCACGTTAACGGCGATGATCCGGAAGCGGTTCTGTTCGTTACACAGGTAGCGATGGATTACCGCAACACCTTTAAGAAAGATGTGGTAATCGACCTGTTGTGTTACCGCCGCCGTGGTCACAACGAAGCGGATGAGCCTTCTGCGACTCAGCCGTTGATGTATCAATGCATCAAAAGCCTGCCAACCACCCGCCAGATTTACGCTCAGCGGTTGATTAACGAAGGCGTCATCACCGAAGAAGAATCCGCTCGCCTGGAAAACGAATATCGCGATCTGCTGGATAAAGGCGATCACGTCGTTAAAAGCTTGGTGAAAGAGCCTAATAAAGAGTTGTTTGTTGACTGGTCTCCCTACCTGGGCCACAAATGGACAGCCAAGTGCAAGACTGGCATCAATCTTAAAACGCTGCAGAAGCTCGGCCGGAAAATGGATGTGCTGCCTGACGGATTCGTGCCTCAGCGTCAGGTCTCCAAAATCTTGGAAGACCGCAAAAAAATGACCCAAAGCGCTATGCCGGTGAACTGGGGTTATGCAGAAGTTATGGCGTATGCAACCTTGTTGCATGAAGGCCATAGCATACGTCTGACCGGTCAGGATGTTGGTCGCGGTACTTTCTCCCATAGACATGCGGTTCTTCATAACCAGAAGGACGGCGGATTGCATATTCCGTTGCAGCATTTGGCGGAAGGACAGTCCGTGTTCGACATCTACGACTCCTACCTCTCTGAAGAGGCGGTGTTGGCGTTCGAATATGGCTACGCCACGACTAACCCGAAAACCCTGGTGATTTGGGAGGCTCAGTTCGGCGACTTCGCTAACGGCGCCCAGGTTGTTATCGACCAGTTCATCACCAGTGGCGAGCACAAGTGGGGCCGTTTATGCGGTCTGACCATGTTGCTGCCGCACGGCTATGAAGGGCAGGGGCCAGAGCACTCTTCAGCGCGTCTGGAGCGTTATCTGCAGTTGTGCGCTGAGCACAATATCCAGGTCTGCGTGCCGACCACGCCTGCGCAGGTATTCCATATGCTGCGTCGTCAGGTTAAGCGTCCGCTGCGTAAGCCTCTGGTGGCGATGAGTCCGAAGAGTCTGCTGCGCCATAAAGACGCGGTCTCTACGGTTGAGGAGCTTGCCGAAGGTCACTTCCACACCGTCCTTGGCGAGATCGACGACCATATCGATCCGAAGCAGGTTCGTCGGGTCATTATGTGTAGCGGTAAGGTGTATTACGACTTGTTGGATAAGCGTCGTAATGAAAACATACAGGACGTGGCGATTATCCGCATAGAGCAGTTGTACCCGTTCCCCGAAGACGATCTGGAAGAAGTTTTGTCTGCGTACAAGAAGTTGACCAATATCGTCTGGTGTCAGGAAGAGCCAATGAACCAGGGCGCCTGGTACTGCAGTCAGCACCATATGCGTAACGTCCTCGCGAAGACGCACCCGAAACTCTATCTCGAGTACGCTGGACGTCCGGGCTCCGCCGCTCCTGCTGCGGGCTATGGCCATGTCCATGCGGAAGAGCAAGCTAAATTAGTTAACGATGCCTTTACTATTTAAACAGGCGCTTAGTTAGTACAAAGGATAAAAGATGGCGATCGAAATTAAAGCTCCTACTTTCCCAGAGTCCGTCGCGGACGGCGTAGTGGCGACTTGGCATAAAAAACCTGGGGAATCCGTGGCTAGGGACGAGCTACTGGTCGATATCGAGACGGATAAAGTGGTGCTCGAGGTTGTAGCGCCCGCAGCCGGCGTCATTGAGAAAGTTCTCAAAGGCGAAGGCGAGACGGTGCTTAGCGAAGAAGTTATTGCAGTATTTAAAGAAGGCGCGGCTGGAACGGCGGCGCCTGCCGCTGCGGAAGAAAAGCCACAGGCTGCGCCTGCGGCGACTGAAGCCAAGGCGGGTCAGGAAGCGATTCTGAGCCCATCCGCGCGCAAAATGGCGGAAGAGAACAATCTGAATCCTTCCGACATTCAGGGCACAGGTAAAGGCGGTAGAGTGACCAAGGAAGACGTGATGAACCACTTGTCTTCCAACACTACCAGCGTTACTGCTGAAGTGAAGTCCTCCGCTCAACCTGCAGCGGCGCCGGCTATGCCTGCTATTGAATCTCCAGCGGGAGCGCGCCCAGAGAAACGCGTGCCGATGACTCGTCTGCGCGCCAGCATCGCGCGTCGTCTGCTGGATGCTCAGCATAACTCTGCAATGCTGACTACCTTCAACGAAGTCAACATGAAGCCGATCATGGATCTGCGTAAGCAATACAAAGATCTGTTCGAGAAGCGTCATAACGGCGTGAAACTGGGCTTCATGTCCTTCTTCGTTAAAGCGGCCTGTGAAGCGTTGAAGCGTTTCCCCGCTGTGAACGCTTCTATCGATGGTAACGACATCGTTTACCACGGTTATCAGGACGTTGGCGTAGCGGTATCCACCGAGCGCGGTCTGGTTGTGCCTATCCTGCGCGATGCAGATCAAATGGGCTTGGCGGAAATTGAATCCACCATCGGCGACTTCGGTAAGAAAGCGCGCGACGGCAAGCTGTCAATCGAAGACATGACTGGCGGAACGTTCACCATTTCCAATGGCGGCGTTTTCGGTTCGTTGATGTCTACGCCGATCCTGAACCCGCCGCAAACCGCTATTATGGGTATGCACAAAATCCAGGAGCGTCCGATGGCTGTAAATGGCCAAGTGGTGATTCTGCCGATGATGTACCTGGCGCTGTCATACGACCACCGCATGATCGACGGTAAGGAAGCGGTACAGTTTTTGGTGACTATCAAGGATCTGCTGGAAGATCCTGCGCGGATTCTGCTGGATATCTGATCCAGCGCTTTCGCCGCCGAGTTTTCCGGCGCGTCATGCTCCCTCCGCGCGGTTGCGGAGGGGCATTGTCGCAAAACCTTTTATGTACCTATAACTAAGAATTGGAAAGTAATATGGCAGATAAATTCGACGTAATCGTCATCGGTGCGGGTCCCGGTGGATATGTCGCTGCGATACGCGCGGCGCAGCTCGGATTGAAAACGGCGTGCGTGGAAAAATGGAGCAACGAAGCAGGCAAGCCAGTATTTGGCGGCACCTGTCTGAATGTGGGATGTATCCCTTCCAAAGCGCTGCTGGAGTCTTCACACAAATTTGAAGAAGCCAAACACGACTTTGAAACCCACGGCATCATGGCGCAAGACGTAACGGTCGACGTAGCCAAAATGCAGGGTCGCAAGAACAACATCGTCAAGAACCTGACTCAGGGCATCGCTTCTCTGTTCAAGGCGAATGGTGTCACTTCCATCCATGGCGCAGGTAAACTGCTGGCCAACAAGCAAGTGGAAGTCACTGACAACGCGGGCAACGTTACCGTATATGACGCAGAAAACGTCATCATTGCAACGGGCTCCCGTCCAGTCGAAATTCCTCCTACTCCGCTTAACGAGCACGTTGTCGACTCTACCGGCGCGTTGGAGTTCAGCGAAGTTCCCAAGCGTCTTGGCGTGATCGGCGCCGGCGTTATCGGTCTGGAGCTGGGTAGCGTCTGGGCGCGTCTTGGTTCTGAAGTCGTGGTTCTGGAAGCGCAGGATACTTTCCTGGGCGCAGTGGATCAGCAACTGGCTAAAGAAGCGCTCAAGCAGTTCACCAAACAGGGCCTGGACATTCGTCTGCGCGCCCGGGTGACTGGCTCTGAAGTGAAGCGTGGCGTAGTGAAAGTGTCATACAGCGACACCAAAGGCGACCATGAACTGAAAGTGGACAAGTTGATTGTCGCAGTCGGCCGCGCGCCGAACACCGACAATCTGTTGGCCGCTGATTCTGGCGTAAACCTGGACGAGCGTGGCTTCATCTTTGTTGATGACCAGTGCAAGACCAATATGCCGGGCGTATGGGCTATCGGCGATGTCGTGCGCGGCCCTATGCTGGCGCACAAAGCGTCTGAAGAAGGCATCGTTGTGGCGGAGCGTATCGCTGGCCACAAAGGTCACGTCAACTATGACTGCATTCCCTGGGTTATCTACACTCATCCGGAAATCGCCTGGGTTGGTAAGACAGAAGAGCAGTTGAAGGCGGAAGGCGAAGAGTACAAGGTCGGCACATTCCCATTCGCCGCAAGCGGTCGCGCTATGGCCGCCAACGCGACCATGGGCATGGTGAAGATTCTGGCTCATAAGGACACTGACCGTATTCTTGGCGTGCATATCGTAGGTCCTCAGGCGTCAGAAATGATCGCTCAGGGCGTGATTGCGATGGAGTTCGGCTCCAGCTCCGAGGACTTGGCCATGACTGTATTCGCGCACCCAACGCTTTCCGAAGCGGTGCACGAAGCGGCTCTGGCGGTGGAAGGCAAAGCCATCCACATTGCCCAGCGCAAGAAGCGCTAAGGCTGAATAAGGAGGGGATTGCCCCTCCTTTTGTTTTGAGAGCGTCGGGAAGGAGCGCGACCGCCCCTTCGGCGAATGCGGCGTAGGTGAGACGTCAAAGCGTCTGGCCGGCCGCCGTTGAAGAGACAGGGCGCCAAAACTGGGCTCTCGATATAAAGAGTGTGTTAGAGAGGTCACCTAAGCGGACATGGCGCAGTTTTGCGCGCAGGCTGAGAAGTTTGAGTCTCATGCTGGAAGCCTGCTCGCGAGAACGTGAAACGTTGTGCTCGTTTGCACGGTGGTAAATAAGTCGAAAGCTGACTAAAAAGCGGAAAACGTTATGAATCTTCATGAGTATCAAGCTAAGCAACTCTTTGCGGACTATGGTCTGCCCGTCTCCAAGGGCTTTGCCTGTGAGTCCGCACAAGAGGCCATGTCTGCCGCTGACTCCATTGGCGGAAGCCAGTGGGTGGTTAAAGCGCAGGTTCACGCAGGCGGCCGCGGTAAAGCGGGTGGCGTTAAGTTAGTATCTTCCAAGGAAGAGATTAAGGCATTTGCTGAGAAGTGGCTTGGTCATAACCTGGTAACCTATCAGACCGACGAGAAAGGTCAGCCTGTTAACAAGATTCTGGTTGAGTCCTGCACGGACATCGATCAGGAACTGTACTTGGGCGCGGTAATGGATCGCGGCACGCGTCGCATCGTGTTTATGGCGTCTACCGAAGGCGGCGTTGAAATCGAGAAAGTCGCTGAAGAGACTCCTGAAAAAATCCTGAAAGCAGTTATCGACCCGCTGGTGGGCGCACAGCCTTATCAAGCGCGTGAACTGGCGTTCGCATTGGGTCTGAACAGCGATCAGGTTAAGCAGTTCACTAAAATTTTCCTGGGCCTGGCGAAACTGTTCCAAGATCTGGATCTGGCGCTGCTGGAAGTGAACCCGCTAGTTATCACTAAAGACGGCAACCTGCACTGTCTGGACGCGAAAGTGGTTGTGGACGGCAACGCTCTGTACCGTCAGCCGCGCATTCGCGACATGCACGATCCTTCGCAGGAAGATCCGCGCGAAGCTCATGCTGCCAAGTGGGAACTGAACTACGTTGCGCTGGAAGGCAACATCGGCTGTATGGTTAACGGCGCAGGCCTGGCCATGGGCACCATGGACATCGTTAAGCTGCACGGCGGCGCGCCCGCTAACTTCCTGGACGTAGGCGGCGGCGCGACTAAAGAGCGCGTGACTGAAGCGTTCAAAATCATTCTCTCCGACGACAACGTAAAAGCGGTTCTGGTCAACATTTTCGGCGGCATCGTTCGTTGCGACCTGATTGCTGACGGCATCATCGGCGCTGTGGAAGAAGTTGGCGTCAAGATTCCTGTGGTCGTACGTCTGGAAGGCAACAACGCCGAGCTGGGCGCTAAGAAACTTGCCGACAGCGGGTTGAACATTATCGCAGCGGAAAGTCTGACTCATGCTGCTGAAGCCGTGGTTAAAGCAGCGGAGGGTAAATAATGAGTATTTTGATCGATAAAAATACCAAGGTCATCTGCCAGGGTTTCACTGGCTCCCAGGGCACATTCCATTCTGAACAGGCAATTGCGTACGGCACCAAAATGGTTGGCGGCGTGACTCCTGGTAAAGGCGGTCAGACTCACCTGGGTCTGCCTGTGTTCAACACAGTTAAAGAAGCTGTAGAACAAACTGGCGCGGAAGCGTCTGTTATCTACGTTCCTGCGCCTTTCTGTAAAGACTCCATCCTGGAAGCGGCTAACGCAGGCATCAAACTGATCGTGTGCATCACTGAAGGCATTCCTACTCTGGACATGCTGGATGCGAAAGTGAAGTGCGACGAGCTGGGCGTGCGTCTGATCGGACCTAACTGCCCAGGCGTTATCACTCCTGGCGAATGCAAGATCGGCATCATGCCTGGTCACATTCACAAGCCAGGTAAAGTCGGTATCGTTTCCCGTTCCGGCACCCTGACTTATGAAGCCGTTAAGCAGACCACTGACTTCGGTTTCGGCCAGTCCACTTGCGTGGGCATCGGCGGCGACCCGATTCCTGGCTCCAACTTCATCGACATTCTGGAAATGTTCCAGAAGGACGCCCAGACTGAAGCGATCGTCATGATCGGTGAAATCGGCGGCACTGCGGAAGAAGAAGCGGCTGAGTACATCAAGAACAATGTCACCAAGCCTGTTGTTTCTTACATTGCCGGCGTAACAGCGCCTGCTGGTAAGCGCATGGGCCACGCTGGCGCGATCATCGCGGGCGGCAAAGGCACTGCGGCTGAAAAGTTTGCAGCGCTGGAGCAGGCTGGCGTTAAAACAGTTAGAAGTCTGGCCGATATCGGCAAGGCGCTGGCTGAAGTGACTGGCTGGAAATAAGTTTTCCGCCTGTCTGAAAAGCCGCCATATGGCGGCTTTTCTATTTTTCGCAGATGGTTATCGCCTTCAACCCAGTCGGTATAAAGGCCGGCATTCTACTCCCAAATTTCACTCCCGCCCTTTTAACGCTATAATCCCACGCAATTAGACTCATTTTTGGCGTAATTTCTGACGCCGTCACAACTGGTTGCTTTAATAAAAACTTGGGGAAATAACTTGGCCTCTGTGGATTCGCAGCGTCGTGTGTTGTCGGGAATGCGACCGACGGGAAAACTCCATCTGGGTCATTACCATGGAGTGCTGAAAAACTGGGTGCAGTTACAGCATGAGTACGGATGTTTCTTCTTCGTCGCCGATTGGCATGCTCTGACCACTCACTACGAAACCCCTTACGACATTGAACAGTCTGTGTGGGAAATGGTGATAGACTGGCTGGCTGCGGGCATCAACCCTGGCTCCGCCACCATGTTTGTACAGTCACGTGTTCCAGAGCACGCGGAACTGCATCTTCTTCTATCTATGATCACGCCTTTAGGTTGGCTGGAAAGAGTGCCGACTTATAAAGATCAACAGGAAAAACTCAAAGAAAGAGACCTGGCCACTTATGGATTCCTGGGGTATCCGTTGCTGCAAAGCGCGGATATTCTGGTATATCGCGCGGGCTGGGTGCCGGTAGGAGCGGATCAGGTATCGCATATAGAGATGACGCGCGAGGTGGCGCGGCGTTTCAACCATCTTTATGGTCGTGAGCCGGGCTTTGAAGAGCAGGCTGAAGCGGCGATCAAAAGAATGGGCAAGAAGACAGCCAAACTGTACGAGAGCCTGCGCAAGCGCTATCTGGAGCAGGGCGATGGCGAGGCGCTGGAGACAGCACGGGCGCTGCTGCGAGAGCAGCAAAATATATCACTTGGCGACAGAGAGCGTTTATACGGATTCCTTGAAGGCGGGGGCAAAGTTATTCTGCCCGAACCTCAGCCATTGCTGACGCCTGAAGCGAAAATGCCGGGTCTGGATGGTCAAAAGATGTCCAAGTCCTACGGCAATACGATTGGTTTGCGTGAAGACGCAGACAGCATTTCGGAAAAAGTTCGCACCATGCAGACGGACCCACAGAGGGTGCGCCGCACGGACCCCGGTGATCCAGATAAATGCCCGGTGTGGCAGCTGCATCAAGTATATTCTGACGAAGCCACTAAGTCCTGGGCGCAGCAAGGGTGTCGCTCCGCCGGTATCGGCTGTATTGAGTGTAAAAAGCCGGTGGCCGACGCCATCATAGAAGAACAACGCCCAATGCGTGAGCGCGCCAAGCGCTACGAAGAAGACCCTGGACTGGTGCGCAGCATCATCGCAGAAGGCTGCGATCACGCGAGAGACGCCGCTAAGGCGACCTTGGAAGAAGTTCGCAGCGCCATAGGTCTGGCGTACGACTGATAATGCAAAACGCCGACGCCCCCTCGGACAGCCAGACAGAGCAGCTTCCGGTTCAGCAGGAACTGCCTTTGGCGATGGTGGGGGGCAGTCCGTTTACCGAGCTGCCTTCGGATCTATATATTCCACCGGACGCGCTGGAAGTTTTCCTGGAGTCGTTTGAAGGCCCGCTGGATTTGTTGCTGTATCTGATCCGTCGGCAGAATATGGATATCCTTGATATCAACGTGTCGGACGTCACCCGTCAGTACATGGATTACATTCGGGTGATGGAGGATATGCGCTTCGAGTTGGCGGCGGAGTATTTGGTGATGGCGGCGATGTTGGCGGAAATAAAATCCCGCTTCCTGTTGCCGCGGCGCAAGGACGATGATGAGGAAGAGGAAGACCCACGCGCGGAATTGATTCGACGCTTGCAAGAATACGAGCGTTTCAAAACAGCGGCGGAACGTATCGATGAATTGCCGCGCATGGATCGCGATTTCTATACGGCGAATCCGGAAATACCCACACTGCAGCGGGAAAAAAAGCACCCGGATGTGTCGTTGACGGAAGTTTTATTGGCGCTGCAGGAAGTGCTGAAACGCTCGGAGCTGTTTGAGCATCACCAGATTGAAAAAGAAAGGCTTTCCACCCGGGAGCGTATGACCCAGGTGCTGGAAAGAGTGTCGGCGGACCACTTCACCCTGTTTACGGATCTGTTTCCCTTTGATGAGGGAAAATTAGGTGTGGTGGTGACGTTTCTGGCGGTGCTGGAGCTGGTAAAAGAGTCTTTGTTGGAATTGGTCCAAACCGAAATGTTTGGCGAAATTCATGTGCGCGCCCGGGGTGAAGTCGAGAACGAACCTGAGGTGGAAACGAGCGAAGGTGACGATGGCGGTTAATCTGACGCAGTTGATCGAGGCGATGCTGTTCGCCAGTGACAGACCCCTGACGGTGGATCAGTTGATGACGATGTTCGTCGAGGACTTTACGCCGCCGCAACGGGATGAGGTTAAGGCTGCGCTTAAAGAATTGACGGCGGCTTATGCCAAGCGTGCGGTCAACCTGGTGGAAGTGGCCAGCGGTTATCGATTCCAGGTGCGCGATGAGTTTGCGCCCTGGGTGGGGCGTCTGACGGAAGAGCGTCCGCAGCGTTACTCCCGCGCTATGCTGGAAACGTTGGCGATCATTGCTTATCGACAGCCCATTACGCGAGGCGACATCGAAGACATTCGCGGCGTGGCGGTCAGCAGCCAGATCATGAAAACGCTGCAGGAAAGAGAATGGGTGCGCGTCGTTGGTCATAAGGACGTGCCGGGCCGGCCGGCGCTATTCGCCACCACGCGCCAATTTCTCGACTATTTTAATTTAAAGACATTGGATCAGTTGCCGCCCTTGGCGGAGGTCAGAAGCCTGGAGGAAATCGGCCGGGCTCTGGAACTGGATCTGCAAGTAAATGCGGCGGACACTTCCGAAACGATGGAAGCCGATCCGCCATCCTCCGACGCCACATTGCATTGATGAGGGTGTTGGTGATTACAGTTAAGGCGAAATAGATGATAGAACCTTCCGGTGAAAAGGCGCAGGGCGAGAAACTTCAGAAAGTGATCGCCCGGCAAGGGCTTGCCTCCCGTAGAGAGGCTGAAGAGTGGATCAGTGGCGGTCGCGTACGCGTCAACGGCAAAGTCGCGCATTTGGGCGACCGCGTCACCGCTGAGGACAAGATCTCGGTCGATGGCCACAAGATCTCCATGGTGGACGCTGAGGAAACCATGGTGCTGGTATACAACAAGCCGGAAGGTGAGGTCACCAGCCGCAAGGACCCGGAAGGTCGTCCCACCGTATTTGCGCGTTTGCCTAAACTGAAAAGTGGTCGTTGGGTGGCGGTAGGACGTCTGGACATCAATACCACGGGTTTGTTGATCTTCACGACAGACGGCGAACTCGCCAACAGATTGATGCATCCCTCTTCACAGATTGACCGTGAGTACGCGGTGCGCGTACATGGCGAAGTGACTGAAGAAATGGTGGCCCGACTGCAGGACGGCGTGCTGCTGGAAGACGGTCTCGCCAAATTTTCGGACATCAAGGAAGCCGGCGGTAGCGGTAGCAACCGTTGGTTTCACGTCGTATTACAGGAAGGCCGCAACCGCGAAGTGCGTCGCCTTTGGGAGTCCCAAGGCGTTACCGTCAGTCGTTTGAAGCGGGTGCGCTATGGTTATATGTTCCTGCCCAGCCGTGTTCGCTTGGGCAATTGGGAGATGGCGGGACAAAAAGACGTCAATGTACTGTATGAAATGGCGGGAATGCAGCCGAAGACGATTGCGTCTCTGACGCCGCATACAAAGGAAAAATTGCAGCGTCAGCAGGGCAAGAGCGGCGCTTCCAAGCCTAAACCCTCGAATGGCCGTACTGGAACTCGCGCCCCTGCGCGCAAACCGGCCGCCGCTTCGGACGAGCGCAGATCGGCGCCCTCACGTCAAACAACGGGTCGTAAACCAGGCCCTGGCAGACGTAAACCTCAGTAAGGGTTGAATGGCGGCGAACTCAGTTCGCCGCCTGGGTCAGCGTCTCTTCTTGATCCTGGGGCGCAATTTTGGTCCTGTTGCGACCCGCATGCTTGGCGTCGTACAGGGCCTGATCCGCCCTCTCCAGAAAGTCATTCCGATTCTCAACGCCATCGTAGGTCGCTACGCCAATGCTGATCGTGAAGGAGATATCATGGCCTTCATGTTGAAATGTGGTGTTTGCAACGGCCTCACGAAGACGCTCTGCAATGGCGTAGGCGCCCTCTGATTCCGTTTTGGCCAGCAACATGGCGAACTCCTCGCCGCCGAAACGGAAGCACAGATCCGAATCACGGCAATTATCCTGAACCACTTTGGCCAACTGTTGCAGCAATGCATCGCCAGCGGCGTGCCCATAGGTGTCGTTGACCTTCTTGAAGTAGTCGATATCGAAAAACAGCATCGACAGCTTGTATTTGTAACGGGTCGCCAGAGACACTTCTCTATGTAACTGATAGTCAAAAGCCCGTTTGTTGGCGACGCCGGTCAAGGAGTCGGACAACGCGGCGTTCATGGCTTCCTGGTAGCGCAAACCGTTACGCAGAGGGTACACCAGGCTGCCAAGCAGTGTTTCGATAATATGGATATCGCTGTCTGTAAAGCGCTCGCCCCGATAGAAAGTGATTTCTCCCAAGGCTTCTTCCGCCAGCGTGAGGCGATAATTCAATTGATGCGGCGTTCCCCGCTTACGCGCTCCGCAAGTACGATTGTTATAAACGTGGGAGTAGCCGTCTATGGCGACCAGCGCGCTGGCTTCACCCACGAAAATCTGCAGTAACTCTTCAACTTCAAGCGTCGTTTGCAGCTTGCGCAGCATTGTCCCGGCGACGTGCTCCAGCCGCAGAGTCAGCGAGTCATTGGAAGTGGCGAGGGCAACAACCTTGTTATCAGCGCTCATTCGTTCTGTGGTCAGGTTGGACATGGAATGCTCCCGTCGATAGATACTACTTGCGTATTGCTTATGCCTTGAGATATCCGCCGTCAACGGCGAAAACGGCGCTTGCAAGGCTAACTCTGCCATTTCAATGCCAGCGGATTTTAATTCTTTGAAAAACAGCAATATGTAGTCAATTGAACCTAGGCAGGAACTTGCCGGTGTGACGGGGATTCGGCGCTAAGAAGGGGGCGACCGGCAACAGGCGTCAAATTGTTGTCGGCCGCAAGAGAGTGAAAAACCTTAACTTTATTGAGGATTCTCCGCTGCGCCTGTGTCCTGCTGATAGTAATGGTTCACTTTAGGGTTCATAACCTTACGCCAGAGTGGCGGAGCCAGCGCCAGCAACACCATAGTGGCGTAGCCGGCCGGTAGTTGCGGAGATTCGTCGTAATGCCGCAGCGCTTGATAGCGGCGTTTGGCGTTGGCGTGATGATCTGAGTGCCGCTGCAGCTGAAACAGCATCAGGTTGGTGAGCAGGTAGCTGGAATTCCATGAGTGCTGATGGGTGACGCGTTCATAGCCCCCACCGTCTTTGGCGCGCCGATGCAGACCATAGTGCTCCAGATAATTGACGGTTTCCAACAACAAAATGGCGACTACTCCCTGGCCAACAAAGAACAGTGCGCCTATCAGTCCCCAAACTAAAGTAAAACCCACCAACAGGGCTGCGCTGACGCCATACCACCAGATCAACTCGTTGTAAGGGGAGAGTGGCGACAGACCCTTCCTGGCCAGCCGCCGTTGCTCCAGCACCCATGCATTTTTGACATTGGAGAAAATGGCGCGAGGCAGGAAATGATAGAGGGACTGGTTGTAACGGGATGATGAGGCGTCCGCCGGAGTGGCGACATTTACATGGTGTCCCCGAATGTGCTCCACCTTAAACCCGCCATAACCCACCATAGCGAGTAGTAAGCCGCCTGCTGTTTGCTCCAGGACGGAGTTTTTGTGGATCAGCTCATGAGCGACCGTAATAGCCAGTCCGCCGACGACGCCTATGGAAAGCAGCCATCCAATCTTTCCCGCCCAGTGATAGAGATCGCTACTGAAAATGTGCGCGCCCCAAATGATCAGGAATAGATAGGCGGGGACGCAGGATAAGGTCAGCAGGGGGTAGTACAGACTTTTTTCCAAATGGGGCGTGTGAAGTTGTTCATCCGGGTTGCTGGCGTCTTTGCCAATAAGTGCGTCCAAAACCGGAACAATGCCGAATACGAACAATATCGTCATCCAGGCGCTTGCGTCACCCAGGCCGAAATGGGAAGTCAGCGCCCAGCTCAGAATAGGGAGACCCAGGGGGATCATGAAAATCAGATACCCCCACTTCTTTATTTGCAGCATAAGTTGTGGACGAATAGGTCCAAGCATAGGAGGCTCCTTTTCTTGTTATTTGAGGAGTGATTTTTGTTTTATTGTTTGACAATCAAACAATTTGATCAAGGAGTTTTTACTTTTACTCCTCCATTTTCATTGGGCGGGGGTATGCTAGAATCGTGTCTCTTACCGCAACTCTTTGCTTAAACTGAGTTTTTAGGAACACACCGATATGAAGTTTCAGGCGCCGGAAAGCTTGGCCGAACAAATTGCGCAACATTTAGGTCGATTGATCATTACTGGAGAGTTGCGGGCCAATGAGCGTATTCAGGAGCTTAAGGTGGCTGGCGACCTGGAAGTCAGTCGCGGCTCAGTGCGCGAAGCATTGTTGATTCTGGAGCGTCGTCATTTAATCGAAATCTATCCGCGTCGTGGCGCAGTGGTGTCGGACCTCACCGTCAATCAGGTGGAAAGTTTGTATGACGTGTATGCGTCATTGCTGGTGATGCTGGCGCGTAAAGTAGCGGAGAGCTGGCGGGAGAGCGATTTGGCCCCGGTTATGAACCAGGTGCAGCAAATCAACCGGGCAGTGATGAATGAGGAGGCGTCATTCGAATCGGTCATCGACAGTGGTTTTTCGGTGATGAGTTACTGCCTGACGCTGGTGAGCAATCCCTATCTTGAGGAAATTCTGGAAAATCTGCGCCCGGCGATCAGTCGCACGTACCATTTGGCGATCAGGCGCAAGAAAGGGGAGCTTTACCAATCAATGAACTTCTACAACGGCTTATTACAAGCCGTGCAGCAGCGGGACTTCGCTGGCGTGAAGCTGGTTATCGAGAGCTTTGCGGAGCATCAAAAGAATCTGGTGATCAGTATCCTGCAGGAATCTTCCTGACCCCCAATACTTGGACGAACTACTCCCTGCGTTCCGCTACATGCAGATAGCGAAGATAGGCGATCAGGCCGTCTTCCGCTTCCTCCAGCGCCTCATAAGGCCCTAGATGGATTTTTTCCCGCGTGCGGTAGTACCACTTGCCTTCCACAGCGAAGAAGCGGTCTGAGCGGTGATGTTTGTTCGATTGCTGGTCGTTACTACGTTTGCTGATTTCCATTGCGTACAACTCCTGTTCGACTAAAGATTAATTTAGTGACATGTTGGCTGATTTTCAATCAATAATTTTTGCGACGCTCTGTCCCATCATTGCTGCTGAGCCCTTGTCACATCACAATTTCAGCGGATACAAGCGCTTAGCCTAGAGCCGCGGGAGCGCTGCGTTTCGCGCTGGTCCGCCCGGGTTTAATCCGTTAAACTCCCGCTCCATATCTGGACAAACCCTGTGACAGCTCCTGCAGCCTCCGCATCATGAGACTAAAATCCATCAAGCTTGCCGGTTTCAAGTCGTTCGTAGACCCGACAACCGTGCATTTCCCCAGCAATATGGCTGCGGTGGTGGGGCCTAATGGATGCGGCAAATCTAATATTATTGACGCCGTGCGTTGGGTGATGGGGGAGAGTTCCGCCAAGCACCTGCGCGGTGAGTCCATGACGGACGTCATTTTCAATGGCTCCAACACCCGAAAACCGGTGGGACAGGCTTCCATCGAGCTGATCTTCGATAACGCCGGCGGCGTGTTGCAGGGCGAGTTCTCCAGCTACAACGAAATTTCCGTCAAGCGCAAAGTCACCCGTGACGCGCAGTCACTCTATTTCCTCAATGGCAACAAATGTCGTCGTAAAGACATTACGGATCTGTTTCTAGGCACCGGTCTGGGGCCGCGTAGTTACGCCATTATCGAACAGGGCATGATCTCCCGTCTGATTGAATCAAAGCCGGAAGAGTTGCGGGTTTTTATAGAAGAGGCGGCGGGGATCTCCAAGTATAAGGAGCGACGCAAGGAAACCGAGTCCCGGATGAAGCGGACTCGGGAAAACCTGGAGCGGCTTTCTGATATTCGGGAAGAACTGGATCGACAGCTGCAGCATCTGCATCGCCAGGCCAAGGCGGCGGAGCGTTACAAAGAGTTGAAAGCGGAAGAACGCGACAAGCGCGCGCTGTTAAATGCTCTGAAATGGCGAACGCTGGATAAAGACGCCACCAGTGTGCAGGAAGAATTGCGCGGCCAGGAGGTTGAGCTGGAGCGTCTGTTGTACGAACGCACCTCTCTTGACAGCCGCCTGGAAGGTTTTCGTGAGAAACGGGCGGACGCCAATGAAGCGGTGAATCGGGCGCAGGCGGATTATTACGGCAGTGGCGCTGAGATCGCCAAACTGGAACAGCAGATTCGCAACGCGAAAGAGCGCGAGCAGCAATTGCAGGCGGAAATGCAGCAGTTGCAGGAAACCAATCGCGAACTGAATGAAGAATTGGAGCGTGAGCAGCAACATCTTCAGGAGCTGGAAGAAGAGCTGATGATGATTGAGCCGGAGCTGGAAGAGCATCTGGCCAAATCAGAAGAGTCCACGGAGTTGTTGGCGCAGGCTGAAGACGCCATGCAATTGTGGCAACAGGAGTGGGATGACTTTTCCCGTAGCTCCGCGCACCTGCAGAAAACGGCGGAAGTGGAGCAGTCCCGTATTCAGCAGGCGGAGAAACTGGTTCAGCAGTTGATGGAGCGCAAGCGTAAGCTGGCGGATGAGCAAAGCCTCATCGGCGGCGCTCATGATGATGAAGATTTGGAGATTTTGCGCGAACGCATGCTGGAGCTGGAAATGCATGCGGATCAACAGGCGCTGTCTCATCAGGAAATGAGGGTGCGTGAGCAGGGAGAGCAGGAACGTAAAGAATCGCTCAACGCCAGAATCAATGACGCTCGTACCCGTGAACAAACCCTGAAGGGCGAACAGGCGTCGCTGTTGGCATTGCAAAAGCACGATAGCCAGGCTTCCCGACAGGAGGCGCTGGAGTGGCTGGCGCTGCATGAGATTGATCACGCGCCGACGCTGGGAGAGCGGTTGAGCGTTGCGGTGCAATGGGAGCCAGCGCTTGAAGCGGTGCTGGGCGCTCGCTTGTCCGCGCGCGTGGTCAGCCGTGAATTTCTGACTCGCCTGCAGGATGCCCCGCCCAAAGGTGTGGCGCTGGTGTGTGAGGACGAGGTCGCCAGCGAGGCATTGCGGTTCGCCAGCGCTAGCTCCGTCAACAGTGCGGTGGCGGCGTGGCTGGACGGCGTTCGTTCCGCCGACAGTTTTGCTGCGGCGATTGGTCGTCGTTCTGAGCTGTCTGATGGCGCTTTCTTTTTGACGCCAGACGGCATGCAGGTCGGCCGGGACTGGATTATGGCCCCGCCGGCGAAACAGACTGGCGATGGTCTGCTCGCGCGCAATCGTCGGTTGGCGGAAATCGAGCAGGAAATGGAAGAGGTGGCGGCGGAGTTGGCGTCGTTGTCTCAGGATAAGGAAACCATTGACGCGGCCCTGAGTCGTTTTGATGAAGAAAGGGAAACGCTGCAAAAGGAATCGGTTGAGATCAACAAGCAATTGTTGCAGACCAAATCCGATTTGAGTGCTAAAGAAGCGCGACGCGAGCAGGTCCAACGCAGAGTGGAGTCTATCGCCGCAGAGATTGCGGAGATACAGTTCCAGATTGACGAAGAACAGATGGGGCTGCAGGAAAGCAAGGGCGTGTGGAACGCCGCCTTGATGGACCTGGAAGGCAGCGTGGAAAAGAAGGAGCAGTTGCTCAATCGCCGCGATGACGTCCGGCAGAAGCTGGATGGTTTGCGCACTCAGGCGCGTATGGATCGGGAGCATGCGCACCAGATGCAGTTACGCGCCAGCGCGCTCAGCACGCGGAGAGAGTCGATACGACAGGCGCTGGAAAAAAGCGACGCCAACTTGCGGCGCAACCGTGAACGTATGCAGTGGGTGGAGGAAAGCCTGCAGACTCTGCAAGATCCAGATGATGCGTTGCAGGAGCGTCTCGAAGGTTATCTTGAGTTGCGTATGCAACAAGAGGACATCCTGACCCGCGAACGTAACCGCCTCGCGGATTTGGAGCAGTTGATGCAGGGCGATGAGTCGTCTCGGCAGCGTAATGAAATGGTGATCCAGAACATGCGCAGCCGGATTGAATCTTTACGCATGCAGCATCGGGAAACGGATATTCGTAAAAACGCCTTGCGGGACCAGATGGCGGAGGATCAGTACGACCTCGAGAATGTGATCGGACTGCTGGCGGAAGATACGGACGAAGGACAGTTGCAACGGGACATTGAGCAAATCGTCGGTAAAGTGGAGCGTCTCGGCGCGATCAACCTGGCGGCGATTGAGGAATATGAAGCCCAGGCCGAACGTAAAGTCTATCTCGATGGTCAGCATGAGGACTTGCAGGAAGCATTGGAGACCTTGGAGAACGCGATTCGCAAAATCGATCGCGAAACCCGCAACAAGTTCAAGGAAACCTTCGATCAGGTCAACGAAGGTCTGCAGAATTTGTTTCCCCGTGTCTTTGGCGGCGGTAGCGCCTATCTGGAGTTAACCGGGGAAGACTTGCTGGAAACCGGCGTCGCCATTATGGCGCGGCCTCCGGGCAAGAAAAACAGCACCATTCATTTGTTGTCGGGTGGAGAGAAAGCGCTTACCGCCATTGCGCTGATCTTTTCCATCTTCCAGCTCAACCCCGCGCCGTTCTGTATGTTGGACGAAGTGGACGCGCCATTGGACGACGCCAACGTGGGGCGCTATGCTCGAATGGTGAAAGAAATGTCGGGTCAGGTGCAGTTCATCTACATTACCCATAACAAGATCGCCATGGAAATGGCGGATCACTTGATGGGGGTTACTATGCATGAGCCCGGCGTGTCGAGACTGGTTTCCGTGGATGTTGAAGAAGCGGCCGCAATGGCTGCGTTGTAAGGGCGCGCTGGATTGTAAAGCAGCGGCGAATTGAATAAATTAACTCGCCAATCGATAAGAAATACAGGCGGGATCAGGTTGGCGAATACCATGATGATGTTTAGTTGGGGATATTAGATTAATGGATATCAGTTTGCGTGAATGGCTGATCATGATAGGCCTGCTCATAATCCTGGGCGTGGTTATAGATGGTTTTCGCCGAGTCAGAAGAGCGCGCAAGGATTCATTGGAAATCTCCCAGGGTATGGGAGGCAACTTCGAAAATACGCCTATCGATGATGACTTTAATCCAGAACTGCCAGGCAGTGGCTTCAGGGTGATCAAAGACGGCAAGCCAGCTGCGGAGCAGAACTACACTCGGCCGATTAAGGAAGTCAAATACAAACCTACCTTCAAACCCTCTGAGAAGCTTAAAGAAAGAGAGCGTCGGCAGGACGAAGAACCCTACGACCAGGACATGGCGGAGCCGCCGATTCTGGAAGTGGATGAGGCGTTGGAAGAGTCCATGTCAAACCAGGGCTATGGACGCAGAGAGCCGGAGTTTGTGGAAGAGGACGAGATAGAAGAGCGCCTGCCGGAAGAGCAGGAAAGCTTCTCGCCTTATCAACGCTTCGAGCAGGTTAGGGATGAACAGTATGAAGAGGAGTACGTCGAAGAAGACGCGGAAGCGGATGACGACGGCCCATACAGAGACAGCCCCTATAAAGAGTTTCTGAAGCGGGATAATTTCCGCGTGCAGGGATATCAGGGCGGATACGACAGTCTGCATGAACATGAGCCAGAGCCTGAGGTGGAGTTCGAGCAGGAAGAGCCACAGGATGAAGTTGAAAAGGAAGAGGATCTGCATGCGGAGCCGATAGACAGGCCGGTCGCCCATGAGGAATCCCAACATGAACCTATGCTTGCGTTTAAAGACAAGTTTCTGAAGAAAATCAGCGCGATTCAGCAACAGACCGGGCTCCACGCAGGAACCCCGCGTAGCGATGAGGCGCCGAAAAGTCGTGAGGAGAAAGGAGGCAGGGCAGGCTCGCCAGGAAAGTCGTCCAAGACGCTTCAAGAGATACTGGTGATCAATGTGCTGAGCAAGGACGAAGAAGGCTTCGATGGCGTTGCGTTACGCAATCTGGTCGAGGCCTGCGGCATGCAGATGGGCGATATGGCGATCTTTCATCGTTACGAACATGACTTCGATGAGGGTCCTGTCCAGTTCAGTATGGCGAACGCTATGGAGCCCGGCGTATTCGGAAAAGACATGGCGTCGCAGCGCTTTCCTGGCGTATGCTTCTTTGTGCGCTTGCCTGGACCGGATAACAGTATGCGCGCCTTCGACTACATGGTGGAAACCGCGCAATGCCTGGTGCGTAATCTGGGCGGCGAACTCAAGGATGAAAATCGCAGCGTCATGACGGCGCAGACTATTGAGCACTGCCGTCAACGCGTCAGGGAGTTTGAGCGTCGCATGTTGTCGTCCCGGGTATAAACCCGGGGCGCCGCTTTCGGGAATGTCCCGGAGTATTGGCTTGTAACGAAAAATACTGTCGTTATATTCGCTATACTTTAATCCGAATCAAAGACCTAGCAATTCCGCCGCATTGGGGGTCCCGTGCGGCGGAGTCGTCTGATAATTATTCAATAATCTGCCTCGGAAGAATGAACTCATGTCGGAAGTCCCTGCCGCCATTCAGGAAGAGCTGAATACGCTTCGCGAAACCATCAACGATCATAACTACCGTTATTACACACTGGATGACCCCTCGATTCCCGATGCGGAGTACGACCGTCTTATGCGTCGGCTGCGCGAAATCGAGGCGGAATTTCCGCAGACGATTACGCCGGACTCGCCGACTCAGCGCGTGGGCGCTGCGCCTGCGGATGGCTTCGAGACCGTATCTCACCGTCTGCCCATGCTGTCTTTGGACAATGCGTTTGAAGAGCAGGATCTGCTGGACTTCGATCGACGCGTGCGTGAACGCCTCAAGGAAGCGGAAGATGCGCGCATTGACTACTGTTGTGAACCGAAACTGGACGGCATCGCTATCAGCCTGTTGTATCGCGATGGATATCTGGTGCGTGGCGTGACTCGCGGCGATGGTTCTGCGGGTGAAGACATTACCGCCAATGTTAAGACGGTAAAAAATATTCCGCTTAAATTGCGTGGGGAAGGGTATCCCGCAGAATTAGAAGTGCGCGGTGAAATTTATCTGCCCAAGGCCGCTTTCGACGCCATCAACAAAGACGCGGCGGCGAAGGGCGAGAAAACGTTCGTTAACCCGCGTAACGCGGCGGCGGGAAGTCTGCGCCAGCTTGATCCGCGCATCACCGCCAAGCGGGCGCTGGAAATGTGTTGTTACAGCGTAGGCTATTTCGAAGGTGAATTGCCGGGTACGCAGCACGATATCCTCACTCAACTGCAGCAGTGGGGCCTGAAGATAAACAGCCAGATGAAGTTGGCGTCAGGGGCGCAGGAGTGCCTGGATTACTACCACCATATCATGAACATTCGTGACCAATTGCCATACGAAATCGATGGCGTGGTGTTCAAGGTTAACCGTATTGATCTGCAGCAGGAGCTGGGGTTCGTCTCGCGGGCTCCGCGTTGGGCGATCGCGTATAAGTTCCCCGCCCATGAGGAAATGACTGAGTTGTTAGCGGTGGACTTTCAGGTAGGCAGGACCGGTGTAATGACACCTGTGGCGCGCTTGAATCCGGTATTCGTCGGGGGAGCTACGGTCAGCAATGCTACGCTGCACAATATGGATGAGATTCGTCGCTTGGGTGTGCATGTGGGTGATACGGTCATCATTCGCCGAGCGGGGGATGTCATTCCTCAGGTGGTCAGCGTGGTGCTAGATCGTCGTCCAGAAGGTGCTGTTCCAGTAGACTTTCCTAAGCACTGCCCGTTTTGCGGCTCCGATGTGTTGCAGCTGGAGGGTGAAGCGGCAGCGCGTTGCTCTGGCGAGAACTGCTCTGCGCAGCTGAAAGAGGCGATCAAGCACTTCGCATCCCGCAAAGCCATGGATATCGATGGCTTGGGCGACCGACTGGTTGAGTTGCTGGTGGAGAAAGAATTAATCGACTCACCCGCCAGCCTGTATTCGCTGAAAGCGCCGGATGTAGCCGGGTTGGAGCGCATGGGGGACAAGTCGGCGCAAAACCTGATTAATGCAATTGAAGTTTCCAAACAGACGACATTCGCCCGCTTCATTTATGCTTTGGGCATCCGGGAAGTGGGAGAAGCCACAGCCAAGGTATTGGCGCAACACTTCCCAACTCTGGATCTGCTGAAGCAGGCCACGGAGGAGGACTTGGTGGAAACGCCGGATATCGGTCCTATCAGCGCAGGCCATATTCGTTCCTTCTTTCAACAGGAGCATAACCTGGAAACGATCGGTGCGCTGTTGAATCAGGGCGTGAGCTGGCCTGAAGTGGTCGTGCGCAGCACGGAGACGCTGCCGCTGTCCGGTCAAACCGCTGTGGTTACCGGCACGCTTGCGGATTACAGCCGTGACGAAGCGAAGGATTTATTAACCCGTCTCGGCGCGAAGGTGTCTGGTAGCGTATCCGCCAAAACCAGTTTTGTGGTGGCGGGAGAGAAGGCGGGCTCTAAACTCACCAAGGCGCAGGATCTTGACGTGAAGGTGCTGGATGAAGATGCATTCAAGCAGCTATTGGAAGAGCATCAAGCGTATTTGGGCGGCGACGCCTGATTGCATTGATCTTTGATTCCCTGCAACGGCCGCTTCTGCGGCCGTTTTGCATTCCAGGGGCTGATAAGCACGGTGCTAGTCGCTTTCAAAGAAATGGAATTATCTGTCGGATACAAATAATCGGATGCAAATAAAAAGGCGGCAGTGTGATCCCGGTTGGGTTTCTGGCCCCCTGCTGTGGTTACAAAAAACAAAGTTTTATAAGATTTTGTAAAACTTGAATAATAAAGCGTGGAATGCACATCTATGGGTCACCTGGGTCTGGCCCAGCGCAGCGGAGTTAAGTTGGCGCTGAAAACGCCTGCGCTGGTTATCACTTCTCTACTACTCGCCTCCTGCGGCAGCGATACCGCGCCGCCCGAAGCCATTCGCATATTGGGAAAACCACCAGGAACCGCTTATCTGGGCGTTGAATACACCTATGAGTTTGGTGTGGACGGCGGCGATGGGCTGGTGGACTTTTCCATGACCAACCAGCCGCGCTGGTTGGCGTTGGAGTACGTCGACAACACCTTCCGCAAAGGCGTTATTATGCGGGGGATTCCCGGCGTTAATGGAGGCGGAACGGCGGAAGACGCGCTGACGCCTGGCGAGGCGCAGGAAGTTTCGCTGACGGTGTCTGACGGCTCCAGTGTAGGAGAGACCCGCTTTTCTATTTTCGTCGACACCAATACCTATGAATCGGAAGCGCTGACGGTCGCGGAAAACGACGTTGGCGAGCGTCCCTCGAAGTTGATCGACGCCAACAATAACGGTCGGGAAGACGAGGGCGAGGAAAAGGAAGTCATTCCGCTGTGCTTCACCGACGCGGAAGGGACGCCGCTGTTCTCTGAGGAAGACATCGCTTTCTTTGAACAGCGTCAGCAGGATGATTCGCTGGCGGTGCGTCCCAAGCTCCACTACCTGCCGGTATTTCTGGAGCAGCCCTCGGTTCAGCGCGTCATACTGCGCTACTCTCTGACCAGCGGTTCGGGCGACGGCGCGACGCCGGGAAGCGATTTTCTTATCGAGACAGCGAGAAAAGACGGGCTGGTCGTCCCTGTTGCGGACGGCTTTCTGACCTATGATCCGGGCGTGCGTTACTGTCATATTCCGGTATTTATTAATGACGATCGCGATGCGGAAAAAACTGAGAACATTGCGGTGTCGATCACTCACTACGAAGGTGGGCTGCTTGAGTTCGCCGATCCGGTCAATACCACTATCTCCATCACAGACAATGAGCCTGTCGCCAGCTTTAAGGTGTCCAAGACGTCGGTGTCGGAAGGCAATTATCTGAATGTGGAAGTGACGCTGGATAAGGAGCCGGAACAGACGGTTTATGCAGAGTTTGTCGTGGATGCGGATAACAGCGACGGCGACTTTGAGGGCGCAGATGCGGATTTGCGTCTTTATACCGGGGACGGTGGGGCAGGCAGCCTGATTACGGACGGCGTCAGCGTGCCTTTTGAGGCGGGCGAAACCAGTAAAACCGTCAAGCTGCAGGCGACGGCGAATGGCGACGCTACGTTGCGGGATGAGAAAGTGACCTTTAATTGGCGACGCAGCGGCACGGTGAATCCTGACGAAGAGCCTCTGGCTGTCTACATAAACCAATGGTTGAATGCGGTGGAGTTGCCGCTCAATAGCGGCGCCAGCGTCTCCGAGGCGATTTCGGGGTCCCAGTCGGAACTGTTTCTTGCACGAATGAATGGTGAAGAAGGCGGCAAACCTGTTAACTCGGACATCATGATCTATGACCGCTTTGGCGTCTTGCATCAGAGCATTAAGCTGGAAGCGGCGACCTACGCCGTGCGCATCAAAGACATCTGGTTGTATGAGAAGATCAATCCGGCCAACGAGGATGAGATCACCCAGGATATATACGCGCTACTTGAGGTGGGCGGTTTGTTCGCGCCTCCCGTGGAGCCGCTGCAGGAAAGCGACCTGGGCGGTAAGGATGTGGTGGTGCAGAAGTATCAGCGCATCAATAATGTCGGCGCTTTCGAATTACAGTGGGCCAAGCAGATTGGCAGCGTTTGGGATGACGAGCCCGGCGCCTTGTCTGTCGACCTCAGTCAGGAAGTGCTGGTGGTCGGCGCAACGTCAGGCTTGGTTGGTGAAGGCGAAAACTCCGGGCGTCGCGACGCCATGCTGATTAAGTTTGATAAAAACGGCGCTCTCATGTTCGCCAAAACCTTTGGCTCCTCTGGTGACGATGTGTTGCTGGGAGCGTCGCCGGAGTCCTCCTCCAATCATAATGTCGTCGGTTTCAGCGATGGCGCGGTGGAGGATAACGGCTCCAGTCTTGGCGGCTATGACGCCGTTGCTGTGTCCTATAACGACGATGGCGATCCTCGCCGTGTGGCTCAGATCGGCTCCAGCTTTAACGATGCGGCGCTCGATGTCAGTACGGTGAGTAAAGGTTTCGTCTCCGCTGGTTACACCCATGGCGTGCTGGTCAGTGGAGAGAGCAATCGCGGCGGCCAGGACGGTTACCTCGCCTACCATCAAAACGCCAGTGAGATTACGGCCTATGCGCAAATCGGCGGCGCGGCGGCGGACTCTGTGCTGGATGTTAAGTCCCTGGGCAATGAAGTGTATGTGTCAGGCGTGACGGCGGGGGATATATTTGACGCTGGCGCAGCTCAGGGCGGTGAGGACGGCTGGCTGGCCCGTTATGACATTGTGAAAGAAGAAGTGTTGGATGACGGGGAAGAGCCGGGCGAAGGCGAGCAGGTAAATAAGCTGAAGAGTATTTGGCGTTTCCAGCGCGGCGCGGCGGCCAACGAAAAGCTCTCTAATCTGGCCACCTTCGGCAGCGCTAAGTTGATCTCGGTGGAAGAAGCCCAGACTGACAGCGGCGTGACGGTAACCCTGAAGGCGCTCTCCACTGTCGATGGCGTGGACTTGAACGCCGCCTGCCGGGCGGACCCTAACGGAGACTGCTGATGGTCGGCCTGGGTTAAGCCCAGGCTTCCACCTCGAAATGGGCGATGGCTTTCAGGATGTCGGTGGCGGTCAGTACGCCAATCACATCGCCCTGAACATTGCGCACCAACGCGCCGTCCAGATCTCTCTCTACCAGGACCAGAGAGATCCGGCGTAGATCGGCGTCGTCGCCGACCATCAGGTAAGGCGCGCATAGAGCGGCCAGCGTCGCTTCTGGCTGCTCCAGTTTCGCCTGCAATAGCTCGCGCTCTACAAGAAAGCCCACCACTTCTTGATCGTCCCGCACCGGTAGATGTCTTACTTTGTGCTCGTGTAAAAAGCGCAATCCCTCATCCAGACTCCATTCCTGTTTGCCGTAAAGCACGGGCGATGACATGACGTCTTGGGCGCTAAGGCGGGAAATATCGCCTTCTGCTGCGCCCCCTTGTTCGCTGCCGGAGTAGGGAAAGTTTTCTCGCGCACCCTGATCTTGAGGACCAATGGGGTGAATGGCGGAGATGGATTTAAGCTCTTCCACGGATTTGACCCGAGGGTCCACGCTCAACGGCGTGATGATGCGGTGACCAGCGTCGACCAGGTAGATCGGCATGAACGAAGCTCCTTGCGACAGGGCGCCGCGCTTGGCGCCCCAATGCAATCAGTCTACTCCTGGCCGAAGCGGGTTGGCAAAACGCGCTGGATCAGACTGTCTTCGATGGACGCTGGCGTTCCCTCCAGCCTGTCTGCTATCAGTTCGCCGGCAAGCGGCGCCAACGCCAGACCTTTGGAGCCCATTGCAGTCACGATCAATAAACCTTTCTCTCCCTGTTCTGGGATAAGCGGGCCGATGGCGGGCAGGTAATCCGGCAACGCACTTCTGACAGAGGCGCGTCCTTGCAGGGTGGGCGGGCGTTCAGTTAGCTCGTCGCGCAAGGCGGGAGTAAGCTGGAACAGCTGCTCAAGATTAGCGTTGTTATCCGCCTCAGTCACCAGCGCGTCGGCGCAGTTGGGCTTAAACGTAGCGCCTGTAACCAGTCGGTTTTCAATAGGCGGCATCAGATAGCCCTCGCCGCATAAGACCGTATTCAACTGCGGTAATGCGGCGGGCTCCACCTGTAACGTGGTGACTTGTCCGCGAATGGGTTTGAGGGGGAGGGAGCTTGCTGCAGTCGGTAGCATGGCCTGATTGTTGGCGGTTGCCAATATCACGGTAGCGCATTCCAGTTTCTGTGCGGACTCACCGGAATCGATATGGATGCGCCAGTCGCCTTCGCTGGTGCGCTCTAATGCGCTGACCGGCGAATTCAATCTCACCTCAATGTTAGGGTGTTGCAACAGGTGAGCGCATAGCTGCGGCGGAATCAACCAGCCGCCGCCGGGCAAATGCATGGCGCTGGCTGGCAGGCTGACGCCGGCAAGTTCCGACGCTTCCTGCTGGGTGAGAGGATGGATAACCTCTTCTGGGTAGTGATTGTGTCGGAAGAACTTCTGCTGTCTGACGGCTTCCTTGTCATTATGCGCAAGTTGCAGCACGCCGCAGGGATTCCATATGGGCGCAGGCAGGTTGGCGATCTGCGAGTAAAAGCGTTTGGCGTACAAAAAGGCGTTGGCGTGGATGCGTGTGTTGATGCTCCACTCAACGCCGGGCTTTATGTACAACGCACCCTGTGGGTTGCCTGACGCGTCCGGGGCGATTTGATCCGCTGCTTCCAGTACGGTTACTTTCCAGCCGCGAGTAGCGAGGGCATAAGCGACATTAGCGCCAGACAGGCCAGATCCAACCACCACGGCTTCCTTGCGGGGAAGGGCGGAGGGTTGGCTTGGCTCTTCCGTCTGGAATACGCCGACGGTCATGTCTCTTTTATAGCCGAACCCAGGCGCTTTGCTGACATTGAAGCCGTGCTCTTTTAAGCCGCGACGGATGAAGCCTGCGGCGGAGAACGTGGCGACGGTGCAACCCTGCGCAGCGTGGCTGGCGATCAGCGGAAACAACGATTCGCTCCACATCTCGGGATTCTGTTTTGGCGAGAATCCGTCCAGAAACCAGGCGTCGGCTTTAAAGCGGCAATCGGTCAGCCAGTCCACCACATCGCCCAGGTATAACGTCAATGTGACGCCCTGATCGATGAAGCGACAACGGTGCACGCCCCGCATGGGGGCGGGGTATTGCGCTTGTAACTGCCGGGCGAACTCCGCCAGTTGCGGCCAGGCCTGGTGACATCGAGTCAGATCTTCCAGCGCCAGTGGACAAAACTCCACGGAAGTGAAATGCAGGTGGCCGTCCGCAGGACCGCATTCTTGCCAAAGCGCCCAGGCCATCAGGAAGTTGAGGCCGCTGCCGAAGCCGGTTTCCGCAATGGTGAATAGGGAGCCCGGCGGCGCCTTGCTGAAACGCTCTCTCAGGCGATTGCCCGTGAGGAAGACATGATCTGTTTCCTCCGGGCCGCTTTCCTTGGAGAAGTAGATGTCGCCGTAAGCGTTGGAGATCGGCGCGCCGTTGTCGGACCAGGAGAGGTCTGCGTAATCAAGTTGCGGACCTTTCACTGCTGGCTTGCAACCTCATCCAGTTTGATGGAGTTAATAGTGACGGTCTTGACTGGCACGTTCTGATAAGGGCCGGTGTTCTGCGTCGGCGCGTTGGCGATCTTGTCCACTACATCCATGCCGGACACGACTTCGGCGAATACCGCATAGCCGGGTCTGCCTTTGGCTCCGTTCAAATAGGCGTTATCGATAACATTGATGAAGAATTGCGACGTGGCGGAGTTAGGATCATTGGTTCTGGCCATGGCCAGGGTGCCGCGATCGTTCGCGAGACCGTTATCGGATTCATTCTTGATCGGCGCTTTAGTGTCTTTTTTCTCCATGTCGGGCTTGAAGCCGCCGCCCTGAATCATGAATTGGGGAATCGTGCGGTGAAAGATCAAGCCGTCGTAGTAGCCGTCTTTGATATAGCCGACGAAGTTCTCAACGGTGACTGGCGCCTTGTCGCTGAACAACTTGATCTTGATGTCGCCCTCGGAAGTGCTGATGGTGGCTGTCGGCAGGTCGGCGGCCATCGCCGTCAAACTGATCGCCCAGAAAGCCAGGCCAAGTAATCCTCTTTTGCCCGCATTTACGCTGTGTCTCACTAGATTTCTCCATTGCTTTCGGATTCGTCGTGGATGTTCGGTTCGCCTTCGTCCTCTGAGCTGACGGGTTCCGCTGTCTCAGAGGTCTCGTTGGCGGGAAAACCGTGGGCACGATTCTTACCTTTTCGTTTTGCCATGTAAAGCGCGCTGTCGGCTTGAGAAATCAATGTGTTGGGGGCGTCGCCCTGGGATGGGGCGAGCGCGCTGAAACCTACGCTGACGGTCAGGCGTTTCAGCTCCGGTGAGCCTTCGTTCTCTATGTTGAGTTCGTAGATCTGGCGCACAATCTGTTCCGCTAGACGCTGCGCTGACGCCTGATCCGCATGAGGCAAAATGACGGCAAACTCTTCGCCGCCGTAGCGGGCGACCAAGTCGGCGGCGCGACGAGACGTTTGCGTCAGGCAGTCGGCGACATTAATGAGGCAGTCGTCGCCACGCTGATGTCCGTAGGCGTCGTTATAGGCTTTGAAGAAGTCCACATCCACCATCAACAGCGCCAGAGGTTTGTCGTCGCGCAGGCAACGATTCCATTCCGTCTCCAGACTTTTGTTGAAGTGGCGGCGATTTGCGACCTGGGTCAGGCTGTCCATCAAGGAAAGCCGCTCCAGTTCTGCATGGGCGGCGCGCAGCTCTTCTTGCTCATACAGCAGGAGCAACTGTTGCAGGAAGTTTTTACGGGTTTCGTATTCCACCCGATAACACACCAATACTGAAATCAGCGTGACAAAGGTGTGCAGGAACAGCAGCTCAGTGAACTGCGAGGCGTGCAGATGCATGAGAAAGTGCATCGCCAGCACCTGGGACAGCCACATCAGTAGGGCAAAGGGAAATATGTAGTGGAACTGCAGGCGCAGCACCGTGCAGACGAATATGACGGAGATGATCGAGCCGGTCTGGTAATGAAACTGATCAATGGCGGCGGCCTTCATGGCGATGGCGATCAGGCTTAGGTGAATGCACAACGCCCCCAGGCACAGGGTCATCTGATAACGATTGCGCACCCAGGCGAGTCGGCTGGCCAGCGTCACCAGAATGATGCCGAGAGCGTCCGCTACTCTGATTTGCAGGGTTTGTTCAAATAGAGCGGGAATCACTAAATGATCGGCGAATGTGAAGAACACCAGCACCAGCGCGCCCAGTAGTGGGTATACCCGGTTCAGATGCAGATAACGGTTCAAGTGATAACGCTCAAACTCGCTTTCCAATTCGCCTTCGAATTGCAGTCCGTGCATGCCGTTGTCCAGCAGTCTGCGAACGTAGGTCGCGGTATCTGCGGACATATCCTGGTGACTGTTCGGTAATGACAAATCCGCCCCCTGGGGTGTGGTTGCTGCAAGCGTCTCAGGTATTGAAAACCGGCTCTTCTATAAAAGTGTAACCAACCATGCTTTTACCGCCAGCGTTATAAGCGACAAATTATTAGAAATTCCTTAAAAGTTTCAGGCATCTAGGCGTTGTGGCGAGAGATATTGCGGCGTTGGCCGCTAATACTCGGTAGTAAGTCATTAATACTTGGTTGTAGGCGATAGCAAAACCCATACAAAAATTAACCTATCTCGGGTGTACAAGTTTTAAACATCTTCCATTATTAAAGAGCTACTACTCAATAAAAAAGGAGTTATAGTCATGGCGACTCAGCAGCAAGCTATTGAAAGATCCCGCCTAGGTCGCCTCCTGGTGAACCGGGGATACATTACCGAAGGTCAGCTTAATGAAGCATTAACGGCGCAGACCGTTAATGGTCAACGCCTTGGTGAATTGCTAGTAGATTTTGGCTGGATAACTGACAAGGAGCTGCAACGTACCCTCCGGCACCAAAGCCGGTATCGCTACGCCGCGGCGTTCGTCGCTATGGCCGTGGCGCCGTTCCAGCCCATGGTGGCGTTCGCCGCCTCTCAGTCTGAAAATGAATCTTCACCGGTAGCCTCTGAAACCCTGTATCAAAATGCGTCGGGGCTGCAGGCGCTGGATGACAGTGAAATGAGCAATGTCGGCGCGCAGGGTTTCACTGAAGAGTTCCAGCAATTTTACAACATGGCCGCGAAGGCCCAGCTGGAAGGTCAGAATTCTGATAATCCTGATGAATTGCCTGGGCTGGACGGGGTTCAGGTGCTCGGGTCTCTCGGAAAACTATTGCTTCCAATCACTAATGTCCTGGACGCCGAAGTTGAAGTGGTCGGCGTGCAAATCGATCCCTCCCGCATCAAACCTTTGTTTAATGAAGACGGCGGCATGAACGTGACGCTTCCGAATCATATCGAGCGGGTCAGTTTCAACAATATTCGGCCGATGGGGGTATCGGCGGATGGTCCCACCATGGGCAGTATTCATTTGGAAGGGATCGAGTTTAGCGATAACTCGTATATCGTGGTGAAACCCTACTGAGTAGACGGTTCCTCCGCACGGCGGGCGAGGTAGTTAGAGCGCTCCGTCGGTTGCGGATCTTTTCCTTAGACGATGTTGTTTCAGGCCGCGCAGTTTGCGGCCTTTTTTATGTCCAGGAATCTAAGCCTGCGCGATGGCCTGGGCGTCGCCAACGCTTTTCTCCACGCCGTTTTTGCCGTACAGCTGCATTTGCTGGGACTGGCCGCGGATGATCTGCATCATCTTGGTCGTGCGCTGCTGTGAGCGGGCGATAATGCGTCCGTTGACTTCATTCAGCTTGTGTATGTTGGCGAGGCTGCTTTCGCACTGGCGGTAAAGCTTCATCACGGGAGGCGCTTTTTCCTTCAGCAGAGAGAGAAAGCGATCGATGGGCAGACCGGTTTTGCTGACCCACTGCGTACGAGTGCGCGCATGGCTTTCGATTTGTTGCAGGAGGGGGAGCTTGCATTCGATGATGCGCTGCAGCGTTTCAATATCGCTTTGCTCCAGAGAGTCGCGTTCCTGCTGCAGCACATCTTCAAGTTGGGAGAGAGTTTGTAGATCCTGTTTAAGCAGATCAATAAATACTTTCAGATCGGCGGACATGATGCCCTCACAGTGTTATCAGAAGTCTTGCTCAAAATTAAGCAATTTCTCTGCCACACTGCGTGAATTGATCTGATAGGACCCGTCGGCCAGCGCTTTTTTGATCTTTTCCACCCGTTCGCTATCCACGTCGGGCAGTTTCGCCAGTTGCTGTTCGACTTTCCTGATGTTCTGAGCCTGCGAACTGAGGACGACTTTATCCCCGGAATCTCCGCTTTTTTCGGGAGCCGCCGCATTTTTCCCGGCGTCTACATCGACTTTCTCAGTCTTCTGCAGGTTTTCCCGGGACTTGATATCGTTCACTGGAGGTGAACCGACACCCTTGATATTCATGGCCTTACTCTCTTAAAAACTTTAATTAACTAACTTATCGGCTCAATGCAGGGAAACTTTAGCGAGATTTTCAGAATTATTTTATGAATGTCGCCATTCTACCTGAAACAGCGCGACCTGTACGTTCACAGGGGCGTTCTGACGTGGCCTGATCCTATGACTTCCGCCCGTACCATGCGGTTGCTGGAGCTGTTCTTCACCATGATCTGTTGACCGCGTCTGCCATCCGCCATGGCGACCCCCGGCATTTTCACGCTGAAGTGGGAAGTGGCCGCTTCTATCACCACCATGTCGCCCTTATTAATAAGTTTAGGCGCTTCCAGCATATTTGGATAGGGCGCGGAGCCTGCTGTGACAGGGCGTCGCGTGATCATGCCGACCACGTCTGCGGTATTTGTGTAGAAACCATAGCGTAAGTCGATGATATTCAACTCTTTGGTTTCCAGATCCTCTGGCGCCAGCGCGTAATCCCGCGGCACGCCGGATTTGATGGTCACGATTTGTCTATACCGCTCCATTTGTACGGGCACGTAGATCTGCCAGGGGCTTGGGGTGTCGCAGCTTACCTTTAGCGTCAGTCTTCCGCCGTTGGAGCTGGCTTCCTTGACAGCTGGCGTCTGTTCACAAGGGGAGAAGTTAAGGCGGGAGTCAGGTTCGGAGACCTCATAAACAACCCGTTCCTGAAGCTGTTCAGCCGCCGCTGCAGCGAATCGCATCATAAATTCTTCCACAGCAACGGAAGTTTGTTGCCGCCAGACCGGAATGGAATTGCATAAGGCCGGGGCTGAAAAAACGAGAATGCCGATATACATCAAGCCGGTTATGCGTATTTTCATTTTTTGTCCTATGCTTTACTTAGCTACCGGGTAGCCGCTTGCGCGTCGCCAATAAAATGACGGTGTGCGACAAGGCACGCAAAGTCTGTGCCGGGCTGGCGAGCTCATGCGGGGCGCCACCTCGTCAGCGCCCCGATCCGATAGTTCGGTAATCTACAACAAACAGCGGAGCGCCCTTTATGGCCGGGGTATTAGACAGCGTAAACCAACGTACTCAGTTAGTCGGACAGAACCGCCTGGAGTTGCTCCTGTTTCGGCTGCAGGGTGAGCAGATATACGGAATTAACGTTTTTAAGGTTAAGGAAGTTCTGCAATGCCCGAAGCTGACAATGATGCCTAAACGACATCCGGTGGTCAGGGGTGTGGCTCATATTCGCGGTGAAACCATCCCTATACTTGACATGGGAATGGCCACCGGGCAGATGCCCGTTCCTGAAAAAGACGTCAACAACTGCTTTGTCATCATCACGGAATACAACCGTAAGACCCAGGGCTTTCTGGTGTCCGGGGTGGAGCGTATCGTCAATATGAATTGGGAAGATATGCATCCGCCGCCAAAAGGCGCAGGCAAAGACAATTATTTGACGGCGGTGACCCGCTTGGAAAACAAGCTGATTGAAGTCATTGATGTGGAGAAGATTCTCGCCGAGGTCTCTCCAACTCGGGATACCGTCGCGGATGAATTCATCGATAAGGAACTGGCCGCCAAGGCGATTGAGCATAAAGTGCTGGTGGTGGACGACTCCACTGTGGCGCGCCGCCAGATCGTACATTGTATGGATGCGGTGGGCGTTGAGGTCGTCACCAAAAATGACGGTCGCCAGGCCTTGGATTATCTTCGTTCGCTGGTCGCTGACGGCAGTCGCATTGACGATCATCTCAGTCTGATGATTTCAGACGTAGAGATGCCTGAAATGGATGGCTACACGCTGACGACCAACTGCAAAAATGATCCTTCATTGAAGGATTTGTACATCATGCTGCACACGTCTTTAAGCGGCGTTTTCAACAAGGCGATGGTGGCGAAAGTCGGCGCAGATGATTTCATGGCCAAGTTCAACCCCGATGAGCTGGCGCAGCGAGTGACATCTGTGCTGAAAACGATAGAAGAAAGAAGACAATAACACCGGCTGGCGTAATTACCTTCAGCTGTCGACGCGCTTGGCGCATAACCGGTCAGGGCAGGATATTTTCTGGTTAATAACGCAGACTACGATAAGTTTCGGGATTTCCTCCAAAAAGCATGTGGCATTGTACTAGGCGATAACAAGCAATACTTAGTGCAAAGCCGCCTGCGGCGAATTATGGCGGATGAAAAGATTGAGACCGTGGGCGAGCTGGTCGACAAAATGAGTCGATCCATGCGCTCACCTTTGCGGGAGGCGGTGGTCGATGCGATGACCACCAACGAAACCCTTTGGTTCAGGGATGTTCATCCATTCCGGATTCTGGAAGAAAAAATACTCCCAGAGCTGAACGCCAACAAAGGTGTCACACAGATTCGCGTTTGGTCGGCGGCTTGCTCAACAGGGCAGGAGCCGTATTCCATTTCTATGGTGACGGATGAATACCGTCGTAAAAACCTGGGCGGCATGCGCGCTTCCCTCAGCATTGTGGCGACAGACCTGTCCGCCAGTGTGCTCAGCGCCGCGCGCAAGGGCGAATACGAAATGCTGGCCATTGGGCGAGGGTTGTCCAAGGAGCGCATGACCAATTACTTCACCAAGACCCCCAACGGTTCCTGGAAAATCAAGCCGGAGGTTGCTCGTTGCGTGGAGTTTCGATCATTGAACCTGCTGGACTCCTATTCATTACTAGGAAAGTTCGACGTGATTTTCTGTCGCAACGTGCTGATCTATTTCTCGGCGGAGCTGAAGAAGGACATTCTGTCCCGCATGCACTCCGCTCTGAAGCCGGGCGGCTATCTGATTCTCGGCGCCTCGGAGTCCCTGGGGAATCTCCCGGATAAGTTCGAGATGGTGCACTGCAGCCCGGGCATCATTTATAGAGCGAAGTAGCTCCCCGCAAGCCGCAGTGAAATATTTGCGCGATAGGGAATATTAGAGGTTGCCTTTCGAGGGGCATTCGTATACATTAGCGCACCTCAAAACACGGGTTGCAATAATCCTGTTTTGGTTCTCTGGTGAGGTGTCCGAGCGGTTGAAGGAGCACGCCTGGAAAGCGTGTATACGGTCACCCCGTATCGAGGGTTCGAATCCCTCCCTCACCGCCATTGAATTCCCTTCTAATTCAATCATTTAGAAATTCAGGCATGCGGCTTGGGCTAAATCTGGGCTAATACAGCAAGTTTCTAGATCTGCTATGTCCCATATAACCTTCTGATTACTAAGAAAAAACCTGATTTTTTTCTGGGCTATTTTTGGGCGAATCTGAGAGCTTTTCTGACACCCAGCGAGCCATGCTGGGAGAATCATCAGGAATCCATTTCCCGTAATGTTTTTTTATCATTGTCGTGTCAGAGTGACCAAGTTGGCGCGCAATCCACTCCTGCGGAACGTAGCGACTTAAAAGCTGGCTTGCAAAAGTGTGCCGGCATTGGTTGGGTCCTCGGTGTCTAATTCCTGCCTTTCGTAATAGATAGGCCTGCCATCTTCTAAGGCTGTTGTCGTACCACGGCTGATTTGAAATCGCATTTAGAAATACAAAGCGCACGGTCTCATATTTGAACGTGACGTTATCCCGTTGCCTGACTCTGATTTCGTGCGGCTCCTGCATAAACGAATATGGTTTCTGACGTTTTAGCCATTCAATGGCAGGGTCGATCAATTCTACTTCTCGCACCCTTGAGCGCTCCTTCGGCACCTTGTATTCAGAATGCACGCGGGCGCGCTGTACTTTGATTGTCCATCTTGTTGTGTCGACATCCTCCCAGGCGAGGGCGATCGCCTCTGATACCGATAGCCCCGCCCAGCAGTTGAACATAATCAGATGCACGTCTTGCGGCCTGTAGTCCGTGAGCTTTCCAAGCTGCTCCAGTTCGGCGGAAGTAAAAGGGTCTGCTGTATCCTCCTTTTCGTTTTCCAGGTTGTTGATCCGCTCAAGCGGGTTACTCTTCAGTAACCCATCTGAAAAAGCATCTGCCCACACGCCCCGAACTATCGTGAATATGTCGTTTACGGTCTTTGGGTTCAGGCCGCTTTTTAGTAGCTCGGTCTGGAATAGTTCCAGATCGGATTTTGTGACGTCTGAAATTCTCCGCGCTTGGAACTTTCGCTGGACGTGCTTGGCTTTTACTTTGTAGTTTTTGAAAGTGGAGGGGGCTTTCTTCGCCTCCTGAACTTTCAGCCACTTCTCTATGCCTGCCTCCACCGTGCGCTTAATGTCGGTGGCTTCATAGCCATCAACTTTTAGGGCGTTGGGTGAGTTGGGGAAGTGGTGTGCGTAGTCAAACCGTCCCTCTAAGATTTCATTCTTAATGGTTTGGCGCTTGTTTTTTGCGTACTCAATATTTCCCTTGGTGATCTTCGTGGTGATGGGTTCCCGGTAGTACCGGCCGCGGTACGAAAAACGTATCCGCAGCCATTGACCGTGAATTTCTACACCGGGAGGTAACTTCGTTATACCCTTCGGTAGACTCATGCCGCAGCTTCTCCTAGCCACTTTTCAATTTCTTCTCGGTTGTATACCCATCCACGGCAGTTGCCTGGATGGCGCTTGTAGTGGATGCCTTCGCACCAGTTGCCGCGCTCGCGGTATTTTTTTGCCGCCCCTACAGTGATCCCGAAAATTGCTATAAGAAGCTTCGGGGCAACCCATTTAGCGGGCGTTACGGAAATATTTTTTAAGTCGTTCATAAAAGTCCTTTTGGTTTAGATTTGTGTCATTCAAAAAGGAATGTCGTCGTCAAAGTTGTCATATGCCTGGCCTGTGGTTGGCATCTGAACTGGTGGCTGTGGCGGCGTTGCTGGCCTGTATGGTTGCGGTGCAGGCTGGGTTTGTTTCGGGCTCGCAAAGTCGACCTTTACTATCCTGCAGCGAATCTTGGCGCTGGGTGTGCCGTCGCCCTTGGTGAACTGCTCCAACTCCAAATCGTCAGCCGTCACGACCAGCTTTGTGCCTTTGGTCAGGTGTGGCTCCAGCGAGATCGCACGGTCCCCCCAGAGCGCGCCGTCGATCCACTGGGTCCGCCTGTTGTCGCCGTGGCCGATGCTGTAGGCGAGGGCGAGCGTAGCCACTGCCTGTCCGCTTGGGGTGTATCTCAGTTCGGCGTCACGCCCGAGGGCGCACAATTTAATAAACATAAAATCTCCTACTTGATCCTAATTGAG
>NZ_JAHMIN010000015.1 GCF_018986435.1 Hahella sp. HN01 | reverse complement strand
GGTTATGCCTGGCGACAACGTAAAAATGAAAGTCAGCCTGATCGCTCCAATCGCGATGGAAGAAGGTTTGCGCTTCGCGATTCGTGAAGGCGGCCGTACAGTTGGCGCTGGCGTTGTTGCTAAAATTTTCGAGTAAGACTAGCCAGTCATAAGGTAAAGGGGGAGCTCGCTCCCCCTTTTTTATTGAGCTGTTTAAAAAGTGCTCTTGACAGGAAATGGCCGGCTGCTTAAAATGCGGCTCCTTTTTGTAGGGTATGGCTGTCTTCCGTCGTTGGATTCGGAGTAAATAAATGCAAGGCCAGAAAATTAGAATCAGGCTAAAAGCGTTCGACTATCGTTTGATCGATCAGTCTACGCAAGAGATCGTTGATACGGCAAAACGTACTGGTGCGCAAGTTCGCGGGCCAATCCCTTTGCCAACCAAAAAAGAGCGCTTTACGGTGCTGATATCTCCGCACGTAAACAAAGATGCGCGCGATCAGTACGAAATTCGCACTCATAAGCGCTTGTTGGATATTGTTGAGCCTACAGAGAAAACTGTAGACGCACTGATGAAGCTGGATCTTGCAGCGGGCGTTGATGTCCAAATTAGCCTAGGCTAAGCAAGGTTGACGCATATAGCGTCGCTTCATTGGTGTAACACTTTTGTATGTGGCCATAGAGGGTGAAAGCCCCGTGCACTAAGAGGTGAAAAATGGCGATTGGTTTGGTCGGCCGTAAGGCTGGCATGACTCGTTTGTTTGAAGATGACGGCGCAGCCGTCCCGGTCACTGTGATTCAGGTCGAGAAAAACGTCATTGCTCAGGTTAAAAGTCTTGAGGTTGACGGTTATCGGGCAATTCAGGTGGCTTCTGGTTCAGTGAAGGCGTCGCGCGTAAATAAGCCCATGGCGGGCCATTTTGCTAAAGCTGGCGTTGAAGCTGGACGTGTTGTTTGTGAATTTACTTTGGACGCCACTGACTCTGCTGAGTACAAGGTTGGCGACGAAGTTCCCGTCACTATCTTTGAAGCCGGACAAAAAGTTGATGTGTCTGGGCGTTCAAAGGGTAAAGGTTTTGCTGGCGTTATCAAGCGCTGGAACTTCTCTACTCAAGATGCCACTCACGGTAACTCTCTTTCTCATCGCGCTCCTGGCTCTATTGGTCAGAACCAGTCTCCTGGACGAGTGTTCAAAGGCAAAAAAATGGCTGGCCAGATGGGCAATAAAAACGTCACTGTGCAGACTCTTAAAATTGTAAGAGTCGACGAAGAGAAAGGTTTGCTTCTGATTAAGGGCGCAGTTCCTGGAGCGACCGGCGCAGACGTGGTTATCAAGCCCGCGGTTAAAGCATAAGAGGGGTGAGAGATGGAGTTAACGATTAATGGTGCGGGTAAGGGTACTGTTTCAGTATCTGACGTGGCCTTTGCAAGAGATTTTAACGAAGCTCTGGTTCACCAAGTAGTTACTGCTTATTTGGCTGGTGGTCGTCAGGGTTCAAAAGCCCAGAAGACACGCTCCCAAGTGAGCGGCGGTGGAAAGAAACCATGGCGTCAAAAGGGTAGTGGCCGTGCTCGTGCGGGTACTATTCGCAGCCCTATCTGGAGAGGCGGCGGTAAAACATTCGCTGCTACGCCGTTGGATCACTCTCAGAAAGTGAACAAAAAGATGTACCGCGCAGCAATGCAGTCAATTCTGTCTGAACTTGTTAGACAGGAGCGCCTGGTTGTTGTTGAGGAAATGGCTGTAGAAGCTCCAAAGACCAAGCAGTTCAATGCGAAGCTGAAGGACCTTGGGCTTGAGAATGTATTAATAGTAGCGGATGCGGTTGATCAAAACCTGTATTTGGCTTCCCGTAACATTCCGCATGTCGATGTGTGTGACGCTGTTGCTATTAACCCTGTCAGCCTTATCGCGCATGACAAGGTGCTAGTTACTGTCTCTGCGCTTAAGAAAATTGAGGAGATGTTGGGATGAACCAAGAAAGGCTCTATAAGGTTTTGCTTGGGCCCCATATTTCGGAAAAGGCCACATTGTTAGCGGAAATCAACAATCAAGTGGTCTTCCGTGTGGCGGCCGATGCCAAAAAGCCCGAGATTAAAAAAGCGGTTGAAGCTTTGTTTGATGTTAAGGTTGAGTCGGTGCAGGTTGTGAATATCAAGGGTAAAACCAAGCGTACCGCACGCGGTATGGGTAAGCGCAATGATATTCGTAAGGCATATGTTCGTCTTGCCTCCGGTCAATCTATCGATTTTGTAGATGTCGAGTAAGGGGGGAGCGAATAATGCCAGTTGTTAAAACTAAACCAACATCTCCCGGTCGTAGACATGTAGTGGCTGTTACAAATCCGTCACTGCATAAAGGCGCTCCTTTGGCGTCGTTGACTGAGAAAAAACGTAAGAACGGCGGACGCAACAACGCAGGTCGAATTACTGTGCGCCATCAGGGCGGCGGCCATAAGCAGTTGTATCGTGTTGTCGATTTTAAGCGCACCAAGGATGGCATTCCTGCTGTTGTTGAGCGCTTGGAATATGACCCTAACCGTACCGCGCATATTGCTTTGTTGAAATATGCCGACGGAGAGCGTCGTTACATTATTGCTCCTAAGGGTGTATCTGTAGGTGACGCAATCGCTTCCGGACAAGAAGCTCCGATTCGCGTGGGAAGCTGCTTGCCTCTGAGAAACATTCCCGTAGGTTCTGTCGTTCATTGTATCGAAATGAAGCCAGGCAAGGGTGCCCAGATTGCTAGAAGCGCTGGCGCTTCGGCCCAGGTCGTTGCTCGTGAAGGGGCATATGCAACAATCCGTTTGCGCTCCGGCGAGATGCGTAAGGTGCTTGTGGAGTGTCGCGCTACATTGGGCGAAGTATCCAATAGCGAGAACAACCTGCGTGTATACGGAAAAGCTGGTGCTAAACGCTGGCGTGGGGTAAGACCTACCGTTCGTGGTACTGCGATGAACCCAGTTGACCACCCGCATGGTGGTGGTGAAGGGCGTAACTTCGGTAAGCACCCGGTTACTCCTTGGGGTGTTCCTACGAAGGGTTACAAAACTCGTAAGAACAAGCGTACAGACAAAATGATTGTGCGTCGTCGCAAAGCTAAGTAAGGGGGTCTCTCGTGCCACGTTCCTTAAAGAAAGGTCCATTTATTGATCTTCACCTTCTCAAGAAAGTGGAGACAGCGGTAGAAGTCAAAGACAAGAAGCCAATTAAAACTTGGTCACGTCGTTCCACCATTTTTCCGGAAATGGTTGGTTTAACTATCGCAGTTCATAACGGTCGTCAACATGTTCCTGTCTATGTGACTGAAGACATGGTCGGCCATAAACTGGGTGAATTTGCAGCCACACGTACTTATCGCGGACACGCTGCAGACAAGAAAGCTAAACGGTAAGAGGGTATAGAGATGGAAGTAGCGGCAAAATTATTTGGTGCTCGCTTATCTGCTCAGAAAGCTCGTTTAGTTGCAGATCAGGTGCGCGGTAAGCGGGTTGAAGAAGCGTTGGACATATTGACCTTTAGTCCCAAAAAGGCTTCTAGCATTATCAAGAAAGTGCTGGAGTCAGCTATCGCCAATGCTGAGCATAACGAAGGGCTGGATGTTGATGAGCTGAAGGTGGCCACTATCTGCGTAGACGAAGGTCCTACAATGAAGCGGATTAAGCCTAGAGCGAAAGGTCGGGCGGATCGCATTTTCAAGCGGACTTGCCATATCACCGTCAAGGTAGCCGAAGAGTAGGAGATAGCAGATGGGTCAAAAGGTTAATCCAGTCGGTATTCGACTGGGGATCGTTAAAGATCACAATTCAGTCTGGTACGCAGACAAAAAGAACTATTCAGATCATTTGCTGACTGATATCAAGGTTCGCGAGTTTCTGATGAAGAAGCTTGAAAAAGCTTCCGTGAGCAAGGTCATCATCGAGCGTCCACCTCAAAACGCCAAGATTACTATTCATACAGCCCGTCCGGGTATTGTAATCGGTAAAAAAGGTGAAGACGTAGATAGACTGCGCCAGGAAGTTGGCGAGTTGATGAAAGTGCCTGTGCACATCAACATAGAAGAGATTCGTAAGCCTGATTTGGACGCTAAACTGGTTGCTGCTGGCGTTGCCGGCCAATTGGAGCGCCGCGTTATGTTTCGTCGTGCAATGAAGCGCGCGGTTCAGAATGCGATGCGTCAAGGCGCCAAAGGTATCAAAATTCAAGTTGGCGGCCGTTTGGGCGGTGCAGAAATTGCCCGTACTGAATGGTACCGTGAAGGTCGCGTGCCTTTGCACACTCTTCGTGCTGATATTGACTACGCTACGCACGAAGCGCATACCACTTATGGTGTGATTGGTGTGAAGGTTTGGATCTTTAAGGGCGAAATCCTGGGTGGTATTGAACAGGTTCGCGCTGAAAAGAAAGCAGCTAAAAAGAAAAGTTCTAAGTAGGGGGCAGTGAAATGTTGCAACCTAAGCGTACGAAATTCCGCAAAGTCCACAAAGGCCGCAACACTGGCTTGGCGCAACGCGGAAACAAAGTAAGTTTTGGTGAATTTGGTTTAAAAGCGACTGGACGTGGACGCATAACTGCCCGACAAATCGAAGCAGCGCGTCGTACTATGACTCGTCGTATTAAGCGTGGCGGTAAGATCTGGATCCGTATATTCCCGGATAAGCCGATTACCAAGAAACCTCTAGAAGTCCGTATGGGTAAAGGTAAAGGTCCAGTTGAGTACTGGGTGGCGGAGATTGAGCCAGGCCGTATGCTTTACGAGATGGAAGGGGTAAGTGAGGAATTGGCCCGCGAGGCGTTTGCGCTTGCAGCGGCTAAACTTCCTGTCGCAACTACTTTTGTGACAAGAACGGTGATGTAAATGAAAGCTGCAGAATTGAGAAACAAAACTCAGGAAGAGCTCAGTAATGAACTGATCTCTTTGTTGAAAGAGCAATTCAACTTGCGGATGCGCAAGGCGACGGGCCAATTAAATCAAGTCCATCTTCTGCGTAAAGTGCGTCGCGACATTGCTCGTGTCAAGACAGTCTTAAATCAGAAGGCAGGTGAGTGATATGACCGCGAACGAGAAAAGCGTGCGCACTGAGACCGGTAAGGTCGTTAGTGACAAGATGGATAAGTCCATTGTGGTCTTGGTTGAGCGTCGCGTGAAACATCCCCTGTACGGCAAGTATGTTAAGCGCTCAAGCAAGCTTCATGCTCATGACGAGAACAACGAATGTCGCATTGGCGATACCGTTCAAGTTCAAGAGTCTCGTCCTCTTTCCAAGACTAAGTCGTGGAAGCTTGTGAACATTGTTGAGCGGGCCGAAAAAGTCTAGTCAAGCAAAGCTGTTAGGTGGAGATAACCGATGATTCAGACGCAAACCGTGCTTGACGTGGCCGACAACAGCGGAGCCCGTCGAGTAATGTGTATTAAAGTGCTGGGTGGTTCACACCGTCGTTACGCAAGTATCGGCGACGTGATTAAAGTTTCTGTTAAAGAAGCTATTCCCCGCGGGAAAGTAAAGAAAGGTCAGGTTCTTAAAGCTGTCGTAGTACGTACCCGTAAGGGCGTACGTAGACAGGATGGTTCCTTGATTCGTTTTGATGGCAATGCCGCTGTTCTTTTGAATAACCAGGAACAGCCCATCGGTACTCGTATCTTCGGGCCGGTGACACGGGAACTGCGTGGCGAGAAATTTATGAAAATTATCTCGCTGGCCCCGGAAGTGCTATAGGAGTCAGACCAGATATGAACAAGATCAGAAAAGGCGACGAAGTTGTCGTCATAGCAGGTAGAGATAAAGGGAAGCGCGGTAAAGTAAATCGCGTCCAGAAAGACGGCAAGCTGGTTGTCAGTGGCGTCAATATGGTTAAGCGTCATACCAAGCCAAACCCTATGCTGGGTACTGCTGGCGGCATCGTCGAGAAAGAGGCGCCCATTCAAGCTTCAAACGTGGCGATCTTTAATTCAGCCACCGATAAGCCTGATCGTATTGGCTTTAAGATTCTTGAAGACGGTAAGAAAGTGCGCATCTTCAAGTCGACAAACGAACTTGTCGATAACTAAAGGTTAGGTGGTTGATTATGCCAAAGTATAAAGAGGTATATCAGAAAGAGGTTATTCCTGCGCTGATGAAGGAAATGTCCTACAGCAGCGTTATGCAGGTGCCTCGTATTGAGAAGATTACCCTTAACATGGGTGTCGGCGAAGCTCTTGGCGATAAAAAGCAGATCGAAGCGGCGGCAGCTGACTTGGAAGCTATTACCGGTCAAAAGGTTGTAGTAACTAAAGCTCGCAAATCCGTAGCTGGCTTTAAAATTCGTCAAGGTTTTCCTATCGGTTGCAAAGTTACTTTGCGTGGCGATCGTATGTGGGAATTCTTTGAGCGTCTGGTTGATGTAGCTATTCCTCGTGTACGTGACTTCCGTGGTTTGAACCAGAAGTCATTCGACGGGCGTGGAAACTACTCTATGGGCGTGAAAGAGCAGATTATCTTCCCGGAGATCGATTACGATAAAATCGATAAAGTCCGCGGAATGGATATCACCATCACGACCTCCGCAAACACTGACGACGAAGGCAGAGCGCTGCTTAGCGCGTTCAGCTTCCCGTTCAGAAAATAAGGTGAACTGATATGGCAAAAGTTGGAATGCGCGAGCGTGAGCTCAAGCGTGAAAAAACCGTAGCGAAATACGCTGAGAAGCGCGCTGCGTTGAAGGCCATTATTGCAAATCCGAACGTCTCTGATGAAGAGCGTTGGGAAGCGCAGATGAAATTGCAGCAGCTGCCGAGAGACGCTAGTCCCTCTAGACTGCGCAATCGCTGCCAAGTAACTGGCCGTCCGCATGCGGTATTGAGAAAGTTCCGTCTGTCCCGAATTAAACTTCGCGAAGCCGCAATGCGCGGTGATGTGCCAGGTTTGAAAAAGGCAAGCTGGTAACGCTCGACCGTTGGTAAGCGTCTTTCGGCCGTTAGGCCGAAAGCGCTGCACAACTAAAATGTTTGGAGCTATTAAATGAGTATGCAAGATACCTTAGCGGATATGTTTACCCGTATCCGTAACGCACAGATGGCGGAAAAAGAAACTGTGCGTATGCCCTCCTCAAAGATGAAGGTCGCTGTGGCCAACGTCTTGAAAGAAGAAGGTTTTATCACTGACTTTCAAGCTAGTGAAGAAGCGAAGCCTGTTCTTGAGATCACACTGAAGTATTACCAAGGCACTCCGGTTATTGAGAATATTAGCCGAGTGAGCCGTCCAGGTCTGCGCCAGTACAAAGCCGCTAATGACCTGCCTACCGTAAATGGTGGCTTGGGTATCGCGATCGTATCCACTTCCAAAGGCGTTATGACTGATAGAGCAGCTCGTAAAGCCGGCGTTGGTGGTGAAGTTATTTGTACCGTCTTCTAGGAGTGAATCATGTCTAGGGTAGCAAAAAATCCAGTACAGATTCCCGCTGGCGTAGAGGTTAAGTTCGACGGTCGGCTGGTTAATATCAAGGGCGGCAAAGGCGCTCTTTCTTTGTCTGTTCATCCTTCTGTTGAAGTGAAACAGGAAGATGGCGCATTGACGTTTGGTCCAAAAGAAGGCTCCAACCAAGCACGTGCATTGGCTGGAACCACGCGTGCGTTGATCAACAACATGGTTCTCGGCGTTACTCAAGGTTTTGAGCGCAAGTTGGAACTGATTGGCGTAGGTTACAGAGCGCAGGCTCAAGGCAAGGCGATCAACCTGACTCTTGGCTTTTCTCACCCTGTAGTATTCGAAATTCCTGAGGGAATTACAGCTGAGACTCCCACCCAAACTGAAATTGTGATTCGTGGTATCGATAAGCAAAAGGTTGGGCAGGTTGCTGCTGAAATCCGTAGTATCAGACCGCCTGAACCATATAAAGGAAAGGGTGTTCGCTACTCCGGCGAGCAAGTTCGAGTTAAAGAAGCTAAGAAGAAGTAGGGCGCGGCTATGAGTGACAAAAAGATTTCTCGGTTACGTCGGGCTAAGAAAACCCGTTATAAAATTCGTGAACTCGGTGTCGACAGATTGAGCATCAATCGGACGCCGCGTCATATCTACGCGCAAATTATCAGCGCGGATGGAAGCAAGGTTTTGGCTACTGCTTCCACTTTGGATAAAGATTTGCGTGCAGGCACTACCGGCAACGTAGAAGCTGCAGGTAAAGTTGGCGCAATGATCGCGGAAAGAGCTAAGGCTGCAGGCATTACCAAAGTGGCTTTTGACCGTTCCGGCTTCAAGTACCATGGTCGTGTAAAAGCGTTAGCTGATGCTGCGCGGGAAAACGGACTCGAGTTTTAAGAGGTTGAATATATGACAAATAACGAGCAGCAAAAAGGAGCAGAGCTCCAGGAGAAGCTTGTTCAGGTCAACCGCGTGGCTAAGGTTGTTAAAGGTGGTCGTATTTTCGGCTTCACAGCTTTGACCGTAGTTGGCGATGGGAACGGTAAAGTAGGCTTTGGTCGTGGTAAAGCGCGTGAAGTGCCTGTAGCGATTCAGAAAGCTATGGACGCCGCCCGCAAGAACATGATTACCGTAACTTTGAACGGCAATACCTTACAGTATCCAGTCAAGGCGCGTCATGGCTCCGCTAAGGTGTTTATGCAGCCTGCTTCTGAAGGTACAGGTATTATCGCAGGCGGCGCAATGCGCGCTGTATTGGAAGTCGCTGGCGTACAAAACGTATTGGCTAAGTGTTACGGCTCAACCAACCCTGTTAACGTTGTTCGCGCCACGTTCGAAGGCTTAAAAGCCATGCAAGCTCCTGAGGAGATTGCAGCTAAACGTGGTAAGACTGTGGAAGAGATTCTGGGGTAAGTCATGGCCAATGCAGCAAAGACTATTAAGGTAACTCTGGTAAAGAGTACTATCGGAATCCTGCCTAAGCACAAGGACTGCGTTCGCGGCTTGGGTTTGAGAAAAATTAATCATACCGTGGAAGTAGAAGATACTGCTGCTGTAAGAGGTATGATTAACAAGGTTAACTATCTGGTGAAGGTGGAAGGAGAGTAATATGAAAATGAATACTCTCAAGCCGGCCGAAGGTTCCAAACAGTCCCCTAAAAGGTTGGGCCGTGGAATCGGTAGCGGGCTGGGTAAAACCGGTGGCCGTGGTCACAAAGGTCAAACTTCCCGCTCTGGCGGAACTATCAGACCTGGCTTTGAAGGCGGTCAACAGCCTTTGCAGCGTCGTCTGCCCAAGTTCGGCTTCACCTCAAGGGTTGGCCGTTACTCTGAAGAAGTTAGACTGAGTGAAATCGACAGCCTTGGTACTGATGTTATCGATTTGGCGGCTTTGAAAGCGGCTAGCATCGTTGCTCAACAGGCTAAGCAGGTCAAGGTTATTCTGTCCGGAGAGATTACCCGTGCGGTGACTGTTAAAGGACTGAAAGTGACCAAAGGCGCGCAAGAAGCAATCCAAGCCGCAGGTGGCAAAGTCGAGGAATAAATGGCCAAACTAAACGCATTACCCGCAGGTGCAGGTAAAGGCCTTGCCGAGCTTCGTGCTCGGCTTTGGTTTGTACTGTTGGCGATACTTGTATATCGAGTTGGCGCCCACATACCTGTACCAGGAATTAATCCCGATAGACTCGCGGCGCTCTTTGATCAGAATCAGGGCACTATCTTGAGCTTGTTTAATATGTTTTCAGGGGGAGCCCTGGAACGTATGAGTATCTTTGCTCTGGGTATCATGCCTTATATTTCTGCATCGATCATTATGCAGTTGTTGACTGTCGTTAGTCCGCAACTGGAGCAACTGAAGAAAGAGGGGGAAGCGGGTAGGCGCAAGATCAGTCAGTACACTAGATATGGTACAGTGCTGCTTGCGACCGTTCAGGCGTTTGGTATTTCCGTCGGTCTGGCGAATCAAGGTGTCACCTTTACAACCGGACCGAGCTTCTTCTTTGTCGCTGTCGTTACCTTCGTCTGTGGCGCGGTATTTTTGATGTGGGTAGGCGAGCAAATTACTGAGAGAGGTATCGGTAACGGGATTTCATTGCTGATCTTCTCTGGTATTGTTGCAGGTTTGCCTGGTGCGGTTGGTCAGACATTCGAGCAGGCGCGTCTCGGCGAGCTGAGTGTTCTGACATTAATTGCTGTTGCAGTATTCGCAGTAGCAATTATCGCGTTCGTGGTTTTCATGGAGCGCGGGCAACGCCGCATCACCATCAACTATGCGCGTCGTCAGCAAGGGCGCAAGGTATATGCTCAGCAAAGCAGCCATCTTCCCTTGAAAGTGAATATGGCTGGTGTAATTCCTCCTATATTCGCCTCTAGCATTCTTTTGTTTCCAGCATCGTTGGGGCAATGGTTTGGCAAGGGCGAAGGTATGGAGTGGTTGCAGGTTGTTTCGCAGGCGCTTGGTCCAAGCCAACCGCTATACATTATTCTGTTTGCGATAGCAGTGGTATTCTTCTGCTTCTTCTACACAGCATTAATGTATAACCCCAAGGAAGTCGCCGACAATTTGAAGCGTTCTGGCGCATTTGTTCCTGGTATTCGTCCTGGGGAAAACACTGCTAAATATATTGATGGCGTTCTTACCCGCTTAACGGTGTTCGGCGCTTTGTATATTGCAGCTGTGGCGTTACTGCCACAGTTTTTAGTGGTGTCTTGGAATGTTCCTTTCTATTTTGGCGGAACTTCCTTGTTAATTGTTGTAGTTGTGGTTATGGATTTCATGGCCCAGGTTCAGTCGCATCTCATGTCGCATCAATATGATTCGCTCATGAAGAAGTCGAACCTGAAGAATTACGGCAAGAGCGGTTTGGTCCGATAGTCGAGCAAGTTTTAAAGTAATCGGCGTGAGACTGGAGAATAGCAATGAAAGTTAGAGCATCAGTAAAGAAAATGTGTCGTGGGTGCAAAATTATCCGTCGTAATGGCGCGGTAATGGTAATCTGCAGCACAGAACCAAGACACAAGCAGAAACAAGGCTAATATTTAGCTCTGTTGCTTGATTTGTATACACGAAGGCGCTATCATTCTGCGCCTTTTAATTTGTTGGTAATTATTACCAATAACATTTATGCGGAGTAAGATGGATGGCACGTATAGCGGGTGTCAATATCCCCGATAACAAGCACACAGAAGTGTCCCTGACCTATATTTATGGGATCGGGCGCACCACTTCACGTGGCCTTTGTGAGAGAACCGGCATCAGCCCTCAATCTAAGGTTAAAGACCTGTCTGAGGAGCAGCTGGACGTACTGAGGAACGAAATCGCCAAAATGGTTGTTGAAGGCGATTTGCGTCGTGAAGTGCAAATGAACATTAAACGGCTGAAGGATCTCGGCTGCTATCGCGGTTTACGTCACCGTCATAGCTTGCCGGTACGAGGGCAGCGCACTAAGACAAATGCGCGCACCCGCAAAGGTCCTCGTAAGCCTATTCGTAAATAAGTATCAGGAATAGAGCATGGCAAAACCAGGTACACGTACCCGTAAAAAGGTGAAAAAGACCGTTGTTGATGGCGTAGCGCATATCCACGCTTCATTCAACAACACTATCGTAACCATTACCGACCGTCAGGGTAACGCTCTAAGCTGGGCGACTTCTGGTGGTTCAGGATTCCGTGGTTCCAGAAAGAGCACACCTTTTGCTGCGCAGGTAGCAGCTGAAAGAGCCGGTAATGCGGCTGCTGAATACGGCCTAAAAAACCTAGATGTTTTGGTTAAAGGACCTGGACCCGGTCGCGAGTCCGCAATTCGTGCATTGAACGCATGTGGGTATAAGATCACTAACATCACTGATGTTACTCCGATCCCACATAACGGATGCCGTCCTCCCAAAAAGCGTCGAGTTTAAAGAGGAAGAAGTCTAATGGCTCGTTATATTGGACCGAAATGTAAATTGTCTCGCCGTGAAGGCACAGACCTGTTTTTGAAGAGCGGAGCTCGTGCGCTTGATAGCAAGTGCAACATGGAGACCGCTCCTGGGCAACATGGCCAACGTCGTGGTCGTCTTTCCGACTATGGTCTACAGTTGCGTGAAAAGCAAAAAGTACGTCGTATGTACGGAGTGCTGGAAAAGCAATTCCGTAACTACTACAAAGAAGCAGCCCGCATTAAAGGCGCTACAGGCGAGAACCTGCTCCAGTTGTTAGAGCGTCGTCTGGATAATGTTGTATACCGTATGGGATTCGGCTCCACCCGCTCCGAAGCCCGTCAGTTGGTGTCACACAAGGCGATTCTGGTGAATGGTAAGGCTGTAAATATTCCGTCCTATCAGGTCAAGCCTGGCGATGTAGTAAGCATTCGCGAGAAATCAAAGAATCAGCTTCGCATTAAAGGCTCTCTTGAGTTGGCCGCACAGCGTGCAACTCTGGAGTGGATTGAAGTTGATGCTGCGAAGATGTCTGGAACCTTCAAATCAGTTCCTGAGCGTACTGATCTGTCTCCAGATATTAACGAAAACCTGATTGTGGAGCTCTACTCTAAGTAAGGCCAGCAACTAATTCAGCCAGTAGGGGCGTCTATGCAGCGTTCATTAAACGAATTTCTTACACCTCGTACTATCGAGGTGAATCAAATCAATGCGACTCACGCAAAGGTGACCCTGGAACCGCTCGAACGCGGTTTCGGGCATACTTTAGGAAGTGCATTACGCCGCATTTTGCTGTCTTCAATGCCGGGTTGCGCTGTCGTCGAGGTTGAGATCGATGGCGTTCTTCACGAGTACAGCACCGTTGAAGGTGTGCAGGAAGATGTGATTGAGATTCTTCTGAACTTGAAGAATCTCGCCATCAAAATGCACAACCGCGATGAAGCAACGTTGTCCCTGAACAAGAAGGGCGCTGGTCCAGTATTGGCTAGCGATATCCAACTTGATCATGATGTTGAGATTGCTAATCCAGATATGGTCATTTGCAATCTTAACTCGAATGGCGACGTTAAGATGAAACTGAAAGTGGCTCGTGGGCGTGGTTATGAGCCTGCGGATCAGCGGAACTCAGCTGATGACGAAACAAGAGCAATTGGAAGATTGCAGCTTGATTCTTCTTTCAGCCCAGTGCTCCGTGTTGCTTATAACGTTGAAAGCGCTCGGGTTGAGCAGCGTACCGATTTGGACAAGTTGGTTATCGACTTGGAAACAAACGGAACGATTGATCCTGAGGAAGCAATCCGTAGGGCAGCGACAATTCTGCAACAGCAGCTTGCTGTCTTTGTAGATTTTGATCAGCAAAATGAGCCAGAAAAAGTTGAAGAGCAAGAAGAAATCGATCCGATTCTTCTGCGGCCGGTTGATGATTTAGAACTGACTGTGCGTTCAGCGAACTGCTTAAAAGCTGAGAACATCTACTATATCGGTGATCTCATTCAACGCACTGAGGTGGAGCTTCTGAAGACTCCTAACCTAGGCAAGAAATCATTAACCGAAATTAAAGACGTGCTTGCTTCACGCGGCTTGTCTTTAGGTATGCGTCTTGAAAACTGGCCTCCCGCCAGCATTCGGGGCGATGATCGGGTATTAGGCGGCTAATGCGCGCCAACAGTGTAGTTGAAGGATAAAGAAGATGCGTCATCGTAAAAGTGGTCGTAAATTTAACCGGACTAGCGCGCATCGCAAGTCGATGTTCCGGAATATGGCGGCATCGTTGGTAGAGCATGAGCTGATCAAAACCACGGTGCCCAAAGCGAAAGAACTGAGAAGAGTGGCTGAGCCGCTAATCACTTTGGCTAAAAGTGATTCTGTAGCTAACCGCCGTCTTGCTTTCTCTCGTCTGAGAAGCAGAGATGCAGTGACCAAGCTGTTCGAAGAGATTGGTCCTCGTTACAAAGATCGCCCTGGTGGTTATCTGCGTATTCTCAAGTGCGGTCTGAGACCGGGCGACAGTGCTCCAATGGCTTTTGTTGAGCTAGTGGACCGTCCGGTAGTTGAAGCCGAAGGCGACAACGAAGAGTAAGATCTTCTCGGATATTAAAAAGCCGCTTTTAGCGGCTTTTTTTGTGCCTGCGCCATACGCAGGTCTTTTTCGAGATAAGGAAGCGTTGATTTCTCACAGCTCCCTGATCATTTTCTGCCAGCTAGGTTTCCAGAATACGTTTCAAGAAATGTGCGGTATGAGACTTGTCATTGTCTTTAACTGTTTCTGGAGCGCCTTCGGCGATAATCAATCCGCCCCTGCTTCCTCCCTCTGGCCCAAGATCGATTATCCAATCCGCTGTTTTAATTACATCAAGGTTATGCTCGATAACTACAATGGTATTTCCGTGATCACGCAGTCGATGCAGTACCTTAAGCAACTGATCAATATCAAAAAAATGTAGGCCAGTCGTGGGTTCGTCAAGGATGTACAGGGTTTTACCTGTATCTCGCTTAGACAGTTCTCGTGAAAGCTTAACGCGTTGAGCTTCGCCTCCCGATAAGGTGACTGCGCTTTGGCCGAGGCGGATGTAAGAAAGACCGACATCAATCAACGTCTGAAGCTTTTTGGCGATGGCTGGAATGGCGTCAAAAAACTCTCGAGCGTCCTCAACCGTCATCTCCAGAACGTCATGAATTGACTTACCTTTATAGGTAACTTCAAGAGTTTCGCGGTTATAGCGTTTACCTTTACATACATCGCAGGGGACATAGAGGTCGGGCAAGAAGTGCATTTCTACTTTGATAACCCCGTCACCCTGGCAGGCCTCACAGCGTCCTCCCCGTACGTTAAAGCTGAATCTTCCCGGTTTATAGCCGCGAGACCTGGCCTCTTGAGTCGCCGCGAAAAGTTCTCTTATGGGGGTGAATATACCTGTGTAGGTCGCTGGGTTGGATCTTGGCGTTCGCCCGATCGGGCTTTGGTCGATATCAATAACTTTATCGAAATGATCCAGTCCTTCAATAGACCCATAGGGCTCAGGAGTCAGAGTAGTCGCCATGTTGAGCTTGGTGGCGGCGATCGGATAGAGCGTACTATTGATCAGTGTGGATTTACCGGATCCTGACACACCGGTGATGCAGGTGAACAGTCCCACTGGGACTTTAAGCGTGACGGACTGCAGGTTGTTCCCGGTGGCCCCAGTAATAATGAGCTGTTTGTCTGGATCTGGCTGCACTCTTTGTTCCGGTACAGCAATGCAGCGCGTTCCCTTCAGATATTGGCCAGTGATGGACTTATCACTTTCCATGACCTGTTCAGGAGAGCCCTGGGCGACGATTTCTCCGCCATGGACTCCCGCTCCAGGCCCGATGTCTACGACATAGTCCGCCATACGAATGGCGTCTTCGTCGTGCTCAACCACGATTACTGTATTGCCGAGATCTCGCAGGTGGGTCAGCGTGGCCAACAGACGATCATTGTCTCTCTGGTGCAGGCCAATAGAAGGCTCGTCGAGCACGTACATGACGCCAACCAGTCCAGCGCCTATCTGGCTGGCTAATCTGATACGCTGGGCTTCTCCTCCAGAAAGAGTTTCTGCGCTGCGATCCAGAGTCAGATAATCCAGTCCCACGTTAACAAGAAATTGCAGGCGTAGCTGGATTTCTTTAACGATCTTCGACGCGATCTCTCCTTTACGGCCAGGTAGCGATAAATGATGAAAGAAGTTGGAAGCGTCGCCGATGGCCATGCGAGATGTATCCGGCAGACTCTTATTGTCGATAAAGACGTGACGAGAGGAACGTTTTAGTCGGCTGCCGTGGCAGTCTGGACAGGACTTCTGGGTGAGAAACTTGGACAGCTCGTCTCGCACCATTTGTGAGTCCGTTTCCCGATAGCGACGTTCAATATTGGGCAATATGCCTTCGAACGGGTGTTCTCTGAAGACAATATCTCCGCGGCTATTCACATACTTGAACTTGATATCAGTGCGTCCGCTGCCTTTTAGCAGCGCATTTTGGAACGATTCTGGAAGTGATTCAAAAGGCGTTTCAATGTCGACTTCATAATGGTCCGCAAGGCTGGTCAGCATTTGAAAGTAGAATACGCTGCGCCTATCCCATCCTTTGATAGCGCCTTCAGCCAGTGTCAGCTCTGGACGCTCTACGAGTTTATCGGGGTCAAAATACTGCTTTACGCCAAGTCCATCACAACTTGGGCAGGCGCCAGCTGGATTGTTAAAAGAGAAGACTCTTGGTTCGAGTTCGCTGACGCTGTACCCACACTCAGGACAGGCGAATAGTGCTGAAAAGATGAGCTCTTCGCCGTCTCCGTCCATTGGCGCGGCGATAACGACGCCTTCGGCTAACTCAATACAGGTTTCGATAGACTCGGCTAATCGGGTCTGAATATCTGCGCGAATCTTGAGCCGATCTACCACAACCTCAATGGTGTGTTTACGCTTTTTATCTAACTGGGGTACGTCGTCGAGGTCAGTCACGATGCCGTCGATACGAGCACGAATGAAGCCTTGTGCGCGTAGGCCCTCGATCACATGAAGGTGTTCGCCTTTGCGATTACGTATGACTGGAGCCAGCAACATCCACTTGCTTTCCTGAGGCAGCTCAAGGATTCGGTCAACCATCTGACTGACCGTCTGGGCTTCGAGAACGATGTCGTGATCCGGGCAGCGAGGCTCGCCAGCGCGTGCGAACAGCAGACGCAGGTAGTCATAGATTTCTGTAATGGTGCCGACAGTGGAGCGAGGGTTATGGGAGGTGGACTTCTGCTCGATGGAAATAGCGGGTGAAAGACCTTCTATATGGTCGACGTCTGGCTTCTCCATCATGGACAGGAACTGCCTGGCGTAAGTAGACAGCGACTCCACATAGCGCCGCTGTCCCTCCGCGTACAGCGTATCAAAAGCCAGGGATGACTTGCCTGAGCCTGATAGCCCGGTAATGACGATGAGCTTGTCTCTCGGCAAGTCCAGGTCGACATTCTTAAGATTGTGAGTTCGGGCTCCGCGGACTTGGATCGTGTCCATAAAATTCTTTTTCACCTCCGGAATTTACAGCCGGTCATTATATAAGTACGGAAACAGGATGAGCAAAGCGACAGCGAATCGATTAATAAGTGGCTGGTCAAATGCTACAATATGCGCTTTTTGATGGACTGGTACGGTAGTTAAATGCAAAAGACGCAGAGGTTTATGCCCCAGGAGCGCCGCGCTGTCTCCGCGCTGGCTTCGTTGTACGCCATGCGAATGCTTGGGCTGTTTATGGTGCTGCCGGTTTTCATGGTGCTGGGCAGAGAGATTGAAGGAGCAACGCCAGCGCTGCTGGGCCTAGCCATAGGCGTTTACGGCTTGAGTCAGGCTGTCATGCAGGTGCCTTTTGGGGCGCTGTCTGACCGTTTTGGCCGGAAGAAGCTGATCTTGATCGGTTTGGGATTATTCTGCCTTGGCAGTGTCGTCGCTGCATTAAGCGATCATATTTATGGGGTTATCTTTGGTCGTCTATTGCAAGGAGCGGGCGCCATCGCCAGCGTATTAATGGCGTTGCTCAGTGATTTGACGCAGGAAGAGAATCGCACCAAGGCCATGGCGACCGTGGGAATGACGATTGGGCTGTCATTTGCGTTGGCGCTGGTGCTGGGGCCATTGATTTCAGGCTTTGCAGGATTGTCTGGACTGTTTTGGGCGACGGCGTGCATGGCGTTGTCAGGAATGGTTTTGTTGTATAAAGTGCCGACCCCGTTACAGCAGCGGCGCAACTTGGAAACGATAGTGCTTCGATCCGCCCTGCGGGATGTCTTTCAGCATAAAGAGCTGATGCGTCTGAACTGGGGAATATTCTCGCTGCATATGATATTGACGGCGATGTTCGTCGCAATGCCGGTTACATTGGCGGATAAATTTAATATGGCCGCGGATCGACATGGCTGGTTTTATCTGACGGTGATGGGCGGAGCCTTCGTATTCATGATTCCGCTGATCATCATTGGCGAGAAAAAGCGCCTTTTGCGACAGGTTTTCACTGGAGCTGTCTGGTTAATGGCGGCGGCTCTCATGATTGTAATGAAAGGGGTGAACGACTTTATCGGGTTTACCCTGGCTGTATTCGGCTTTTTCTTGGCTTTCAACTTCTTGGAAGCGACTTTGCCTTCTTTGGTCAGCAAGGTGGCGCCCGCGGGAATGCGGGGAACAGCGATGGGAGTGTACTCCAGCTCGCAGTTCTTTGGGGCCTTTCTAGGGGGCGTCCTAGGTGGACTGGCTTATCAGAAGTTTGGTTTGATGGGAGTGTATGGTCTTTGTACAGTGATGGCGGTAGTATGGGGCGGAGTGTCCCTGTTCATGCCTGATCCTCCCTACACAGCGAGTTATGTGCTGTCGCTGCAGCCGTTTAATGTGGACGCGGCGGACAAGATAGCGCAGGAACTGACGCAAATTCATGGTGTTGAAGACGTCACTCTGGTGATTGAAGAACACTTGGCGTATTTAAAGATTGATAGACAGCGCTTTGATGAGAAAGCGCTGGTAAATTACCCTCTCACCGCCCAGGTTGAGGGATAACGTTTGGAGAGCGATATGGCGCGTGGTGTAAATAAAGTAATTCTAATTGGTAATTTGGGTAGCGATCCGGAAACACGTTATACCCCCTCCGGCAGCGCGATTTCCAACCTGAGGTTGGCGACTGACGAGAGTTATAAAGACAAGCAGACGGGACAACTGGTGCCGCGTACAGAATGGCACCGGGTTGTGCTGTTCGGCAAGCTGGCGGAGATCGCTGCTCAGTACCTGAGAAAAGGCTCCAAAGTATATATTGAAGGTCGTCTGCAAACGCGCAAATGGCAGGACCAATCTGGACAGGACCGCTACAGCACTGAGATTGTTGTAGACATGCAAGGTCAGATGCAGATGCTCGACAGCCGTAGTGGCGGCGGTGGTATGGATAACTCGCAAGGTTACAACGACGGTTGGCAGCAATCCGCTCCTTCCGGCGATAGCTACGGCGGCGCTCCTTCCAACAACAATTATGGTGGCGCTTCCAATAACAACTATGGCGCGTCAAGCGGCGGCTATTCCGCTCCGAACCAGGGGCAACAACGCCCGCAACAGCCTCAGCAACCAAAGCCGCCCATGCCAGAGCCTATGGACGACTTTGACGACGATATTCCTTTCTGATCCGGAAGCTAAAGAATATTTAAGATATAGAGCTGTGACAGCCTGACTTGAAAGCCCCATTATTTTGGGGCTTTTTTGTTTTTACGTTTGGGGTGAGGAGAATTGGGGCCATGAAAATCGCAGTATTATTCGGCGGCACGAGTGAGGAACGGGATGTCTCAATCGCCAGCGCCGCGCAAATTATTCCGGCGCTGCGTAGTCTGGGGCATGAAGTGTTTTCTGTGGATACGGCTACTGGGCGGCTGTCTGCAGCAGACGAAGCGCGTCTTTTGCAAGCTGGTGTGGGGCCAGAGCCGCCGTCGACTTCTGTAATTGCCGATGTGAGGGGGCGAGCCATTGCCTTGTCGGCGGAGGCTTTCAATATCCGTGACGTTGATGTCGTTTTTCTTGCGTTGCATGGCGGCCCCGGAGAAGACGGTCGGATTCAGGCGATGCTGAACCTGGCGGGACTTGCCTATACCGGCAGCAATCATATTGCGAGCGCGGTAGCCATGGACAAGGACCTGAGTAAGCGCTTATTTCGGGCCGCGGGCGTATCCACGCCGGATTGGCTGATGGCGCCGGCAAGCAGTGATGAGGTTGCAGAAAAGTTAGGCTGGCCAGTGGTGGTCAAGCCCAGCAAACAAGGCTCCACCGTTGGCTTAAGTGTGGTGCGCGAAGCGTCTGAACTGGCGCGGGCGATAGCGCTTGCAAGTGAATACGACGATGAAGTGATGATCGAGAAGTTTGTCCCTGGACGAGAATTTACGGTCGGAATATTGGAAGGACAGGCGTTGCCAGTTGGCGAGATTATCGCTCCTAACGAGATTTTCGATTACCAGGCTAAATATCAGGTGGGCGGCGCCCGTGAAATATTCCCTGCGGATATTGCCGAGGCTGACGCCGTCGTCATGCAGGACATTGCATTACGGGCTCATGCGGCGCTGAAGCTGGGTGTATACAGCCGGATCGACTTTCGTGTCGAAGATAACGGCGCAGTGTGGTGCCTGGAAGGGAACTCCTTGCCAGGGATGACGGCGAATAGTTTATTGCCGCAAGCGGCGAAGGCCGCCGGTATTGAGTTTCCCGAGCTACTGGAGCGAATCTGCCGCGGCGCCGTGCGTTGAGCACTTAGCGAAACTGTGGCGAATCCAGGTGGGGAGCATGCGGCCAAATCTATCGTTATAGTGTGTCATAATGCTGAAGACAGGCCGTCAAGGTACGAGGGTCTAATTAGAAAAATTAACGGCAGAAACAAGGGAGTAGGATATGACTACAATTTTGGATATCGCAAAAAAGGACTTTGAGACCGGCACGGAATATCAAGTGGAATTGATCACTAAGGAAGGCTCTAAAAATGGTAAGCCTTCGCCGTGTCTGGAAGTCTGGGAAAGAGCGAGAGGGACGCGTACGATTCTGGGTAGAGTCTTTCAGATCGATATGGAAGAAGCGCTTTATCATGCCTCCAAAAATGGCGCTGAAGAAGTCCTCATCGGCAAACGCGGTAAAGATGACGACGCTTTCTCAGAAGGTAAGATTGTGCTCGAAGGCGGCGCCCCGGCGAAGCTGATGCTGGCGCTGAAAGTCACTTCTTCACCCACACCGGAAGTGAAAGAAGCGGCTTATCCCTGGTAAGTCGATTCGAGACCCCAAGGCGAAGCGGTGCAGTCTGGCGCTTCGCTGACCTCTGTAAAGCTCCCCTACCTCTGATGTGCCTGAATCCAGCGCAAATTCACTGGCTCATTGGACTCCGCCAATAAGTCTCCCTCATGAGAATACAGTTGAATCATGAAAGGGCGACCCGCCAGTACATCCTGAGCAGTTTTCACATCGGTGTGATAGCCATCGTTATTGGCTTTATCGGCTAGCGCGGTAATGAGGATGGCGCGCTCATTTTCCCAGTCAAAGCCCGCCAACGTTTTCAACTGCTCACGAAAAATCTGACTGTCGCTTTGCGCTGCGACTAATACTGCATACTCAATCGGGAATGCTTCTCCGTAACAGGTGTGGATGTCTTGCCGCATGCTGGTGATTCGGTACTCGCAAGAGGATGCGTCATAGAAGTGGACAGGGTGGGAGTATGTGGCGCAACCCAGAATGCTGGCGTTTAAGGCGATGGCCAGCGACAGCTTTATTATGCTTTTCATATTGTCTTCCCTTGGTGTGGTTTGAGGCTTCCCGCGCATCGTTGTTGCTGGACGACAGGCATACTTTCTATTGGCTATTTTAGCGTTGCATATCTTTATAAAAGAAGACTGTGACTCACTCGTTGCAACATATCCTGATGAATTTATTGCGGTTTGTTGGAGTATGGTTACAGCCGCCGCTATACCCCCCGTTTTTACAAACCGTTTCTTTTTTGATCAGTTTCATCCTTATATGATGCCCTCGCCAAATGTCCGTGTTCAGGCAGTTGCGGGCGATGGATTGCATGTTTGCCGGTAGATCCGGCGCTGAAGTGATGGGATGAACTATGTTGTTGCGAACTTATCCGTGGCCTGTCGTTCTGATGCGAACAGGCCTCATGACGGCTAGATTATTATTAGCGGTTCTATTTTTGACTCTATGCGCATGTGGCGGCGGTGGCGGAAGTACAGATAACGGCACCGACTCAAATCGAGAGATTGTAGATACCCAAAGCGATCCTTCGACCAGCATTGATCCAGATGATCTGGAGCCCACAGGCAATGGAGATAGCGATGCCGGTCAGGACGACATCGTCGACGATCCTGATGAGCCTGAGTCACCTAAAACCTACGAACTTGCCGGTATCTATTGCAGTTGCGGGCCCACTACCAGCACCTCCTCTTCAGTGTTTAACAATATCGAAGAAGCGGCTTATCTGGATGGTGTATTGGTGCGTATTCCCTGGGCGGAAATGGAGCCGTCTCCCGGCGTCTATGACTGGTCATTGCTGGATCAGCAGTTGGTTAAAGCCAAGGCGCAGGGGCTGCATGTCACCTTCGCGCTGCTGAATGGATATGCCGCGCCGGCCTGGTTGGAATCCGAAGGCGCGGACATGCTGGATTACATCTTTCGCGGGGACATTCCCCGGCGTCTGCCGATTCCCTGGGATGAAACCTATCTGCGTTACCTGACAAACTTTATTGCGGCCTTGGGCGCTCGCTATAGCGGCGAGGAGGCATTGCAGTTGGTGCATATGACCAACTCGACTACCAATGGCTTTGAAATGCAGTACTTTTTTGACGCTCAGGCGGAGGCGGACTTCTACGCAAAAGGATACAGCGAGTCTGCGTTAGTGAATTCATGGAAGCGAATTCTGGATGCATACAACCAGGCCTTTGACGACACCCGCATGGATCTGGACGTGCATCCGGTACTGGGTTCGCCGACGGTGGCGGAGCAGGTTGTCGCCTATGGGCAAGCTTCTATTGGGGCGCGCTTTGGCGTATTCGGAGCTTGGTGGAGTCGTCGCAATGCGGAGGTGGCGTACCCGGAAATGTATAGCCTGCTGTTGTCCGGCGCAGCGTCCAGCTTTGCTGGCGTGCAACTGGTCGGCACGGCTTCCACCCGGGCTTATAACGAAATTACCCGGGAAGATTTGCTCGACGCCATCCAGTTAGCGCTGCAATCGGGCATTTACTATATCGAAGTCTGGAATCAGGACTTATTGAATACGGATATATCGCCTCAAATGGGCGGTTTTCACACCAGTGTCAACAATGCGATCAAGTAAGCGGCCAACCCGGAGGCTGAGCCTCCGGGAGTTGCAATGGAATTAGCTGGTGACGGCGTTCAGAGTACGGGTGTGAACGCTTTCCGGCAGCAGTATTTTCAGTGGCGGCATGGCGTCTATCTTGGCGGCCACATCGCCGTAAATCAGCTGCAGTCCTTCAATGATGCGTGAAGGCTGATCCACCCAGGAGGAGTTGCGACGCTTCAATTCGAACGGCTCCTCACACTGGAAAAATTCCAGCACCTTATCGATGGTCGATCCCAGGCTCTCGTACTTGATCAGGATGGTCGGGTGTTTGGGAGAAAGATTACTGACCCAGTTATCAAACTGGCGCTCGATATTGAACTCATCCACGCCTCTCTCCAAATACTCCTCCAGCGTCATGCCGCGTAGCGAACGCGCCGGAGTGGGGCTGTTCACGTTCATGGCTTTTGCGTGCATGTCCTGATAATTGCGACGAAACAGTGAGAGCACCGCATCGTAAGGATTGCCGAACATGTAACCGAGTCGGATGTCGACCTCATCGTCATACACGGCGGGCGTATAGGCGTGTTCGCGGATGGTTTTATCGGAGATGGAGCCGATATGGCGCGCCAGGGCGGTGGAGCCGACGCCGCCCATTGAGCACATGGCGCAGCGCACAGCGGCCTTTTTACGGAACAGCTTCACTCGGGAGAGGAGTTGCGGTATGTCCAACATAATCGTGTCCTTGTCAGTGGTTGTGAGTTCCAGTTCAGGCGGCGGCTTCGCCAAAAATCGCGTCTTCCACGATACCGCAGATAATGTGTCCGATCATGATGTGGCATTCCTGAATTCTTGGCGTATGCGTGGAGGGCACGTTGATGACGTGCTCCGCCAGTTCCTGCACTTTGCCGCCGGAGCCGGCGAAGGCGGCGGTGATCAGGTCCATTTCTTTGGCGCTTTCCAGAGCGACCAATATGTTCTTGGAATTACCGGATGTAGTGATGCCGATGAACAGGTCGCCGGGTTTGGCGTTGGCCTCCACCTGGCGTGCAAAAACCCGTTCGTAGCCGTAATCATTGCCGATGGCCGTCAGCATGGAGGTGTCCGTCGTCACTGCCAGGGCGGGCAGGCCGGGGCGATCGAATTCAAAGCGGCTGACGAACTCCGCCGCGATATGCTGTGCGTCCGCCGCGCTGCCGCCATTTCCCGCCAGGATAACCTTGTTGCCCCTTTTATAAACCTCCACGCAGACTTGACCCAGACGGAGCACTTTCTCCATCAATGGCTCGTCCGCGAGCAGGCGTTGTTTGACTGCAATCGAATCTCTGATGCGTTCTTTTACATAGTCCATGTCAATGTTCATTGGTCATCCTCCTGGTTGTCCGGGCTCAGTCACTGAGCGCCGAAAGGGTTGCTTCCCGCTGGGGAAAGAACTGCTCTGTGTGGGCGCATAAGAAGTCGTAGTCTTCGGGTATACCGATATCGATAAAGGGGCCAGCTTTGGTGTAGGCGTATAACCCTCCGCCCACCAGCGCCGGAAAGGCGGTTTGTTCGAAGGAAAACGCGCCTTGTTGCGGACAGTGTTTATGCAAGAACTCGGCGCTGAGGAAATAGACGCCGGCATTGATCAGTCCAGGGCCGGCGTTCGGCTTTTTCTCCTCAATCATGATCACTTTGCCGCTGTGTTTGTGCACGGTGAGCTTGCCATAGCGAGAGCAGTCGGGTTGCAGCGCGGCGAGCATGCCGTTGGTGAACTCGCTGCGATAAACGGAGGAAATAAAGTCCTGCAAATCGGTGTCGCAGAAACTGTCGCCATTGAGCACCAGATAATAGGGCGCGGGATGCTGTTCCGCCGCCATGCGAATAGCGCCGCCGGTGCCCATGGGCGCGTCTTCAATTACGAAATTCAGGCGCTGGGTGGCGCGGGGACGCTCCTCAAAATAACGGACGATGTGTTCGCTTTTGTAGCCGAGAGACAGCACGATATCGTGGATATTCTGGCGCTCCAGCTGATCCAGCAGCAGCTCCAGAAATGGGCGGTCAGCCACCGGCGCCATGGGTTTTGGCAGATCCGCAACCCGCGAGCGCAGCCGGGCGCCTTTACCGCCGGCAAGAATGATGCAACGTACATGCGTTGCTCTGGCTTCCATGTTCATTTCATTCCCCTTGTTTATTTCTGCCATAAAAAGAGTCTGGCGTCGTAACTCTCATCCACCACGCGCATGTTGCGTTGGACGAATTGCAAGGTGTCCGCGTCGATGACCAGCGTCATCGCATTCCAGGGGGAGGCCACCAACCAGACACGATTATTCTGGTTCAGTACGTCCTGTAGCTCCCTGTCGCTGCGAAGCACCACCGTGCCCAGGAATTTATCCCGATAGAAGGGCGAGTCCAGGTTACGGTCGTAGACGATCTTGCGATCGGTAATGGTCTGCAGGAAATAATCCGGTGTAATGCCGGAATACAGCTTGGTTGGCATCGGCGCCATGCTGATGACTTTATCGCCTTCCCGATAGCCCTGTTTCAACGTGGCGGACACCTTGCGGTAGTCCACGCCGGCGAAACCGTCCCGGTAATCCGAGCGAAAACCCAGGTGTCCCAGGTTGCCGATGCTATAAAAATGGATCAGGTTGGAGTTCATTGACATCACCGCCATCAATAAGAGCGCCGCCAGATTGAAGCTGGCGACCGCTGTCGCCGCTGGGGCTCTAACCCGGGCGGTAAGACGTGTTACGTCCTCAATCAGAAATGTCAGGATGGCGCCGACGCTGATGATGAAAAACGGGTAGATAAAAAACACATAGTGGGCGTTGTAGAACAGCAAAAAGTTGCTGAGGCACAGCAGCGTGATGAGGAACACCAGATAGTAAAAGCGCAGTGTCGGACGCTTCCAGGCGTAATAGGCGCCGAGCAGGAAAACAGCGCCGGTGATGAGATGGGTTTCCATGCCAAAGAAGTTGATAAAGTAAAAGCCTGGCTCCCAACTGTCTTTCAGGAAGCCCAGCTGCGGCAGACTGACATCGCCTTTGCCGGAGCCCAGCATGAGGTGCGGCTGTTGCAGCACCACCCGGCGCACGCCTTGGGCGACCAGCGTTAATATCACCAGTAGATACATCACCCAGAGATTGCGCTGGAAGATCCAGGCCAGATTATCCCGTTTGAAGATAAGCACGATGACGCCCATCACAGGAAGCAGAAACCCGGAGCCTTCCCAGCTTAAATAGGTCACAGTGAATAGCGCCCAGACCAGCAACGCGAATCGCAGTCGAACCCGTTCCTGCTGCAGCAGATGGTAGACCGCCGTGGCGGTGAGCAGAGTGAAGAACTGCGTCTGCGCCGGGTGAAATGCGTTCTGCGACCAATAGATAGACCAGGTTGAAAGGCTGTATAAGAGCCCCGCGATAATCGCCGCCGCCAAGCCAAAGCGGCGCAGGCTGATCCAGAAAATCAGGCTCAATACGCCAGTGGAGAATAGCAGCGCAGGCAGGCGTAAAGTGAATTCGGAAAAGCCGCCCAACTTGACCGATAGCGCCAAAAAGTAAGGCACCAGTTCGTAGGTGGCCAAGGGAACTTCCATGGTGCTGACGTAGATATAGGGATAGCCCTTATCCAACACGCCCTCTACAAAACTGGCGATAGTAGCTTCGTCGATAGTGAGCGCGCGCGCCTCCAGGCCGCCGACGCGCAGACTGAAAGAGAGTGCAATCAGCGCGGTGGCGATCAGCATGATCACTGGAAAGGAATTAGCCTTGGCGCGCATCAGCGTCCATTTCACCCATGGCGACTCGGCGCGGCTGTTCATAAGCTTTCCTCCAAAACTTTGGTGGCTCCGCCGACATAGTCGGTTGCGCAACTCTCGCGTCCGATTGCAAAGCGTGATGAGCGCAACTGCAGCGCGGACAGGGCTTGGGCCAGGAGCGCAGCGCCGAACAAGGCGGTGACGACACCCAGATTAAACAGGCTGGTAGTAAGCAGGCGCGCATCCAGGGCGAGGGCGCACAGCAAAGCGCCGAAGCAGGTAAGAGAGGTCAGCAGCAGATTGATCGCTGCGACAAGACGGGGCAGACCTGCCAGCGCCAACAACAGTCCTGCGCTGGTAAGAACGTTGAGCAGAAACCAGATTGCACACCATTTCAACGCGCGCAAAATCAATTCGGGGTAACTGACTTGCCGCATGACCTCCAGGCTGGGGTCTTCGAAACGAATTGGCGCGCTTTCCACTGATTCCGTTTCTACCTGACGGATATGTGGCGTATAGGCGGGGCGCTCGTATTGCGCCGGCGCATCCGTAGCGCTGACCGGACTGACGCGCCAATCTATGCCGGGAAAACTGATGAAGCGATCTTCCCCGGTCTGTACGACGGCCTGCAAGCCCATACCCAGGGCCGGGTCGCAATCCGCGAACACTTCAATCTGGTTGGCGGGCGCGGAGCCTAGCGGTTGAAACAAGTTAATGACTTTGATTTGCGGATAATCGCTGGCGTAGTCGCCCAGGCGGCGTTGATTGACGTTAACCTTGAAGGAGCCGTTGCATTGCGCCATCAACCAGGCGTTTTGCAGCGCGGCGCGGGAGAAGGGCAATGTCAGCACAAAACGGGCTTCCGACGCTTTGTCGCCGGCGCCGCTGCGCCAGACCGGCTGCAGCGCACTGGTGCGGCTCCACAGAAAATAGCCGTAATCCACATTGCCGCTAATCGCAGGCGGCTTTAACCCATTGGCTAACTGCGGCGCCCGCCAGTCCTCGTCATAAAACCCGTATTGATACCAAACCCGGGCGTCGGCGCCGCCATTGGCGGGGGTGAAGGACGCCTTCCAGGCGTTATCGCTGACCAGACGCTGTTCCTGTCCCTGGCTGTCCTGGACCCGAAGGGACAGAATCATCGCTGGCGCGCCGCCGAGGGTGGATTTTTCCACCCGGACGGCGATGAGGTTTTTACCGGGGCGTAAGTACGATTCCACTGCGCCGAGCCAGATGGGCTCAGAGGTGGCGGCGGATTTCACGGCAACTTCCACGCCGTTGATATAGAGCTTGTAATTCTCTGTGCCCGCGAGCTTCAAGAAGGCTTTATAGGGCGCTGCGCGCACGATGAATATTTTGCGGAAATAGCTGACGGCGCGGGCGTCTGGCGCAGTGATCCACTGGGCTCCGTCCCAGTTCAAGCGCACGCTTTGCTGATTCTTCAGCTCCAGTGCGTAGGTGGTCATCAGTCCCAGCAACAGAGAGAAAGCCAGCAACGCCGGAAAGATTTTGCGGCTCGCCCGCAGTCCCTGTCGCGCGCTTCGCCACAGCATAGTCATGACCCGCTAAGTCCGCGCACGGCGCGTAGATTGCGCACGCTGTCCGCATCAATGGAAAGCTGGAATGACTCCCGCGCCTGATCCACTTTCCCCATCATCATCAGGCATTCTCCCTGGGTCGCCAGCAAGTCGGCGCGCAGGCTGGAGCCTTGAATTCGTTCGAGCGAGGCGGAAACGCTGGACAGACAGCTTTCCGGCACGCCCTGGCGGATATAGGCGAGACTGGCCATCGCCCGCAGAGTGTCGCTTTCTGGATAGACCCGCAGCATTTCCTGCAACGCCAGCAAGGCCTCATCCCATTGCTCGTGACGGTAATTGCGGCTGATGACCCGGTCAGTCAGGATGGCGAGCCGGCGCTTGGTGTGGTGCGCCACATAAGGAAAGAACTCGTCTTCGCGACGGTGTTGCAGAGCGGTATGCAGCGTGTCCAGCGCCTCTTGGCGCTTGCCTGCGGTCTCCAACTGCGCCGACTGATAGAGCGCGGCGGCGGGGTTTTCCGGTTTGAACACCATCGCGTTCAATTGTGAGAAAAGCCGGCTGGCCTGCTCGGAGTAGGTCAGCAGTGGGTCGAGCTTGAAGGCGATGACCATGGAGCCAAAAGCGGACGCCGGAGCCCCCTCAGTCAACCGCCATTGTGCATCCTGTTTGTATTTGGCCGCTTGCAGGGTCGGGTAGAGCGTCAGCGCCAGCGGCATGATCAGAATGAGCAGTGCAATGGGATAAAAGCGCAAGTGCGCTTTGGACAACGTCATCATAAAAAGAATGGCGGCGGCGCCCGTGGCGATATACCAGCCCCATTCCAGACACAGAAACGCCAGCTCCAGACGACCGCCCAATGAATCAAAGTTGGCGGTGTCGGGGAGTGCGATGGCCTGGCCTTTATTGGGCGTAAAGAAGGAATTGAAGAACCGCTTCAACGTGCGGTAATCCTCAATATTGTCGGCGTAGGTTGGCAATGTATGGGGGTCGAGGGCGACGAGATATCCGGGAACGCACGCCAGGAACGCGAGGGCGAAGGCGGCGCTCACCAAAGCAAGATTCGGCTTGTTGAAATGGACGCTGATCGCCAGCAACGGTGCGGCGATCAAAAGCAATAAGGCGGGGCCCAGCATGTCAGGATGAGACAGCGCCATTGACGCGGCGTACTGGACGCCAGACTCGCCGCCGGCGAAGGGCAGATTGATCCAGGGAGCAAGGAACGCGCCCAGCATCGCCAGAATCAGACTCGCCTGCACCCCCGCCAGCATCTTCATGGACTTATTGCACCCCTTTGCCGACGGGACGACGTTTGATCAGCGCCGCCAGGAAAGCCAGCTCGCGCTGATCCAGCGTTTTGCTGACCAGAATCAGAATCAGATAGGCGACGGCGAACAGCAAGGACGCCAGGATAAACTGCAGCAGACCCGGGGACGCGAAAGCCGCGTTCACCGCGTAGCCCGCCAGTAGCGCCGCCAGCAACGGCTTGTAAGACATGCGCACCCATTGCACGGGCACAGACTGGCGATACAGGAACCAGAGCGATCCGGCGATAAATAAAGCTTCCGCGGTCACTGTACCCACTGCTGCGCCAAAAGCGTGCAGATGTGGTATCAGCAAAATATCCAGGATAGCGTTGGTGGCCAGGGTGGCGAGGGAGATCAGCGTGAACAGACGCTGCCGTCCCATGGCGGAATACACGTAAATCATGATGGAGGAGGGGAAGATAAAGAAGATCGCCACCGCCAGCGCTTGCAGAATATTGGCGGAGGAGGCGAATTCCGGCGTATACATCAACCCAATAATGTCCTCGGCGAAGACAAACACATACGCCACGATGGGCAGCGACAGAATGGCGTAGAACTTCAACACCTGATTGAGAAAACGACTGAATTCCGCTTTATCGCCAAGCGCCAGGCGGGCCAGTTTGGGATAGATCGGAATAGACAGCGTGAACGGCAGCATTTCGATTATCTGTATTACCCGATAGGCGGCGTTGAACAGCCCCAGGGCGAGCGGCGCCGCCATCGCTTTCAGGATAAGGGTGTCCACATGCAGGGTGGCGCGTCGACACATCATGGATAAGCCGATGGGAACGGACTCGAAAAGCACGTATTTCCACAGGCCGGGATCAAAGCGCCAGGGAATGCGTTTGAAAACCGCCAGGCTGCAAGCGTAAAACAGCAGGAACTGACAGACATTCGCCAGCAAATAGTAACCGCACAGCGCCAGAATGCTGGGATCGTGGTCGCGCCAATACAGGGTGAGCGCCAACAGAATCACTTTGTGGATGACGAAAATGGCGGCGTTGAATTCCATGCGCTCGAAGGCGCGAAACAGCGCGCCATAGATCACGCTGTGAAACACGATCAACGCGGCGACCGTCATAATGAACAGACTCATTCCGAAGTCGCGGTCCTCCAGAATCAGCAGACAGACAACGGCGGTGGGCGCGGTGGCCACCAGGGTGACCGCCCAGGCCAGCAGGCGCACGTTGCCGAAGAAATGCTTGTATTGCTCCGCCTTCTGCGCGATTTCCCGCACCAACAGATTGGTGACGCCCATGTCGGTGACCAGCTGCAACAGGCCGACAAACGCCAGAATGAAGGCGAAGTCGCCGAAAGATTCCGGTCCCAGGGTGCGGGCGATCAAGACGATGACGTAGATGTTGAGCAGCGCCCCCACGCCCTCGCCGAGCAGGGTGGCGATGATATTGCGGAAAATCTTCTTGTTCGAAGACATTGATTAATCTCCCTCTACGGAGCAGGACCATCGCGCGCCCGGCGTCAGCCGGAATTGCAGCAGCCACAGCTTGGCGTAGGCGTCCAATTTGCCCAGCTCAATTTGTCGGATATCGGAACGGGATTCGATTACCTCACTGACGCCCACCTTGCCCAGTCGAAACAGCTCCTGGTTCTTCTCCAGTTCGGATCTGGCGCGATCCAGGGCGCTGAGTGAGTTTTTCAGGGTCAGTAATTGCTGTTGATAGTCCCGATAATTTTGCAGGGTGACGATGCGTTGATTCGCCCTGATCAGATCCAACTGCCTCTGTTCTTTTTCCACCTGCAGCGCCCAATAGCGGGATTTGCCGCTGGCGCGCAGGGTGTCTTGCAGCTTCACCTCAAGACTGACTCCCACTGTGGTGAGATGCTTGCTCTCGCTAAAGTCCTCGTCCGCCACCCCGCGGACGGAACCGCTCAAGCCGAACGCCACGCCGTTATCGTGACGCGCCTGATCGTACTGGCGACGGGCGATGGCGAGTTGGGTTTGCTGCAGGATGACGTCGATGCTGCTGTTCTCCGCGGCATTGACGAGGGTTTCCAGGTCTCCGGCGGGAGGCAGGGATTCCAGTTTGAAGTCCGGCGTCGGCATGGCGTCGGCGGTTTGCGCCAGGAATGCGAACTTCTGGCTCAGATAGTCACGGTTATTCGCGGTTTGTTGCAGCTCGCCTTCCAGTTCAGCGACGGCGCCTTCCGCTTCCAGCAGATCTGAGCGTTCAATCAGACGGGCGCGGGCGGCATTGCGCGCGATGTCCAGTTGCGACTGGGCGTCCGCCAGCAGTTCCCGTAGCAGAATTTCCTGTTGTTGCGCCTGTTGCAGTGAGACCAGCACTTCCACCAGTTCCAGCAGGCTTTCCTGAAACAGCTTCTGATGCTTGGCGGTTTCATACTCGATGCGCTGCCGCAGAATCGCGGCGTCGTCGGTTTCCTGTCCCACCCAGCGGCTATTGCGGTAGATCGGCGCGTCCAGCGCCACCTTGGCCTGATTCACAAACCCGGTGCGGCGTCCGCTGACGGATGTTTCATTGTCTGAGTCGATGAAGGCGCTCTGATTCTGCTCGAAGGCGAAGTTCCCCACGGATTCGCCTTCGTAGTACTGCGGCCCTGCGCTCAGAGTCACTTCTGGATACCATGCCTGTCCGGATGTGTATTCAAACTCTTTGCGCAAAGAGGCGATTTCCAGACGCTGCACCTGCAATTGCGGGCTGGTGCGGCACATCTTACTCAACAGGGCCTTAAACTCGGGGCGGTCTTCAAAGCCATGACAAATTCCCGCACTCAACGTCATGCAGACGCCTGTGGCGAGTGATAGCGACAACCTGGCTGACATCATGAATTCCTTATCCTTTTACCTTATCGCCGGCTTTCAGACTCTGCTGTCCCGCCACCACGATTTCATCTCCCACATGCAGACCTTCAATGATTTCCACATAGCCGTCGCCGGAGATGCCTACTTTCACCGGGGTCAATTCCGCGGCGCCGGACTCGCTGACCCGAAACACCACCGCGTCGTCGTCAAAGCGATTGATCAGGGCGATGGAAGGAATGCGCACGGTGTTTTTGTTCTGCTCCAGATACACCGTGCCGGTCATGCCGGGCTTCACGATCAGCTCGGGATTGGGCGCCTGCACGTAGACCCGGGCGGCGCCCTGGCTTTCATCCAATTCAGGGTCCACCCGATAGATTGTTCCGTGCAGGGTGGTGCTGGTGAAGGCCGACAGACGGATATCCACGGCTTTGCCCAGTGAGAAGTTGCCCAGTTCTTTTTCCGGCAGCAGAATCTTGAACAGAATCGGGTCGATGGAATTGATGACCAGCGCTTCCTCGCCTTTCTTGATATAGACGCCGGGAAAACTCTTCACTTCGCTGACGACGCCGGATATCGGCGAAGCCACTTGCGTTTGCTTAAGCTCCTGGCTGGCGTTGTTAAACTGGTGAGTGGCTTCGGCGAGGCTGCTTTGCGACTGGGTGAAGTTGAGAAACGCGGTTTTATACTGCTCCTGAGAAACATATTCGCCTTCCAGCAGACTCTTCATTTCACTGAGGTTGGCGCTGTAGTAGTCCAGCAAGGTTTTGCGGTTTTCCACCAGGGATTTCGCCAGGGTGTAATTGGATTTATAGAGCGTGTCGTCCAGCCGGAACAGCTCCTGGCCCTCGACCACCAGATCGCCCAGTTTGACTGGTTGCGCCCTGATAGCGCCTTCGATTTGCGGACGTATCGCGACGGAAACCCCTTCCGTGGCGACGGCGGTGGCGGCGAAGCGGGAGGTGACGTCGCCTGCGCCGACTTTGTGCAGTTCTACTGGCGCGGCGTTCCCCACATTGCGGGCGATTTCCGTATTGGTAATTTCCATATGCTTCTTGGCGGACAGCAGCAGGAAGCCGATCAATCCGACGATCGCCACGATGAAGATGGAAAATACGAAATTGCGCTTCATGATGTTCAGCATGCGTCCAGTCATTTGAATCCTTCTATGGTGTTGCGGGCCCCGCGCGCCTGTCGCCAAAGCAACCAGGTGAGCGGCGCGAACAGCAATAACTCGGACGCCACCGCCCACACATTGCGCCAGCCGATAAAGCGGGCCAGGGTGTCGTGGTGAGGTCCAATCAATAAAGTGAACGGCGCGGAGATACGCGCATCGCTTAACGGCCAAAGCAGCGGCGCGCCAAAGCTGCTGTACAGCCCCCGTTGCGGGCCGGTGAAAAAGTCCAGCAAGGTGTGGCTGAGCAGGGCGCAGGCTATCACTGCGAAGCGTTGCGTGTAGCCAGGCCAGAGCGCCAGCAGTCTCCAGCGCGGCCACGCCAATAAGGCGGCTACAGCCAGTAACGTCGCGGGCGCGTGAGATGCGCGACTGTGATAAGCAAGATGGTCGCCGCTGATGACATATCCGACCAGCATATCCAGATCCGGCGCATTGCCGAGCAGAGCGAAAAACGCCAGCGCGGCGGCTCCGGGCATAGGCGCGCCGCCGCGCAACGCATGGGCCGCCAGGAGACAGTCGATACCGCAAAGTGCGTGGGCCACAGTGGTCGCCATAAGTACGCCGTCAACTCTTGGGCTGCTTGAACTTCAGATAACTGCTGGTGTTGTTGCGCGAAACGATCCGGGCTGGCGCGCCGACGACAGTACAGTTATCCGGAACTGAGTCGATCACCAGCGCGTTGGAGGCGACTACCACATTGTCGCCGATGGTGATGTCTCCCAGAATCTTGGCGCCAGAGCCGATAAAGACATTGTCGCCCAGTCGGGGACGGCCTTTGCGTTGATAGTCCGGGCCGACGGTGACGCATTGGTTGACGGTGCAGTCTTCGCCTACAATTTCTGCGTCTATAAAAACGCCGGAGAAATTATGGATGACCAGACCGGGGCCGATAGCGACCCGGGGAGGAATGCGAATGCCGGTAATGGAGCCCAGCAGAAACTCGGTCGGGAAATATAAAAGCCACGCCGCCAGCTTCAACAAGGGATTGCGCGTGCGCGCGGCGTAGTGTCCCAGACGGTACGAGCACAGATAGAGCGTGCCCAGCTGGAACGTGATTTTCAGGTACTTGTTGACGAAATTGTCGATGCGCACATAGTGTGAACGCTTCCTGCGGATATCCGCCGCCAGTAAACCGGCCATGGTTACCTAACCTCCATATAAATCGGCTGCAAGAGCCTGTTCCCTGGGCTGGCGCTGACGCCAGGCCCCACCGGCGTGACGCGGACGCCGGCTTCGCCGTTGCATGTGGGCGAATGCGCAGATTGCCAGAATCCGCGCATTCGCGCCAGCGTTTCAATGACGTTGGAAAAGGACGGTTCGCTCCCTTGCCGCACTACATTCCTTTTATACACTTCAAGATCTTACGTCGTTTGGAGAGTAGGTCTCCAGAATGAACTCACGCAGCTTTTCCTTGGGCGCGCGTTCTCCTCCCGTATACAAATGTTCGTACAGCACTTCAATGCCTTGCGCCAATTGCCGCCAGGTGTAGAACTTGTCTACGACCTGTCGGGCGGCTTGTCCCAAACGCTGGCGTTTGGCGTCGTCGTCCAATAATTGAATCGCCGCGTCGGCGAGCGCGTCGCAGTCATGGTTGTCCACGATCAGCGCATTGCTCTCATGTGTCAGTCCTTTCGCGCCGCCGCGAAAGCCGGCGATGGCGACGCCGGCGGACATGTAGTTCAAGACTTTCACCGGATGTCCCGGGCACTCTGGACGAGGAATCACCGCCACATCGGCGATCGCCAGATAGTCCGGCAATTCATCCAGGGGCACCTGATCACAGAACAACACCTGATGGGCGATGCCGAGTTCCTCCGCCATGCGCTGGTATTTGCGGTGGGCTTCCGGGTTGGAGATATTGCCGACCAATAACAGCTTCACGTCATTACGGCGGGCGGCTACTCGCGCCATTGTCTCCAGCAGGTAGTCGATTCGCTGAAAGGCGTCTAGACTGCCTGTGTAAATCAGATAGTGGTCGTCTTTGCTTAACTGGTGGCGGGCGTAAATGCGCTCCGGATTGGGGTTATCAAACATCTCCGGTACGACCCCGGCGGGCAGTACGGTGATTTTGTCCGCGTCCACGCCCAGTTCCACCAGAAAGTGTTTGAGATCATCAGACACTGCAGTGACATGGTCGCCTTTGAAGGGCAGGGTTTTGTCCAGAAAAGTCGCCAGCTTGCGGGCGAAATCTTTGTTTTTGAAGAAGTCGTAGGTCGGCAACTCGTCGGTCATGCTGTTGACCGCGTTATACAGCAACGGCCGGCGCGTGATCAGTTTGGCCAGCCAGCCTATCAGCACGCCTTCATAATTGTGAGCGTGAATAATGTCGATATCGTATTTGAGGATGACGCGTATGAGCTTGAACACCATCAGCGGGTTGAACAGAAACTTCTCCGGGGAAGGGCCAACCCGTATGGCGTTTTTCTTGAAACCCGGAACCCGCACCCGATGTATGTGCGGCCCGACAACGGGAATGTCCTCTTTAATAGGGTAGGTGACGATATGGACTTCATTGCCCAGGTTCACCAGCGCTTCCGACATTTCCCTGATGGAGGCTGGCGATCCATGATTGGCGGGGAAAGGGCAGGCCGCCACCATGGCGATTTTAAATTTCCTTTTTTCTGGCTTCACTTTGTATGCATTCCTTCTAAAAGTGACGTAGATCCTGGCTGAAAAGCAAACAGGTTTAACCTGCTATTAACTCCGAAAAAGGCAATATTCGAGCCAAAGGAGGAGGGGCAGGATGACAGGTTTGTAAAATGAAAACCCGTGGTGATGACGATAAATGAGCGCAAATTCTCCTTTTTGACGCCGGCTTTTTCTCGCCGAAATACCCGATGTATAGAGGCTATGGCCCGGAAACCCTTTTGTGGCGCGGGATATCGCGAATAAGCTGACCGGGTGGTCAAAAGTGGTGCAAAAACAATGTGTAAAATATATTGACGGTTCCGGTTTCGTTTGTCGTTAAAAGTATCGGGAATGTTTACAGAGATTAATAAGTGAACAGAGAAAGTGGCCAAAGCGTAAACTGAATCGACATTCATCTTATTATTTTCTTTACACCTAGCGCATAAGCGGCTGCCCTTTTTTCTCTATCGGCGCCCTCAAATGAATCAAAAATTGAGGTAAAAATCGGGCTGTTTTCATTCCGGTACGTGAGAAAAAATTCATTTTTTTTCGGTGTTTTATACGGAGGCGGAGGCTCAAAGTCGTGATCTCCTATCTCGACTTCTTCCCGCGTAGACCATCGTTAAACCGGTCTTAAGTGGAAGATAAAACAGCTCTTTATTTGCTCAGGTCGTAACCGGCGCCCGTCGGCTTCGCGATTTCCTCTGACTGTCATATAAGCGTCATCTGCGTTTTTTCCCTGTTTTGCGCCTTGCTCGGGCATGCTTTTTGCCTCGCTGAGGACATTGGGCTGCTGCTTTACTCTGCTGAGATTGCTCCCACGGATAAGGAAATGAACGCGGATTTGCGTTTCGCACATGGCTTCAGGAGTACGACGGTGGCTAAGGAATATACAATAAAGTCTGGGAATGACGTCTGCGCCGACATTGTCTGGCATCAGCATAAAATCAGTAAATCCCAGCGTGCGTCCATCAAGACGCAAAAGCCTTGTCTACTGTGGTTCACCGGCCTTAGCGGAGCAGGCAAATCCACGATCGCCAATGCAGTGGAGGCGCAGTTGTTTGACTTGCAGCGCCACACCTATCTGTTGGACGGTGACAACGTCCGTTATGGGCTGAACAAAGACCTGGGTTTCTCCGACGAATCCCGGGTCGAGAACATCCGCCGAATAGGCGAAGTCGCCAAGCTGTTTGTCGACAGCGGCATGATCGTTCTGAGCGCTTTCATCTCCCCCTTCCGCGAAGATAGAAAAATGGTGCGTCAAATGCTGGAGCCCGGCGAATTTGTCGAGGTCCATGTTTCGACGCCTCTCAACGTTTGTGAACATCGCGACCCCAAAGGCTTGTACAAGAAAGCCCGCGCGGGTCGTCTCGAAAAGTTCACCGGCGTTGATTCTCCTTATGAACCGCCAGTCAATCCGGAATTGACTCTGAATACTGATGCAGTATCCCTGTCCGAATGCGTGGAGAGGGTTATCGGTTATCTCATTGCACAGCAATTTATTGTTGAAAGGGACGCAACACTGTATCGCGCTTCTTGAGCGCAAGGACTGCAGTTTGTTGTAACTGGACGTATTCAAGATGATTAGGTTACAAAACTAGGGAAAGGACTACTTTATGTTTTACCGATCAAAAGCTCCGCTAAGGATCAGCTTCGCCGGAGGCGGCACCGATATCGCCAGCTACTCCGACATATATGGCGGCAATGTTCTGAATGTCACCATAAACAAATACGCATACACCCATCTGGAGTTGCGGGAAGTTCCGCAAATAGAAATCTACTCGCAGGATTTCGAAAGCATCACTCGCATCAAAGCCAACAAGGACCTTCAATTCAATGGCGAGAGCGATCTGGCCAAAGGCGTGATCAAGCGCTTTTACGAAGGTTCCGCCGGTTTACGCATCGTCACCCACAATGACGCCCCGCCAGGGTCCGGTCTGGGCTCTTCGTCAGCCATGGTGGTGTCGTTGATCGGGGCTTTCCGGGAACTCAAAAACCTGGCGTTAAGCCCTTACGACATCGCCCGACGCGCCTGCGAAATCGAGCGCGGCGATCTGGGGATTCTGGGGGGCATGCAGGATCAGTACGCGAGTGCTTTCGGCGGCTTCAACTTCATGGAGTTCCAGAAAGACCATGTCATCGTCAACTCGCTGCGCATCGACCCCTGGGTTATTCATGAACTCGAATACAACCTGATTCTGGCGTACACCAGAAAGAACCGGTTGTCTTCGCGCATCATCGAGTCTCAGGTCAAGAACGTAGAGCGCAACGACCAGGCGAGCCTGAACGCCATGCACAACCTCAAGGCGCATGCAGTGGAAATGAAAAAAGCGCTGCTGACCGGTCGCCCGGATGAATTCGGCAAGCTGCTGGATTACGCATGGCAAGAGAAGAAGAAAATGGCGGCGACCATTTCCAACGGTCAACTCGACCAGATTTATGAAGACGCGATTAAAGCCGGCGCCCTGGGCGGTAAAGTCAGCGGCGCGGGCGGCGGCGGCTTCATGATGTTCTATTGTGAGTCCACCCGTAAACGTCGGGTGATGGAAGCGCTGGTGAAAGCCGGCGTGGAAGTGATGTCTTTCAACTTTGAACTATCTGGCGTGCAGTCCTGGCGCAGTTCCCGTGAGCTGCGAACGCCGCAAACGGTGTTCACTAAGGACAAATTTCTGGCTGCGTGATTTACGGGTGGTTAAGCAAACGCCGGAATGGAATAACCCAGCGAAACAAAGGACAGTTCAATGGAAGCGGACATCATATTACGTAAGGTGGATAAGGCGCCCACAGAGGATGCCCAGACGGAAGCTTCGGTTTCCGCGCAAAATAAAAAATTATCTAGCGTATCTGTCGTATTCCCCGCCTATAACGAAGAAACGAATATAGAAATGACGGTCCTGAAGGCGATAGGAGCGTTTAAAAGGCATTTTGAAACCGTAGAGATCATTGTCGTCAACGACGGCAGCTCCGACGGCACGCGGGATATCCTCGAACGCCTGCGTCAGGAGCATGAGGAAGTGCGCCCCATTCACCATGTGCAGAACAAGGGATATGGCGGCGCGGTCAGGACCGGTCTGAAGTCGGGGCGAGGGGATTTTATTTTCTTCTCGGATTCCGATGGCCAGTTCGACCTGGAGGAAGTCGACCTGCTGCTGCGGCACATCAACGATTACGACATCGTGGTGGGTTACCGGGCGCAGCGCGCCGATCCCTGGCATCGCAAGCTGAACGCTTACTGTTGGGGAACCCTGGTGCGCTATCTGTTCGGTATTCGGGTGCGGGATATTGATTGCGCCTTCAAGATTTTCCGGCGCGATTTTATCCAGAGCATTCGGATTGAGGCGGAAGGCGCCATGATCAACACGGAGATTCTGGCTCAGGCGGGCATGATGCACTGTACGATCAAGCAAGTGCCCGTGAGTCACTATCCCAGGTTGTCAGGCTCCGCCACCGGCGCCAATCCGTTAGTTATCTTCAAGGCGTTTGTGGAGCTGTTCAATCTCTACGGCAAATTGAAGGCCACCGGCTATAAAGAGCTGCAAACCAAAGCATAGAGTGAAGTCGTAAGCATATGTTATTTGCACGTTTTGTTGAGCAGGCGCAACGGTTTCCCGAAAAGGAAGCCGTTGTCTGGCGCGAGACTTCCTACAGTTATCGCGAAATGATCAGCGCCGCCGTCGGATACGCCCGCGAACTGCGGGCGGCCGGCGTCGGTCCCGGCGAGGCGGTGGCGGCGCTGGTTCCCAACTCGATTTACTTTGTGGCGACCTCGCTGGCGGTCTGGGCCAACGGCGGCGTACTGTTACCGTTAAACGTGGCTTACACGCAGGAGGAAACTGCGTTGTACCTCGACAACGCCCGAGTGCGCTTCGCCTTTGTCGTTCCTGACGCGGAAGCGAAGCTGCCCGCTGAGATGGCCCGTTGCGTGATTGGCTTGGATGACGGGTTGCCAGTGACGGATGAGGCCGCCCCGGAAGTCCGTTATCCAGGAGCGGCGGACGCCGTCATTATGTTCTCGTCCGGCTCCACCGGCGCGCCCAAGCAGGTAGTGCGCACGCAGGCGCAGGTGTTGGCGGAAGTGGAGGGCTCCGCCGTGACGCTGAGAATCACCCATGAAGACGTCATCGCCTGCAGCGTGCCGCTGTTTCACGCTCATGGCTTTGGCAACTGTTTCCTGGCGGCGTTGATGAATGGCGGAACCTTGTTGATTCATCACGGCGAGTTCAATGCGCGAAAAATGATGCGGCTGGTGTCGGAATATCAGGCGACCTTGCTGCCTTCCGTGCCGTTTATGTGCAAAATGATGGCGATGACGCCATTCAGGCAGGCGCCGGATTTGAGCCGATTGCGTTTGGCGTATACGGCTGGAGCGCCGCTGGAGGAAGACATATTCACCGGCTTCCGCGAGGCCTTCGGTATTCCTCTGGGGCAGTTATATGGCTCTACGGAAACTGGCGCCGCGGCGGTGAATGCGCATGTTTCGGCCGCTAACTTTCGCTCCGTCGGCAAGCCGGTGTCTGGCTCCGTTATCCGTTTGATTGACGATGAGGGAGCGCCTGTGGCCGCAGGCCAGGAAGGCGAAGTGGTGATCGACTCCCCAGCCATGACCTATGAGTACCGGGGGCTGCCGGAATTAAGTGCGGAAACCTTCCGCAAAGACGGTTACCATACGGGAGACCTGGGGCGGCTGGATGAGGAAGGCAATCTGGTCATCGTTGGACGCAAAAAACTGATGATCAATGTGGCCGGTCACAAAGTCGATCCCGCGGATGTCGAGGAAGTGATCCGGCGTATTCCCGGCGTGTTGGAAGTGGTGGCTTTGGGCAAACCCGACGGGATGTACGGCGAGATGGTCAAGGTGGCGGTGAAGGCCGGCGTCGGCGTCACCAGGGAGATGGTGGCGGCCTGCTGCGCGGAGCGTCTGGCGGCCTACAAAACACCGAAAATTATCGAATTCGTAGACGAAATTCCAAAGAGTCCTCTGGGCAAAGTGCTCAGGAAGTATCTTTAATCCGCAAAGTTAAGTACAAGGTGGAGAGCATGTTAGATTGTTTTAAAGCAAAGGGATATATTGCTGGCGGCATCATTACCAACAAGCGCGATGAGAGTCTCGACATCGCTGCGATGCCGCCGATTTTGCGGACGCTTCTGGTCACCGACGGCACTGTGACCAAAACACTGGAAGCCTATTATTGGGAGCCGTTGATGGTCGAGCAACTCGGCCAGAGCGAACAGGCGTTGGAAGACGATCTGGAGGAAATGTCCTGCTACAAGGGCGACACCGTATTGCGACGCAACGTCTGCATTCGCGGCGTGGACAGCGGCGACATATACGCCTACGCCACCTCAATCATCAAAACCCAAGACCTTCCCGAGCAAATCAGCGATCAATTACTTCAGGGTAAAATCGGTATTGGCGAGCTGCTGCGGGAAATGGGTCTGGAAACCTATCGTCAGGTCGCGGACATCTACCGCGAAATCAAACAGGAAGTGGTCCCGGGCAGCTCCAGCTACTACTGCGGAGAACTGATCTGCCGCACCTACTATATCTATGTAGGTCACAACCCGGTGATCCAGGTGACGGAGAAATTCCCCTACCGCCTGTATATCAAAAAGGGCTGACGCTTCACCGCGCAGTCCGCAGAAAGGGTTACGGAAACAAAGGCTTAAACGGAAGTGAACATGGAGAAAATAATATGAGCCAATCGGATACGCTAGAACGCTTGAAGTCAGTCGTAGGTGGCGTCACCCGCGTCGATTATGAAGGAGTGGGTCTCGACGAACCCCTGAATCTGGATTCCATTCAGCGCATTTCACTGATTGTGGCGTTGGAGGGAGAGTTCGATATCGAGATCGACAGCGAAAGTCTGGAGCCGGAAACGTTTGACACCTTCGGCGCCATGGCGACCTATGTGGCGGGATGCGTAGCGGAATCCGCCGGCGTCTGAGCAACGGACAGCAAAAGGACTTATGCATAAGATGGGACTTTTCAGCCTGATCAAGGCGGACGTCAAATTCAAGCAGCAATGGTTTCTCAGCCAGAAAAGCTGGTTTACCCGTAACGTGCGGGTCTTTCTGGAGCCGGGCACCATCGCCGTCATCGTCTATCGTTACGGGAGCTGGGCGCGCACCATCAAGCCCGCTCTGTTGCGCATTCCTCTGTATATTCCCTACGCCCTCGGCAAGGTTCTGGTGGTGCTGGGGTTCGGCATCTACGTTCCCTCCAAGGCCAAAATCGGCCCGGGCTTCGTCATTCACAACTTTTCCAACATCTTCATCAGCGAAGGCGAAATCGGCAGCAACTGCATCGTGTTCCAGGGCGTGACTACAGGTCACCTGCGTGAACAGCCGGAGCCGCCGAAGCTGGGGAACAATGTGTTTCTCGGCGCCGGCGCCAAGGTGTTGGGCAGTGTGAAGATCGGCGATAACGTCGTGGTCGGCGCCAACTCGGTGGTGATCTCCGACGTGCCGGACAACTGCACGGTGATGGGAAACCCCGCCCGCATTATCTCCCGGGAAACCAACTGGATGGCGGAGAAGCGGGAAGGCAAGAAGGTGGTTAATTACTGAAGACGGAACATGATAACGAACATTAAACAGGATGTGAGGCGCAAGGCGGAGCTGCTATACGGCGACGCCTCCACCGCCAATTGTCTGCGCGCATTGCCGCACAGAGGGACGCTCGCGGGGATGGTGTATCGCTTCGGAAGACAGGCGGGCGCCGTCAAATTCAAACCCTTGTCGTTGCTGCTGAAAGTAGCGTACTTCGTTTTGTTTTATCTGGTGCAAATGTTCACCGGCATCAGCATCCAGAGCTACGCGAGGATCGGTAAGGGCATGGTGGTGTGCAATTTTTCCGGCATCTTTGTATTGGCGGAGGAGATCGGCGAGAACTTCACCGTGTATGAAGGCGTGACCGTCGGCAATATTCGCGGCAAACCGCGTCTGGCGATCATTGGCGATAACGTCACTCTGGAACCCGGATGCAAAGTGCTGGGTGACGTCACTATCGGCGATAACGTGGTGGTGCGCGCGAACAGTCTGGTGATCACGGACGTGCCCGCCAACTCGATCGCCATTGGCAACCCCGCGCGCATCGTTCCCATGAAGACTGAGGAAAAAGTGGAAGAGCCCAAGGAGAGGATGGCGCAACATGGCTAAACCATTCAACGTCGACTTTATCGGCATCGGTTCAGGAAAATGCGGGTCCACCTGGTTTTTCGAAAATCTGGTGCAACACCCGGAAATATTCGACGGCAACCCGAAAGAAATTAACTATTTCAGTGACCTGTACGATCAGCATGAATTCGCCTGGTATGAGTCGCAGTTCAAAGGCAGCGATGACCACCTGTTGAAGGGAGAATTCTCGGTGACGTACATGTATCGGCCGGGAACGGCGGAGCGCATACGCCGCCATTTTCCAGAGGCCAAGATCATCGCGATTGTGCGCGATCCGGTGCAGCGCACGTTTTCCGACTACCTACATGCTATCCGCAAAGGCGATATCGCCGGCAGCACCTCATTCGCGGAGTTTATCCGCAATGAAGAGCACCTGAAGTTCGGCTGCTACACCCAGTACCTGGAGCCTTTTTTTGCGAGCTTCCCCAAGGAACAGATCAAAATCATCGTGCTGGAGGATTTCAACAAGGATTACGCCAGAGGCTTTCGCGAAGTCTACGAATTCCTCGGCTGCCAGGATGTGAACTTCCTGCCCGAAGGCGTGGAGCAGCGCAGAAATCAGGCGCGTTCCTACCGTTTTCTGTTTCTGGAAAACATTATGGTGCGCACCTATCGAATGCTGGCCAAATCCGGCTACACCCGTCTGACGGAAGTTATCAAGCGCACCGGCGTGCCTGAGCTGCTGAGGCGTTTGAATGTGAGTTCCAAACCGCTGCCGAAAATCGACCCGGACAGCCGGGAAGTGCTCAGCAGCTACTACTCCGGCGAGAAGAAATTCGTCGCCGAATTGACCGGCAGTAATCTGTCGGCCTGGCAGTAAGAACTCTTGTTTGCATCTTCGCCCGTAAGGGCTTTCAAGGGGCGCGGCGGCGCCCCTTTTTTGTTGCGGCTCCGGTGCGCAGGCCTTCGTGGCCGTCTGCATGCCGCCGGCGAAGCCTAACGTTCTGTGGATAGCGCGCGGTGAAACGGCCATCGCAAGGTGGGTTCAAAACGCGCATTCTTCACCTGGCTGAAAGCCCTTAAATGACGTCGCATTTCACGGTTCGTGACGCCCGGAAAGCGCCGTTTTTGTCAAATCCTTTTTTACACTTTTACATTTGCAACAATAAGTTAGTGGTCTAAGCTGAAGTTATGTAAAAACTAGGATCAGTGTGCCCGTTGTAAGGATACCGGCCGTTAAATATCACTCTGTGATGCGGCTGTTGGCGCTTAAAACGAGGTATTAGATTGCTTTCATGGCTTTCCTTTTCCAAAGGCAAAAAAGGGCTGGTCGGCATTGAAGTAAGGCCGGACGGAATGGCTATCGCCGTCTCGGAGCCGGCCGGCGGGCAATCACAAATCCGCGTCATCGACTATCTGGACGCCCGCGCAGCGCAGCGGGCGGCCGCGCTCAAGGCTTTCGTGAGCGAGCGCAAACTGGAAAAAATGGCCTGCAATCTGGTGTTGCCGCCGGAAATGTACGCCCTGCATCAAATCGAACGTCCCAGCGTTGAGGAAAGCGAACTGCGGGAAGCGGTGCGCTGGAAGGTGAAAGACCTGCTGGATTACGCCATCGACGACGCCATTATCGATGTTTTCGAATATCCCAGCGACGCCTTGCGCGGCAGACCCGCCCAAATCAACGTGGTGACCGCCCGTAAATCCCTGCTGAAAGAACTTATCCGCGTCATCAACGACAGCGGTCTGGTGTTGTCCTCCATCGATATCACGGAGCTGGCGCTGCGCAATCTGGCGCAGCCTTTCGAAGAAGACGGCAAATCCCTTGGTCTGATGATGATGCGGGAAAACACCGGCCTTATGCTGTTAATCAAAAACGGCTCTGTCTACCTGTCCCGTCGTCTCGATGCGGACATGGAAGCGCTGGCCGACCCTGAGCGTAAATCCTGGGTGGGTCAGCAACTGGCGTTGGAAGTGCAGCGCTCCTTTGACTATTTCGAAAGCCAGATGGGCCAGGCGCCCCCCCGCCGACTGATGGCGGGCTCCGTGGTGAATGAGGCGGAGCTTTTGTCGCAGTTGGATGAAGCGCTCGGACTGACCGTGCAGACCTTGCAGGAGGACAAAGTCGGACTGCCGGACGATCAACTCGCGTCGGCCATTCACTGGGTGGCCTGCGGCGGCGCCATGCGCAAAGCCGGCGGGGGAAGGAAAAGCGTCTGATGCAGCAGGTCAACTTATACGTAGATGAGTTTCGCCCGCGGCGAGATCCGCTCTCCATCCCTGTGATGATCGCCGCTGTAGTGGCGGTGATGGTGTTATGCGGCTGTTACACCGGCTATCTGGTATGGCGCAGCGCCGACGTGACCATGAGCCAGTTAACCGCCGAATCCCGCAAGCAGGCGTTGGGGGGGGAAATAGACAGCATGCGCAAGCAACTCGAAGCTCGCGCCAGAGATACCCGGCTGCAGTCGGACAATGACCGTCTGCGTCTGCAAATGCAGAACACGGAGGCGCTGCTGGCGGCGCTGGAGTCCGGCCTGAAAGCGGACGGCGGGGCCATGTCTTACAGTGAACTGATGATCGCTCTGGCGCGGCATCGCCAGGAACCTTTGTGGTTGCAGCGCATTCGGATTCAACAAGGAGGCGAACGTCTGATTTTCAGCGGGACCACCGTGCAACCGGACTTACTTCCCGCCTATCTGCAGGCGCTGGGAGATGAGCCGGCGTTACGCGGTCGCGCCTTCAATATGCTGACCTTGAAGCCGGAACAGGAAAGCGCCAGCGCCCGGTTATTCGAAGTGGACACCTATGTGGAGACGCCTGAGCCGGAAGCGCAGGCGTCCCGTCCTGCGGCGGGCGGCCGTGCGCTGAATCAACCCGTGGTCAGCGCGGGAGGCAAACAGCCATGATGAAGAAATGGATCTTCCGGGTGAACCGCTTCAGCTTGCGGGAAAGAGCCATCCTGCTGGCGACAGTCATTGTCGCGCTGATATTGCTGTACGCCCAGTTCGCCTGGGACCCGCTGTGGCGCAGCAATCGCTCGGCGGAGCAGGCGATAGCCGCCGCCAATCTGGAGCTGCTGGACCTTAGCGCTCAGGCGGACGTGCTGCGCAAGCAATTGGCGCAAGATCCGGACGCCGCGCTGCGTAAAGAGAACGAGCGTTTGCGCAACCAGCTCAATGCCCGCCAGGAACGATTAAAGCAAAGCCTTTCCCGTCTGGTGGCCCCGGAAGAAATGCCTGAGTTACTGATGGAGCTGTTGCGCAAGCACCCCGGTTTGCAAGTGGTCGCCGTCGCCAAGCTGCCGCCGCGGAAAATTCAGCATGGCGAAGGCGAGGCCGCCGCGGTGTTGTTCAGTCACCGGGTGAAAGTAGTGCTCACCGGCGGCTACTTCGACACCCTGCAATACATTCAAAAGATTGAGCGCAATGAATCCCGTCTACGCATTGTGGACATGGATTACAAGGTGGACGCCTATCCCAGGGCGGAAGTGACGCTGGAATTCGAGACTCTGGGGCTGGATGAGAGGTGGCTGGGTGTTTGACGTAAAAAAATGGTCGCTGGGTCTATTGCTGTTGGGCGTTGCGATGTTTGGCCGCGCAGAGAGCTTCCGGCTGCCGGATGGCGAAGTGCTGGCGGACCCCACCCGGCCCATGGGATGGCGCGCGGATGGCGTGATGGTCAGCGGGGCGCCCAGTCGTCCGGCGATCAGTGTGGATTCGATCCTGTATTCCTCCTCCCGCAAGGTGGCGACGATTAACGGCGTGGCCCTGGCGGAAGGACAACAAACCGGCTCCGTGCGCGTGGTGAAAATCGAAGCGCGCAGGGTGTTATTGGACTGGCGCGGTCAGCGCTGGTACGAAAGTGTGCAAGGCGCGTCCCAGGATGCGCTGACTATTCGGAGATAAGAATGAGAAGTCTTTGGCGGACCTTGTTGTCAGTTTGGGTCGGCTTCGGCCTGGCGGCGTGCGCCAGTCAGCCTGCTACGCCCAAGAAGGATGAACCCGAGCCGCCGCCGACCAGCGCGCAGGCGATCGGGCAGGCGATGCAGGAAGCCGAAGAGACCATGGCGCAGGCGCAGCAGCCCGCGCCGCCGCCGGACGTCATGCAGGCGCTGCTGCCGACCATGCCGGCGGCTGAGACGATGCAGGCGGCGGAGCGCTTTGACATCACCGTCAATAACGCGCCGGCCAGAGATTTCTTCATGGGACTGGTGAAAGGCACCGGCTACAACATGGTGGTGCATCCCGCAGTGGAAGGGGCGATATCCCTGGACCTGAAAAACGTCACCCTGGATGAAGTGATGGAAATCGTCCAGCAGCTCTATGGCTTTGAATACCAGCGCAAGGGCAATCTGTTCAAAGTTCTGCCCGGCGGCGTGCAAACCCGCATTTTTCAGATCAATTACCTGAACGTCAAACGCAAGGGCGCGTCGGACATCATGGTCAGCTCCGGGCAGCTGTCCAACTCTTCGGGCTCTTCTTCCAGCAGCTCCAGCAACAGTAGTAGTAACAACAACAGCAATAATTCTGGCGGCTCCGCCAATGCCGTATTGTCGCGCATCACTACTCAAACCGATTCGGATTTCTGGACCGCCTTGCAGGAGACTTTGATTACGATCGTCGGTAATGAAGAGGGCCGTAAAGTCGTGACGAACGGCGGCGCGGGCATTGTGGTGGTGCGGGCGACGCCGAGCGAACTGACGGCGGTGGAGGAGTATCTAGATAAAGCTCAGCTGATTATGCAGCGGCAGGTGGTTCTGGAAGTAAAAATTCTGGAAGTGGTGCTGAACAAAGGCTTTGAGCAAGGCGTGAACTGGTCCTATTTCGATGAATTCACTTCCAAAGTGGACGCTTCCGGCAATCCCACCAAAAGCCTGACTTTGGGGCAGACTTCCCGAAGCGTCACTAACCCGGGATTTGAGGGCGTCTTCAGCGCAGCGCTGCGCATTAACGACTTCACGACGCTGCTGCAGTTGCTGGGCGAGCAGGGCACAGTGCAGGTGCTGTCCAGCCCGCGCATTTCCACTATCAACAACCAGAAAGCCGTAATCAAGGTAGGGGATGACGAGTTCTTCGTCACGGGTATCGAGACTAACGACGCCACCACCACCAGCGGAACCAGCAACCTTATTTCGGAAGTGGAGATCACGCCGTTTTTCTCTGGCATCGCCCTGGACGTTACGCCACAGATTGGCGAGAACGGCGACGTAACGCTGCATGTGCATCCGACGGTGAGCGACGTAGAGGATCAGACCAAGACTATCTCTCTGGGCTCTAATGATCTGGTGCTGCCGCTGGCGTTCAGTTCCGTGCGGGAGACCGACAGTGTGATCAAGGCCCGCAATGGGCAAGTGGTGGTGATTGGCGGCCTGATTCGCAACATGACGGAAAAAACGCAGGCGAAAGTGCCGCTGTTGGGGGATATCCCGCTGCTGGGGCAGGCGTTCAGACAGAAACGCGATACCGAACTCAAGAGCGAACTGGTGATCCTGATCCGGCCGATTATCGCCGACAGCGAAAGCTACCGTCAGGATCTGCGCGGCAGTCGCCAGCGCATGGAAAAACTGCAACACCGGGCGAGCGAGCAATTCTGACCGGCGAAAGGAGGGCGTATGTACGAAACACATTTCGGATTGCGCGAGGCGCCGTTTTCCCTCACGCCCAATACGCATTTTTATCTGGACGCGTCCACTCACCGTAACGCCTTTGAAACGGTGCGCGCTGCGCTGGAGAGCATGGAAGGCTTTATCAAAGTCGTCGGCGAGGTGGGCACGGGGAAAACCCTGCTGTGCCGCCGCTTGTTGAATTTTCTCGATGGCGATTATGTCTCCGCCTACATCCCCAATCCGCGCCTGTCGCCACAGGACCTTTATCTGGCCCTGGCGGACGAACTGCAGGTGGATCTGGGCGAGCTGAACGGCGGTCGCCATCAATTGCTGAAGCTCATCAACGAACAGCTGATCGCCCATTGCGCGGAAGGTCGGCGCGTTGTGCTGGTGATTGACGAAGCGCAGGCGATGCCCGAGCAGACAATCGAGGCATTGCGTTTACTGACCAATCTGGAAACCGAATCGCGAAAGTTGCTGCAAGTCGTGTTGTTCGGGCAGCCGGAACTGGACGTCATGCTGTCGCAGCCGCAATTGCGGCAGCTGAAGCAACGCATCACGTTTCAGGAATATATCCGTCCGCTGGATAAATATTCGGTGGAGCAATATCTACGGCATCGCCTGATGGCCGCCGGCTACAACGGCGACAGCCTGTTTCGCGCCGACGCCGCCAAGCTCATATTTCGCGGTAGCGGAGGCGTTCCCAGGTTGGTGAACGTACTGGCGCATAAGGCCATGCTCGCCGCCTACGGCGATGGCGATAAAACTGTAGCGCCCGGCCATGTGCGGCGTGCGGTGAAAGATACGGAAAGCGCCCGTCCGCTCCGGTTCGCCTGGTTGGGAGGTTGGGCGTGAGCTTACTCAACGATGTGCTTAGAGATCTGGATAAACGGGAGTCGGCGCCGCGGACGTCAGTGCCTCACAGCCTACAGAAGACGCCCCCCAGCGCGACCCGGCATTGGCCAGGCGTGCTTGCGTTGGCCCTGGTGACGGCGGGACTGGCTGGTGGTTACTGGTGGATGAAAGCGTCATCGGAACCGCCGACGCCAGTGGTGTCTCAGGTGGCGATGGTGAATACGTTGTCGGCGCAGGACGAGAAGCCAACTCCGCCTGATCACAGGATAGAGACTCCAGCTCCACCGGAAGTGACGGAATTGGATACGCCTGTCGTCGCAGAGGTTGCGCCGCCGATCAGAGAAACGCTGCCGGAACCTGCTTCCCAGCCTGTCGTTGCGACGCCGCAATACGCTCAGGAACCGGCGCGACAAACGCAACCCATTGTGATCGTCGAAAAAGATCCGCTACCGCCCATGGTGAAGCCGAAAAGGCCTCCCACCGTCAAGCAGGAAAGCCCGGTAATTGGTGAAGCGACGACGAATAACGCCATGGCTGATACCGAACCCAAGGCGCAAGCCGGCACGGTGAGGACTTCTCGCAATACACTGGAGACGCCTGCGCCGCTGGCGGTGAGACCGGAACTGGCGCCGGAAAAGCCGGCTACGCCAACTCGCCACATAGATATTGCCGCTGCCTCGGCTGAAGAGGTCGCGCCTTCGGCAGCCGCCATGAATATCGCGCCCTCGCAAACCCCGGAAGCAATCGCCGCCCGCGCGCTGCAGCAGGCGCGGGAGTCTTATCGCCAGGGAGAGGTTGAGGCGGCTGAACAACGTTTGCGGGAGTTGCTGACGTCGATGCCTGAACATGAAGCCAGCCGTTTTCAGCTGGCGACCTGGTTGATCGGCGGCGGCGATTACGCTCAGGCGCTGCAAGTAATGCAGAGCGTTGACGCCTACAGCAGCGTGGACTTTAAGTTGATGAAAGCGCGCACTCTGGCGGCGACGGGGATGGCGGCGCAGGCCATCGCGCTGCTGGAAAGCGAGGCCCCAAAAGTGGAGGCGGCGCCGGATTACCACAGCCTGTTGGCTGGCCTTTACCAACAGGCGCGTCGTTATGAAGACGCTATTGCTTCCTACGCCGCTCTGATCGAAGCCCATCCCCACAAAGGCGACTGGTGGGCGGGGCTGGGCATCGCCCTGGATCAGACCGGGCGCAGCCAATCCGCATTGCAAGCCTACCGTCAGGCGGTGGGCGATCCGGAATTACAGACGACTCTGGCGCAGTACGCCAGCCGCCGCATCCAGCAGTTGGAGCCGGGCGGCGGGGGCGGCTGACACCGCAAGCGCAGCGGAGAGATAGAGAGTAATTATGGTCGAACCGAAAAAGAAAATACGTTTGGGCGATTTGCTGGTGCAAAACGGCGTCATCACGGAAGAGCAATTGATGACGGCGCTGAGCGAGCAAAAAAAGGCTGGCCGCAAGCTCGGCCGTACCCTGATTGACCTGGGATATATGGACGAGGATAGCCTGCTGCGTTTCTTGTCGCAGCAAATGGGTATTCCTTTCGTGCAACTGCGCCATTACCAGTTTAATCAGGAACTGATCAAACGCCTGCCGGAAACCGCGGCGCGCCGTTTCCGCGCCATTGTGCTGTCGGAAGAGAAAGGAGAATTATTGGTAGGCATGTCCGATCCTATGGATATCTTCGGCTACGACGAACTGGTGCGGGTGCTGAAACAACCCATGCGCCAGGCGGTTGTGCGCGAAAGCGAGCTGCTGGACACGCTGGATCTGGTGTATCGGCGCACGGAGGAAATCGCCAGTATCGCCGGCGAGCTGGAAGACGAGCTGGGCGAAGACGCCTTTGACCTGGCGGAACTGGCGGCGGGAGGCGATGACACCGAGGCGCCGGTGGTGCGCCTGCTGCAATCCATATTTGAAGACGCCGTGGTGGCGCGCGCTTCGGATATTCACATCGAGCCGGACGAAAATGTGGTGCGTTTACGTCAGCGTATCGACGGCGTTCTGCACGAACAGGTGATGAAGGAAAGGCGCGTCAACGCAGCGCTGGTGTTGCGCCTGAAACTGATGTCCGGCCTCAATATTTCCGAAAAACGTCTGCCCCAGGACGGCCGTTTTAACGTGCGGGTGAAAGGCCGCTCCATTGACGTGCGTCTGTCCACCATGCCGGTGCAGTATGGCGAGTCGGTGGTAATGCGTTTGCTGGATCAGACCGAAGGCATGTTGAACCTGGAAGCCACAGGAATGCCGAAAAAGCTGCTGGACAGACTGCGCATTCTGATCAAACGGCCCCATGGCATTCTGCTGGTGACCGGGCCTACCGGTAGCGGTAAAACCACCACGCTGTACGGCGCCTTGACGGAACTGAATCGGCCGGAAGTGAAGGTCATCACGGCGGAAGATCCGGTGGAATACCGCCTGCCTAGGGTGACCCAGGTGCAGGTGAATCCAAAAATCGGACTCGACTTCGCGTCAGTGCTGCGCGCGGCGTTGCGGCAAGACCCGGATGTAGTGCTGGTGGGGGAAATGCGGGATCAGGAAACCGCTGAAATCGGTTTACGCGCCGCCATGACCGGCCACTTCGTGCTTTCCACATTGCACACTAATGACTCCATCTCCAGCGCCATGCGCCTGATCGATATGGGCGCTGAACCCTATCTGGTGGCCAGCGCGTTGACGGCGGTGGTGGCGCAGCGTCTGGTGAAACGCATTTGCGATAACTGCAAGCAGCCTTATCAGGCCAGTGAACAGGAGAAAATCTGGCTGCACGCCATGACGCAGGAGTCCTTGCCGGCGCATTTCTTCAAAGGCGCAGGCTGTTATCAATGCGGCAACTCCGGTTATCGCGGTCGTATCGGGGTCTACGAATTACTGGAAATGAGCGACGCGCTATTGGACGCGTTGCGCAAAAATGACCAAAGCGCTTTTACTCACGCCGCCAGACGCTCGCTGCATTATCGCCCGTTGGCGCTGAGTGCGTTGGACTATGCGCGGGAAGGCGTCACCACATTGGATGAAGTGTTCCGCATTTCGGCGTCGCTGGGCGATCTGCCGCACTCACCGAGCCATCTGGAGTTCAGCTGACGTGGCGAATTTTGCATTCAAAGGGCGGGACAGCAAGGGCGCGCTGATCGAAGGCGTGCAGGAAGCCGTTAACCGGGAAGCGCTGGCCAATGAACTGCTGCGCAAAGGCGTGACGCCCACCAGCATTCAGGAGCAGGAAGCGCAAACCGATGTACTGCTATGGCTGAAAAAACTGCCCATCTTCCGTAAAAAAGTGACGCTGGATGAGCTGGTGATTCTCTGTCGTCAGATGCATGCGCTCAGTCGCGCCGGTATTCCTATTATTCGCGCTATACGCGGGTTGGCGGAGTCCACGCGCTCTGAGACATTGGCGGAAGTGCTGGACGATGTGGCGCGGCGTCTGGAGGGCGGGGTGAATCTGGCCACCGCCATGCGCGCTCATCCCCGCACCTTCAACGAGTTGTTCGTTTCCATGATTCTGGTGGGAGAAAACACCGGGCAACTGGAAGAGTCATTTCGTCAGCTGGGGGAAAATATCGAGCTGGAGCGAGATACCCGTAAGCGGGTCGCGCAGGCGGTGCGATATCCCATCATGGTGGTGGTGGCGATCACCATCGCACTGCTGGTGGTTAACTTTTTCGTGATTCCCGCCTTCGCTGGCGTGTTCGCCAAGTTCGGCGCCGACCTGCCGCTGCCCACCAAGATTTTGGTGGCGACATCCAACTTTCTGATCAATTACGGCTGGTTTGTGGCGGCGGGGKTGGCGGCGACGATTTACGGATTCATCCGCTGGAAAAAAACGCCTCAGGGCGCCTATCGCTGGGACCGCTTCAAGCTGCGCATTCCTATCGTCGGTCCTTTGTTTGAATTGGTGGCGTTATCCCGGTTCTCCCGCAATTTCTCCATGATGCTCGCGGCGGGGCTGCCGGTCACTTCTGCGCTGACGCTGGTGGCTGAAGCGGTGGACAACAAATATGTGGGCTCCGCTATTGCCGACATGCGCAATGGTATTGAGCGCGGCGATACGCTGGTGCGTACGGCGCGGGCCACCAACATGTTCTCGCCATTGGTCATGCAGATGCTGGCGGTGGGAGAAGAAACCGGCTCAGTAGACAGTCTGCTGGTGGAAGTGGCGAATTTCTATGACGAGGAAATCGAATACTCCCTTAAACGACTTGCGGAATCCATTGAGCCCATTCTGTTAGTGGTGATGGGCGTGATGGTGCTGATTCTGGCGCTGGGCGTGTTTCTGCCCATGTGGAGTCTGGGTCAGGCGGCGCTGGGTAAATAAACATGGCGGGACGTTGGCTGAGCCAGTTTCTGCGAGTGGAGATATGGTTGATTGGGGCGCTGATCGCAGTGCTGATAGCGGTTTTTCTGCGCTCCATGGACAACCTGGTGGATAACGCTGGCGAGGTGCGCGCGCAACAATTGAAGACAGCGTTTCTCACCAGCCTGCGGCTGGCTCATACCGCCTGGCTGGCGAATGGAGGGCGCTCAGATTCAGTTGAATTAGGGACGTTGGCGGTGGGGTCTGACTTCAGTCCCGAAGATTTCCAGGAGCAGGGCGGCGGCGTATTGAGAATGAACGCGCAGGGTTGGCCGGTAGACGTTGGCGATAGCTATCCCATAGCGGCGGCGATGACGGACGAAAGCTGTCGGCGTTTGTACTCCACGCTGCTGTTGCGCCGCAGCGGCGCAACAGAGGCGGCGTTGCAGGAGAAGGTGGAGGCATTGGCGGTAGGCACGGTTTGCGCCTATCAGGTCGGCGTACAGGGGAAGGATTTTTTTTCATTGCTGTATAACGCCGAAAGCGGCGAAGTGAGGCTGTCCATACAACGTAAAAGCGCTGATAACGATTGAAATATTTAACTATTTTACAAACAGAAGAATAACTTGGCGTCTATACTTGATTAAAAGCTTATATGTTCTCGTGGAGGGACAACTATGCAAAAGCGGATAAAGACACAGCAGTCGGGCTTTACGCTGATAGAGCTGGTCATGGTTATCGTTATTCTGGGAATACTGGCGGCGTTTGCGCTGCCGAAATTTGCGAACCTGTCTTCACAGGCTGAGGCGGCGACCCGCTCAGGCATTGAGGGCTCAGTGAGGTCGGCATCGGCGATTATTCATGCCGCCTGTTTGGCTACTACTACTTGCGACGACCAGGCTGCAACCAGCACGGTGACTGTAGACGGAACCGCGATTGATGTCGTGTTTGGATATCCGGCTGGCACTGCGACGGGAATAGAAGCCGCATCGCAGGTTGATGGCGGAAATGTCTCTGTCGCCCACTCGGGCGGAACCACTACCGTGACTGTCGCGACCAACTGTACTGTCACTTACGCGCAATCCGCGGCGGCAAATACCGCTCCTGTTATTGGCGGTACAACCACTTGCCCTTGATCGTTACCTTAAGCTGAGTCAGGTCCGTGTGTGAAGGTATTCCGACAGCGATGGGGAGGCAAAACTCTCAATAGCGGTTTCACCATGATCGAAATGATCATGGTGATGATTCTGCTCGGAATCCTTTCGGTTACGGCCATCAGTCTTTTCGCCACACGGGACGCTTATTCGGCCCGTGTGGTCGCTGACCAAATTCTCTCTCAGGCGCGTCTGGCGGAGCAAATCGCCCTTGGACGCCGCGCCGCCTCTACTACCACTCTGACTCTTTCGCTGTCCGGCTCCGACTTTTCCGGCGTGGTGGCCCAGGGCGGCTATGTTTCTCAACGCGATGTCGATGCTTCCGGCGTCAGCATCAACTGGAGCCAGAGTGCGACTACCTCCTGTGCAGGAAGCGCTTTGCCGGCGACCATCACTTTTAATCAGGATGGCGATGTGATCAATCCAGCCACCAGCGGAACCACCAACACGCTTATCTGCGTCAGCGGCGATACGGTTTACCCGATTTGCGTCACCACTTTGGGATACGCCTATGAAGGCTTTTGCGAATCCTGACCGGCAGCATGGCGTCACATTGGTGGAGCTGGTGATCACCATTATCGTGATCGGCATCGCTCTGGTGGCGATCGTCACCGCCATGAGCGGCAGTATCGGCCGCAGCAGCGATGTACTGTTGCGCAATCGCACCATTCAGTTGGCGCAGGCGTATCTGGATGAAATTCTGGGTAAACGTTATGACGAGGCGACTCCCTCCGGCGGCGTTCCGCCAGTGACCAGTTGCAATATCGTCTCCGAGGAGGGCAGTCGCGACGAGTACGATGATGTGGACGACTACGATGGCATCGTCAATGAAGCGCCGCGCTCGCAGACCGATGCGGATTTTAATAACTATCCCGGCTATCTGGTGAGCGTGTCGGTGACCTGCGCGGGCGCGGACATTGGCTTGTCGGCGTCGAACGCCAAGCTGGTGAGGGTGACGATAACGCCGCCTTCCGGTCCGGCGATGACCTTTTCCGCCTATCGGGCCAATTTTTGAGGCGTAGTATGAAGACAGGACGCTCCCACGGGTTTACATTGATTGAATTGGTGATGGTCATTGTCATCGTCAGCGTGCTGGCGGTAGGCGTGACCCGTTTTATCACCGCGACCGTGGGAGGTTATGTGGACACGGCGGAACGTCAGCAAATGGCGACGGCGGGGTTGATCGCAGCGGAAAAAATGTCGCGCGCGATCCGTTCTGCGCTGCCCAACTCAGTGCGGGTCGCCAGTGGTTGTATCGAGTTTATTCCCGTGCTCGCCGGCACGGACTATGTCAGCGCTCCCATCTCCAGTCCCGCCGCCAGTATCGATGCGGTGGGCGCTCGTCTGGACAATGCAGTCATTGGACGGGCGGCTATTTATCCCATTGATCAAGCTGAGCTTTACGATCCGCAGAGCCCAGGTCCGAATTCTTTGTCCGAGGCGCTGGCGCAGCTCCCCACGGGCTCCGATGACGTCACCGTCACTTTATCGGCGAATCACCAGTTTCCCACGGATTCTCCCGCGCGCAGATTATATGTGGTGGGAACGCCGATGGCGTTCTGCCAGTCCGGTACGGCGATCTATCGCTATGTGAATTACGGTTTCAACGCCACACCGGACCTGCCGCCTTCGAGCGGCGCGGTGCAGGAAATGCTGATCAATCTGGTGGCTGCGGGCACGGCGGACTTCAATTACACCCCGGCGTCGCTGGTGCGCAATGCAGTGGTGCAGATGAGCTTCCGGGTCTCCAATGGAGGCGAAAGCTTCGACATTCAGCAGGAGGTGAACATCCGCAATGTGCCCTGATCGTCGCCTCATGCATCCGATACGTCGCCAGCGACAGGCGGGCCTGGGTTTGCCTGCGGCGTTGTTCGTCATCGTGATTCTGGGGTTATTGGTGGTGGCGATCACTGAGTTGGAGCGCTCCACGGCGGAAGGCGTTTCGATGGATATTCTCTCCACGCGCGCTTTCTATGCGGCGGAAACCGGGGCGCAGGCGGCGTTGGGGCGATTGTTTCCCGCCGGTGGCGCAGATAACAATTGTTCCGTGGGATTTCCAGATTTAAATTTCACCGCAGACGGCCTGACGGGATGTTCCGCGTCGGTGGTGTGCCTGACGGACTCTGCTGGCGGTGATGACTACTTCACCCTGCGCAGCACGGGAAGCTGTGGCGGTGGCGATGAAACGGCGTCGCGCACCATCGAAGTGAGGGCGCACTGATGTTCCGGCTACGTCGGATGCTGCTAACGCTCACGGCGTTGTTCTGGTTATGCGTCGCCAGCGCGAATACGTTTGCCGCCTATGTCGTGGAAACCGTATCCGGCACGGCCTTTGATTCCACCTCGTCGACCGTCACCTGGAATCGGGACAGCTCATTGACTGGTTATCCCCGTGACGACGATTTCCAACTGGTGAATATCGGCTTCACGTTTTACCTGGGGCAGACCGGCTACACCCAGGTGCGTATTCTCTCCAACGGCGCACTGCACTTCGGCGCCGATCAGGGGTTTTACAAAGACTACACCAATGAAGCGCTGCCAATTGAAGGCGCTTGCACAGGCACTTGTCCGGGTTATGAAGAGCCCGCCGACAGGGCCATATTGGGCTACTGGGATGACCTGGAGCCGTCATTGGGAGGCAGCGTCACATACAGTACCTTAGGCAGCTCACCCAACCGGCGCTTTGTCGCATCCTGGAATGGAGTGCCTCGCTACAATGGGGCGGGCACCAGTTACTCCCTGCAAATCGTTCTGTATGAAAACGGCAATGTGCTGTTCCGTTATGGCAATGACAACGCCAATGGCGCCAGCGCCACCATCGGCATCGAGGTGGATAACTCCGACTACACTCAATACTCCTTTGACACGGTTTCCGTCAACGACGCCACAGATTTGCTGTGGCGGCGGGAGTTTCCCGCCTTGTCCGCCGCGGCGGCCAGCTGTGCGACGCCCAACCAGGTCACGGTGGATTTCGCCGCTCCGGTGTCGCCGGCGCGGGCGGTCGACGTCTCCAATTACAGCCTGGACAACGGCGCGTCGGTCTTGAGCGCGTCCCTGGTGGACTCAGATACGGTGCTGCTCACCACCAGTTCGTTGAGTCTGGGGGTTACCTATACGCTGCAGACCACTTATCCCACTCAGAGCCTGTCCTTTAGTCTGGACGATCCTACTAACGCAGATTTTAGCGACGATTTCAGCTCCGGCGGTTACAGCGGAGGCTCTGGAGCCTGGAGCGGCAGCTGGCAGGAAGTGGATGACAACAGCAGCGCCAGTTCTGGCTTTGTTCGGGTTAGCGGAGGCGCAGCCCGCTTTAATGGTTACTTCAGCTTCGGATATCCCGGGTTATACCGGGAAGTGGATCTTTCGTCCTATTCGTCAGCGACGCTGACCTACAGTTACAGCACCACCAACAATCTGGAAGGTTCGGATAGCTTTGGCGTGGAGGTGTCCGCCAACGGCGGCTCCAGTTATACGGTGGTGGCGTCGTATTCTAATGACGTCAGTGGAACCGCGACGATTGATTTAACGCCCTATCTTTCCGCCAATACCCGCATTCGCTTCCGCATCAGCAGTAATTACAACAACTACGATGAGTTCATGTACATCGATAATGTGACCATCGCCGCCCGTGGGGCGCCCAGTGCGTGCGGATTTTCCGCCATCGCCATCTGGCGCATGGAAGATGAGGTCTGGAACGGCTCCGCCGGCGAAGTCAGTGACGCCAGCGGCAACAACTTGAGCGGCCGCGCCTATAACGGCGCGCAGACACTGGATACGGCCCCGGCGATCGCCGGCGATCCCGGCACCTGCGCCTATGCTGAGTTTAACGGTAGCTCGCAGTATATCGAGATCGCTGATAACAACCTGCTGGACATTACCAATAACCTGACTGTTAGCGCCTGGGTATACCCCACGCAGATCCCCACTTCGGAACTGAAAACCATTCTTTCCAAAGATGAAAACTACGAGTTCCATATCGATAGTTCCGGTGAGATCTACTGGTGGTGGAACGACAGCAGCGGAACGTCGCGTTCGATCACCACCAGAGGCGCCAATATGGTCGCCAACGCCTGGCGTCATGTGGTCATCACTTATGAAAGCGGGGCGCAAAGAGTCTATGTGGATGGCGTAGTGCGCGGCTCCTCTTCCTATACCGGGACGTTGTTGACCAACTCCGACCCGCTGCAAATCGGACAGGACCAAGGCTACTCCGTGCGCTACTTCAGCGGGCGTATCGACGAAGTGCAGGTATACAACAAGACGTTGTCCGCAACAGACGTTGGTGATCTTTATGTCGAAACACACCCCTGTGAGGGCAGCGGCGCCTGTCTCGGAACATTCCCGGACGCCATCTCCAGTCATTCCAGTGGGACCATCAGTTTTGGCTATAACTCCCAGGTTATCGATAGTCCCGATAATATCCTGGAGGCGGGAACCGTGACGGTGACCGGCAGCTCCTCGGTGTTGAGTTGCACCTCCACTACCTGCGTGGCTTCCGGCGGCGCCGTGGATACGCTGAATCCGGGAACCTTTCCCGACACCAGCGTCTATGTGACGGATTTGAGTGTGAGCAGGGCAGGCACGCTGGGCGGCTCAACCAATCAATATCGCACGGTCTCCGTCAGCGACGCTTCGGTCATGAATGTGTCGAGCGCCTATTCCGAGTACTTTATCAATCAATTGAGCATTGGCTATCAGGGCAAGGTTAACCTGCAGCCGGGCGACTACTGGATTAACCAGCTTACGTTAGGCAGTGAAGTGGAAATCAATGTGACGGGATCGGGTACGGCGCGTCTTTTCGTTAATCAGCCCTTATCGATTGGTTACCAGGACTCTCTGAACGCCCCCGGCGGCTCATCTTCCAACGCCAGCCGATTGTTGCTGTACGCTTATGGCAATGTGACATTCAGCTCCGCAGTGACATTCTCCGGCGTGCTCTATAGCGCTGGCGATGTGAGTCTGGGTTATCAGAACAAGATCTACGGCGCGATCACGGCGGAGGATGTGAGCAGCGCCAGTGACGTAGATGTGACCTACAATTCCGGCAGCGTGTCCGCGTTGGATTATGGCGCGCTGTGCAGCGTTGGCGCCTTGAACCGCTTTATCATCACCACCGGCTCCACCGCCAGCACCTGCCTGCCGCATACGGTGCGCATCGAAGCCCAGGATTCCAGCGGCGCCACCTTATCGACCTACGCCGGCACGGTGGCGCTGAGCACCTCTCGTTCTCGTGGGGTATGGGCGGTGCAGACCGGCGCAGGAACCTTATCGCCGGACCCCGACAGCAGCGACGATGGCTCCGCCGCCTACACATTCTCCGTGGCGGACGCCGGTGTGGCGCAGTTGACGCTGAGCAACAATCTGGCGGAGTCGTTGACCCTGACAGCGACGGATGCGGACGCTTCCATCAGCGGCGCAGGCGGCCCGATTCAGTTCCTCGACAATATTCTGTATATCGAGGAGAACGACAGTCTCGATTACGACCTTATCGCGGGACGCCGCCATAATTTCAAAGTCTCCCTGATCGCCAAGGACCCCGGTGGAGCGGGGAGTTGTGGACCGGTGGAGGAATACGATGGCGGCGTCAACCTGAAGGCCTGGCTGACGCGCAGTAGCGCTGACCCGGCGGGCGTAGCGCCGCAGATTGTGGGCAATACCACCGCGACGCTTCCTGACAGTCAGCCTGCCAGCGCTAATCTCAACCTCAGCTTCACTAACGGCGAAGCGACCTTTGCATGGGATACGTCCGATGTGGGCGCCTATGTGTTGAATCTGCGGGATGACAGCAGCGGGCTGATTCTGGACGAGTCGGATAATCCTCTGACTATCGCCAGCGACAATGCCTCTGCGCCCTGGATTGTCAGGCCATTCGCGATTTGGATTGACGCTGTGGGTAATCCCGCTGCGGCTGGACCAAGCGGCGGGGCTTATCGCAAAGCCGGGGCGGATTTTACGCTGAATGTGGGCGGCGTCTTGTATCAGGCGGCGGATGACCTGGATGGCGATGGACAGGCGGACGCTGGAGCGGATCTGTCCGGCAATGGGCTGGCTCCTGCGTTTGGCAATGAAGGGGAAACGGTGCAGCTGTCCGTATCGAGCATTGCGCCAGCGACCAATGGCGCATTGTCTGGAGATTTGAGTCTGCCGGGAGGCTCAACCTTATTCAGCGGCGGCCAGGCCAGCGGCGCCTACCAGTTCAGTGAGGTGGGCGTCATTAATCTGAGCGCAGTCATTGATGACAGTAACTACCTGGGCGCCGGTTCCGCCAGAACCGCGAAAATCAGCGGCGCCAGCGGCGATATCGGACGCTTTTACCCCGCCTATCTGGCGGTGTCCGCTAACACGCCCACATTCACGCCGCCCTGGGCTTGCGCGTTCACCTATCAGGATCAGAGTTTCCCTTATGACGTGAGTCCGGTGCTGACCCTGGTTGGTAAAAACGTTGCGGGGGCCACGACATTGAACTATGACGCGGCCTACTTTAAATTCAGCAACATGCTGCAAAGCAACCGAAGCTACAGCGACGCCAGCGGGCGCAGCTCAACACTCAGCTTTGATAGCAGCGGCGCCTCATTGTCATTAAGCACTGGCGCGGCCTATGACGGCTCTGGAACTCTGTCCCTGTCCGGCGACGCGTTTACCTACCAGAAAACCAACTCACCGCCCCTGGCGGACGACGATCCCTTCGCCGCCAATGTAAACCTGACCTTCGCTGCAGCGGACCTGCAGGACAGCGATGGCGCCTGTTACAAAACCAGCGATGCGGACGCCTGTCTGGATTTCTCCATCACTGGTATCGCTGGAACGGAAATCCGTTATGGTCGTCTTCGCATGGAAAACGCTTATGGGCCGGAAACGTCCAGCCTGGAACTGCCCATGTACATTGAACACTGGAATGGCGCCCGCTTCATCGAGAACGCCTCAGATAGCTGCACCAGCTACAGCAGCAGCCCCGCAACCCTGGCGATGAGCAGTTACAGCGGCAATCTCAACTCCGGCGAAACCCGGGCGGAAGTCGCCGGCAACCCCGGCGCCGGCGGCGCCTTCGCTTCAGCGGTATACCCTGATGGACAGGAGGTCTACCTGACCAGTCCTGGCATCGGCAACGAAGGGACGGTGGGTCTGCGTTACAACACCGATCTATGGCTACGCTTCGACTGGGACGGCGACAACGCCCTCGACAACCCCTCCGCCACCGCCACTTTCGGACAATACCGGGGCCACGACCGCATCATTTACTGGCGTGAAGTAACCCAGTAAAGAAAAAACCGTCCCAACCCGTTCTTATTCTCCACCGTTCGTCCTGAGCTTGTCGAAGGACTTCCCAGAGCGCCAGATCCTACTTCAGTAAACTTTAGACTGGGGTAACCATTGATACGTCTGCATTGCCTAGCGCCCTTCGACAGGCTCAGGGCGAACGGAGTGGGTGTATGCAAAACTCATTGGCGGCTTTCGGTTGATATCATGGGGCGTGTTATCAACGCTATCCGTTGGCATTCTGATTGGTTTTAGTCGGGAGGTTTTTGTGAATATGAGCGCTGGAGAGCTGGAGGAAAATGACTCAGTAAAGGCAAAATCGGCGCACACAACACTCCTTCAATCTACCACCGTTCGTCCTGAGCCTGTCGAAGGACCTCTCAGAGCGCCAGATCCTATTTCTGAAACCTGAATTGGCGAGACGTGAGACCCGAAACGGACCGCAGCCCCTAAACTCCACCCGTTCGTCCTGAGCTTGTCGAAGGACCTCCCAGAACGCCAGACCTACTTCAGTGGGGTAACCATTGATACGTCTGTATTGCATAACGCCCTTCGACAAGCTCAGGGCGAACGGAGTGGGTGGCGGTGCTCTCTGGCGTTCTTGGTTGGTTTTAAGCGAGCAGGTTAAAGTGTTGGGGGGAATTCGAAGAAAAGGCGGCGGGCCTTGGTTGGCCGCCGCATGTCTGGATCGAGAGAGGGCTCAGTCTGCTGGGACGCAGCGGGCGGCGGCCCAGGCGCGTAGGGCCAGCATGTCTTCCGCCATTACGACAGAGAGAGGTTGGGTGTTGCTGATTTCTTCCAGCACCAACTCTGTCGTCAACGGCTGTCCCAGGGCGGCGGCGGAGTAGAGGGCGGAGACAACCGCTTGCTCGATTTCGGCCCCGGTAAAGCCGTCGGTGGACTCCGCCAGTAACTTTGCGTCGAAGTTGGCGGGGGAGAGGCCGCGTTTTTGTAAATGGATGTCGAAAATAATCTGGCGCACGTCCAGAGTAGGCAGGTCCACGAAGAAGATTTCGTCGATACGGCCTTTGCGCATCAGCTCCGGCGGCAGCGATTTGATATTGTTGGCGGTGGCGACCAGGAAGACCGGGTGTTTGTTCTCCGACATCCAGGTAAGCAGCGTGCCCAGCACCCGCTTGGAGACGCCCTGGTCATTGCCGTCCTGTCCCAGGCCTTTTTCGATTTCATCAATCCACAGTACGCAGGGAGACATCAACTCCGCCAGTTGCAGCGCTTCGCGCATGTTTCTCTCGGTCTCACCGAAGAACTTGTTGTATAGCGCGCCCATGTCCATGCGCAGCAGCGGCAAGCCCCACATTCCTGCGACGGCTTTGGCGGCGAGGCTCTTGCCGCCGCCTTGTACGCCCAGCAGCATAATGCCCTTGGGCGGATCGAGCTGCGCTTCCGACTTGCCTTCGACGAAGGTGACCCGCCGCTGCTGCAGCCACTTCTTCAGGGACTCCAGCCCACCTACGTCGGTAAACTTGGCGGTGTCGTATTCAAAACTCAGCACGCCTTCCATTTCCATCAGTTCGAACTTGGCGCGGTTCACTTCAGGTATATCCGATTGCGTGATGGCTCCGTCATCGAATATCGCGCCCCGCGCCAGTCGGCGAGCCTCTTCGAAGGTGACCCCGGACATGTTGCGGACCAATTGCTGCAGCGTCTTGTTGTCGGTTTTCACCTTTTCGCCATAGTGCTGCTGCGACCAGCGCGCGGCTTCTTCTCGTACAATGTTGATCAACTGATCTGCGTTGGGCAGACGCATCTTGAAGTTGGCGCTCAGGTGTTTGAGCTCTCCAGGGATGTTCATTGTATGGCTCAGGAGAATGACGGTATGCCCGTTATTGCGGTGAGTCAGGGCGATGTCTTTGAGCAGGCGGATGTGCTTGGGCTCGTCATCCAGGTAAGGGTGGTAATCGCAAAGAACAAAGATACTGGCGGTATGGCTGCGTTTGATGTGCTCCAGAATCTTTTCCGGATCTTTCAGCTTATCCTCCTGCTCCAGATCAAAACCGAAACCCATTCGCTTCAGGCCGTCTGTGACGGTCCAGGCGAACAGCGGCAGGCTTTTCTTGATCGCCAGGCGGGTAACGGTGTCCAGCACTCGGGTTTCTTCATGGCTTTGAATCACTATCAGGGGGATTCGGGAATCAATCATCAGTCCCAGGTCATGTACTTCGGGCATAGGCGCCTCTGCTCTCTGCGGTGTCGTCAAGGTTGTGTTTGTCCTGAAAGCAAGATTACCATAGCCCCAGCCCCGGCATGAACCGCCGCGCGCAGCCAGTTCAGTAAACGCACGGAAACAGTCACGTATAAGGCTCTCCGATTGGAAGCCGTAGAAGGATACGCATTCATGTCCGCCCGCCACCCCATTATCGCTCTGACCGGATCTTCCGGCGCCGGCACCACTACCGCCAGCCGCACTATGCAAAAGATCTTCGTGGAAGAGGGCGTGAACGTCGCGATTGTGGAAGGCGACAGCTTTCATCGCTATACCCGCGAGCAGATGGCGGAGCTGGCCCAGCAGGGGCGCTATGGTCAGTGGAATCACTTCTCTCTGGCCGCCAACCATATCGATAAACTGGAAGAGCTGTTCTGCGATTACGGTCAGAACGGCCAGGGTCGCTTTCGTCATTATATTCATGACGACGATATGGACCTGATCCGGGGCGGCGGCGCTCCGGGCACGTTTACGCCCTGGCAATCGCTGCCCAATCAGACGGACTGTCTGTTTTATGAAGGACTGCATGGGGGCGTCAGCACTGACGATTACGATATCGCCAGCCATGTGGACTTACTGATCGGCGTGACGCCGATTGTGAATCTGGAGTGGATTCAGAAGATTCACCGCGACACTCATGACCGCGGTTATAGCCAGGAAGCAGTGGTGGCGACGATTCTCAATCGGATGGAGGACTATGTGCGTTGCATCGTGCCGCAGTTTTCCCAGACCCATATCAACTTCCAGCGGGTGCCGACGGTGGATACATCCAACCCCTTCATCATGCGGGAGATTCCCAGTCATGACGAAAGTTTTGTGGTGATCCGTTTCCGCAACCCCCGGGAAGTGGACTTTCCTTATCTGATCAACATGATCGCCAACGCCTTCGCGTCCCGTCATGATACCCTGGTGGTGCCCGGCAACAAGCTGGCGCTGGCCATCGACCTGATTATCCGGCCTATGGTGCTGGAGATGATCGAGCGCAGTCGGACCTAGCCCTGAAAGCGCTCCAGAGGTGACTGCCTCTCAGCGAAACTTCCCGAGAAAGCGTACGACCACGGCGATGATCACGCCGCTGAAATAACCGAGCAAGTGGGCCTGCTCCGCGACAGGACCGCCAATCAGATGCGCAATCTGGCCTTCATCATAATAAGGCGTCTGCTCCCAGATAATCTTGCCGGTGACGCCGACAAACAGCACGATTAACACCCAGCGAGGAAAGCGTCCTCCCCCCAACACGCCAAGCACAAGCAGTCCGTGTAATACGCCGGATAGGCCGACATAGGTGCGGGTGGTCTTGTAAAACAGCAATAATCCGATGGATATCAAAAGACTCAGGAGCCCCAGATAGAGAGGAAAACGCCAGTTTTTGAAATTGTGGTCGAAAGAGTCGTAAATCAGGTAGGCCGCAACAGCGTTCAGGGCCAGATGAACCCAACTCAGGTGCACGAAATGGCCGCTGATCAAACGCCAATAATCGCCGCTCATGATTTCCGGGCGATTGAAATTGAGCAGATAGCCGTACCAGTGAGAGATGACTTGCATTAAAACAAGAAGGGCTGCGAAAAGCAGCCCAATCTTGTTCAACGTCAGGGATAAAGAAACGCGATTAGTCATTTATGCCTGTTCCGTCGAATGTATACGCCTGTCTTGAAGACTTGATCAATAAGGCATATTGCGAGAATAGAAGATCTCCAGCATTTCCTTTTGCAGACGTTCCCTGATATTGGAGGCTTCGTTGGCGGTCAGCTCGCTGATACCGGTTCCAAACAGATAATTATCCAGGTTGAATTCCTTCAGAATCATCTTGGTGTGGAACAGGTTCTCCTGATACACGTTCACGTCGATCATCTGATAGGCTTCCTGAGTGTCTTCACTGAGGAAGTTCTGAATCGAGTTGATGTCGTGATCGATGTACAGCTTGGCGCCGTCGATGTCACGGGTGAAACCGCGTACGCGGTAGTCGATGGTGACAATGTCGGAATCGAAGCTGTGAATCAGGTAGTTCAACGCCTTCAACGGAGAAATCAGACCGCAGGTGGACACATCGATGTCCGCGCGGAATGTGCTGATGCCGTTGTCGGGATGACTTTCCGGATAGGTGTGCACGGTCACATGGCTTTTATCCAGGTGAGCGACCACCGCATCGGGCAGCGGTCCGGGCGACTCTTCGCTGGAGTCGGCCGGCGGGGGCACTTCGTGTTCGGCGATCAGCATGGTGACGCTGGCGCCGTGTGGATCATAATCCTGCCTGGATACGTTAAGAATGTGGGCTCCGATAATTTCCACAACGTCGGTCAGAATTTGTGTGAGGCGCTCGGCGTTATATTGCTCATCGATATAAGCAATATATTCCTGTCGGTGTTTCTCCGATTGCGCGTAGCAAATGTCGTAAATATTGAAACTTAGCGATTTCGTCAGATTGTTGAAACCGTGGAGTTTGAGCTTTTCAGACATCTCAGACCCTCAGTAGATTTGCTGTTCAACACATCGCCGGAAGATCCGGCGCCTACATTCACACAGTGTTCAGACCTGCTCTTCAGACAATCCGGCGAAACCGGAGAATGCGCCGGACGACTGCCCGGAAAAGAGGTCCCGGACGGCATATGTCCCGGCTGCGGAAAAGCCGCATATTATGCAGGCTAAGATAGCCGTTGGATAGTGCAATTTAATGTCGCGTTTATGAGTTTTTCTTATTAAAACCGGGCGAGCGATTATCAACTTCATTAAACGGGCGGCTTATTGCGCCCGTTTAAAGAGTAATCGATGCTGACAGTGTAAATATTTGAGGGCGGTGGAGTTTTTTGAAAGCCGCTTACTGGGCGTCCTCAGGGGCGCGAATTTCAAAGTCGTGGGTGATTTCCACGCCGCCTTTTTCCAGCATGATGGAGGCGGAGCAGTATTTCTCGGCGGACAGGTCCACGGCGCGTTTCACCACAGGGTCGCGCAGATCTCTGCCGGTGACGACGAAGTGGATATGAATCTTGGTGAATACGGCGGGAACTGCGTCGGCGCGCTCCGCGGTGATTTCCGCCACACAGTCGGTGACGTCGGCGCGGGCTTTCGTCAGGATGCTCATGACGTCAAAAGAGGTGCAGCCGCCAAGTCCCAGCAACAGCATTTCCATCGGGCGCGGGCCTTGATTCTGACCGCCGTGATCGGGAGGGCCGTCCATCACCACGTCATGGCCGGAGCCGGTCTTTCCGATGAACTTGGCGTCGCCGCCCCAGGTAATGGTCGCTTTCATCTCATACTCCCACTGGATTTTCAGACTCGCAATAGCCGCAACTGCGCGGGGCGGTCAGAGTAGCATAACTCCTTGTCGTGGAAAATATTTCACAAAAGATGGTCTATACTGTGGGTAGTAACCCGCAGTAAAACGCCTGCAGGCGGATATTTACGTCTGATCGCCGCATCACGGTGAAACGAAACAGCTGGCGTCTGGACAACTGAAACACTGAAATAAAGAGGACAGGCCGGCGAGATAGTCACACTTATGTGATGCAGGCCGCATTGACGCCCCATGACCTCCATCAGGCGCAGGGGGAAGGGCGGGGCGTCTCTTGCCTAAAGTGATTATTCGTGCTTAATTTAAGGAACATCTTGATAATTAAGCGGTTGCGGCCAAGCGCCGATCGGCTTCGGAGCGACTCCAAAGCGCCGGATACCCGAGTCGAAACGCCTGTGATGGTTATTAAACAATTAGAAAAACGTTATACCGAACTCAGCGAAACATCCAAGGCGGATAAGTTTCTGCGCCAAAGGTAATGAATGGGACATTAACATGGTCACGATTGCTAAACCGGTCGAGCATAAAACCAAACATCTGGATTACTTCCTGTCGCAGTGCCATCGTCGCCGCTATCCCAGCAAAAGCACCATTATTTATGCTGGCGATAAGAGCGATTCACTGTTTTACATCGTCAAAGGGTCTGTGACGGTCATCATCGAAGACGACGACGGTCGTGAAATGATCATGGCGTATCTGAACGCCGGAGACTTTTTTGGCGAGATGGGATTGTTCGATCAGGATCAAATGGGCTCCCGCAGCGCATGGGTCAAAGCCAAGACCGAGTGCGAAGTGGCGGAGATCAGCTACACGAAATTTCGTGAAATCGCTCAGGAAGACCCCCGCGTACTGTATTTCATCGGCGAGCAAATGGCCTCGCGCTTACGCCAGACCACCCGGAAAGTGGGCGACCTCGCGTTTCTCGACGTGACGGGCCGGGTCGCGCGCACCCTGCTTGATCTGTGTAAGGAGCCGGACGCGATGACGCACCCGGACGGGATGCAGATCAAAATCACCCGTCAGGAAATTGGGCGCATCGTGGGGTGTTCCCGGGAAATGGTCGGCCGCGTGCTGAAGGCGCTGGAAGATCAGGGGCTGGTGCAGGTCAAAGGGAAAACCATGGTGGTATACGGCACCCGGTAATTCTATTCAGTCAGTTGGAACTACAAAAAACGGCGCAATGCGCCGTTTTTTTTCGCTTAGCCTTTTCTCTATCACGTCTTTGTACGACGGGCGGAGAAGCGTAAACCCAGGAGTCCCAGCAATAGAAGAACCAGTGCGGGGGGCTCGGGAACATTGCGAGGATCGTCCGGGCCGGGGACGTCAAAGATAATGTCGTCGAAGCCAATGCCCGCCGGATCAGTGTTATAGATAGAAATCCCGGCGATATCCTGAAGCCCGCCTTCACGGGCGAAGCCAAAATAGTCCGTGCCGAGACTGGTGGGCATGATGGTGTCCAGGAGCGAACCATCGCGGGCCCAGAATTCAAACACGGCTGATCCGAGGTTGCCGCCCACCGACTGGAATCCGAATTCGGACTGATCGTTGTCGAACAGGATGGCGACAGCGCCTTCGCCGATAGCGTCAAAGTTGGGCCATCCCAGACGTCCGAGACCGGTGAGAACATTGCCGTCGGCGCCGTAAGTAAATACGTTGAGATTACGGCCGGCGGCTCCGACCGATAAGGTCAACGCCCCGCCGGTCGGCGTGCCGCTGAGAATATCCGAATTGCCGCTGGTGGAAAGTATTTGGCCGTCAAACTTTTCGGCGAACGAGGCGCCCACCAAGTCAATAACTCCGTCGTAGTTCGTTCCTGGCGCGCCGCCGCCAGCGACGGATTCAAAATCAATGAGGACATTGCCGGAAAGGCTGAAATAATCCACCTGATTGATCATCGCCGCGTGCGTCACGGTCGCCGACAGGAACAGCGCGGAGGTCGCCACATAGGCTTTGAGGTTGGTTTTCATTGTCACTGCACTCCCTAATAAAACAGACGCCTTCAAAGGCTTTTATTAATAGCGCGGTGTAAAGCGTTGACGCGGAAGGGCCAACAAGAGTCGTTATAGTTATTGATGCAAACAAGCACGGCGCGCTTGCCTGACAAATAGTAAGTATAGGCGCTCTGCAGTGAATAGGTTAAAAAATGCGCTAAATTTTGCTGGGGAGACGGTAGTCGCCTGTCTGCAATAGAGTTATTTTTGAGCCTGTCAGTGACAGGCGGCTTCCATTGACGCAGCGTCAATGAGTCCGGCGTTCCCTCGCCGGTGAGTGGGAAATCGACAAGACTCAATTTCTCCAGAAGGGCTTGCTGGTTTCCTGACGGCGATCCTCTTCGGTAATTCCCAGATCCCTGAGCAGGTGGTCATTCAAATTGGCCAACTCGCGCCGGGTTCGCGCCTGCTTTATCCATCGCTGTGTTAAATTTTTCAGTCTGGTTAGGAAATCTAATGACTCTGCTTGCTGTGCGTTCTGTGCTAATCTGATTGCGGTTTTCATATCTGGCCTCCTGTGTTGTAGAGATAGTACGGCGGCTAGACTTGGCGTTAAAACGATATGTCCTAATTCATGGATTAGTAAAACTTATGAGTAGATTGGTTCATCAGTTGAAGTCCCTGTGGGTGTTGGATGTGGTGTTGCGCACAGGCTCATTCACCGCGGCGGCGGAAAGACTGAATGTGACTCAGTCGGCGGTCAGTCAGCATGTTAAAGCGTTGGAGGCGGAGTTCGGTCCTTTGTTTGAGCGTGGCGCGAGGAGTCTGACGCCAACGCAAACGGCGCTACGTTTGGGCCCGCACCTGCGCAAGGGATTCGATCACCTGGAGGAGGGCGTAGAGGCGATTCGCCGCTGCTGCAACCAGATTACCGTCAGCGTATTGCCGTCCTTCGCCAGCGCCTGGCTGATTCCCCGATTGCATAAGTTCAACGCAGAGTTTCCCGACATTGACATCCGCATTACCATGTCCAACGACGTGGTGGACTTTCGTGACGCCGATGTGGACGCAGGCATACGTTTCAGCTCCCGCACCTTTCCCGAACTGATCGTGAAAGACCTGGCGGGAGAGGAAATCTTTCTCGCAGCGAGCCCGGAGCTGGCCAAAGGTATTGGTAACGACCTTCGCGTGTTGAAAGATCATGTGCTGGTGGATTCAGATGCGCCGGACAGCTTCAACTGGAGCGCTTGGAAGAAAGCCGCGGGACATTCTGATCTGGAGCCGCGCCGCCGTATCATCATCTCTGACTCCAGTCAGGTGATTCGTCTTGCCTTGGCGGGACAGGCGGTCGCTTTGGTGCGCAGGATACTGGTGCAGGAAGAGCTGAGCGCGGGACGCCTGGTAAAGCTGTTCGATTTTAGTTTGCAGATAGATCAGCGCTATTTACTGGTCATGCCTACACGTTCGCGGGGTAATGCGGCGTTAAGGCATTTCACACAATGGTTGCAACAGGAGATTGAGGCAGCGTCAGCGCCGCAGTAAGGCGGCGCGTAACAGATAAGAAACGAGCGTGGCTGGGCTTAGAGAAACAGCTCGCGCAATTTCGCCCCGGGGTCGTCCGCCCGCATGAAGGACTCGCCCACCAGGAACGTATTGACCCGGTGGTGCTGCATCAAGGCCACATCTTCTGGCGTATGGATGCCGCTCTCCGTGACGACGATACGATCTTCCGGGATACGGTCCAGCAGATTGATCGTTGTATCAAGGGAAACGTCAAAGGTGTGCAGGTCGCGATTGTTGATGCCTAGTAATGGCGTATTCAACTCCAGGGCGTATTCCAGCTCCTGAGCGTTATGCACTTCCACCAGCACGTCCAGGTCGATTTCTCTGGCTTTGGCGCAGTAGCTCTTCATCTGTTGGGGCGTTAACGCCGCCGCGATTAACAGAATACAGTCCGCATTGAGCAGGCGACTTTCATACACCTGATACTCATCCACGATGAAATCTTTGCGCAGCACCGGCAGAGACGTGGCGTTGCGAGCCTGAATCAGGTACTGATCGGCGCCCTGAAAGAAATCAATATCGGTGAGGACGGAAAGACAGGCTGCGCCGCCTTGTTCATAGCTCTTGGCGATGGCTTCGGGATCGAAGTTTTCCCGAATTACTCCTTTGCTGGGAGAGGCCTTCTTGATCTCTGCAATCACCGCTGGGGCATTGTGCTGAAACCGCTTTTCAATGGCGCGGGCGAAACCGCGCACGGGGCCGGCCCGGTGCAAGCTGTCTTTCAGAACGGACAAAGGCTGGCGCATCTTGCGCGCTTCCACTTCCTGTTTTTTACGGTCAATGATCTTTCTCAGAATCGTAGGCGTGTCGTTCATAGGTTGACCTTTATTCCTCTTCCTTAAAGCAGGCCGAAAAACTGGCCAGCTCTTTTAGTTTAGCAAAGGCCAGCCCGGAACCAATCGCATCCTGGGCCATTTCCACGCCTTCTTGGAAGGAGCGGGCCAGGTCTGCGGCGTAAATCGCCGCCCCAGCGTTAAGGGCGACAATGTCCCGAGCTTTTTGTGACGTTTGATCCGTCGCTTTGGTCAGCGCTGCTTCAATCAGTTTCAGGCTTTCCTCTGCGCTGGTCACGGTCAGGCCGTCCAGAGAGCGGCGCATGATTCCTGCGTCTTCTGGAGTAAGCGTGTATTCGGAGATTTTACCGTCTTTCAGCTCCGCCACGTGGGTTTCACAGGCGAGGCTGATTTCGTCCAGGCCATCCGCAGCGGAGACGACCAGGACATGAGTGCTGCCCAGTCGTTGCAGTACTTCCGCCAGCGGCAGGCACAGCAATGGATTGAACACGCCGATGACCTGCTTGGTCACGCCGGCGGGATTGGTCAGAGGCCCCAGCATGTTGAAAATGGTGCGGATGCCCATTTCCCGGCGCGGCCCGATTGCGTGCTTCATGGCGCTGTGATGGGCGGGTGCGAACAGAAAGCCGACACCGATTTCTTTGACTGCGCGGGCGACCTGCTCGGAGCTCATGTCCAGATTGATCCCGGCGGCTTCCAGCACATCGGCGCTGCCGGAGCGGCTGCTGACGCTGCGGTTGCCGTGCTTGGCGACTTTGCCGCCCGCGGCGGCCACGACAAAGGCGGCGGCGGTGCTGACGTTAAACAGATTGGAGCCATCGCCTCCGGTGCCGCAGGTGTCTACCAGATGCGGATCGTCGATATCGACTTTGCTGGCCAGCTGGCGCATGACCTGGGCTGCGCCGGTGATTTCACCGACGCTTTCGCTTTTGAATCTCAGCGCCACCAAGAACCCGCCAATCTGTGCGGGAGTGGCCTGTCCGGTCATGATCTGCTGCATGACCTCAATCATTTCTTCGGTGGTGAGGTCTTTTCTATCGACAACTTTGGCGATAGCGGCTTTGATATCCATGGCGCAACTCCTCGTAGTTTTTAGACTATGTTGTTTTCTTATCCGGCGCGCAATTAAACCTAAGCTTACGCCGTTGGCTGATATCCGACTTAGCGGCTGACCGATTGCTGCAGGAAGTTACGCAGTAAGTCGTGGCCTTGTTCCGTGAGAATGGACTCCGGGTGGAATTGCACGCCTTCTATCGCCAGTTCCTTGTGACGCACGCCCATGATTTCTTCCAGACCGCCGTCTTCATTCTGGGTCCAGGCGGTGACTTCCAGGCAATTCGGGAGACTGTCCGCGCGGATGACCAGTGAGTGGTAGCGGGTCGCTTCAAACGGATTGTTGAGACCTTTGAATACGCCGATGTCGTTGTGATACACCTTGGAGGTCTTGCCATGCATGACTTTGCCGGCGCGAATCACTTCACCGCCGAACGCCTGGCCGATGCTTTGATGACCCAGGCATACGCCCAGGATAGGAAGTTTACCGGCGAAATGTTTGATCGCCGCGACGGATATCCCCGCTTCATTGGGCGTGCAGGGCCCAGGGGAGATCACCAGGTGCTGCGGTTGCAGCGCCTCAATTTCTTCTATCGTGATTTCATCGTTGCGATAGACGCGCACGTCGGCGCCCAGCTCGCCCAGATACTGCACGACGTTGTAGGTAAAAGAGTCGTAATTATCAATCATCACCAACATGTTCAAACCCTCAAAATTCTGTCTGTGTATTCGCCGTCATGTGATCGCAGGCTCATAGCCCTTTTTGCGCCATAGCCACGGCGCGGAACACGGCGCGGCCTTTGTTGAGGGTTTCCTTCCATTCCAGGCGCGGCACGGAATCGGCGACTACGCCGGCCCCGGCCTGAATATAAAGCGTCTTGTCCTTGATAACCGCTGTGCGAATGGCGATGGCGGTATCCATGTTGCCGTTCCAGGACAGATATCCGATGGCGCCGCCGTAGACGCCGCGCTTAACCGGCTCCAATTCGTCGATGATCTCCATGGCGCGGATTTTTGGGGCGCCGCTCAGCGTGCCGGCGGGCAGGGTGGCGCGCAGTACGTCAATAGCGCTCAAGCCCTGACGCAGTTTCCCGGTGACATTGGAGACGATATGCATCACGTGCGAGTAACGTTCGATCACCATCTTGTCGGTCAGTTCGACGCTGCCGATATCGCTGACGCGGCCGACATCGTTGCGGCCCAGATCGATCAGCATCAAATGCTCGGCGAGTTCTTTGGGGTCAGCCAGCAGCTCTTCTTCCAACGCATTGTCTTCCGCCTCGGTGGCGCCCCGCTTACGAGTGCCGGCGATAGGCCGCACGGTGGCGACGCCGTCTTCCAGGTGGGCGAGAATTTCCGGGGAGGAGCCGACTACATGAAAATCCCCGAGATCCAGGTGGTACATATAAGGAGAGGGGTTGAGGCAGCGGAGAGAACGATACAGGTTGATGGGCTCGGCGGTGAAGGGGACGGACATGCGTTGGGAGATCACCGTTTGCATGACGTCTCCCGCCAGCACGTATTCCTTGATCTTCTCCACGGCGGCTTCGAAGTTCGGCTGCGTGAAACCGGAAGTGAAATCCTCTTCGGCAATCTGCAGGTCTTGCTGGACATGCAGGTTGTGCTCGGGAATGGGGCGTCGCAATAGCGTTTCCAGTTCATCCAGACGGGCCTGGGCGCGTTCGCTGGCTTCCGCTGCGCCGGGATCGACATGATGAATCAGCATCAGGCGGCCGCTCAGGTTATCGAACACCACCAGCTCATCCGACACCATCAACAGAATATCCGGCGTGCCCAGCGGGTCCGGCGGCGTGCTTTTAGCCAGCTTCGGTTCAATGTAGCGAATGGTGTCGTAGCCGAAGTAGCCCACCAGTCCGCCGTTGAAACGGGGCAGGCCGTCTACATCCGGCACTTTGAAACGTTGCTGGAAGGTTTCGATATAGGCCAGCGGGTCTGTGCATTCGGTGGACTCGACGAGCGCATTGTCTTCATAGAAATTGATTTGATGCCCATGAACTTTCAGCACGCTGCGACAGGGCAGACCAATGATGGAGTAGCGCCCCCATTTATCGCCGCCCTGAACGGATTCCAGTAAGTAGGTATAGGGCGCGTTGGCCAGTTTCAGATAGGTGGACAGCGGGGTGTCCAGGTCCGCCATTACTTCGCGGACGACCGGTACGCGGTTATATCCCGCCTGATGATAGGCGGCCAATTGTTCGGGTGTCATGATGAATCTCGCCTCCGAGCTCGAATAAGCTAAGCACTAAAATACAAAGATTTGAAATATAGGCATGCCGATGAAACGGCAAAAAAAGATGTGCGGCGCCTAGCGCCATCGAGTCCAGACGGAGGAGGGAAGAAAGATGTTCAGGACGTTTTTTATATTCACTGAAACCCGGGTCTCTGGTGCATGAACAGTATCGTAACCGCCCAGTAGCTTACAAAAGCTCTGGCGGTGAATCAACAGGCAAAATCCCCGGCGTTATTTTTTACGCAGGGGAGCCGCTTGTTCATCACGTCCCATGGCCAGCAGAACCGGATCGGCGCTTTGTCTAGCGGAGAAGCTGTGTTTATCCTCGACGCCGCGCCAGTGAATGCGCGCCATGGTTTGCGCCACTGAACCGCCCAGGGTGTCGCCGGGACCGAGTACGACAACGCGATCCGGGGAGAATTCTTTCAGCGTGACTTCCACGGCTTTGGTGAAATCATAGGTTTCAACGACCTGATGGCCCAGCGTGTAATCCCACAATGCCTGCGTGTCTGTACTCCAGGGCGTCCAGATGACGCCGCGTCCGTCTACTAACGGTGTCTGGGGCGCGCGAAATGGCGCGGAGGCGAGGTCCCGGCGAGCCTGCTGCATAACGGGGTTTTGCAAAGGCGTATGGAACGCGGCGTGGTTGTGCAGTTTCATCGGGAAGCGCTCCTGCTCCGGGGGCAGTTGCGCCATCATCATTTTGCAGGCGCGATCGCTGCCGGCCAGCACCAGCATGCCGCCCAGCTCAATGGAGACAAAGGCTTCTTCTGCGCCGAGCTCGTCATTGATGTCATTAAGCAGCGCCAGAACCTGTTCGCGCCGACCGGGTAGCGGATTCCATTGTGGGTCAAGCAGGGTGTAAACCAGCTGACCGCCGATAAGCGCGTTGTGCATCGCCACGCCCATATGATTGATCAGATGCAGCGCATCCATGGGCGCCAGCGCGCCGGCGCAGGCCAGGGCGATGTACCAGCCCATACTGTTGCCGGTGACGGCGACGATATCGTAGCGATCACGATCGATACTGAGGAAGTCTGCATAGGCGCAGGCATAGATTAGCGCGGACGCATTGTCTCCGGACGAGTGTTCTTTCAGGGAGTATTTGTCGCGACCATCCAAGTCGCTAAGCGTCGGCTGCCCCTGCTGCGCGCGGTAGGCGTCGAATTCGCTGAGCAGGGCGAATCGGTCGCCATGATGGCGTTTCAGGTAACCCAGTTCATTTTGGTTGTAGGTGCCGCGACCCGGGCAGACTATGGCGATTCTTTCTTTCATCTTATGTTCCGCACGCTGTTAATCGTCTCTGCGAGTTATTCTGCTTTCGTCCGGTTATTCCGCTTTGGCTAACAGGATATGGCCGAGCAGGGCCCTGGCCGCCTCGACGATGCCGTCTCTGTCGGGCAATGTACAGGTGGCGGCGCGACCCAGGGGAATGAAGGAGTCTTCCGCGCATAGGCGGCTGACTTGCGTACGATCCCAGCCGGATTCCATGAGAAGGGTCATGATTTCCTCGCTGACAGATCCGGTGCGTCTGCATTCATCCACCACCAAAATTCGCTCACAGCCCGCAATGGCTTCTAATAACGCCTCTTCCGGCAGTGGCAGCAGCCAGCGCAGGTCGATGATGCGCAGGCGAACGCCATCCTGCTCCAGCGCTTTCGCCGCCTGACGGCTCAGGTAGTACCCATTGCCGTAGGTGATGATCGCCAGATCTTTACCTTTGCCCCATTGAGCAACTTGCCCGAAGCTAATGTGCTGGTTTTCCTGTGGCGGTAAGTAGAGGTCAGTCCACTGACCATCGCCTTCTTCATGTAAATCGCGGGTCATGTACAGGGCGATGGGTTCGAGGAATATGACCACGCGTTGTTCTTCGCGGGCCAGACGGACGGATTCGCGCAGCATGGACACCGCGTCCCAGCCGTTGGACGGACAGGCCACAATCAGGCCGGGGATATCGCGAAACACGTTAAAGGAGTTGTCGTTATGAAAGTGACCGCCAAACCCTTTCTGATAGGCCAGGCCGGCAATGCGCACCACCATGGGATTGGTGAACTGTCCTTGCGAGAAAAAGCTCAAGGTGGCGGCTTCCCCGCGCAGCTGATCTTCGGCGTTGTGCACATATGCGAGAAACTGGATTTCCACGATAGGCAGCAAACGGTTGTGGGCGACGCCAATGCCCAGGCCGAGAATGCTTTGCTCGTCCAGCAGCGTATCGATGACGCGGTGGGAGCCGAACTTCTCCTGCAGCTTCTGGGTGACGCCGTATACGCCGCCTTTGCGGCCGACATCTTCACCAGCGAGGATGATGTCGGTGTGGCTTAGCATCAAGTCACTGAGGGCCCAGTTAATCAGGCGGGCGGTATGTTGCGGCGACTCCATCTGCACACGCTCGCGGGCGAATATGCGCTCGCGCGCTTCCAGGTAAGCGTCGTCGTATTCCGTTTGCGGCGCTGCGACGCGACGTGGCGGCGTCAGACTGGCCATCACGGATTTGCTGGTCAGTAATTTGGGGCGCTTGATGGCTTCCTCCGCCACCTTCACCACGCGCTCCGTTGTGCTCTGATACATCTCGATCATGTCGTGAGCGCTCAATATCCCATGTTCAATGAGAATGCGCGCTGAGTGCAGTAAGGGGTCTTGCGCTTCATGAGCTTCGATTTCTTTCATGCTCAGATAAGCTTGCTGGGCGTCGGAGCCTGCATGTCCCATCAGGCGTACGCAGGACATATGCAAAAATGCAGGTTCGCGGCGTTTTCTGACAATGCTCTCAGCGCGGTGGGCCGTGGCGTAGACATCTGCAAAATTCAGTCCGTCGCAACGCAGATAGTGCAAACCGGGGCGGCGGCTCATATTCGCTTCCACCCAGCCCTGGGGAGTGCGTACGGAAATGCCGATGCCGTTATCTTCGCAGACCCACAACAAGGGCAGCGGTACGCGCTGGTAAGCAGTCCAGCATGAGGTGTTAATGGCTCCCTGCGCGGTTGAGTGGTTCAGCGACGCGTCGCCAAAACTGCACAGAACCACCGCGTCGTCAGGCATTTCGCCATTGAGCTTGAGGCGGCGGTTGAGGCCGATGCTGTATGCCGCGCCCACCGCTTTTGGCAGGTGCGAGGCGATGGTGCTGGTTTGCGGCGGAATAAACAGCGATTTCGAGCCCAGTACTTTATGTCGTCCGCCGGCGATAGGATCTTCCGCGGACGCGGCGAAACTGAGCAAGAAGTCCCAGGCGATAGTCTGCCCTGGAACCTGTTTGCTGCGCTGAATCATAAAGGCGGCGTCCCGGTAATGCAGAAAGGCCATGTCGTTGTGCCGGAACGCCGCAGCAATGGCGGCATTGCCCTCATGGCCGGAGCTGCCAATGGTGTAGAAACTTTCTCCCCGCGCCTGCAACTTGCGCGAGTGCAGATCCAGAATGCGCGAGAGCGCCTGGGATTCGAATATCGCCGCCGCCTGCGCCGGACTTAAGCCAGCCTGTTGCGGCGAGGTCTCGGACAGCGGGGCGGGTAGATCCCCTGCGTTGACGCGACGAAGAAAGTTTTGTTCCACCACTTCAGCCCGGTTTTGCATGAAGAGCTACCTCAGCCTGATTCAGTTCTTGGAAAAGCTGTTTATATCTTGATGGCGGGGCGCCGGCGCCTACGCGCCGGTGAACGCCTGGATGCCGGTTTGCGCACGTCCCAAAATCAGGGCGTGGATATCATGCGTGCCCTCGTAAGTGTTCACTGCTTCAAGGTTGCACACATGGCGTATGACATGGAATTCGTCGGCGATGCCGTTGCCCCCGTGCATATCGCGGGCGACGCGGGCGATATCCAGGGCTTTGCCGCAAGAGTTGCGTTTGATCAGAGAAATCAGTTCCGGCGCACAGCGGCCTTCGTCCATCAGACGGCCGGCTTGTAAACAGCCTTGCAGGCTAATACTGATTTCCGTCTGCATGTTGGCCAGTTTCAGCTGAATGATCTGATTCGCCGCCAACGGACGACCGAACTGTTTGCGGTCAAGACAATACTGACGCGCCTGGGTCCAGCAAAATTCGGCCGCGCCCAAAGCGCCCCAGGCAATGCCGTAGCGAGCTTTGTTAAGACAGCCGAAGGGGCCTTTCAAACCGGAAGCGTTGGGTAGCATGTTGGCTTCAGGAACGAAAACATCGTCCATCACGATCTCGCCGGTAATCGACGCGCGCAGGGAGAACTTGCCTTCGATTTTTGGCGCGGTCAGGCCTTTCATGCCTTTTTCCAAAATGAAGCCGCGTATTTCCCCATCCAGCTTCGCCCATACCACCATCACATCGGCGATAGGGGAGTTGGTGATCCACATTTTGGTTCCTTTCAGCAGGTAGCCGTCGGCGACGCGTTCAGCGCGAGTGCGCATGCTGGCGGGGTCGGAGCCTGAGTCAGGCTCAGTGAGGCCGAAGCAGCCCACCCACTCGCCGGAAGCCAGCTTGGGCAGGTATTTCTTGCGTTGATCTTCGCTGCCGTAGGCGTAAATAGGATGCATCACCAGTGAAGATTGCACGCTCATGGCGGAGCGATAGCCGCTATCCACCCGCTCTACTTCGCGCGCCACCAGTCCGTAACTGACATAGTTGGCGCCGGCGCAGCCGTATTCTTCGGGCAAAGTGCAGCCCAACAGACCCAATTCACCCAGCTCGCTCATGATCTCCCGGTGGAAGATCTCCTTACGGTTGGCTTCAAGGATGCGAGACATCAGTTTTTCCTGCGCATAGTTGCGCGCCGTGTCCCGAATCATGCGCTCGTCGTCGGTCAGCTGGGTCTCCAGCAGAAACGGATCGCTCCAGTCGAATTGGGGTTTGCTTGCGCTCATTGGATCACCTTTTCCTGAATTGGGTTCGCGCCATACGCGCGCCATTTTAGGTCTAGCATACGAGCGCTGTTGGTAAAGTAGAAATATTATTTATATGCATGTGATATAGTTAATTCCTATACCAAAAGCCGGGGCGCCCACTATGGATTTACGAGAACTGCGGTACTTCATTGCGGTGTATGAGCTGGGCTCCATCTCAGCCGCTGCAAGGCGTTGTTATGTGGCGCAACCTTCTATCTCCGCCGCTATTCAGCATTTGGAGGCGCATCTGGATACGCTGCTGTTTTCTCGTCACAGCAAAGGCGTTTATCCCAGTGACTCGGCGCAGCGTTTGTATCCCCTGGCGAAAAAGCTCACCGGCGAGGCGCAGGCGATATCCCAACTCTTTCGCAACAAGCCTCAACCCATGCCTTTTTCCCTTGGCCTGATGCGGTCTTTGGGGGCGGAGCGCATGAGTTTTTTGCTGAAAGAGCTGATTCAGTCGGTGGAGTCGCTAGAGCTGAGCCTGGTGAACCCCGAGGAGCCCTGCGACGCCCGCATTATCACGCCGGCCTACTTGCGTGAAGACGAACGCTTTCAACCTATCTGGCTCGACCGTTATCTGTTGGCGCTGCCAGCGGGGCATTCGCTCAGTCTGCAGGAACAGGTGACATTGGAGGAGCTGGATAATCTGCCCTTTATTCATCGCAGCCCATGTGACGCCCTGGAAAGCCTGCAGCAGGAGTTGCGACATCGCAAAATCAGCTTCCTGACACGGGCGAATATCCGCACGATTGAGTATGCATTGGGTCTGGTTAGCGCTGGCGTAGGCGCTGCGCTGGCGCCGGACTGGCCGGAAACCCGTGAGCGTAAGGACATCGTATTGCGCCCTCTGGTCGATGTTAAGTTAGAGCTGGAAATTGGCTTGGCGTATCCGAAAAAGCGCGCCATGGAAGGGCCTTTGGACTGTCTGCAAGGATTGTGTCTAAGGCGCTGGGAAGAGGCGGGGGCCCCGGAACGCGCTGGCGGATGACGGGTTATGAGTAAAAACGCCGCTTGGTTTGGCTGTGCTATCGCCTAAAAATGCGTAGGGCGTATCGACATGCAAAACAGAGCCTATGTTTGACGATAGGGCTCTGCTAAGTTTAGACATGCTCTTTCTAAACATTCCCTCCTTTACCTTGACCAACGGATGAGAAGTTATGGCGTTTTCCAAACTTGAACAGAACATATTGAAAGCGAAAGGCCTCAGCGAAGACAACATTCAGGCGTTAGTGGACGCAGGGATAGAAAGCAAACAGGACTTCCAAACCGTTGGCGACGCCGGCACGCTGGCCGCACTGTCTGGCCTTGAACACAGTGTCGCCGCCGAAGTCATGGCCTGGGCGGTTGGCCCTCAAGCGGCCTCTACGTCCTCCTCTTCCTCAACCTCTTCCGCATCTGTATTAAACCCTTCCGTTGTTGTTGAAAGCGCGGACATCGTGAAGTGCGCTCATTGCCAGCATCGCCAGCCTAAAGACTACAAAAGCGGCGACCTTTGCGTGTCCTGCGGACGTCAGGTTGAGCGCTTCGCCACCTGTCACTGGTGCGCGGCGTCCGGCCCCGGCAACTTCTGCCGCTCCTGCGGCGCAGAGTTCGTGCCGGTGGCTGATTTTGAAATCGCGGTATTGCTCAAGCGAGAAGGCGTCGCCAAAGATCAGATTGCACAGCGAGTCCGAGACATGTCCGCAGATGAAAAAGATACCCTGTGGGGACGGATTCGCAGTCTGCGCGGTCACTCTTAAACGCTAGTCATCCCGCTTGCAACGCAGCGTCAATGCGCGCTGCGTGTTTATTTGCATCTTCGATTGACGTGAAGCGGGCTGCGTCATGATTCAGTACAGGTGTTTCCAATGGATGTAATGTATTGCGAGCAATGTCATGCGAAGCAACCCAATGACTGGCGCGCCGGCGACAGTTGCGTGGAATGCGGCGGCGTTGTGCGCTCCGATGTGCGCTGTGGCTGGTGCGCGAAACTGACCGCGCCGGGCAAGTTCTGTCGGCAATGCGGCTTTGAAATGACCGACGCGGAACACTACGGCGTCGCTCGTATGCTGAAGCAGGCCGGGGTGGATCAACTGCAGTTAAGGGAGCGTTTGCTGAGCCTGCCGCAGGATCGTATCGACCATTACAACAGCCTGTACAATCAGCATCTCACTCTGGCTCTGAATCGCATCGACGAGCTGCGTCTATGTCAGCGTTATCTGACGTTCAAAGAGCATGTTTTTAATCTGGAAAATGAGCTGATCGGCCATTTGCCATGGAATGACCAACAGACCGCCCTGATGAAATCGGGGCCGCAAGGTCCATTCGAAAATCAGATTGAACGACTTTCCGAGATCGCGGCTGCAAGTCCCTTGTCCTCTACCCGAATCCTCGCTTTCATCGCGTGGGTGCGCTGCCCGACAATTGAAATCAATGAAGAGTTGGAAAGCCATTGGTTTGAGGCCGTATTGGCGGCTATGCAGGTCGGCGGCGTCATTGCCGCGGAGGCGTTTAGTGTCCTCGGTCACTGGCGGGCGCAGGGACATCTGGCCGAGTCTGGGCCGCTAAAGCAGCCTGAGCGCGCGCAGGAATGTCTGCAGGCTATGTTCAGATTATGGAAGACGCAGCCAGGCACTGGAAACCCCTGGCTGGCCTGCGCACTTTTGCACTTTTCCAGACTCTGCGAGTTGAATCTGCCGCAAGCTGAGCAGGAAGAGGTTATTTCCCAGGTCAACGAGGCCTTGACGTCTGCGGAGGCGGATCTTCGTTGTTCGGCCGCTTTGTTGCTGGAGGATGCAGCAGTGCTTGCCGAATGCCTCAATTCGCCGCTGTCCTCCCTTGTATGCAAAGCAATTGTCGTATTGGCGCGCCAAGGCTCAGCCTCGCTGGCTTCTTATGTGTCCCGTCGCGGCGCTCACTGTGAGTTTCTGTTGTGGCGTTTGATTGAGGAAAGACTTCCGGCTTTGCCGGCGGCGCTAACACTGTCCCTTTGGGGGCTGCTGGAAGACGACACCGTAGGGGAACACTCGCGTCGATACGCCATTCAGATACTCTTGGCGCTACCACAGGAAAAGCGGGATGACTCGCGTATAGCTGCGATTTGTCAGCGTAGCCAGCTATTGGATGGGTTGTACACGATGCTGGCTATTGGCGACGCAGGCGCTCAGCGCTGCGCCTTGGAGGCGATGGGAGAGTATCCGATACAGCCGCAGTATCTGGAGGCCATCGCTTACGCCGCATCCCGCACGCCTATGCCGCTGAATATGATTGAAGCCTGGCGGATATTTACACTGGAAGCGATTGGCGCCGGAACGTTGGACCAATACAGCAAAGCCCTGGGACAGATTCTGTGTGGTCAGATTAATCTGGACGGTCATGAAGGCTTTCTGTGTTTGCGCTTTATATTACAGCAGAGCTTTAACGCCAAAGCCCCTCTGTATGCAAACGCCTGCTTCCAGTTGTTGCGCGATTCAGCGGGAACGCGCATGACCTATCGCTCGCCCGAAGACGGCTCTATGACGGAGTTGGAGATGGGGCCTGAGTTTGCGCGTCACTTCTTTGGTTCTGCGGACCTGTTCGCCACCATGTTCTGCGAGCTCATCGCCAGGGCTGGAGACATGCTTGTGTGGAATTGGGCGCTGGAACAGTTGGATCGTTCTAAGTTCGATGGCGTCCAGGATAGTATCTGGATGCACATTACGCCCTCCAAACATATGCTGCTTGAGCAACTCGCCAGGCAACTGGTGGGCCGAGCTGGTCATGGAGATTATGATCGCAGAAAGATCGCCAGATTTATGTTTCAGGCGCCAAACGGCGTTATCTCGCCACTGGTCACAGCATTGGAGAAATTGAGCGTCGACGCCAACAATCTGGAAGCAATTATGGACGGCGAAGATTGTGGGGAGTATTCCGCCAGAATGGTGGAAAAAATCTTTGAATTTGCCTTAACCCAGGAAAATGAAGAGACGGATCGCGCGCTAGCCAAGTTTGCTGAATATCAGGCTTATCGGCGTGGAGTGGGATCTTATCACGTCCTGCGCACGTTGCTGACGATGGCGCTGACCTATGAGTCCTCAACCTTGACACGTCGCGCAGCGAGATGGGCGCGTAACCTTTCGTTGTCCTTGCACCGCTACCGAATTTCCCCTGATGGCGAAGAACGCCCTTGCAGGCTCAGCGCGCAGTGGATCGCGGATATGTTTCATGATGAAGGCCACTTCCTGCAAAGCCTGATCAATCTGTTTTATGCGCCGCAACCGTCTATCTCCGCCGCCTGGTTTGTGGAGAAAGTAGTGCGAGAAGACGAGGACAACTATCTGGCGACATTGCTGGCGGAGCGTCCCAACGCTGCTATCTACTTTATGTGCGCCGCGCTGAATCTGCTGCGCTTCAAAGATCTGGATGAAGACAACTTACATTGGCGCAATTACCTCAGTCGCGCCACGCAAAAAGCCTTTGATGAAAGTTATGTCTCGGAAGAACTCATCTGGCGGTTGTCGACGTTGCCGGATATCACTTCAGACATGCATTACTACATGGAGAATATGCTGGCCCGCTCGCTGCGCAGGCTTGCGGAGCAAGATCCGCAGACTTGCGGCAACATGACTCAGGCCTTAATGGAGCATCCAGCGGTTAACTCAAGTCTGTTGTATGTGCTCAAAGACTTTTGGGCGGAGTGGGGAGAGGCATGGATGGCGTCTCAGCCGCAGGCGGTGAAAGCAACGCCGGTTGAAGGGCCCGTTGAAGATTCGAATGAAGAGACGGCCTGCGAGGAAGAAACACAGGAAGACGCTCCTGCTTCTTTAATTGAACTCGCCGCTTGTTGCGATGCGTCTGAAACCTGGCTGACGGAAGTCGTAGAACGCTTGTTCGCGCCGGAGGATGAAGCCTTGCCTGTGTTGCTCGGCAGCATGCACGGGCAGGTTGACGAGTTGAAGCAGACGGTAACCCATTCTCCTGGCGTAGCGAATACGCTGTTCGCTCAATTAACTCGGTTGGTGGCCCATGCCGGTGATTTGCCGGAAGACGAGGGCATGACGATTTTTTATCAGGCGTTAACCTTGTTTCAGCAATTGGCGGAGGGCAGTCCTTTTCGTTATCCCTACATGTTGCAATTGGCGGAGTTCCATCAGGCCCGAGAGCGTGGGCAAGTGTATGAGTTTAACCTGAACCAGATGTTTGAGGCCCTGTCCGACGATACTTGGCGGGCGATGTCGCAACAGTACAAGGGAACGCTGCAATGATAAACCACAACCAAATCAGCGAAACGGTTATTGAGCGAGTTGTGGATGATCCGCTACTGCAGGCCTATTGGCTGGTGTGTCCGGCCGAAAATATTCCCTATCAGCGAGTGGCGCAGATGTCGCTAGGTCTGCATACAATCCGCTGGCAATACAACCTGGAAAAAGGGCAGCACTATCTGCTGCCTTTACGGATGGATGGCGCTTTATTTCAGGAATGCTTGAGCAGTGACGCGACCATGGGCTGCATTTTATGGACGCATTGCGATCTGGAAACCGTGGCGGAGCATCTTCGCTTTCGTCGCGACGCAGGTGAAGAAGAATGGCTGGCGACGGATATGCGGCATTGGGCCTGGACGATGGACGGACTCACGCCACAAGGCCTCGGTCGATTTCTCGGGCCGATAGAGGCGCTTTGGTCGCATCACCCTGATGGAGACTGGCGCGTTTTCACCAACGCAGCCCCGGATGGCGGCAATGAGTCCCCGCGCAGAACACCCTCTGAAAATCCCTTGTCTGACGTTCAACTCTGGGGATTGGCGGTTTCCGCCATTCTGACGGAGTTCAATCGGGCCAGGCATGACTTGCTTGGCAGCGAAGTAGCGACGCCGGAAAGCGTGCAGGCCTGGAAGGAGGGGCTGCAGGAATGGTGGTCGGTGACGGACAGAGACAGCCTGTTGGAGACATTGGACTTTTTACTGGAAGGCGGCCATCGGGCGGGCTTCGATAAGCTGCGCGAGCAGGTCATGCCGCTGACGGCGGAGCAATACAAAGCCGCTTGGGAAGCGAATGAAGATGAAGCGCTTCGCGCTAATATGAAAATTATCCGCCGTTTTTCCAACGCATTGGGCGAAGCTGGCATCGCCTCCTGGGATATCGCGCGCTACATATCCCTGTGCCGCTGGGGGTATTTGGTAGGCATGATGTCCGAAGAGGAGGCCTGGGAGCGCATCCTTCACGCCTCGCGCGCCGTGCAGAGCATGTATCATAGCTGGCGGCAAATGGGCCTGGGATACGTCGTCGGGCGAATGTACTGGCAATCCGACGCCAGTGATGAGCATATGACAAAGTTTTTCAATCTGCTGCGACGTCAGACGGTCAATCCTGACAGCTATTGGGTGAAGCTGCCCTGGGACCTTGACCTAGGCGGAGAAGAAGAGGAAAACCATGGCGCGGTGCACTAGCCGCGCCTGTTTCCTGCAGGCTTCATTGCTTTAATCCTGTCACACAATCGTCAACTCCTGTCGTTTTGCTTTGGCATAATTGCGTCTCTTCATAGCAATGGAACTGGCGGCGGGAACGCCGTTGCAGTTTGTCATTTTTATGGTTGATAGAGGCGGGTGATCAAAATATACTCCGCCCCGCTCACCCATCGTTAGTTGTCATGGTAGTCAGGATGTCTGAAACAAATTCCACAGGGAGGTTGGATACCGGCCTCGCTGCGTTGGTGATGTTGGCCCGGTTTCACCAGGTCGCCGCCGATCCCGCCCAGATTCAACACCACTTCGGTACTCACGAAAACGCCTTTACTGAACAGGCGCAACGCTATAAAGCCATGGCTGCAGCAGGAGCGGAAAGACGTGCCTGTCATGCTTGAAGATGAAACGCTGCCAGCCATTCTGCAGCAGCAACATTGCAACTTGCTGCAACAGGAAGCGGCCGAGTTTATTGCCCGTTTGAACGCCCTGGAGCGCGAGGCGGCCCGGCTGAATGCGGAGCATGACATGACCGTGGCCGAGATCACCAAGCAAAGCCGGGAAGCGGATACCCGCGCCGCCTTGCTGCAGGAAGAACGCATCAAGGCGGAACAGCGTAGTCGTCAAACCCGCCTGACCGCACCCATTGATGGAACCGTCCAGCAATTAGCGGTGCATACGGTTGGCGGCGTTGTGACTCCGGCTCAGGAATTAATGCTAGTCGTACCTGAACACAGCGAAATGGAAGTCGAGGCGTTAGTGCTTAACAAAGACATTGGCTTCGTTCAGGAAGGGCAATCCGCAGAAGTAAAAGTAGATACCTTCAATTTCACCAAGTATGGAATTATCGACGCGGAACTCGTCGACCTGTCCGACGACGCCATTCAGGACGAAAACCTCGGCTTGGTTTACAAAGCCAGACTCAAACTCAAACAGGATGGACTGACGGTGGAAAACCAATACGTTCGCCTAAGCCCCGGCATGTCCGTCACCAGTGAAATTAAAACCGGTCAAAGACGATTAATCGAATACTTCCTGTCTCCGCTGTTGCGGTATAAGCAGGAGAGTTTGGGGGAGAGGTGAGCCCCCATAAACTTTGTATGAGCCTATTGCTATTAGAGAATTGAGCCTAAGTTTAGATCGTCTCGAAAATATCGATGAAGATGATTGTCCAAAGCTCCCAATAGTTATATGTGTATGAAGGAAACAAAACGGAGGGGGTTGTTTTGAGGGGCATATTTATTGAGTTTGTAGAATGAATATTTAATTTGGAATGTGTATATGAATGGTGATAATTGGGAAGGGAGCTTCTATTCAAGGATGTTTGGTTGGCTGTTTTTATCCCCCTTTGTTTTTGGCTACTTTCTGTTGAAATGTGGAGTTGACGTTTCTAGCTATTCTGCTTTTAAAGTTATTAATTCTTTTTTTTATGGCCTGATGCCAATACTTGAGTCATTCGAATCTAATAAGAGTTTTGATGGTTCAGTAAGTGGATTTTTCTCGTTTTTATATGTATGGATGCCAATGACGATGCTATTTATTTTTATGGGAAACCTGTCGCGAAAAGAAAAGATTATAAACTTGGCTGGTTCTAGAGAGGGGCGAAAACTTATTTTTCTAACCCTTATCATGACTATTTTACTTATGCTGGCAACCCAATTTTCAGGTGTTGATCCAGGTAGTTGTAGAAAATACTGTGCAAATGCATCCGTTTTTGGATTTTTGGCGATTCTAGGCGGATTGTGGGTGACTCTAACATTGTTTTTAAGTTTTTTTGTTGTGCTGATATATGCAGTTTTAAGAAAGGGGTGATTGTTTTTTAGGGAGGATTATTGATTCTTGATAGACTCTAAAGTGTCCGTAACTAGTGAAAATAAACTTAGCTGATGACGATTGAATGAGAGCTTCCCATCGCCATTGCTGCGATGTGATTTAAATGGTTTAGAAGAGAGATGGTATGAGAAACTTGGTATTAATCCTTATCTTGACGGGTGTTGCGCATTTCGCTTGGAATAAAGTAACTGAGGAAAAACCAGATTGGTTTCTGGATTTTGTCGCTGACTCAATACTATTTGATTCAACCGTTAATATAAATCTTAGTGCGGATCCAGGATGGACGGAGAACCAATTAGTTCAGCAATTTGACCACCTTTATCTTGTTTGTCAGAAGGAATCTTCAGACTTGGGTGATCGGGTATGCTGGACGCGTATATCTTCTCTCAATGGCGTTCCTGCCAAGGAAATTGCTTTTTTCTTTCGAGATGACAGGTATCGCTTCCTTAGAGTAACGTTCGATGTGGAAAAGCACAGAGACCTTAAGTCTTATTTGGATGATAACTTTCGTTATGTCGGGATTTCACCGGGATCCAAAGAGAAAGTCGGTCAAGAGTTAGGGGTATGGAAAACGCTAAAAAGTACATTGGCGACTTATGTGGAAGCGCCTAGGGGAGAAGATGAAGTTATGTTGACTTGGTCTGTGTACTGAATCATTTATTCATCTTCTTGACTGGTTTTTTAGCGGTAAATGGATGAAATATTTCTAACTGCTATATAGACGAAAGGCCTGAAAAGCACAGACATGCTGTTAGGGGGGAAGGGCAGTCCTCCTGATCCGTCTCGTTTGAAACAGGCGCTTTAGCGCCTGTTTCTCTCGGCTAACTGCAAATAAAAAAGGCCGTCCTCTGCTAATGCAGCAGGGACGGCCTTTTGCTTTTCTGATCGTGAATCTTAGCCTGAGTTACTTCAACTCAATGAGTGAATCCATGACCCAGTCTGGATTAGCGTTGCGAATGTCTTCGCCATGGTTGTAGCCATAGGTGACGCAGGCGATTTTCATTCCCGCGCGGCGGGCGGCCTGGACGTCATTGATGGAGTCGCCGATCATCAGCGTGGTCTGCGGTTGAGCCTGTAGGGCTTCGCATGCATGCAAGAGTGGCGTTGGGTCTGGCTTTTTGACGGGCAGGGAGTCGCCGGACAAACTGATAGCGAAGTACTGCTCCAGGTTGAGGGCCTGCAATATCGGCTGGGTGAAGCGGGCGGGCTTATTGGTGACCACCCCCATCGTTACCTCCTGATCGCGCCAATGCTGCAACAACTCTTCCGCGCCGGCATAAATGCGAGTGCGCACGCAGCAGTATTCGTCATAGCGATCATAGAAGATCGTCGCTGCGGCCTGAAACTGTGAATCCGCGACATTTTGTGGATCTTTCAGCTCCAGTGCGTGCGCCAGTGCGCGTTTGATCAGCATCGGCGCGCCATTACCGACCCATTCCCGTACTAACGCTTCTCCCGCCGCCCTGAAACCAGATTGCTCCAGCATGTAATCCACTGCATCCGCCAAATCAGGCGCGGAATCGATCAACGTGCCGTCCAGGTCGAACAACGCCAGTTGCGGCAGACCGTTCTCGTAGCTGGGGATCAAAAGGTCTGGCATGCTTCGGTAATGTCCTTGCTGTTTTAGGGTTAAACGGACCGCGCCAAGGCGATCTGGTCGCGCATTTTGGCGATAGTCGCTGCGTAGTCGTCGGTATTGAAGATGGCGGAGCCGGCGACGAAGGTGTCTGCCCCTGCTGCTGCGATCTCGCGAATGTTGTCCACTTTTACGCCTCCGTCGATTTCCAGGCGAATCGGTAATCCACTGGCGTCGATCTTGGCGCGGGCTGCGCGCAGTTTGTCCAGGGTGGCGGGGATGAAAGCCTGTCCGCCGAAGCCCGGGTTGACGGACATTAACAGCACCATGTCCACTTTATCCATCACGTAATCCAGATAGTGCAAAGGAGTGGCGGGGTTGAACACCAGTCCGGCTTTGCAGCCGCCGTCGCGAATCAATTGCAGGGAGCGATCAATGTGCTCGGAAGCTTCCGGGTGGAAGGTGATATAAGTGGCGCCGGCTTCAATGAATGACGCGATCATGGCGTCAACCGGCTTGACCATCAAGTGCACGTCGATGGGGGCCGTCACGCCGTGTTTCCTTAGGGCTGAACACACCATCGGGCCGATAGTGAGATTCGGAACGTAGTGATTGTCCATGACATCGAAGTGCACGATGTCTGCTCCCGACTCCAGCACGTTGACAACTTCTTCGCCCAATCTGGCGAAGTCTGCGGACAGAATCGAAGGAGCGATCAATGGATCAGCCATGGGGAAAGTCTCCGGTATGATTGAGGCGCCGTCGCCGCATTGGCGTCCGGTCGCGGTCGCTTGAAATGCGGGGTATTGTATCGTGCTATGCTTTTAAAACCCAGGTCGGCGCGGAGTTCCGACTGAAATGTGCTAATAGGCGTATGAGCGCTGTTTTATGGCGAGAATCACTACTGGAATTATTGTGGGGTGCCTGCTTTTGGGCGCAGTTCCCGCGCAGGCGGAGGAAAAAGCCGCCGCTGAGAGCGGCGGGCAGACTGCGTCTGAACCTGCGCCACAGAGGAAACCGGCGTTAAACCCGCAGGTCAGTATGCTGCTTTCCCTGGCGAAAGACCTTCCTGGCAGTCAGGTGTTATGGCTCAACGGCAAACAGGGCGACGCCAGCGCCATGCTGGCTTTATATAAGCCAGCAAATGTGGCGGAGCAACAAGGTGCGGTCATGTTGCTGCATGATCGCGGACAGCATCCAGACTGGCCGCAGTTTATCCATTCGTTGCGAAATGAATTGCCGGATGAAGGCTGGCACACGCTGTCTATTGCACTGACTCCCCCGGCTGAAGCTAAAACGCCCAAGCGTGTTTTGTTATCCGCGAGTGATAAAGAATTCCCTTATGCGCCGAAGAAACCGGCGGCCGGAGACGCCCCAGCGAAAACCGGTTCAAGTCAATTGGAAACGTTAACGCCAGAGCAGTTGGCGGAGACCAATGAGGCAACTGAGCAGCTGGAACAGCAGCAGGCGTCTGAAGGCGTGGATATTGATGTCAGCGGGGAAGGGAATACGAATGCTGACGCCGCCGAGAAAGCTGCGGAAGCGACGGTTGGAAATACCGAAAGGATCGAGCTGGGCATGCAACAGCTCAGCGCGTTTGGGCAGGAAAACAAAGTGTTATTGGGGGTCGGCAGCGGCGTTGACGCTATGCTGCGCTATGTATTGGCGAATCCGCAGAGCATGGCGTCAGGGTTGTCCATGGTATGGATCAATGCTGAGGTCAGTGAGGGGCTGTTGGAAGAAATTAAAGAAAAGGCGCCGGACTTTTTCTCACTGCAAGTGCTTGATCTGTATGACTCCACTTTGGACCTGCAAAGCCGAAACGCTATGCAGCGGCGGGACTTCGCGCGTCGCAACAGCATGCAAGGCTATCGCGTGGAGGGGATGAGCGGCTTGAGCCTGATTCCATCGTCGGAGGACGGTCAGGTCACCCGTAAAGTAGAGAGTTGGCTGACCTTCCATGCGCCGGGGACGAAGAAGCAGGCTAAACGGCTTTGAGCGTACTTTTTACTTGCGCGTAGGCCTGCTGTATTTGTTGTGCGACCTCTTTAGCGCGCTCTACTTCCTTCATCGATGCTCCGCGCGCCATTAATTTATCGGGATGAAACTGGTTCATCAGGCGGCGGTAGGCTTGCTTGATCTGTTGCGCGTCTGCGTTTTCACTGACGCCAAGGGTGCGATACGCATCGCTTAGAGGGGTTCTATGTGAATAGCCTTGTTGGCGGCGCGCCTTGAGAATTTCCTGAAAGATATACTCAAACTCGCTGCGACTGACTCCCAGGCCCTGGCGAAGTATTTCCAGGGCGTTGCGCGTGGCGGGCCCCGGTTCGCCCTCTGCAATCGATATCTGGATGGCCAGATTCAGTAATAGAGCGATGTTGTACGGTCTGAAACGGTTCGCCTGACGAAACTCGCGCACTTCCCCAATTAAGTTGAAGTCTTGAGAGGCGCCTTTGAAAAAGGCCTCGCGGCAGCGTTTCTGGCGAACTTCATCCAGATCGAGAAAATGAGCGAGACTCACCACGCGGGCTTCCAGTAAGGGCGGCAGATCGTCTTTATGCGCTTCCGTCGACGCGCTGATGTTTCCCCATATGCGGAACAGACCGTTCAGCACTCTGGCGCTGTCGTGATCATTAAAATTGATTCGCCATCCGGGGGCGAAAGGTTGCAGGGTCTGGTCGAACTTATCGCCCAGCCAGATACCGAAGGCGGCGCCGAACGGGCCGCCAGACATAAATCCCATTACACTGCCGAAAAACTTACCCCACCACATCGTCCGCTCCTGTGCGTGATTGCGGTTATGGCGTTTACAGCTGCGCCTGAATGAATCCTCTAAAAGTGTTTGTGCAGAATGCGGTTAAAGAGCGGCTTTCGTCAACTGTTCATCCAGCCATTGCAGGCGGTCTGGCGTGCCGATATCAAACCATAATCCATTGAAACGCTCGCCACTGACTTTGCCTTTGGCGATCGCCGCGCGCAGAACGGGAGCCAATGGATAAACGCCATTGGGTACGCTGGCGAACAGGCTGGGGCGGTATACGCCTATGCCTGAGAAGGTTAGTTTGCTTGGTCCGCGGGGAAGAACTCGCTCGCCGTCGCCCAGTTGGAAATCGCCGGTTTGGTTGTGGGGAGGGTTCTCCACCAGCACCAGATGAGCAAGGTCTTCGCTCGAAAACTCGCGGTTAACCAGGCCGGAAAAATTGTAGTTGCTCCAAATGTCGCCGTTCACCACCACGAATGGGCTGTCCGCGCCGTCGTCCAATAGCGGTAAGGCTTTCTTGATGCCTCCGGCGGTCTCTAAAGGCGAACCCTCTGGGGAGTAGTGAATGCTTACGCCAAAGCCGGCCCCGTCTCCCAGAAACTGCTCCAGTTTATCTCCGTGCCAGGCGTGATTGATAACCAGCTCGGTGACGCCGGCGCGCTTCAACGCATCGATAATGTGCTCGATCAGAGTTTTATCTCCCGCCTGTAACAGCGGTTTGGGTAGATTTTCGGTCAATGGCCGCATGCGCGTTCCGAGACCTGCGGCTAGAATCATTGCGCGCATAGAACAACCTCCGGGTTGCTTTCCAGTAGTCTGACAGCGGGAACCAGACGCTCCTGGATCCATTCGTTGATTTCGGTAAACTCGTCGTATTTGCTCGCCACCTCAATTATATAGTTGAGCGTGCGCGGGATATCGGCCAGATAGCCATGTTTGCCGTCTCGAAGTGAGAGGCGGGCGAAAAGACCGGCGGCCTTCAGGTGGCGTTGCACGCCAATCCAGTCAAACCAGCGGGTGAAGGTGGCGAAATCCGCACCATTTAATAAAGCGGGATCGACTTGGTCGTAATAATAGCGGCTCCAAGCCTCCACTTTTTCACTGGGCCATTTGACGTAGCAATCTCTCAGCAGTGAGGCCAAGTCATAAGCCAGGGGGCCTTTGACTGCGCCTTGAAAATCGATGATCCCTAGATCGCCTTGCTCGGATACAAGCAGGTTGCGGGAGTGGTAGTCGCGGTGAGTGACCACCACTGGCTGCTCCAGGGCGCTTTCCACCAGACGGTTCATGCAGTGGTCGAGGTATTCCGTTTCGGTGGGATCGAGGTTGAAGCCCAGTTTTTTCTCCAGCAGCCACTCGCGGAATATGCTCATTTCAAAGCGCAGCATGGCTTCGTCATAAGAGGGGAGCGCGTAACCTTCTATGTCTGCGGCTTTCTGTATAGGAAGCAGGGCGTCAATCGCCTGTCGATACAACTGGTCTACCTGCAACGCCGGCGCGTCTGCGATGGCGTTTCCGAACAGGTGGTCGCCAAAATCCTCCAGCAATAGAAAGCCGTCTTTGAGGTTTTCCGCGTAAATCTCAGGAACCCGAATGCCTTTGGCGCGCCAGCTGCGGGAGATGGCGATGAATGGACGGCAGTCTTCCTGCGCCGGAGGGGCGTCCATTAAAACAAACACGCGTTGTTCGCGGGTAACGCGAAAGTAACGTCTGAAACTGGCGTCGCCGGATAAAAAGCTGACGTCGAACTGGTCGTCGCCGAAGTAGGTGGCGAGCCAGTGGCGGATTAGGTCAGGACGCTGGGTCATGGAATCTCTTGAAGTTCTAAAGGTGTACAACTGCTACCGGGCATGCAGGCCAAAGGCCCCAGATTATGCCGCTTTTCCGAGCGGCTGCAACTGGCGGCGCTTACTGACTGAAAAAATTTTCAATCTGCCGGGCATGGGCCTGGGCGTCCTGATAGCCGAGTTTAATCAGGTCCCGCATAAACGGGCCTTCAAACAGCAGGTAGCTGGCGAGGCTGGCGCCGCCCTCCTGATTAGGTTTGCCCTGACCCAGAAACTGACGCACTGCTTTTGGCAGCTCTCCCGCATGCCGGGCGGCTATTTCATCAATAGGCTGGCTGGGGGAAATCACCAGCATCTCCAGAGGACGCATGCTGATGCCGGCTTCGCGCAAGCTTTCCTCAGGAGCCAGTTTCAACAGCTGATTAATAATGAGGGCGCGGTCGATGTCATTCTCCATGGTGTCGATGAACGCGCCGTTCAGCATGTGCTCCATGATCTGCGCCAGGGACGGATATTTGCCGCTTGTGCGGCGCACGGGCGCGCAGACCCGGTTGGCGCTGACGCCGATGACCAGTATGCGGTCACACCCCAGATGCACTGCCGGGCTAAGCGGCGCCATATTGCGGACCACCCCGTCGCCGAAGTACTCCCGGTTGATTTTCACTGGAGGAAAAATAGTCGGGATCGCCGCAGACGCCAGCAGGTGGTCGACTCCCAGCTCACAGCGCACGCCAACCCGCTGCCCCAAGTGCCAGCCCTCGACATCTGGCGGCGCCTCAAAAAAACTGACGCTTTGGCCGCTGCGATAGCCGCAGGCGGTGAGACAGACGGCGCGAATACCTTCTGGACTGGAGAGGGCTTCCCGTAGACGGTTGAAGTCCGTGTGTGTGGTGAGGAAGTCGCGGAGAGGAGCGTTATCCAGCATGGAGGCGGGAATCTCTTTGTCATCGCCGCTTAGAAACGACTTTACAAAGTGCCCCATGCGTTTGGCCATGCCCCAGAAGTCGGAGCGATACACCTGTTCCGTGCGTAACTCGCCCCACAAATTCTCCAGGCGTTCTACGCTGTGCCGAAAAATATCGCCGCTGCTGGCGAGGCCTACCGCGTTGATGCCGCCGGCGGAGGTGCCGCAAATGACCGGAAACGGATAATGAAGATCCGGTAACTGATCGGAAATGGCTTTCAATACCCCTACCTGATAAGCTGCTCGCGCTCCACCGCCGGTTAACACCAAGCCTGCGGTTTGTGAGGTTTGAGACACAGCGCCCCCTAAACATATGGTTGTTTGTTTTTGTCCGTTGCTTAGAAATTAGCATAACACAATGCATCTGGATGCTATCTTTAAGGTTTTGTTGGACGCCGCGACACTCGCCGGCTTACCGAATATTGCGGCTGTACTGACGTTGCCTGCGCCGCTATCATGTCCGGTTCCAAATTACAGCTGCCGTCATCGGGGGATATCGTTGGACGGCGGGCATTTCCAAAAATGAATCAAGGGGTTTTATGAAGGAAGGGCGGAAGCGTCTGCGCGCCGGCTATTGTTACATGCTCGCCGGAGTGGTCGGTGTGGCTTCGACAGGGTCCTCGCGTGCGGATTCCGCACCGCAGTCCGCAGCCACGTTGGACTGGCGAATGCGTGAGTTCCTGACCCCACAGCAAATGACGACATTGGAGCCTCAATGCAGAGGAACCTATGTTGAGCCGGAATACGGCTTCGTCAATGCTCCTTCTACTGCCTCTACTTCTGATAACGAGGCGCTCAGGGCCCGCTCTGACTCTCTGGTCTCGCCCAGCGAATCCGCCATGCGTCTGCAAGGCAATGTCAAAGCGCAGCAAGGCGCTTGGTGGCTTGAAGCGGATCAGGTCGAGCTGGATCGCCAGACCAATGTGGTGGATTTACAGGGCCTGAAGGCCGCTCGGGCTCCCGGGCTGCTGCTGCACGGGGATACGGCCCGCTACAACCTGGACAGCAAAGATTTTACCCTGTCCGACGCCAGTTACCTGATACACCAGCGCCACGCCCGTGGCGACGCAGAGCGGATAAGCAGCGCCGACGCACAACTGGTGCGTATCGAAGACGGCAGCTATACCACCTGTGATCCAATGCATAACGACTGGTCTATCGCCGCCAGCGAGATCATTCTGGATCGTGAGCAAGGCGAAGGGACCGCAAAGCATATGACATTGCGGGTCAAAGATGTCCCGGTGATGTATTTCCCTTATCTTCGCTTTCCTATCGATGACCGCCGCAAGAGCGGCTTCCTGTATCCCACCATCGGTACGTCGAACACCGGGCGAGGCATGTCTTTCGGCATTCCTTACTATTTCAACTTGGCGCCTGACTATGACGCGACCTATTCGCCTTTATATATGCATGGTCGCGGTTTGCTGTCTGAGTTGGAAGGGCGTTGGCTGACAGAAGACACATACAGTGAACTGCGTCTTGGCTATATCGCCCATGATAGCGAGTTCAGCAAAGAGAACCCGGATGAAAGCGGCCGTCGTTGGGCGTTGGACTTCACCAACCGTTATGACGTGAGCGAGAACTGGCGCTCCACGATCGATTACAACGTGGTGAGTGACAAAGACTATCTCAACGACCTGAACCGCACCTTGGAGATTCAGCAGGAAACTCATATCAAGCGTTCCTGGGATGTCACTTATTTAGGCGGCGGATACAGTTTCAAGAGCCACTTACAGGGTTATCAGACAGTTGACGACGATATCGTGGATAACGACCGCCCTTATATGTTGCTGCCGCAGCTGTCTTTTGGCTGGGAGCGCGACTTCGATCCGGTGGCGTTTGGTCTGGAGTCAGAGTTCACCTATTTTTGGCGTGACGACGAAAATCTCGATCCGGCTAAGGATCAGCAAGTGGTGGGCGCCCGCTGGCGTACGCAACCCAGTCTCAAGCTGCCTCTGTCTACAACCTGGGGCTACCTGACGCCAAAACTGCGTCTTGATCACACTGACTATCAGCTGGAGCAGCGCGCTACCGGGCTGGATGAGTCCATCAGCCGTACCGTGCCTTTCTACAGCCTGGATGCGGGCATGTATTTCGATCGCACGCTGACGTTGTTCGGCGACGAGTACAATCAGAGCCTTGAACCGCGTTTGTTTTATGTCTACTCCCCGGAGCAGGACCAGGACGATATTCCTGACTTCGACACCTCCGTGGCGACATTCAGTTATTCCCAGCTTTACAAAGAAGACCGCTTCGTGGGCGGCGACCGTGTTGGCGACAACAATCGTCTAACTCTGGGCGTCACCTCCCGTTTCAACGACCGCGCCACCGGCGCCGAGCGTCTGCGCGCCAGCGTTGGTCAGATCTTCTACTATGAGGATCAACAGGTAGGGCTGGGGACGGAAGGTCTCAGTGATGAGAGCGAGTCGCCCTGGGCGGGAGAACTGGTCTGGCGTCCGAACGACAGATTTGACTTCAAAGTAGAAGGGCTGTGGGACTGGCAGGAGCGTCAAACTGAGAAAGGCGCCACCACGTTGGCGTTCCATGATCCGGAGTATCGCAAGCTGCTCAACCTGAGTCATAGATATACTCATAACGATCTGGAACAGTCGGACGTGTCCGTGCTTTTCCCAGTGACGGATTCCGTCAGCGTGCTGGGTCGCTGGTTTTTTGATCTGGTCAACCACCGTACCATCGGTACTATGGCCGGTGTAGAATACAACGATTGCTGCTGGCGCTTTCAGGTTATCGCCAGAAGCTTCCTGAAAGATGCGGACGATACCGAAAACAGTGAGATGGATCATGGCGTCTTTCTGCGCTTCCAATTGCGCGGCCTGGGCAACATAGGCAGCCGCTTCGAAGATGTGATGGCTAAGGAAATGCGCAATTTCAACGAGCGCGAAACTTACCGCACGGAGCGTTATCAATGGTAGGGCCGCATAGCGGTCCCATCTCCCGCCGTAGTGACGGACGGCGATGAACAAAGTTGATCAAAGTACAGTTTTATTCAGATATACAGGGTTTCATGAAAACGCTAAGACTTAATTTCAGATCCGCCGTACTCAACGCGCTGGGTGCGCTGTTACTGCTTCAGGGATGTTTGGTCCACGCTCAGGTGCAGGAGCTTGATCGCGTCGTGGCGGTGGTTAATGACGACATCGTGCTGTACTCCGAGTTGCAAGACCGCGCCAGTCGTATCAAAGACAAATTGCGTCAACAAAAGACCTCCTTACCGCCGGAGTCGGTATTGCAGGAGAAAGTGCTGGATCAGCTGGTGCTGGAAAGCATCCAGATGCAGATGGCGGACCGCGGAGGCATCCGGGTCAGCGACTCGCAACTGAACCAGACCATGCAGAATATCGCCAAGCAGAACGGCATGACCCTGGATCAGTTCCAGCAGGCGTTAAGTGAAGAAGGCGTGACCTATCAAAACGCCCGTGAGCAGATCCGCCGCGAAATGATCATCTCCCGCGTTCAACAACGCAGTGTGGACAGCCGTGTAAGGGTGACAGAGAAAGAGGTGAACGATTTTCTTAAGTCCGCTTCCGCCAAACAGCAGCGCGCGGAAGAATATCACCTGGCCCATATCCTGATCGCCTTGTCGGAAAACGCGTCTGAAGCTCAGCGTAAAGAGGCGGAGAGCAAGGTCGAGAAGATCCGCAGCCAGCTTGACCAAGGCGTGGATTTTAAACAACTGGCGGTTACTTATTCCGACGCGTCGACCGCCACAGAAGGGGGAGACCTGGGATGGCGCAAGCCGGATCAGGTGCCGTCCCTGTTTGCCGACGTCGCCCCCAAACTGGCTCCAGGCCAGACTTCTGAACCCATTCGCAACAGCAGCGGCGTGCACTTCGTCGCTATGCTGGAAAAGCGCGGCGGCGTCAGCAAAGTGGTTGAGCAGTCCAAGGTCAGGCATATCCTGGTGCAGCAAAATGAGTTGCGCGACGAGATCGCTGCGAAAAAACTGATTGAAGAAATCTATGACAAAGTGCAGGCAGGCGAAGATTTCGAAGAACTGGCCAAAGCCTATTCCGATGACGCTGTCAGCGCAGCCGCCGGCGGCAGCTTGGACTGGGTGAGCCCGGGCGATATGGTGCCTGAGTTTGATCAGATGATGCGTGAGACCCCAGTCGGCGCTGTCAGTAAACCGTTCCAGAGCACTTTCGGTTGGCACATCCTGCAGGTGCAGGATCGCCGTGAGGCGGATATCGGCGACCGGCTGATGGCCAGCCAGGCCAGACAGGTCCTGCATCGTCGTAAGTATGAAGAAGAGTTGCAGAACTGGTTGAACGAAATTCGCGACGAAGCATTCATTCAGCTCAAGCTTTAATACATGACCCTGCGCTTCCTCTCCCAGGGAGGCGCTACTGACGGCGACGGACAGGAGCCAGACGTTGAAAATAGCGATCACCCCGGGAGAACCGGCGGGCATCGGACCGGATATCTGCGTCGCTCTGGCGCAAAAGAGCTGGCCGGCCGATTTGGTGTTTGTGTGCGACCCGGAAGTGCTGCTCAAGCGGGCTGAAAGCCTGGGGCTGCCGCTGCAAGTGGCCATCTATTCGCCTGGGGATGATAGTCCGCCTCATGCTCGTCAGCCGGGATCTGCGCTGGTGGCGCCCGTCTCTTGCGGCGCGCCAGTGACTCAAGGCGAACTGAATCCCGCCAACTCCCAATATGTATTGAATACCTTGCGTCGGGCCATTACTGGCTGTCTGCAGCGGGAATTCGACGCCATGGTCACGGCGCCGGTGCACAAGGGTGTAATCAATGAAGCGGGCGTCGCCTTTTCTGGACACACCGAGTACTTGCAGCAGCTCAGCAATGTGTCGCAAGTAGTGATGATGCTGGCCTCGGATGCGATGAAAGTGGCGCTGGTCACAACCCATCTGCCATTGTCGCAGGTCGCCCGCAGCATTACGGACGAACGCCTGGAGCGGGTGATCACTGTCCTGCACAAAGATCTGCGATACAAGTTCGGCATTGCTGATCCGCGCATCATCGTGGCGGGCCTTAATCCCCATGCGGGCGAGGGCGGCCATATGGGGCGCGAGGAAATTGACATTATCCAGCCAGCGCTGGAGCGGTTACGCAGCCAGGGGATGAACCTCATTGGCCCGTTGCCGGCGGATACCCTGTTTACGCCGAAAGTCCTGGAGACGGGCGACGCCGTGCTGGCCATGTATCACGATCAGGGTTTACCGGTGTTGAAGTACCAGGGCTTCGGGCGCGCCGCGAACATTACACTGGGCCTGCCCTTTATCCGTACTTCCGTTGATCACGGCACTGCGCTGGATCTCGCCGGGACGGGTAAGGCGGACGGCGGCAGTCTGGAAACCGCTTTGGAATACGCAATTAATATGGTTGAACGCAGTCGGGGAAACATTCATGGGAAGGCATAACGAGAACATCGGGCATCAGGCGCGTAAGCGTTTTGGGCAGAACTTCCTGCATGATCGGGGTGTCATTGATCGCATCGTGCGGTCCATCAATCCCAAGCCGGATCAAAATCTGGTGGAAATCGGGCCGGGGCTGGGCGCCTTGACGGAAGAGCTGCTGAAAAGCGGCGGTTCCGTGACGGCGGTGGAGCTGGACCGGGACCTGACGCCCATTCTGCGTACAAAGTTTTTTAATTATCCGCAGTTCAATGTTATTGAGGCCGATGCGCTGAAATTCGACTTCACGCAACTTGCCACGCCGGAACGACCAATGCGCTTGGTCGGCAATCTGCCGTACAACATTTCCACGCCGCTGATTTTCCATCTGCTGACTTTTCGTGGGTTAGTGCAGGACATGTACTTCATGCTGCAGAAGGAAGTGGTGGATCGTCTGGCTGCGAAGCCTGGCGAGGACGCATACGGACGTCTGGGCGTCATGGCGCAGTATTACTGCAAAGTGGAGTCTTTATTTAACGTTGGTCCAGGCGCCTTTCAGCCTGCGCCCAAAGTCTGGTCGGCTATCGTCAGGTTGACGCCTTACACGGAGCCGCCCTTGGTCTGCAAGGATGTTGGGACGCTGACCTCGGTGGTGCGTCAGGCGTTCGCTATGCGCCGTAAGACCCTGCGCAATACGCTCAAGCAGTTGATTACCGTAGACGCGCTGCAATCGCTGGACATTGACCCACAACTCCGGCCGGAACGACTGGGTTTGCCTGAGTTTGTGAGAATCGCGGACTATGTATATGATCACCCGCTGGAAAACGAATCATAAGAATATCAGCGCCAGCGTGTATTCCGCTGAGCATAAGGGACCAGGCAGATGAGTGAGACGTCTTTGTACGATATTCGGGTAACTGTGCGCACGCAGTTTATCGCGTCACAATCCGACCCGGACAATAACCGCTTTGTGTTCGCCTACCACATCACTATCCTTAATGAAGGCGCGCGTGCGGCGCAGCTGTTGCGGCGGCGTTGGCTGATCATTGATGGCGACAATAAGGAGCAGGAAGTCACCGGTGACGGCGTGGTGGGACAGCAGCCGGTGATTCAACCGGGCGCGAGCTATGAATATTCCAGCGGCTGTGTACTGGATACGGAAGTTGGTGCGATGGAAGGGCATTACGAGATGCTGGCTGACGATGGTCATCTGTTCAACGCGGAGATTCCCCGCTTTATACTCGCCGCGCCCCGCGTTCTGCATTAGGCGCTCTTGCGCCGTTCAAAGGGCTTCCTTAAACAACGACACAGATGTGACTCCTGGTTATGGCGACTTATGCAATCGGAGACATACAGGGCTGTTTTGAGCCCTTACAACGCTTACTGGATAAATTGAGCTTTGATCCCGCAGTGGATTCGCTCTGGTTTGCCGGGGATCTGATCAACCGGGGGCCGCAGTCTCTGGAATGTCTGCGTTACATTAAAAGCCTGGGCGACAGCGCGCTTAGCGTGCTTGGCAATCACGACCTGCATGCTCTGGCGGTGTATTACGGCGGTGAAAAGGTAAAACGCAAAGATACCTTCCAAAGTATTCTGCAAGCGCCGGACTGCGAGGAGCTGATGCAATGGTTGTTACGTCATCCGCTCGCCTACTATGACTCCGACCGTAATATCTTCATGAGTCATGCCGGCTTGCCGCCGCAATGGGACGTCTCCCTGGCGTTAACCTTGGCGGAGGAATTGCAACAGGCGTTACGCGGACCTGACGCTAAATCCTACTTTCAAAATATGTACGGCAATGAACCGGCCTGCTGGCGGGATGACCTGACTGGGCTGGAGCGTTTGCGCTGTATTACCAACTATTTCACGCGCATGCGCTTTCTGGATGCAGACGGCGGTCTTGAGTTCAAGCACAAAGAGAAGATTGAAACCGCCCCGCCGGGGTATGCGCCCTGGTTCAGCTATCCAAGGCAAGACGACACGACGATCCTGTTTGGTCATTGGGCGGCGCTGCAAGGACATACCGGACGGGCCCGGTTTGTGGCTTTGGACACGGGGTGCGTATGGGGAGGAACCCTGCGCGCCGTCAATCTGGACACAATGGAAATGACCGAGGTGGCGCATGCGTGAGGAAGATAAACATGGCGGCTCGGGTATTCTGGCGGCCGGCCTGATTCTGATGGGGCTGTCAGTGGCCATGGGCGCAGTCGGCGCGCATTTGGTCGCGCATTTTCATCCAGAGGCGACAGGCAGTTTTGAAACGGCTGTGCGCTACCACTCGCTCCATGCGATGGGACTGATCATTCTGGCGCTGTCACGGGGATTTTGGTCGCGTAAGGCTTATGGTATTGTGGCGGCCTTTTTCGCCGCAGGGCTGGTTTTGTTCTGTGGCGGACTGTACGCCAAGACTTTATTGCAGTTCAGTTTCCCCAATGGATTCATACCCACCGGAGGCATGGCCTTTATTCTGGGATGGCTGATTTGGGGAGCTGAAGCGATACGCCTGAAATGGGGCAGGCGTGAGCGGGCGTTATAAGGGAACCAACGCACCGCGCTATCTAGATCCGTAGTTTGGTTGTGTTGTATTTGACCAAGGAGAACCTGGGAAAAATGAGTAAAGATCGGAACAATCGTAAAGAACAAATTCTGCAATGCCTCGCGCAAATGCTGCAGGACGAGCCGGGGGAGCGCATTACCACGGCCAAGCTGGCGAAGACCGTCGGCGTTTCGGAAGCCGCTTTGTATCGGCACTTCCCCAGTAAAGGGAGGATGTTCGAGGGATTGTTTGAGTTTATTGAAGAGAGCATTTTTTCCCGCATCAAGCTGATCCGTTCTGAGGAAATCAGCACCGCCCAGAAAATCAATAAATCCGTCTTGTTGTGCCTGACCTTCGCACAACGCAATCCCGGCATGTGCCGTCTGCTGCTCGGCGATGCGTTGCAAGGAGAGAAAGATAAATTGCGCGCTCGCGCAGCCTCTTTCTTCGAACGTTTGGAAACCGAGTTTCGCAGTATGCTGCGGGATGGGGACGTGCTGCATGGACAACGCACCCAGTTGACTCAACTAGACAGCGCACAACTCTTTCTGAGTCTGATCGAAGGGAACATGCACCGCTTTATCCGTTCCGGCTTCCGCATCGATCCACTGCAAGGCTGGGATGAGCACTGGGGTTTTATCTCCCAACACCTGTTCGTTTGAAAGCAGCTATTCTTTTAACTATGTTAAAGTGAGCCCGAAGCGCTCCTATTGTTCGTTTGTAGTACAAACGGGTTATGGATTACTTTGGGCTGGACTGAGACTATTGTACAAGAATGTAATGGGCTGCGTGGTACACTCTCCCGCCATAAGTACAACCAAATACAGGTTTTTGGAAATCGCCAGTGACGGGTTTTTATCGATTGCACGCTGCGCTATGCAGCGTGTTTGCTTTGTGGTTGGGATTCGCCGGACCGGCTATGGGTGCGGAAGCGCCTGCTGAAAAAGGTAAAACGGTTCGCATCGCCACCGGTGAATGGCTGCCTTACGTCAGTGAGACTCAGCCATACTGGGGCGCTTTGGGTCACATCATCACGACCGCTTTTAACCGCGCGGGTTATCAGGTGAAGTTTCAGAATTTTCCCTGGGCGAGGGGATACCAGCTGGTTAAGGATGGTGTTTGGGATGCGACCATGCCTTACTACTGCTCACCAGATCGCGAGCAGGAATTCTATTGCAGCAATCCTTTGGTTAGTGGCGAGCAGGTGTTCTTTCACCTGAAAGAGGTGCCTGTTCAGTGGGAGAGGCTCTCTGATCTGAAAGGATATTCAATCGGCGCCACACTCGGCTATTACTATGGAGAGGCTTTTGAAAAGGCGGAGAGTAGCGGCGAGCTGATGGTGAAACGTATCGCCAGTGACGAAAAAAACATGCAGTTGTTGCTGATGGGACGCATCAAGCTGTTTCCTCAAGATAAAGAAGTCGGTTACAGCACGGTTCGTCACATGTACCCGCATCAGAAAGAGTTACTGACCCACCACCCCAGACCAATTCATACTAAAACCCTGCACCTTATTTTTCCGCGGGATAACCCCACCAGTCCTGAGCTATTGAAAGTCTTCAACAAACAGTTGGGCGAGTTAAAGCGCGAGGGTATTTGGGATCAGTACATGCGCGCCATGCGTGACGGGGATTACGAGAAACCCGCTGGCGCGGTCGAGCCGCCAGCGGGCAAAGAACATTAAAGCGGACGGTTTACAGGGTTTTTAGCAGAATGTCCGCTAAAGGCTGATACAACGCCGGGCTGGCGATGAGCAAATCCTTGCTGTTTAACTCTTCTGGCATGCCCTCCGGCGCTACTGTCAAATTGCCGCAACTTGCGCCCGCTTCCTGGGCGATCAGGCGCGCTGCTGCGCAGTCCCAAGGGCTGACGGTTTCGTAGTAAGCGTCCAGACGTCCCATGGCCACCCAACAGATATCCAGCGCCGCCGAGCCGATACGGCGAATATCCTGGCACTCCATCATCACCGCCTGTAGTCGTTGAATCAGCTCCGGCAATCGACTTTTATCGTAAGGAAAGCCGGTTGCCACCAGCGCTTGCCGTAAATTGGTGGCGCCGCTGACCTGGATCGGCTTGTGATTGCGCAGCGAATACTGGCCGCGCATAGCGTGAAAGGTTTCTTTCTGAAGCGGACAGTGCACCACGCCGATTTGCGCTTCGCCTCTTTCAAAATAGGCGATGGATACCGCCACCTGATAATGGCCGTGGGCGAAATTGACGGTGCCGTCGATGGGGTCGATGACCCACAATGGGCCGTTGAGGTCGCCGACTTTGCTTATGTCGGACATATTCTCTTCCGACAAAATGGCGTGATCTGGATAGTTGGCGCGGATGCGTTTGTGTATCAGCTCATCGACTTTCAGGTCAACGGAAGTCACCAGCTCCTGGTGATTTTTGAAGCTGGTTTCATATTCTGCGTTGCGCTGCTCTTTTTCCATTAACTCGCCGGCCTGCAACGCCAGATCCACTGCAAACGTTGAAATGTCGTGTAGGGAATGTGTCATGAGTTCAGTCACCTTGATCAGAGTTACGGAAGGCCCGTCGCGCTGACTAGCGCCGGGCCGGGAGCGTTAGTCGTGAAAGCTGCGGCTGGCGCGCATGGGGTGAGCCCGGTATGTGCCCAGCATGCGAATATCTTCGGCAAAGAAAGTCAGCTCTTCCAAGGCCAGCTTCATGTTCGGCGAGTCGATGTGTCCCTCAATGTCCACATGGAACTGACTGGCGTTCAAGGTGCCGCCAGGCATGTAGCTCTCCAGTTTCACCAGATTGACGCCGTTGGTGGCGAACCCGCCCAGGGCCTTGTATAACGCCGCGGGAATATTGCGCACCCGGAAGAGCAGGGAGGTGATGTACTTCACTCCTGGCTCAAGGGGAGGGAGTCTGTTTTCGTGGGACAGGATAATAAAGCGAGTGGTATTGCCGGTTTTATCCTGAAAATTCTCTTTCAGAATCTCCAGCCCGTACAGCTCAGCCGCCAGGCTGGACGCGATGGCGGCTTTAGTTTTATCGCCGCTCTGGCTGACTTCCAGTGCTGCGCCAGCGGTATCCAACGTGGCGACTGGGTTCAGTCCCAGCTCGCGAACGTGATCGGCGCATTGCGCCAGCGCCTGGGGATGTGAGCCGACAACGCACAGATCTTCCAGACGAGCCCCAGGAAGCGCCATGAGGCAGTGGTTTACGGCTTCGAAGTGCTCTTCCTGAATATGCAGGCTCATTTGTGGAATCAAGCGGTAAATCTCCTCCACGCGTCCTGCGGTGGAGTTTTCCAGAGGGATCATCGCCAGTTCCGCTTTGCCTTGCTCCACTTCTTCCATGGCTGCGCGAAATGAGCCGCAGGCCCGCGCTTCGCGATCGGGAAATACTTGCTTACACGCCAGATGGGAGTAAGCGCCCTCATGACCTTGATAGACAATCACCTTGAACCTCGTAATTATGTGCCGGACGAAAAGCGCGACGCTGCGTGCTCAGACTGACTCTGACTGCACAGGCCTGGGGCGCCGCCGGGTGCGTTGGCGCTTGGAAATAGAAAAGCATGTACTCTAAGGACTTCCCGTCCAGTTTTCTAATAGTTTGTGGGTGAAGCGTCCGGGATAACATTAATTTTGCCGTTGGCGTCGCCGCTTAAGCGCTTAACCTGCAATACTTTTTAGTATATTTAACAGAGAATCGGTTTGCGGAGGCAATGAGATGAATAAAACGCCAGCGAGACCGAATGCGCCGCCAGCCAGCAAACAGGCGATCCAGCACTTTCTGCAAAAGGTCAAAACGACGCCCTTGGCGCACGCTCATGGGAGCGGCCGTCTTATATTCGCAGTCGACGCCACGATGAGTCGTCAACGGCTTTGGGATCAGGCGAGTCAACTGCAGGCGGAAATGTTTCTGAGCGCCGGAAACGCGACGGGTCTGCAGGTACAGTTTGTTTATTACCGAGGGCTTCGGGAGCTTAATTGCTCTGATTGGGTGACAGACGCAAATGCCTTGGTGCGGGCGATGACCTCTGTATATTGTATGGCGGGCCAAACACAGATTGGCCGAGTGCTGGCGCATGGAAAGTCCGAGTCTTTAAAACGCAAAGTTCAGGCATTGGTGTTTGTCGGCGATGCGTTAGAAGAAGATGCTTCCGGATTATTGAGACAAGCGGGGGAGCTTGGCATTATCGGCGCGCCGGTCTTTATGTTTCAGGAAGGATATGATGCGAGCGTGGAGGCAGTGTACAAAGATACCTCCAGACTCTCCGGCGGCGCTTGGTGTCGATTTGACGAAGGTAGCGCAGAGCAGCTAAAGGAGCTGCTCGGCGCTGTTGCCGAGTATGCGCGTGGCGGCCTGCCTGCATTGGAGGCCTACAGTCGTCGAGGCGGCCCTCGTTTGCTGGAATTGAGGCGACAACTCCCCGGGCCGAAAATAGATACCAAAACGCCCTGACATGGCGGCGATAATAAGGAAAGAGAAGTGCAACTGATATTGGGGTTCTTGCTGGCTTTAATTTTTTTCTGGCTGCTGCAGCATGTATTTCAGGCTCCGCCGGAAAAAAGAAAGAAAAATCTGACCTATCTCGCACTGGGTATTGGCGGAGTCGTTATTCTATTGCTGGTGGTGACCGGCCGGTTGAATTTTATCGCGGCTTTGTTTGCGGCGCTCCTGTTGCTGTTCAAACGTCTTCCATCCGTCTTGCAGTGGTTGCCCCTGCTGCGCAAACTTTTCAACGCCGGACGTGACTCTGTGGCGGGAGGCGATGGGCAATCCAGCATCGAAACCAGCCTGCTGCGCATGACGCTGGATCACCGCAGCGGCAAGATGGATGGAGACGTCCTGGCGGGCCGTTACTCCGGGCAGAACCTGCAAGCGATGGACGTAAGCAGCTTGGCGACTCTCTACCGCTCAGCAGTGAGAGATTATCAAGACTCCATTGAGATTCTGGAGACCTATTTTGAACGAGTCTATGGCGTGCATTGGCGGACCCAGTTCTCCGTGGACGATGTGGATAACGTACCAACTCATGATGAGGCCATGACGCTGGCTGACGCCAAAGACGTGCTTGGCCTGACGGATCATGATTTGAGTGAAGATGAGGTCGTGGAGGCGCATCGCCGATTGATGCAGAAGTTTCACCCTGATCGCGGCGGCAGTAATTATCTGGCGGCGAAAATCAATGAAGCCAAACGCATACTACTGGCCCATCTACGTAGCCAGGGATACCAATAATTTGAAATCAGTGGTCGATAACGGGTAAGGAGAGGGGAAATGAAAAAAGATCTGACATTGTATGAATCCCGTGTGGTCGGGGTGTTGCTGGAAAAAGAAATCACCACGCCGGACCAATATCCGTTGTCGTTGAATGCACTGGTGAACGCCTGTAATCAGAAAAGCAACCGCCATCCGGTGCTGGAACTGGACGAAGCGACTGTCCGCCAGAATCTGGAAGCGTTGCAGCGTAAGGACTTGGTGAAAGGCAGCAGCTACGGAAGTCGGGTGGAAAAGTACCATCATCGTTTCTGTAACACAGAGTTTGGCGAACTTAAGCTGGATGCGCAGCAAGTCGCGGTGGTATGTGAACTCCTGCTCCGGGGCGCGCAAACGCCGGGAGAGCTGCGTTCGCGCGCCAGCAGAATGGCGGAGTTCACCGATGTCCTGGCTGTAGAGGCGACGCTGAAACGGCTACTGGAACACAAGCAGGGACCACTGGTCGCGATGTTGCCCCGTGAGCCGGGCAAGAGAGAGTCGCGTTACATGCACATGTTCAGCAGCGACATAGAGCCGGTAGAAACGGCGACTCCTTCTGACTCTGGCAACATCTCCGCCTACAAGGCGAGGATTACGGATTTGGAGGCGCGTCTGGAGGCGCTGCAGGAGGAAAACGAGGCATTGAAGAAGAAGTTAAGGCAGTTGGGGCAGGTGGTGTAAGGCGTCGAAAGGGAGACGTTATTGACGCCTTCGAACTTTTTTCCCGTTTGCAGTTGCTTTTTGTTAAAACCGCAGGTTAGTATTTAGTCCATGAATACGCACAACACTCTCAACAATTTCAAATCTTTCTCCGGCAACGCAGCGGTTGCTGGCGTTCGTGCGTATTTTAGCGGTTGGCATTTTTGGTTTTATTTTTATAACCATCGTTAACGAGCCCCCGCATACTTAGGTTACAGGAAGGCGCGTTTAACGAAGCTGCCTTCCGGAAGAACTCTCAAAGAAGCTCCGAAGGCAAACGTCTCCGGGGCTTTTTTTATACCCTCGCGAGACTGGAAGCTGCGAATCAACAAGGTGTCGTTGGCAGTTGGATTGAAGCAAACAGGTAATCAACAGGGTAAGGTCATGACGGGTAATCAGTCGTATACTAAAGAGGACAGGGAACCGGCGCCGGCGCTTCAACATAGTGATGTGTGCGGTCGCTTTCTGCCTAGATGGTGGTGTCAGTCTCGATTTAGTTATTGATTTTAAAACTGAATCTTTAACTTACGAATCGAACGCAGACACAGAGTAATATCGGGAGAGAACCAATGAACCAGGCAGCGACAGTCAAAGAATCCGGCGTAAAGTCGATGGGAATCAAGGCAAGAGCAGTTATCGACGAGACATTGAAACATATGGAGCCACCAATACAGCCGATGGGCGATATCCTGCCCTCCGCCAATCAACTTCGGCACCGCTATCCCGTTAACGCGTACCTGGCCACACAGCTGGAGAATGCGCGGACAGCCATCAATAATATTGTGCACGGCGATGACCCGCGTCTGTTGGTCGTTGTCGGACCTTGCTCCGTACACGACACCGATGGCGTGCTGGAGTACGGTCGCCGCTTGGCTGAACTGAAGCCGCAATTGGACGACCGCATGCAGATCGTTATGCGCGCCTACGTAGAAAAGCCTCGCACTACCGTCGGCTGGAAGGGGCTGGTGTATGACCCTCTGCTGGACGGTTCTCACCATATGGCTTACGGCTTGGACAAAGCCAGAAGGCTGATGGTTGAACTGGCGCATCTCGGTCTGCCTTTGGCGACTGAGGCGTTGAGTCCGATTGTGTCGGACTACTTGCAGGATTTGGTGTCCTGGACAGCGATTGGCGCTCGCACCACAGAGAGTCAATTGCACAGAGAGATGGCCAGCGGCCTGACCTCCGCAGTCGGATTCAAGAACGGAACGGACGGCGGAGTGGAAGTGGCGATACAAGCCATGCAATCCAGCCGCTCTCCCCACTGTTACCCCACCTTGTCCACCTGCGGACGCCCCCAAATGCGCAAAACCCTCGGCAACCCCCACGTTCACTTAGTGCTGCGCGGCGGCAGAGGAAAACCTAACTACGATGAAGATAGCGTAAGAGAGTACAGCGAAGCGCTGGAAAAACATGGTCTTCCCGTGCGTTTGATGGTGGACTGCAGCCACGACAACAGCCGGAAAGATTTCCGTAACCAGTCCAAAGTGCTGAATGAAGTCGTGCGTCAGTTGAAAACAGGTAGCTCCACGGTTATGGGCGTCATGCTGGAAAGTTATCTGCAAGAAGGAACTCAGAAAGTACATCCTGACAGACCGCTGCAGTATGGCGTCTCAATCACGGATGGTTGCATTGGTTGGGATGAAACGGAGCGTTTGCTGACTGATCTGTATGGACAGTTGCCAGCCAAGTAAGAATCAGGAATTAAAAACTCTGTGTACGCCTTGGCGCTTAATAGTAGCGTCGAGGCCAGAGAGGCGAGATTTCCCGCTCGCCTCTCTGTGCTTCTTTTAGCGGAGTTTACGCAGTATTAATGCGCTCTTAGTCGCGAGACGCGGCGAACAGTCTGGCCGCGAGACCAAATAACACGACTCCCATCACTCGCTCAATCCAGTGTGAACAGCGCTGGAATACTCTGCGTACGCGCTCTCCAGAAAGGAAGAAACTGAAACCGCAGAACCACAGCGTAGTGGCCACGAACATCCAGCCGCCATAAATACCCTGAATCCACTTGGGCGTATCCGGGCTGATCACGACGGAAAACAAGGCGACAAAGAACAAAGTGGCTTTAGGGTTAAGTACGTTGGTTAAAAAGCCCAGCCGAAACGCCTGCCAGGCGGACTCACTAGGCAGTGTTTGTTGCAGCGGTTCGTCAGATGGCGCTTGAGGTTTGGCGCGCAAACACTGGAAGCCCACCCAGATTAAATAAGCGGCGCCAATCCACTTCAATACGTTGAATGCGACCACGGACTGAGAAATCAGCAGCCCAATACCCAATAATGAATAAGTGATATGTAGAAGTATGCCTGAGCCAATTCCCGTACTGGTCCACAACGCAGGTTTCAGTCCTCGACACAGGCTTTGGCGCATCACCACAGCGAAGTCCGGTCCGGGGCTGGCGACAGCCAATAGATGGGCGAGGGCGACGGTAAGAAACTCAGTCCAGTACTCATGCATGGGCATACTCCTTGGATATTGAATGCGCTGGCGATCAGAAAAGCATAATCGTACGCTGGAGCGGCGGATTCAAGCCTTTCTGAAGCCTGAGCATATTGAGCCTACTCCGGTTTGGGCGTTTCCTGTTCGTCTTCAGAAAAAAGAAACGCCGGCAAGCTGATATTGAAGTACACGCCGGCGAGTCGTGACGCCAGAGTGACCGCCATTCCTGACAACGCGGCGACATCCGAGTCTATGCTGAAGTAGCTCAAAGTCAGGTATAGAAATGAACCGGCGATGGCTGGCGTAGCGTAGATTTCGCGATGGAAAATCAGCGGGATTTCGTTACAGATAATATCGCGTAAAACACCGCCTGCAACGCCAGTCATGATGCCCATCAACAGGCAAATTTCGAAGCTGTGGCCCAGCGCTTGCGCTTTTTGCGTGCCGGCGATCGTGAAAAAAGCCAGTCCAATGGCGTCGCAGACTTCCAGCATATGAAGAGGGATGCGTTTGAGCCTGACCAGTACGAACGTGGCGAGGGCGGAAATAATGCCCACGCCAAGATAGGTTGTGTTGGCGATCCAGACGACAGGGTGAGCGTTCAACACGAGGTCGCGCAGAGTGCCGCCGCCGAGACAGGTTACCAGGGCGACCACAAGCACGCCGAAAACGTCCAGTTTCTTGTGTCCGGCGACAAGCGCGCCGGAAATGGCGAATACAGCGATACCAAAGAAATCCAGAAACACGTACATGGAAGCTCCGCAAAGGGCTGGTTTGACGAAAAGAGCGCGAATTATACAGATTATGGCCAAAAAGTGAGTAATGACTGTCCGCAACTGGAGACATGCGACACAAGTACAATCACAACTGGGCCGGCGATAAATTTGTGTTATGATCGCGCTCAGTTTACGAGGTTAAGTTTTAAGCAGCGATGACCCACAAAAACAAGCATATAGTCGTTGTGGACGACGATTTGGAAATTCGGCAATTGCTGAGCCAGTATCTTTCCAAAAACGGTTTTGACGTATCTCCGGCTGAGGATGGCGAGACGCTGTTCAAGCTGCTGGAGGGTGAGACGCCGGATCTGATTATTCTGGACATCATGCTGCCTGGCGACGATGGCTTTATTATCTGTCAGCGTCTGCGTAAGTCGTCCACCGTTCCCATCATCATGTTGACCGCTAATGCGGATGACACGGATCGTATCGTCGGTCTCGAAATGGGGGCAGACGACTATATTGCCAAACCTTTCAATCCTCGAGAGTTGCTGGCGCGGATGAAAGCGATCCTGCGTCGGGTGCAACCCAAACAGAGCGCGCCTTCCGGGCAACCCAAAATCTATCGTTTTGGCAATCTGGTGCTGGACACCACATCCCGCATGCTGGTGCAACCTAACGGCGACAAGAGCGCCATCAGCGGCGCCGACTACACTTTATTGTGTCTGTTTCTGGAAAAGGGCAATGAAGTGTTAAGCCGGGATGAAATTTCCGACGTATTGCACGGGCGCGAGTGTTCGCCATTGGATCGTAGCATCGACGTGCATATGAGCCGGTTACGGCAGCGACTGGGCGATGACGCCAAAAATCCCACCCTTATCAAGACCGTGCGCGGCTCCGGTTATGTTTTAGCGGTTCCGGTTGAGCGCGAATATGGGGATTAAAAGAGGCGCTCGCCGAGGATTGGCGGGCTTGGCTCCGCGTTCTTTATTGTCGCGAATGGTGATTGTTCTGGTCATCGCCGTACTGGCTGCGCAGGCGCTGTCCAGCTTGATTTGGGTGGCGCAGATTAAGACCCGTAATCAGGAAAATGTGCTGAGTATGTCCAATCACTTGGCGTTCAGCATCGCTTCTACTGTGCGCTTCTTCAAATCCCTACCAGTGGAATACCGCCATATCGTCCTCGATCAGTTGCGGCGCATGGGCGGTTCGCGCTTTTTCGTCACCTTCAACAGTGAGTTGATCAATATCAGCCCGACGCAGGACACGGACCTGAAGCGCTGGGTGTTAGAGGAAGTGGATTCTGTCCTGCAACGAGAGCTGGGCCGTCAGGTGGAGATTATATCCGAGTTCTCTTTCGCCGAGTCCCTGCATGTTTTTAACAATGATATTCGTCTGCTGGATCTGCCGCCGGGATGGGGGCATCACAGCCTGTTGTTGCATCCGCAAAAGACCCCGATTCTGGTGGTGCAGATAGGTTTGGAGAAAGACGAGTGGTTGTATCTGGCTACGCTGTTGCCCACGCCAGACGGCCTGATTGAAGGCGATTATCTGCCCGCTGAGCGCCTCTGGTTCATGGGGATCACGGTGATACTGGTGGTGCTGTCGCTGTTTGTCGTAGTGCGCTGGCTGACGCGACCATTGAAGTTGCTATCGCGGGCGGCGGACGAATTAGGCAAGGACATCGAACGGCCTCCGTTGCCGGAGGAGGGCAGCACGGAAGTTGTAGCGGCGGCGCGCACCTTTAACGCCATGCAAGAACGCATTCAGCGTTATATTCAGGATCGGGAGACGCTGTTCTCCGCCATCTCTCATGACCTTAAAACGCCGATCACCCGTCTGCGACTACGGGCGGAAATGCTGGACGACGATCAGCTGCGCGGCAAGTTCATTCAGGATCTGGAAGATCTGGATCACATGGTGCATGGCGCCTTGCAGTGCGTTAAAGACACCACTGTCCATGAAAATCCGGTGAATATCGATCTACACTATTTATTGCAGCAAATTTGCGAAGGCGCGGATCTGCAGCGCAAGAAAGTAGTGCTGACCGGTGTGCTGGAGCAGCCGTTCTGGGGCAAGCCGCTGGCGCTCAAGCGAGCATTCAGCAACATTATTGATAATGCGCTGTTCTACGGGCATCAGGCGGAAGTATTTCTGGAAGATGTGAATGAAGGCGTGCACGTAGCGGTGCGGGATTTTGGTCCGGGAGTTCCGGAAATGGAGCAGGATCGCATTTTCGAACCTTACGTAAGGTTAGAAAAGTCCCGCAATCGTAACACGGGCGGATCTGGTCTGGGATTGAGTATCGCCCGCAATATTATCCATGCTCACGGCGGCAGGCTGAAGGTCAGAAACCATGAGCAGGGCGGCTTTGTCGTGGAAGTCTGGCTGCCAAGGCAGTATCAGGAAGTCTGAATCTGGCCCATTGCCAGCCAATGGCCGCTTAATTGTGGCTGTTGGGAATCTGCAAGGTTTTTAAGGTTTTGTTACATTAGGTTGCTCTATCTTACCCCGTCCCCGTATTTCCACCCCTATACTGAGTAAACCTTTGAGCGTAATCAGAGGATTTCAGCCTTCCTAAAATATCCCATCAGGGATTGTTCAATCGGGAATGGCGAACCTTTTATTTAAACAACAATAAACAGTAGGTTTGGTCATGAAACGAATCAAAAAAGCTCTTGCTCCTATCGTTCTTTCTGGCATCGCAGCAGCAACTTCAGCACAGGCGGGCGAAGTTGAGGTGCTCCACTGGTGGACCTCCGGCGGTGAAGCGGCGTCTGTCGCCGTATTGAAAGGCTTGTTGGAGAAAGAAGGGCACACCTGGAAAGACTTTGCGGTTGCCGGGGGTGGCGGGGAAAGCGCCATGACCGTTCTGAAATCACGAGCCGTATCAGGAAACCCACCTGCAGCAGCCCAGATCAAAGGGCTGGATATCCAGGAGTGGGCGAACCTCGGTCTGTTGGCGAACCTGGACTCCGTCGCCAAAGCCGGGAACTGGGACAAACTGCTCCCAGATGTCGTTTCCAACGTCATGAAATACGAAAACCACTACGTTGCTGTTCCGGTTAACGTGCACCGGGTGAACTGGCTGTGGGCCAACCCAGACGTGTTCCGTAAAGCGGGCGTAGGCATCCCAACCACTTGGGAAGAATTCCCTGCAGCGGCTGACGCCATTCAGAAAGCGGGCTTCATTCCGCTGGCGCACGGTGGTCAGGCATGGCAGGACGCTACTCTGTTCGAAGCCATCGCTTTGGGCATGGGCGGCAGCGAGTTCTACAACAAAGCCTTTGTTAAGCACGACGCTGATACGCTGAAGAGCGAGAAGATGGTTAAGATCTTCGAAACCTTCAAGAGCATGCGTAAATACATCGACAAAGATGCAGCCGGTCGTGACTGGAATATCGCCACTTCCATGGTCATCAACGGTAAAGCCGCGATGCAGGTAATGGGCGACTGGGCCAAAGGCGAATTCACCGCAGCGGGTAAAAAGCCAGGCGTTGACTACATGTGTCTGCCTGCTCCCGGCACTTCCGGTCAGTTCACGTTTAACATCGACAGCTTCGCCATGTTCAAACTGAACAATGACGACAACGTGAAAGCACAGAACGCTATGGCGCGCTTGATCATGGAGCCGACTTTCCAGGAAACCTTTAACCTGAACAAAGGCTCTATCCCAGTACGTAGCGGCATGGCTCGCGACAAGTTCGACAGCTGCGCGGAAGCATCTATGGACGCTTTCAACGCCGCTGCTTCCACTGGCGATCTGGTGCCCAGTATGGCGCATGGCATGTCCACCACGTCCTATATCCAGGGCGCTATCTATGACGTTGTCACCAACTTCTTCAATGACGACAGTCAGTCCGCTAAAGAAGCGGTCAACAAGCTGGCGCAGGCTGTAAAAGCAGCAATGTAATCGGCTTAGCGCGCGCGAACAGATCAGTTCGCGCGCGCAACCCCCATCTCTATCCTAAACTTGCCTTTAACGAGGGGAACCATGAGGGCGATATCCATGGGCGCACACGATCGTCCCGAAGCAACTGCAAAAGCGAAAGGCGGTCTGGCCTGGTTGGAGCGCTGGCTGCCAAAAATGGTGCTGGCTCCGACGTTCGTCATGATGCTGGTCTTTATCTATGGCTACATCATCTGGACGGCGGTCCTGTCGATGACCAATTCGCGTTTTCTGCCGTCATATGACTTTGTCGGCCTGCTTCAATTCGAAAAGCTGTTTGAAAACGACCGTTGGCTGGTGGCTTGCACCAACCTGGGTATTTTTGGTGGACTGTTCATTCTGGTCTGCCTGGTTCTGGGGGTGACCCTGGCGATACTGCTGGACCAGAAGATTCGTCAGGAAGGCGCGATCCGTACGGTCTATCTGTATCCTATGGCGTTGTCCTTCATCGTTACTGGTACGGCCTGGAAGTGGATGCTGAATCCTGGACTGGGTCTGGAAAAAGTAGTGCGGGATCTAGGGTTTGAAAGCTTTAGCTTCGACTGGATTGTCGACCCGAATATGGCCATTTACACGCTGGTGATCGCCGCCGTATGGCAGTCATCCGGATTTGTGATGGCGATGTTCCTGGCGGGCCTGCGCGGTATCGATAATTCCATTATTCAAGCGGCGCAAATCGACGGCGCCACGCTGCCGAAAATCTATCGTCGCATTATTCTGCCGAGTCTGCGTCCGGTGTTTTTCAGCGCCTTTATCATTCTGTCTCACATTGCTATCAAGAGTTTCGACTTGGTGGCGGCGATGACAGGCGGCGGCCCTGGCTATTCTACTGACTTGCCGGCGACCTTTATGTACGCGCACTCATTCACCCGTAGCCAGATTGGCTTGGGCGCGGCGAGCGCGATGCTGATGTTAGGCGGCGTATTGGCCATCCTGATTCCCTATCTGTACTCAGAATTGAGAGGGTCGCGTAATGGTTAATCAGACTGCGCAATCATCCATGAACTGGAGTCGTATTAATCGCGGGCTTATCTACGCCGTGTTGCTGACCGCAGCGCTGTTTTACCTGCTGCCCTTGGTCGTTATGGTGTTGACCTCGTTCAAAACAATGGACGACATCCGTAGCGGCAACCTGATTTCCTGGCCGACCGAGTTTGTCTTTGACGCTTGGTCCAAAGCCTGGAGCACTGCTTGCACAGGCGTACGCTGTGAAGGGGTGGAAGGATACTTCTGGAACTCCGTGCAAATCGTTGTGCCGGCGGTTCTGATCTCCACATTCCTGGGCGCCCTGAACGGTTATGTGTTCACGAAGTGGAAATTCCGTGGAAGCGAGCTGTTGTTCGGCCTGCTGTTGTTCGGGTGCTTTATTCCGTTCCAGGTAGTGTTGCTGCCTATGGCGCAGACCCTGGGGCTGTTGGGCCTGGCCAATACTACTGCTGGCTTGGTGTTTGTGCACATTGTTTACGGTATGGCGTTTACGACCCTGTTTTTCCGTAACTTCTACATCAATATTCCGGGTGAGCTGGTTAAAGCGGCGCAGCTGGACGGGGCAGGTTTCTTCACTATTTTCTGGCGTATCCTGCTGCCGATTTCCGGCCCGATCATTGTGGTGACCATTATCTGGCAGACCACGCAGATCTGGAACGACTTCTTGTTCGGCGTGGTCTACGGCAGCGGCGATACTCAGCCGATTACCGTTGCACTGAACAACCTGGTGAACACCTCCACTGGCGTGAAGGAATATAACGTGCACATGGCGGCGGCGATTATCGCGGGTCTGCCCACACTATTGGTTTACGTACTGGCCGGCAAATACTTCGTCAGAGGACTGACCGCCGGGTCTGTGAAAGGCTAGGCGCGCCGCCGCCTTTCACACAAGAACAAAGACAGTTTCGAGGTTAATTTAAATGGCTGCATTAGAAATTCAAAACGTTCGTAAGACCTACGGCGGTAAAACGGAAGTCCTCAAAGGCATTAACATCAGCATCGAGAAGGGCGAGTTTTTGATCCTTGTCGGTCCGTCCGGCTGTGGCAAGTCCACGCTGATGAACAGCATCGCAGGACTGGAGGAGATCACCGACGGCGCTATTTTGATCGGTGGCGAAGACGTTTCCGGTCGTAGCCCGAAAGATCGCGACATCGCTATGGTGTTCCAAAGCTATGCGCTGTATCCAAGCATGAACGTACGCGACAACATCTCGTTCGGTCTGGAAATGCGCAAGGTGCCAAAAGACGAGCGCACGGCTGAAGTAGAGCGTGTGGCGAAAATGCTGCAAATTGAGCATTTGCTGGACCGCAAGCCTTCCCAGCTTTCCGGTGGTCAGCGTCAGCGTGTGGCCATGGGGCGGGCGTTGGCGCGTAAACCCAAGATTTATCTGTTCGACGAGCCGCTGAGTAACCTGGACGCCAAGTTGCGGGTGGAAATGCGGACGGAAATCAAAAAGCTGCACCAGAATCTGGGCACCACCATCGTCTACGTGACGCACGACCAGATCGAGGCGATGACCCTGGCGGACCGCATCGCGGTCATGAAAGACGGTATCGTGCAGCAATTCGGCACCCCGCAAGAGATCTATGATGAACCCGCCAACATCTTCGTTGCCGGTTTCATGGGCTCACCCGCGATGAACTTCATTCCGGTGCAGATCCAAAACGAAGGCGGCGGCCTGGTGGCGAAAGTCACTACCCGTGACGGTCGCACTTACAGTCTGCCTCTGGGCGAGCGCGGAGCCTGCCTGACTAACTACGTTGGCAAGCAGGTGACTCTGGGTCTGCGTCCTGAAAGGGTGACTCAGGTGAATCCGCATGAAGTGGAGAGAGCCGATGTTATGGTGCTGGAGGCTGAGATCGATATGGTTGAGCCTACCGGACCGGATACCGTTATGCACATTCATCTGAACGGCACGGAAGTGAGCTGTCGTGTAGCGCCTGACAGCGCGGGCAAGCTGGGTGAAAAGATGAACCTGATGCTCGATCTGTCCAAAGCCGTTTTCTTCGATATCGAGAGCCAGGCCCGTATCGGCTAGGTCTTTTAGCCCGGAGCCTCTGCTGCGAATCAGACCCGGGCGTTTTTGCGTTCACTAAAAAAATATTAAGCTCATGGCGCTCGCTGAGGCTTTGCCTCGGCGACTGCGCCCCGGGCATGCCTTTACCTGAATAAAAATAATTAGGGGGTGAAGCGATGATTGGTCAATCCTATGGCCGAGAAAGCCATCCGTACGGATTTGAGCTGGAAGGCGAACGCCACCAGCCGGAAGCTATGGCGGCTGCGCATCAGCACTGCCATCTGGAGATTCTTATTCTGACCCGCGGCAGTGTTGAGATGCTGTATGGTCAACAGACGATGAAACTGTTCGCCGGAGACCTTTTATGTTATTCCGCGTTGCACTTTCATCAGTTTGGCGCTGTGAGCGATGACGCCGTGGCGTACAGCTTTAGGCTCCCTCTTTTCGCCTTGTTCAATCTGCAACTTTCCTGTGGCGTGAAACAGCAACTGTTTCATGGCGTTCCCTGTCGCGCGCGGTGCGCTGGATTGGTGGACGATACTATGTTGGCGCGATGGGTGGCGGAACTGCGGTTACGTGACCCCGCCCTGGATGACCTCATTCTGGATGAAATAACGCTGTTGTTGCGGCGACTGTTCAAGGACGCCTGTTACACCCCGCCTGATCAACAGATCCCAGGCGTCTCGGGGCTCAAAGTCAGCCAGCATATTCCCGTGATGCTGCAGTTCATCAATGACAATTATCATGCGTCTATTAGCGTTTGCGATGTAGCGGACCATGTGGGGCTGCACAAGAACTTCGCCATGACGCTGTTCAAGAAAACCCTGGGAATGTCGATTCTAGAGTATCTGACCGCGCTGCGGGTGCATCATGCCCGCCGTATGTTGCAATACACTGGGGAGCAGGTGACTCAGATCGCCTACGCCAGCGGTTTTTCCTCCGTGACGCGGTTCTACGAAGTGTTTGCGAAATACTTTGGCGAGTCGCCGCAAAAGTATCGGAAAAGTTGCGCTTTGGTAGGAGACGACTGAGAGGAAGAGGTGTATAACCAGGGCATTTTCGGCGATAAATCTGTCGCCGACTTCGACTTATAATGTTTAGCCCCGGAATGAGTTAGCGGATTGGTAACTATGAGCACAGTCGTTTGTTTTGGTGAAGCCCTCATTGATTTTCTGAATATCGGACAGGATGAGGAAGCCCCTCTACGCCTGCGCAAATTCAAACAGTTTCCTGGCGGCGCACCGGCCAATGTGGCGGTAGCCATCGCCAAGCTGGGAGGCGACGCCAGGTTTGCGGGGCAGGTGGGAGAAGATGAATTCGGCCGTTTTCTGGCTCATGCGCTGCAAGCCTATGGCGTGGACACCAGCCAGCTGCTGTTTCATCCGACGGCGAAAACCGCCCTGGCGTTCGTGATGCTGGACGACTCGGGCGAGCGTACGTTTTCTTTTTATCGAGATGGCTCCGCGGATATGGTTTTGCAGGCGGAGCAGGTCGCTCCGGCTTGGTTTGCGGGCGCTTCCGTCTTTCATTATTGCTCTAACACCCTCACGACGCCCTCGATCGCCGCCGTCACTGAGAGCGCGCTGCAAAGAGCCAAAGACGCTGGCTGCGTCATCAGCTTTGACGTGAATCTGCGCCATAATCTGTGGGCGTCGGGACATGCGGATAAAGAAGTGATCATTCGTTTGGCGGCCTCTTCCCACTTATTAAAGCTGTCTCTGGATGAGCTGGAGTATCTCGCTGCAGGCGCTGATTCCGAGGCGCTTTGTCAGAGCTGGCTGCAACAGGGGGTGAAGTTGATCCTGGTGACGGACGGCGGTAAGCCTATTCGTTATGTCTCCCTCGCGTTTTCTGGAGAGGAGGCGACACCGCCAGTGAAGGCGGTGGACACCACGGCGGCGGGGGATTCGTTCATGGGCGCCATATTGTTTGGATTGTCGAAATGCGGCGACCAGGCGGCGCTGCTCAATTCACAATCACAGGTCGCCGCGCTGGTGCGTTTCGCTTCCCAGTGCGGCGCATTAACAGTAAGTCGGCAAGGGGCTTTTCCTGCGTTGCCTGACTGGTCTGAAGTCAGTCGTTTTTGGGAGCTGGGTGAATGAATTTCAGAAGCAGGGATTTTTTAACTGCGCATAGCCGCGAGATATTGGATTTTTATCTGCGCGCGGGCCGTGACGAGCGGGGCGGCTATTTTCAAAACTATTATGATGATGGCCGCGTGTTTGCGCATGGCGACAAGCATCTGGTCAGCAGTTGCCGGATGACGTTCAACTTTTATCAGGCGCACCAGTTTTTGGATGCGCGCAACGAGGAAGAGCGGGCGCAATGGCTGGCCTGGGCCGAACACGGACTGGCCTATCTGCGTGAGGCGCACAAGCGTGCGGATGCGCCCGGTTATGTGTGGACCTTCAAGGACTACCAACCCGCAGACCAGCGGCAGTACTGCTATGGCTACGCCTTTCTGATTCTGGCGTTCGCCTCGGCGGTCAGCGCCGGAGAAGAGTCGGCGCGCGAGGATTTATATGCAGCCTGGGAGCTGATGGAAAAACACTTCTGGCAGCCGCAACAAGGGCTCTATGCGGATGAAATCAGCGCTGATTGGAGTCAGGTGTCGGACTATCGCGGTCAGAACGCCAATATGCACGCCTGTGAAGCGATGATCGCCGCCTATGAAGCCACCTCGGACTCGCGTTTTCTGGCCCGCGCCATTGAGCTGGCGGAGAAGGTGGTGTTGGAACTTGGAGGCAAGTCTGACGGGTTAGTGTGGGAACACTTTACCCTGGGCCTGGATATCGATTGGGACTACAACAAAGACGATCCCAAGAACCTTTATAAGCCTTGGGGATTTCAGCCGGGCCATCAGACTGAATGGACCAAACTGCTATTGATGCTCGCCCGTCACAGCGATTTACCCTGGTTGACCGCTAAAGCGCGTGAGCTGTTTGATCGTGCTATGGAAGCCGCTTGGGATGATCGTCACGGCGGACTGTTTTACGGCTTTGCTCCAGACCAGAGTATTTGCGATGACGATAAATATTTCTGGGTGCAAGCGGAAAGCTTCGCGGCGGCGGCGTTGCTGGGCGAGGCGACAGGAAACGAAGGCTATTGGCGGTGGTATGAGCGTCTTTGGGAATATTCCTGGACGCATTTTGTCGACCATGATCATGGCGCCTGGTATCGAATTCTTAATGCGGATAACTCCAAAGTTACAGATAAGAAGAGTGAGGCTGGCGCGAAGTGTGACTATCACTCCTTGAATGCCTGTCTGGAGACATTGCGCGTGCTGCGCGCTTCGTCAATCTGACGGAATAGTCAGAAATATAGGTAATATTTATTTCTTTTTTTGAAATGTGAATGTCAAAAAGGCCGCTTTACCTGAGAAAGGGAAAAGCGGCTTTTTTATGCTTTTCATAAAGTATCAAACCAGTTGTTAGCTAAATACAGGATGCTTTGTTGTTTTTTTGTCCAAGCTGGCGTTAGAATGAAGCGCTGTAAAAATGAAGTAAAAAAACAACAAAAGCAAAAATGCCCCCAGCCGGAACGCAGTAAGCAAGAGATATTCAGGCAGATAGAATATTCGAGTCAGATTTCCTTGTGTGGAAAATTTATTCCAATTATTGGTTTTATGGAATATATTTGCTGTTCGTCTGACACTGCTGAGTAGTCTCGCTTATTCCTGAATAAAAATAACACGGGGAAAGCAATGAAAAGTCCTTCTATTCACGATAGGCATGACGCCAATACGCATACTGACGCCTCTGGACTGGTCAGTTTTCACTTTGGTGAGCCCGAGATCATGGGAGGCTCACATCAACACTGCCACCTTGAAATCAATATCCTTCTATCCGGCTCCATGAGGCTGAGTTACCTCGATCAGTTGTATGAGCTGGAAAGCGGCGACGTCATCTGTTTTTCCGCATTACACCGGCATCAGCTGGTTTCGGCGGACAAGAACGCCTTGCTGCTGCAGCTACGCCTGCCTTTGTTTCTACTCACGGATATGTGCGCGAATGAAATGTTCAAACATTTGCTGATTCGCGGGACGCCTTATCGCGCTAATGCAACGGGCTTGCTATCCCTTGATGCGGTAGGGCGTTGGGTGCAGGAGCTGCGGTGTCTGGATGGACCGCTGCAGGATTTGGTGCTGGACGAGATCACCCTGTTTCTACGCCGCATGATCATGCGTAATCCATGTAAATCCGGGCAAGGCGGCTGTGGTGAATATCGCAGCCGGCACTTGCACCATGCGCATTGCATGGTGGAGTTTATTAATGGCAACTATCGAACGCCCATCACGATCGCTGATGTGGCGGACGGAGTCGGACTGCACAAGAATTTCGCCATGAGCGTGTTCAAGAAAGCAGTGGGAATGTCCGTACTGGAGTATCTGACTGACTTACGAGTGAATCATGCCCGCCGATTGTTGCTGTACTCTCAGGACCAGGTGATTGAGATCGCTTTCGCCAGCGGCTTTTCCTCCGTCACTCGGTTCTATGAGGTCTTCGCCAAATACTTTAACGAATCGCCGCTCAAGTATCGCAAGCAACACGCAGACCCAGGCTGAAACTATCGTCCGACTTGGGTTACTCATGATATTGGGCGCCGGGATGGCTCGCGTCATCCATCTCGCGCTCCTCATGAGAATACTTTGCGGGAGGGCGCGTAGTTTTAGATTGGAATCAAATGGCGGATAGAATGACTTCAGGCTAGCACCTTCCTGAGCTGGAAGACTGTCGAGTCAAAGAAGAAATTAAAAGGAACGGCATACTGATTAATTGATTGGGACGCCTCAGACCAAGAATGGATAATGCGCCACCACAAGGTATGAAAGAGGTTTTACACCGTTGTGTGGGGCGACCATTTTAATAAGTCTTAGTATGTTTTTACCGCCTTTACCGTTTCATCCAAGTCCGCGGCGGATATAAAACCGATGTAGTTGAGATTCTTCGCCACCAGCTCTTTGATGTCCTGATTGCTGGCGGCGGTGATCATGGGAGCGGCTTTACCGGTGAAGATCAGCCGGGACCAGTAGGAGAGGAACTGGCGCGAGCCTTTGTTGACGACTTTGGCGCAAAACTCTTCGAACAGTGCAGAGGAGCTGTCGATGGAGACGATGGTGGCTTTTTCTCCGTTGGGCAAGAAAGCCTGCTTCGCCATGAACAGCTTCTGGATATCTTCATTGCTCAGATCAAGATTCGCTTTCGGATTAACGATGATAGCGACCTCGGCTTCCACGGCTTGCGCCTGCAGCAGCGGGTAGATGAGAGCAAACACGATAGTAATGAGTCTTAACATGTCGGCGCTCCTTAAAAAACGAAACTAATCGCAGTGCTGAATAACTGGGTGTCGATGCGGTTAGCTCCGTCCTTGTCGTAGTTTATTTTGCTGAAGTCGAACTTTAGTGAAGCGCTGTGATGGAAGTCATAACGTACGCCGATCGTGATGACTTTGTTGTCCTGATCCGTGCCTTCAATGATGCCTTCCAATGTCGAGTAAACAGGATCGGATTCAGACACCCCGTCGAGAATACTTCTTCTCGGGCTGGTGTCGAAAACCTCATAAGTGAGGTGGGGAGTGAACTTGCCCATGGTGTAGCCGACGGAGGCGTAATACCCCAGCGGATCAGGGAAGATACTGTCTTCAATTTCCGATCTGGTGACTTCCGCCACGGCGAAAAAGTTATCGTATTCCACTTTCAAAGAGATGCTGCCGAAGGCGCCGCGATCGTCATTGGCGCGAATGGCGTCGGCGACTTCCTCTGACACTGTCGGGCCGGAAGGTGCTGGAGCGCCTGGGTCTTCCGGAGGCAGGATACTATCCAGGCCAGGCGCGATGGCGGGTATGGAAAGCTTCGAGCGGAAGTAGGAGAAGCGCATGCTGATCCAGTCAACGCCGATGCGCCAGGAGCCGCCATAGACGAACTTCAGGTCCACCTGACCGATAGGGATGTCCTCTTGCACCGAGCCATAGAAGAAGTTCAGGGTAGAGTCGAACTGACGCATTTGCGAGGCGTAGGTAATGTTCAAACCGTCCAGGTTTTTAAACAGGGGCACGTAAACAAATTTGGGTGGCCTGACCCAGTGGTAAGCGTAGCCGACATCAATGGTGTCGCTGTATTCGAAAAAAGGCGTTCGGAAACGACCCGCCTTAACGGTCCAGTTATTGTCGATGGCGTAGGTGACATAGGCCCACTCGAACTCGGCGTCGTGATCTTCCGAGCCGCGAGCGATGATCTGCGCCGTGGCGGAGAGGTTTTCTCCCATGTCGCCACGCACCTGCAGGCCGAACAGGGACTCGTTCTTGAAGTTAAAGTCGTCGTCGTAGGAAAAATAAGGTTTTTCATCGTCAAAGGTAGTGGCGGCGACGATAGTGCCGAATCCGTTGAAGTGAATTCTGTCGTTGTCGGCGTGGGCCGGGCTCACGATACACAGCGTTGAGAGACCAAGACTTATACAAGACTCTTTTATTCTCATTGTTGGAACCCTGCTTTCCTTGAGGCGTCAGTTTTTCTTATGAACTTTGCCGTATAAAGACAGTCCGGAGTCCAGCTGTGCCCCCAGTTATTACTATCACCACTTCCGCCTGGTTGTTTGCATGGGCGCTCGCAATGTTATCGTTGATAGCGAAGCGCTCTCGGTTGCGCGCGGACCGGCTTCTGGCGGCCTTGACCGCCTTTTCCTAAGGGTAGTTGCGGCGTAAAAAATATCCAGCGTGCAGCAAGGGGCAAATTAGTCTGGAGAGCCGACTCGCCGTTGGACAAGCCCGGGGCGGCTTACTAATCTTCTTTATAAACACGGTCAATCGAATGCGGGCTGGCAGGGACGAGTCCGGCGTCATGTCATTGCAACGCGGTATACACATGTCCTTGATGAAGCTGGCGAGCTTGGCGCTGCTGATCCTGGCGGGGGTGTCTCTGCAGGACAGTCGCGCCGAAAATCTACGTCTGGCCTTAGCCGTCGCGGAGGAAGTCGAGCCCTATGTCTATCACTTGGAGGACGGTAAAGCGACAGGGATCGATTATGAGATTGTCGATGAGGCGTTAACTAGGGCGGGGGTGGATTTCGAGCTGAAAAGCTATCCTCGACCTCGCATAACGCTGATGCTGGGCCAGGGGCACTTGGATGGTCTGCTTACTACAACTGGTTATAACGACAAGGACGCCCTCAACGCCATGTGGCTTTCCGCTCCGTTATATACGTCAACGGTATCCGCATTTGTGCTCAAAAAGAAAGCGGAGGAGGAAGGCGCTGATCATAGCGGGGCCTTGAAAAACTGTCATCAGGCGGGCGTATTGCGAGGCTTCAACTATCGCTTTCCCAATCTGGATATGACCCGTTTCAATAGCGTGGTGGAGGTGAACAGCGCCGAGCAGTTGGTCAAACTGACCCTGTACGGCCGTGTAGACTGCGCGATAACGGAAGACATTACCTTTATGTATCAGGCGCGCAGGCTGGGCTACTTCAACGATGTTGAGATTGTCGATGAAGTCGTCAATCGCCCCGTGGTGATCGCTCTGTCCAGAAAAGTGATCGAAGACAACAAAGGGCTGGATGAACGCATCAATCTAGCAATCGATGATCTGAAATCCCATGACGTCATCGACAATATCATTATCAAATATCTGAGCCTGGGCGCGTTCTGAGAGGCCTCTCCTGGCGGGAAGCGTCAAGGATTGTGAAACCTGTCGCCGGTCGCTGGTTATGCTTTTACTTCTCCCTTTAACATGGCGCATTTGTCGTCGGTAATAAGGTATTGAGTTTTATGGCGCGTAGGGTAATGGCTGACAACGAATCTGGTCTGCGCTGGAAACGAACAGCGCGGATGGGGGCGCTATGTTTTGCAGTTTTGTATTCAGGTCTGGGATACGGGCAGATATACAAATGTGTGAACGCCAAAGGGAAAGTCGCTTTTCAGGAAACGCCTTGTCCCGGCGCTTCTGCGCAGACAGAGGTGGAAATCAGAGCCGCGCCGACGCCGGCGGCAGTGGAGGAGGCTCACCAGATCAATCGTCGCATGGAGCCCGACATTGAGTATGTTAATCCTGAGCAGTCTTCACCTATGGAAGAACAGGCGGTACAAGAATACAAAGCGGAGATGCAAAAGAAATGCGATAACCTCAAAGAGAAAATGCTTGAGGAAGAAAAGAAAATTGTCGCTGAGTGTAATAAACGTCGAGATGTCTACTGTGACTTACCACCTGAAAAAATTATTGAGACCTATGAAGATAAGCAGTTGAGCAAGCTGAATAATCAGCAGCAGTATTTGTATTTGCAAAATAAAAAGCCGCACCCTCTTTTCGCAATGAAAAAGTTTGCAACGCTGTGGGCCTGCGATCGATAGATATTCATCGAGACGAGGGATAAAAAAACCGCCTGGAGATCACTCCGAGGCGGTGAGGCAGATTCCTGCTGAGGGAGCCTCAGTTCGCGCTGGTTAGCGGGGTTGGTTGGTCAGAGTAAGTCGTTTCCCCGTGTTGGGTTAATTCAGTCAGGCTTTTCTTGGCGGTGCGCACGTAGCTCTCTATCAATCGATAGGACGCCTGTTGCTCTTCAAACTCATTGAGCAGGCGGCCGATGACGCCCATGATCTGTCGTTCTTTATCTCCATTTAATCCCATACTGAGAATGGCGTTCTGGATAGTCCACTTCAGGTCGGCGACGATCTGGACGGTGTAATCACTGCGCGTGTTTTCAATGGCCATGATGTCGTCCAGCAGATCGAGCGTGCGCTCGACATTCTGCTGGCTTCGGTTTTCTTCTTGCAGGTTGGCCAGTGTTTCTGTGCTGAGCTTCTCCATCAACATGCTGACCACGCTGGCCAGTCTCGATAGATTATCGATGTACTGGTCCCGCTGTTCTTCCGTCAGCGTGACGCACAGCGTGAAGTGCGGATAGATCACGGCCCAGTAGTGCTCGTGATGGATCATGCGAATGGTTTGCTGCGATAAATGGGAAATAATTTTTTCCTGAGCGAACGAGACGAAAGAGTCGCTGCTGAAAACATAGCTGTGGTGAGGTAGCGCAATTTTAAAGACATAGGAAATGTTACTGTGGGCCAGTGCGCGTTGCACCGAAGCAGCTATCTGTAACGGATCCTGAGTGTCCTGGTAATCCTCCAGCAAGTCGATGATTCGCCCCAGTTGGCTGTTTGAGCGCAGCAGGAACATACCCATATGATGGAGACTGCTTAAGGAGTTCTCCAGCTCGTTAATCTTGTATTTGTCGTAAATGGTATCGTTGAGTTTGACCACTTTTGAGAAGACCATGGCGCGACCCTAAAACGCTGTATGGTGAAAAGTATATCTTTCAGATTGGGTTTGACGGGATGCGCAGGGCTACTGAAATAAAACCATGAGTCTCCGTACTACTACGTAGACGACGATGATGGGCGCAGTAAAGGCGGTGGATTTGAAGGGCTTAAACGCTGGCGCAAAAAAGCGTGAAGCGGAGCCGCCTCCAACTTCACTCTAAAGATGCGTAAACGCAAAAAAGCGCCGCACGTGGAAGCGGCGCAATCAACACAGAAAGGAAGGAACGAGAGTGGCCTTTCTTCTTAGAAAGTGTAGTTAATACGAGTCCTTATTTTGTGGAGGTCGTCGTCGGTGTCGCCCGCCAGATGGTCTGCGCTGGAAGTAGAGCCGGCGAAGGTGATGGAGGCGTTGTCAATGTTGAATAAAGGCAGCGTATACGCGACATACAGCGTCGATACGGTTGGGTCGTCTTTAGCGCCAGTGTCGCTGATTGAGTGCACCGCGCCCAAACCAAATGCGCCGTAAGTAACGTTGGCGCCGAAGGAGGTGACGGTGATGTCTGATCCTGCGTCCTCGATATCTTCACGAGCGGCGTTCAAGTTGATGCTTGCACCGCTGAATCTGATGTTTCCGGTCAGACCAAAGCCGCTCTTATCGATTTCAGTTTTGGTAGTGACTCCGCCAGAAGTCGTCTCCTGATCGTATTTCAGTACTTCATATCCAGCAGTCAGACTGAACATCTCACCGGTGAACGTCACGCTGGGACGCAGACCGGAAAAGACTTCTTCGTTATTGCCGTTTTCATCGGAGTCGCCCCAGATTGAAGCTAACTCGAAGCTCAGAGCAGAGCTGGGACGGACATGCAGCGCAAACTGACCGCCGTTATCGCCTGCGCGACCGCGCACCAGATTGGCCTCATACACTCTTGCGCCTTTGCCGTCGCCAGCATGCGCGACAACCGTATCTTTACCCAGAGGGAACAGGTTGACGGCTTCGAAGCGGCCCGCCTGAACGTCCCAGGTTTCGTTACCGAATTTCACCCACATATCGTCGGTGGCGGTATCGCCATTTTTCTTCAACAGGCCTGATCCCTTGCCTTCCACAAAATAACCATTGAGTTCGGTTTTGCCGGTCACATTCACTTCGATACGGCCGCCTTGCTCGAATTTGGTGTCGCTGTCTTTAGCGTCAATGATGTCTGTATCGAGCTCGATGTTGGCGCCGATGCCAAATTCGGCGTGTGCTTGTGAGATACCCAGCGCAAGGGAGACTGCCAGAGGCAAAGTCTTCATGAAATACTTATTATTCATAAATGCCAGTTTCCTGTTGTTGTTTTCTCTTTTGAGATAAGCGCCTGCGGCGCGGCTTTCCGGATTAATTCGCTCTATCGGTAAATCTAACCGGCATTGCGGCCGAAAAACTTAAGGTAGCCTCATCCTAAAACGAGAAATTTCCCGCCGCTTACGCGAAAAATAAGAAATATTACGAAATAGTAAGATCCTGGTAGGCCATATGGCCGGTATTTGATGACGATAAATCGTAAATGTGCGTTGGTTTAGCAAAGCGAGTGGCGTAAGAGGCCCATGGGGGCGGCTTTGGCGATCATCTTTGATACGCGAACCGCTTATTTCGAAAGATTCTGACTTTTCTTCCTTTTTCGGCTGACGCCCAGGTCTGGGCGTATTGGCGTTGCAATGTAAGGATTCGTGGCGATAGGCGTCAATATGCGTCCGGTTGTAACTCCATGTATTAAAAATGCTTTTTTCTTTCCTGCGAAGCTATTGAAACGCGGTAGCCTGTGGTTTGCGCTTTTAACAAAAAGTTTCCATGACTCACTTCTCACTTTGGAAAAGTTGTGACTATATTTTAAGCAAGTTGAATGCTTCTGGAGGAAGTAGGAAAGGATAGGATGCTTTTTCGGCTTGTGAAGTTCTGGGAGATGCTTCAGGAGGACGCTTTGCGTCTGGGCTGCGGCGCCTCTCTGTTTCAGGCTGGTAGTCAAGGGTGTTGGATTATGAATGAAGTCGGCCGTCAAATTGTCCCTGATGTTTACTGCGCGCGTCTTCCTGCGAGCTTTGACGTAAGAGGTTTATTGCGCGACCTTGAAATGCTGTTGTTCGCTTTATGGGAAGGCAATTTCAGCGCCTGTAACTTCAACGACGGGTGGGATGCGCTGCCTGTAGACGGGTTAATGTCAGGGGGAAGCATAGCCTCTACGTGGCCGGGCGCAGAAGTGGCTGCTTCATTGCGTAAAGGAGAGATGCGGGACGTATTTGAGTACCTGCAATGTCCGCTGGTGTCCGCCAGAATCATGCGCCTGAATCCCGGAGTCACTATTGCTAATTACCTGTCCCTGAACCCGCTGGGAAGGGAAGATCTGGTGCGTTTGCAGGTTCCTATCTCCTTAAGCGAAGGACTGACCTTCCGTGTAAACGAAACGCCGGCGCAAATGGCGGAGGGCGAGGTCTGGTATTTCAATCCGGGGCTGTCGCAATGGGTGGAAAATGAAGGGGGCGAGGCCTCGGTTTATTTGGAAATAGACTGTGTTCTCAACGACTGGCTGTACACGGAAATTAATCGCGCTCGCATGCCCAAGCTGGAGCAGGTGGACGCGGACATGGGGGCTTACTACGGCTATCCGGCGTAATTTGACGCCGGCGGCTAAACAGTCTCTGCAAGGCGACAGTTAACTGCGTTTTCATTGAGGCGCGGTTAAGTGAGTACATGGCATTGTTTGCGCCAGGGCAAAGGATATTGGCGCGAATAATCAAAACATAAAGGACCTCAGGGAATGACTGATCCGCTTTCATTCGCCAGACTTGATATCAGCGTTGACCTTCCCGCCTTGAAGGCCGATCTGCAACGCATTCGCGAATTACCCTGGTTGAACCACGTCAATCAACGCGACTACAGCGGTGAATGGGATGTCATGCCGCTGCGTTGTCCCGCTCACTACCGCGAAGCCCATCCGATTCTGCAAGGCTTCGCCATAGAATGCTGCGACGACTGGGTGGATCTGCCGGTCCTGGAGCAGAGCCCAGGTCTGCAACGGCTGCTGGCGTCACTTCGCTGTCCACTTAAATCCGTGCGCTTGATGCGTTTGCGCCCCGGCGCGGAAATTAAGCCTCATCGTGATCATGGGGTTTCCCTTGAGCACGGCGAAGTCCGCCTGCATGTTCCCATTGAAAGTCATGAGCTGCTGGAATTCTGGGTGAATGATCATCTCGTTCCCATGCAGGAAGGAGAGTTGTGGTATTTGAATGTGGATCAAACGCATACCGTCATCAACCAGGGGGACTGTGACCGCATCAATCTGGTCATCGACTGCGTGGCGGACGAGTGGTTGCGGGAGAAAATTGAGACCAGTCAGTTAACCTGTCAAGGAAGGTATTTTAATGAGCTATGCCCATAGTGCAGGTTCTGGAACGCCGCCATCTGACTCGCCCTCTCATTCACAAACATACGAATCGCTGCCTCCTGCGGAAGAAGTGGGAGAACTGGGCGTGCACCGTCTCAAGCGGCTTTGGCATAAGACGCGTCTGAACAAATGCGGCAAGCTGGAAGAACGGCTTCGACAGGAGGAGTGGCGAACGGACGTGGCGCTGATGAATCTGTTGGGGCTGGGGCTTGATCAATGTCTGGGGTTTCTTTACGGCGGCCAGCCGAGCTTCAGCGAGTTTGAACACTGGGTCTTGCGACAGAACCCCAGTGGTTTCAGCAAAGCGCGTATCCGTGATATCAATCGAGTTCTGGGCGACTATCAGGCCGGGTCGTGCTCACAACCGCTGGACGCCAGGGAAATCCTGGAGGGACCGCTGTGTGGCGATGCGCCTAAGTTTCTGAGTGAGAGTCAGGTTGCGTTCTGGCGTGAGAACGGATACCTGGTGGTTGAAGACGTGCTGGATAAGGCGCAATGTCAGGCCTCAGTGGACGTGATCTATCGCTTTTTGCAGAAAAGCCCTGATCGACCGGAGACGTGGTGCCAAGCGCATCAGGGGCAGCAGAACATCATGGTGCAATTGTTTCGTGATCCTGTGCTGGACGCCAATCGTTCTTCCGAAAAAATGCGCCAGGCATTTGCAGATATTTGGGGAACGGAAAGCTTACAGTGTTCGATTGACCGGGCGGGGTTTAATCCGCCGGAAACGCCCCATTATCAGTTTTTTGGAACCCGGCTGCATTGGGACGTGGACTTCAGTCGTGCGCCGGAGTTGCGTACACAAGGCCTTATCTACCTCACTGACGTCGCCGAGAACCAGGGCGCTTTTCATTGCGCGCCCGGTTTTCATCGTCAAATGATTGACTGGATGGAGCAGTTGCCTCCGGGGGCAGACCCGAATCAACAAGATCTCTCCCACTTGAAGCTCAAGTATGTCGCCGCGCCTGCTGGATCACTGATCATCTGGCACCACTATCTTCCCCACGGCGCGAGCCCTAACAGGGCGGCGACGCCGCGTGTCGTGCAGTATCTGAACATGACGCCGCTGCCCTGTGCGGAGGCGACGCTGCGTAAATAGTTCATCACCAATAACGTATAAAAAGGAATGCGATGATGACTGATGCTGGAACCTCTAATCTCGTAAGCGCTGAAACCATTATTGATACAACGCAAAAGTTGCTAGGAGCGACCTCCGCTGGCGACGCCAGACCCCATTTGGATGCTTTAGTCAGCGCCCTCGCGACGGTGACGGGCATTGATCTCTATCCTTCCTGTTATAACGAAGACTTGTCTACCCAGACCGGGTTCGGCAAGGCGATTTCGCCTCTGGAGGCCGGCAGATGCGCCTGGGATATTGAGCGCACGCGAATATTCATGGCCGGCGTCTATCAGGCGATACAGGATGTGTTGCAGCGGCGGGAAAGGGTGGAGCTGCTGTATGCGGGAACCGGGCCATTCGGACTTCTACTGGCGCCGTTGGCTCCGTTGTTTCCCGCGGACAGGCTGAGGGTGACGCTGCTGGATATCCATGAGGCTTCCCTGGAGGCGCTGCAGAAGGTGATTTCTCTGCTGAAAGTCTCGGACCGGGTCGCTCATATCGTCTGCGCAGACGCTACTGTCTGGACGCCTCCTGCGGGCGAATCCTATGACATTCTGTTATCGGAGACGATGAAGCATATGTTGCAACAGGAGCCGCAAGTGAAGATCTTTTCTCACTTGCAGCAGTTTCTAAATCCGGATGGTATGTTGATTCCGGCCTCTGTGCAGCTGGATGCCTGGCTGCATTCTTCCGAAAGCGGCAAGAATATCCACCTGGGAGAGCTGCTTACGCTGGATCGTTCATTGGCGTCGGCGCTTCATGTTGGCGATGATTCCTGTCTCTCGGGCTCTCTGTTAATCCCTGAGTGCGAAGAGAATATGACGGATCTCAAGGTCACAACGTTCATACGAATTTATGGCGATCATTGTCTGCAGGAGAATCAGTCGCAGCTGACTTTGCCCAGATACAAGAAAAATATACGACCGGTTCCTGGCAGTACGCTTAATTTTCACTACCACTTGAATGATTACCCGGACTTTGAGTTCTTCTATCGCAGTCGTCCTGCGACAGCGGACCTTCCTTTGCCTGACAGTCTGGAAGTGGGAGAGCTGGGCGTTTATCACCTCAAACGGATATGGTCGAAAGCCGCGCACGCCAAGGTAGGTAAGCTGGATGAAGCGGTTCGGAGTCGAGAGTGGCTGCTGGATCAGTTAGTGTTTGAACTGCTGGGCGCGCCGATGGAAAAGGCTCTGGCGACGATATATCAGAGTCGACGCTTTCAGGATGTCGAGCAGTGGTTTAAAGAGGCTTCAGAGGACGATATCAGCGCTCACCGGGTGTCCGCCATCAACGCCAGAGTGGTGGATGAGCTGGAGGCTTTGCGTGGATAGTCGCGAGGTTTACTCGCGACTACTGGAATCAGAAGAGGCGTTAGCCCAGTGTGTGGCCTGCCGTCATTTTGATGATTTACTTGCCACACTAAAACGTTATTCCGACGTCGAAGAGCAAGGAGAATCCGACCCTTTATCGGCGCTTATCGCCTGTAACAATGAGGAGGTCGAGCCTGAACTGCCTTTGTTGTTGCGCCAGTGGACGCCAGTGCGCTACGTAGCGGCGCGCAAGCGGGTGATATGGGGCGTGGCGCCGACCGCGCGAGACTGGGCGCCTTTTTGGGATGAGCGCATCGCTACGCAAAGGGCGCGCTCGATTTTTGGAAGTATCATTAAACCCGCTACAGGTATCGAGTATCTGATCCGGCATTCCCATTTGTTCAATGAAGTACGCCCCGCTGGCTTTATTTTTCATCTGTCCCGTTGCGGCTCGACGCTGGCGTCAAACCTGTTGGCCGTCTCTCCCGCGCACTGCGTGATCTCAGAATCCAGCGTATTGACGGAACTATTGCTGGATAAGGAGCTGACGGAAAGTCAAAAAGCGGAAGCCCTGCGTTTTCTGCTGGCGGCCCAGGGGCTGGCGGGAGGCGGCGACGACCAGGAACTGATTGTGAAGTGGAACGCCTGGGATATTGGCTTCTGGCCGCTTCTGCGCCGGCTCTATCCCGACACGCCATCCGTGTTCGTAATCCGGCGGCCAGAAGAAATACTGGCGTCTCATCAAAGGCTTGCCGGAAGGCACATGGCGGCAACAGACTTGTCTGTGTTGTCTCATCTTGTGGCGAAAGTGGATGACGCCGCTTCGGACGTATTGCTGTCCTACCAGATGGAGGTATTGGGCGCGCTTATGAACAGCATGGCGCAGTCGCTGGATAGCTCTGTACTGGTTGTGGACTATACGGAGCTTCCAGATGCAGCGGAGAACCGCATCGCAGATCACTTTGGCGTGTCTTTCTCTGCGGATGACCTGCAGCGTCTGAAGACCAGAGCGGGACAATACTCAAAAGACCCAAGCCGCTCTTTTCAGGGGGACAGCGAGGACAAGCGCCGCGTATTCTCAGCACAAGACGCGAGCATGATTTCCCAAAAGCTGGACGGCCTCTACACTCGCTTACTTGAATCTAGGCATACCAGATAGTCTGGCTGTAACGCACCTTTCCCTTCGCGGATTTGGCGAAGGGCGCAACACTGTGGAGCAGGTTGGGCTTGAAGATAATGCAACGGTTAAAGAGGGCGGACAGGGTCAACGTTTCCCCTCGTAGCGTCTGAATATTGAGTCCGCCTTCATCCTCCTCCAGCCAGTCCGGCGACAGGTAAAACACGATGCACACATGCCTTGTTACGCCCGTTCCCTTGTCGGTATGAGGGCGCAGGTATTGTTGCTCCCGCAGCGCGGTCAACAGCATATCCTGGCACAGCATTTCCCTGGGCGGGTTGGGCGTCAGACTGGCGGCGTAGCGGGCGAACAGGCATTGCACCGGGCGCTGTTGAAATCTCATATACGTCAAGCTGGCGGGCGTCATCATGAACTCCGGTTTGGGGCCCTGATAGCGCGACATGTGAAAAAAACGTCGCTGATCGTCGAGCTCCGCCCATTCTTGCGCGGACACTTTTATATCATTTTGATACGCGCCGTACACTGGCGAATATGAGGCTTCATGGGCGACAAAGTGGGCCAGCTTGTCAGCGATTTCCCGCCGCAGGAAACCATCCAGATAAACCAGACCATCCTCGGCGAAGCGCTCAGCGTATTCATTAACTCGGGAAGCCGTTAAGTGTTCTTCTGCGACCCAATAGGCGAGTTCCAGTTGTTGCATGTCGCTCCGTTATGCCGTTTCCGCTTCCTGTTAATCCGGGCGCCTCTGCTGGCTCGACAGCTGGAAATTATCGTCCAGGAAGACTGTTTTCTAGCATAGGACGCTTTGTCGTGGAATCCAATGACGCAGCGAGCCTTGCATCACTCAGGCCCGAGCTATACTTGTTGCATGGATGAGAGCGCATCCCGGTTCATTTCGTGGGCCGGACCTAATAAAAAAGGGGTAAAGGAATTATGAAAGTGAAGGATGTGAAATTAGGGCAGGGCCTGGTTGTCCGCCCCTCTACCGCTTCCGATAAGGCGTTTCTGGAGCAGCTTCATAACAGTACACGAGAAGATTTGCGCCTGATCGACGGCGAGCGCGATTTTGTCGAGTCCATCATCGATATGCAATTCATGGCGCAGCAGCAAGGATACGGCGCGCAGTTTCCCAACGCTATGTACTTCATTATTGAAAAGCAGCACGAACGTATTGGTAAAGTCACTATCGATTTCGGCCATAACGAAGTGCATGTCATCGATATCGCCTTTATTCCGCAAGCGCGCGGCAAAGGCTTCGGAGAGGAAGTCATTCGCAGCCTGCAAGCCGCCGCCGCCCAAGTGTGCGCGCCGCTGACGCTCAGCGTGCTGATGCAGAACGTCCAAGCGAAAAAACTCTACTTGAAGCTGGGATTTGTCACCGAATCCATCTCTCCGCCTTATGAACGCATGATGTGGCGTCCCGAGATCGCGCAACGTGTGATGGTATGACCGCAGCTGCGTTAGAGCAGGTAAATATTAATGCGTCTTATCATTTATTGCGTACGTGTCTGGCTCACGACGAAGTTCCGTTGTCGACCCTTAAAGAGACCTGTTCACAACTTAAACACTGGGATTGGGAGTATTTTTTACAACAGTTAAGGTGGCACCGGGTAACGCCATTAGTGTGGCGAAAGTTAAACGCGGCTGGCGAGTTGGTTCCAGATGGAGTCCGTAAAAAAATCCGCCTGATGGTGCGGGAAGCGAGGCTGCGTAACCTCAAGCATTACGCTGAACTTGAAAGAATTGGCGGGCTCTTGCAAACCAACGGATTGCCTTTTATTTGCTTAAAAGGACCGGCTTTGTCAGAGAGACTATATCGGGACGCTTCGCTTAGAGAATGCCGTGATCTGGATATATTGGCGCCGCGTGAGCATGTTGCGTTGATAGGGCGTCTATTGACGGAGAGGGGGTATCGCCGGGTCACTCCAGCTGAGAGTGCTTCACCCCTTGTGGTGGAAGCTTACCTTAAGAGCAATAAAGATTTCATTTTTCACAATGACTCAAAAGGTATTTTCCTTGAGCTGCATATGCGTTTGGACGATAACGAATATGTACTTTCTGAACTGGGGGAGGGATTATTTGAGCTAGATTATCCTTGTCAAAAAAACGATCCCGGACATGTTTGCCTGGACGCTGAAGATGAGTTTATTTATTTGGCGATGCATGGGGCCAGATCATGTTGGGCCAGATTAAGCTGGCTGTCTGATATCGACGCCTACTTATCCCGGGGAGAGGTCGACCTCGACTTAGTCATGGATAAAGCTTGTCGATGGGGAGTTGAACAACCCGTTCTTGCTGCAATGATAATGGCTCAAAAGTTATTGTTTTCTGCGTTGCCTGCGGCGCAGGAAACACTCGCAAAGAATAGTCCGTTCGTGCGCTTGCTGTGCTCCAGGTGGGAGCGCGCGAATCGGCGTCAAGTTTATCTAAGCCCTGTCGAGCAGTATGTGCTGCTATGTTTCTTTTCATTCAGGCAAAAGTATTTGATGCGCCATCTGACTCAGTTTTTCCGCATCTCGGCTAATGATATCGCGCTTCTTGAGCTTCCCAGATGGATGTTTCCTTGCTACTACCTGCTGCGGCCATTTTTGTGGAGTTGGAGATACTTTTTTTCCAGGAAAAGAGTCTGGGTGGACTAGCATTCAAAGGGCTGAGGTTTGAAACAGGACATTAAAGAAACTCTTTTCTCATACGTTTTGATGTCGTGGCGTTACGACAAGCGCGGAATCGCTTTGCTCACGACGCTGCTTTTTGCTCTGGCTTTGGTTAAGGGGATTGGCCTGTTGGCGCTGATTCCGCTATTGACCCTGGCGGGAGTAGACGCCGGGTATGAGTTGGGGTCTCAATGGAGTTGGTTAGGTTCTAAGTTGGAACTGAACGAAGCATTGATTATCTTCATTGTGATTATTGCTATTCACTCTACGCTTAAATACTTCCAGCAGACTCTTGCTGCAAGACTGCAGACTGAGCTTACTGTCAGCCTCAGAGAGCGGCTGACAGCGAAAATATTGGCTTTTTCATGGCTGCGCTTCATTCAGTATCGAGCCTCTCATTTAGCTCAGCTATTAAATCATGAGGTGGATAGAGCTTCGCAAATATCTCTTTTGCTCATTCAGCTTGCTTCTTTGAGCTGCGTGCTAGGTGTGTACAGCATGGTGTCTTATCTTACGTCTCCCAGCCTGACCCTGGTGGCTTTAGCAAGTGGCGCCGGGATCTACGGGGGGGCACGCTGTTTGAATCGCTTGAGTCTTCGCAATGGAGATGAAGGGAAGGCGCTGCGCCAAGCTTATTTCTCTGCGGTAAGCGAATATATGCAAGGAATGAAAGTTGTAAAGGCGTTTAAGCAGGAAAGGCGCACTGGTGGCGACCTGGAAGAGAAAAGCCGGCGCTTGGGCGAAACATTATTGAGGTTCAAGAAAATCAGCGCATTAGTCGCCCTGTACTATGAAGTACTCATCGCCGTTTGTGTGGTTGGACTCTGTTACTTTTTTATTAGGTGGGTGAAGCTTCCAGCGGCTGAATTTATCGTGCTGCTTTTTCTTTTTTCCCGATTCGCGCCAATCTTGAAGGATATCTCTTATCGATATCAGCAGATTCTCAATATCTTGCCTTCGTATATTGAAGTGGTGGGTATATTAAACAGTGATGCAGACGAGTCCGTTTCGGATAAGAACTTAGCAGTGGAACCTATAGTGGCGATGCGAAGCGTTCGTCTTGAACGTGTGAGCTTTTCTTACCCGTCGACGCCAGGGAAATACGCGTTCTGTGACTTTTCAATTACTTTACCTGTTAACAGCATTACGGCCATGCTTGGGCCTTCCGGCTCTGGAAAAACCACCGCTGCGGATATTCTGTCAGGACTGGCTGCGCCGTCCAATGGACAGGTGCTCATTGATGGGAAAGAACTAACCGAGCAAGAGATTGCGCAATGGAGCCACTCGGTTAGCTATGTGACGCAGGAGAGTTTCTTGTTTAACAAGAGCGTGCGTGAGAATTTGCTTTGGGCTGCGCCCGAAACTGAGGAAGATGAACTTTGGGCGGCATTGCGAAGTGTGTCGGCGGAGCAGTTTGTCAGAGCGTTGCCTCAAGGCATAGATACTCTTATTGGTGAACGTGGCGACTTGTTATCTGGAGGTGAAAAGCAGCGTCTTGCAATGGCCAGAGCACTATTGAGGAAACCATCTTTACTTATTCTGGATGAAGTTAGCAGCGCTTTGGATGAGGAGAATGAAACTGTAATTATTGAGGCTATTTGCGAACTGAAAAAAATGACTACAGTGCTCATCATCACCCATCGAAAAGCGTTGCTGTCCTGTGCGGATTTTGTCGTACATATGGAAAGCGGCGAAGTTCAGAGTCGCAGAGTTTCATCTCATGAGCTGCAAAGCATCCAATAAGAGAACGCTTCGTACACTACAGTCGTTGAAACCAGCGTAGGAACACCAGGCACTGCACCCCGAAATCCACCACTTTTCGCGCCAAGTCGACGCCGTTGTAGGGGGCCCATGATGGGCGTTGATTGAGCTCTTTTATCGTGCGCTTGATTCTTTCAACATCAATATAGTCTCTCACCGGATCTGATGGAGAGACGTCCTGAACAATGCTCTCGTAGACAAGGGCGTCAGTCTGCATCAGCCTGTGATAATTTGGGGAGAAAGGTCTTTTATCTCTACGCCATTGAATTTCTGAAGGAAGCGTTTTTTCCATCGCGGCGCGAATAAAATAACGGCGCCAGCCTTTCTGTATGAACCATTCGTCCGACAGTCCCAGGCAAAACTTTAATACCCGTTCATCCAAATAAGGGAAGGTGTTGCGAACATGAAAGTGTGGCGAATACCATTCTTTAGGCGTGCGCCCTCCAAGTATGATATTTAGCCGTTTGCCCAGAGACGATTTGCTGAATGGGCGTGCCCCGGGTGGTGGAGCCGAATGCTGTTCATGGAGTCGGTTAGTCAGGGGAAGCCTGTTTTCCTCTACTGAGCACCCTCTCATTTGATGTCGTATATGGCGGAGGAGTCTGGGCTCTAATGGAGCTAGAACTTCGTTCCGGAATACCCTGTGAGGAGGTTGGGAATAGTTTTGAGACAAACTGAAGACAGCTTCTTTCAGTTTTTCCCAATGCAGTTGTTGAAGCAAATACGGCAAATAACCTTCCCCTGTCCAGCTGGGCCCCCACTCGCCGCCAACGCCATCCATCACAATGCGCGCGCCTTCACTCTGCGCTTTGGCGTAGAGCGTTGTATAGACATGTGGATTGAGGTTAACGGGAAGGCCAGTCATGTCGTGCACCTGATGCAGTAACGCGGCGGGACCGGACGTGGGCGATACGTAGTGAACTGGCAACTGCTTTTGCTGCGCAACGATATTAATAAATTTTCTTTCATCCTGCTCAGGATCTTGATCGGTCAGACAGGACGACAGCGCAAAAAGGGGATGGGATAAGTTATCTCGCAGGTCAGCGGCCATGCAACTGATAGCGGAAGAATCCAGGCCGCCGCTTAGTAGAGTTGCTACTGGAAAGGCGCTGCGCATTCGGCAGGTTAGCGCCAGTTTGAATTTCTCTCTAAACGCCTCAAACGTCTCCTCTGGACTCCTGAACTTCAATATTTCTGGCTCAAGGTTGTAGTAACTGCGCTTCTCAACCTTCCAATTTACCTGTGCAGGAGATGGAGGATAAACAGATAGGTACTCGCCGCCGGTAAGCCGGGTTAGGCCTTTAAAACAGGTACGCTCCGGCGCCTCCCGTTTACGACCTGATGCAAGCAGGGTGAATCCGAACTCATCCAGTTTTTTGTCTACTCCCGACACAGATAACAACGCTTTAGCTTCTGTTGCGAAAGCAAAAAGGGCGGAGGAATGAAAATAGAGCAGTGACCGGGTTCCCATCGGGTCCATCGCGATAAACAGACGACGTCTGCCTTTATCCCAAATAGCGAAGCAGAAGTCGCCCAGCAAATGCTCCAAACAGGCTAAGTCCCAATGACGGTAGGCTACTAGAATCAGTTGGCTATCACACAGCAGTGGCAGCTCATTTCGACTTATTCCCAATGCGGCGGCGAGCTCCTCCCGGTTGTCCAGGCGAGCGTCTGCGGTAATCACAATCTGCCGGTCGCTTGACTCCGCTGGTAAGGCTTCAAACAATGACTCTGGCGTCGTGTGCAACATATTGTGGCAGAAGCCAATGTGCGCCTGTCGCCAAATATTTTTCCCGTCGGGTCCCCTGTGGGACATCGCTTCTGACATGGCTTGTATGTCGGCGTCAGTAACCATTCTTTTGTCATGATATAAGCCCGCGATACCACTCACGAAGCGACTCCTTGCGTTGCCCCTGTGGTAATCTCCTGGGGACTGAGCGCTTCGCAAATATGGCCATTGATGGCGAATCTGCCATTCATAATGTCTCCGGATGGTTCAGAGACTTTAAGGACTTCGTGAAAAAAACCGCTTGGAAAAAGCACCAGGGTATTGAACCGGGGGGAGATGTCGTCCATACGGTTGCGTGAGAAGATATTGTGCCGTCTATCTGTGGCGTAAAGTCGTAACTCTCCTCCCGTAAAGCTTTGTGGATGGCGATGAAAATAGTAGGCGAAACTGATTCTGCGTCCGCAGGGAATGCGTTTGTCAGGATCATCACTATAAGCGGCCTGATCGTCGCGGTGAGTGTGAAAGTAAGCGCCATTGGGATAACAGCAAAACTTAAGCTCTATTTCACTGATCTCGAACAAGGCGACGGCCAGCTGCGAACAATACCTGGATAGCTCTCTGTGAAGGCGTGGAGAAAAATAGGCCTCCATTTTTTTATCTAGTTCAAGGTCCTTCAGCCGTAAGCTGTTTCTTACCTCTGGCGCTATCTCTGAGTAGCCGGAAACTCTACCTTTTTCGAATTTACAGAGGTGTATATGTGCAGCGCCCAAAAACTCATTAATAAGATCTGCAGGTAAGAAGTCAGGAATGATTACATGAGGACAAGAAATGACGCCGATGTCCTGCTCTCTACCCCTGGAAATAGATAATAGTAGATCATGTGCGTGTTGGCAGTTGGGGGTGGTGCGGAGATGCTGAGTGAGCGTGGATTTAGCTTTTTCCAATTCGTCATATGAAATATAGGTTCTGGCGAGTTGAATCAGATCCAGCATTTCCATAGGACTCACTCCCTGTTTGATTATTTATCCGCTGAACCAACCGGCGACCGAAGCCAGCTTGTGGTCTGGCGTATCTGCGGCTATACATTTTTATTATTGATGGCTCAACTACCTGTAGTAGCCATTGTTTTAAATTATAAGCGTAGTCTAAACCTCACCTTAATAAAGTGAGAATCAAGGGAATAAACTGCATGTACTACTACCAGGTATATGGGTTGCAAATGCAGACGGAGTTTGAGTTTCCATGGCTTGTACAAGGTGGAGATGGATCTGATTTAACGGTCGTTTTTGGAGAGGCCCCAACGCGACTGGATAAGGTGGCGAAGCAAGGAAAACGCTATCAGGCTAATGAAAGCGAAGTACTTATCTTTGACGATGAAGACGGTGGGCGTTTCTGGGTGCGCCCCTGGCGCATAGTCATTACACCTGGGGAGTCTTCTCAATCCTGGAGTATTTATGCTCATGTGCTTGGGTCGTGCTTAGGAGCGATATTGCAATGGCGTAAGTGTTTGGTGTTGCATGCTTCCGCTGTACGCTTGCCAAGTGGGCGCGCCTTGGTGTTTTGCGGTAACAAGACCGCCGGAAAATCCAGCATGGCGGGGCTTTTCTATCATCGGGGCCACGAGCTCTTGAGTGATGATATATGTCCATTAACGTTAGAGGGGTATAACGTTAGCTTATGCCCTGGCTTTCCGAGACTTAAACTGTCGCCCGAAATATTGCTGGCAATGGGGGAAACGCCTGAGAATCATCCCCGTTTACCCTTTAAAACCAGAGTTAAACATTGCTACCCGGCGCGTTGCAACTTCTCTTTAAAAAAAGCGTTCGTGCAAAGTGTCTACATCTTGACGGAAGGGAAGGAGCTATCACTGCAACGGCTCACGCCACAAGAGGCGATAGCCGGATTATTTGAACATTGCTTCAGAAAGGTGTTTCTGGTCTCGCTTGAGCAGCGGCGAACAATATTGAATGCATGCGCGGCTCTTGCTGGCGTCACGTCTGTTTATTCTTTGCAGCGCCCCAAATTGATGTCGGAAGCTATAAATATTGTGGACATGCTTGCAGCGCAGGAACTAGAGGCGTCTACAGCTTGAGTGACGCCTGGCCGGGGTTAGGAGCGTGAGTCTCCGCCAAACCCTCCATCAAGTCCGTCACCAGGTAGGTTCTCGGCCTGATTAGCGTCCATGACAGTGAAGTCAGGTGTTTCCCATTCTTCAGTAGCTTTAGTTTCTTCGTTTTCCTGATCCATAGTGTAAATACCCTTTATAAAAATTAAATCTGGCCATACCGCAGGCGAGACGTGAAGGTTGTTCTTTTAGAGTTTCATTTTTGCGCTTTGATGACGCCTTTTTCCCGCAGACGATTGAGCAGGTTTAGCACATCCTTTTCACAGCGCTCGAAGTCGACGTTATATCTTTCGCAAAGGCGATCACACAATGTCGACACTTTTGTAGGGGGGTCCAGTAGCCTCCAGACATCGGACGCGGAATGGTTCAAATCGTAGAACTCGCCAGCATTGACGTTCATAACGACAATGCCTTGATCGACAGAGCAGGAAACCTGTTTGTCGCTTTGCATGACCACATCGTCCCTTGTGATGGCTTCCATGTGTTTCCTCCATATTAGGTTAGCAGGAGATCCACTTACAGCATGTGGGCCGCTCGGAGAAGGTACAGCAGCTTCTTCAGCATAGACCTGAACCTTTTGATTTATCAAGTTAACAGGTTAGCAAGCAAGGAAGGCTCGCGGCGATGTATTAGTGGTGGAGATGTTGTCCCTAACGTGGATATTCATACCCGCCTCTATCAGTCGCTCGGCTGTTGTCTATACTCTATAGGAGCATGCAGGGTTAGATGCGTGTGTTTGGTGTAAAAAGCTTATGAACTCAGCAGGGAGATGCCGATGTTTACCCATGACCAGTTTCAGTCCAATCAAGATAAAACTTTCTACGCGACTTATGATTCCAGCCAACCGCCTTTGGAGTTAACCCTGGTGGAAGTGTCGGATAAAAAAGAACTGGGAGGCGGCTTTGAAAGCTTCTCGGTGATTTTTAAAGCGGGAAAAGATAAAGGCTTGATGCAGCAACAAACCTGCGCAGTTAAGAATGATAACTGCGGTGCGCACGATATCTTTATTGTACCCGTCGCGGAAAAAGACGACTGCTATCTGTATGAGTCAGTGTTCAGTTACAAAGTAGGTGGTTGAGCATACTTTGTCTTAACAATAGGGCGCGTAGAGCGCCCTTCTCAGATTAGAACAGCTAGTTTCTAGTTGGGAACACACCATCTAAAGCAATACAAAAGGGGAGCGCCAGAAAGGGCTGCATGTTAGGGTGGGGTTGGTTGTCTCCTGAATTATCAAGCATTTGATCGGACATCTCCGCCAGGCTGCCGAATGGCTCCTGCTTGTAGTCAGGTTGGAAGTCGCCCTGTTGGTAGGCGAAGAATCTATCTTGTGGTTCAGTATTGTCTCCGGGCGTTGTTGCGGCAAAGAGGGAATGAGTGTGAGAAGGGATTTGGCTTATCTCAAGCTCCACTTCAGGCGCGCCATACCTTTCGGCCAAAGGATAGAACCGCTGTCCGGGACCGGCGCTCGCTCCGCTATGCAGCGGCGTTCTTCCAAGCATGCCGGGAATGCCGACGGTTACACGGCCATCGCCGCCATAGAGGGTCCCTGTTACAGCAAATAACGCAGAATTTTGAGAAATAGGAAGGATCTGGCCTGCACAGTAGGCCCAGTTCCTTGGGGCATAGGTATAGGGAAGTAAGCGAATTTCAGCAATAAATGGTTCCGACATAGCCGCTCTCCCTTTGATCAGTTACGGGATGGGTAATAGCCTTTCAATGAAAGAATAAAGTTCAAAGCTAAATAGGGCATCATGTTGTAGTGAGCCGCTGTTTGGCCGTTGTCAAGGCCACCGGTATTTCCGATAGCGTCCGGCGCCAGGTTGGTCATGTTGCTGACCCCTGCGTAGAATGGGACTGCTGTGACGCCGGTAGCCTGACCTGTCGGATTGACATTGGCGGTGACGGCCTCATTTGAGGCTTGTAGAAGATGGGTATGTGGCGGCAGATTCGCTTCGGTTAACACGACCTCTGAACTTCCAAATGAACTGCCGAAAGCTCTGTCTGTGAGCCCGGGACCTTGTCCAAAGTTCAAAGGAATGCGGCCGCGCATATCGGGTAGTCCGAAGCTGGTGCGAGCGTCGCCCCCAAAAGTTACTCCAATTACGCTGAACAACGCTTCATTTTGTGCAATCGTTAATAGCTGGCCGTTACAAAATGTCCAATTGAACGGAGCGTAGTTTCCCGCGAATATCCTGATTTCTCCAATAAATGATTCAGACATGGCTGCTCTCCTTTATGCTCTAACTCGGAGGTTGTCTCCAATATATGTTGATGTATCTCTATGTATTTCCACTCTAATTACGTGTTGGGAAGACGCCATCCAAAGCTATGCAAAATCTCAGGGCTAAAAAAGGCTGTCTGTTTTCATGGGGAAGCCCTTTCCCTGCGCCAGTCAGCATGGAAGGCGCCATAGCGGTGAGGGGGAGGTAGGGGTCTTGCTTGTAATCTGGTTGAAAGTCTCCTGCTTGATAGGCGAAAAGCAGGTTGGCGGGTTCGGGACTTGTCCCGGCGGCGCCTGCGGCTACTAGTTGATGATTGTGTGACGGCATTTGGGTTGTGCTCAGAGATACGTACTCTTGGCCACCAGGATGCGAAAACGGGTAGTACTGTCCTGAGACTTGTCCCGCATGCAGTGGAGTCCTGCTGCGCAGATCAGGCAGGCCCATCGTAGTCCTCCCGTCGCCGCCGAAAGCTGTCGTGATCACTGCGAAAAGAGCTTGGTTTTGTGCAATGCTGGCGAGTTGTCCTTGACAGAACGCCCATCCAGCGGGGGTGAAAGAATACCCAAACATTCTGATTTCACCGAAAAAAGGATACGACATAGTGAACCCTCCTGGTTATTAGATTACTCAATTTAATGTGGTTGGAGCGCTTAGTTTCTCTGGGGATATTCTCCCTTGAGAGCGACACAAAAATTGATCGTCAGTGAGGGTTGCATATTCTGATGGGCTTGGCCGCCGCCTGTAGCGGAGATTGCGTTTGGCGACATTGATACCGGTAAGGTGAGGGGGCGATAGATATCTGGAGTCGCCGCCAGAATTCTATTATCTCTAGGACTTCCTTTATCGGCATCCAAGCTGGAGGCGTAAACCTGATGGCTGTGAATCGGCATTTGATCTTGAATCAGGGTGACTGTTTCAAACCCTCCTTGAGCGCCCATATTAATTCCATTTTGTGGGTCTATTTGTATGGGAGCTCGACCACGCAAATCAGGTAAAGCGAATGTGGTGTTTCCGTTACCGCCGAAAGCTGTTCCAAATAGAGAGTATAAAGCTGGGTTTTGCGAAATGGTTTGTAAGGCTCCATTGCAAAAAGCCCAGTCTTTAGGAGGGAAGTTAAAAGCCATCATGCTGATCTGACCGAGATAGGGTTCCATAAGCGGCTCCTTGTTTGATCCTTGTACGCGCATACCTGAAGCCTGGGAGCGCCGGTTAGGAAGGTATGCAGCTTGAATACTCAACAGCAAAACAGGTCCGCTTGTGGAGGCGGGCCGTATACAGAAGCCTAGTAGACCTTTTTTTGTACAGCAAGGCGGGCCCATCTTTAACAGTCGGACTGTCCCAAACTGTCACAAACCTGCTACACAGGCAGGTATTCTCCCGTCGCATTTTTTTCTACACTGAGCGAATTTCCCCTGATCCTGTTGGTTAAGGCGACGCTCTCCCATCATGACACCCGTATTTTCGAACTGCGCTCACAATCATCGCTTGCTGCTGGTGGAGGATGACCAGGAGCTGGCTTCCTTGATTCAGGATTACCTGACTAAGAATGGCTTCCAGGTGGCGATTGTCGCCAACGGGCTGGATGCGGTACGGGAAATTCAGACGCAGCGTCCGGCGCTGGTGATTCTGGACGTGATGCTGCCCGGGCTGTCGGGCATGGATGTGTGTCGGCAGGCGCGGCTGGACTATAACGGCTTTATTCTCATGCTGACGGCGCTGGATGAGGATATGGACCAAATGCTGGGATTGGAGCTTGGCGCGGACGACTATATCGTCAAGCCGGTGCAGCCGCGGTTACTGCTTAGCCGCATTCGCGCGCTGTTGCGACGGCTGGAGCACACGGGAAGCAACGAGGGCGTTGCAACGGCGACCCAGGATAAAAGCGTGATCAGCGCCGGCGCGTTGACCATCGATCTGCGCAACCGCGTTGTCAGGCTGGGCGATCGTTCGGTGGAGCTCACCACGGCGGAATTCGAACTGTTATTGTTGCTGGCGAGGTCGCTGGGCGAAGTGGTGGACCGCGACTTTATCATTCAGGAATTACGCGGCTTCGATTACGACGGTTTGGACCGCTCCATAGACCGACGCATCTCCCGTTTACGGAAGAAGCTGCAAGACGGCGGAGCAGGGCAGGACATCATCAAGACGATTCGGGGCAAAGGCTATCAGCTATGCACTGATCCAGACCTGGCTGGAGGCCGTTGAGGATGATGTTAAGAACCCTGTTGCGACTGGTGATCGTCATTGTCTTGCCGGTCGGGCTGCTGCTGACGGTGGAATCCTATAATCCTGTTCATTACATCAAAAACCGCATTCTCCTTAATTACTTCGTTAACACCTATAACGGCACATTTTTCCTGATTGACCGTGATTTGGCGGAGCGGCCGCAGAGCGCCTGGCAGGACAGAGTGGCGTCGCTGGATAACCATTTCGGCTATCGATTGCGGTTGACGCCCTTGGCGGAACTACTCACGCAAACGCAGTACGGCGATACCTTGCGAGAAGGCGGTTATGTCTATGCAGAGGCGGATACCGACGTGCTCTGGCGCAGGGTCGGCGACAGCGACTGGGTGGTTGAAATGGTGCTGGATGAGACGGATGACGAAGAGACGCTGCGCAGCGCCAAAGGTACTCTGTTTTTGTTGGGCGACATGTTTGCGAAAGCGCCGGAAGCGCAGTGGCCGCAATTACTGACGCAGTTGCAGGCGGAGTTTCGTTTTCCGCTGGAGATGCTGGCGCTGGCTGAGCTGGACATATCGGCGGAGAAACAAGAGGCGCTGATGCAAAAAGGCTACGCCTGGATCACCACCGACGACGATGAAACCCTGTTTTACTACCGTATTGGCGATAGCGACAAAGTCCTGTCGGCGGGGCCAACGCCTTCGCCCGGCGGGGTGGTTCTTTCTTATTTGGTGACGGTGTTCGCCGCGATATTGTTAGCCACTGCGTTGGGCTTATTATCCTGGCTGACGCCCTTGTGGCGGGACCTAAAACGGCTCGACCGCACGGCGTCGGAGTTTGGGCAGGGCCGGCTGGAGCATCGCGTGTCGCTGCGTAAAGGCTCTGTCGCCGCACGTCTGGGGCGATCATTCAACGCCATGGCGGACAGTATTCAGAAGCTGGTGCGCTCGCATCAACAGCTGACCAACGCCGTCGCTCATGATCTTCGCACCCCGTTGGCGCGGCTGCGCTTCGCGGTGGAAATTCTGGAGTCGGAGGATTGCACGGCGGAAGAGCAGGAGCGATATCGCAAAAGCATCCACGCCAGCATCGACTCATTGGATTACCTGATCAATCAACTACTCACCCACTCACGCTACAGTCGCGCCATCGACATCAATCACTTCAGCGAGATTGACCTGGCGGCCCTGGTGGAGGAAGAAGTGGATTTGCATCAGCCTGAACGCAGTGACCTGGCCTGCGAGTTTGTCTGTGACGAGACCCTGCGTGGCGCCCGCATATGGGCGGACTCACGCGCCATCGGTCGGGTGTTGCATAACCTGCTGGATAACGCCTCCCGCTATGCGCAGTCCCGCGTGCGGGTCAGCCTGCGTCGCGACGGCGCACTCTGTCGTTTAAAGGTGGAGGATGACGGTCTAGGCATTCCCCTGGCTGAACGGGAGACCATCCTGCAGCCCTTCGCGCAATTGGGCAACGCCGAACGCGCGTCATCCGGCGGACACGGCCTCGGACTGGCTATCGTCAGTCAGATCGCGCAATGGCACCAGGGCGACGTCACCGTCGGCGACTCCCCGCTGGGCGGCGCCGCAATTGAGGTTTCCTGGCCGGCACAACGTGTTTGCGGTAAATAAGTAGAAACGGGAGATATTGGTGATTTTAGGGTTGTAAATCTATTTACGATAATTTAATAAGTATTATCTTTCTTTATCAGGAATTACGCCGCTATATATTTCATTGATAGAGTAATCATTTAAATGTCTTTTGATTTCTAAAGCGTCACAAAGATTATAAAACTCTTTTATCCCTTCTGGTCCAAATTGACGGCGAGATCCTGCTTTGCTTTGGCATGATTCAAATGCAGATCCTATATTTCTCCACTCAACCATGGTTCCTTCTCTGTTTAAGGGTCTTCCAGAAATAAGATTTCTTAATTTGTCGATTAGTAAAGGCGATATGTCCAAGGTAAATGATTGATAGAGTATCTCCTCTCCAGTCATGAATACTAATGGTTTTATACTGTGCTCTTTCTCGCGAATTTGGTCCAGATGTTTAGGTAGGTCTACACGTCTAGGGGGGTAATCTATGTATTCCTTCCAGCTTGCACGATATATGCTATCGTCGATGTCTTTGAGAAGAAAGGAAGGCTCTCCGTGGAAGCTAATAACTAGCTGAGATTTGGCGCGAGTCAGAGAAACATAAATATGTGATAATTCTCTATAGTGCTCTTTTTCAGGAAGTCTTCTGTTTGGTATCACTCCATTGCATGTGTTTATGACAATAACAATGTCAAACTCAAACCCTTTTGTTTGTCCTAGATCCGAAAGAAAAATGCTGTTTTCCGATAAGCTTCTATCTCAGGCAAATCGCACTATGTGGCTACATAGTAGCCAGACCCGATAGCACTTTTTTTAAGTAACCATGGTCCCAGCCCGCTCGTAGCCTCTTAGTTTTTATACCTCCTTTGTCCGTCTTCTCATTCTTCAATAAATTCAACGCCATATGT
>NZ_JAHMIN010000134.1 GCF_018986435.1 Hahella sp. HN01 | reverse complement strand
TGCGCACCCGTTCGATGTTCGCATCGATGTCGCGCTGTGCGAGCCGCGTCTTTTCGGCGTAATACTCCCGCAAAGACAGCTGACGTTCCGCCAGCGCGCGATCCAACTCGGCGTTTTCCCGCGCCAACGAATCTTTGAGCAAGCGCAGTTCCGCGTCGGCGCGCGCTTGGTCCAGGGTCAGCCGCGCGCCTTCTGCGCCCGGCGCAGCGCCTGCGGGCTGGGAGCGTCCAAATACGCCTGGTTCAGTGGTTTCCGGTTTAATGCGTGAGGCGATTGCCTGCGTGGCTTCGCCAACATAATCCCGTGAAAACGCCTCATGGAGTTCGCGTGAGACCTGGCGTCCGTAATCTCCCACTTCGCCCAGTTGACGCATCATCGTCGTCTTCAGGGACTGCATGGAAAAGTCGCCTTGGAACGCCGCTTCCACGTCTTTCGCCAACGCGCTCGCCAGTTCGCCGATATCGGAGAACGCGCTTCGAAAACGCGCCACCAGAAAGCCCGCAGTCACGCCTGCAACCCGTCCCACTGCGGTAAAGGCACCCAGCAGCGTATTCACTAATCGCCGCAGCGTTGCGCCAAGCTCGCGTAATTCGCTAACCGCCGCTTCTCGCAGGCGCCGCCAACTGATTTCTCCGGCGCTGGCCAGCTCTGCTATGGCGTCGATGGCGGCGGCGATTTTCTCCGTCACCAGGTCCCAGGTCGCCGCTGCAATCTGCTTGAGTGTGGCGGTCTTTCCGCCGAACTGAACAGTGGCGTCACGGGCGGAGTACAGCATGCCCGCCACCACGCCCAAGGCCGTCACTAAGGCGCCGACGGGGCCGCCTAACAAGGCCAGCGCGCCACGCAGCCCCGTCAAAACCCGTCCCCAAAGCGTGGCGGAGGCGGCCGCCTGAGCAAAGGCGGAAGACGCCGCCATCGCCTGGGTGCGGGTTTTCGCCACATCCGTGACCAAGGCCGCGGTCGCCACGCCTTGCGCACGGGCCTGGGCCAA
>NZ_JAHMIN010000133.1 GCF_018986435.1 Hahella sp. HN01 | reverse complement strand
TGATCCTGCCCACAAAGATTAGACACGTCATTAAGCGACTTTCGATACTTCATAACTCTCTGGGCTGAGATATCCATTTGCGCTGTGAAGACGGGTTCGATTGTAATCCACTTCGATATACTCAAACACGGCTTCACGCATTTCTTGTCGGGTTGCGTACCGCTCTCCGTGAATCGCTTCCACTTTCAGGGAGTGAAAGAAGCTTTCCACACAGGCATTGTCATAGCAATTGCCTTTGCCGCTCATACTGCAACGAAGCCCGTGCTCCTGAATCAACGTCTGATAGGCTTCTGAGCAATATTGGGAACCTCGATCTGAATGGACGATCACCCCTTCGGGCTGACGTCGACGCCACAACGCCATGCGCAAGGCGTCGCAGACCAGCTTCGATTTCATTCGCGAACTCATCGCCCAACCTATGACTTTACGGCTGAACAGGTCCAGCACGACGGCTAGATACAGCCAACCTTCTTCCGTCCACAAATAGGTGATGTCGCCCGCCCATTTTTGATTTATCTCCGTTGCATTAAAGTCCTGCTGAAGAAGGTTTTCCGCCACAGGAAGACCATGCCTGGAATGAGTGGTGGCCTTAAACTTTCTGGCGGCTTTCGCTCTCAAGCCCAAGCGTCGCATGCTCCTGGCCACCGTTTTACGGTTAGCCTGAATGCCTTGTTGCGCCAGGTCTTTGGTCAGCCGGGGCGCCCCATTACGCTTTTTAGCTTTATCAAAGGCGGCTCCAACCTGGATGTCCAGGGATTGCTGACGCTGTCGTCGCAGAGAAGGGACTTTCTGCCGATGGAGCCAAACGTAGTAGCCGCTTCTTGAGACCTGAAGCGTTCTCGCCATGCAAGTGATGCGGAAAAGGCCTGTGTGAGAGTGCATAAAGGCGTACCTCACTTCACGCTTTTGGCGAAGTACGCCGCCGCTTTTTTTAACACGGCAAGCTCTTCCGCCTGTTCAGCCAACTGACGCTTCAGGCGGGCGTTTTCCTGGGCCAGCTGCT
>NZ_JAHMIN010000132.1 GCF_018986435.1 Hahella sp. HN01 | reverse complement strand
ATCACCGGGCGGAATTACTCCTACACCGGAGAAAAGAACCTGGAGGATGGCGGCCACCGGGCGTTCACCATTGGCGTGACGCCACAAGGCAAGCAAAACCAAAATGGGGAAGAGGCGTTAATCAGCGTGTCCAACCCCGCGCCCAAAGTGACGGTCAACAATACGGTCGCCGGGATCAGCACGGCGCGCACCTATCTGACCGACATCACCGACCCGGATTTCAAGGCGGTGAAAGTGTATCGCTCCACGGAGAAGGGCTTCACTCCTGGACCGGATAACCTGGTCTTTGACGGCTACGCCAACCCTGTCATTCACGAAGGGCTCCAGCAGGACACGAACTACTATTTCCACCTATTGGGTCGGGATGAGTTCGGCGACGGCGAACTGACGCCGGAGTTCAGCTTCAAGACGCAGCTGTTTAATTTGGCGGGCGAGCTGAGCGACGGCGATAACCTGATCGTGCGGGGTAATGTCGTCAGCGAATACGGCGGCTCTAAAGTGATCCTGGGACCGCTCAAGCGCGACGGCTATTTCAACGTGCTGGAAGCCAGCGCGGCGAATGCGCCTATATTCGAGGTCAGGGAAAACGGCGACCTCTTGCTGGGCAGCGAACAAAGCGGCTCTTATGCGATCTGGGACCAGTCAGAAAAAGCGTTCAAAGTATTTGGTCAGATCAACATCGCGGCGGGGAGCAAAGGCTATTCCGCCCTGCAGGATCGTCCCAACTCGTTGTCGTCCATCAACGCAGCGGAAGCCGGCAAGCTGCAAGGCATTCAGGACGGCGCTACCAAAGGCGCGGACTGGGGGCAAGTGTCCGGCATTCCGCAACGGTTTTCCGATAGCGCTACGCCGGGCCTGAACCTTACAGCGGACTACCTTGGATATCATAACGGCAGCCGCTTCACCACCTACATGGACCGAAACGGCCACTTCGCCCTGAACGCCGGCGCGGCGAATAACTGCCTAAGCTGGAACGGCTCTGTGCTGTCCGTGCGCGGGGATGTGTTGGCCACCAGCGTGGCGGCGAGCGTCA
>NZ_JAHMIN010000131.1 GCF_018986435.1 Hahella sp. HN01 | reverse complement strand
GCATAAAAACGATCTGTCTCCCCATGCCCCGCTATCGCCGGAAGCCGCCAGTTCTCTCCAGGCGGAAGTGGATCGTCTGTACCGGATTTTCGTCAGCCAGGTCGCCCAGATGCGCAACCTGAGCGAGGACAACGTGCGCAATACGAAAGCGCGTCTGTTCTTTGGCGAAGAAGCCGTGTCGTTAGGGCTGGCGGACGCCGTCTCAAGCTTTGATCAAACCCTCTCTGAATTCACCGATGCGTTACGACGACAAGGCGCACTCACGCCTCGTGAACGTCGTAACGCGCACGCTTACCCTCGCTCGTCCAAGGAGCTTATTGTGTCTGAAGCCCCCCCAGAAACCTTACCCACCCACATTGACGATCCTATCGTGGAAGCGTCTATCGAGCCGGCTTCGCCGCCGGTGCAGGCGCCGCCTTACGCCCAGGCGCAGGCCATTGCCGAGCTTTGTTTGATTGCTGGCGTTCCACAACGCACCGCCGAGTTTCTCGCCGCGGGCAGCAGTGAGGCGCAGGTCCGGCAGGTCTTGCTGAGCGCGCGAGCGGAGCAACCTGAAATCGCCTCGCGCATTACAGCGGAAACAGGGACGCAGCTGCGCCCCGAGCAAAGTCCGGTTGTCGCCGCGGTCAAACGTTTGGCGGGAGAAGCGTAGTCAATGCCCGCCATTCACGAAACCAACAATCTGGGGGATCTGCTCAAGTTCGAAGCCCCCAATCTCTATTCCCGCGATGTAGCCAGCGTCGCGGTCGGACAAAAGCTGACGCTGGGAGCCGTTGTTTCCCTGGATGCGGAAGGACGACTGAAAGCGCTGACGCCAGCGGCCGAGGGCGGCGATACGGCCGTCGGCGTTCTGGCCGTGAGCATCGACGCCACCAGCGCGGAGCGACATGACGCGCTTTTTATCGCCCGTCACGCGGTGGTCGCAAGCGATGCGCTGATCTGGCCTTCCGACATTACCCCCGAACAAAAAGCCGCTGCGATGGCGCAACTGAAAGCGCGCGGCCTGCTGGTGCGCGCGAGCGCCTGACGTCCCTCCTGAGAAAGAGTTCATGCTGAATCCCTTTGATACCCCCGCC
>NZ_JAHMIN010000014.1 GCF_018986435.1 Hahella sp. HN01 | reverse complement strand
TTTTACCCTACAAAGGCAATCGCGCGAACTTCAAATTCCGCTTCATCGACGGCGAATGGCGTCAGCCAGAAAGCTGGCCCTGGAATAACAGCGTGATCACCCGCGACACGGAAGGCCATTATCCGCTCATGCCGATTGTGCTCAATGATTCCGCCAATACCTACGGCGAACTGGACGGCGTGTATTTTGTGCCGGGGTTCGCCAACGCGGTGGAAAGCACTGTCGTTGCCGACGGCGTCGAGCATCTGGTGGTCCAGGATGTGTTTCGCACGGGCGTACGCGACTATTTTGCGCTGAGGCTGGCGTAATGGCGTATGAAACCGGTCAGGTCGGTTCTAACTCCGCGCTGAGGGACGCCATGATGCTGTTTGCCGAAGCCAATGGCTGGCGCATTCAGGGGGATTCGCTCAGTAAAGGCGTCAATCATGTGAGTCTGACATTGGCTGATCCCGACCAAGTGGTTATCGCCGGCGCCAACAGCGCGGATTTCAGCGTCGATCCTTGTCCGCAAAAGGCGCGTATCTGGCTTCCCAGCTCCGCGTGGCCAGCCACTTATCATTTGTTCGCCCATGATTCGCCCGACCTGCTGCTTTGTGTTGTTAATTACACCGTGTCCCGGCATCAGTGGATAGCTTTTGGCGACATTCAGAAGTATGGCGCCTGGGAGGGCGGCAATTGGTTTGCGGCGTCCCACTGCATGGCCGCCAAATCGACGAACGGGTTCTATTTCACGCCAACGCAGGCGGGTGAAGGCCAATACCGGGCGGGCTATTGGCGATCTCCTGCTGCGCCGTTTTGGAACACCCGCAATACAGATTCTTATTCCAACGGCTTTCAACACTATCGGGCGAGTTTCCTGCACTGTCGGGTGGACGGGAATATCTGGCCCGGCGCGAACGCCAACAATACGATCTGGCCGTCTTTTCCCCAATACGCGCATCCCATTCAGATGCGGCAACCCAACAGTTGGAGCCAGCAATCGGTGATGACGCCGATGTGGTTATGGTTGCCGCGCTCAGATGGCTACATTTCACTGTTAGGGCATTTGGAGCACTGGCGCAGCCTGCGTCTCAATTACTACAACGCCGGGGATATTCTCACGTTAGGGGGCGAGCGCTGGAAAGTGTTCCCCTGGTGGGAAAAAGACATTCAGAGTCCTAATGGCTCCTATGGCAGTTCTGCGGGATCGCGGCTCTCGACGGGCACGTTTGGTTTCGCCGTACGCTATGACGGTCCCTGACCATGACCGCTGTAGAAGGCTTTATCCCCGCGTCCTGTCACGGGGTATGGAACAACCCACGCTTGGCGCAGGCCATGGAGCATCTCGCGCTGCCTGCCTGGCCGCCCGACGTGAGCGCCATTGCCAGCCCTGCGTCGACACGCTCACAACGCAAAGCCGCCACGTTTACGCCGCGAATCCCCCTAAAAGGGGCGATCGCCGGAAGCTTTGGCGTGGACTGGTATCACCGGGTGCATGTTCTGCCTGAGCGCATTGACCTGGGCAGCGTGGCCTCGGTGCAGATGCGTGAGATAGAAGTCTGGAATGCGCACATGCAGCCCCAGACGCTCGACTCCGTGGCGCGCGAAGCCGCCGAAGGCATGACGCTGACCGGGCCGGCTTCGCCACCGACGCAGTTTGGCGCCTTGGAGTCGCGCCGCTATTCGCTGTCAGTGGCGCCCAATGGGCCGCCGCAGGTGGAGGCGCGATTTCGGTTTTTATTTAGCTCGGATACGCCCACGTTAGAGGTGACAGGACGACGCATTGTCGGCTGGACGCTCTCGCCGGACTGGTCTGAGCCGGTGATTGAACGCCTGGAGTGGCTCACTGATGTGATGCGCTCCCACTCTGGCGTGGAACAGCGAGTCAGAGTGCGGGCGCATCCCCGACGCATGCTGGAATACCGAGTGTTGGCAGGTGTGGACCGCCCCCGTGTGATGATGGAGAACCTGCTTATCTCTTGGCAAGCGCGCGTGTATGGACTGCCATGGTGGATAGACGCCGCCGTTTCCGCAACCCCCATCGCCGCCGGCGTCCAGACGCTTTCCATCGATACGTTGCACCGTGATTATGCGGTCGGCGGCTTGCTGACGCTCGTACACGATTTGCGTGCGGAGTTTGCGGAGATCGCCGTGGTCGAGCCAAACCAATTGCACCTTAAACGGCCCCTGGAGCAAAGCTGGCCCGCTGGAACCCGAATAGCGCCGGTACACTCCGCTCGCGTGGGGAGTAGCCAGAATCTGTCCTACGTGACCGACGCCATTGTCGCCGCCAAAACTCAGTTTCGGTTGGAGGAAGAATGCGCGCTGATTGCAATGACGGAAGAGCCTGACTACCTGGGTTATCCCGTGCTTAGTGTCCCKCCAAATTGGCGTGATGATTTGGACGCCTCGATAATGCGAGACCTTCGGGAGTTGGATTATCTGACCGGACGCCGAGTGGTGGACGACCTGACCGGGGTCGATCGACGTCGGCGCGTCCATCGYTGGCTGTTGGCGGGACGTCCCGCCATTGCGGAKTTCAGGCGCTGGCTGGCGGCCCGGGCAGGACGGTTGAAGCCYTTCTGGCTTCCCAGTTTTCAATCRGACATCGCCGTCGTCGCGCCATTTGGAGCGCAGGATGCGGCCTGGACCATCGATAACAGAGGTTACGCCGCAGGCCCCGCCGCCTGGGCGGGACGACGTGATYTGCTTATTCAGACRGTTTCTGGAGAACGCTTCTATCGTCGTATTACCGGCGCCTCTGAGGTGGACGCGCAGCGTGAGCTGATTGCAYTGGAYCAACCGCTTGGCGTTTCTCTTTCCCCCGCGGATATCGCTCGCATTTCTTTTATGACGCTCATGCGCCTGGATGCTGACGCCGTCGAAATWTCCCACCACACCGATGCGCTGGCGGAAGTCAGTTTGCCCTTAATGAGTTTACGGGACGATCTATGAGTTACGCAGACCGAGAGACATCGACGGACGAAGCCTGTCCGGTCGAGCTCTATGAGTTTCGCCGGGGCACGCGCGTCTGGCGTTATACCAGCGCCGCCAGGGATGAACGCTTTAACGCGTTTGTCTATTCCGCCATTGCACTCAAGCGCGGCGTGATAGAGCGCAGCGCGCAAAGCGGACGCGCAGGTTTTCGCGTCACCTTGCCCCGGGATGTGGCGGTGGCTCAAGCGTTTATTTCCACGCCGCCTTCTGAAGTGACGTTGTTGACCGTATACCGACGGCATAGAGATGACTCGGAGACGGTTCCCGTGTGGATGGGACGGGTGCTGAATGCGGAATGGCGCGGCTCTGAAGTGGAGTTCAATTGCGAACCTGTCTATACCAGTTTGCAACGAACGGGCTTGCGTCGTCTGTATCAACGCAACTGTCCCCATGCGCTCTATGGCGCGGCCTGCGGAGCCAGTCCCACGGCGCATCGCATTAAGGGGAATGTGATGGCTCTGGAAGGCCCTGTCATTCGCGTCGCCGCAGCAGCTGACTATGCGGACGGCTATTTCGCGGGAGGATTCGCCACCTGGCCCGCCGAGGGGCTGACGGAAAAGCGCATGATTGTCGGCCAGAGTGGCGACGCGATCACGCTGTCCACAGCGCCGCCTGGTCTTCGCGTTGGCGCAGCGGTGATGTTGTACCCAGGCTGCGACCACTCGTTAACGACCTGTGAGGCCAAGTTCGGCAATAGTCTGAACTACGGCGGCTTTCCCTTTATTCCCTCCAAGAACCCCTTCGGCGGCAGCCCAATTTACTGAGGACCTTTCATGCCTTGGATGCAAATCGTTGTGTGGATTGTCGCCACACTGGTTCAGTACGCGCTGGCGCCCAAACCGCCGCAACCGCCGGCGGCGGAGTTAAAGGACTTAGACGCGCCCACCGCCGACGAGGGGCGTCCCATTCCCGTGGTGTTTGGGACAGTGCTGGTGCGCAGCGCTAATGTGGTCTGGTACGGCGATTTGCGCACCACGCCCATCAAATCCAAAGGCGGTAAGAAATGATGTCGCTGACAGTCACTCACGCCGATATGCGGGCGCTGGGCTATTGCAATCGCGGCGGCCGCGCCTGGTTCGCTCGCCATGGGTTGGACTGGTCCCGGTTTTTGGAAGCGGGATTGCCGGCGCGGACATTGCTGGCCACCGGCGACGTCATGGCGCAAGCGGTCGTAGCTCAGGCGCGAATACGTCGAGACGAGGAACAGGATGGGCGGTAGCAGTAAGTCGGTCACCGTTGGGTATCGATACTACCTCGGGATGCACTTGGCGATCTGCCACGGCCCGGTGGACGCCCTCACCGAAATTCAGGTCGGCGATCGCCAAGCCTGGAAAGGCGACCTCAAAAGTAGTGGGCGACTTCAGCTCAACGAGAAAGAGTTGTTTGGCGGCGACAAGCGTGAGGGCGGCGTCTATGGCTCCGTGGATGCGGCGTTTGGAGAAGAAACGCAACAACCCAACGACTACCTTAAAGTCGTCCTGGGAGAACCTCAGCCCGCCTATCGCGGGTTGTTCAGCCTCATTCTGAGGCAGGTCTGCCTCGCCGCCAACAATCCCTATATCAAACCCTGGGCGGTGCGGGTGAAGCGTTGCTTTAGGGCCTGGTATCCCGACAAGGCGGAGATCCATGGCGCCGCCAACCCCGCCCATATCCTTTACGAGTGTCTGACCAATTCCGTATGGGGCATGGGATATCCCGCCATCAGTCTGGATGACGGAGGTTTTCGGGCGGCGGCCGATGCGTTGTATCAGGAAGGCTTCGGGTTAAGCCTGATCTGGTCGCAGCAAAGTAAAATCGAGCAGTTTGTGAAAGAGGTGCTGGATCATATTGGCGGCGTTCTGACGACTTCTCCCACCAATGGGCGCTTTGTGCTGAAGCTGGTGCGGGCCAACTATGCGCAGTCATCCTTACCGGTTTTTGGTCCGAACGCTGTGATCGAGCTGGAGAGCTTTCAGCGAGCGGCCTGGGGAGAAACCACCAACGAGCTGGTGCTGATCTACACCCATCCAGAGAGTTTCAAGGAAACCAGTGTGACAGTGCAGGACCTGGCCAATATCCAGGCCCAGGGCGCAGTGGTGTCACAGACCCGGCGCTATCCCGGCATTACATCAGATGTGCTGGCGTCCCGGGTGGCCATGCGCGACTTAACCGCCGTCTCCACACCTCTGGCGAAGGTCCGTCTCAAGGTAAACCGCAATGGATGGCGGCTGGCGCCGGGAGAGGTGTTTATCCTCACGTGGCCGGCATTAGGCATTGAGTCACTGGTATTACGCATCGCCGCCATCGATGGCGGAACCCTGACCCAGGGCGCGATTCATATTGAAGCGGTTGAAGACGTGTTTGGCTTACCCGCAGCCAGTTACACCTCCGCTCAGCCAACGGGATGGAGCGATCCTGTCCCAGCGCCATCAACCTCCCCATACCGACGCTTGGTGGAAGCCCCATACTGGGACCTTGTAAGGTCATTAAAGCCTGCGGACCTGGAGTATCTGGAGCCGTCTGATGGTTATCTGCAGACGTTGGCGGTGCGTCCCTCATCCGGGGCGCTCAATTATGAGCTGCACAGTAAGTCGCATACCGCGCCCCATTACCAACGGCGCGATCAGGGGGAGTTCTGTCCTTCCGCGGTATTGGCCGATGAGATTGGCCCTCAGGTAAAGACGACAGTGATGGTCATAGAAGAGCGCGATCTCGACTTGGTGGAGATTGGCGGGTACGCCTATTTGAACGATGAGGTCGTGGCGGTGACTGCGATGGACCTGTCGCAGCGCAGTCTCACCCTGTTGCGTGGCGTGCTCGATACCGTGCCCGTGGCGCATCCTGCAGGCAGTCGCCTTTGGTTTGCGGATGGGTTTCAGGGCGTGGACGCTACGGAATACGCCGCTGGCGAAAAGGTGGATGCGCGCTTGCTGACCGTGACCGGAAAAGGAACCCTGGCGCTGGATTCCGCGCCTGTCGACTCTCTATCGATGAATCGGCGTCAGGATCGACCTTATCCGCCAGGCAATCTGAAAGTTAACGGCGCCGCCTATCCTGACGTCATCACCGGGGCCTTAACGGTCTCGTGGGCGCATCGTGATCGCCTCACGCAAACAGTGGAATTAACGTCTCAAAGCATGGGGAATATTGGGCCTGAGCCGGGCGTGACTTACGCCTTGAGCGTGTATGGCGAAACCAAGCGCCGGATTCTCTCCGTTCCCTCTCTGCAGGAAACCTCTCTGACTTATTCAATRGAKCAGGAAATAACAGATACCGGRCTGGGGCGTCCCAATGGGCGTCTATTCATCACTTTAGAAGCCATGAGGAATGGGCTCGCCAGTTGGCAAAAACACAACATCAGTGTCGAGCGCGCGGGGTATGGCCTTAACTATGACCAATATTATGGAGGGCATTAATGTCTGCRCGTACTGAYCCCAATCTTGGATTGAACTACGGTTGGAGCACGGGGGAATCGGGATGGGCTGCGGGGATGGACGCCAACCTTAAACGCCTGGGCGCGTTGGTGAGCTTATCCGTGAAAGGGCGACACCTGAGCGCGCCACCTGCTACGGCTCAGGACGGCGATCGTTATCTGATTCCCGTCAACGCGACCGGGGAATGGAAAGACAAGGCCGGCCAGGTCGCCGTCCGTATTCAAAACACCTGGGACTATTACACGCCTAAAACGGGCTGGCTGTGCTTTGTGGAAGAGGAAGCCAAGCTTTGCGCTTACACCGGAACGGATTGGAGCGTCGGCGTCTCGCTCTGACGCCGACAGCGTCCCATCCCATTTAAGACAACGATTTAAACTTTCTTTGGAGTTCCCTAATGACGGAGACGAATCTCTCTGTGCCCGAAGATATCCTGCTGTTGCGGCGGGAAGAACTGGACGAATTACTCGATCATGCTGCGGAAAAAGGCGCCTTGCGCGTGCTATCTCATCTTGGCTTGGAGAACGGTCATGCCGCTCGTGACATCAGAGAACTACGAGACTTGCTTGAAGCTTGGCGCGATGCTCGACGCACGGCCTGGCGCACGCTGGTGAAAGCCATGACGACCGGGTTGTTAGCGGCATTTTTGGTCGGTGCGGCGATTAAGTTGAAACTGTTTCAGTCTTGATCGCGCAAGGAGCAAACGATGATTGAGGCAATGATGATCCGCGATGAAATTCACTCGGGGTGTATTCTCAGTACGCTGACAGTGAAAGGGGCGACGTTTCAGATCCTTGAGCGGCCCTGGTTAGATAACCGGCCGAAGGTGAGCTGTATTCCCGCCGGCGTCTATGACGCGACCTTTATGGAGCGCTCCAGCAGCGGCAAGTACAAGAAGGTTTACTGGCTGCAGGATGTACCGGACAGAACGGGCATCCTGATTCACAATGGCAATATTGTCACTCACACACAGGGATGCCTTCTGATTGGCGATCGCCGTGGCTGGCTCTCTGGTAAACCCGCCGTTCTTAACTCTCGCTCAGCCCTTCATGCTTTCACCGAACTGCTCAACAGAGAGCCACTGCGGCTGACCATTCAAGGGGAACACTAATGCTGGAAGGATTGCTGGCGCTGTTCTCCTCCTCAGGATTAGGCGCGTTGGTGGGCATGTTTGGAAGCTGGTTAACCAAACGAGAAGAACGCAAGGATCAACAGTTCAGACTCACCTATGAGCTGAAAATGGCCACGCTTCGCAAACAGGAAGCAGAGCTTCAGTACAACCATGAACTGGCGCTGGCTGACAAGCAGATTCTAAAAGCGGACACGGAAGGAAGGATAAACCGAGATATCGCGGAGACCGCGGCGTTCAAGGATGGGCTTAAAGAGCAGAGCCAGACTTATGGGATGTGGTTTGTGGACGCTATCCGAGGCCTAATGCGACCGCTGATTACTGTCTATCTGCTTGTTCTGGCGACGTTTGTGACCCTGAATATTAGCCGTCATCTCGGTGGCGTTGGCACGCTGAGCCCGGTCGATTTAATGGTCTTGTACAAAGAGGCCATCGCGCAGATGTTATTTCTGACAACGACGGCCGTTACTTGGTGGTTTGGGTCAAGGCCGAGTAGTCCTCGTAAGTGAATGTCGATACCGCTGAGCCAACGAATTAATCGGCAGTCCAATACAGAGGCGGATGAGTAACTTTCGTCCTTATCCTCACTTCCAACTTCCGCTTACTCCACTTTCCTTTTAAGCGTAGCTTCTCTCCGCTTCCTATCTTGGATATCCTTCCCTGGGCATCGCGCCAAAGATTTCCCGTCCCGCCTGTAAGCTCACTCAGTTCTTGACGTTGTTGTGGGAAAGCTAGACGCGCAGCTTCAAGCAATCTTCTGAATCCTTTTGTCCACGATTAGAGGCGCATACTTCTGCCGGTAGATATCGCTACGGTCGCCGATCTTGGACAATAAGGATTCAGCACGCAGAATAATTTCCTTGTTCATGGTTTCGCCCAAATACCCGGAATCGATAAACTTGCTTTCCGCTTTGTATAGGCTCTTATGCAGTACGTTTATCCGGTCGATAATGGTCTGGCCGATACGGTTATATCCGATTTTTTGGTGGTAGCCCCTGCCAAAGCCGATATTTTTCGGGTAATCCGCCGCAGAAGGGCTGACGCCGATAGAGGTTCTCCCGCCTTTGCGTTTTTGCACAAAGTCGCACTTTTCAGCATCTTATGCGCGTTGATCCATTGGGTTTCGTAGTATTCTGTCTGAGATAATAACTATCTGAGGAACAGTCTATGAGTACAAAACTTCGCGCTTTATTCACTCAGTTCATTGAGTGGCTGCCCGATCAGGTAATCGCCCTTACAGGCGAGATAATGCGGGGATTCATGGTATCTGTGGGCGGTATGTTTTTCTATCTCTATCATACTGGAGAGCTACAGAAGTTGAGCCATCACTTGCTGGTCAACAAGTGGGATTCTGACCCGATGGCGTTTTTCTTGGCGGGTGTATTCGCGCTACTGGCTTATCAGATGTTGCAGTTCAAGCGGGTCTACGAGGGATGCCGCGAGACCCTGGCTGTCCGCCGATACTGCCGAACGGGGAGACTACCCTATTCTTTTTAGCGCGTCCGGACACTTGCGCGGTGAGAGCCGCGCTATTCTCCAGGCGTCCAGGAAGGAAGCTCAGTGCGCTCCAAATCAGATGCCGATAATAAGTTTACAGCCAAATACTTCCCGCTTTGCTCCGCGGTACCCAATTTGAACCAACACCTGGTTGGTTTCTGTATTTACCTTCGCCGCCCAGGTTGAACGGGAGGGCTAATTTTGGGATTGCCACAATCACGGCGTAGCATGTTCTGTAGCTCCTTGACCGAGTACGGAGGTGATCGTCGGTGCGCCACAGCATGGCAATCAGGGCATAGCGGTACGAGATCAGACCTGGGATCAATGATGTACTCTGGACCAACCTGCGAGACTGGTACAACATGATGGACCTCTATCAACCCCTCGGCGACTGGTCCATACAGTTCAGCCATGTCTGTGTCGCATGCCATACACCTGTGCCCGTGTATCGCTAACGCTGCGGCACGGTTACGTCGGTCACGCTCATAGCGATTGACCTCAATTCGCACTTTGGCTCCCTCTGGCAAGCCATGTACGTCAAAACTTTCCTCACCATCTTCCTCGACAGGTAAAAGGGCGATAACAGCTGCAGCGACTCGGATAGTCCACTCTTCTATCAGATGCATGTCTGCCGTGTCGTTCCCTTCATTGATTGCGAGCATTCCCTTGCCGACAGCAAATTCGAAGCTACGCCATGACTCGTCCCACATGGCATCGTCCCTGTGGCTTCGAATCGCGCCATTTAAGTTCAACACAACATCGGCGCCCACGTTGCTGCATGCGTCGAGCACAGCCCGGAATACGTGGCGCCCTGATGCATCAACCGAGCGAACTGACGACATCAGTTCTCCAGCGAAACTTCCGAACTTAAAACGCACGTCGATTCGCCTCCATCCGATCTCGACGCAAATGGAGAAGGTCTGACCTGGTGGATACCCTACTGGAGTCAGTTCCAGGAAGCGGTTTCCTTGGTTGGTTCGGCCTTCCGATCCTTCAAATCCTAGCCCTGTTTCTGTAGAAATCATTTCCGCGAACGCACGCGGATCAAATATCGTCATTCGTCTTCCCCATCGTTAGAATCAGGAAGCGTATCTACCAGTTTCTCAAGAATACGTGAAATCTCATAACGCATATCCTGGAACATTGCGGCCGTTCCATCCTGTACTGTCGAAAGCTCTGCAACCGAAAGCGCCCACATTAGTGAATCCAGGCCCTGCATCGTCACACTACGGTTTAGATTTGGGACATAGACCTTATGGTAGTAGGGATGGCTGGTGTTGATCTGCACGGCTTTGTGTTTATCAATGATCGCTGGTTGAAATAGCAGGCCATTGTTAATCCCATCGACTGGTTGCACGAAGACCTCACCAGGGCGTTTGGCAGTAGTGATTGTTAGTTTCAGACGAGTTCTGCCATGTTTGTTGTCGATCTCAGCAGTACCCTTTTCTGGATCAACAGCCCCCACCTTTGGACCACCTGCCGCAGCCTCTCTATTGCGGATATTATTGTTCGAGGTGTCATGTGCGCCGCTCCCCTTTTTGGAGATTAACTTCTGTTGTCCTTCCCTTGAGCGCTTGTTTGCTTCCCGCCTGGGCGCGGGAAGAAATGACCCTTGCAACCATGAAGCTAAATCCTCATTCAAAATGATCTGGGACTTTTTGATGTCAAGATGGAAAGCATCATCCAAGCGGTGATCAAATGAAAACTCAACACGCAGTTGCGTGATGTGAGGCTCTTTCTGATAGAGTCCTAACCAGTCGGCATCATGAATAAGCCGGTTTTCGCGATAGATGTAGATACCTTGCCGGTCGTTGGTGAGCATCGCTTTTTTAGCGAGCTCGTCGTTGGGGAACTCCTCCCTGCGAGGCAGGATGAAAGCTCTTACGGTGAAAGAAGCCTCTTTGTCGCCCTCCATTTGTACTTGCAGCGTCTCTTCGGCCAAGAGTTCGGATAGACCTCTCTGAAACGGATCCCAGGCAACGACAGGCACTCCGTTAAGTTCAATGCTTACGTTTTGAGCGCGTGTGTCGTTTGGATCCAGAAACCTCTGATAAATCATCGAAAGGTGTTGGCGAAGGGCGTCTTCCTTTGCCTTGAGAGCTTTCTGCGCTGGCTTTCCTGATGGGCTCGAATAGTCCTTGATCAAACGATCAACGTCTTCCCAAAGCACTACCGTTCCAGAACCGCCAGGAGCAACGTTTTCTAGCGATTCAAGTGACTCCTCATCACACTTGTCACTGACAAGAAGTGACCATTTATTTACTTCGGCGACATGGTGCAAATCCCACGTTGCCATGAGGGCTGGAGTTTTTCCATCGGGACGGGAGATCACAGACAGGCGCTTGCAGAACGCAGTCGAAGCCGTTTTAAGGCCAAGACCGTATTTTCCAAGGCTTGCAGGATTTGGCCTTGCCTTGGAACCATAACGCATGGCATCGAGCAATGCCTGACGGTCCATGCCGTCACCGTTATCTGCGATTGTCAGCCGGATATTCCCCCTAAAATCGGCAGATAGATCGAGTACAACCTTCGCGGCATTTGCAGCGATTGAGTTATCAACGATATCGGCAACTGCGGTGTTGAATTCGTACCCTGTGTCCCGGAGGCCAACGATGACGCGTTCTGGATCGGGTTGAAGCTCTATTTCTTCGATGTCTTTCATACCTGTATTCCTGTTGTGTTAGATCGGAACAATGCGCCAGCCTGTACCGAGTTTAAGCACACCCCCAGAACGCTCCGGCGTCCGCTCCCTGCGGTGTGATACAAAATATCGGTCGCCATCCCGTGAGAGAATTAACTCGTCTCCAGCGATGAGTCCTGCTTGCCGAATATATTTTGTCATCCGTGTGAGCCGATACTCGTTACGTGTCCCGTCAAATAAAGCATTGTTGTAATAGATGAAGGCGAACTCCCAGAAGGTGCCTCCATTGTCGAGGAAACGCAGATGAACTCGAGGGTTGTACTGCCCTTGATCCAGTTCTGGAAAAAATGACAGTAGATCTCGCTCCTTTGGGACGAGAATACCGGCCTGATGGGTTCCCGTCTCGCCAGTATCATTCGCGCTCAATATCTTCGCTATCTGACGCTCCATTCCCTATTTCCTCTCTTGCTTCGACGGCGAGCGGCTTAGAGCTTCGATGATGTCGCCGTAGTCCTGATCACTCCCTTCTATGCCAACGATTGCAGCATTTGAGAGAGTCCTTTTTCTTGACAGCCGGTCGTTTACTACGTCCTCAACGGTGTCTGCAACCAGCAGGCGGTGAACTGTGACTGGAAGTTCCTGGCCGCGCCGATGGGCGCGCGCCGACGCTTGGTCTTCCAGGGCAGGGTTCCACTCAGGGTTGTAATGGACCACGTGATTGGCTGCGACAATGTTGAGGCCAGCACCCCCTGCCTTAGGGTTAAGAACCAGTGCCGCCCCACCTCGTATGGATCCAAACCGGTCTATCATCGGCTGTCGCTCTTCGATTGCAAGACGTCCATCTATGACCCCTGCGAATGCGCCGAAGTGGTTCACTACATGTCGCGCAATGATGTCCGCCATCGCCGTGAAGGATGTGAAGATCAGCACTTTTTCATTCCGCTCGAAAATCTCCTCAATGATCTCATCGAGCCGCCGGAATTTTGAAAATATCATTGGATCAGCCGTATCGAAACTTCCACCCATCAGGCTGGGGTGTGCACAAAACCGCCGGAGAGAAGTCAGCGCGACAAGTGTAGCGGCTGAACCGTATTCAGCATATATACGCCGGCGCTCTGCGTCATATACAGCGGCCTCGGATTCGTCCAGCTCAAGTAGTTGGGGGATGTCTATACGAGGAGGCAAGTCTTGTGCTACCTCTGCGACGCGTCTTCGTAATATCAAAGGAGAAATCAGGGGTTCAAGCTGAGCTGCGCCGTCCTTGCTATTTAAATAGTTCTTCTCGAAAGATCTTGCGTCGCCAAGATATCCGGGATACACAAAGTCCATGATTGACCAGACATCGAGAAGTTGATTCTCGATTGGCGTACCTGTTACTGCGAGACCTGCCTCTCGTTGCAGATGCTTTACTGCCTTGGTGCGTTGGGCATAAGGATTTCGGATGAACTGCGCCTCATCAAGCACGACGGTTTTCCAGCAGATCATGTTAAGCAGGCTATTGTCTCCCACGACTATGTCGTATGAGGTAACGACCACGTCGTATACGGAAAGATCTGCGGGGCGGCCAGTTCTGGATGGTCCGTGATGCTTCAGGACTTTTAGCTGTGGCGCAAACTTGTTGATCTCTCGACACCAGTTCTCAAGCAGCGACCCTGGCGCGATGATTAGCGAAGGCCGAAGAGGGCCTTCGCCAGCGTCACTCAATGCCGCAATAACCTGCAGGGTCTTTCCTAGGCCCATCTCGTCAGCGAGTAATCCGCCACTCCCTTCTGACAACAGAAATTTTAGCCATCGCCATCCCAATAGCTGATAAGGATATAGTTTTGCTTCAACACCATAAGGTGTGTCGTCACTGGCTGGAATGAATGCACTGGGCGATACCGAACGCATGGCTGTGGCGTCGTCAACTGGTCCGCCAGAGGCAGCTGCCTTGCGAATGTGAAGGAATGACTTCAATGAACGGACAGGGCCTGGCTCTACACCAGTGGCGCGTAACAACTCCAGGACCTCGGTACCCGTTGACGGATCAATTGGATACCAGGTGTTATTCAGAATGACATGGCCTCGCTCAAGGTCTGTTAATTCAAGCGAATGAAGCGAGCCTCGACACTTTCCGGTAATTGAATAAATAGGGATTCCATTGACGCTTTCTTCAATTGACAGCCGTGGTAGTAGTGGGTAGCGAGAAACCCGAAGACCAACTACGCTCGACGGCATCCCATTCTCAGTGGCCCTGTTCTCTACGAGAGCCGAGTATATTTCATCAACAGAGGGAACGCGGATGTTACCTGCAGGTTCGACTAGCCGCAGCTCCTTTCCTCTCACATCCCATTTAGTTTGTTCCAAAATGGACTCCATTAATTGCCCTGGCGCTGTTGTACCAAACCAATGAATGCTTCCACATCCATGAGCCACGCTTGTTGGGCCTGCGTATAAGTCTGGTGCAGACTTCGGGGTAAGATAAGCTGTAGCCGCCTTGCTGCCATTTCGTCAGTCTGGTTCGTGGAAATTGCCGTTTCTAACGTCAGCAGATGTTTTTCATTAATTCGGTTGGCTTCAGCAAGCACCTGACGCCAGCGGTCCTTGCAGGTTGATTTGACACCAAGCATTGTGAGCCTTAGCGGATCAAACGTCGGGTCATGGTATTCCTTCTCTCCCGGGAACAGGAAATCAGGCTTCGACTTGTTCTCGGTGGCCGCTGTTCGAGTATAGCGCAGGCCGTTCTCCTTCAGTAGTAACTCGAGGTGATTTTCCAGGGCAAGTCCAACACGACTCTTGCGCCGATTTTGTACAGAAAGGGAGAATGACAAAAAGCCATCAACGTCAGCAACCGCAGCATTTTCCTCACTTGTAAATCCCTGTGATAGCCGGTCGGCGATGAGGTAGCGCTCAAGCGTGCGGAAAAGGATTTCCTCCCGCTCCATCCATGTCATCAGAACAAGGTCTGGCTGATCTAGTGGGGAGAGATCTTTGAGGGTTGATCGCGCATAGGCCGAAAATGCGCGGGTAGTTGGGAAGCGGCCAGAGAAGCGGGAAAGCATGTCATCAAGGTAGGTGTCCTCGGACGTCTCAACTGGAATCCCAATATTTTCCAGAATGAACCGCGAGGCAAATTCGATACGGTCCTGCTCCGTTTCAAGCTCGGATTTGACGGAAAAGCCGGGGTGCGCCAAGTCGGCAAAACCGAATAGCCACTCAATCTGCCGCCCAATGCTTGAAGCATTCTCGGCGATGATGACCAACAGGTCGCCGTCACGCTTCTTTGCGATGACAAGAAGATCACCCTCACTGGCGTTTTGGGACACGTTCGTAGTGGGGAAGTACAAATGATATTCCGGGGCGCGTGGTTTACCTTTTCGGCAGTTGTAGAGCGTCAGGAATGCATCTTCAACTATAGGTTCGGGGTCATCGTCCGTAAGGTAGAGAAAACGGGCTGGTATTTTCGTTTTCTCTTCAGGGCTGCCAAGGAATGACTGGACCTGCTTTGTGGCATGGTATTCATGCTGGTTTGAACGCGTTTCGTCAGCCTCTACTGCGCTTAGTCTCTTGGCAGCCACTCCTTCAAAATACTCCGATAGATACCCTCGCTTCATTTCTTCACCTCAATCAATGATGTGTTGCTGCGAAGCCAGTCAGCAAGGTCCTTTGCTACTCCCTCGATATCTTTCCCTGCGCCGCGCAGGGCGCATTCCCATATAGTGCCTACTCGCCAGCCATCTGCCAGCAGGGTTTCCATGGCCAGGTCGTCATTTGCCCGGTTACGGCCGATCTTCTCGCGCCAGAAGTCTGGACGGGTTTTCGGCCACTTGAACAGAGGGCAGTCGTGCCCATGCCAGAAGCATCCATGAACAAATATTACCGCACGGTAACGAGGTAGAACGATATCTGGTTTACCCGGCAGATCGCGGACATGAAGGCGGAACCGGAAGCCTTGGCGGTGCAGCAGGCTGCGAATCAGAATTTCCGGTTTTGTGTTGCGTCCACGTATGCCCGACATCATTCTGCTACGTGTTGCACTGTCTACGACGTCAACCATCAGGCGAACAATGGCAACGGGAACGGAGTGCCGTCCCGGTCATGAGCAATCAGTGCGTGTATGTGTGGCGCCATGATACGGGCGACTTCCTGCATCACTGGCATGACGACACTGTTACCAAACTGACGATAAGCCTGTGTATCGCTAACAGGTATCTGGAAAGAGTCAGGAAAGCCCATCAGACGGGCGCACTCACGGGGTGTCAGGCGACGGGGGCGTTTATTCTTGCCCTGCCATACCAGTATTTCAGATCCATCCTTATAGTACCGGGCGGACAGCGTGCGAGTGACACTATCAGGATAGACCATACCGAAACCGAACCCATTGCCAGCGGCACGGTGCTTTTCTGCATAGGCTTGCAGGTAGGTCCAAAGGTTTGGTGTCAGCGTATATCGAGGCTGTACAACGCGTTTGTCGTGATCGAAAAAGCGATCGTTGTCCCAGGGAATGACCGGCTCTGTACCATCGGTTTTATGCAGGATTGACGCAAGGCGAGGGCCCTCTTGTGGCAGCATCAGGTCATTCCATGAGAAACCAGTTTTCTCACGGAAACCGACAATGATGATTCGCTCCCGGTGCTGTGGCGTGAAGTGCTGGCCATCAATTAACTTGTAATGCACGTCATAGCCAAGCTCATCCCTAAGCGTTTGCAGGATTACGTCAAAGGTACGTCCCTTGTCATGTGAAAGCAGGTTCTTGACGTTTTCCAGCAGGAACGCCTTGGGACGCTTGGTGGCAATGATCCGGGCCACGTCAAAAAACAGTGTTCCTTGCGTTGTGCATTCAAAGCCATGAGGTCTCCCCAGCGAATTTTTCTTGCTCACACCGGCGATACTGAACGGCTGGCAAGGAAATCCACCAAGTAATACATCATGATCAGGTACGTCTTCAGCCGGATATGGCACGATGTCGCCAACAAAAGGATGGTGGTCTCCGTAGTTCTCCAGATAAGTTTTTTTCGAGAAGTCATTCCATTCGCTGGTAAAGACGCATTTACCTCCGTGGGCCTCGAAGCCCATTCGGATACCTCCGATGCCAGCGAAAAGATCGATGAAGCTGAAGCTGTGATTTCCTTCCGATGTGTCCATAACTGGCTGCTGCATCAGGTTGCGCAATGCGGGTTCGAGCATGGCTGGACAAGGTGTTTCGCCCTTTTCCCAGCGCCTCACGGTTTTGGTGTCCTTGCCAATGTACTCTGCTATTTCGCGTTGGGTGAATCTGTTACGAGCCTGCTTAAGCAGCTCTAGTGGTTGGGCAGGTGTCATTTGAATGCTCGTCTGGGAATTTTTGCGGACATTGTGCCCTGTCTTTCGCCCTGCATCAAGAATGTTTGGGCCTGTCCCTCCAAGGGTGTTAAACGTAGTACCGGGTTGACCAATCCAGCGAGTCGAAGGGCTTAAGGTAAATACGTTGCTACCGGGATTGGGAAATGGGCAGGAAGTTTGATTCCTCGCTTCTCCTCTAATACTGTATTTACAAAAATCTGCTCAATCCGCTGCGTCGAGCCTGCTCACATAGATGACCGCCCGTGGGGAGGCATTTCAAAAATTGTGAGGTGTTCAGAGTATCCTTGGGCTGGCCGTAATATGTCCGTTCTGGAGGGGCGAATTTTTCCTGTTGTTTGTCTTTGTATATAGGGGGACATGAGAGCCTAATTCGTTGTAAATTAATAGCCCTCCTCGTATGAGGGGGCTAAATACTATTCAGGCGAGATTGAGTACTCTATTTTTCATGATAGAAATAACTTGAAAAGTCGGAATGCCTTTTGTTTGTAAAAGCTAATTTGCAATATTGTGTTGTTTTGTTTTTTTTATTGAATGATTGATTTTTATATGTAATGGCGAGATAGAGAGACCTGAAGTAAATGTATGCAATTCAGGGCTTTTAATTTTCTGGGTATGGACTAATCTGGATTTATGGAAACCTTGAGCGAAAAGGTAAAGGGAGTGTGGATGTTTGGTTTGTCGATCGGCTTGGGTGGCAATTTTGCGTCTAGGATGGAGGAGTAATCTATGCGTGCCAAAATGGACTGGAGATTGAGGTCGATCGTAGTAGGTCTTATTGTATCAGTTACTGGATGCTCCACAACAGTTTCTATTAAAGGGGAGTTTGCCCCCAGGGTTCTGGCCGGAGAAAATATACGCCATATTGCAATATTTGATTTCTCTGGACCAGATGGTGCAGTGACAGTAAAGGAGCTTGAAAGTCTATTGATTGAAGCTCGAAGTCGCGATATCCCATATTTTAAGATAATGGACCACTCGGTAATGAAAAACTTAACTGGGCGGTATTCACGAAATGCGAACTCTTTAGATAGTACTAATAAAATATCGAGCATTGGGCGAACTCTTGGGGTTGAAGGTGTTCTCTTGGGAGAGGTCACGCAGAGCGGAGTTCACAAAGTAAAGGAAAAGAAAGAAGTTAATTATTGCTCAAGTAGAAATGATAAAGGTAAATGCACTCGTTGGTCATATAAAACTATATATTGTGATATTCGCACTGCCACTTTTACCGTTATTCCAAAGTTGATCGATGTAGAAAAATCAAGAATTGTTTATTCCAAGAGTTATTCAGGTAATTCTACGGCCTCTTCTTGCGATTACAATGAAATTAACTATTCCGATAACGGCCTGGTTGCAATTGCACGTAAGAATGCCTTGCAAGACATCAGGCTTGATATGGCACCATATCATAAGAATATGGATGTGATTATAAAGAGCGATGATGATACCCTCTCCGACGTACTTCAAGAGAAATTTAAAGGAGCTGTGGAGTTTGCAGAAGCCAATCGCATGGATAGAGCATGCAATATCTGGAGAGGGATGTATTATGGGTTGATACCGACTGGTAATTATAACCTTCTTTATAATCTTGGGGTGTGTGAGGAGTTTGAAGGGAGTATCGCTTGTGCTCAGGCATTATATAGGCGTGCTGATAACCTGCTGGTGGAACCGGATGAAGATATAAATGAAGGGCTTCGAAGAACAAGATTGATGCTGGAGCAACAACGGGTAATTAATCTGTCGGAAAAGCAGAGTTCTGATTATGCGTCTTTAATGGAGATGGAATGTCCAGCACATTGAGTCATATTAGGCCGATTTTTATGTCAGCTATTCTAGATGTTGTGTGAGTTGAATTTATACTTCTTTGAGGCGGCTGATGAAAAGAATAGTAGATGCTTTTATGTTTGTGCTTACTGCGGGAAACCTTAGTTTTAGTTCCTCGAAATTCCGTGAAAGACCAGTAGCAACACTAATGGCCGTCTTTCTCGCATTAATGCTTGCTATATCAGGGTTGATGAGCTTGTTTAAGGGTATATCAGAAGATAGCGATAGTACTGCCAGTATAACCAATAGGCAGGTAGCCCAAAATATAGATAGGGATAATATTGCCGGGACCAGCGTTACCCCCACCACCAAGCAGGTAACCCCAAAGGTTGAAAATTACATTTCAAAAGAAATTAGCAGTACATATCGTAAGGATGCAGAATCGCAACCATCTCTTTTAACGAAACATGTACAAGATGAGTGTGCTAGCGTTGAGCAAATTCGTGTAAATCTTAACCGCCTTGGATATCATCAACCTCATCAAATAAGTAGTAATGATCAATATCGCGTATTTGTTGTTCGTGATGTCCTTGGGAGCTCCACAAAAATCCGTGTTACTCGTTGCCTTGGTAAGTTGGTGCAATGAACGACCAGGCTTGGAGATCTCATCCTCATGAATTCTGTTATTCCGCTAGCCTATGCAAAGCTCAGCTTTAGGATTTCTCTGCCCCTCCGCTTAATAAATGGCTTGCGCTGAGCACTGTCCAGCGAATATCCAATCTCGCTCCATGATGAGTGATTTAGTAAAGTCTAACAATCATGACCTCCAGCCGTTCGGCATCCCTTCCCCCAATAGCTAAAGATATTCATTAATCGAGCGCTTGATCTGATGAACTCTAGAGCTACCGGCGTACTGCCAATTAGCAACCAGCACAATCTACCGCTTCCCTCCTAGCAATTTATATCTGTTTAGCGTCACTTTATGTCGCTAAGTGCCGTACCCTGAGTACCGGAGCATTATGGGAAAAGGATAGCCTAGGAATAAAAATGCATTTGACATTGTGTTTAATGGCAACTTATATTGCATATTCCTTGTTCGACTAAGGAGACTTCTAATCAGGTTCAAAATTTATTAATATGCCGCTCGCTAAATGGAAACAGTGCTCAAACATTGAAAATTCGAGCTATTAAAGCCCGAATCATGTCTTTGAGTATCTGAGAGAAAAAGAGACGGCAGGGACGCTATCGAAACATACATTCCTTATTCTCCCTGCTTTCTTTTCTTCTTTATTCTGAAATACAACTTTGATTGCTTTGTGGTTCGCCTGCTTAATACCCAGTTCAACCATCAAGCATAATCATTGCTATCGCCTTTATTAACATGAAGTTTTATTGAGGAAGCTATGCTCAGGAACAAGCATATATGGAAATGGTTCGCTCCGCTGGTTATGACGACGGGAGTGGCCTTGGCTGAAAGCGATCAAATAGAGAACACTTTTCTCTCCGCTGCAGATGGAGGAAGCGCTGTAATATCGGGGGAGGAGATAGACGAGTTCACAGGGGACGTTAGATGGTCTATCAGAGAATTATCCCTGCCTGGACAGGGCGGAATGAATATCGACATTTACCGCTCCTATAATCTGGCGGATCACGGGAAGGAAATACTGGGACCGTGGTCCATTGATGTTCCTCGCGTTTCCTATGTGGTGAAATACTGGAAGGAATGTAAGGACCACGGAGACAAGGGGCAGCATTGCTGGGGTGAGAATGAGGTAAGCGGAGTCACTCTTGAAATATCTGGCAAGCGCTCGGTGCCGCTGGTCATAAAGGACGGGGAGTTACGCTCGGTTCGGGGCGAGGCGGGCTGGAAAGGCAAGGTTGACGGTCTTAATGTTACCGCCTACTCTCCAGACGGCAAAACCTATGTGTTTGATCAGAGCCAGAAGTCAGACGGCCCCATGGAGTTCAACGAAGCGCATCAGCTCATGGTTTACGCGTCTTCCGTCACCGACGCCTACGGCAACTGGATCAAATACAAATACCACCGTAAGGTCTCCACCGATTACGTCAAAAATGGCGAATGCGCCAAGCCCAACCTGCCAAATGGCGAACGGGAGAAATGCGAGGGGGCGACCATCTCCGCGAAGGAGCATGTGTTTCCCAAGCAGATTACCACCAATGACGGACGACTCGTTGACTTCAATTATGGCGAGGCCACCCAGGAGAATGTGACTTCGTCCTGGGGCTATGGCCGTAATTCATCGGCGGGAGTGCCGCCTCCCCTAACGGAAATCGTCGTTCACGAATCGACAGGCAACCGGGTGTGGAAGTATAGCCACTATTACAAGGAAGAGTGGGGCAAGCAGGTTCAAGACGGATTGAAAACCGTGACGCTTCCCGATAATACGACCTGGGGCTTCACCTACACGGACAAGAAAGGCAAGAAACTGCGCTCTATCACTGTGCCGTCAGGCGCGACGATTATCTATGACTACGAGGTGATCTCCACCACTCAACACCCCAGAGGCGTGGGCCAGTACTCCCTTTCGAAAAGAACGTTGAAGGGAGCGGCATTAAAAGATTCCGTCACCACGTTCAGTTATGACGATGTATGGTTCGACAACGACCGCTTCTGGAAAACGGTCAGCGTTTCCCCTTCCGCCAAAACTGAAAAAGTATTCTGGCACACCAACAACAGCATCAACGATGATCGAAAAGCCAGAGAGGGGCAGCTGTATTCGGTCAAGGTATTCGAACCCTCAGGCGGAAATCCGCTGCGCACGATTGAATACACGTATGACACCTGGGGGAAAGTAGGGCGGTTTTATGGCGCGAACTTGAATATAAAAGATTTGTACGCCATTAAGAGTGTCACGCCATTGATGCTGAGCAAAGTGGTTGTAGACGGGAAGTATGTGACCCAATATGCGGATTTCACCAGTTACTACCAGCCTCAAACCATAAAGGAAATGACCGGCGGTAAAAGTCGAGTTACCCGCAAAACTTACCTGAACCAGCAATGGGAATCCGTATCGAAGCCTCAGCTAATTGGATTTCCTCTCCAGGTTAAAGTCGAAGGCGACAACGGCGAGTCTTGGATAAACAGTTATTCATACAGTGAGAAAGGGCGAGTAGAGTCTACGACTATTAATGGCATTACAGAAAGCTACGCTTACCATGAGTCCGGTGATCTGTATAAAAAAGAATATACGAACATGCGGGGCGTGCAACGAACCTTCTACTTGAACTACTTTCGTGGCGTTTCTACGTTAGAAGAACATCCGTTGTCGGGCTCTATTCACAGGGAAGTGAATCCGAGCGGCACAGTTCAGTGGGAGGAGGATCAGGAGGGGTATCGAACTTATTATGAGTATGATGGGTTAAACCGCACAACAAAAGTAAGTCCTCCTGGCATTGCTCCTACCTTTTATTCCTACGAAGCGAATAAGGTGGCTGAAGCTCGAGAAGGTTCGCAATATCGCAAAGAAGCTATGCTTGATGGGTTGGGGCGTCCTTATTTGATTTGGCAGGAAGGTGCGGGCGTTACGCCAACCTATACCCGTACTGAGTATGATGCGGCAGGTCGAGTGGTCTTTAGCTCTTATCCTTCATTCAACGTTAATGAAGAACATGGGGTTCGCACAACATATGACGCGCTGAACCGGGCACTAACTGAGACCACCACGGTAGACAATGGTGTAACCCAATATTGCTATGGTTCCTCATGCGCTGGCTACCTTATGGGGTTCGAATTTGACTATGCTACGACTGCCACTGATGCTGAAGGGTACAAAACCGCAACACTAATGGAAGGGTTTGGCTCTCCAGAAAAAACCTGGAGCCGCTATGTTGTACAGGATATTGCTGGAGAGGATCGTCAAGTGACCACCCTCAATAGAAATAAGACGGGAGACATTACATCTGTTAATCAAGGTGGCGTTACACGCAGCTATGGTTATTACGCTGGCTCTCACAGGTTAAAAACTATCAATGAACCTGAGCGTAATCCGGTGACCTTCACCTATGATGCCGCTGGTAACCTACGCACTAGGGATCTAGCCGGTGTTGGAACCACGACTTATTCCTACTATCCAAATAACAGCTTACAGAAAATAGATTATCCGACCGGACATGATGTTGTTTATTACTACTATATGAATGGTCTGCTTAAAACCCTGACCAAAGGCATGACAAGCTGGAGTTACGATTACACTCCAGCAGGAAATTTGGACAAGGAAACTCTGACCATTACGGTGCTCGACCCCAAAATATTCACCTTGGATTATGAATATGATGACAGTGGCTTTCTGCGCAGGATAGTTTATCCGAATGACTTCTATGTTGAATACGATGTCAATGATCTGGGGCAGGTGACCAGAGTTAATTCTCCGGTCGGTGAATTGGTCAATGGCGTGTCGTATCACCCCACTGGAACGCCCAGCAACTACCAGTATGGAAACGGCCAGGTTGTCGCTCAGACACTGAATGATCGTCGATTTGTGAGTCATACCACCAGCGCCAAAGGCGGAGTGGTCGCCAGCAATCTAGGCTACGGTTTTGACGCATTGGGCAACATTACCGCCATCACCAATTATGTCGACAGTAATCAGTCTGTATCGGGCCTGACCTATGACGGTTTGGGGCGTCTGAAAACAGCCAATGGGGTGTGGGGAACTGGTAGCTTTACCTATGACCACAAAGATAATCTGATTTCCAAAAGTCTGGGTAATTTGGGATCAATCGGCTATGTATACGATGCGGGCTCCAACCGACTGAAAAGTACAACGGGGATACCCTACGCGTTCCAATATGATGGATATGGTAACGTGGTGAATAATGGTCGTTTCACCATGACCTATGACCACTCTGGCGACATGTTGAGTATCGTCACTAATAGCAGTCCGGTCGCCAATGTTCCGCAAGTCGATATTGATTATGAGTATGACGGCCATGGCTTGCGCGCACTGGAAATTCATGAGGACAAAGGCATCTACCAGGCACACTCTATGTCGGGAAGCCTTCTCTATGAAGAGGATACGGTGAATCTGGTCGCCACCAACTATGTAATGTTTGATGGCAAGGTTGTGACGGAAATAGAGCAGGACATTGAGCCGCCTGAGACGACGACCGAGCCCACCAGCTTTGTTGTAACCCCTTTTAAAGACAACGCCTCGATTGGATATAGCGGTGGCCTCATACCATATGGCTCAATCTCCAGTGACATGATTGATAGTGACAATTATCAGGTCAAGCTTATAAATCTTACAGCAAGAACCGGAACGACAGGCAAACGCCACCTATCCATAGCCTTTCAGGGGGATATCCCCGCCAGCTTATTCGCCAAACTTCATCTCATCTCCTTTGAGTTTGATTTCGATAAGGCGGAAAGATTCTATATGACCATTGGAGGTGTGCCCCAAACGAGCTTTTATTGGGAAATCGACTACGACACCATGAGCCGACTCCGAGATTCAACCGAGTGGCCAGCCTCTATCTTCCCAAACTAAGCAAGGATACAGAAAGGTAAAAGACATGGATTTTAGGAAGTTTATTTCACTATCCGCTCTGTTGTTGATGCTGCTCTCGTCCTTTGCGAGCGCAGCCATACGAGTTAAATATTTACACCACGATAATCTCGGATCGCCAGTCGCGGCCACAGATGAGGGGGGCAACGTCATCTGGCGTGAAACCTATGCCCCGTTCGGAGAGAAAGTGGTCAAGTCCGGCGCTGCAGCTGGCGAAAGGGTCGGCTACACAGGCAAACTGCATGACAACAATACCGGATTAGCGTACCTCAACGCGCGCTATTACGATCCTGTGGTTGGACGGTTTCTCGCAGTGGATTCCGTCGGATATAACGCTGGCGGTCTAAAACACTTTAATAGGTATGGTTACTCTTTTAATAACCCTTATAAGTATACCGATCCCACAGGCAAGAGTCCTTTTGGGAAAATTGAAGATGCGTGGAAGACGATGCGTATAATAAATAAGAGATACGCAGGGACCAAGCATCCGAAGACAGGTATTCCTTATAATAGTAAAGGCTTTCCAGATTTTTCTAGTGTGGCGAAAGCATCAGTGAAAATAAAGATGACGGGAAATAGAGCCATAGACGAAGCGTTAGCTAACGCTGCCGCAGGACTAAAAAAGACGCCCGACAATTACACGTGGCATCATGTTGAAGACGCGACGACAATGCAGTTAGTGCCAACCGATATACATGACGCAACACGTCATTCAGGAGGTGTTGCAGTTCTAAAAGCTATTGCCGCATTGTTAAGCATGGTTTCTAACGCTAGTGCGGAGGACTGGATAGAGTTTGGGGCCTCGATGGCTAACCCTTTTGATATAATGTTTGGCACACTTGAGGCGGACGATCTTCTTCCGAATGTTGAGCCCTACTCATTTCCGATAAGCGGTGATACAAGTGCTTTGCTAAAAGATTCTGACTATTCGCGTAGCTATATAGATACAGGCTCTAGTTGTGTTGCTATTTGATTAGAGATTAAGGCTTATGAATATCATAGATGCAAACAAATATGGATTTGTTGATAAATTATCCTTGGATAAATTTAGGCTGGCTATTCCAGGAAATTTGCCGCAGGACTTTTATAAGTATTTGATGAGTTATAATGGAGGTATACCTGAGAACAGGAGGTTTTCTATTCCGGGTGAAGGCGAAGACTATATTCATATTGGATACGGAATACATAATGGGCCCGATAGTTCCAGACTGGACAAAAAATATAACCTGTTTAAGCATGATATAGGTGAGATATATCTTCCCGTTTTTGCAGATCCTTTTGGGAATCAATTGGTTATTGATCTCTCTGAGTCAGGAGGAGGTGCGGTTCTATTCTGGGACCATGAGTCTAGTGGTGGCTATGGAAAACTTAAGAGATTATCTCCAAACTTTTCCAGCTTTTTGGGAAGTTTGAGTCCTGGTAGTGGAATAGCTGAAAATGAACTTTCAAGCTGCATTGATAATGATGATGTATCTTTACTTTCAAAATTGTTAGGAGCAGGCCTGAGAATTGATGATTCTGATGAGTATGGAAGAAACCTAATGGAGAGAGCTGCTATAGCAGGGGCTAAAAGTATAATAATATTTTTGAATGAAAAAAATGTCCCAATTAAAAGCTCTATTGAATTGGCGCGAAGAAATGCGGAATTTTTTGATGAGCATAAGGAAGTGGTTGTACTGCTAGAGGATATTGAGAGAAAAAAAAACAGATGATTTAGATATTTTTCTATACTTTACGCCACCTTAATCGCAAGGTGGCGTTACCTTCTATACAAACTTATAGGTATCGGGTAACGGAGGAAACGGGCAATCCTCAGCTATTCTCAGACATTTGGAAGCAACCTGAAATAGCAAGCCCAGACCCACAGCACTTGTAAATACCCCTTTCAACAAGGTTTGCTCCCGTTGTCACTCCCTATACCCGAATTTTTCGCATATATGAATACCTGGGCAGGTGCGGATGGCTGGTATGTGGTTGGCGGCTGCGCAGCGTGGATGCATATCGCCAGAGCGCCCAGAAACATGTCTGAAGGGGTGGATGAGTATCGGTCTATCTTTCCTCACGACATTGAAGTGGTAGTGGAGCCAGCAGCCAGAGAAAGGATTCTCAGGTCTTTGGAAGGTAGAGAGCTGGTTGTCGCTGTTGGCAGTTTTGGCGACCTGGCTGTTGATCTGATTGGCGGCGCGGACGGGATGGTCGCGGAAAAAGTGCGAACCTGCGTGCATATAGCCGGAGGGAATATCCTCAATATTGATGACATCATCGCTGCTTACAATAAATCGGGAAATCCACAGAAACAGGCCAAGCGTAAAAAGCGCGTCGCCATGTTGAAATGCGTTAAGAACCATCTTGAGCTGAATCAAGACAATATCGATAGTCAGAAGCCGGCCAAAACCTTATTTGAAGAAATGTTCGCGAGGACGAAAGGGTAAGTAGCCTTTCCAGATTATCTCCCTCATACCTATGGAGCTTTCGCAATAGCGGGCTCCATACTTCCGCAGCATAACGTTGAGCAGAAATAGCGGTGGCGAGCATGCTAATGGCGTTAAGTTGGGCTTAAAGCCTTATTAAAGCGCCTCAAGTCGTATATTCGATATTGATATATTTAATTTTAAGGGATTATAAAAAGTATCCACTTTTTTCGGTTAATAACGATGCAATCCATCGGCTAATTTATTTCTCCAATTTTCTCCCCATTCTGATGCAATTAACTTAATATCATGGCTGATTTTACTTTGACATATGGCGGTTCTGTTCATACTTTAGTACTAACGGGGGAGGAAATTTTTATGGCGATTTATAGCTGCTTTGGCGGCTTGAAATTGTAGCCTTAGGATGGCGCTAGAGGGGATCGGCGTCAGGGAAGTGGGTCGCACTGAAAGCGATATGGGGTTAAAAGGATCTTTACAAAGCAATGAAAATCCTCATCGTTGATGACCATTCTTTATTTATTCAGGGTATATCCGTACTCCTAACCCAATCTTTCAGTCATATAGGGCTGCAAATCGAAGCCCACGAGCAAGTAGACACCGCATTTTCCACATTAAGTCACGATAACAATGTCGATATCGTGCTGTCTGACATTTACATGCCTACCTATAAAGATAAGACATTGCTGGAGTTATTGATCGATAACGCAATCATGACGCCGGTCTTATTAGTTTCCGCAACTGACGATAAATGCTTAATCAAGCGCTTCCTGGATCTAGGCGCGGCGGGCTTTGTGCATAAAAGCGGAAAGTCAGGCGAGCTAAAATTGGCGATTGAGGAAGTCATCGCAACAGGAAGCTATTTAAACCCCGAGTTGCAGCGGGAGCTGTTGGCGCTGCCGGAGACGGTGCACAAAAGCCTTAGCGCTCGACAAAAAGAAGTGTTGAGTTACATGGCTGATGGGCTAAGCAACAAGGAAATTGGCGCTCGTATGGGAGTCACTGAGAGCACAATCAAGACGCATGTCAGTGCTCTGTTTGATGTTTTTAGGGCAAGCAACCGCATGGAATGTATGTTAAATGCCAAGAAAATGGGAATTATTTAGTCCTGACGTAACGGCGGGGGGCTCCGAGGGAAGTGAGAAAAATTATAGCGCCTTAATATTAAAAGAGCAGGCGAGAACCATTCTCAGGCAGTCGCCTGTGAACGCCTTATCCAATGGCGTGGTGGTAATCATTGCGCTTTGGGCGTTTCAAGGTTTAGTGTCGGATCTGACTTTTTGGATTTTCCTGTCTTTTGTCGTTGTAAGCGTCAGCATTCAGCTTAAGTATATTTATTATCAGCAAGGGTTAAGCGAAGAGGCATTTTCCACCGATAGCTTTTTGAATGTTTGTGTCGTTATTGCGTTCATTTCCGGTCTTGTTTGGACCGCTTTTGTACTCATTTTTTATGATGAAAGTGAACATCAGGCTCTGATGTCTGCGCTTGTCTGTGGTTTGCTGGCGGGGTGTATTAACTCAATAGCGGTTTATTTGAGACTGTACTTCTTCTTTTCCGTACCCTTTGTCTTAACTTATATCGGTATATTATTTCTGTCGCCGGACGCGGATCAGCACTCTCTAGCGTGGCTGATGTGCATATACTATCTGATGTGCGTCAAATTGGCCTCCATACTTCATTCAGAAGTTAACAGCTCATTTCGGCTGCGTTATGAAAATATCGATATGCTGAAAAATCTTGAGAAGCAAAAAGATATTGCTGAAAAGGCGAATGCGGCTAAATCCAAATTCCTCGCTTCCGCCAGTCACGACTTAAGGCAGCCGCTGCATGCGCTCGGTTACTTTGTTGAAGCCTTGAAGTTATCTCCTGACAAAAACCTGAAAATCCTGAATAACATTGATACTTCGGTCCATAGCCTGGAGGCCTTATTCAAATCTTTGCTGGATATATCCAGGCTCGATGCGGGCGTTGTGCATTGCGAAAAGCAGCACTTTTATTTGGGCGCACTATTAAAGGAAATCCATTATGAATATACCGTGGCCGCCAGCGCCAAACAGCTGCAGCTAACCCTGCCCAGATCGGATCTTGTGGTGTATTCCGACGCCAAACATGTGAAACGTATTTTGGCGAATTTAATGAGTAATGCGATACGCAACACATCGACCGGCGAAGTAAAGCTTTTACTGGAAACCAATGACAACAAACAGATAACGATTCGCGTGATGGATACGGGAGCGGGAATACCCGCGGATAAAATTGAAAGCATTTTTGATGAGTTCTACCAGCTCAATAACCCGGAGCGGGATCGCACTAAAGGGCTTGGCCTTGGGCTCTCCATTGTGAAGCGACTGACTCGATTAATTGGATCTGAAATAAACGTGGACTCTCAGATTAATCAAGGGTCTACGTTTACATTCAGCTTGCCATTGGGTGACCCGAACTTGGTGAAGCAAGAATCTTGCGTCGATTATTTCCCCAATCAGAATCTATCCGGCAAGCAGATTCTGCTCATCGATGACGAGGCCGATATCAGACATGCGATGACCAAAGCGCTATCGGCTTGGGGATGCGATGTATCAAGCTGCCAATCCAAGAGGGAGGCGCTTGAACTGTGCAAAGGGTTTATTCCTGACCTGATTATCGCGGACCTTCGACTGCGGGAAAATCTTACTGGAATTGAGGCGATCAACAGCATTCGATCCCTGCTGAATGATGATATTCCAGGACTGCTAATCAGTGGCGATACCGCCCCGGAGCGTCTTAGCGAGGCTGCGCAAAGCGGATATAAGTTACTGCATAAACCATTAAAACCTGCCGAGCTGCGCCTGAATCTTTTGCATATATTCAGAGCGATACCGGCCAGCTCAAAGCAAGCTGTTTAGGAAATGGAACCTCCCGGCGCCGCTCAAGACAGTCACTCTCCCCATATAGCTTCTGAGAAAATTATCGGAAGCTTAGCTGAGGCTTTTTACGCTGATCCGACGATGGTCTATCTGTTTCCTGACCATGAGAAGCGTATGTCGCGACTGAAAATTCTTATTTCCGTGGTCACGAAGATCATCATTCAACAGCGGACCATGTACACGGATCATACTCATCAGAGCGTTTGTCTATGGCAACAGCCCTGCGTTAGCTGGCAAAGTCTTTTCTATCAGGAATTACTTTGCGCGACCTTGCTCTATCGTTTAGCGCCCGCTGCTAAGCGTATTGTTCAGCTCCATTTCGTACAGCAAAAGAATCGCCCCGAGTATGCGCACTGGTACCTTTTTATGGTCGGCACTAAACCCGTCATGCAAGGAAGGGGTCTTGCTACGGGATTGATAAAACCGGTTTTGCAGCATTGTGATCAACAGGGCCTACCGGTATATCTGGAATGCTCGAAAGAGACAATCAGCTTTTATCTCAGGTTTGGCTTTCGGGTGTTTAAGGAAGCAACAATAAAAAACGAACTCACTCTGTACAGCATGTTGCGACCGCCAGGGCAGACGAAAGAGCGCATTTGAAATAAGAAAAACAGTAATGGAGCCGTGCAGACGTTTGAGAAAATAAGAAGGATTAAAATGGCGCGCCCGAGAGGATTCGAACCTCTGACCTTTGCCTCCGGAGGGCAACGCTCTATCCAGCTGAGCTACGGGCGCTTTAAGGCAGGTTATGATGTGGAGTCCGTTTAAGACTCAACAAAACAGGGTGCATATGATAGGTAGATTGTCGTTTTCTGTCTATGTCTGAATCGCGTTTGGCGTGATTTTTCTTGATTTCTCTTCTTTTATTCCGATCCATGGTGAAGATTCTGGCCGTGCGTTGATATGGCCGTTGGATCTGGTTGTGGATGTCCTCCTTCTTTTATTTATGCGTATTTATGCACCACTTTGATAGTCGTCAGGCGTTTGAGTGGCGCGAATAAGGGCGTCAATAACGATGTCTGTGACTTATAAGAATGATGCTTCTAATTTTAAATCAGTAGGTTAGGGCGTGGCATATTTTATGCTGAACAATTATAGAAGATTGGCATTGATGCTGTGGATCGACCCGCTGAGGGATGGGCGCTTTTTACTGAGCTTAAAACACTACCGTAATAGTAGGAGTGGACAATGCAATCAGGTCTGGTTAGTACTTGGCAAGGCGCAACGGCCTCTTTCAATTTTGTCGATAGCCCCGGCGCATCCGTCCTTGCAGCTTTGGCGTTAGGCGCGATGGTTTATGCAATGGCGCGCGTCGCCTTCGCACGGCGAGCGCAGAAAAAAGTGTATGTAAAACGTCGGGAAGATTGAAGCGATCAGGCAGGGCGGGCTTGTTTTCCCCTGCCTTTTTTTGGCCTGCGCCAGTCAACCGTCGCGTTGACGCACGCCCAGCAACAAGGAGTCTAGGGATGGTTGATTTTCAGATGACCCGCGCCGCCGCGCATTTAGGTTTGCAGGTGGTCGCTGTGGCGTTAGAGGATGTGAATAACAAGGACTACACGCCTTATCTGCATGCGCTAAGAAAAGTGAAATTGGCCCAGGCGATGGCCATGTATCAGGGTTGTGATCTGGACTCCGATCCCCATATTGGCGGCTATCGTCGGTTAAAGGAGTCGGTGGCGCGATCCTGGAAACGCTTCCCGGTCTCTGTGGAAAACCTGATCGGAACCCTGCGGCGCAATGGCGATATTCCGTTGATCAGCCCGGTAGTGGATATCTACAACCTGATGTCTTTGGAGCGAAGAATTTCCATTGGCGCTCATGATATCGACAGGCTGGAAGGCGGCGTGCGTCTGGATATCACCCGGGGTATAGAGGTGTTCGCTCCTTTAGGGAGCGAGGATCAGGCGCGAGCGCCAGTTGGCGAGTTTGCTTATCTGGATGCCGCTGACCGGGTGCTGTGCAGGATGGATTGCCGACAATCCAGGGAGACTTGTCTACAGCCGTCGAGCCGTAGGATTTTATTGATTTTTCAGGGGCATGCCGACATGGCTGCGGAGAGCGTGCGCGCCGCCGCCAACAGTTGTATCGACCTTATCCTGACCTACTGCGGCGGCGACTGTACGCAACGCTTCGAATGCCTGCATGTATGAGGTTTATGGGGTATTTCCACGGCGGAAATATATTCCTTTTGGCGCAGTGCAACGGCCCGATATCCACTTTACAATCGACTTATATTCATTGCAGTCCATATTTACAGACACATACTGGAGTAACGCATTCATGGATCTTAGCTGTTTCAAAGCCTATGACATTAGAGGCCGCGTGCCTGACCAGCTGAATAACGACATCGCGGAGCGGATTGGCCGCGCCTATGTTGAGGTGACCGGAGCTAAGAAAGTAGTGGTTGGCTATGACATTCGCCTGTCCAGCCCCGCCATGGCCGAAGCCCTGAGCAAAGGTTTGATGGCGGCCGGCGCTGATGTTTACGACATCGGACTGTGCGGTACAGAGCAGGTGTACTTCGCGACTTTCTATCACAAAATGGATGGCGGCATCATGGTGACCGCCAGCCACAATCCCCAGGATTACAACGGCATGAAGCTGGTTGGCGTGGACTCCCGCCCAATCAGCTCCGATACCGGCCTGCTGGACATCAAAGGCAAAGTGCCAGGCGAATTCAAAGACGCCGAGAAGCCAGGCTCTTATCACAAACTGGACACTCTGGAAGCTTATATCCAGCATCTGCTGACCTATGTCGACGCTTCCGCGTTGAAGCCGATGAAGGTCGTGGTCAATGCCGGCAACGGCGGCGCAGGCTTGGTGATTGACGAGCTGGAAAAGCACCTGCCGTTCACTTTCGTCAAAGTGCATCACGAGCCAGACGGCCACTTCCCGCATGGGGTGCCTAACCCTCTGTTGATGGAAAACCGTGACAGCACCCGTTCTGCGCTGCTGGAATCCGGCGCTGATTTTGGCGTGGCCTGGGACGGCGACTATGACCGCTGCTTCCTGTTTGATGAAACCGGACGCTTCATTGAAGGCTACTACATCGTAGGTTTGCTGGCGGAGCAACTGCTGCGCAAGCATCCTGGCGCAGGCATCATTCACGATCCGCGTCTGGTCTGGAACACCATCGACGTGGTCGAAGAGGCGGGCGGTAAAGCCATCCAGAGCAAAACCGGGCATGCCTTCATCAAGCAACGTATGCGTGATGAAGACGCGGTATACGGCGGCGAGATGAGCGCGCATCACTACTTCCGCGACTTCGCTTACTGTGACTCCGGGATGATTCCCTGGTTGATGGTGGCGGACCTGATCAGCGCGACTGGTCAGTCGCTGTCCAGCCTGATTGACGATCGCATGAAAAAGTATCCGGCCAGTGGCGAAATCAACCGTACTCTGGAAGACGCAGGCAAAGTGCTGAAAGCAATCGAAGATGAGTACGCGCCTAACGCGAAATCCGTGAACTTCGTAGATGGCCTGAGCGTGGAGTTTGATGACTGGCGCTTTAACCTGCGTATGTCCAACACCGAGCCTTTGGTGCGCTTGAATGTGGAGTCTCGTGGAGATCAGGCGTTGATGGAAGCGAAGACGGCGGAATTGCTGGCGAAAATCGACAGCATCTGATTCGGCTGAGCTATCGGTAAAAAGTCAGATACAGAAAAGGCCGGCGTTCTTCGGAGCGCCGGCCTTTTATTTTATGCGCTGAATCAATCAGGGAGCGCGTTTCCAGGAAATATCCACCAGCTTGCCAGCTTCAAAACGCAGGATGAACAGCGTTTTGTTCGGCTGCAGATAAATCCAGCGCTCGATTTTAAACTCACGGGTTTTATCGTCCGTCAGCCCATAGCCGATCAGACTGACATCGTCCGGCTGGCCGCATTTGGCCTGAACTTCGTAATCCAGATCTGACTCTGAGACCAGATCTTTGCCGCATCGCAGCGCCCAGCTGGAAGCGGACACAGAACAGAGTATAAGTGCTAGGAAGAGGCGCTTAACGCCTGATGAGAGGACCATGCTTGAACCACCGCCATAAACCAGATGATATATAAGGAGGCTATCAGCAGATATATGAACACTCGCTGAACAGGCTTCCTGCCAGATGCTTGCTCTTCCGTCTGACCAACGCTCTCCACCCAGCGAATATAAAGGTTGCCGCAAAAACCTGAAATCACCAGAAAGCTGGAAGTAATCGGTATCAGCCAAAGTCCGGGGGAGACCACTTCGCCTTGTTTCGCCATCTGGGCGAACAGATACATAGAGCCGATCAAGGCGGCGAGGGCGACAAATTCGGTGATGATGAGGTGGCGTCTATAAGGAGCGAGGCGCATCAGCGTTACCATGACGTTGCTGGATTGGAGTCTGCGCTGAGGATAATAAGCGCGGCCCCTCCGCTTTTGGCGTCGGGGTAGGCTCGGGCCTTGTGAGCGCGAACAAGTGCGCTCGATTAAGCGCGTCGGGCATTATAGCGGGGCCGTCATGGCGAATCCACTTTTCGTCCCGAGTCGTAAAATGTAGTCAGGAAAGCGCACAGGGGCGGGCGATAGGCGCATTTTCAGGCTTTCGCCGGGGAACTGTCATGGATCAAAAAGCGCGCCGCAGGTCCCTTGATAACCCGGAGCCTCTGCTTTATTTCTGCGGCGATGCCGTTATAATGCGCCATTAATAATTTTAAGCTGCTGATGAGGATGGGTCGTGAAGACAACCGTGAAAGCGATTACCGCAATGTTGGCGATGGTGTTTGCGGGCACTGTGTGGTCATTAACTCCAGCTGAAGAGAAGATTGCAGAACGCATCAAACCTGTCGGCGAAGTGTGCGTTGAAGGTCAGGAATGTAAAGCCGCTCAGTCCGCTGTTGCCGCTGCTGCGCCGTCCGGCCCACGTGAACCGGCTGATATCTACGGCGGTAAGTGTTTCGCCTGTCACGACACCGGCGTCGCTGGCGCGCCGAAGAAAGGCGACGTGGCTGCATGGGCTCCACGTATCGAGCAGGGCATCGACACATTGGTTAGCCACGCTATCAACGGTATCAAAAACATGCCTGCGCGTGGCACCTGTAGTGATTGCACCGACGATGAGATCAAAGCTACTGTTGAGTTTATTGTAGAGCAGAGCAAATAAGCTCTTCTTCCGTAGCAAAAGAAACCGCCGAGAGGCGGTTTTTTTTYGCCTGTCGTTTTCCCCTTTTCTTGCAACTGCGTTTATTTTTTGCTGTCTTCCTGCTTAAGTTTTCATTTCCATCAATGGGTTAAGTGATCTTATTTAGGCGAATAAAATTCTATTGAATATAAAATGAATACAAAATGTATTCAAAAAGGATTTTTTGTGCAAATATGATCCTTCGATAGCAATTCAGGTCTCCCTGAACCAACAAGAGGTGCAAACCCAATGAGAATAAGAAGACTCTGTTTATCCTTTCTGCTTTCGTTGTCCGCATCCACTGGCTTCGCCGCCACTAAGTGGGACATGCCTACCCCCTACGCGGACGGGACTCATCACACGCAGAATATTCGTGAATTTGCGGCGGATATTGAAAAAGCCACCGGCGGCGACCTGAAAATCGTGGTCCACTCTGGCGCTTCCCTGTTTAAACACCCTGAAATTTTCCGCGCCGTGCGCACCGGTCAGGCTCCCATTGGTGAAGTTTTCATGGGGCTGCTGGGCAATGACGATCCCATCTATAAAGTCGATAACATTCCATTTCTGGTGACCAGTTTCGACGGCGCCAAGAAACTCTATGAAGCGAGTCGTCCACACATTGAAAAGAAACTGGAGAAGCAGGGGCTTAAGCTGCTCTTCAGCGTACCCTGGCCGCCCCAGGGCATTTACACCAAGGACAAGCTGGCCGCTATCGACGATCTGAAAGGCCTGAAGATGCGGGCATACAGTCCATCTACTTCTCGCTTATCAGTACTGTTGGGCGCGACGCCCACCACCGTGCAGACTCCGGAAATTCCCCAGGCGTTCAGCACCGGCATCATCGACGCCATGGTGACTTCTCCCACGACTGGCGTATCCAGTCAGGCCTGGGATTTCTCCCGTTATTACATGGATAGTCGCGCCTGGATTCCCAAGAACATGGTGTTCGTGAATCTGCGTTCCTTCAAACGTCTGAGCAAGGAACAACAGGATGCGGTGCTGCAAGCGGCCAAAGTGGCGGAAGAGCGCGGCTGGAAAATGGCTGAGCAGGAAACTTCCGAGAAAACGGCTGATCTGGCCAAGCACGGCATGAATGTGACTGAACCCACGCAGGCTTTTATCAGCGAGTTCAGTAAAGTCGGCCAGACCATGGCGAAGGAATGGCAAGACGAAGTCGGTGCCGAAGGCGTTGAAATCGTGAAAGGACTCAACGGCGGCTAACACTTTAAGCGCCTGTTCTTTAGGCGGGCTCACTAGAGTCCGCCGCACCCCATAAAAATAAAACCCATAAACGCTGTGGGATGATGAAAATGCTGAGATATACGCTCGACTGCCTGTATAAGTCCGGCCTCGTCCTGGCGTCCGTCAGTATGGTGCTGATCTGTCTGTTGATGACGATGCAGATAGTGGGACGCTGGTTTGGTCTGATTGTTCCTTCCGTTGAAGATTTCGTCGGTTACTTCCTGGCCTCGGCCACTTTTTTCGCCTTGGCATACAGCTTTCGCCATAACAGCCATATCCGCGTGACGTTTCTCACCCGGCAAGTAAAGGGCGTCGCGCAACGTTACGTGGAGCTTTTTAACCTGACTGCGTTGCTGATCCTGGTCGGCTTCATCACCTATGCGGTTGGCGCCTTTGTGCTGGAAACCTATGAATTCAACGACGTCAGCTCGGGCTACATCGCGGTTCCTTTGTGGATGCCGCAAAGCGTGATGCTGGCGGGGCTGGCTCTTTTYTTTATTGCTGTGCTGGACGACTGGATCACCGCCCTGCTCAAACGTAAACCCAGCTACGTAGCGGCTCAGGAAGCCGGCGAAGCGGCGGCGGAGTAAGTGTTGATGGATACCTTGCAATTAACGCTTGTGCTGATGGGGGTGTTATTCACCTTCCTGGCGTTTGGCTTCTGGGTTGGCGCAACCCTGTTTACAGTGGCCTTTATCGCCATGCTGTTTAACGACAACGCGCAGATTGGCGCCATTATGGCGAATACCACCTGGGGCGCTTCCTCCAACTGGACATTGTCCGCCTTACCTCTCTTCGTTTGGATGGGGGAAATCCTGTTCCGAACCCGGTTGTCGGAGGATCTGTTCGAAGGCCTCGCGCCCTGGCTGCGGCGTCTGCCTGGCGGACTGCTGCATGTGAATATTCTGGGATGCGGCATATTCGCTGCGGTGTCCGGTTCCTCCGCCGCCACCACCGCCACGGTCGGGAAGATGAGTCTGCCGGAGCTGAAAAAGCGCGGCTATGACGAGACCATGGCCATCGGCACGCTGGCTGGCTCCGGCACTTTGGGATTGCTGATTCCCCCCTCGATTATTTTGATCGTCTATGGCGTCGCTGCGGAAGTGTCCATTGACCGCCTGTTCATGGCGGGAGCGATTCCCGGCCTGATGCTGATCTGCCTGTTTATGGGCTATACGGTGATCTGGTCGTTGTTGAACCGCAGCAAGGTTCCCGCGGCGGAAGGCGGGACCGATATGAAAACCAAGCTGATCGCGTTGAAGCGACTGCTGCCGGTCACCTTGCTGATTGGATTCGTTATCGGCTCTATCTACGCGGGCGTCGCCACCGCCACGGAAGCGGCCACTCTCGGCGTGCTCGGGTCGCTGGCGCTGACGGCGCTAACTGGATCGCTGAGTTGGGAGATGTTCAAACGCAGCCTGATTGGCGCGGTATGCACCTCCTGCATGATCACCTTTATTCTCGCTGGCGCTTCTTTTCTTACTGTCGCCATGGCGTTCACCGGCATTCCACGGGAGCTGGCTGAATTCATCGGCGGACTGCAATTATCGCCGGCGCTGCTGATCGTCGCGCTGACATTCTTCTTCATTTTGCTCGGCTGCTTTCTCGATGGAATTTCCGTCGTGGTGCTGACGACGTCGGTCATTCTGCCGTTGGCGGAAAAGGCCGGATTCGATTTGGTCTGGTTCGGCATCTATCTGGTGCTGGTGGTGGAAATGTCGCAGATCACGCCGCCGGTCGGCTTCAATCTGTTTGTTATCCAATCCCTGACCGGCAGGGATATTTTCAGGGTGGCCCGCTATGCGACGCCGTTTTTCCTGATCCTGGTGGCGGCGGTGGCGCTGCTCAGCAAGTATCCGGAAATTGCGTTGTGGCTGCCGCAGACGCTGAGCAGTCGCGGTTGAGCGGGTTAAGAGATTTTTTGAGGTGACAGACATAATGACAACACAAAATACAAACACGGCGGGTGCGGGCAAATGGCGTTTCTGGGTGGACCGGGGCGGCACGTTTACAGATATTGTGGCGCGGAATCCGACGGGAGAATTGATCACCCATAAACTGCTTTCCGAGAACCCGGCGCAATACCCTGATGCGGTGCTGGAAGGCGTGCGCGTACTCATGGGTGTTCCTCGCGGCGCGCAGGTTCCTGAGCAGGATATCGAAGAAATCAAAATGGGCACCACGGTGGCCACCAATGCCTTGCTGGAGCACAAAGGCGAACCTGCCTTGCTGGTGGTGAGCAAAGGCTTCGCCGATGTTCTGCGCATCGGGTATCAGACGCGCCCGGACCTGTTCGCCCTGGATATTCGTTTGCCGGACATGATCTACGCCGAAGTGGCGGAAGTGAACGAACGCATCAATGCGCAAGGCGAAGTGCTGACGCCGCTTGACCTGGCGGGCGCGGAAAAATCGTTGCGCGCAGCCTACGAACGTGGCCTGCGCTCTTGCGCTATCGTGTTCATGCACAGTTACGCGTTCCGTGATCATGAAAGCAAAGTCGCGCAACTGGCGCGGGATATCGGTTTCACCCAGGTGTCGGTGAGCAGTGAATTAAGCCCGCTGATGAAAATCGTCAGCCGGGGAGACACCACGGTGGTGGATGCGTACCTGTCGCCAATTCTCAAACGTTACGTCAATCAGGTGTCCGGCCAACTGGGCTCTATGGCCAGCGAGCCGGGACGGCTGATGTTCATGCAGTCCAACGGTGGTTTGACCGACGCCCGCGTATTCAACGGCAAAGACGCTATCTTGTCCGGCCCCGCCGGCGGTGTGGTGGGAATGGTGAAAACCGCCGAAGCGGCGGGGTTTGAGCAGTTGATCGGTTTCGACATGGGCGGCACGTCCACGGATGTGTGCCATTATCGCGGCGAGTATGAACGCAGCTTCGAAACGGAAGTGGCCGGGTTCCGTCTGCAAACGCCGATGATGTCAATTCATACGGTGGCGGCGGGCGGCGGCTCGGTGCTTAAGTTTGATGGCTCGCGCTATCGCGTGGGACCGGAATCCGCCGGCGCTTATCCGGGACCGGCCTGTTATCGCAATGGCGGCCCTCTGACGGTAACCGACTGCAACGTCATGCTGGGCAAACTGCAGGCGGATTATTTCCCGAAAGTGTTTGGACCTGAAGCGAATCAGTCCCTGGACGCAGAGTGCGTGCGGGAAAAATTTTCCGCACTGGCCCAGCAGATCCAGGAACAGACGGGCGACAACCGTACGCCGGAACAGGTGGCGGAAGGCTTCCTGGCGATTGCGGTGGATAACATGGCCCACGCCATCAAGCATATTTCCACTCAGCGCGGCTACGATGTGCAGGACTACACCCTCTGCTGCTTTGGCGGCGCTGGCGGTCAGCATGCCTGTCTGGTGGCGGATGCTTTGGGAATGAAACGAGTATTCCTGCATCCCTACGCTGGCGTGTTATCCGCCTTTGGCATGGGACTGGCGGACGTGCGGGAAATAGCGGAAACCACAGTAGAGAAACCTCTGTCTGACGCGTTGATTGCGGAGCTGACTCCCCTGGTCGAGCGCATGACTCAGGACGCCGCCACCAAACTGACGGAACAGCGGGTCCCGGCGGCGCGCATCGAGTCCTCCGCGCGACTGCATATTAAGTATCAAGGTTCCGACACCTCCATTCTGGTGGCGCTGGACGCAATGGATGCCGTGCGTCAGGCGTTTTCTATCGAGCATGAAAAGCGCTTCGGGTTTGTCGTCGCCGATAAAACGCTCATGGTGGAGGCGGTGCAAGTGGAAGTCTCCGGTCGCGGCGATGCGCAAGTGGCGGCGAACGCGCCTTGTCAGGGCGGTGAGCTGACTCCGGATAAAGTACTGCCGCTGACGACGGGCGGCGAGCAGTATCAGGCGCCTTTCTATGTGCGTGAGAATATTCCCCAGGGACGCGCCATTGATGGTCCTGCGGTGATTGTGGAGAAAATCGGTGCGATCGTGGTGGAGCCGGGCTGGCGTGCGCAACTGACGGATCGCAATGACGTGGTGCTGGAGCGCGTCGCCGCGCGTCCGCAGCGTCATTCCATAGGCACTGACGCCGATCCGGTGATGCTGGAGATTTTCAATAACCTGTACATGTTCATCGCCGAGCAGATGGGACTGGTGCTGCAAAACACTGCAGTGTCGGTGAACATCAAAGAGCGACTGGATTTTTCCTGTGCGATTTTTGATGCAGAGGGCGAGCTGGTGGCCAACGCGCCGCACATGCCGGTGCACCTTGGCTCCATGAGTCACAGCATCAAGACGGTGATGGAGCGCAATGCTGGAACCATGCGCCCCGGCGACGTGTTCATGCTGAATGATCCCTATAACGGCGGCACTCACTTGCCTGATATCACCGTGATCAAGCCTGTGTTCGACAGCGCAGGGGAAAACATCTGCTTTTATGTGGCGTCGCGAGGACATCATGCGGATGTGGGCGGCGTAGCGCCGGGCTCCATGCCGTCGGATTCCAGTCATATAGATGAAGAAGGCATTCTGCTGGATAACGTCAAACTGGTGGATGCGGGCGTCTTCCAGGAGAAAATGACTCGGGAGCTCTTCCTGTCCGGTCCTCATCCGGCGCGCAATATCGAGTTCACTATCGCAGATCTGCGCGCCCAGGTGGCGGCCTGCGAGGCGGGGGTGCAGGCGCTGCAGAAAGTCGTGTCCCAGTACGGCCTGGAAGTGGTGCAGGCTTACATGAAGCATGTGCAGGAAAATGCGGAAGAGTGCGTGCGTCGGGTCATCGACGTGCTGTCTGATGGCGAATTCGAGTACGCCATGGACGACGGCCATAAAGTTCAGGTGAAGATTCAAGTGGATCGCAACCAGCGCACGGCGACGGTGGACTTCACCGGCTCCAGCCCGCAGCATCCGCGCAATTACAATGCGCCGCTGGCGGTGGTGCATGCGGCGGTGCTGTATGTGTTCCGCTGTCTCGTCAATGACCAGATTCCCCTCAACGGAGGCTGCCTGCGGCCATTGCAGATCATTGTTCCAGAAGGCTCCATGCTGAACCCTTGTTATCCCGCAGCCGTCGTGGCGGGCAATGTAGAGGTTTCCCAGCTGGTGGTGGACGCGCTGTTTGGCGCTTTGGGCGTGAAAGGCGCAGCCCAGGGCACGATGAACAACCTGACCTGGGGCGATGATGAGTTCCAGTATTACGAAACCATCTGCGGCGGCGACGGCGCTACGGCCAACGCTGACGGCGCCGGGCCGGTGCATACGCACATGACTAACTCGCGTCTGACCGACCCGGAAGTGCTGGAGTGGCGTTTCCCGGTATTGCTGGAGGCGTTCAAGGTGCGGCGCGGATCTGGCGGCGATGGCCAGCATCGCGGCGGCGACGGCGTATGTCGCAGTCTGCGATTCCTCAAGCCCATGCAGGTGAGCATTCTGTCCAACCGGCGGGAAGTGGCGCCTTATGGCGCATCCGGCGGCAAGCCTGGGCAAGTGGGCGTGAACCGGGTGATTCGCCGCGCTGGCGACGTCCAGTCTCTGGGCGCCCAGGTCAGCCTGCAACTGGAAGCGGGGGACCGCCTGCAGATCGAAACCCCCGGCGGCGGCGGTTTCGGCGAGTCGCAAAAGGATTAGACAACGCCTGAGGGAGCGGCTTTCGGCGGCGGGATTAGACATTGCCCGGCGCCGAAAGTATGCTCTGCCCACATTGGCGCGACCAAGAAGGAAACAACACACACCATGACAAAATCAAGAATCGTCTCCTCCAGCCACCTGCTTAATGAGCGCAGCGTTGAGCTCAGCGAGTTCGAGTACGCATTGATAATGGCTGAAAACACATTCCAGCGTTGGTTGGTGCACTGCATGTCCGCGGCGGGCAATAAAGAGCTCAGCACCATCGATATACTGGTGCTGCATAACGTGTATCACCGCGAGCGCCCCAAGCGCATCGCCGACATCTGTTTCATTCTGCATATCGACGACACCCACACCGTGTCTTACTCCCTGCGCAAGCTGGCGAAAATGGGCTTGGTGACCAGTGAGAAAGTCGGCAAGGAAACCTTCTATTCCGCCACGGAAAGCGGCGCGGAACTCTGTCTCAAGTACCGGGAAGTGCGCAATGACTGCCTGGTGGACACACTGCTCACCACCGGCATCAGCAATGAGGAAATCGGCGAAGTCGCGCGAGTATTGCGCACCCTGACTGGCGTCTACGATCAGGCCGCGAGAGCCGCCGCTTCCCTATAACGATTGGGGGGAATCGCGAACTGCGACAAAGCGGTCGTTTTCATCCAGAGTCTTTGGGTATGATGCCTGACTGGCAGTGTCAATCGGAGAAGGATGATTCAGATGAAGTGCGTCGCCATCAGCGATACCCATGGCATGTATGACAAGATCGACATTCCCGATGGGGATGTGTTGATTCATGCAGGAGATATATTCGGGCAGGGCAAATTAAGGGAAGTGGCGGCGTTCAACGCTTTTCTCGGCGCCTTGCCCCATCGGGTGAAGATCGTCATTGCAGGCAATCATGACTGGTGCTTCGCGCGGGAAGAAGAAGCCTGTCGCGTCTTGTTGACCAATGCGGTGTATTTGCAGGACGAGGCGGTCACCATTGATGGCGTCAAGTTTTATGGGGCTCCCTGGCAGCCCTTTTTCCATAACTGGGCGTTTAATCTGCAACGGGGGCGGGAATTAAAAGCCAAGTGGGATCTGATAGACGCAGATACCGATGTGTTGATTACCCACGGCCCGGCCTTCGGCGTTCATGATCAGACCGTCGGCGGCCTGAGCGTGGGCTGCGAGGAACTGGCCCACGCCATCACGCGCATTCGCCCCCGCTTCCACGTATGCGGACACATCCATGAAAGCTATGGCGTCGTTGAAAAAGGCGGCTGCACCTATATCAACGCCAGCATCGCCAACCACCGCTTTCAACCGGAGAATGCGCCGGTGGTCTTCGAGGTTTAGTCCCCCAAATCCCTTAACAGCGCATCCAGAGTGGCGCGGCCGCGCGCCTGATTGCGCTCTTCATTTCGTTGGCCCAGACCTTCCCACACCAGATCCTCTTGCGGCATTTCGTCGAGGAAGCGGCTGGGAATGGTCTCTATCTTCTCGCCGAACTGCTTGCGTTCGGAGCAGAAAGTCAGACATAGGCTGCGTTGGGCGCGGGTGATGCCTACGTACATCAGGCGGCGTTCTTCCTCGATCTGGTTGGTCTCGATACTGTTGCGGTGAGGCAGGATGTCTTCCTCCAGTCCCATAATGAAGACATGGGGGAACTCCAGACCTTTGGACGCATGCAGGGTCAGCAAATGGACCTTGTCCTCGTCCTCTTCTTCCTTCTGCTGATCCATGATGTCACGCAACAGCAGCTTGCCGATGGCGTCCTTGAGCGTCATCTGCTCTTCCGCCGCGGCGTCGTACTCCAGCATGCGCGCTACTTGATCCAGCAATATCCATACGTTGGCCATGCGCCGCTCCGCCTGTTGCGGCGAGGTGCTGTTCTGCAGCAGCCACTCTTCGTAATCGATGCGAGTAAAAAGCTGTTTCAGCACGGGGACGGCGTCGTGCTCCTCTTCGCACTTCTGACCGGTGTGCAGAATGATCTCTGAGAACTCGCGCAGGTGATCCAGCGTTTTGCCGGTCAGCACGCTCTCCAATCCGAACTCGGAGATAGCGGAAAACAGACTGATCTTGCGGGATTCCGCATAAGCAGACAGTTTTTCCAGGGTCACTGGTCCAATTTCCCGTCGCGGTACGTTGACCACCCGCAGGAAAGCGGCGTCGTCATCCGGGTTGGCCAGCAGACGCAGGTAAGACATGGCGTCCTTGATCTCGTTGCGGGAGAAAAAGGAGGTTCCGCCGCTGATGCGGTAGGGAATCTGGTACGCCTGCAGTTTGAGCTCCAGCAGACGGGACTGGTGATTGCCTCGATACAGTACGGAGAAATCCTTGAATTGAGCCCGCTTTTTCAGACGCATATCAATGATTTCCGAGGCGATGCGCTCCGCTTCCGCTTCTTCGTTGCGCACCCTGATGATGCGGATTTCATCCCCCATGCCCAACTGGCTCCACAGCGCTTTTTCGTAAACGTGAGGATTATTGGCGATAAGGACGTTGGCGGCTTTCAAAATCCGCGCGGTAGAGCGGTAGTTCTGTTCCAGCTTGACCAGCTTCAGAGTGGGGAAGTCCTTTTGCAGACGCGCCAGATTCTCCGGCCGGGCGCCGCGCCAGGCGTAAATAGACTGGTCGTCGTCGCCCACCACCGTGAAAGCCTGTCGCCCCGCCACCAGTTGCTGCACCAGCTCGTACTGGCTGAGGTTGGTGTCCTGATATTCGTCCACCAGCAGATAGCGGATGCGCAGGCGCCACGCGGAGAGAATTTCCGGATGATTGCGAAACAACATCACCGGCATCAGGATGAGGTCGTCGAAGTCCACCGCATTGTAAGCGCGCAGATAATGGTCGTAACGCTCGTACAGGCGCGCGGCGGTGAGATCTTCAGCGGTAATCGCCTGCTTGATCGCCTGCGCCGGCGTCAGCATGTCGTTTTTCCAGTTGGAGAAGTGCGCCTGCAACTGGTCGACATCCTCTTCCGCCTCATCGAACTCTTTGAACAGCAAGTCTTTGATGATGGCTTTACAGTCCTGCTGATCAAAAATGGAGAAGCCGGGCTTTAGTCCCACGGCTTTGTGCTCCAGGCGAATGATGTTCATTCCCAAGTTGTGGAAGGTGGAGACCGTTAGCCCCCGGGCGGCGGGCCCCGAGACCAGCGCGCTGACCCGCTCTTTCATTTCCCGCGCGGCTTTGTTGGTGAACGTCACCGCAGCAATATGCTTGGCTTTGACGCCGCATTCTTCGATCAGATAGGCGATTTTTCGTGTAATTACGCTGGTTTTGCCGCTGCCTGCGCCGGCGAGCACCAGTAGGGGGCCGTCGATGTATTTGACGGCTTCACGTTGACGGGGGTTGAGTTGCGACACGGTCTGCTCATGGCTGGAAAAAACTGGGCGGCATTTTATCAGACATTCACGGCGCGGTTGATAACGAATGCTTATAACGGGGAGGCGCGCCCGCACAATAATTTCCGAGGCCGACAGGAAAAATTAACGAAAATGGTCTAAATGTTAAGTGTTGTCTCTGAAATTCTAACAATCTATATAAGCTGCAATAACGCCATGGCTAAATAGCCGTAGAAGATGGCGTTAGATGCAAACGTTAACCGCCGCCATGAATTAGTTTTGTCACCACACTGCGTTAAATCGCGGTCGAGGGGATGTACTGCATGAGCGAGCATGTCGGGCAATCTCTTATGAATCCGGATCAATCTGGCGTTCGGGCTGTCTCCTGCACTGAAGACAATGTGGATGTGCTGGCGGTGGTGAAGTCGCATTGCGACTTTCTCTGGCTGCAACACCTGACCGCCGCTGAGTCGGATATTCAACTGCACTGGTGCAACAGCATTCCCATGGCTATGGATATATTGCGTAAACGCAAGTTTGACATGGTGTTGTGGGAGGAAAACCAGTTTGACGGCGACAAAGACAGTTTTCTGCGCATTCTTTCCCACCATGCCGACGCCCCGGTGGTGGCGCTGGGGCCTTTCGCCGAGGAGCGCCACGCTCGCGGCCTGATTCTGGCGGGGGCAGCGGATTACCTGTGCAAATCCTCCCTGGATGCGTCATTGCTGGTGCGGGCTCTGCGTAGAGCCTGGTATCGCGAGCTGTTCCGACTGGATTTTGAGATGCGGGAGCAACTGGACAGCCTGACCGGCATCCTGGATCGGGCCCGGTTTTACGATCGCCTGCATCAGGCGATTCTGCGCGCGGAACGGGTCAAGCATCGGGTCGGCCTGATCTTCGTGAATGTGGATGAGTTCCGTACGGTGAATCAGACTCTGGGATATCGGGCGGGAGACATCCTCATCAAAATGATGGCGGCGCGCCTGCGTCAGGTATTGCGGCGTTCGGATTGTCTGGCCCGGGTTGGGGGCGACGAGTTTGCCGTGATCCTTGAAGATGGCCAGGAAAGCTTCAGCCTGATCAATGTGGCCAAGAAAATGGCCAAAGTGTTCGAGCAGGCCTTTGTGGTGAATCAGCACCCGGTGAATTTGACCGCCTCCATGGGCATGGCGGTGTTCCCGGAGTCCGGAGACAGCGCGGACTTGCTATTGCGTCGCGCCAATCAGGCGATGTTCGACGCCAAGAAAGAGCATGGCGTCAGTTACCGCTTCTTTAATGACCGCATGAATCGCGAACTGGATATGCGCCTGGAGCTGGAGACTGAATTTCGCCAGGCGCTGCGGGGCGATAAGCTGGACCTCTATTACCAGCCCAAGATCGAAGTGCGCAGTGGCGAGGTGGTGGGCATGGAGGCGCTGGTGCGCTGGCCCCATCCGCGACTGGGCGTATTGACCCCGGCGGCCTTTATCGCCGCGGCGGAGCGCAGCAGCCTGATTATTCCTATGGGATATTGGGTGCTGGAGCGCGCCTGCCGGGATCTCAACATGTTGCAGACCATGGGCTATGACGACTTGGTCTGTGCGGTGAACCTGTCATTTCGCCAGTTTTTCGATCGGCGTTTATCGGAAACGGTATTTCGCATCATCTATAACGCCAATATCGACACCACCAAGTTCGAGTTTGAGCTGACTGAGTCCGCCATGATGTTTGATCGGGATTACACGCTCAAATGCCTGAAAGAACTGACTCATCTGGGCCTGCATTTCGCGCTGGATGACTTCGGAACGGGATATTCCTCGTTTACCAACTTGCGCAACCTGCCTATCTCCACCGTGAAGATAGATAAGTCCTTTATCGAAAACGTCTGCACGATCGCCGAAGACGCCACGCTGGTCAGTGGGATGATCTCGCTGGCCCATAGCCTCTCCATGACCGTTGTCGCCGAGGGCGTAGAGAAGCCAGAGCAGTTGGAGTTTCTGCGTCAGCACAATTGCGATCAGGCCCAGGGCTATTGGTTCGCGCGACCGCTGCCTTTCAATGAATTCTGCGACTTTCTACAGGTGGCCGGCGACCTGCGCCGCCTGCGCAAGCAGTAATGAGTAAGGGCGGGTCTTTCCAAACCGCATTCCCCCTGTCTATTTTGGCTCTTCTTGTTTGAGGCCTGATCTATATAATGGGACGCCCGGAATATAAGACCGTCGGCCCTTTCCCCTGTGTCGAAGGCGTCGCCCAAGGCCTGTTGTAACTGCAATGACCTTTGATTGATAAGGAATTTATTGAGTGAAAGGACGGGGCTGCGCAAAACTTCGACACCAACAGGCAATAGGGGAGCGAGCTGGCGAAATTCAGCAGATATTATGCAAAGAACTGAGTAAACAGGTTTTTAATGGAAAAGATTTATCGCGTTATCGCCCAAGAACTCAACGCCAAAACCGAACAGGTTGCGGCGGCCGTCACGTTGCTAGATGAAGGGGCCACCGTTCCATTTATCTCCCGCTATCGTAAGGAAGTCACTGGCGGTCTTGATGACACCCAGATGCGTCACTTGGAAGATCGCTTACGCTACCTGCGTGAAATGGAAGATCGGCGGCAGACCATCCTGAGCAGCATTGAGGAACAGGGCAAACTCTCCGACGAGTTGCGCGCGCAAATCATCGATGCGGACACCAAGAACCGCCTGGAGGATTTGTATCTCCCATATAAACCGAAACGCCGCACCAAGGCGCAGATCGCCAAGGAGGCTGGATTAGAGCCTCTGGCGGAGCAGTTGCTGGCTGATCCCTACCTGGTTCCTGAAACTCTGGCGGAAGGCTTTGTCGATGCGGACAAAGGCGTCGCCGATGTTAAAGCCGCATTGGAAGGCGCGCGTTACATCCTGATGGAGCGCTTTGCGGAAGACGCCGAATTGATCGGCCGTCTGCGCGAACACCTCTGGGGACAGGGCGTGCTGAAAGTGGCCGTCGTTGAGGGCAAAGAACAGGACGGCGCCAAATTCCGCGATTACTTCGAACACCAGGAGCCGCTGAAAGGCGTTCCCTCCCATCGCGCGCTGGCCGTTTTCCGTGGCCGCAATGAAGGCGTGCTGAGCTTCCAGATCGTGTTGCCGGACGAACCAGAATCGCGGCTGGAGCCGCATCCCTGTGAAAACATCGTCGCCGCGCACTGGCGCATCAGTGACAAAGGCCGCGCCGCCGACGGCTGGTTAAAAGACGTGGTGCGCTGGACTTGGCGCGTCAAGCTGCTGACGCAGTTGGAGACGGACTTGATGGGCAGAATTCGCGAGCGTGCGGAAGAAGAGGCCATCAACGTATTTGGCAGCAACCTCAAGGATCTGCTGCTAGCGGCGCCGGCGGGCGCCAAGGCCACCATGGGACTGGACCCCGGTCTGCGCACCGGCGTCAAAGTGGCGGTGATCGACGCCACGGGCAAGTTTGTCGATCACGCGACGATCTATCCCCATGCGCCGAAAAATCAGTGGTCGCAATCCATCGCGCAATTGGCGGCTCTGTGCGCCAAGCATAAAGTAGAGCTGGTCAGTATCGGCAACGGTACGGCTTCCAGAGAAACCGACAAGCTGGTCGCCGATCTGATCAAGCAGTTCCCGCAATTGAAGCTGACCAAAATTATGGTCAATGAATCCGGCGCTTCTATTTATTCCGCTTCGGAATACGCCGCGAAAGAATTCCCGGACTTGGACGTCACCATCCGTGGCGCGGTGTCTATCGCGCGCCGCTTGCAGGACCCGCTGGCCGAACTGGTGAAAATCGATCCCAAATCCATCGGCGTGGGCCAATATCAGCATGACGTCAGCCAGACTCAGCTGGCGCGTACGCTGGATGCGGTGGTGGAGGACTGTGTTAACGCGGTGGGCGTGGACGTCAATACCGCTTCTGCGCCTTTGTTGGCGCGAGTGGCGGGTCTGAATCAGACGCTGGCGGGCAACATTGTGGCTTATCGCGACGCCAAGGGCGCGTTTCTGAATCGTCAGCAACTGCTCAAAGTACCCCGCTTGGGAGACAAGACCTACGAACAGGCCGCCGGATTCCTGCGCATTATGAACGGCGACAACCCGCTGGACGCCTCGGCAGTGCACCCGGAAGCCTATGTCGTAGTAAATAAAATCGCAGAAAAAAATGCCCGGGACTTGCGATCCCTGGTTGGCGACACCACATTCTTACGCAGCCTGAAAGCGAATGATTACGTGGATGAACATTTTGGCGTTCCCACTGTCAAAGATATTCTGGCCGAGCTGGATAAACCGGGCCGCGATCCGCGCCCTGAATTCAAGTTCGCGCAATACCAGGAAGGTGTTGAGGACATTAAGGACCTTAAGCCCGGAATGGTGCTGGAAGGCGCTGTCACCAACGTGACCAATTTCGGCGCGTTTGTGGATATCGGCGTGCATCAGGATGGCTTGGTGCATATCTCCGCTCTGTCGCACAAGTTTGTCAAAGACCCCAGGGAAGTGGTCAAAGCGGGCGACATAGTGAAGGTGAAGGTGATTGAAGTGGACGCGGCGCGTAAGCGTATTGCTTTAACCATGCGTCTGGACGATGAAGTGCAAAGCGGCGCCAGCGCAGGCGCTCGCGACGCCGGGCGGCAGCCTCAAAAACAAAAGAGGAATGCCGGTAACGAATCCGCTGCGGGAGGCATGGGCTCGTTCGGCGCCTTGTTGTTGAAAGCGCAGAAGCAGCAACCAGGAAAGAAAGGCTAGTATTTAAATATAACTGCCGTGATTCCAGGGACGGTCGCATCTGCGGGGATTTTTGCGCGCTCTCTGCGGGTTCCGCCGGGAGCGGCGCGGCGGCGAAGGCGGGGAGAGTGTTCTCTCCTCCAATATTAGTTCCTGGAGCAAGGAATCGTGCATGAGTGAGAAGTTAGCGGCGCGACTGGAAAAGTTGAGACGTCGTCACCCCCAAGCGCTGGCGGATATCTATCGCGGAATAGAAAAGGAAGGTCTGCGCGTCGACAGCAAGGGCTTCATCGCCCAGTCCGACCATCCGCAGGCGTTGGGCTCCGCATTGACCCACCCGAACATCACCACGGATTATTCCGAAGCGCTGCTGGAGTTGATTACACCAGTGACCCGCGAGGTGGATGAACTGCTGACCTCTCTGCAGGAAATACATCAGTTCGTACACGCCAATCTGCCTGCGGGCGAATCCTTGTGGGCGGGCAGTATGCCCAGCCTTCTGGACGGGGATGAAAGCATCCGTATTGCGGAATACGGCGAATCCAATCTGGGCAAAATCAAGCACGTCTACCGACGTGGGCTGGCCTATCGTTACGGCCGCATTATGCAGAGCATCGCCGGCGTGCATTTCAATTTCTCTCTGGGAGATGATTTCTGGCGCGCTTACCAGGAAGTCCTGGCGCAAAGCGCGCCGCTGCAGGAATTCAAATCAGAGAGCTATTTCTCATTGATTCGCAATTTCCGCCGTTGGTCCTGGCTATTGATGTATCTGTTCGGCGCCTCGCCGGCGTTGGACCGCAGTTTCCTGAGCGGTCGCGATCATAAGCTCGATCAGTTCGGGACGGATACTCTGGGTCTGCCTCATGCGACCTCTTTGCGGATGAGTGATTTGGGGTATCAGAATAATGCGCAGTCGTCGCTGAAGATCTGTTTTAATCACCTCAACACTTACGTCAAAACCTTGTATGACGCCACGCACACGCCGTTCCCCCGGTATGAGGCGATTGGCTTGCAGCGGGATGGCGAATACATTCAGCTCAACGCCAACCTGTTGCAGATCGAAAACGAGTACTACAACACGATTCGGCCCAAGCGCGTGGCTCAGAGCGGCGAGAAACCGATTCAGGCGCTCAAGCGTCGCGGGATCGAATACATTGAAGTGCGCTGCCTTGATCTGGACCCGTTCTCGCCTATCGGCGTGAGCGAGTCGCAAATCCGCTTCCTGGACGCTTTCCTGTTGACCTGTCTGCTGTCTGACAGCGCCAAAATCGTGGATGAAGAATGCTCGATCATTGAAGAAAACTTCCTGACTGCGGTTTCCCGCGGACGCGATGCGGACGTTGAACTGGTGCGTTTGCAGCAGAGTGATTACGTTCAGGGCGGGCTCCAGGAATGGGCGTTGCGTATTCTGGAGCAGGTTGAGTTATGCGCCAGAGAGCTGGACGCCATCAAAGGCGGCGATAGCTACGCCGCGGCCATACGGGACGCCAGGGCGAAAGTGAATGACCCCAGCCTGACCCCATCTGCGCGCACCTATGCGGCAGTGTCCAACGGTCAGGGCTACGTTGACTGGACCCTGGCGATGTCGCAAGCGCATCATCAGACATTGACCGCAAATCCGTTGTCTCCGGAGCGTATGCAGCACTATGTTCGCGCCGGTGAGCAATCCTGGGCTGATGAAAGAGCGCTGCGGGAAGCGGACAATCTGCCTTTCGACGCCTATTTGAAACAGTATCTGACCTACGTTTAACCAGATCTGATCTACTTCAAGCAGGCCGGGACCGTGCAGGTCCCGGCCTGATTAATCTCTCCAGGCCCGCGCTTCCTGCTTGCCCTCACTGAAATTGTCCGACCAGATATCGCGTCAACCAGCGCACAATTCCGCGCCATTCACCTTGTTCTACTCCTTTTGGCGTGCTACTTTTTGCCTGCTGTAACATAAGTTTACAATTTGCTACACTTTTTAGGCATCAGAAGCTTTTTGTTATTGGTGTGTTGGATTATTGTTGTAATGCGACTAAGCCTATTGGCCTAATCCTGAGTCGCGAAGTAGCCAATGAATAAGCTCGCAGCCTGCTGTGGGAATAACTCGATGAGTCATCCACGACACTGGCGGCGATATAACGATAAAAGCAAATCTGAACCATCAACTTAATTTGGCATGCGAATTGGGAGGCCGGTATGGCCGCAGATCTATCTCTGAATTGGAATCTGGAAACGCTTAACAAGGCTTATCAGCAAGGATACATGGCGGGCGTCTTGGGTATGGAGCGGGTGAAATGCCCGTACCGTGGTGAAGTCGTGATCGCAGCCTGGGAAGCGGGCTGGGAAGACGGCGCCCAAGCCGGTGATAAGAAAGGGAAGGCTAGAACGGCCTGAACCTGTCGATCCGAAGGGTTGCGCCGACGTTGCTAGTGATGGCGACGTCGGAGTCCGGTGTTGAAGCGGTCAGCGTTGCACTACGAAGTTGGTGAACAGCAGGTCCTCTACCATTTTGCCTCCGGACTCTTCCTGCAGAAAATCCTGCAGCGATTGTAGCGCTTCGGCTCGCAACTGTTCCCGGCCATCATTCGAGCCCATCACCTTTTCCGTTTGACGACTGAACATCAATACCAGCAGGTTGCGTAGCGCTGGCATGTGGTGTTCCACCGCCGCCGCCGCTGTACGAGTGTTGACCCGTACGGACACGTCTATTTTCGCGAATTTGAGCTTACTGCTGGGACCGTCGTAATTAAGCACGAACGACGGGCTCAGATCGATATATTGCACCAGGTCATCCTGACCTTCCGCGTACGCGCCGGACGCCGTCGCCAGGGCGATGATCGCCAGCAGAGCAAGCAGACGGAAATCGCGCAGAAACGCGTGCTTAAGTACCATGGAAGGCGTCCTCTTGATTAAACTTTGGTTATTTCGAGCCTAGACAAGGCCTTGGAGAGCGTCAAATGGTTTTCGCGTCTTGCAAGCAAAGTTTATTCTCAGCAAAATCGAAAGCCGTTTTGACAAGCTACCCTACCGGGAGAACAGGAGATCTCATGCCCGCATGGCTCACTAACCGAACGATTTACTTCCTGTGTTTTCTGGCGATCGCCGGATTAATGGGATTCGCTTTTTACCTGCAGTACGTGGAAGATCTCGAGCCTTGTCCATTGTGTATGGCGCAGCGCATCGCGTTTGTGCTGGCGGGATTGGTGTTTTTAGCGGCGGCGCTGCATAACCCGAAAAATATGGGGATCACGGTTTACACGCTGCTGGGCTGGGTGACGACGTTGGGCGGCGCTGCGCTGGCGACGCGTCAGTTATGGCTGCAGAGTCTGCCGGCGGATCAGGTGCCTGCTTGCGGGCCCGGTTTAGAGTATATGTTGCAGGCTTTTCCGTTCTCGGAAGTATTGACGATGATGCTGACCGGCACTGGCGAATGCGCTGAGGTGCAGTGGACGTTTTTGGGCTTGAGCATTCCCGGTTGGACGCTGATCGCCTTCATCGGTTTTACCGCCGCCTGGGCCTTTACCTGGGTGCGCAGGGCGCGCTGATTGCGGTTTGGTAAAACATTGAAAAAGGAATTCGGTACGCTTGTTTAGCAAACGAGTGATCGCGTATAGTTGGAAGCCACTATTAAAAATACTTATAACACTAACGGCTAGCACAGATAGATAGAGATAAGGGTGAGGTCATGCTGGAAAATTGCCAAAACGCCAAAGAGCGATGGGGTGGCGTCAGTGAAATAATCGACCGCTGGCTTAAGGAAAGGCAAGACCTGATCGTGCGTTATTGCGATCTGGTCGGCAAGAGCAAGTTTGACGATGTGGAATCGGCGGTTAAGAACTTTAAGACGTTCTGTCAGGTGCTGTTGGACTATGTTTCCGCAGGCCACTTTGAGGTGTACGAGCAATTAATTGAAGAAGCCCGCGAGTTTAACGACGGCGGTATGGAGCTGGTGAAGGAACTGTTTCCGAAGATTCAGTCCACCACTGAAGCGGCGCTGGACTATAACGACCGGTTTGATAAGACGCCGGAAGAATTGTCCGAGCTGAATGCGCTGTTGCCTGAGCTCTCCAAACTGGGCGAACGCCTGGAAGAGCGCTTCGAACTGGAAGATATGCTGATCGAAAAGCTGCATAACGCGCACGCTGATCAAGTCGCCTGATCCGGGCCAAGTCATGAAAGCCGGTCGCCACAGGCGGTCGGCTTGTTCTAACCTGTTAATTTTCCACAAATAATTTTGCCTATCTCATAAGGTTGTCTAAACTTCCTTAATCAACCTTGAATTCAGTCTCGACCATCTGACTCAGTATGCGCGTCCCAAGGACTTACCTGTGGAAATCCCTGTCGCTGATTTTATCAGTCTGTTCGCTGCTTTCCGGCTGTGGCGGCAAAGGGCCTGAAAGTTCACTGAAGGTGGCGCAACAAGGGCTGCTCAGCGCTGGACTCTCGGCTGACGCAGGCTATGCGCTGATCGGTTCGGTGCAGCATGGCGGCAGTTTGTGGGTATTGGGCAAGAATGAACGGCTCTACAACTGGAATCATAAATCCGGAGAATTCAGCACCATCCGTGCGGTGGCGATGGCGGACGACGCCAAGCTGGCGATTACTGCTGTGGATGCGGACCTGGTGGTATGGAATGTGTCAGACGGCCACTCGCTCAATTTCTGGCGCGCGTCGGATAAAATTTCCAACATCGCCATCGGCCCGAATGATAAATACGCGCTACTCGGCATGCGCAGCAATCAAGCAGTGTATTTTGACCTGCAAAAAGGCCAGTCCCGCTATGAGTTTCCCCACAAAGCGGAAGTGACGTCAGTGGATATATCCGGCGACAACCGCTGGGCGATTACAGGGTCGGATGACCAGAGCGCGCGTTTATGGCGATTGGACACTGGCGCGTTGGTGCATACCTTTTCTCACTCCAATCAGGTAAAGACTGTCGCGCTTTCCAATGACGGCGCTTTAGCGTTTTCCGCTGCGCAGAGAGAGGACGCTGTTATCTGGGACGCCATCAGCGGCGACGCCAAAGCCAAACTGTCCTACCGCTATGAGAACTTCACCAGCGCTAGATTTTCCGCGGACGGACGTCGCTTGTTGCTGGGAACCTTTCGTGGCGACATCTATCTCGTAGACGCCGTGAACGGCAATGAAATCGGATACTGGTCCGCTAAAGCCCGACGCATTTGGGGCCCCGCCAGTAGCGGGGCGGTGTTGGACATGGCGTTCGCCGCTAACGGAGAGGTGATCGCCATAACGTCCGACGGCATGCTGGAGCGGTTTAAGCTCTAGGCGGATTACCTCACAAGGATAGATTGAACGCCCTTTACCACATCCTCCGGCTCAGCCCGCTTGGGAATCTCGATACCCTTTTGCGCAGCGGGTCGCGCGGCGATTTCCTGCACCCAACGAGTAAGGTGGGGAAAATCAGCGATATCAACGCCAGACCAGTTATGCGTGCGCACCCAGGCCCAGTTGGCGATATCGGCGATGGAGTAGTCGCCCGCCAGAAACTGGTTATCCGCCAAATGCCCATCCAGCACGCCGAAAAGACGCTTTACTTCATTCTGGTAGCGATCAATGGCGGGCTGCAGTTTTTCCGGGAAATAGCGGAAGAATACGTTGGCCTGCCCCATCATGGGGCCAATGCCCCCCATCTGAAACATCAGCCACTGTAGCACCTGAGACCGCTTTTTCGCTTCCGTAGGGTAAAACTTGCCGGACTTTTCGCCCAGATAAACCAGGATGGCGCCGGACTCAAAGACGACAAAGTCATCGTTATCCCGGTCAACGATAGTAGGGATACGCCCGTTGGGATTCAGCTTCAGGTATTCCGGCTGTTTCTGCACGCCGGAGCTCAAATCTATTGCGATCACATTGTAGGGAAGGGCCATCTCTTCCAGGGCGATGCTGATCTTATGCCCGTTGGGTGTGGCGGCGGTATACAGGTCTATCATGAGATTGCTCCTTATGCGCCGCACATGCGGCGACGTTCGCTATTTAAGCTTTGCTGGGCGGCCGCGCCGCGACTGAGTCATACCAGCGTTGCAAATGAGTATGTTCCGGTTGAATCCGCTGCTGAATCACTTTGGCGAAGTCCACCGTGCAGAACGCGCTGATATCGGCGATGCTGAAGTAATCACCGGCCAGGTAGGCGTTATGCTCAAAATGGTTGTTCAACAGATTGAAAAATTTGCCTGACTTTTCGCGACATAGCTCGCCCCACTCGGGAACCTGACGCTTGAGTCCTTTGAAATAATCGGACGTGTTTTGGAAACACATGCCGGTGGGAAACATGAAATAGAAGTCGCAGCGTCTGATCCACATCTCGACAATCGCTTTTTCTTTGGCGTCTCGTCCAAACAGAGGCGGTTCAGGCTGAGTCTCTTCGAAGTAGCGGCAGATGGCGATGGATTCCGACAAATGGGAACCGTCGTCCAGCTCCAGCACCGGAAGCAGTCCCAGGGCATTCTTCTGTTTGAACTCAGGGCTATGCTGTTCTCCTTTCTGAATGTCGACTTCGACATACTCCATCGCAATGTCTTTTTCCGCGAGGAAAATTCTTACTCTGCGAGGATTGGGCGCGATCCGTGCCTGATATATTTTCATTGTTTCGCCTTTTATTTTTGACTGATCGTTTAGAAATATAGATTTTTTCTAAATGTTCAGTCAAGAACTGTTTATAATATAGACGACCTTTGTTCACTAATCTGCATAAGAGCCTGAGATATCAGAAGAGATTAATGGGAAGACCTACCGCATTTGACCCACAAGAAAAACTGCATATCGCCATGAAACTGTTCTGGCGGCAGGGTTTCGAAGCCACTTCGTTACAGCAGTTATGTGATGAGCTGGAGTTGAACCGCTTCAGCATTTACAACACTTTTGGCGATAAGCGCGCCCTGTTTCATTTAACGCTCGATCACTACTTGAATACGGTCATCCGACGAATCGCCGCGCCATTGTTGCATGACGACGCTGAACTGGATGCGGTTGTGGAGTATTTGGCGGGGCTGAGCGCTGGGCTGTGCAGCGAGGGCGGCCGGGTAGGCTGTTATGTTCAGAATGCGGGCTCTGAGATGGGCGGCGTAGACGAACTAGTGCAGAAAAAAGTAGATGACTGGCTGCGCCAACTGGAGATGTTATTAGCTCAGGCTTTGATCCGCGCGCAGGATAATAACGGCTTACGTGGGGACATTGATGTGGAAGCCGCCGCCTGTTATCTGGTCAGCGTCACACAAGGGCTTATTGCATTGCGCCGAACCTGTAGCAGGCAGTGTCGGGTGGAGAACGCATTCAAATTCCTGATGCAGGAAGTAAGAGGATGGGCGGCATAGCGCCGCTTAGGGTGGTTAATAATTGAACGCCTGTTCATGAGGTCAGCGGCGGGTGAAATTTGTTAGCGCAAGTTCAGTTAGCATTCAGGTTGACTGCATTAATCTGAACCCATCAGATAAGCGCAAGGAGATTCACTCATGAAAATCAAAACACTGGCAGTCGCCGCTCTTTCAGTTACCCTGGCCGCACCGGCATTCGCCGGCGGTCGCCACCACCGCGGCGGTTCTGAATTCGATTACGCCAAAGTGGTGGACGTGGAGCCTATCACTAAATCCGTAGAGCATCGCACGCCTCGCGAGTCCTGCTGGACCGAGCAGGTGCGCCACGAAGCGCCGCGTCAGTCTTCTGACTCTTACACCGGTACCATCCTTGGCGGCGTCATCGGTGGAGCCATCGGTAACGCAGTGGGACACAAGAAACGCAACAAGCAGGTTGGAACCGCAGTGGGCGCGATATTGGGCGCGTCTATCGGGCATGACATATCCAATCGGGGTTCAACGTCTTATTCAGAGTCTTACTACTCAAATGAAAGACGTTGTGAAACCACCTACGACGTGGAATATGTGCAGGAGACTATGGGATACTGGGTGACCTATAAGTATCAGGGACGCGAATACCGCACCCGCATGGACCAGTACCCGGGTGATCGCATTCGTATCAGAGTGACTGTGGAGCCCGCCTGATTGTTTGGCGGGCGGCCCTCTACGAGAAGCTGAACCATGACCAGAACATTGCTCTTAACATCCATTTTACTGACAGCCTGGCTGCATACGCCGGCTGCGTTGGCCGCCCCGGCCTTCGGTTATTCACCCTCGCAAGCGGACACCTTGTTGCTGGCGGACGTGAGTGAGCAGGACGCCGCCAGTCTGGTGCGTCAGGTAAGTGGGGGACGCGTGCTGAAAGTCGAGTCCCAGGGCGATGTCTATCGGGTGAAAGTTTTGCTTCCCAACGGAGTGGTGAAAACCTACGTAGTTGAGCGCAGCTCGGGAAGAGTCAGCTGATGGAGCGTCTGCTCCGATAAAGCGACAGGGTTTAGGAAGTTAGCGGGAATCAAGCATGCGAATACTATTGGTCGAAGACGAAGCGTTGTTACGTGGCCAATTACGGGACGAACTGGTTAAACATGGCTACGCCGTAGACACGGCGGAAGACGGCGAGGTCGCCGCTTATCTGGGTAAAGAAAACCCTTATGACCTTGCCGTCGTAGACCTGGGCCTGCCCAAACGCACCGGCCTGGAGGTGATCCAGGAGTGGCGCGGCATGGGCAAAGAGTTCCCCATTCTCATCCTTACCGCGCGCGGCCACTGGCAGGATAAAGTCAGTGGCCTGGAAGCTGGCGCTGACGACTATCTGGTGAAGCCGTTTCACGTCGCTGAATTGATGGCGCGGTTGGGCGCCTTACTGAGACGCTCTTCCGGGTTCAGCAGTCCAGTGATTCAAGCCGGTCCCATGACCCTGGATACTCGCGCCAAGCTGGTGCAAATCGACGGCTCCGCCCTGGAGCTGACCGCCTACGAATACAACACGCTTGAATATCTGGTTCATCGCGCCGGTCAGGCTGTGTCCAAAACTGAATTGACGGAGCATTTGTACGCGCAGGATTTTGATCGTGACAGCAATGTTATAGAGGTTTTTATCGGTCGCTTGCGCAAAAAGCTGGACCCGGATGGGGTCAACAAACCGATTACCACCTTGCGCGGCCAGGGCTACCGGTTTAACTGGTCGCCACAGAAGACCGCCTGATCACTGTGCGGCGGCTCTCACTTCGCACCCGCTTCTGGCTGCTCACCCTGGTTATTCCCTTTTTCGTGGTATCAGCGGGGTGGGTGGTCTATGTCGCTTATCAGGAAAGTCTGGAGCGGGCGCATATCGATCGGCTTAGCGCTCACCTCTATTTGTTACTGGCGGCGGCGGAGCCTTCTGGCGATAGTCTGCAACTGCCGGAAGAACTTCAGGAGAGTCGTTTTAATCAGGCCCAGTCGGGTCTGGTCGCGGTTGTGCGTAACAGCGACGGCTTTATCGTCTGGCAGTCCCGCTCTAGTTTAGGCCTCCCGCAGACGTTGCCCTGGCTGGCGCCGGAAACTGAGCCGGGTCGGATTTCCCATCGTCGCGTAGACGCCAAGCCGGGTTATCTGCAGGTGCAACTGCCTGCGTTGTTCGCCGTGGATAGCGGCCTCGTTGAAAACGGCTTTCGTCGCTATGTTTTTGAAGTTTGGCAACAAGCGTCTTTGCTGGAGCAGGAATCCCGTTCTTTCACCACTACTCTTTCAATCGGTCTGGTGATTGTCACCATCGCCTTGTGCGCCATTGTGGCTTTGTTTCTGGGCTGGGCGTTGCGGCCTTTGCAGAATGTGACCAGAGAACTGGGGGCGATTGAAAAAGGTGAAATGGACACCCTGTCGGAAAACTATCCCAAAGAAATCGCTGCCTTGACTCACGCGTTGAATACCGTCCTGGATGTGGAGCGACGCCAGCGGGAACGTTATCGCAACAGTCTCGGAGATCTGGCGCATAGTCTGAAGACGCCGCTGGCGGTGCTGCGCGGCGCCATTGAAATGAATGAGGAAGAGCGTCGGCGCACTCTGGGTGAGCAGGTGGCGCGTATGGACGACGTCGTGACCTACCAGCTCAAGCGCGCCAGCGCCGGAGGAGAGGGAGTCTGGCATAAACCGACGCCCATCCTGCCTTTGGTCAATCGCGTTACCTCCGTTTTGCAGAAAGTCTATGCTGACCGAGGCATGTATTGTGAAGTCAACGTGCCTGAAGAGGTGGCGTTTCTCGCAGACGAAGCAGACTTGATGGAGATGCTGGGCAATTTGATCGATAACGCTTTTAAATACGGTGATGCGGAAGTGTCTATTCATGCTTCTGGCGAAGTGGACGGTTTCGTGACGCTGTCGATCAGCAATGATGGTCCCGGCATTCCCGCGCAAGACTGGGACAAAGCGCTACAGCGCGGCGTGCGCCTGGACAGTCGCCCGATTGGTCAGGGCATTGGACTTTCCGTTGTGCGCGAACTGGTGGAAAGCTATCGTGGCGAACTGAAGCTGGCTTCGGGCGTCAGCGATGGCGTGACGATTGAAATCATCATGCCCGGACGGGTTGTTAGCTGAGACGTTGATCGGCTATAACATGGCGGCGTAAACGGAATAATTAATGGTTTTATAGCTAAAATCAATCAGGATTTTAGTTTTAATAAAATTTATTGCTTATCGGGTTGGGCTTATCATCTCTTCAACCACTTTAAGTAACCAGGAAAGGAGACGACCATGTCGGATATCAATATCGGATTAACGGAAAACGCCCGTCAGAATATCGCGCACTCATTGTCCAGGTTGCTGGCGGACAGCTACACCTTGTACCTGAAAACACAGAACTTCCATTGGAACGTCACCGGTCCCCGGTTTCAGGAAGTACACGCCCTGACGGAAATGCATTACACAGATTTGGCGGCCGCCATTGACGCTATCGCCGAACGCATTCGCGCACTGGGAGAATTCGCCCCTGGCAGTTACTCCAGCTACCTGAAGCTGGCGACATTAAAGGAAGAGGCCGGCGTGCCTGCGGCGAATGAGATGCTGGCGGTGTTGGCGAAAGACCACGAGCAGATCGCACGGAATATCCGCGAGGCTTTGCCAGCAGCTCAGGAGGCGACGGACGAAAGCTCTGCGTCGCTGCTCTCAGATCGCTTGAGCGTGCATGAGAAGACTGCCTGGATGTTGCGCAGCATGGTTTGATCGCTCAGCTCCTCTCTCTGCAATAGAGAGGGAGGAGCATCCCTCCCTCTTTCTACGCCCCATTCTCGTTCCCCCGGAAGGATAAATTTTCGTCTGATAGGTGATATTACTTAACGCCATATCATGGGCGGCTGTCTTGCGCTGAACACTTTTGGCGGACGTCAGCCCGCGCCTTAGGTCGAGAATAAAAACGGGGAATCACTCATGCAGTTGAACAAAGCTGCGGCGTTATTGTCGTTCAGCGTTTTGGTGGCCGGATGCAGCGGCGGAGGCGGAAGCAGCTCTGGCGGCTCCACGCCCGCCGAACCAGGTTATCAGTCATACGCCTGTAATCAGGAAACTTATGATCAAGCCAAAGCACTTCGCATCTATCAGGTGATGGTGGAGTCGTTTATTGATGGCGACCTGAACGCTAATTACGGCGCGGGTTATGGAAGCAGTCATCATCGCGGAGACTTGCAGGGAATCACCGATTCTCTGGATTACATCAAGAATATGGGTATGAACGCGATCTGGTTGACCCCGGTGTTTCACAGCTCTCCCATCTCTGGGCAGGATGAATGGGCGGACCGCCTTGATGCGACGGGCTATTTCACCAGCGATTACTTTTCCATAGATCCCAATTTCGGCACGATGGCGCAAGCCCGGGAGCTGGTGGAGCAAGCGCACGCGCGAGGCATCTATGTCTTCTTTGACGGCGTCTTTGGCCATTTTAAGAGTAATGCCGGCGACTTTCCTTCACCGCAAGGACGTGTGGTCAGCACTAATGGCGTCGCCCAGGCGGGGACGGGGAGAGAAGCTGTTTATCCCAATGATCTGGATTTCTTCAAGGAAGTCGCCGCCTATTGGGTGAAGGAACTGAAGATTGACGGGTGGCGCTTGGATCAGGCTTACCAGGTTCCAACCGGCGCCTGGGGAGAGATCCGCAAGACGGTGGAGGACGCCTCCAAAAGCGTGACCTACACCATGAACGGAGAGCAGGTGAATCCTTTGGGCTATATGGTAGGCGAAGTCTGGAAAGGCGAGGCGGAAATCGCTGCCCAGGCGTACGGCTCCGTAGCGCAGCCTGGCTTATGCTCCTCTTTTGATTTCCCTATGCGCTATCGACTTGTTCAGGCGTTGGGAGTGGAGGAAAGCGGACATCGTTCCGCCGCCGTTTCGACGCTCCAGGAAGGTTACGCCACCCAGGCGGCCTATCCGACGCACGCGCTCCCCAACGGCTTTCTGACCAATCATGATCTGGTGCGTTTTGGCGACTTGCTGCAACGGGGTAAAATCGCCAATCCGGGCGAGGATCGTTATGCCGATCTACACAAAGCGGCCTACAGCTTCCTCGCCGCATATACGGGTCCTATCACGTTGTACTACGGAGACGAAATCGGTGATGAAGTGGTCGGCTTCTCGGATCGCGTCGCATGCGAGTCCGATAATGGCGCAGGCGCTAAAGCAGGCTTGTGCGATGATCATGTTTCACGCTCCAGCGCCAAAGTGGAAGGTTTGCCGAGCGGGGAAGATGGCGCTCTATTCGCGGCTGACGCCAAACAAACGGCAATACGCGACTACATTCGTGACCTGATGGCGATGCGCGCCGCCCATCCTGCTCTGTACGCGGGGACGCGGGCATCGGTTAATCATGGTCAGTCCGGCAAAGTCTATGTCGATCGCAAGCAGGCGGGTAGTGAAGTTGTGTTATTTCTACTGAATATTACTGGCGATCCCTTCACTGTTGAGCTGGAAGGAACGAACGTCGGCAGTAATGGGAACTTGAAAGATCTGATGAGCGCAGAGGAAATCGCACTCTTGTCCGGTTACCACAGTATCCCGGTAGAGCCTTACAGTGCGCGATTTATGCTGGTGACTGCGCCCACGCTCTAAACGATGAAAGCTTGAACTTTATAGGAAGGGAAGGGTAAACCGGCGCGCATTGCGATCCGGTTTACCCAGCAGAGACTTTACTCTTCCAGGTAGGTGTAGCCGGTCAGGCCCGCCTTCAGCTCTTGCAGGTAGTCCCGCTTTTGCTGCTCCTGCAAATCAGACGCCGCCATCTTGTCTTCGAAGGCGCGCAATAGTTGCTCCGGCTCGAAGTTAACGTAGCGCAGCACTTTGTCGACCGTGTCTCCGCTGATGGGGTGCTGCAGAGACAGGTCGCCCTGCTCATTCAGGCAAACGTCTACGGAGTCGGTATCACCGAACAAATTGTGCATGTCGCCGAGAATTTCCTGATAAGCGCCCACCAGGAAAAATCCGAGAAGGAAAGGCTGATCTTTTTCCGGCTCAGGGATCGGCAGTGTGGTTTCAATGCCGTGACTGTCTACATATTGGTCGATGCGCCCGTCGGAGTCGCAGGTGATGTCCTGAATCACCCCGCGTCGTGTTGGACGCTTATGCAGACCGCTTAACGGAAGTATCGGGAAGATCTGGTCAATGCCCCAGATATCCGGCAGAGACTGGAACAGAGAGAAGTTCACGAACAGCTTGTCCGCCAGTTTCTCGTTCAGCTCGTCATAAATTTCCCGGTGTGCGCGGATTTCCGGCTGTAAATGTTCGCGAATATACAGGCACAACGCCTGATAGATCGTCTCGGCCTGCGCCCGGTCGTCCAGGCTCAGCACGCCATGGATAAACAACGTTTGCGCTTCCTGTAGGGCATGCGCCGCGTCATGGTAGATCTCGATGACGGAGCGGCGATTATTGCGATCTTTAAGCGCCTCGAAGTCTTGCCATAAGTCGCGAACCACTGACGGAGAGTCCGCCGTCGGCTGTTTGACCTCATCCGGCTGCGCTACGCTTTCTCTGTCGATAACATCGGTGATCAACACCGCGTGATGAGCGGTGATGGCGCGACCAGACTCGGTAATCACATTGGGATGGGGGATGCCTTCGCGATCGCACTCTTCTTTGATCGTACGCAGAACGTGAAAGGCGTACTCATGCACGCTGTAGTTAACCGAACAGGCGCTGCGGGAGCGGGTGCCTTCGTAGTCGATACCCAGACCGCCACCGACGTCGACGATTTTTACGTCAGCGCCCTGGCGACGGAGCTCGCCATAAAAACGCGCGCACTCGCGCAATCCTGTCTGAATATCCCGGATATTGGCGATCTGTGAACCCAGGTGGAAGTGCAGCAGCTGGAGAGACTCCAGTGCGTTGGCTTGTTTCAGCGTGTCCAGCACCTGCAGAATCTGCACGGAAGACAGACCGAATTTCGACTTCTCCCCGCCGGTATTCTGCCAGTTGCCTTTGCCGATAGAGGCCAGACGGGCGCGTACGCCAATGCGCGGCGTCACGCCCATGTTACGGCTTTCTTCCAGCACGTAAGTCAGTTCGTTCAGTTTCTCAACGACAATGTAGACCTTGTAGCCCATCTGCTGGCCCAACAAGGCGAGACGAATGAACTCACGGTCTTTGTAGCCATTACAGACAATAGTGGCGCCGGGGTTGCTCATGGCCAGGACGGCGATCAGCTCCGGCTTGCTGCCAGCTTCCAGGCCGATCTGGCCATTGGCGGCGGCGGGTTGCGCGGCGACGATTTCTTCAATGACGCGGCGTTGCTGGTTCACTTTGACCGGATAGACCGCGGTATAGCGACCTGAATAGGCCAGCTGTTCGGCGGCGCGGTTAAACGCCTCGCATAAATGGTTGACCCTGTGATGCAGAATATCCGCAAAACGCACCAATACCGGCAACCCAAGATTGGCGGCGCGGACTTGTGTGGCGAGCGCTTTCAGACTGACGCTTGCGTTATGTTCTGAACCTTTGGGGCGGATGATAACGTCGCCATCGGCGTCAACATCTATATAACCATCTCCCCAGAAAGGGATGTTGTAGGTGGACAGTGCGTGATCGCGGGTCCAATCTTCCATCAATGCGTCTCCTCGGCAATATGCCCCCGGATAAAGTGTTAAGGTTATCGTCAAGGGGCGGCATTTTAAAGCAAGCGGAATCCTTAGCGTTAATAAGTTATGGGCTTTGTATTGCTCTACGTTTCCTGGCTACCTGGAAACGCTGGCGAATCCCAAAATAATGCTGTGATCTTCGCGCCTTACGCCTACAATATGCTGCTTTAGCCGCAGGCGCATCGCGCCGACAATAATTAATCGAATCATTGGGAGAACATAATGAGCGAGCAGATCCCCGGGTGGTTTACCGAAATCTTTCAGGACCAGGGCACCGGGTTTTCCCTCAAAGTAAAAAGTAAACTGCACGAAGAGCAGAGCCAGTATCAAAAGATTGAAATCTTTGAGACTGAAACCTTCGGTAATCTGATGGTTTTGGACGGTTGCGTCATGTTGACTGACCGTGACAATTTCCTCTATCACGAAATGATGACCCACCCCGCGCTGTTCACTCATCAGGCGCCGAAGAAAGTCGTAATTGTTGGCGGCGGCGATTGCGGCACATTGAAAGAAGTGCTCAAACACCCTGGCGTTGAAGAAGCCTGGCAGGTTGAAATCGACGAGCGCGTCACCCGCGTTGCAGAGAAGTATTTCCCTGATCTGTGCACCGCTAACAACGACCCGCGCGCCAACTTCTTCTTCGGCGACGGCATCAAGTGGATCGCTGACGCCCCGCTGGAGTCCATCGACCTGATTATCGTCGACTCCACCGACCCAGTTGGGCCAGCTGAAGGCCTGTTCGCCGTCGACTTCTACCGCAACTGTTTCATGGCGTTGCGCGAGGGCGGCATGATCGTGCAGCAGACGGAATCCCCTTTATTGCACACGTCCAGCATCATCAAGAAAGTGCATGAAGATATGCGTCAGGCTGGTTTTGACGGCGTCAGAACGCTGCCGTTCCCGCAGCCTGTGTATCCTACCGGCTGGTGGAGCTGCACCATGGCGGGTAAAGGTAAGAAGCTGGAATTCTTCCGTGAAGAAGACGCGGCTGAGCGTCCTTTTGTGACTCGCTATTACAATGCGGAAGTGCATAAAGCAGCCTTGGCTCTGCCTGAATTCATGAAGAATGAACTTGACTTAGATTAGTCTGAACGTTTATTTCTATACATCTGTATTTTAATGCTTAAGGCCAGGTACCATAAGGGAATCCGGCCTTCCGAAAAGGGTGCGAACCTACCTTTGTCCAATAGACGTTCTTTTTTCGGGCGCACTAACATGCAAACCATAACTCCTGTCAAGAAACGGCAATACAGCCGGTATATGGTTGGCAGGCTATTGGACGTGATATAGAAATCGGAGTTAACTGCGTGCACGCAATAGCAGAAAACCATGGAGTGAAAGCTTCATATACGAAAGAAGAACTTCAAGCCTGCGGACAGGGACGGTTATTTGGCGAAGGCGCTGCGAAACTTCCTGTAGACCAGATGTTGATGGTCGACCGGGTGTCTCAAATCTCCGCAGAAGGCGGAGCATACGGTCACGGGATCGTGCGTGCGCAGTTGGATATCAATCCGGATCTGTGGTTTTTTAAGTGTCATTTCGTTGGCGATCCGGTCATGCCGGGTTGCCTCGGACTGGACGCCATGTGGCAGCTGGTAGGCTTTTTCCTGGCGTGGAAAGGTCACAAGGGATTGGGCCGGGCGCTGGGGGTCGGCGAAGTTAAGTTCACCGGTCAGGTGTTGCCGTCCGCAAAATCCGTCGAGTATGTTCTCGATATCAAAAGAGTAATCGCTCGTAAGTTAATTATGGCCTTGGCTGATGGAACCGTGTATGTCGACGGTAAAGCCATTTATACTGCCAAGGATTTACGAGTGGGCTTGTTTGACCCCGCCGCTATGAGCGGTGCGGAAATCAAATAAGTTATCCTTTGCAAATGTAAGAGGTTTCTGAATGAAACGCGCCGTCATAACCGGAATGGGAATCGTATCCTGCTTGGGCAACTCCAAAGAGGAGGTGGCTGAGTCACTGAAAGCTGGCCGCTCAGGCATTCGGTTTAACGAAAGCTACAAAGAAGCGGGCTTGAGAAGTCAGGTCAGTGGCAGCGTCCAGATCGATTTCGCTGAACACATCGACCGCAAGCATCTACGCTTCATGGGCGACGCGGCAGCGTACGCCTATATCGCTATGAATCAGGCCATCACAGACGCCAAGATAGACGAAGAGCTGTTGAGCAGCACTCGCACCGGCATCGTGATGGGCTCTGGTGGAGCCTCCACCAGTAACGTCGTCGAATCCGTCGATATTCTGCGTGAGAAAGGCGTTAAGCGTGTGGGGCCTTATCGCGTACCCCGCACCATGAACAGTTCTGTAAACGCCTGTTTGTCCACCGCGTTCAAAATTCGCGGCGTTAACTACTCCATTACTTCCGCTTGCGCGACCGCCGCTCACTGTATCGGTCACGCCTGGGAACAAATTCAGTTGGGCAAGCAAGACGTCGTATTCGCTGGCGGCGGTGAAGAAGAGCATTGGAGCCTGGCGGTACTATTCGACGCTATGGGCGCGTTGTCCAGCAAGTACAACGACGACCCTTCCCGTGCTTCACGTCCATACTGCTCCACCCGTGATGGCTTTGTCATCGCTGGCGGCGGCGCGGTTGTCGTCGTAGAAGAGCTGGAGCATGCGCTGCGTCGCGGCGCGCCGATCTACGCTGAGTTGGTGGGCTACGGCGCCACTTCCGATGGCGAAGACATGGTGGCTCCATCTGGAGAAGGCGCTGTCCGCTGTATCCATCAGGCGCTGTCTACCGTAAACACGCCTGTAGATTACGTAAATACTCACGGCACCAGTACGCCAGTCGGCGATATTATTGAGCTGAAAGCAGTAAAAGAAGCCTTTGGCGACAATCTGCCGCGCATCAGTTCTACTAAATCACTGTCCGGCCACTCTTTGGGCGTTGCTGGCGTACACGAAGCAATCTACTGCTTGTTGATGATGGAAGGCGGCTTTATCGCGCCATCTCGTCACATCGAGGCGCTGGACGAGAGAGCCGCTGGCTTCCCGATCGTGACCGAGCCTACCGACGCGGAACTGAATACCGTTCTGAGCAACAGCTTTGGTTTCGGTGGCACCAACGCCTGTCTGGCTTTCAGCAAATACAAAGGCTGATCCAGTTCTGCGTGTCTAGTCCTGAAATAGGTGTCGACTATATTCAGGACGGGTCAGCGAAAGAATAAAAAGCCTGCGCCTAGCGCGGGCTTTTTTATGCCTGTTTTCTGGTATTTTCATCTAACCCGGTTGGCATCTCCTTGATTGTGATGTAAAAAACATCACGCGCATAGCTGAGATACAAATAGAAGATGTTGGTCACAGTTCGAATCTGTGCAGGATTCTTATGTTTGCTATGCTGATAGTTAAGCGTCATCCATTCAATTTCTAAAGGGTCTCATGCGGAAAGGTTCTCTATTTCTGGCGGGTGTTCTTTTTGCTTGCGGTGTCGGCGCGGAACAGGCGCAAACTTCGCTGGCGTTGTCTGAATCCGCATATATGGCTCCTCTGGTGGATAAAGTTCAGGTAAAGAAAGCGTCCAGACTTTTGATTCTATTGAAAGAAGGGAAGCCTTTGCGGGTGTATCCGATCGCTTTGGGCGATAAGCCGCTGGGACATAAACAGTTCGAAGGGGATGAGCGAACGCCTGAAGGCACTTACTCACTTGATTGGCGTAACCCTAACAGCGCGTTTCACAAGTCCATCCATGTCTCTTATCCAAATGATCAGGACGTTGAATTCGCGAAGAGCCAGGGACGTGAGCCAGGCGGGATGATTATGATCCATGGCTGGCCCAATGGCTTCAACCATGACCGCGACAGTATCTGGCTTTACGAGTTTGACTGGACGGATGGATGTATCGCCGTCAACAATCAGGCGATGGATGAGATCTGGTCTTTGGTGCCGGACGGCACGCCTATTGAAATTCTGCCGTAGGTCAGCGCACGGCCATTAACCGTGCTTCAGCTTCAACGCTAACACGGTGGACGCCAGCGCTAATGTCAGAGTATTAGCGATAATAATCGGCCACGCGACCATCATGATCCCATAAAGCAGCCACAGAAAGACGCCCAACGTGAAAATGCTATACATGCCGAGCGAGATGCCGGATGTGTTTTTCGTTTTCAACGTTTGTCTGACCTGAGGCAGGAACGCCAGTGTGGTGAGCAGCGCCGCCAGTGTGCCGATGATGGATGCTAACATCTTATTAACCCTATAGAATTGCGCGCATTTTAATCACGCTGTCCGGCAGCGTAACTAGGGGAAAATATGTACGCCCCGTCGTTATGGCTGGGGGCGCAGACTTCTAATAACACCGTATCCTGCTCACACGAAAAAGGGCCGCCAAATGGCAGCCCTCTTTGAAGTTGATTTGAGAGATCAGTCGCGGGTGAATTCAGGATAGGCTTCCATCCCGCATTCCGCTAGGTCCACGCCTTCGTACTCTTCTTCTTCGCTGACGCGGATGCCCATGATCACTTTAATCAGGCCCCACACCACTAAGCTGGTTGCGAATACCCATACGAAGATGGTGAGCGCGCCAGCCAGCTGAGCCATGAAGCTAACGTCAGTTGTGAAGGGAACCACCAGAAGACCCAGCAGACCGCAAGCGCCGTGTACAGAGATCGCGCCAACAGGATCGTCGATTTTCAGTTTATCCAGGGTCACGATGGAGAATACGACCAGCACGCCAGCCACTACGCCAATCAACGATGAAGCTACGGGGGAGGGAGCGTCAGGATTAGCCGTGATCGCCACCAGACCTGCCAGGGCTCCGTTAAGTAGCATGGTCAGGTCAGCTTTGCCGAACAGCAGGCGAGCGGTGATCAGCGCTGCGATCGCGCCAGTGGCCGCCGCTGCATTAGTGTTCAGGAAAACAATCGCCACGGAGTTAGCGTTGCCGATATCACCCAGTTTCAATACTGAGCCGCCGTTGAAACCGAACCAGCCCATCCAAAGAATGAAAGTGCCCAGTGTCGCTAAAGGCAGGTTAGCGCCAGGGATAGCGTTAACTTGTCCGTTAGGGCCGTATTTGCCTTTACGTGGGCCAAGCAGCAATACGCCTGCCAGAGCCGCCGCTGCGCCGGCCAAGTGAACAATGCCGGAACCCGCGAAGTCTTTGAAGCCCATATCGCCCAGGCTGTATAGACCGAATACAGCATTACCGCCCCAGGTCCAAGAGCCTTCCATCGGATAGATAAATGCAGTCATCACCACAGCGAAGGCCAGGAACGCCCACAGCTTCATACGTTCGGCGACGGCGCCGGATACGATGGACATGGCGGTCGCCACAAATACGACCTGGAAGAAGAAGTCAGATGCGCCGGAATAGATAGCGCCTCCTGTGAAGCCGCCATCGCGCTCAGCGAACGACTTCAAAGTGTCGTCGACATAGGTCTCGCCAGGCATGATGGCGCTTAGGAAATATCCGCCGCTGCCATACATGATTTCATAGCCGCAGATCAGGTACATGATGCAGGCGATGGCGTAGAGAGCGACGTTTTTGGTAAGAATTTCAGTGGTGTTCTTGGCGCGCACTAAGCCGGATTCCAACATGGCGAAACCCGCGGCCATCCACATGACCAATGCGCCCATCACAAGAAAATAGAAGGTATCTAATGCATATTGTAAGTGAAAAACATTGTTTTCCATGAAAAGCCCTCCGCACTAGGCTTGTCAGTTACCAGTTGTTGTTAGTTTTGGTTAAATCGCGTCTGTACCAGTCTCGCCGGTCCTTATGCGGATGGCTTGTTGCAGATCCACCACAAAAATTTTGCCGTCGCCGATCTTGCCGGTGTTTGCGGCTTTAGTGATGGCTTCTACGACTTGGTCGAGCAAGTCATCGCCGATAGCGACTTCGATTTTCACCTTGGGGAGAAAGTCGACGACATACTCTGCGCCACGATACAGCTCGGTGTGGCCCTTCTGACGACCGAACCCTTTTACTTCGGTCACGGTCACGCCCTGAACGCCAATCTCGGAGAGTGCTTCACGCACATCATCCAGCTTGAATGGCTTGATAATGGCAGTTACCAGTTTCATTTTTTTCTCCTTTGTATCTACCCGCCTGTTATAGAAATCGCACAATCAGCAAGCTCAACCACGCACAAAAATATGTGCGGAATTTGTGCGTGATGTAGCATCTGCTGTGCCAATGATAAAAAATTTATTTAAAACAGTTAACTAGATGAATATTTCTTACCTTGTGGAAAAACCAGGGCACAATTATAGCGCAGCATGCCCCTGTTTGAGGTTAATTGGCGCCCGTGGCTGGTGCGCATTTATAAAAATGCACAGAATTTGTGCAAAAGAGCGGAATGATAACGTTATAAACAGGATTTGTTGTCACATTAACTCCGGTTCTACAGCCAATGGCGGGAAACGGGGAGGATTCCATAAACAAACCAGGAACGCCGTGGTACAATCGCCGCTCCGAAAAACGGAGGACTTTCCATGTCGGTATCACCAGTAGATTTGCTTAACGCGTTCAACCAGCATTTTGGTCAGTTTGTGCCGGATGTCGCTAAATCCGCGCATGAAGATGTGCAGCAACAAGCCAAGGCGGCTTTCTCCAGCATTATCTCCAAGCTGGACTTGGTGACCCGGGAAGAGTTCGATGTGCAATTGGAAGTATTGCGCCGCACCCGCGAGAAACTGGATAGTCTGGAAAAACGCGTGGTTGAACTGGAGGCGGCTTTGCAAGCCAAGAGTGAGCAAGGCGAACAAGCCTAACGGACTTTTTTATTAACCGGCGATGAGAATCAAATCGCCGGTCTCGCTTTAATATCTACACACATTAGCGCCTCAGGAACGAGGCTGAATTTATCCAAGGAGGGAGTATGTCACTCGCAATCGTCAACACGCGCGCCAAACTTGGCGTGGAAGCCCCGCTGGTAAAAGTCGAAGCCCACCTGTCAAACGGCTTGCCGGCCCTGTCTATCGTTGGGCTTCCTGAAGCCGCAGTCAAAGAAAGCAAAGATCGGGTCAGGAGCGCTTTACTTAACAGCGGTTTTGAGTTTCCCGCCCGCCGCATCACAATCAATCTCGCCCCCGCTGATCTTCCCAAAGAGGGAGGTCGTTATGATCTTGCTATCGCCGTTGGCGTCCTGGCGGCGTCAGGGCAATTACCGGATGAAGCGATTGCAGGATATGAGTTTTACGGTGAGCTGGCGCTTTCTGGAGAGCTACGGCCAGTGGCCGGAATGTTGCCCGCCGCACTTCGCTGCGCCCAGGCTGGCGCTAAAATTATACTGCCGCCACAAAATGCTCAAGAGGCCAGTCTGGTGTCTGCGCTGGAAGTTTATGCGCCCGCTACCTTGGGTCAGTTGGCCGCCTTTCTGCTGGGACACGAGCGCATGACGCCGATACGCCAGCAGGAGCGCCCAGCATCAAGTCGCAAAGCTCCAGACATGGCGGACATTAAGGGCCAGTTTCAAGCCAAGCGGGCGTTGGAGATCGCCGCAGCGGGCAATCACAATATGTTGATGTTCGGCCCGCCGGGAACGGGGAAAACCATGCTGGCGTCGCGTCTGGTGGGCATTTTGCCTGAGCTGACGGAAATGGAAGCGCTGGAAACAGCGGCGGTCAACTCCGTGGCGGGCGTTAGTCTGGATATGACGCAGTGGCGACAGCGGCGTTTCCGCGCGCCTCATCATACGGCATCTGCGGTTGCGCTGGTCGGAGGCGGTTCTAATCCCAAACCTGGAGAGATCTCATTGGCGCACAATAGTGTGCTGTTTCTCGACGAATTGCCGGAATTTGACCGAAAAGTGCTGGAAGTGTTGCGAGAACCCATGGAATCTGGAGAGATCGTGATTTCCAGAGCCGCACAGCAAACCACCTTTCCTGCCCGTTTTCAGCTCATTGCGGCGATGAATCCTTGCCCTTGCGGCTATTCCGGCCACCCTGAAGTGGCCTGCAAGTGCACTGAGGTGCAGGTAAGTCGTTATCGACAAAAGATTTCAGGTCCTTTGTTAGATCGCTTTGACTTGCATGTAGAAGTGCCCGCGGTCGCTATCAACGAGTTGCAGCGCGCCGCAAGGTCGGAAAGCAGCGCTCAGATTGCTTCGCGGGTGAACGCCGCCAGACAGGCGCAATTGGCCCGCGCAGGTTGCGCCAACCAGTATCTGCAGGGCGAGTCTCTGGAACAGCACTGTCAACTGGGAGAAAAAGAGCGGCAGTTGCTGGAGCGGGCTCTGCAAAGGCTTGGGTTGTCCGCCAGGGCCTATCACCGGGTTCTGCGGGTGGCGAGAACCATCGCTGATTTGTCCAGCTCGCCCAACATCCAGGCGGCGCATCTATTAGAATCGCTCAGCTTTCGCGCTTTGGATCGGCGCAGGGAGCCTCAGCATGAGATGTCACAGACAAATTAGGTGTCGGAGCTTCTGGGAGATTAATGCTTTTGCGTGTAGAAATGGGTGCAAGTGGTTGAATCGCTGAAGAATAAGCGCGCCTAATAAAAAGAGGAGCCCAAGGGGGCTCCTAAATGGGGTTTAGGAAGACAATTTCGATCGCTTCAGATCGAATTTGCTTGACTGGGTGCATAGGCATGGCCCAGTCAATTAAATTGTACAAAAAATGCTCTAATCTATCTATAAAGGAACGGCGCCTGGAATGTAAACGCTTGTGAATTGAGAGCGTAAAAAGGCGTCGCGCGGCGGATTCTGTGGGGTTGAAGCGGGTCAGGTGCCGGTATGATAAGAACTGCTGTTTATCCATGTCTCCAACTCCCTGTCGGTGGCGCTTTTCAGGCGTTTCAAGCCTGCTTTGACATATTGTTTGGTTTGAAACACGAGCTGACTGCTGTCACTGAAGAACTGGTCCGCAAGTAGTCCTTCCCCTGTGCGTCCTGGCGTCAGCTCTTCAGTAATGCGATGTTCAATGCCCAGCCAGATTTCCCCGAGCTTGTACCAGGGCTGTCCTGCCTGCAGCAGCTCGTCCACGTCATACTGGCCGCTGATGTGGTGGCTGGATTGCGTGAAGTAGCGTGATAAAAAACCAAGCCGGTCGACAAAGGCCTTCTCCTTTGCTCCTGACGCCAGGCAATGAGTGCCGATACCACGAATCTGGGCGGCGGTTTCCATTAGCTCAGGCAATTCATTCAAAGACAGACGCGCGACGGGTTGATGGGACAGGTCCAGGTGCTCAAACAGAGGGCCGTTCAGAAAGTCCTTGTATAGCTTCAATAGCTGCTGAATCAGGTGAGTATGCAACTCGAAGTTATGGAAGGCGCTATCCTGACGCCAATGATAATTCACCGTGAACCATTCCGCGCATAGACTCTGCCAGCTGTCATCGGAGATTAGGTCTCCGCGCAGCCGCTGCACTTCCTGCAGGTCTTTGAGCACATAGGGTTTGATGGCGGCCAGGCGGATCTCGAAAAAATCGTCGCCTCCGAGTATCGCAAGCGTGGCGCCGCGATGCTGCTGAATATGAGTAATCAGCTCCAGCAATTGCTGGCATAGCTCCAGGCAACGCTGCCGGGCTTGGTGCCGTTCATAGGCTTGGCGGACTTTAGAAATAGATATGTTCATCTTCCATTTTAATTATTAGCTCTATGGTTGATGTTTCCGGTACTGCAATAGCCGGGCTTACTATCTCCAGCCCAAGCAATATAAAGGCCAAGGAGTCTATTGATCTGGTCGCCGTTCACGGGGCGTTAGATCATCTATCTTTAAAGCTTAGCTTAAAGCCCATGGTTTCGGGTGGCTCCGGCCAATGCTTTTGTTTTGGCCTCATCGAGGCGCCTGACCAAAGTTGTGCGTTCCTCATTTTGTGGAGATAGCGTGCCTACATATTTTGCTTCATTTTGGTGCGTGCTATTGGGGGGATGAGGCTGAGGTACCCTGATGGCGCAAGAATAGGGGAGGTTTCGGTGCGTTATTACAGGACTTTTTATTTTTAAGTGAGGCGGACGCACATGAAAAATGAGGCGATAAGTCGTTGCGTGTTTTTTATACGGAGCCTATCATTCCAGCCCCTGTTTTCCGATGATGGCGATAGCGTTTCCCTCATTGGTGTGACCAGACTTTCCTGAAGCAGTTAGAGTAACGATTTAGAGTAGCTATGGATAATCAACATTTACGCCCCATTCGCAGTTTTGTTATTCGAGGTGGGCGTATGACGACCTCTCAGCAAAAAGCGTTTGATCGCTTATGGCCGAAAAAAGGTCTGGCTGTGGAAAACGGCCTGCTGGACCTGGAAAGCGCATTCGGCCGCCGCTCGACGGTAGTGCTGGAGATCGGTTTCGGCATGGGACAGTCTCTGGCGGAAATGGCCGCCAATGAGCCCGATGCAGACTTCATTGGCGTTGAAGTACACAAGCCGGGTGTAGGCGCCTTATTGCGGCATATGGAAGAGCAATCCCTGGAGAATATCCGTATTTTCTGGGACGACGCCAACGAGGTGATTGATAAATGCCTGCCAGACGCCTCGCTTGATCGCGTGCAGCTGTTTTTCCCTGACCCCTGGCACAAGAAGCGCCACAACAAGCGCAGGATTGTGCAGTTGGAGTTCGTGCAGCGAATTCGTGCCAAGCTAAAGAGCGGAGGCGTATTCCATATGGCGACGGATTGGGAGCCTTATGCCGAGCACATGATGGAGGTCATGAGCGAAGCGCCGGGAATGGAGAATATATCGGGAGTGGGGCAGTTTTCACCGCGCCCTGACACCCGCCCCGTCACCAAATTTGAGAAACGTGGCGAGCGTCTGGGGCACGGCGTTTGGGACCTCATGTTCCGTCGCGTCGACTGAATATTGCGCAAGGGGCGTGACGAGCGCCCCTGGTTTCAGTTGGATTTCGCCGTCGCTTCCCGGTTGATTCTGATACGCAGGAAGTGCATAAGGCGAGTCAGCAGAAAACCAACCCCCGTGATCAGCAATAGAAACTTCAGGCTGGCGAAATAATAGGCCGCGGCAGTCAGCTGGGGATACAGCCAACCCCCCAGAACAAAGCCCAGGGCGAAGTTCTCAACAGCATCGCACATCCCCGCAATCAGAAAGCCCACTGTAAACAAATGCTTCAGGTCGCTGTCCGCGCCTCGCGATAATGCGCAAAGCAGCACGGTGTAGGCGACCAGAAACGGAAAATCCAGAATCAGGCTCCATGTCGCCCAGAACTGCCCCTCACGACCCCATGAGTTGAGGATGAGTTCTGCTCTGAATGGGTTTTTGGCCAGTTCGAAACTGACGAAGCCCCAAGGCGCTACGTCGTTTTGCAGGTGAGGATGTATCCAGAAAATCAGTCCGCCAAAAAGGACGGTGGCGGCGAGACTGAAGGCAATGCGGTTTTTCTGCGACGGGTGAGGGTCGTCCATAGGTAGAAACCTGTATTATCCGGGAAGTGTCCAGTGTAAAACAAAGCTGTCGGGCTGGGCTAGTCCATAAAATGAGTTAAAACAGCGTTTAAGTGACGATAGCCTAACTCTGTGCACTGCAGTCGGTCAGACTGCAGCCAGCCTTTTTGGCGGGCTTCACTCAGTTGCGGCTCCAATAGAGAGACGCCAACGCTAGTGCGGCGTAGCAGCAGTTCTTCCTCCACGCCTTCCCGTAATCTTAGCGCATTCATCAGAAAGTCCACGCCAGCCTCGTGAGCCGGAGTTATTTCTTCCCCCGCCGTATAGTTATCGATGCGGCTGAGATAGTGCTGCGGCAAGCGGGTTTTCCAATAGCGGATAACCTCCCCGGAAGTTCCCGTCAGCTTGCCGTGAGCGCCTGCGCCAATGGCCAGGTAGTCTCCAAAGCGCCAGTAATTGAGATTGTGTCTCGACTCTTTTCCCGTTTGGGCGAAGGCGGAGATTTCATACTGGTTATAACCAGCCTGAGCTAAACGTTCGCAGCCGTTCTCATGAATTTCCCAGAGGGTATCGTCTTCCGGCAGTTGGGGCGGATGGCGGTAAAACTCGGTATTAGGTTCAATGGTCAGTTGATACCAGGACAGATGCGTAGGGCTCAGGCTGATCGCTGTATCCAGATCTTCCATCGCATGCTGCAGAGATTGTCCGGGTAATCCGTGCATCAGATCCAGATTAAAATTATCGAACCCTGCCTGGCGGGCTTTGTCCACGGCTCGGATGGCGTCCTCGCCGTTATGTATGCGGCCAAGCGTCGTCAGTAGTTCAGGCTGGAAGCTCTGTACGCCCAGAGACAAACGATTAACGCCGCCTTGAAACAGGTCTTTGAACTTAGCCTCGTCAACGGTTCCAGGATTGGCTTCCAGCGTGATCTCAATGTCGTCATGGAAGCCCAGTCGCTGGCGCGCGCCATCAATAATCGAGGCGATAATGTCGGGGGAGAGCAGGCTCGGAGTACCGCCGCCAAAGAAAATGGAGCCAAGGGCTCTTTGTCCACCGGTCTGCTCCAGCCTGAACATCTCAGTATCCAGATCCCGTAGCAGCGCCTGCAGATACTCTCGTTCAGGCAGCTCCGATCGGGCGGTGTGAGAATTAAAGTCGCAATATGGGCATTTACGCACGCACCAGGGGATGTGAACGTAAAGCGCCAGGGGCGGCCTATGCAGCCCCGGCGTCAAAATATCAGCCATATAGGCGGGTTAACTCCGCAACCAGTTGCGCCATCGCCTGACCGCGATGGCTGAGGGCGTTTTTCTGCTCCGGCGTTAATTCCGCTGAGGTGCACTGTCGATCAGACAACCAGAACAGCGGGTCGTAGCCGAATCCGCCGCCGCCGCTAGCCTGCTCTGCAATAGAGCCCTCCCAGGCGCCGTGACAAATAATCGGAACTGGGTCGGCTTCGTGACGCATAAAGGCCAGTACGCAGTGAAAGCGCGCGGTTCTGGCGCCAGTAGGCGTATTCGCCAGCAACTGCAGCAGCTTGGCATTGTTGTCCTGATCCGAGGCGCTTTCGCCCGCGAAGCGTGCGGAATAGATGCCAGGCGCGCCCTGTAAGGCGTCCACTTCCAGGCCGGAGTCATCCGCCAGAGCCGGCAGGCCGGATACGGCCGCTGCGTGACGGGCCTTGAGAATGGCGTTTTCGATGAAAGTCTGTCCGGTTTCCTCAATAGAGGGAATGTTCAGTTCTTTCTGGGAGACGACAGTGATGTCGAGGGAGCCGAGCAATCGGTTCAGCTCCTTGATTTTGCCAGCGTTATTGCTGGCTAGTACGATCTTTTGCATGATTTAAGATAAGTCTAAGTACGTCGGATAACGGTTCCCGGGCATTACTCCGGGAACAGCTCTTGATTAAAGCGCAGAGAGAAGGGGCCCTGATTGGGATCGGCCTGAATTTCCAGTTGGAAGGTCAATACTTCTCCCTGGCTGTACCAGAATTCAGCGATTTGATAGAGCGCTTCGCCTTCATTGATTCGGCGGAACTCCAGATCCCTGCTTTGCTGCACGGGGTTGTTCACTTTGCCGCGGATAAACGCGGAGACAGCGCGCAGGGACCCATCTTCCTGCTTTTTCAGCACGGAGATATTCACAAAGCCGGTGGACTTACTGCGAGGCAGCTCATAACGAGTCGCTACGTCAGGGTCCAAAATGGTAGTGGGAAGGGCGATGTAGTGAATTTCATAATCGCCGAAAACTTCTTTTTGCTCAGCCAGAGCCGAGCGACTGACCAACGCCAGGATAATTAAAACGAAAGCGCAGCCGTAAATAGAGCGAAAGAGTTTTGCGAATGTTTTCATACGAGCCTCACCGTGTAACGTGGTAGATAGCGATCTGTCCCAATAAGTTTGGCCAAAGCTGATTCAGCCAGTTGGTCCGATGCTCGTCGTCCACTACGGTCCTGTGCAGAATATGGATGTTCTTTTGGTAGCACAGCTCCTCAAAATCCTTGAATGTGCACAAGTGGATGTTGGGCGTGTTGTACCAAGTATAGGGTAAGGTTTTGGATACCGGCATCTGACCTTTGCGGGCCAGATAGTAACGCAGTCGCCAGTAACCGAAATTAGGGAAGGTGATGATGCATTCCTTGGCCAGGCGCAGCATTTCGTCCAGCAATATGTCCGGTTGTCTAACCGCCTGTAGCGCCTGAGTCATCACCACCATGTCGAAGCTTTTGTCCTTGAAGTTGCTCAGGCCTTTACTGTCCAGATCCTGTTCAATGACGTTGACGCCTTTGCGCAGGCACTCAGTGATATTCTCGCTACTGATTTCCAGACCATAGCCGCGCACCTGCTTATGGGTTTGCAGATAGTCCAAAAGTGTCCCGTCGCCACAACCAAGGTCGAGCACTTCCGTGCCGGGCTGAACCCAGTCTTTGATAATGGATAGATCAGCGCGCATGGGGAATCTCCTTCGCCACTCGACCCATAAAGCCATGGAAAACATCCATATAGCGCTGGGTCGGTATCAAAAATGCGTCATGGCCGTGCGGGGAGTCCACCTCTGCGTAGCTGACGGACTTCTTGGCTTCCACCATCGCGTTGACCAGTTCTTCTGAACGGTCAGGAGGGAAGCGCCAATCGGTGGTGAAGGACACTACCAGATATTTGCATTTGGCTGGCTCCAGCGCCTTACTGAGGTCGCCCTCGTGCGCTCGCGCAGGATCGAAATAGTCCAGAGCGCGGGTCATGAGCAGATAAGTGTTGGCGTCAAAATTCTTGGAAAAGCGTTCGCCCTGGTAGTGCAGATAGCTTTCTACTTCAAACTGTACGTCCAGCAAGCCGAACTTCAGCGTTTGAGCGCGCAGGTCGCGGCCGAACTTCTCACCCATGGAGGCGTTGGAAAGATAGGTGATGTGCCCAACCATCCGCGCCAGCATCAAGCCTTTATCCGGATAGGTGGTGTGCTCGCCATAACGGCCTTCATGGAAATTAGGATCAGATGTAATGGCCTTTCTGGCCACTTCATTGAATGCGATGTTTTGTGCGGACAAGCGTGGCGTGGAGGCGATTACCGCGGCGTTATGAACGCGCTCGGGGTATTCGATGGACCATTGCAGCGCTTGCATGCCACCCAAACTGCCGCCGATCACCGCCGCCCAGTGCGGAATATTGAGGCGATCCGCCAGCATGGCCTGACTGCGCACCCAGTCCTGTACGGTGACGACCGGGAAGTCGGGGCCATAGGCGTTGCCGGTTTCAGGATTAATTGACGCGGGGCCAGTGGAGCCGGCGCAGCCGCCCAGGTTGTTCAGGCTGACGACAAAGAATTTATTCGTATCTATCGGTTTGCCGGGACCTATACAGGAATCCCACCAGCCGGGCTTGCTGTCTTCCATGGAATGATAACCCGCGGCGTGATGATGGCCGCTGAGGGCGTGACAGATCAGCACCGCATTGGAGCGGTCTGCGTTCAACTCCCCGTAGGTTTCGTACATCAGTTGAAAACTGTTCAACTGCTTGCCGCATTCCAGGGTGAGAGGAATATCGAATTGAGCGACTTGCGGCGTGACGATCCCGACAGAGTCAGGTGGGATGACCTCTGGCATTAGTGCGTACTATTCCTTTCAAAAACACATGCTAAGTGGCGCAGTCTATTAATCAATCCAGCGGATAGCAATAACCAACCCAGGATGGCGATGGAGAATAAGAAAACGGGAGACTGCAGGCGGAGTGAGATGCGCCGCGCGAGCCGGACTCACGCGGCGGATGACTGGGCTATCAGCGTTGCATGCCAGGAAGGCTGACCACCTTCTGGGAGAGCATTTGTGGAGCAGGGCGACGCAGCTTGCGCTGTATCTGTTCCGCTTCCTGAATCTCCTGATTGATTTCCTCCATCATGCTCACAATGCGTTTCACCTGACTGCGCGTGTCTTTGGCGGTTTTCGCCAAGTCCTTCAGACGACGAATCTGGTGTTCCAGCAACTGCTTTTGCTCAATGGTGTGCTGCAATATCGGCAATAACGCCTCTTGAGGCCAACGGTCCGATTCTTTATGAATTTCGTCATACAGGCGTCGAGCTTCGCTGACGATAACCGTAAAGAAGCGTTTCACCACCACCGTCTGCTCGGAAACCAGTGTGCGCGGATTGCGGCGGAATTTATCCGCGCGCATCTTCAACCCTTCAATTTCCCGGATTTGCTTGGTAATGGTAAACGGCGCGGGGCGCAGATGACTTGAGCGCGCATCATTGGCGTAGCGCTGATAGATAGAGCCCACCATTTTCTGAGCCAGCCTGGCTTCGTGGTTGAGGTTGCTGATGTCGTTTTCAATCGCATGGAAGAAACCGGCCATGGCGCGGCCCATGCCAATCGTCGTCCAGCTGTTAATCAGCTCATCGCGCGTCTTTTTGGCGTGGGATTCGAAATGCTCCAGATTCACCAGATTATTCAGAATCATCGCCTGCGACTTCATCAGACGGCGGCTAGAGCGCAGCGTAAACAGCTTTTTGTAATAAAAGTTGTAGTCGTCCTGAGTTTTGTCAGTCAGTTCGCGCAGGAAATCCGCGCTGACGCCTTTGCTTTCGTACTCTTCCAGCTTCTCCTGATAGGTGGAGTAACGGGATTGCAAAATGGCCTGACTGGTTTGCAGCATACCCAGCACGTCGTTCACCACGTTGTGGGTGATCAGCCGTTCTTTCTGGCCCAGAATGCGATCGGTAAGCAAGGCCTCCAAGTCGTCGAGGCGGCTGCTGCGCAACTTCTGCTCATCACCCTTGATGCGTCCGACCAGCGCCTGTTTGGCGGAGAGAAGCAGCACTTCTTCCGGCTTAAGGCCCAGCTGGTCTGCGGTTTTAGACTGCACCTTAGCGATGGCCTTGTTGGTGTGTTCTTCGCCCTGAATATCGTCCCAGAGTACGTCGATCTTGTTGAGCACCGCAAAACGGCCGGCGCGGTGATCGGAATGTTCGGTGAAGATGTGGTTGGTCCAAATCTCCATATCGCTGGCGGTAACGCCGGTGTCCGCGCCGAGCATAAATATGACGGCATGAGCGTTGGGAATCATGCTGACGGTCAGCTCAGGTTCGGAGCCCAAGGCGTTGAGTCCAGGGGTGTCCAGTATGCGCAGCCCTTGCTGAAGCATGGGGTTTTCCAAACTGATCAGCGCATGACGCCAGGCCGGAATGATCGCCATGCCTGGATGGCTGGGATCGCGCTCTAATGAGCCAAGCTCGAAGCCCAGACGGCGGGCTTCTTCAAAACTGACTGTACGGGTGCGCGCTACTTGGTCCAGCGACTCGCGCATGGATTCCGGCGTAGTCATGTCCAGAGGGTAATAGACCCAGTGCTCCTGGCTGCGTTTGTAATCCGCCAGGGATTTCTCTTCGCTACGGGTCTCTATGGGAAGCAGCTTAAGGTAAGAGCCGCCATCGCGATCATAGAACAGCTCGGTAGGGCACATGGTGGTGCGCCCGGCCTGAGAAGGCAGCATGCGCTGGCCGAACTCGGCGAAAAACAGAGCGTTGATCAGTTCGGTCTTACCACGGGAAAACTCGCCGACGAAAGCGATGGTGAGGTTGTCCTCATGCAGTAACTGAGCGCAGCGCTGCAGTTTCAGCTCCAGATCGTCGGAGTTCAGCTGATTGGTGCGCAGCCAGCTTTGATAATGGGCGATCTCCCGGATCAGGGTGTTCTTCCACTGGTGGTAGGCTTCGACGTGATAACTTAGTCCACTGCTCATATTGTTGTTTCTCGCTCTGACCCTAAGGTTGCCATTATATGGGATTCCGTTGGCGCTGCTGTGTCCGTGTTGGCGACTGCGAATGATGAAAATTTGTTCAGGTTTGATTTTGTATCGGGTAGCTTTGGAAAATCAAGCGTTTATATTGCTAAAAGGACATCAAACCGTCATGTAACGGTTTGTTATCATATATAGGGTTTTAGTAGCTTTGGGACGTCCGTCAAGTTTTGCACGCGAATACGCTTTTGACGGCTGCTTTCACCGGCGAGGATTTGTACATCTTGTTGCTTGACGCCGCAGAGTTTGGCGAGAAAACGGACAAGCTGCTGATTGGCGCGACCCTCAATAGGCGGGGCGCTAATTTTGATTTTCAGTGCGTCGCCATGAAGGCCGACAATTTCATCTTTTTTGGCTCCCGGCTGTAAATGGCACTGCAGAATGAGCGTTTGCTCATCCTGCTGGCTGACGCAGCGGGGTGTGGCCGGATCAGGCAATGGACAGAGCCCGGCTGATCACGAACAGCAGCAACAACACCACCATAGGCGACAGGTCCAGTCCACCGATGGGCGGCATGATTTTGCGTACAGGACGCATCAATGGTTCGGTAATCTGATGGACGAGCTGCGCGCCTGGGTGATAGCTGCCTGGAGACACCCAGCTGATAATCACCATAATAAAGATGGCGAACTGATAGATGTTAATGACGCATTTAATCATCATCAGTACGGCGTTCGTCACAATGAGTCCCAGCTTGGCGACGATGAGAGACAAGGGAATCAAGTGGACGACGATAATCAGGATGATTGAAAGCAGTAGCGCCAGCACCAGTGATGCGAAATCCAGGCCTTTCCAGCCGGGAATGACTTTTCTGAGCGGCAACAGCAACGGGTTGGTGGCCTTAACCACGAACTGGCTGATCGGGTTGTAGAAATCCGCCCGGGAAACCTGGAGGATAAACCGCATCAGCACCACGCTTATGTAGAACATCCCGATGTAATATGTGACTTCTAACAATATTTGTAACATAGGCTTTATATCCGTCTGGAAGTTGCTCTAGCCGCCTGCAAGAAAAAACAATTCACTCACGACCGTCAAGAAGATTATTCCGGCGCGCGCTCTCCACTTAATTCATAGGATCTCTCCCAAGCTTTGCGGATAGCGGTTTTCACCATCGCTTTCATATCCTGCTCCTCAAAGCTTTTGATCGCTTGTTCCGTCGTGCCGCCGGGAGACATGACGCGCTTTTTCAGTTGCGCGGGGCCTTCATCGCTACGCGTCGCCAGCTCGGCGGCGCCGCGCATGGTTTGAATCGCCAGGGTTCGGGCGCTGGCCGGGTCCAGACCTAGCGAGGCGGCAGCCTCTTCCATCGCTTCCATGAACATGAAGCAGTAAGCAGGACCGCTTCCAGATAAAGCTGTGACGGTGTGTATGTCCTCTTGCTTTGACGTCCAGGCGACGATGCCGACGGCGCTGAACAGGTTGTCTGCAATCTCACGCTGTGCGTCGCTGACATGTGGATTAGCGTATAGCCCGCTGGCGCCCAGGTGCACCTGAGCGGGTGTATTTGGCATGCAGCGCACCACTGGCAGGTCGCCTCCCAGCCAGGCTTCAATTTGCTCGCAGGAAACGCCTGCTGCGATGCTGACGATCAGAGGGCGACGCTGTTGTACGGCCTTCGCCAATCCCTCGCAGACCACCTGCATGACCTGTGGCTTTACGCACAGGATCAGCGCGTCGCAGTCCGCCATGAATTGCTGATTGTCCGTGCTGGTCGGGATGCCGAACGCGTCTGCGGCTTCTTTTAACTCATGCTCGGCAGGCGCGGTCGCGGCCAGTCTGTTCGCCGGGTAGCCATTGGCTATCAGGCCTCCAAGTATCGCTCGGGCCATATTGCCGGCGCCGATGAAGGTAAGCTGTGGGTGTTCTTTCATAGTGTTCTCTTTGCGGATACGACTATCGCCAACTGTCTTAATAATGTTTGTGACGGAGGATTTAAAGTGCAGGCGGATAAAATCCGCTGATTTCGCTGCATTTTAGTAGTTTCTGGCGCCAAATATGGCGGAGCCGATGCGAACAATGGTGGAGCCAGCGGCAATGGCGGCCTCCATGTCATCGGACATGCCCATGGATAAGGTGTCTACGCTATCGAACCGGCTTTGCAGCGCAGCAAAATGGCGACTCAACTCCTTGAAGGTGGCGGCCAGTGCTGCTTCACCCTGAGTCGGGTCGGGAATACACATCAGCCCTCTCAGGCGCAGGCCGGGCAGAGCGCTGATAATGTCCGCCAGAGGCGCGACTTCATCTGGCGACACGCCAGACTTGCTGCTTTCATCATTAATATTGACCTGAATGCAGACATTCAGCGGTGAGGCTCCCTCCGGTCGCTGCTCTGACAGACGGCGGGCGATTTTTTCCCGGTCCACGGTATGCACCCATTGGAATAACTCCGCCACCGGGCGGGTTTTATTGGACTGCAATGGGCCGATGAAATGCCAATTGATGGAGAGGTCGCTTAACTGGGCGATTTTATCCTGGGCTTCCTGCAGGTAATTTTCGCCAAAATCTCTCAGTCCCGCGTCATACGCGACCCGAATGGCCTCGGCCGGCTTGGTTTTACTGACTGCGAGCAACGTCACGGAATCCGCCGGCCGGGCCGCGGATTTTGTTGCATTTTGTATTCTTTGGCTTACTGTTTTGATGTTGTCTGCTATGCTGAACATATTATTTCTATCAATAGCTTAGGCTGCGTCGAAACGCGCAGATTGTAACCAACCCGCCGACAAAATTCAGTTCCTTCCGTCGTCGTGGGGAGGTGGCGCTGTTTGAGGGCCGCCGGAAGGCTGCATGTCATTATAAGGTTCAAAACGGGGATTCCTAATGGACATTACCGAGTTGCTTGCGTTCTCTGCTAAGCAGGGCGCTTCCGACTTACACCTATCTGCCGGGTTGCCTCCCATGATACGCGTCGACGGGGATGTCAGGCGAATTAACCTGCCCGCAATGGAGCATAAAGAAGTACACGCGCTGATTTACGATATTATGAACGATAAACAGCGTAAGGATTTCGAAGAGTTTCTGGAGACGGACTTTTCCTTCGAAGTTCCCGGAGTCGCCCGTTTCCGGGTTAACGCCTTCAACCAGAACCGCGGCGCCGGCGCCGTATTCCGGACCATCCCCTCCAAAGTGCTGACAATGGAAGACTTGGGAATGGGGCAGGTGTTCAAGGATATCGCCCTCAAGCCTCGCGGGCTCTGTCTGGTTACAGGACCGACCGGTTCCGGTAAGAGTACGACGCTGGCGGCGATGATCGACTTTATCAACGATACCCGTTACGACCACATCCTCACTATCGAAGACCCTATCGAGTTCGTGCACGAAAGTAAGAAGTGTCTGGTGAACCAGCGCGAAGTGCACCGTGATACGTTAGGGTTCAGCGAAGCGCTGCGTTCAGCCCTGCGGGAAGACCCGGACATTATTCTGGTTGGTGAGATGCGGGACTTGGAAACCATCCGTCTGGCGCTGACTGCTGCGGAAACCGGACACTTGGTATTCGGCACCCTGCACACCACATCCGCTGCGAAAACCATTGACCGGGTGGTCGACGTGTTTCCTGCGGAAGAAAAAGCCATGGTAAGATCAATGCTCTCCGAATCGTTACAGGCGGTCGTCTCGCAGACACTTCTGAAGAAGGTCGGCGGCGGTCGTGTGGCGGCCCATGAAATCATGATCGGCACGCCAGCGATTCGTAACCTGATACGCGAAGACAAAGTCGCCCAGATGTACTCGTCTATCCAGACCGGCGCCGCGTTGGGTATGCAGACCCTTGACCAGTGTCTGCACAATTTGATTTCTAAAGGGCTGATCAGCCGCGAAGCCGCGCGCGAAAAAGCCAAAATGCCGGAGAATTTCTGACGCCGCGACCTTATCCCGGTTTATGCCGGTCGCTGTAGCGTTATTACCATTGGGGTGTTGTGATGGATTTCGACAAGCTGTTAAAAATCATGGTGGAAAAGGGGGCTTCGGACCTCTTTATCACAGCTGGGGTGCCGCCCAGCATTAAAGTCCACGGTCGTATGGTGCCAATCACCAAATCGCCGCTGTCTCCTGAGCAGACGCGGGAAACCGTGTTTTCCATAATGTCGGAAAAGCAGCGTGCGGATTTTGAGGTTGCGCATGAGTGCAACTTTGCAATCAGCGCCCGCGGCATCGGTCGTTTCCGGGTCAGCGCCTTTTATCAGCGCAACCTGTGCGGGATGGTGTTGCGTCGTATTGAGACCAATATTCCCAAGCTGGACGACCTGCATCTGCCGGAGGTTATCAAGTCTCTGTCGATGACCAAGCGGGGCCTGATTATCTTTGTCGGCGCCACCGGCACCGGTAAGTCCACGTCGCTGGCTGCGATGATCGGCCACCGGAACCGCAACAGCAAAGGTCACATCATCTCCATCGAGGACCCCATCGAATATATCCATCAGCACCACGGCTGCATTATTACGCAGCGGGAAGTGGGACTGGATACGGAGTCGTTCGAAGTGGCTCTGAAGAACACGCTGCGGCAGGCTCCCGACGTTATCATGATCGGGGAGGTGCGATCCGCCGACACCATGGAATATGCGGTGACCTTCGCGGAAACCGGTCACTTGTGTTTGGCGACATTGCACGCCAACAACGCCAACCAGGCGCTGGACCGGATCATCAACTTCTTCCCGCCTGAGCAGCATAACCAGGTGTGGATGGATTTATCCTTGAACTTAAAGGCTATCGTGGCGCAGCAATTGGTGCCGACCCCGGACGGTAAGGGACGTCGGGCGATTGTTGAGATCCTCATCAACTCGCCGCTGGCCGCAGACTTGATTCGTAAAGGGGAAGTGCACAAGTTGAAAGAGCTGATGACCAAGTCGTCGGAACTGGGCATGCAGACTTTCGATCAGGCGCTGTACCGCGCTTACGCTGCGGGAGAGATTACCTACGAAGACGCGTTGTCTCATGCGGACTCCGCGAACGACCTGCGTCTGATGATCAAACTGGGTGCAGACAGCAATATTTCCAAGCTGCAAGGCGCAGCCAGCAGTCTGTCATTGAGCGACGACCAGGATTATTGATCGCTGAAAATCGCTTCTGAAAGCGGATAAAAAAACGGCGGGGTCCTCAAAGGCCCCGCCGTTTTGCGTTTCAGGAAGCGCTAGTGCGCCTCATCCCAGTTATTGCCAGCGCCGGCTTCCACTAATAGCGGCACATTCAATTCCGCGGCGGAAGACATAATCTGCGTCAGCTTCTCTTTAACTGCCTCGACAGCGCTTTCCTCTACTTCCAGGATCAACTCATCGTGCACCTGCATGATCATCTTCGCCGGCGGCGCGTCTTTACCTTCCAGCCAGGCGTCCACCGCCAGCATGGCGCGTTTGATGATGTCAGCCGCCGTACCCTGCATGGGGGCGTTGATGGCGGTGCGCTCCGCCGCCTGTTGCAGATTGCGATTGCTGGAGCGAATGTCGGGCAAATACAGACGACGCCCGAACAAGGTCTCCACGTAGCCGGTATCCTGAGCTTCCGCGCGAATGCGGTTCATGTAGTTCAACACGCCGGGGTAACGCTCGAAGTATTTGTCGATATAGCTCTGCGCTTCGCCGCGCTCAACGTGTATCTGGCGGGCCAGACCGAAGGCGGACATACCGTAGATCAGACCGAAGTTGATGGCCTTGGCTTTGCGGCGCTGCTCGGAGCTGACTTCGTCGAATGCGACGTTGAAGACTTCCGCCGCCGTCGCCTGATGCACGTCCAGGCCTTCGGAGAAAGCCTTTAACAAGCCTTCGTCCCCGGACAGGTGAGCCATGATGCGCAGCTCGATCTGCGAGTAGTCGGCGGAGATCAGCTTGCAGCCTTTGGGGGCGATAAAGGCTTGCCGGATGCGACGGCCCTGCTCATTACGCACGGGGATGTTTTGCAGGTTGGGGTCGCTTGACGACAAACGCCCGGTGGCGGCGACCGCCTGCTGGTAGGAGGTATGCACGCGGCCGGTGCGCGGGTTGATCATTTCCGGCAGCTTATCCGTGTAGGTCGACTTCAGCTTGGAGAGGCCGCGATACTCCAGAATGACACGAGGCAGCTCATACTTCTCCGCCAGTTCCTGTAGCACCGGCTCGGCGGTGGAGGGCTGTCCCTTCGGCGTTTTCTTGATAATGTCGAAGCCGAGCTTTTCGTAGAAAATCTCCTGCAACTGCTTGGGCGATCCGAGATTAAACTTCTGGCCGGCTTTTTCATAAGCTTCTTCTTCCAACTCCAGCATGCGCTCAGCCAATTCCTGGCTGTGAGTGCGCAAACGCTGGCTGTCCACCAAGGCTCCGCGATGCTCCATCCGCATCAATACAGGAATCAGCGGGAGTTCGATTTCGCGATAAACCTGCTCTAAACGTCCTTCTTTCTTTAGTTTCGGGTTCAGAGCGTGATGCAACTGCAGGGTGATATCCGCATCTTCGGCGGCGTAAGGGCCGGCTTGCTCCAGGCTGATCTGGTTGAAGGTCAGCTGTTTCGCCCCTTTTCCGGCGATATCTTCAAAGTGGATGGTTTCCCGCCCCAGGTGTTTGGAGGCCAGGGTATCCATATCGTGACGGTTGGCGGTGGAGTTCAGCACGTAGGACTCCAGCATGGTGTCTTCCGCGATGCCGTTGAGCTGAACGCCATGATTGGCCAATACATGGGCGTCGTATTTCAGGTTTTGACCAATCTTGCGATATGCAGGGTCCTCCAGAAGAGGCTTGAGCGCGGCCAGAACTTTATCGCGCTCCAGCTGTTCCGGCGCTCCCATATAGTCATGGGCTACAGGCACGTAAGCCGCGTTGCCGGGCTCGACTGCGAAGGACACGCCGACGATCTCCGCCTCCATATAATTGAGGCTGGTGGTCTCTGTGTCGAAGCTGAATGTTTTGGCGTCAGTCAGCACTTTGATCCAGTGGTCAAACTGATCCTGCTCTGTCACAACCTGGTAGTCCTGCTCAACGCTTTGCGCGGGGGAGGCGCTGGCTTCGGGGGTCGTCGCCTGTGTAGAGGGTGTCGCGTCCAGATCTTTGATCCAGGTTCTGAACTCCAACTCAGTAAACCAGGTGCGCAGCGCTTCTGTATCGACGGGATTGGGGCAAACCTCTTCCAAGGTGAAAGGCAGCTCGACATCGGTCTTGATAGTGGCGAGCTCTTTTGACAGCGGCAACTGCTCCAGGCTGCTGCGCAGGCTTTCGCCGATTTTACCTTTGACCTCACCCGCCCGCTCCATCACTTGCGTCAGGGAGCCGAACTCACCAAGCCATTTGACTGCAGTTTTGGGACCGCATTTGTTCACTCCCGGGATGTTGTCCACGGTATCGCCAATGAGCGCCAGGTAATCCACGATCAGTTCCGGCGGTACGCCAAACTTCTCGACGACGCCTTCTCTGTCCATGGTGGTCTCTGTCATGGTGTTGACGAGGGTGACGTGAGGGCTCACTAACTGGGCCATATCTTTATCGCCCGTTGAAATTACCGCATCCAGCCCTTTTGTAGTTGCTTCATGGGCCAGCGTGCCTATAACATCGTCGGCCTCTACGCCTTCTATAATCAGTAAAGGCAGCCCCATAGCACGGACAATGTCGTACAGAGGCGCAATCTGGCAGGCGAGGTCTTCCGGCATGGGGGGCCGGTTGGCCTTGTAATCGGGGTACATCTCGTGGCGAAAGTTCTTGCCCTTGGCGTCGAAAACGGCGACCACCTGGCTCTCCGGATAATCTTTTTGCAACTTCCGAAGCATGGAGATGACGCCTCTGATGGCGCCGGTAGGTTGCCCCTTGGAGTTTCTGAGCTCTTTCAGGTTGGGAACGTGGTAGGCGCGAAACAGATACGAGGAGCCGTCTACCAGGACGACAGGCGCTGAACGGTTTTCTTTACTCATAGATGGTACTGGTTTTAAATGGTTGTATGGGCTCGGAATAAGCGTATCCCGCAGGATCGGCTAATCCCCGAAAATGGGCCCGGAAGAGGGCTGACGGAGCTGCCGGGACTACCCGGTGAATTAGCCCCAGGCGCTGCCTGATTAAACAAATGTGTAGGTTACCAAAAAACAGCGTGTAGGTTACCAATGAGTTTTTGGATACGTAAAGCTTTGCTCGCGTTAATTATTCTTCCTTTGGCTGCGCCAACGCTGGCGGAAGATTCTGCGGCGGAGCCAGAAGTGCAGATTCGTTATGGCGAAAAGGAAACCCATTACGAGTATCGGGTGAACGGCGAACTGGTGCAGATCAAGGTCGTCCCCAAAGTCGGCCCGGAATATTATCTGGTGCCTTCCGATACGGGTGAATGGGTGCAATCGGAAAAGCCGCGGATACTGGTTCCGAGCTGGAAGCTTTTGGAATGGTAAGTTTTCGATAGGCGATTTATTTTGTGGTCAAAGCGCAGGATGCGTTTGAAATTAAGTTTTAGAAGTAGTGAATAAGGCGGGTTAATGGCGGTTTTTACGAGAGTGTCTCCAGAGCAATTGCAGACGTTGCTGGAATCTTATTTCGATGCGCCTGAAGTGACGGAATTTCAAGGCATTGCGGCGGGGATAGAAAACACCAACTATTTTGTCAGCGTAACAAGCGGCGGCGAAGAAACACGCTGGGTGCTGACAATCTTTGAGATGGTGACCGCCGAAGAGCTCCCGGTTTTCATTGATCTGATGCAAGGACTGGCGCAGCAGGGCTTTCCCGCGCCGGCGCCCCATCTTATGCTGGATGGTTCATCCTTGGCTTATATAGAAGGCAAGCCTTGTGTGCTGGTGCCCAGAATTGCTGGCGGCCACCTGGATACTCCCACTCGTGATCAGTGCGCCATCGCTGGCGATTTGCTTGGCGCAATGCATTTGGCCTCCCGGTCCGCGCCCGGTCGTCGTGAAGTGGTGCGTACAGTAGGGTGGATGCAGTCTCACCGGGATGATCTGGCTCCTCACATCAAGCAAGATGAACTGGCGTTGTTGAATGCGGAAATCGAGCATTTCCAGCAACAGGCGGATATTTGGGCGCAATGTCCAAACGGCTGGATTCACGGCGATCTGTTTGTCGACAACGTGATGTTTGATGGCGACAAAGTGAGCGGCGTTATCGATTTTTATCATGCCTGTCACGATTGCTGGCTGTTTGATCTCGCCGTCGCTTGCAATGACTGGTGCTGTGATGCAGAGGGAAATTACGATCAGGAGAAGCTGCGCGCTTTTGTTGAAGCCTACGACAACAAGCGTCCTCTGACTGATCTTGAGAAAAGCCAGTGGAGCGGTGCGTTGCGGGTTGGGGCGTTGCGATTCTGGATTTCCCGCCTGATCAGCCAATATGGCAAAGGCTATCAGCATGAGGCTGAAAGAGGGAATACGCTGAAAAATCCAGATGAGATGAAGGCTAAATTACTATCCGCGCATAAAATAGCCGCCCTGTAGGCGGCTATCGAAACTCTTGGCGTTGCTGGGAGTGAGTAAAAGCTATCCGTTATTCAGAGTGGCGGTGACTTCCTGAGAGTAGTCGCTCGCCACGCCATCATAATCAATCACTCTTACCTTAAAACCGTATTTGCCTGAAGCGAACCCTGACAGCTTCAATGAGGTGACGCCAACGTCGTCTATCACTACACGCCCATCATCGCCTTTGGACAGGTTGCGATAGGCCACTTCGTACGCTGCAATTTCGCTAAGGGCGAGGGAGGAGCCGTCTTCACGGGTCCAGGGCGTGTTCCAGGAAAGGGTTTTAGGCGTAATCGGCCCTTGCACTCCCGCGCTGGGGTTGGAAGACGATGAGTCGTCTCCCTGTGTTGCGTCTCCGCTATGTGCGGCGCTTTTGGGGGAGTCTCCGCTTATCGAGTCGGACAGGTTGCAACCGGAACCCGTCGCAACAACGGTTCCCAAAAACAAAAATGCAATAAGCTTCCGGGCGCGAAGCAAGGTTTCGCTGCCAAGCAATTCTATCTTCATGGCGATTTTAAGAAGTCTTTCGGATAAACGGCTTAATAATTGTCAAAACATCTGACTTTCTAGTTTTTAGAAAGGAACTGATTGCTCAGTAAAGTCGACATTCGGACGCGACGCTATCTTTTTATGATCAATTCGTGACTAACTACCCACAAAAATATAATTCGACTTGGATTTGATAGCCATACTTCCATGTGGCTAGGCTTAAAGGTCTATCACGTTAAAGGTGAGCGGCTAGAGGTTTCGCATGAGTAAGCTGAAGTCTAGACGACTCGGTGCGTTCTCCGGTAACGGAAGGCGAATGCGATGCCCAGAGCCGGGGGCGACGTCAATATTTTGTCCGTTTTTATTTTCCATTTTTTTGACGATAAAACTCATATTTCCGCTTGGTGTCATAATTTCGACGGAATCTCCAATAGATATTTTATTTTTAACGTCAATCAAGGCTTGACCATTCTCAGGAGAGTATTCCAACACTTCGCCGACGAATTGTTGCTTGCCGGACAGCGAGGTTCCATTTGCGTAATTCTGATACTCGTCATGTACGTGGCGTCGGTAAAAGCCTTCGGTATAGCCCCGATGCGCAAGCTTCTCCAGATCGTCCATCAGCGACATGTTAAACGGGACGCCAGCCACGGCGTCATCAATGGCCTGGCGGTACGCTTGCGTCGTCCTGGCGACGTAGTAATGAGACTTGGTGCGCCCCTCGATTTTTAAAGAATGCACGCCGATGCGACACAATCGCTCCACATGCTGCACGGCGCGTAGATCTTTAGAGTTCATAATGTAAGTGCCATGTTCGTCTTCAAAGGCGGGCATCAGTTGATCTGGTCGACCATCTTCCTGCAACAGAAACATTTCTGAGGTGATCCCGCCATCTCCCAGCGTTGGGCTGCAAGACTGAGAGTGCGTTGGCTCCCAGGTCTGCGCTGTGATATTGCCTGCGTCATCCTGGGTGGCTGGAATGGCGTTGTATTTCCAGCGGCAGGCATTTGTGCACGTGCCTTGATTGGGATCGCGCTTATTGATGTAGCCGGACAATAGGCAGCGCCCAGAGTAAGCGATGCACAGCGCGCCATGAACGAAGACTTCCAGCTCCATCTGTGGCGACTTTTCCTTGATCTCTGCGACTTCCTCCAAAGACAGCTCCCGCGACAGAATTACCCGCTCCAGTCCTTGTCTGCGCCAGAACTCAACGGCGGCATAGTTGACGGCGTTCGCCTGCACGGAGAGATGAATGGGCATGTCCGGCCATTTGTCGCGAACCATCATGATCAATCCAGGGTCGGACATGATCAGGGCGTCTGGCCGCATTTCAATCACAGGAGCCATATCGTCCAGAAAGGTTTTCACTTTGCTGTTGTGAGGGGCGATGTTGGCGGCGACATAAAACTTTTTGCCTTGTGACCGCGCTATTTCAATTCCTTCGGCCAGCGTGGCGAGATTGAAATCATTCTCCCGCACTCTCAGGCTATAGCGGGGCTGGCCGGCGTAAACCGCATCAGCGCCATAGGCGAATGCAAAACGCATGTGTTTGAGTGAGCCAGCTGGCGCCAGGAGTTCAGGTTTGTTCATAGCTTTTACTTCGTTGTCGGTTGATCGGTGATTAGTAGACTTGGATAGGGTTCAGGAGCAAAATCGCCAGTCCCGCAACGCCGGAAGCGGCTAGGGCGGCCGCGACTTTAACTCCCAATGGACGGTTGCCGATGGTCCATGCAAGACCCGCCTTAACCAGGCTATTGCTGCAAGCGGCGATAAAAATGCCCCAGGCGGCGACTAGTAGCGCCACTTTCTCCGGCTCTTTGGCGAGACGGGCCAGAGATAAACTGATCGCGTCTACGTCACTCAATCCGGATATGGCGCTGAGAGCGTAGACGCCGCTGGCTCCCAACCATTCGTGCAGTGCATTGGAGAGCAACATGATGAGCAGCAGCAGGAAGCCAAAGAACAGAGCAGAGGATATTTCCAGCGGATTCTGCTTGAGATCGGGTTGTTCGATTTTTATTCCCGAATGGCTGCGCCAGAAATAAAATGCGGAGGCGTATACGCAGAGAGCCATGAGAGCAAAGGGCGGGGCAAGTGCATAAGCCAGCGGAGGGTAGACGATATAGATAACCAGCAATAACCTCGGGAACATAGTGCCGCAGGCGATCAACACGCCTGACGCCAGAAGTGGCGCATGCTCCTGATTGTCTTTGGCGACCCGGGACAAATGCAGGGTCAGCGCGGTAGAAGAGCTCAAGCCTGCGAATAGGCTGGTTATCAATATCCCCTTGGATGGGCCGCCTATTTTGACTGCGAAATAGCCAACAAAGGAAATGGCGCTGATTAAGACAATCATCCACCAAACCTCATAGGGGTTAATGGCGCCCCATGGACCGAACCCTTCGTTGGGCAGTACTGGCAGCATGACGACGGTCATCACCAATAACTTGAGCCCGGCGTCCAGCTCTTCATCACGTATTTTTTTCAGAAACCCGTGCAGCTCCGGCTTGAGGTCGAGCAATATGGCGGTCACGACTGTCATGGTGGCCGCAACGGAGAACTCTCCCATGACGCACAAAGCGCCATAAAAAAAAGTCAGCATTGAGGCGATCAAACTAGTGATGCTCATGTCCAGGCGTTGTTTCTGGCTGGTGACATAAGCGGCGATAAGAATCAGCGCCAGGGCGATGATGCCCGCCGCCAGCACCCACTCCCCCATTTGTTCGCCCAACCAGGTAGTCAGACCGCCCAGAAGCGCAATCAAAGCGAACGTTCTTACCCCCGCTACCCGATGGCCGGCCTCTTCGTTACGGTTGACCCAGCCGCGCTGTATGCCGATGGTCAGCCCAAGCAGCAGCGCCATGGCTAGATGGGGGAGCGGATATTGCGCATCAATCAGACTGTTCATACTGGCGGGAGGGKGGGGATGAGCCGCTCAACGCCGCTTCAAAAAGGCGTGAAACGGGTTGGAGCTATCGCCATTATGAGGGCGGAATAGAACTGTCATATTCATCAAGGGCGCGCAGTGTTTTTGATAAACGGCAATGTCTTAAAAAGTATAGCTAATGGGATCGTGTCCGCGCTGAAACGGCGACAATCCTAGTGTAAATGGATTTTTTTCAGCGTTTTCTGAGGTAGATCAAATTGCCTTTCAGCCCCTGTTTAAGGGGCCTGGATTAGTATGATTATTCTAATTTTTGCACGTATCTTGAGGGCGCAATCAAGGCAAGGAACTGGGTTCCTTATCTCAAAGTAAACCGGTAGGAGACCAAAGATGGGCAAGCTCAAGTCATATCAGGAGCAAATTCAGGACGCTGTAGAAAAAGGAATCAAAACAGTAGAAGAGCAGCATCGCACTCTTGCTGCGAAACCTTTCGAATACGCGGAGAAAATAGAGCAGGAAGCTAAGAATTTGTCCGTTAAGTCCGTGCGCGAAATGCACGACCACATGTTGGATAACGTTTACTCTTCGTTCCGCGCATGGAATCAGCGTGTAAACGATTTTGCTGCGGACCTGGTGGCCAAGATCGAAGGCGCAGAAAAAGATAGCGACGACGAGGCCAAAAAATCCAAAGCCGCGGCTAAGAAAACGACAAAAACTGCAGAAAAGCCGGCCTCTAAGACTACTGAGGAAGAAGCTGCAGCTTAAGAGTTCGCACTCTTGACAAAAGGGCGCCTATTGGCGCTCTTTTGATTAGGTGAGGCGGAAAAGCGGATCAGTTGTTTATTTTTTCAAGCAGGAATTTCAGGCGCTCAATTTTTTGAGCGTAGTCAGCGGTTGTTTCTTCACGATCCTTTTCATGCGCGGCGATTTCACTCTGTAGCCGTTGTACTTGGCTGGTGTCTCGCTGAATTTCATCCAGTAAATCCTGTGGTACAGCGCGTCCCGCTCTTTCCGCGTCCGCCGCTCGAGATTCCTGGCTCGCCACCTTCTTTTCCAGCACCTCAATATTATTACGCTTGAGGCTGATTAACCCGTCCAGCTCTTGCAGTTTGCGATCGCGGGCGCGGGCGGCGTCATCCGGGTGGCTGAAAAGCCGCAGGAGGAGTTCATCCGCTTCGCGTTGTTTGCGGACTTCCTCTTCCTTTTGCGCTTTCTCCGCCAGCTTGCGATCACGCTCGATAATCTGTTCCGGGGTCAATGCAGCGGGGATGTCCTTAATCACGCGACCGAATGCATCAACAATCTGGTAACCCTTTTTCGCCGCCTCCGGTGGTACGGAGTTCCCTAACACTAATGTGCCGTTTTGGTCCTTGTATCGATAAAATAGGGTTTCGGCCTGTACGAATGTTAGCGACATCAAGCAGAGCAGTACGCCTGCGGCAATCTTTGCTCCCCTGATTTTTTTTAATGGCATCATGTAGTTATATTATGGTTACTTCGCTTGGGTAACCCCTGATTAGTGGGTTTAAAGGTCATATGGGAATTAGCATGACTTTTATAATGTTATTCATAATTTCATTAATTGCCAACGGACTATCCGCTTTGGCTGGTGGCGGCTCTGGTTTGCTGCAGCTTCCTGCGTTGTTGTTTTTAGGCTTGAGTTTCTCCGTGGCTTTGGCTACTCATAAAGTAGCAAGCGTCGCTTTGGGCGTGGGGGCGTCATTCCGTCATCTGCGGGAGAAAGGGCTGGATTGGCGTTTTGCGTTATTCATTTTGGCGGCGGGCCTCCCAGGGGTTTTACTGGGCGCTCAGGTTATTCTGGGGGTTGATGATAATGCGGCGCAAATGGCGTTGGGACTTTTGACGACAGGGTTGGGCCTTTATTCAATGCGTTCCCCGCAGTTGGGCATGCAGGCGCACAGCAAGAACCGCTCTACATTGGGATATGCGGTAGGAGCGATTGGATTGTTCGGGATTGGCGCATTGAATGGCTCCATTACGTCTGGGACAGGTTTGTTCGTCACATTGTGGCTGATTGTGTGGTTCGGGCTAAGCTATCAAGGGGCGGTGGCGTATACATTGGTTTTGGTTGGCGTTTTCTGGAATGGAGCAGGCGCTCTTTCTCTGGCGCTACAGGCGGAAGTGCGCTGGGACTGGCTTATCCCTCTAATATTGGGCGCTCTGGCCGGAGGATATCTGGGCGCGCACTGGTCTATCGCCAAAGGCAGTGCGATGGTGAAGCGCGCTTTTGAAGTGCTGACGATACTGGTCGGGTTCAGTCTGATGTTCAAGGCAGCCGGGTGGCTGCCTGATTTACGTTTAGTGGAAGTTACGAATTAACTTTGCACGCCGTAAACGGCACGATACTCGGCAACCTGCTTATAGTTGTCGGAAAAGTGCGGGTCAGACTTAAGAAACTCGAGAATTTGATCTAGCTGGATAATAGCTGTGACGGGAATCTGGTAGTTTTGCTCTATCTCTTGAATCGCCGACAACTGATGCTGTCCGCGCTCTTGCCTGTCAAGAGCGATGAGCACGCCAGCGGGTTCCGCGCCATTCGCCTTGATGATCGAGATGACTTCACGGATGGCTGTGCCTGCAGTAATTACATCGTCCACGATAAGCACCTTGCCTTTCAGCGGAGCGCCAACGATGACGCCGCCTTCGCCATGGGCTTTGGCTTCTTTGCGGTTAAAGGCGTAGGGAACGTCCATGCTTTTTTCGTTGGCCAACGTAACGGCGAGAGCGGAAACCAGGGGAATGCCCTTGTAAGCCGGCCCGAACAGCATGTCGTATTGCAATGGGCTGGAAGTTAAGGCCGCCGCATAAAAGTGCCCGATTTGCGCTAACGTTGTGGATGTATTGAATAATCCGGCGTTAAAAAAGTACGGGCTGCTGCGGCCGGATTTAAGTGTAAATTGGCCGAATTTCAGCACTTCACGCTGAATGGCGAACTCAATAAACGCTTTTTGATAGTCGTGCATAAGAGTTTCTTTAGCCCTTGGATTCTTTTGCAGTAAATATGAATTAGGTATCATACACGCAAATTTTTATAGGTAACATCTATGAGGGTAGTAACAATCAGCGTAAACGGACTGAAGCGCGCAGTCGGAGAGGGATTCTTCGAGTGGATGGCGCGCCAGGACGCTGACGTCGTTTGCGTGCAGGACCACAGGATGCGGGTTTATGAGTTGGACGAAGACAAATATCGTCCTGAAGGCTATGAGCCCTATTTTCTGGATGCGGAAAAGCTTGAAGACGGTGGGGTCGGCATTTATACCCGACAGATTCCCAAAGCCATCATGATGGGCTTTTCCTATGCTCCGGCGGATATGAACGGCGCTTTTATTCAGGCCGACTTTGACGCTGTCAGCATTGCTTCTTTGATGGTTCCCTGCGCATTGATGGACGACGAAAAACAACAGGCTAAAGAAGAGTATCTGGAAGCTTTCGGCAATCATCTGCAGAAAACGTTGCGTAAGCGCCGGCAGTTTATATTCTGCGGTAATCTCCAGACTGCTCACCTGGTGACGGACGCCAATCCCCGCTATCACCGCTTGGAAGTGTCCGGCTTTCTGCCGCAGGAACGGGCCTGGTTTGATCAGGTGTTTGATGAAATGCAGTACGTAGACGCATTTCGCAAGATCAACCGGGAAAAGAACCAATACACGTGGTGGCCGGAATCAGCGGAAGGCTGGCGTAAGCATTCAGGCTGGCGAGTAGACTATCAGATCGCCACGCAAGGGCTACGCAGCTCTATCAAACGCGCCTGGATCGATACCGAAACCCGGTTCTCTGATCACGCGCCATTGATCGTCGATTACGACGTAGACTTCTAGGGCGGGCTTTGTCGGAGCCTTGCCCCGCTTATCTGGCGGGACGCGGTCAAGCAGTCGGCGTTGCGGCGCCGTCCGCCCTTTTCTCTATTTAGCTTTGTAGCACTTCTTCCTGGGCTACAAACAACTGGCGAATGCCCTTGCCAGCCAGATCCAGCATTGCCGTCAGCTCCGCGCTTGAAAATGGCGCAGCTTCCGCAGTTCCCTGCACTTCAATAAATCCATCCTGATCCGTCATGACGACGTTCATGTCCGTTTCCGCCTTGGAATCTTCATCATAATCAAGATCCACAACGGGGACGCCTTCGTAAACGCCTACGGAAATAGCGGCGACTTTGTGCAGAATCGGATTGTTTTTCAGCTGGCCTTTGGCGATTAGGTTGTTGATGGCGTCCGCCATCGCGACGAATCCGCCAGTAATGGAAGCAGTGCGGGTGCCGCCGTCAGCTTGTATGACGTCGCAGTCGATAGTGATGGAAATCTCCGGCATTTTCTTCAGGTCTACCGCTGCGCGCAGGGAGCGACCTATCAAACGTTGGATTTCCAGGGTGCGACCGCCCTGTTTGCCTCTGGCGGCTTCACGTTGGTTTCGAGTGCCTGTGGCGCGGGGCAGCATGCCGTATTCTGCGGTCACCCAGCCTTGGTCTTCACCGCGCAGGAAACGGGGAACGCCGTTTTCTACCGTGGCGGTGCAGATGACTTTGGTGTCGCCGAACTCGACCAGCACGGAGCCTTCCGCATGTTTCGTGTAGTTCTTGGTGATCTTGATGTCGCGAGTCTGGTCGGGCTGTCTTCCGCTGGGTCTCATAATGCATTGGCTCTCATTGATTCATGTGGGGGCGGATTGTAGCACGATAGGCCTATATGAATAAGTGAACGACATGGTTAGCAAGCCATTAAACAACGCCTGTTTTGGCTGGGAATCGAGCCCGGAGGCGCGTTGAAAAATAGTTGCGCCAGAGCCAATAAGCGCATGAATGGGGGCTGGATCTTGTGCTATTGTGATTGAGGAGGCGCCAAGTTTTTCATCTATTCCGTGGCGATTTTCCATTCCGAAAGATTCATTGAGTTAACCTTTCAGGAGGTTATATGCCGGTAGTTAAAATTAAGTCGCTACCGTTAGCTCATGACACTGATTTGCCGAGGGTGCTGGAGGGAATTAGTAAGGAGTTTGCGGAAAGCGTAAATATCAACGTCGATAATGTGTACATTACCTGGGAATATCTTTCGCCAGGACACTACGCTCATCAAGGCAGGGTGGCCGGTCTACAGGAAACCCACAGCCATCCAGTTCAGGTTCAGCTGCTGACGGCGGACATGATCGATACAGGTAAAGTTCACCAAATGTTCGAAGCGCTGGCGGAAGCGATCAGCAAGCGCACTCACGTTTATCGGGAAAATATATTTATTTGGCATTCGTCGGTGGCTAGCGGTAAGGTATTCGACAGGGGGCAGGTAGATAACTGGTAATCTGGTTTGCGCTAAAACGCCGCATATTCATTGCGGTCCGGCAGGATCGCCATCTCTGACTATCTGCATCTAACTTAAACGACTATTATTCAATGAGGCCGGCTCAGGCTCCGCGACGGCGTAAGGCGTCATGCCGTTCACCTATAGCTGCAGCAACCTGAACCGCCGAAAATAATATACCTGCCGCCGGCTGTATTGCTCATCACGGAAAGTCGGCGCGCCGTCTTTTTCAACATTCAGGAATCGCGATTGGAGACTTTATGATTCGTAGTATGACTGCTTATGCACGGCAGGAATCCAGAGGAGAATGGGGCGTGCTCACCTGGGAGGTGCGCTCAGTAAACCACCGTTATCTGGAGCCCATGTTTCGAATCCCTGAAGTCTTACGGGAAATTGAGCCCGCTCTGCGGGAAGCGATGCGTCAGTATGTGCAGAGAGGCAAACTGGAGTGTCAGCTTAAATTCCAACAGGAATCTCAGGCCACCCCTTCTTATCAGGTGAACCTTGGTCTCGCCAATGAGCTGAATCAGGCGGTCAATCAGATCAACCGCATCCTGGATAATCCCGCGCACATCAATGCTTTCGACTTTCTCAATTGGCCTGGCGTGCTGGTCTCTGAGGAGACGGATCTGGAGCCGGTGAGAGAAGAAGCCGTGAGTCTGTTCGAACAGACGCTGGAAAGCCTGGTGAAGACCCGTGAACGAGAAGGCGATCGCATTCGTCCCATGTTGGAAGACCGCTTAACCGCCATCACGGACATTGTTGGCCGCGTGCGTCAGAGAATGCCCATCATCCTGGAGCGCCAAAACGAGGCCCTGAAGGCCCGCTTCGAAGAGTTGGAGCTGGCGGTGGATAGCGCCCGTCTGGAGCAGGAACTGGTGATTGTTTCCCAGAAAGCGGATGTAGCGGAAGAACTGGATCGCCTTGACGCCCATGTCCATGAAGTGCGTGAAGTCCTCGGCAAAAAAGAACCGATGGGCCGCCGCCTGGACTTCCTGATGCAGGAACTCAACCGCGAAGCCAACACCCTCTCCTCAAAATCCCTGGTAACCGAAACCACTCAGTTCGCTGTAGAGCTGAAGGTGCTGATCGAGCAGATGCGAGAGCAGGTGCAGAACGTCGAGTAAAACGACGTCGGACAGGACTAATGCCAGAAAACCCTGTGAATACAGGGTTTTTTATTGCCCGAATAGAGTAGAAAATTCCTATGGCGAAGAGCCGCCTTTCAGTTAGGATTGCTGCATTTCTGTGGGTTGTAGAGGCACAGGATTAAGGAAAGCCATGTACGCGAAGAAGTATGGAAAGACGATAAAGCTGTTTTTGATGGACGCTGATCCGGAAGGCAGGATGGTGTGTGAAATATCCAACTGGACGGGTAAGGCCTATCGTATCCCGAGAGCCAAAGTAAAAGATTGTGCTGACCGCAGCGACCTGAAAGGAACCGCTGTGTATATACTTTTCGGTCGCGCAGACTCTCCCACCGCTAAACCCAAAGCCTATGTGGGAGAAACTGAGAATGCCTATGAGCGTCTCGTAAAGCATGTGTCAGACAAAGAGTTCTGGAATGAGTCGGTGGTATTCACCAGCAAAGACGAGAATTTAAATAAGGCGCACATCAAGTACCTTGAATCCAGACTCTGCGATATTGCCAAAACAGCTGGCCGGTTTGATATTCAAAATGGCAATACGCCCACTCGAAGCGCCATTTCAGAGTCTGACCAAGCGGAGATGGAAGAGTTTATTGAGTATATAAAAATCCTCGTCAACACGATGGGATTTAGGGTGTTTGAGCCTTTAGTGAAAGTGAATGACGCATCGGCACAATCACCAGATATTTTTTATGTGAAAGGCGCCAGAGGAGCTAGTGGTCGGGGGCAGCGCACGAATGATGGATTTGTTGTGTTCGCTGGCTCTGAAGCCGCCACAAGTACTGTGCCGTCCTTTCCTAAAGGCTTCAACGCTCTTAGGGAAGAGCTTATGGAAGCCGGGGTATTAGGCATATCGGGCGAAAAGTTACTTTTCAACACAGACTATCTCTTTAGTAGTCCTTCGGCTGCGGCGGCTGTCATCATGGGGCGAAGCGCCAATGGACTTGTCGAGTGGAAGGATGAGACAGGCAAGGATCTGAAGTCGGCGGAAGAACAAGAGATATCCAAAGCGGAAAAGGCGAGATAGTCCCGAGCATTGCAATTGCATAGATCATCTTCTGATGACCCTTTAACTTTAGAATTCACTACTACGTTGAGATGTACACAACTCCCATAAGCCCCAAACAACGCTACGATTCTTTGCTCAACGCAGGTGAGATTCAGGCTGATCCGTCGCAGGCGATGGCTTTGAATGCGTTGCAGGATTTGTATGAGCGGTTGGCTGGCGCTGGCGATCGTCCCAAGTGGTTGGTGGGGCGGTCGGAGTATGTGTCGGGGTTGTATCTGTGGGGCAAAGTGGGGCGGGGCAAGACGTTTTTAATGGATCTTTTTGTCGCCAGCCTCAATCCAGAACAGGTTTTGCGCCAGCATTTTCATCATTTTATGGCGTCCGTGCATCGGCAGTTGCAGGCGTTGAGTGGAACCCCTGAGCCGTTGCGGCGGATCGCCAGAGACTTCAGCCGTCGCTATTCCGTACTTTGCTTTGATGAGTTTTTCGTCTCGGATATTGGCGACGCCATGCTGCTGGGCGGGCTGTTGCAGTCGCTGTTTGAGTTCGATGTGACGCTGGTGGCGACGAGTAATACGCCGCCGGAAAGACTGTATTGGGATGGCTTGCAGCGTTCTCGCTTTCTGCCTGCTATCGCTGCGATTCAGGCGCATACGCAAACTTTGCATATGGATGGCGGACTGGATCACCGTGAACGCGCATTGCAGCCGGAAGCTATTTATTTTGTCGAGCGTAACCAGTCTGAGTTGTCTGATGTCGAGGGCGACTTGCTGCAGCGTTTTGAGTTAGTGGCGGAAAGAGACAAGTCGTGTACGCTGAAGGTGCTGTCCCGCGATATCACATATGTGGCTCGCGTCGGACGGAGGATTGCTTTCGATTTTGCGGCTCTTTGCGAAGGACCGCGCAGTCATCTGGATTACGTTGATCTCGCTGAACGCTTCGATCTGATTATTCTTCTCAATATCCCGCACCTAAGCGGCGAGGCGTACGAGAGGATCAAGGCGCGGGGAACGGAAGACGGCAGCGTCGGTTCCGGCGCAACCGGGGAAAGGGCCGTGGTGTTGTCGCGAAGTGATGACGCGGCGCGGCGATTTATTGCGCTGGTGGACGAGTTGTACGAGCGCAAAGTGCGGCTTTATATGACCGCCTTAGCGCCTCTGGCGGAACTCTATACTCGCGGCGCGCTGACTTTCGAATTTGAGCGGGCGCGCAGCCGATTGATGGAAATGGGGTCTTTGGAGTATCAGCATCTGCGCGAGCCGTCGGAACTGGCCTGACTTGATGTCGGGCTACAGGTTCCTGATGACATATTCAGGAATATCAAAGGCGTCGACTTTCGCGCCGTAGCGCTTATCCAGATCATAGGCCATGATCTCCAAAGGGGCGTTTGCATAACCGCAGGTCAGAATTTCCTTCATATAACGCTGGATAAAGTTCAACGCGCCCAGCTCACGCCACTGCACTACGTGAACCAGCTCATGAAAGTGCACTCGCAACTCGGAAACTGCTGAAGACCTTATGTAGTAAGTGTCTTTATAGGTCGTGCCGTTGACGGGCATATCGATAAATTCGCCGAATCCCATTTGGCGCAGTTCTGGAAAGTCAGGTCTGGGAATATCGTCAGTCACCACGAAATAGGCGCTGGCCAGGAACTCCGATGAGTAAAAGCCGGCGAATGCCTGGGCGAACTCCGTGCAGGCGTGGCGGCGATCGTAGTTCTTACGGTTGGTGTCGTCGATCCAGGCGTTTATCTTTTCCAGCACAATGCCTCCTTTTGGCCCCGTTTTGCTGTAAATCTTCTCCCGGCAGTTTATTTCAATTCCCCTTTCAGGGCATGCGGATAACGCGCCCGGCGCGTCATTTCAGCGCACTATAAGTTTCCCTAATACTAGCTTTTCGACGAAAGTGATTGTATTTGCTGGGTTTTTTGGGGCCTCCTAGAATCGGTTGGTGTTTGAAGCCTGCGCGCTCATCTCTGTGGAGATAGGGCGTCGTCCTAGTAAACAACAATAAACAGGGGGATAAACCCATGGCCGAAACGTCCGCTGCCACAGCGTCTGACAACAGCATTGCGCCTTCAGTTGCTCATGTCGGAACGGTGGATTATGAGAATGTATCCAATGATTATCTGGAAAAACGTCAATTAAAAAAGGGAGCGGCGGGATGGATTCTGCTGGCCAGTCTTGGCGTCTCTTATGTTATCTCCGGTGATTTCGCCGGCTGGAACTTTGGCCTGGAGCAGGGCGGTTTCGGCGGCATGTTTATCGCCACGATTCTGATGGCCGCGATGTACACCTTCATGGTGTTCGGCCTGGCGGAGCTCTCTTCCGCTATTCCCACCGCCGGCGGCGGTTATGGCTTCGCGCGCCGCGCCATGGGCCCGCTTGGAGGCTTTCTGACCGGCACAGCCATTCTGCTCGAATACGCTATCGCGCCTGCGGCCATCGCCATTTTTATTGGCGGCTATGTGGGGGAGATGTTCGGTCTGAACGGCCCCTTGGTCTACGCCGCTTTCTATATCATTTTTGTGGGCATTCACCTGTGGGGCGCCGGCGAAGCGTTGAAGATCATGCTGGTCATCACCGCCATTGCGGCGGCGGCGCTGCTGGTGTTTATCCTGGGGATGCTGCCTGAGTTTGAACTGGCCAACCTGACGGATATCGCCGTTAACGAATCCGCCGTGGGCGCAAGCGCTTTCCTGCCGCAGGGCTACTTTGGGATATGGGCGGCGATTCCTTTCGCCATGTGGCTGTTCCTGGCGGTGGAAGGGGTGCCTTTAGCCGCGGAAGAAACCAAAAACCCGGCCCAGGACATGCCTAAAGGCATTATCACCGCCATGGTGATTCTGCTGATTTTCGGCGGATTGGTGCTATTCCTCGCTCCGGGCGGTTCCAGCGCTGAGTTGATGAAAGACCACAGCGCGCCGTTAGTGGGCGCTCTGCAGCATGCATACGGCGAAAGTTCAGCGATGGCCACCTTTGTGAATCTGGTGGGTCTGGCGGGTCTGATCGCCAGCTTCTTCTCCATTATCTTCGCGTACTCCCGTCAGGTGTTCGCCTTGTCCCGCGCAGGTTACCTGCCGCGCTGGCTGTCCTTAACCGGCAATCGCAAAGTGCCGACAATGGCGCTGGTCGTGCCGGGCGTGATCGGGTTTCTGCTGTCATTGACCGGAGAAGGAGACTTGATGATCACCATGGCGGTGTTTGGCGCCACGATCTCTTACGCCATGATGATGCTGTCGCACATCATTTTGCGAGTTAAAGAGCCCAATATGCACCGTCCTTATCGTACGCCAGGGGGCATATTGACGACCGGGATCGCGCTGCTTCTATCTGTCGCCGCGTTCATCAGCACGTTCCTGGTCAGCCAAGAGGCCGCGATGTGGTCAGCCGTGTTCTATGCGGTGATGGTGGCGTATTTCGCCTTCTATAGTCGACATCACCTGGTGGCGAAAGCCCCTGAGGAAGAGTTTGAGGCCATCGCCAAGGCCGAGGCTGAATTGAGTTAATTGGCTTAAAGGGATTGCGGGGCCGGCGCGCCGGCTCCAGGATCATTATCTGCAACAGGACTGAACAAGAATCACAACAAGGCGGATTAGAAATGATAAAGACAAGAGACGTAAAAACTATCGCCGACGCCAAACGGATTGTGGAAGAGCGCAATCTGACCCATGTGAAGGTCGGGTTGTTTGATAACGATGGCGTTATGCGCGGCAAGTACATGAGTAAGGAGAAGTTTTTTTCCTCACTGGAAAGCGGCTTCGCCTTCTGTGACGTGGTGTTGGGCTGGGACTCACAAGACCAGCTTTATGAAAATGTCGGCGTTAAATATACCGGCTGGCATACAGGCTACCCGGACGCTCCGGTGAAAATTCTGCCCGAGAGCTGCCGCGACATCCCCTTTGAGCCGGGCATGCTGCTGTTTTTGTGTGATTTTGATGGACCCGCTGCGCGTATCTGTCCGCGTAATGTGTTGTCGCGGGTACTGCGTCGTGCGGAAGACATGGGGCTGGACGCCTACGCCGCCTTTGAATATGAGTTCTTCATGTTCAACGAAACGCCGCATTCCGCCCGCGCCAAGGGATATCGCAACCTGGAGCCGATCACGCCGGGCTTCTTTGGCTATTCCATGCTGCGTAACTCCGTGCACGCGGAGCTTTATCACGAGCTGTTGGACCTGTGCGAAAAAATGGACTTCCCTCTGGAAGGACTGCACACCGAAACCGGACCTGGCGTACTGGAAGCGGCATTGACGGTGGATTCGGCCTGCGCAGCGGCGGATAAGGCGGCTTTATTCAAGACCTTCACCAAAGTATGGGCGCAGCGCAAGAACATGATGGCCACGTTCATGGCCAAGTGGTCCAACGACTATCCCGGCCAATCCGGGCACATCCATATGTCGTTGCGCCATAAAGAAAGCGGCAAGTCGGCCTTCTATGAAGCCGGTCAGCCCATGAACATGAGCAAGATGCAGCGTCACTTTATCGCCGGTCAGCAAAAGCTGATGCCGGAAATGCTGGCGATGATGGCGCAAACCGTGAACGCCTATTCCCGCTTGGTGCCGGGCTTCTGGGCTCCGACCGATGCGACCTGGGGCTGCGAAAACCGCACCACCGCGCTGCGGGTCATTCCCGGATCGGACAAGTCGCAGCGGGTCGAATATCGACTGGGCTCCGCCGACGCCAATCCCTATATCGCTCTGGCGGCGTCTCTCGGCTCGGGTCTTTACGGTATTGAACACGAACTGGAGCCGGAGGAGATGGTGTCTGGTAACGCCTACGATCAGGAGCATCCCAAGCAGCTGGCGTTGCCGTCCACGTTGGTGGACGCCGCGGCGGCTTTGCGTCGCTCGGAAGCGGCGCGGGAGCTGTTTGGTAATGAGTTTGTTGAACATTACGCCGCCACTCGTGATTGGGAAGGCCGCGAATTCCGTCGCCATATCACGGATTGGGAGCTGGAGCGCTATTTCGAGATTATCTAGCGCGACGATCAGAATGACCTTCAGTCCCATGACTATCCTTTAAGTAAAGGTAAGAGAATCGAAGATGAGCACTATGCAGAAGACTTGGTCCCCTGTGGACGGATCTCTCTATGTTGAGCGTCCCTACGCTGATCAAGCGGCCATCGCCGCCGCCACGGCTAAAGCGGCGCAAGCCCAGCGCGAGTGGAAGGGCGCCACGTTAGCGCAGCGGCGGGATATCTGTCGCAAGATGGTGGACGCCTTTGTCGCCAAGCGCGAGGAGATCGCGACAGAGTTGTGTTGGCAAATGGGGCGGCCCATTCGCTACGCGGCGGGAGAGGTGGGCGGATTTGAAGAGCGCGCCCGTTTTATGATCGATGTCGCGGAAGAAGCGCTGGCGCCGATAGAGTTGGATGAGAAGCCGGGCTTTCGCCGCTATATCAAACGTGAGCCCGTGGGCGTGGCCTTTGTCATTGCGCCCTGGAACTACCCTTATTTGACGGCGGTCAACGCTATTGTGCCGGCGATCCTGGCCGGCAACGCCGTGCTGCTCAAGCATTCCGCGCAAACGCCGTTGTGCGCGGAGCGCATTGACGAAGCTTTCCGTGAAGCAGGCTTGCCTGACGGCGTATTCCAATACCTGCATTTGAATCATGCGGATACGGAAGCGCTGATCGGCTCGCCGGACATTCACTACGTCGCGTTTACCGGCTCCGTCCCAGGCGGAGCCATGGTCGAGCGCGCCGCCGCAGGCCGTTTTATCGGCGTAGGTCTGGAACTGGGCGGCAAAGACCCCGCCTATGTACGTGCGGACGCGGATATTGATCACGCTGTGGAAACCACCATTGATGGCGCTTTCTTCAACTCGGGGCAGTCCTGCTGCGGCATTGAGCGTATCTATGTGCATGAATCCGTTTACGACGCTTTTGTGGAGAAGGCCGTCGCCCTGGTCAGAAGTTATCGTTTGGGGCGCTCCGATGACCCCAACACTACCTTGGGGCCGCTGGTGCGGGCTTCTGCGGCGGAATTCGTGCGGGGACAGGTGCGCGAAGCCGTGGAGCAGGGGGCCGTCGCCCATATCAATCCCGCGGACTTTGAGATGGATAAAGAGGGAACGCCTTATCTGGCTCCACAGGTGCTGACCAATGTTGATCACGGAATGCGGGTAATGACCGAAGAATCCTTCGGTCCGGTTGTCGGCATCCAGAAAGTGGCGTCCGATGAGGAAGCCGTGGCGCTAATGAACGACAGCGAATTCGGCCTGACCGCGTCTATTTTTACGCGGGATCTGGATGCAGGCGTGGCGCTGGGCGAGCAGGTTGAGACCGGCACTTTTTTTATCAACCGCTGCGATTATCTGGACCCTGCGTTGGCCTGGACCGGCGTGAAGAACTCCGGGCGGGGCTGCACTTTGTCCAAGCTGGGCTATGAATCCCTGACCCGGCCCAAGTCTTTCCATATCAAGATGCTGTAACGCCACTCATAGACAATGGCGAAACAAAAACTTTAACGAGCGTATTAAAGAGACTGTACATGAGCGCACTACAAGCCAATTGGAATTATCCGACCGCCATCCGCACCGGCGCCGGACGTATCCGGGAACTGCCGGAACTCTGTCGTAATCTCGGCATGCGGTCGCCTCTGCTGATAACCGACCCAGGTCTGAAATCCTTGCCGATGGTGCAGGACACCGTCGCTCTCTGCCGTGACGCCGGGCTGCAATGCGGGCTATTTGCGGACATTCAAGGCAATCCCACGGGGGAAAATGTGGAAGCGGGTGTCGCTGCCTATCGCGCTGGCGGCCATGATGGCGTCATCGCCTTTGGCGGCGGTTCTGCGCTGGACGCCGCCAAAGCGGTGGCGCTGATGGTTGGACAGGATCGTCCGTTATGGGATTTTGAAGATGTCGGCGACAACTGGACGCGTGTCAACGAAGCTGGCATGGCCCCAGTGGTCGCCGTGCCCACGACGGCGGGAACAGGTTCGGAAGTCGGGCGGGCCTCGGTGATCACGGACGCCGCCAAGCACGTCAAAAAGATTATCTTCCATCCGCGTATGCTGCCAGCGCTGGTGATTCTGGACCCAGAGTTAACCGTCGGCCTGCCGCCGCCCATCACGGCTGCGACGGGGATGGACGCGCTTTCCCATAATCTGGAAGCCTTGTGTTCGCCTTTTTATCACCCCCTGGCGGAAGGCATTGCGGTGGAAGGCATCCGTCTGGTGAAAGACTATCTGCCCCGCGCTGTCGCGGACGGCGCTGATATCGAAGCGCGCACGCAGATGCTGGTCGCCTCCAGCATGGGCGCTACAGCGTTCCAGAAAGGCCTTGGCGGCATGCACGCCCTGGCGCATCCGCTGGGCGCTTTGTACAACGCGCATCATGGCCTGCTCAACGCGATTCTCATGCCATACGTGCTCAAGGCGAACCGCGAGGCGATTGAAGAGCGCATTACTCGTCTGGTGCGTTATCTGGACTTGTCGGAGCAAGGGTTCGACGGCTTCCTGAACTGGGTGCTGGCGCTGCGTGAAAGCCTGGGTATTCCACATGCTTTGTCAGCGATCGGCATTGATGACAGTGATGCGGAGCGAGTCGGCGCCATGGCGGTGGAAGACCCCTCCGCCGGCGGCAACCCGGTTGCATTCGATGCCGGCCAGTACGCCGAACTCTTCAGAAATGCAGTACACGGACGTCTTTGAAGGCAGGGAGAGGCGGATGAGAATTGGCATTTTGCAGTGTGACGACGTTATGGAGGAATTACAGCCGGAATTCGGGAATTATCCGGCGATGTTTGAAGCGGCGTTGGGAGAGCTGGCGCCGCAATGGACTTTCGTCACCTATCGGGCGATGGACGGCGAACTGCCGGACTCCGTCGACGCCTGCGACGGCTACATCACCACCGGCAGTCGCCATGGCGTGAATGACGGCGCGCAGTGGATCGAAAAGCTGGAGAGTTTTGTGCTGGCGGTCGCTACGGCGGGGAAAAAGTTTGTGGGCATCTGCTTTGGCCATCAATTATTGGCCAAAGCGCTGGGAGGCCAGGTGGAGAAGTCCAATCGCGGCTGGGGCGTGGGCATGTCCTTCAATCAGATTGGCGTGCGCAAAAACTGGATGGAGCCTTATCAGCCTTCCCTGGACCTGGTGGTCAGCCATCAAGATCAGATCACGCAGTTGCCGGAAGGCGCGGAAGTGCTGGCGAGCAGTACCTTCTGTCCCTTCTACCTGTTGCAGTACGGCTCTGATCTGATGACGGTGCAGGGGCATCCTGAATTCAGCAAGGCATACTCCAGCGCCTTGATGGACAAACGGACGGATCGCATTCCAGCGCCGCGCATTCGCGAAGGCAAGACGTCTCTATCGGCGCCGGTGGATGATCGTTTGATGATGCAGTGGATCATCAACTTTTTCGCAGGAGGACGGCTGACCCGTTAAGCCCTCTCTGCTCTTTTTATCGGGCGCACTGTTTATATCGGTGCACTGTATCGGACATATTGTATCGGACACACGCAGAGTCGAGCTCTGCGCGTTCCCCCTCAACCCTCTTTGGCTGCGCTAGCGTCCCATGGGGCGACGCCAGACGCGGCCGTTTTTTAATCCCCTAAAGTCAGATATTCCATCATCCAGGGGTGTTCCGTCGCCATTAACGACAGGAAATCCTGCTTCAATATAGCGATACAGTCCTGGGCGACTTCCCGGGGCAGGTCCCCCAGCTCTCCCTTGCGGGCAGTCAGAGTAATCGAGCGGAACAGCTGTTCGCCGGGCAAGCGGCGGATTTGTACGTGATGCTGCTTGATGCCGCTTTGGAATAAACACAGAGGCGTGGTGATCGTCCAGCCCATGCCCGCCGACACGGCGGAGACAATGGCGTAGGAGTTATCCAGTTGCAGTCTGTCTGGAGCCTCCACCCGCACCGCGCGCAAATGCCGCTCGATACCCCGAGCGATGAGGGAGTGAGCGCCGTAACGGACAAAGTCCAACTCCGCCGCCAGTTTGTTGAGGTCGTCGGCGGGGCCATTGTAGTCGTTGGGAAGGGCCAGAATGAACGGTTCCCGCAGGATGCGGTAACGGGACAGATCAGCGTAATCCTCTAAGGCGTCATCAGAAATAATAATATCGGTGTTGCGCGATAGCAGGGAATGGCCGTGCAGATGCGATAGCCCTGTGCTGATCGACCAGTCATGGGCGCGTTTTTTCACCGCATCCAGCAGCGATCGTCCCACCGAGGTGACGATGGAGTCGGTTAACGCGATCTTTATGAGGCGCAGTTGCGCGAAATCCGATTGCAGAATGGCCTGACTGGTCTGCTCCGCTTCCTGCAACAGGGCGGTGCTGCGGTCGTACAGGAAGCGCCCGGCGCTGGTCAGCTCCATGGGACGGACCGTGCGATCGAACAGCCGGGTCTGCAGCGATTCCTCCAGCTTGGACAAGGCCTGGGAGATCGAACTTTGCGTCATTCCCAGCTGCTCAGCGGAGTGGCTCATATTCCCGGTCTTGGCGACGTGGGCGAAAATACTCAGAGCGCGGAGGTCGAAACCGAAACGTGTTGCCATAACTTCTACGAATCAGGGTTGTATGCATGGGCGTTTATCGCCTGTTGCAGGATTGCACGGAGCGGCCTCTGAATGCAAAGGTCCGCTACAACCCATCACAACTCTGGTACTATTGTTGATTAACTAGAGCGTGTTGGTTAACTGGAATTCGTTGGTTAACTTGATTTGTTAACTGTCCGGATTACTTAATCATTTTTCGCCAGCACCCAGAATAACGAAGGATATCTCATGGCCAGAGGTCAGTTATATATTATTTCAGCGCCCTCCGGGGCGGGTAAGACCAGTTTGGTGTCGGCTTTACTCAAAGAAGATAAACTGGCGCAAGTCTCCATCTCCCACACGACCCGTCAGGTGCGTCCGGGCGAACAGGATGGGGTGAATTACTTTTTCATCTCCCGCGAAGAGTTTCTGGCGCAGGCGCAGGCGGGAGATTTCCTGGAGCACGCGGAAGTGTTCGGCAATTTCTACGGCACGTCTCAGGTCTGGGTGGAATCGACCCTGGCGAAAGGCGTTGACGTTATCCTGGAAATTGACTGGCAGGGCGCGCAACAGGTGCGCAAACTGCGCCCGGAAGCCAAATCCATCTTCATCCTGCCTCCTTCTCTGGAAGCCTTGCAGCAGCGTCTGGAGTCTCGCGGCCAGGACAGCGCCGAAGTAATTCAGCGTCGTTTGCAGGAAGCGGCGAATGAAATTTCCCATTATCCGGAATACGACTATCTTGTATTCAACGATGACTTCGATCACGCACTGGCGGATTTGAAGTCCGTTTTTCGGGCTGAGCGACTGCGTTTATCCGTACAGCAAGTGCGCTTCGAAGCCGAACTCCGCGGGATGTTGTCATCCCAGTCGAGTTAGCCTAAACTACGCGGTCATTTTCTGAACTGGCACTGGTAAAGGGTGTGTTATGGCGCGAGTAACCGTTGAAGACTGTCTGGATCATGTAGATAACCGTTTTGAGCTAGTCATGCTGGCTTCGAAGCGCGCTCGTCAGATCAGCCAGTATGGCAAAGACCCTAAGGTCGAGTGGGAAAATGATAAGCCCACTGTCGTCGCACTGCGCGAAATCGCTGCAGGCCTCATCACATCTGAGATGCTTGAGCAAGACGAAGACTAACGTCCGGGCCCCGCAAAGGGGCCTGACTTCACCCTCTCTTGAAATTCCCCTCTTTATCTTTATATTGATTTATACAGCTGTAAAAAATCTGGGCTGATTGTCCGGTTTTTTCATCTCCGCCATTTTTATTTTGTGTACCGCTTATGTTGTGAAGGTCCCTTGTGCCGACGATTGATGCGCTTGCTGAACGTTTAAAAACCTATTTGGATAACCACCATATCAATGTGGTGCGGCGAGCGTTTTACTACGCGGAGCAGGCGCATGAAGGGCAATACCGGCAAAGCGGGGAGCCTTACATCACCCATCCGCTGGCGGTGGCCAATCTCCTGGCCGATTTGCAATTGGATCATCAATGTCTGGCGGCGGCCATGCTGCATGACGTCATTGAAGACACCGGGATTCCCAAAGACGCGCTCAGCGGCCAGTTTGGAGAGAGCATCGCCGAATTGGTGGACGGCGTCAGTAAGCTGACCCAGATTGAATTTAAATCCAAAGCGGAAGCTCAGGCGGAAAACTTTCAAAAGATGACTTTGGCCATGGCCAAGGACATTCGCGTTATCCTGGTGAAGCTGGCGGACCGTCTGCACAACATGCGTACGCTGGGGCCGCTGAAGCCGGAGAAACGTCGTCGTATTGCGACGGAGACGCTGGATATCTACGCGCCGATCGCCAATCGTCTTGGCATCCACACCATGTGCGTGGAGCTTGAAGACCTCGGGTTTCAGGCCATGTTCCCGATGCGCGCCAAGTATATCCAGGAAGCGGTGCGCAAACTGCGCGGCACCCATTACGAGATCATCGAAGAGATCAAGCACAAGCTGGAAAGCAAACTTAAGGAGCGCGGTCTGTCCGTGCGCATTCAGGGCAGGGAGAAACACCTGCACAGCATTTACCAGAAGATGAAGGCCAAACGACGTTCATTCCATGACATCATGGACGTATACGCCTTCCGAATTATTACCGACTCCGTGGACAGCTGTTACCGAACGCTCGGGGTGGTCCACGGCATGTACAAACCGGTGCCGGGCCGCTTCAAAGACTATATCGCCCTGCCCAAGGCCAACGGTTATCAATCCATTCACACCACGCTGTTCGGCTCCCACGTCAATATCGAAATCCAAATCCGCACCGAAGAAATGGACAAAGTCGCCAACAGCGGCATTGCGGCGCATTGGGTTTACAAGAGCGCCACTTCCGACTTGGCGGATAACCAGCAGATGCGGGCGCAGAAGTGGGTGAAGGATTTGATGGAGCTGCGCGAGCGGGCGGACGACTCCCTGGAATTCATCGAGCACGTCAAAATCGACCTATTCCCGGACGAAATCTACATCTTTACGCCCAAGGGCCGCATCATGGAGCTGCCCGGCGGGGCGACTCCGGTGGACTTCGCCTATGCGATACACACGGATATCGGCAACTCCACGGTAGCCTGCCGCATTAACAAGCACTTGGCGTCACTCAGTATGCCGCTGAAGAGCGGGCAAACCGTGGAAATTATTACCGCGCCCGGCGCCAAGCCGAACCCGGCATGGCTCAACTTTGTCGTCACAGGCAAGGCGAAGAGCAACATCCGGCACTATCTGAAGCAGCAGCGTCAGAGCGAATCCCGCGAACTGGGGCGTCGCCTGCTGAAGAAAAACCTGCAGGCGTTCGGCAAACGACTTGACGACATCAGCGAGCAGCACAAAGAAAAAGTGCTCAAGCACAATCAGGCCAGCAGCTTCGACCGCCTGCTTGAGGAAATCGGACTGGGCAGCCGCATGGCGTATATCGTGGCCCGCCAACTGGTGTCTGACGGCGAGCCGACGGAAAGCCATGACATGGAATACCGCGAGGACGACAACAAGCCGTCCTTGATGGTGGAAGGCGCTGATGGCCAGGTGTTGAATCTGGCGCACTGTTGTAAGCCGATTCCCGGCGATCCTATCGTCGGCGTCATCAATCGCGGCGCAGGGTTGATGATTCACTCCGAAACCTGCGACAAGATCAAGAAATTCCTCCACGACCCCGAGCACTGCATCCATCTGACCTGGGCCAAGAACATCACTGATGAGTTCTCCGTGGCCTTGCGGGTCGAAGTGGAGCGCCAGCGGGGCGTCATCGCCGAAATCGCCAGCGCGGTCACCATGGCCGACGGCAATATCGAGAAAATCAATGTGGAAGAGCAAAACGCCCGTCTCAGCGTGGTGAGCCTGATCATTAAAGTTCAGGGCCGTATCCACCTGGCGCGAGTTATGCGACGCCTGCGTCATCTGCTGGCGGTGACTTCCATTTCCAGGGTGAAACACTAAGCGGCCGGGAACGCCGCGCCAACCTTATCCATCCTGTTAACTGATCCGTTTCCTGAGTACTGTCTGACAGTATTCGCAAACCGGAGAAATCCGGTAAGATGCCGTTCTTTCAACACAGTATCGGCGGTAACTATATCCAAGGCGGCGTTGTCCGCGGCGGAACGAGAATAATGAGGCAACAGATATGACTAATAAATCCGTTATCCAGACTGAAAATGCGCCCAAGGCGATCGGCACCTACTCCCAGGCTGTAAAAGCTGGTCAAACCGTATACTTGTCTGGTCAGATTCCATTGAATCCCGAGACGATGGAACTGGTGAGCGGCGATTTCGCTGAACAGACCAAGCAAGTATTCGATAACCTGCGCGCTGTATGCCGCGCCGCCGGCGGTGATCTGGGCGATATCGTCAAGCTGAATATCTATCTGACCGACCTGAGCAACTTCGCTACCGTCAACGAAATCATGGCGACTTACTTCAAAGAGCCTTATCCAGCTCGCGCCGCGATAGGCATTTCCCAGTTGCCGAAAGGCTCTCTGGTGGAAATGGACGGCATCATGGTGACTTCCTGATCCGCTGATTTCTTCTCCCCGGTCCGGCTCCGGACCGGGAAGCTTTCCCTGCTAGCGCCTGACCTTCACTCTTTTATATTCGCCTGACTGTTTTGGGCGATATAAGCCTCAATCATTTCCCTATAACCTTCTCGAAATGTGGGATAGCTGAACTGAAAACCACTGGCCAGTAGCCGTTGGTTGGCGCAGCGTTTACTGCCTGCGCGCCGTTTTTGCTGGGCTGGCGCGGCTTCCGGCGCGCACTCCACGCGGGAGCAAGCTTGTTCCCGAATCCACTGCGCCACGTCGTACATTCGCACGGGCTCGCAGTCGCTGGCCAGATAGCAGGGGTGCAGCGGCTTGGCCAAAGCGAGTTCCGCTAAATGACATAACACGCCTACGGCGTCCTGTTCATGGATGCGATTGGTATAGCCGCTGGGGCCTGAGAGCGCGACCTGCCCATCCAGCGCCTGCTGTAACAAGCGCGTGCGGCCAGCGCCATAGATGCCGGAAAAGCGCACCACGGTCGTCGCGATATCGGCGTCCGCCAGCAAGGCTTCCGCTTGCAGTAGTGTGGCGCCGGAGAAACTGGCAGGCGCCGTGGCGCTGTCTTCATCGACCCATTCGTCGTTTTCCTGGCCATACACGCTGGTGGAGGAAACAAACAACAATCGCTTGATTGAGCCGCTGCGCAGGCGGTGCAGAACGCGTTGCAGGCTTTTCACGTAAACGGCTTCATAGCCTTCCGGCGTAAAGGCGGAGGGCGTGAGACAATAAATGGCGACGTCGATATCGACGGGCAGGGCGTCCAAAGCATCCTGCTCCAGATCCAGCGCACAGTGAGTGACGCCTTCCGGTTGTTGTGGCGTGCGCGATACTGCGAGGATGTCAAAACGGTCTTGCAGACGCGCCGCCACTTGGCGATTCAGCGCTCCAAAACCGAGTAGCAGCAGGCGTGGTTGATGCATTGCGTCTATCTCCAATCAGGCTTATGCTAGCTCTTGGCTATTAAGTCGAAAAGTTCAATATGGTCAGACTATTAAGCCAAGTCTGCGAAGCGGTTTCTTAACCGGCGCGCCGGGCGTATAAATTGGCGCATTCGGAACCCTTGAAAACCAGTGATGCAGGGTAGAGTATTCCCTGGCGTTCTGAAATGTTTTTCCAGGGGAAAGCAGGAACTCCTGGTCCCTGAGACTGTCCATAAAAAGATTTGAGCCGATAAGTAGTCGTCCGGAAAGATGACTGGCGCTTAACGGATGGAAAACAACATAGTGAGAAACACATGACTCTGACTGAATTGCGTTACATTGTCACACTGGCTGAAGAGAAGCATTTCGGCCGCGCCGCTGAGCGCTGTTTCGTCAGTCAGCCCACCTTGAGCGTGGCGGTGAAAAAGCTGGAGGATGAACTGGGGGTCACCCTGTTCGAGCGCAGCAAGAGCCATATCACTGTCACTGACACAGGTAAGCGTGTCGTAGATCAGGCGTTGCGCGTGCTGGATCAGGTCAGTGTTATCAAGGATATCGCCCAGGCGGGTAAAGACCAGCTGTCTCAGCCGCTGCGCGTTGGCGCGATTTATACGATTGGGCCTTACCTGTTTCCCCATCTGATGCCTGAGTTGCACCGGGCGGCGCCGCAAATGCCGCTATATATAGAAGAGAACTACACCGCCGTATTGCGGGAGAAGCTGCGTCACTCCGAGCTGGACGCCATTATCGTGGCGCTGCCGTTCAATGAGCCGGAAGTCGTGACCCTGCCGCTGTATGACGAACCTTTTGTTGTGTTGATGCCGGAGGACCATCCGCTGTCTCAATACGACGAAATCGACAGCGAAATGCTGCCCGCACACGACCTGCTGTTGCTGGGACCGGGACACTGCTTCCGCGATCAGGTGCTGGACGCCTGCCCGGAACTGTTCAACCGTATGGGTAAAGAGCCGCCCCGCAGCGACCGGCCTGCGCATATCATCACGGAAGGCAGTTCGCTGGAAACCATCCGCCACATGGTCGCCTCCGGCCTTGGCATCACCGTTCTGCCTTTGTCCGCCGTGCGGGAAGACCGCTACGCCAGCGGTTTGCTGACGACGCGGCCATTCAAATCTCCAGCGCCCTATCGCACAGTAGGCCTGGCCTGGCGCGTCACCTTCCCGCGCCCGAAAGCGATCGATATGGTGGCGCTGGCGGCGGGACAGTGCAGGGTGGTTGAGAAGCGCGCCAGTTAAAGCAAGACGGAAAAGGATCGCCCTAGCGTGTCTATTGAACAGCCGTTGACCGAACTGAAAGGCGTCGGACCGGCCCTGGCGGAAAAGCTGGCGAAGCTGGGCCTGCACACGGTGCAGGACCTGCTGTTTCACTTACCCCTCCGTTATGAGGATCGCACCCGTGTGACGCCGGTTGCTCAGGTGAGAGTGGGCATGCCTGCACAAGTCGAAGCGACGGTGGTGGACTCTCGGGTCGAGCTGGGACGCAAACGCAGTCTGCTGGTGCGGGTGCGCGATGATAGCGGTGAGATCGGCCTGCGTTTTTACTACTTCACTGCGCAGCAGAAGAATCGCTTCAGCCCCGGTCGCAAGTTTCTGTGTTACGGCGAGGCGCGCCTCGGTCGTAGCGGGCTGGAAATGTATCACCCCGAAACCACGCAGGTGGACGAGTTAAAGCCGGCGGAAATGGAGCAACGTCTCACGCCCATTTACCCGACGACAGAAGGTCTGCTGCAGAAACGTCTGCGCGATTTGTGTCAACAGGCGCTGACGCTGATGCGTCGTTACCCCATCAAAGACTGGCTGCCCCAGGAATTACGCAGTCATTATCAGATGCCGGAGCTGAATACGGCGCTGGATTACCTGCATCATCCGCCAGTGGGCGCCAATGTGACGGCGCTGGCGGAAAGTCGTCATCCCAACCAACAGAGACTGGTGGCGGAAGAGCTGCTGGCGCACCATCTCAGCCTCTTGCAATTGCGGCAGGAAGTACAGTCGCAACCGGCCCCGGCTTTGCAGGCCGGCCCCTTGCAGCAGCGTTTTATCGAACAACTGCCGTTTGCTCTGACTGGCGCGCAGAAACGCGTTATCGGAGAAGTGGAGCAGGATGTGCGCGCCATGGTTCCCATGTTGCGTCTGGTGCAGGGAGACGTCGGCTCTGGCAAGACCGTCGTGGCGGCGGCGTCAGCGTTGTTCGCCATTGAAGCTGGTCATCAGGCGGCGTTGATGGCGCCGACGGAAATATTGTCAGAACAGCATTTCAAGACACTGAGTCAGTGGCTGGAGCCTCTGGGCGTCAGCGTGGTGTGGCTTAACGGCAAGCTTAAGGCCAGTGAGCGGCAAAAGGTGCTGGATGCGATTTCATCCGGCGCAGCGCAACTGGCTATCGGCACCCATGCGTTGTTTCAGGACCAAGTTGAGTTCGCCCGACTTGGCCTCGCTATTATCGACGAACAACACCGCTTTGGCGTGCATCAGCGGCTATCGCTGCGGGAGAAAGGCGCCCGTTCCGGGCAGGCTCCTCATCAGCTGATCATGACGGCGACGCCGATTCCCCGCACTTTGGCGATGAGCGCCTACGCGGATCTGGACACCTCGGTGATCGACGAATTACCGCCTGGACGCACGCCCGTGGTGACGGCGGTCATACCCGACGTCAAGCGGGATGATGTGGTGGAGCGAGTGCGCAAAGTGTGCCTGGAAGGGCGTCAGGCTTATTGGGTATGCACCCTAATTGAAGAGTCCGAAGTGCTGCAGTGTCAGGCTGCGGAAGCGACGGCGGCGAACTTGGCGGAAGCCCTGCCGGATTTGCGCGTAGGCCTGGTGCATGGGCGGATGAAAGCGGCGGAGAAAACCGCCGTCATGGAAGACTTCAAAAACAATCGTCTGCACTTGTTGGTGGCTACTACTGTTATCGAAGTCGGCGTGGACGTGCCCAACGCGAGCCTGATGATTATCGAAAACCCTGAGCGCCTGGGGCTGGCGCAACTGCATCAGCTACGCGGCCGGGTCGGGCGCGGCAGTCACGAAAGTTATTGCGTGCTGATGTATCACCCGCCGTTGTCTCTGGCCGGCAAGGCGCGCATGCAGGTCATGCGGGACAGCAACGACGGCTTTGTCATCGCAGAGAAGGATCTGGAGATCCGTGGGCCGGGAGAAGTGCTCGGCACCCGTCAAACCGGTTTGATTCAATTCCGCATCGCCGATCTGCAGCGGGACCGACAGTGGTTGCCGGTAGTGAAAGAAATGGCCCTGAGCGTCATCGATCAGGCGGACGTGACGGAAGCCCTCATCCGCCGCTGGATCGGCCACCGCGCGTTATACGGCAAGGTCTGAGCGGGCGCGCTTAGCAATCCCTTACCAATCATTACAAAAGATACCCTAAGCCAGCAGAACCCCCGAAACCTGCTAAGCTACAATTAAAGTAATGATGAAAAATCCCCCTGATATTAGAAGCCGGTTTATTTTATTTCTCCCATACGAGGCGATAAGAGATATGGCCGTTCCAGCAGCCGTTGCGCGTTTATTAGAGGACTACAGCACTCAAAGGAGCGACTTGGCGGAAGACGCCGCCAAGGTGCGGGAGGTAACGGGCAAAGACGCGCCGACGGAAGCGAGAGTGCGGGCGATTATGCTGCACGACGAGGCCGGCGTTCTGCAGGCGGTGATACCTGAAAGCACTATCCTTGATCTGGACCGGCTTAATGAGGGCGTTGGCCGCAACTTGCGGGCTTTGCCTCTGGCGGAACTGGATGAACTGCGCAAGCGCCTGCAATGGTATGAAGTGCCGGCGTTGCCGGATCTGACCGGCTGCGAAGCGGTGATTGACGCCCGCTTGAGCGCACTGGATGAGATTTTCCTGCCCTCCTCGGAAGAAGACAAATATCTGTGCATGAGCCGACGCCTGTTTGAGGCCGCCATGGGGACGGTCAAGAGCATGCAGATCAGCGTGCGCCTGCCTGAAATCGCCGTTAACCACAATCAGCCGGCGAAAGACATGGATCAGATCAACAAGGCGATTTCCAGCTTCACCAGTCTGCGTATTCAGCGCCGCCTGGAAGATACGCTGGAAATGCCGCCGTTGCCGGAAACCGCCCAACGCATCATCAAACTGCGCGTCGATCCGGAAGCGGGCATTTCCGAACTGGCCGATATTGTGGAAACCGACCCCAGCCTGTCGGCTCAGGTGGTCAGTTGGGCCAGCTCTTCGTTTTACGCCGCTCCAGGCAAGATCCGCTCCGTGCATGACGCCATCGTGCGGGTGCTGGGGTTTGATCTGGTTATGAACCTGTCTATGGGGCTGGCGCTGGGAAGGACGTTGGAAGTGCCTGAGGAACGCGGCGACGGTTTTACTCCCTACTGGGAGCAGGCGGTATGGACCGCTACGCTGTGCGGCGCGCTCACCACGGCGATACCGAAAGAGCGTCGTCCCGAATTTGGACTGGCGTATCTGGTTGGACTGTTGCACAACTTCGGCTATCTGGTGTTGGCCCATGTGTTTCCGCCGCACTTCTCGCTGATTGGCCGTTACAACGAAGCCAATCGACACGTCGACTCCGAGAACTGCGAACAGTTTCTGTTAGGCATCACCCGGGAGCAGATGGGCGGCAAGTTGATGGAAATGTGGAACATGCCGGAAGAAGTCTGCGTGGCGCTGCGTTATCAGAAAAACCCCTACTTCAACGGCGATTATGCGGTTTACAGCGCCTTGCTGTTCGTCGCCACCCAGCTGTTGCGTAAACACGGCATCGGCGAAGGTCCGGCGCAACCTGCGCCTCAGTCCATATGGGACGATCTCGGCCTGACCCGCGAGCGCGCCGAGGAAGTGCTGCAGGAATTGCTCAGTATGTCCGAAGATATGAAGAGTCTGGCGGACAATCTGGCGGACGCCACACGCAGCTGATCGGTGCCAAGGATTAAGCTCCTCTTCGTGGTTACTTTATGTAAGCGGGAATTAAAAAATAATGTGACAGGTTTCACATTATTTCAAAACTGTGTCTATAGTTAAGTTGTAAGCTCTTTAAGAACCATCAACCAACCGATCCACTCGCAACGCCTGCCATATAAGGCCTGCAGACGGACATAATCATCACCGAAGGCGCTTAACAAACTTTACCGACAGGAGGGCTGTCATGGGCGCGCTTATTTTCAATCAAGCCAGCATTTATCACTTGCAGCAGTTGGAGTATCAGTTCCGCCGTCGATTCGGCGAACGTTACCGGCTTTCCGAAGAAAGTTCGCGCATGGAGCTTATAACCAAGTCATCGCAATCGTCTGACATCATCATCCAGAAATATTTCCGGAAGTTCGCACATGAACTGGAGCCGGAACTGATCAAAGAACTTGTGTCCCGAGGAGTGGTTCCTCCGAAGCTCTGGAATTGATTTTTTGTGTAAACCCCAGAGACTTTAGTCCTTTTGCCCCGTTCTGCGGGGCCTTTATTGACGGACGCCAGTCCTTAGAATGAATGCTCCAGAATCGCCTTGGAAGCATCAATAATCTGCTCCCGATATTTTTCCTCCAGGTCCCAGCGTTGCTTGTCCAGCTTGAATAGAAAGCGCTTGTCCACTTCCTTGCGGGCGCCATGTGTAGGCATGTGCTCAGTTTCTTTGTAGATCTTACTGAAGATGGCGTAGGGCTCCCGCTCATGCAGGCTGGGGTCGACGGCGTCGAGCAACACTTTGATGCGAATGCTGCCCTCGGACAATTCTACCTGGTCAGACAGGATACAGCGGGCAAGCACCGTGATGCTTTCAATGGCGTGGGCGCGATTCGCTTCTGTGCGGCTTTGCTGCTCCGCCTCCAGTCGGCGGTGTTCTTGCAAAGTGCGGAGTTGGCGACGGATAAAAAATCCCAGAAACAGACAGACGGCCAAACCGACCAAAATAAGAATCCATTGTAAGTAAGCAGGCATTGGGGCATTTCCGGTAGGTATTCAATTCGCGCGGACGCCGGCCTCGCGCCGACATGATCATGGTGCAGATTATTGGCGATCCGGCGGCAAAATGATACCCGCGCCGCAATGCCCGGGCCGGGGACATGATTCTGTCACACTGGCGCGGCAGGATTGAGGGGAAAGTCGCCCGGAAGCTGGCTCAGGCGTTGGAGAACTGGTCTGCCTGAATCGTCATGCGGATATACATGGCCAGTTCGTTTTCAGCTTCGGTGATGGATTGGTATGGGCCTTCCTGGGTGTTTTCCCGGGTCATGAAATACCACCCGTCGGAAGTATGGATGAATCGCTCACTACGGAACCAGGAGCGATCAGATTCGCCTGCGCGTACTTTCATAGCCTGCTACCTCTTACTGCTTGGACTACGAGGGGATGGCCATAAGAACCTATTTTAAGCTTAGGTTGTTTTTTGATCTATTATTAGACTGATTGGCTATAAAAAAGCCTGTCAGTCAGATTTCGCGAGTATAAACGCGTGATCAGGGTCAGTAGAGGGAACGCTTTGCTTCCTTCTGGACGCATTGAAATTTAAAGGCGTCAGAGTCTGTAAGCCCGGCCCCATGGGCTTTGGCGGGTCATTCAGCCGCCGTACGGGAGAGCATTAATTGATCAGGCATTTGTGAAATTTGTCTGCTATGGTGATGTGAGAGCTCGCAGTACCCGAACTTCCGCTGTGAACCGGGCGGCGCCAGCCGTCTTCTGATCCGCCGTTCGGGCAGCCTACGTCAAACCCCATCAAGAACAAGGAATAGAACCTATGGCGGTGACGAAGGAGACTCTGGCCGAATTTTTTTCGGCCGTCAGAGGCGCCTCCCATGAGCTGATCCAGGGATTAAGCGTTGAGGACATGCTGCTGCAGTCCATGAACGACGCCAGCCCTATCAAGTGGCATCTCGCCCACACAAGCTGGTTTTTCGAAGAACTGATTCTCGCCCCGTTCATGAGCGGTTATGAGCGCATGAACGATGGCTTTCGCTATTACTTCAATTCCTATTATGAAGCATTGGGGGAGAGGCATCCCCGGGCGCGACGAGGCATGCTGAGCCGGCCTTCTTTGGAAGAGGCGCTGGCGTACCGCGAGCATGTCGATCGCCATATCCTCGCTCTGTTGAGTAAGCCTGACCCGGACCCGCAATTACTGCAGCGAGTGGAACTGGGGTTGCATCACGAAATGCAGCATCAGGAACTCATGATCACCGATATGCTGCATGCTCTCAGCTTCAACCCCGCCTATCCCGCCTGGAAGCCGCCGCTTCCTCCTTATACAGAATCCAAGTCCGCCGCCCCTCTGGAATGGTTCGACAGCGACGGCGGTTTATTTGAAATCGGCGCGCTCAGCAAAGGCTTCAGCTACGACTGCGAAGGTCCCCGTCACAAGGTGTTTCAGGAGCCCTTTCGTCTCGCTTCCCGGCCTGTGACCAATGGCGAATGGCTGGCGTTTATGGACGCCGGCGGCTATGAAGACCCACAACTTTGGCTTTCCGACGGTTGGGCGGCGCGGTTGCAGGAAGACTGGCGTGCTCCCTTGTACTGGATCAAACGTGACGGCGGCTGGCTGCGATTCACTCCTCACGGTCTGACGCCTCTCAATCCTGACGAGCCCGTGTGCCATGTGAACTATTTCGAGGCGGACGCCTACGCCCGCTGGGCTCAGGCGCGTTTACCCAGTGAAGCCGAATGGGAAATCGCCGCTCGCAGCTACCTGGCGGGCATAGCCAAAGACGGGGACTCAGGCGGCGTGGCGCCTGGTCGCTTTATGGAACAGGGGCGCTGGACCCCCTCTGTCAGCCGGCCTCAGCAGGGGCAGGCGCTGGCGGATATGTTCGGCAACGTATGGGAATGGACACAGAGCGCCTATTCCTCTTACCCAGGCTTCAAGCCGTTGGAGGGAGCCCTGGGAGAATATAACGGCAAGTTCATGTGTGGTCAGTTTGTGTTGCGCGGGGGCGCTTTTACCTCTCCGCGGCGGTTGTTGCGGGCCAGCTATCGCAATTTCTTTTATCCCCATCAACGTTGGCAGGCGACAGGAGTGAGGTTGGCGCGAGATGATTGAACCAGTCATTAAGGATCTATGTGAACACGAAGTTATTGATGAGGCGTTTTTAGCGGACGTGGTGCAGGGCCTGTCCGGCTGGCCGAAAACGCTGCCGTGTAAATACTTTTATGACCAGCGCGGTTCGGAGCTGTTCGAGCAGATATGTGACGTGGACGAGTATTATCTGACTCGTACGGAAATGGGCATGATCGATTACGTGGCCCGGGAAATGGCGCAGAGACTCCCGCATATCGGACAGATCGTGGAGTTTGGTTGTGGAAACTGCGAAAAGGTGCAGCGACTACTGGATGCGCATCCCCAGGTCGATGGATTCGTCGCCATTGATGTTTCAGAAACCTTTCTGTTGGATAGCGTTAAAAACCTGAGCCAGCGTTATCCTGCTTTAACGGTGACGCCGGTCGTGGGCGACTTCATGGAAGCGCAACCGCTGCCGGACACTACTGGGCCTCGCATGGGCTTCTTCCCCGGCTCCACGATCGGCAATCTGGAGGCGAAGGACGCAAGACGTTTTCTCTACCGGGTCGGGCGTACGCTGGGGGAAGGCGGGTATCTGCTGGTTGGCGTGGACACCCTGAAAGACCGCCGCATTCTGCTGCGCGCCTACGATGACGCCAGTGGCGTGACGCGAGAGTTTAATCTCAATCTGTTGCGCCGCATGCAGCAGGAGCTGGGAGCTGAGCTGACGCTGGAGCAGTTCGCCCATGAAGCCCGCTTCAATGAAACGAAGAGTCGCATAGAGATGCATTTACGCAGCCTGTGCGACCAATTCATCGCGGTGGGCGGCAAGTACTTCCATCTGTCGAAAGACGAAACCATCCATACGGAAAACTCTCACAAGTACACGGTGGAGCGGTTCCAGGATCTGGCGGCGTCGGCGGGTTGGCAGTCGCGCCGGGTATGGCTGGCGGAGGATGACATGTACAGCATGCATCTGCTGCAGTATGAAGGCGGCGTCAGAATGACGGATTGAAAAACGGGGCCAAAAGAGGCCCCGCGTTCGATTGAATCAGTGAGTGAAGAACAGCTCGTAGAGCGTCAGCAGTATCTCAAACACGATCAGAATGACGATATACCACTCCACCCGCAGACTGCGTTTGGCGGTAATGATGTCGAGTACGGTTTGCGAGGTGCGGGAAATGATTTCCATCTTGCGCTCAAGCGCCTTGTCCCGCTCCCGTATTTCAAACTCATCGGACAGACGCAGGTAGAAGCGCTCCAGCTCTGGAAAATCCCACAGCAGGTCCGGCTTCTCGCCCACTTCGACGCGGCCCACCATGATCTGCTGATTCAGCAGCACCTTACCGATTTGCTTAAGTAGTTCCTGCGTCTTGGCGCCGGTGCGGCCCTGAGAGTGCAGGAATTCCGCAAGGGGACTGATGCGCTCCAGGTTGCGGCTCTCCTCCAGCTCATAGAATTCCAGGATTACGGATTTCGCCATCGCGTCGGCGATGATCTGTAGCTTCTCCACGGTGGGCGCGAACACGCTGATGATATTGTCGGCTACGGTGTCGGACGGCGTGGTGGTGATGGAGAGTTCTGATTCTTCCACCACGGGTTTGTCCAGCGGGCGTTTGGTGTGCAGCATGATTTCCCGCATCAGCGCCGCCTCGTCCTGGGGTTTGACGTTGAACATCACCACTACGCCGTAGCGGAAGATAGTCACGTAGGCGGCTTCCTGCTCCACCATCAGTGTAAGTGGATTACGGGCGCAGGCTTTTACTTTTTCCAACTGTCGAACATCTATCTGGTCGCCAATATAAAGCGCCCGGATAAGCAATGAACTGATATCCTGAAACATCGAAGGTCCTGATTTAACAAAAAATGACGGTTCCCGAACTCCCGCTGAATAACGGGCGCAAAGCGGCGCCGTCTTCAATGAGCTTAGCACGAAAGTGAACAAGGTAGAGGACGGAAAAGCCCAGGATTGGTATATTTCCTAAGGATGTTCAGCTCAAGCTGTCATGCGTTCAGAAGCAGTTATCTACCCGGAGTCCCGCGCCTTTGAAATTCCTTCGTTACTTTTCCCTGGCGGCAGCCTGTCTGTGCGCTTTTTCCAGTGCGGCGCAGACCGTCTATAAGTATCAGGACGCCAGCGGTCGCTGGCATTTCACCGATAAGGCGCCGCAACAAGGTAAGCATGAACAGGTGAAACTGACCTCTTCCCGCGACTCCCAGGACAAGCCCGCCATCACTTCCAAAGTAGAGGATAACGTCACGATTCTGACGGCTACGAATCCGTGGCGAGGTCCTGTGCAGTTTTTGTTGCAGGTGCGGGACAAGGGGGAATATAAGCGGGACAGTATCCTAGTGGAGGCTGAGGCCACCCGCTATTTCAAGATTCAGGGCCAGGTGGACTACCAGTATTACTACATCCCTGGCGATCCTGAGGCCAAACCTGATTACAACGCGGTATACTCGCCGCCGTTCGCAGGGGGGGAGTCCTACGTCATTTCCCAGGGCTTTAACGGTCAGTTTTCGCATACTGAAGAACCCAACACCTATGCCGTGGATATCGCCATGCCGGTCGGCAGCTATATTCACGCCGCCCGGGGCGGTGTGGTGATGGCGGTGGAGGAGAATTACAGCATTGGCAGCGCGGCATTCGCCTATTTCCTGGATAAAGCCAACTTCGTCATGATTCTGCATGACGACGGCACTACAGGCATGTATGCGCATATTTTACAGGGGAGTTTACAGGTGCGTCCCGGTGACCGGGTGGAGCGCGGTCAGGCGCTGGCGCGTTCCGGCAGCACTGGCTTTTCCACTGGGCCGCATTTGCATTTTGTCGTGCGCAGAAATGTCGGACTGGATCTGCAGTCGCTACGCTTTCACATGCAGGACTCTGCGGGAAATGACTATCCCATTAGGGAGAGGACTCGCATGGTTGGCTGGTAGAGGCCTAAGCCCTGTCGAGATAAATGACGTCCCGACATAGATACAACCTGAGAGTGGACGCCAAGCGTCCATTTTTTTTACGCGTATTTCGGGCATAGGACAAAAGGCTGTCAACAAGCTGGCTTTGTCTATGGGGCTAGGCCGATAGGCTTACGCTGTTGTCTGGCGCAGAGGAGGGGGAGAAGACAAATTCAAGTGGAAAAGTGATTTAAAGCTGACCAATCGGCTATCTCTAGTCAGCAATTTTTACAGTTAATGGCTCATCCGCGACTTTTTTTCTCGAAATTCTCATGTGACGTAGTTCACCTTTCTTTTTTGTCTAAATAAGTTTTTGATATTTAATGTATTTTTATTTTATGGCCTCGGGTGTGCAGTATAAGGGGCAATAGTGTTATACGACAGTTGGGAGAATGAAGTATGCCTCCGATAGTAACTGTTCCCGAGCCTGCGACGTTGGCTCTCTATGGTATAGCGCTCTTGGCGATCATCCTCTACCGGGGCATGAAATCCAAGAAACACGGTTAAATTCATTGGCGGTGAATACCCCTCTTAGCGTTATGTTAAGAGGGTTTTTTTTTGCCCTGAAGAAAGTACGCCATAAACCTTCCCTGGTTTATGCATTCAATTCAAGATAGATCGGACTAGCGGCGCAGACGAGAAGAAAGTTCTGACGCGCGATCGGCGAGATGGCTCAGGCGACCGATTTTATCTTTGGCGGACGTCGCATTACGTGCGGATTCGTCAGTCAACTCTGACACTTCCTCCAGATTCTTGGCGATATCCTCAGATACCGACAATTGCTCGTCGGACGCGGTAGCCACTTCTGTATTCAAGGCGTTCACTTTGGCGATGGCTTCGCTGATGGAAGAGAGCTTTTCTGACGCGCTGGCGAAATAGCCGCTGCATTCGTCAGTGATGCGATTACTGGCCTCCATCACAGACACTGTGTTTTTGGCGCCGTTTTGCACGCTGTCGATGATGGACTCGATTTCCGCGGTGGAGTTCTGGGTTTTCTGCGCCAGGGAGCGTACTTCATCCGCCACTACCGCGAAGCCGCGCCCCTGTTCGCCCGCCCGGGCCGCTTCAATGGCGGCGTTCAATGCGAGCAGGTTGGTTTGTTCGGCGATGCCGCGAATCACATTTAACACGGTGCCCACATTTTTGGTGTCCTCCGCCAGCTTCTTCACGGTATCCGAGCTGCTCGACACCTGCTGTGACAGGCGCTTGATGGCGTCGTTGGCGCGCTTCATCGCCTCCATGCCGTCTTTGGCTGCGATATCGGTCTCATGGGCCACTTCCGCTGCGTTGCTGGCGTTCTGGGCGACCTGCTGAGAGGCGGCGGTCATCTCCTGCATGGCGGTGGCGACATGAATAGTGCGGCCATTGGAGTCCTGCGAACAGTTAACGATGTCGTCAGCGGCGCGGGTAATGATCGTGATGTTTTCGCCAAGGTCTACCGCTGTTTTGTCCATGGCGGTAGCGAAATCGTCAAGAAACTTCTGCAGTTCGGCGGCGGAGTTCGACAGGCGCCCCAGCTCGTCCTGGCGGTCAGAGGAGAAGTCATGCCCCATCTCGCCGTGGCTGAGCTTGCTGATCTTATCAATGATGTTGCGGGTAGGACGCACGATACGCACATTGATCAGCGATAGCACAATGATGGCCGACGCCAGGGTGACGGCGGCGAGAACGATGCTCCAGAAAGTGAAGCTGTTGCTGAATTCGTGGTGGGCGCGGGTGTAAGACTCGGTGACGTGCGCCTTGAGACTGTCCGCCAGATCCTGCAATAGTTTGGTGGGCTCTCTGTCGATGCCGGAGACCGCATTGTCGCCAGCCTGCGGATCGAAGTTCGCCTGTTTGAACTCCGCCAAACCCTCGCGATAGGCCTGTCCCATAATCTTATGGCGATTGATAAATTGGTCCAGCGTCGACTTCATGGACTCTTCCGGCAGCAGCGGGCGGATGGCGGTGACCTTTTCCTGCACCTTGGCTTCCATCTCTACGAAGCGATCCCAGTATTTTTTCAGGTTGTCCGGTTTTCCTCCGCGCAGCAGTACGTTCTTCCATTCCTGCACTTGAATTTTAAACAACGCGACGGACTCATTCGCTTCCTGCAGAAGATCTCCATTTCTGGCCAGGGACATTTCCAGCTCACTGATGCGGCGCTCGTTGGAGACGGCGCTGAAAATGCCTGCGGCCAGCGTCAGCAGTCCACTTAACACGACGACAGCTAACAGTTGATTAAACAAACTTCTGGATAACCATTGCATGATTGACTCCGGAACGGATCGGAACGAAGATTGGTATGTATCTATAAAGTAATAGCATATAAGAGGATTTTTGCTATTTATGGCGGGATTTYGCACGTTTGTTGCAGTTATATGACAGAACGCTGAACGTTGGCGGGAGAGCGAGTGTTTTTTGAGCTGGTCTCAGGTTTGGGGAGCGGTGACTGTGCAGTGTCCGAGCAGCTCCTGCAGCAACTGATCGAGTTGATTCCGGTCCAGAGGTTTGCCGAGATAACCTTGCGCGCCGGATTCCATGTAAGTGGCGATATCGGCGGGCTCGGTGTTGCCGGAAATGATGTAAACCGGTTGCGTGTATCCCTGGGCGCGCAAGGCGCGTAACGCCTCCAGACCATCCATGACCGGCATTTGGATGTCCATCAGGATCAGGTCGAAACTTTCCGCCAGCGCCGCCTCCAGCGCTTCCTGACCATTCTCGACGGTCACTACGGTCAGGGCGGGGCCGATGCGCTCAATCTGACGTTTGAACAGTAAGCGGTTGACGTCGTTGTCTTCCGCCACAAGGATGCGTCCGGTGAGATCTTCCGGCACTGTTGGCAGGTAAAGCCGCAGCTTTTGATAGAAATGCAGGCGGTCGACCGGTTTGGCGATGAAGTCGATAAAGCCCAACTGCCGGTATTCATCTAACTGATGGCGCATCACATTCGCGGTCAGCGCAATCACTGGCGGCGTCTGGCTTAATTCCCGTAAATGCTGGATGGCTTCATCCCCGCCCATTTCTGGCATCTGGATATCCAAAAGAATCAGGTCGAAGCGAGACGCGGACGCCGCTTCCACTGCTTGTTTGCCGTTGCTCGCCAAAGTCACGCTGAGGCCGGCTTCCACCAGGAAGCGATGAAACAGCGTCTGGTTGTCGAGGTTGTCTTCCGCCAGCAGCACTTTGCCGCGCAGACGGGGAGCGCTCCAGGCGGCGCCGTTCAGTTCCAGCCGCTGACGTGCTTTCTCGAACTCTTCCAGGCTGTTTATCCATGGCGTCTGGCTCAGGTCGCCGGCGTTGATGGTGACGCTGAAGCGACTGCCTTCGCCTTGGGAGCTATCCACTGTCAGTTCGCCGCCGAGCATGTGGGCTAATTGCCGGGAAATATAGAGTCCCAGTCCGGTGCCGCCGTATTGGCGAGTGGTGGAACTGTCCGCCTGCACGAAGGGTTCGAAGATCTTCTTCAGCTCGCCTGGTCCCAGGCCGATGCCCGTGTCAGTGACAGTGAAGCGCAGCAGGTTGGCGTCTTTCTCATAACTGACGCCGAAGTGAATGCTCCCCTTGTGAGTGAACTTGGTGGCGTTGGCGCCCAGATTGAACAGGATCTGTTTGAGACGTGTGGGGTCCGACTCGAAATGCGCGGGCAGCGGCAATTTCGGCGTGATGTCCAGGGTCAGGCCTTTTTCGTGCGCGCGCATGCCGATGTGGGAGCGCAGATCTTCAATCAGGTTAGGCAACGAGATCTGCATATGCTCGATTTCGATCTTTTCCGCCTCGATTTTCGACAAGTCGAGAATGTCGTTGATGATGGTGAGCAAATGACGACCGCTGCGCACGATAATGTCGATAAACTGGTTGCGCTCCTCGTGACTCAGATTGCTTTCCCGCAGCGATTCCGAGTAGCCGAGAATCGCCGTCATGGGTGTGCGTATTTCATGACTCATATTGGCGAGAAAGCGACTTTTGGCGGCTTCCGACACCTCCGCCGCGCGTTGGGCGTTAAGCGCCTGTTCTTTGGCTTGCCGGGCCTGTTCGAAAAGCTGGGCGTTGCGTACTGCAGTGCCGACCTGCACCAGATACTCGGCGATGGATTCAACGGCGGCGGCGTCCAGATCCAGGGGTTGGACGTAATTGACGAAGCCGAAGCCGCCAATGACTTTGTTATCTACATGCAGGGGAAAATAGGCGATGGAAATAGGCGCGCGAAAGTCGTAGAGACGTTTGTCCACTTTTGAGGTTGTGGCGTCAGGGGGAGGCACCCGGGGAATGAACAGCGGCTCGTCTTTCACCAAGGGGCGGACAAAGATGCTGTTCTCATCTTCGGGGAGGAAAAACGTGAACCCCTCCGACTGCTTGACCTCTTGCGCCGTCAGCGCGTCGCCATAGCTTTTCACCAGCACCAGACGCTCCATATTGTCTTCGAACAGCGTGATGTAAACCTGCTCGAACGGCTGGATACGGCGTAGAGCCTGCATGACCCGGCCCATGATCAGGTCCAGTTCGAGGTGGGTGTTGACCGCGTGAGCCAGTGAGCTGATGTCGATCAGCGACTCTTTCTGCTCCAGCAGGCGCAGCTTGGTTTGATTCAGCTTGAGGTTAATGCGATGCAGCAGCATGCCCAGGCTCATGGTGTAGCCGAACAGGCCGCCGGAGGCGATAAGGGTCGGCGTCAGCTCCAGGCTGGGACGGAAATAAAAATCAGTGATCAAGCCTGTCAGCAGGGCGCCGGTGATATTGGCGACAATGCCTTTAAAGAAGAATATAGCGCCGTCGGCGGCCAGATTGGTCATCCAGGCGCCGCAGATAAAAGCCAGCGTGATCAGGGGATTGAATCCCCACAGCGCAACACAGGCGCCATAGGCGAAGGAGTCGACGAGTATGTTATCCAGCTCATGCTGCTTGGATTCAGAGAAGAAATACGCCAGGTGAGGGTAAATCAGCGTGTGCAGGACGATCAGCCCCCACATCAGTGGATGGCCGGAAAATTTGAATATGGCGATGTGCAGGCACAAAACGATCATGCAGGCGATAACGCGCAACACATAACCATTGCGCACCTGGGTCGATTTCTGTGCGGACGGTAACTCGGCTTTCCTTTTCACTACTCACACGCGCGGTTGTTGTTTTTCGCCACGCCGGTTCAGGCGCAGCAGTGGCGACGCCGAAATGCTGACAGCCCTAAGTATAGCAAAGGCTGTCCTGCGCTCGGCCCCCATCGGCGCTGGCGATCAGCAGCAAACCTCTAACGCCCCAACGGGCGGATAAGCCTGACGCTTTATTCGCTACAGCATTTCCATACACGACTGTGCTGGTTAGTCTAGTCGACCGGAGGGCCTATGGATATTGTCCATCTGGCACTGCGGAAAGTACGGACTCTCCGCGGCGCCTTCGTTGCTAATCGTGGCAGCGGTTACGCAGCGGCGATGCGCCTACTTCATGGAGAGGCGCGAAGCCAGGCTGTTGTGAGTAACTTGGGCGGCGGTCAACAGCAGAATGACTGCGATTGCGCCAGTAAGGGCTTGTTGCCACAGGTCCGGCGTTTGCAGGATTTCCGGTAACAACAGGGCGGGAGTGACGATCACCGCCAGCAGGATGCCCACCAGCTTGAGCAGGGTGCGACTGACGCAGATGGTGCTCAGGCGCAACAATGAAGCCGCGGCGTTACGCTCACACTCTTGCGGGCTGAGTTCGTCGTCTAGTGCGCGCAATGATTCAAACACCCACTCGCGTCCCAGACGATGGCCCAGGAACATCAGCAGCAGGGGGCAGATGGCGATCATCAGTCCGCCTTTCACCAAGTCGCTGTGCACGACGCGGCTGCCTTCGATCATGATCGAAGCGGATAGAAAAACGGTTGAGCACTGAATGATGAGCAACAGCTTGGCGGGGGAAAGACGCATTGTGTACCGACCCTCTGCAGTGTTGTAGTGATAACCCGTGATGCTAATTAATGCTTCCGTCAATTTCAGTTGTTCTTTCTTAGCGGTCGGTAACTGTTTGCAACTTGCGTGGGGGGCTGTCAGCCGGCGAATCCGCCGGCGTCCAGAAAATATTGCTCAGTTTGGGTGGTGATGCGTCCCAGCATGGCGTTGCGATGAGGGAAGCGGCCGAAGCGCTGGATGATGCTGCGGTGACCGCGGGCGTGCGCGCTATAGTCAGCCCCCAATCGCGCATTCAGACGCACTGACAGATGCTGATCTTCCTCTTGTTCGGAGTGCGCGAAAGGAAGATAGAGGAACAATCGCAACGCTGGATCGACCCGTTTATCGAAGCCCTGCGCCAGCGCCGCCTTCGCGAACGCCAGCGCCAGTGCATCGGTGGCATACATGTGCGCGCTGCCGCGAAAGGCGTTACGTGGGAACTGGTCCAACAGGATCAACAACGCCAGCGCGCCATCCGGCGATTGCGCCCAATGGTCCAGTTCTCTTTTGGCGGCGCGCATATGCAACGCAAGAAATCGGTCGCGAAAGACGTCGTCAAAAGCGGGGTCTTTCGCGAACCAGCGTTGCGGACCGGCGTTTGACCAAAACGCGATAACGTCGGCGATTGCCTGCGCGGAATGTGTTGGCGGCGCATTAAGACTAGTCACGGGAAAGTCTCCACCAACAAAACAGGGCGACAGCAGAGGGGATGGCGAAGATGAGCAGGAATATAGGGGCTTCTTCCATAACCGAATAGCCGGCGCGAGAAACGCCAATCCACATATTGACGCCGGCCGCGACTGCCCAGACAGGAATGAAGATCAACGCCGCCAACGCCAGCGCGCTGAAATAGCGCCCAAGCATCAGACAGATCGCTAGCAGGACGAATCCCCCGAAGATCACAAGGAGTGTGTGCATGGTTATGGCTCCGCTATTTGTTGATTAAAAACGTAATCAGGACGGCTTCAGTCCCGGTTGCGAAATCGCGCCGCCGCCGGGATCTGCAAAAAGCTGGGCTACTTAGTGGTGTAGCCGCCATTAGCCAGAATGGTTTGTCCGGTAATCCACCAGCCTTCCGTCACCAGATAGCGCACCAGAGTGACGATATCCTGAGGATCGGTCAGTCCGGTGCGGGTGAAGGGGCTCAAGGCGGCCGCCGTCTGGTTGTAGTGAGCGGACTCTTGCGTTTCCTGGCCATAGAAGAACGGTGTTTCCATGGGACCCGGCGCTACGGCTGTGACGGAAATGCCGCGTTCGCCCAGCTCTTTGGCCGCTGCCCGGGTGAAGTGTTCTACGGGCGCCTTACTGCCGGCGTAAATAGAGTAGTAGCCTGTGAATGCTCCCAGCAGAGACGTGATGATCGTGCATAACTTGCCGCCGTCACTGAGCTTTTTGCCTGCTTCCTGCATGAAGAAAAATGCAGCTTTGGAGTTGATGGCTAAGATTTTGTCATAGTCAGACTCGCTGATTTCCGGTAACGGCTTTTTGATGACCATGCCAGTGGTGTTCACCGCTACGTCGATGCGGCCAAAGGCATCGACGGCGGCGTCGAACAGGCGGGCGACTTCAGATACCTGTGTCAGATCTCCCTGAATCATCAGCGCCTGAGCGCCGGCGGCTTTAACCGCCGCAAGCGTTTCTTCAGCCGCCTGGAGGGTGGCGTCGCTGTTGTAATGAATAACGACAGCGCTGGCGCCAGCTTCGGCAAAGTGGCGAGACAACAGGCCGCCCAGGTTTTTGGCGCCGCCGCCGATGAGGACGACTTTATCTTTGAGAGTGTGCGAGGTAAGGGATTGCGTACTCATGTCATGCTCCTCTGTTGATGAATGGATCAGACGAACGCCTGACCTGATTGCATTCTATCTGTGCGGATGTTTCGCATAATGGCCGCGCCGTTGCATAATCTATCCATGAATTGCGAATAATGGCGGGGTGGATATGGATAGGATCGACGCATTGCAGGTGTTCGCCCGGGTGGCGGAAACCGGCAGCTTTACCCGGGCGGCGGACTTGTGCGAGTTGCCTCGCTCCACCGTTTCTTCCGTAGTGCAGAAGCTGGAGGCCAGCTTGGGCGCGCGTCTGCTGCATCGCACCACTCGTCGCGTCAGCCTGACGCATGATGGGGCCGCTCTGTTGGAGCGCTGCCGTCATTTACTGACGGAGATCGAAGAGATTGAAAGCATGTTCCGCGAGCCCGGGGCGAAGGTGAGCGGGAAACTGAAAGTGGATGTTCCCAGTCGTTTTGGTTCCCGGGTGATTGCGCCGGCGTTGCCGGACTTCTTTGAGCGCTATCCGGATATTGAGCTGGAGCTGGGAGCGACGGATCGCACTATCGACCTGATTCAGGAAGGCGTCGACTGCGTGGTGCGAGTGGGCGATCCCGGCTCCGCCAGTCTGGTGGCCAAACCGTTTGGAAAAATGGAATTCGTAAACTGCGCCAGCCCTGCCTATATAGCGCGTTACGGCGCGCCGCAGACCCCGGACGATTTGAGGGCGCATCGGGCGGTCAGATTCGCGTCACCTAATACAGGGCGTGCTGAGCCCTGGGAATATGTGCAGGATGGGGAGCTGCATTATGTGGAGATGCGCAGCTGGGTGACGGTGAACAACGCGGAGACCTACGTGGCCTGCGCCCTGGCGGGAATGGGGCTGTTACAGGCGCCGGCGTATGACGTGAGGCATCTGCTGAAGTCCGGGGAACTGGTGGAAGTGCTGCCGGACGCCAAAGCGGAAGCCATGCAGATTTATGCGATGTATCCCCATCGGCGACAACTGTCTCGCCGGGTGCGCGTTTTCATCGAATGGGTGGGCGAACTGGTCAAGGTGGTCTGCGTCTGAGCATCGGCGCGCCCGATGAGGTATACTAGGCAGGCTAAAGCGCCTGTTTAGGCACGCGTAATTGGTTGTTGATCAACCTGTCTACATGATCGCGGGAGTCGTTGGGAATACTCTGACGCACTGCGATTGCTAGGTAACTCTAAGGCACGCCGGATGCGCATCCTGCGACCTTATCGAATCAAATGCACGACGACTTAAGGACACATTATGAATGGGAGCCCGAAAGCGCGTTTAAATCCCCCTGTCTTTTTTACCTCCTCTGGACTGATTGTATTGTTGGTGGCCTTTGCGGCGCTCTTTCCCAAGAAAGCCAGCGAGTTGTTCACTGAGCTGCAGGCGGCCATTGTCGCCAACGCCAGTTGGTTTTACGTGCTGACAGTGGCGATCATTTTGATCACTGTCTGCTTTCTTGGGTTGTCTCGTTATGGCGAGATCAAACTGGGCCCGGATCATTCCACGCCGGATTATTCCTACATCACCTGGTTCGCCATGTTGTTCTCCGCCGGTATGGGCATCGGCCTGATGTTCTTTGGCGTGGCGGAGCCGGTGATGCACTTTCTGTCGCCGCCGGTTGGCGATGGCGGTACCGTACAGGCGGCCCGCGAGGCCATGAAAATCACATTTTTCCACTGGGGCCTGCACGCCTGGGCGATCTACGCCATCGTGGCGCTGATCCTGGCGTTTTTCAGTTATCGACACGGTTTGCCGCTGACGCTGCGTTCCGCGCTGTATCCGTTGATAGGCGAGAAGATATACGGCCCTATCGGTCATGCGGTGGATATTTTCGCCGTCATCGGCACCCTGTTCGGCGTCGCCACCTCTTTAGGCTATGGCGTATTGCAGGTGAACTCCGGCTTGAATCACCTCTTTGATATTCCTGTGGGACTGACGACCCAGGTTATCTTGATCGTCTTTGTGACGTTTTTGGCGATACTTTCCGTCACCACTGGACTTGATAAAGGTATCCGCCGCCTGTCCGAATTGAACATGGCGCTGGCGGTGCTTCTGCTGGTCTTTGTGTTACTGGCGGGTCCGACGGTGTTCCTGTTGCAGGCGTTCGTACAGAACCTGGGCTCATATGCATCGGATATCGTGCGCAACACCTTTAATTTGTTCGCCTATGAGAAAACGGATTGGATAGGCGGTTGGACCATTCTGTACTGGGGCTGGTGGATGTCCTGGGCGCCTTTCGTGGGGCTGTTCATTGCGCGGGTGTCGCGAGGGCGGACGATTCGCGAATTCGCCATGGGCGTGTTGTTCGTGCCTACTGGCTTTACCCTGATGTGGATGACCTTTTTCGGCAACACCGCTATTAACATGATTCTGAATGATGGCCTGACTTCGTTGGGAGACACAGTCTCCAGCGACGTCACCATTGCCTTGTTCGCCTTCCTCGAGCAATTCCCGTTCTCCGGCGTGCTGTCGCTGCTGGCGACGGTGATGGTGATCGTGTTTTTCGTGACCTCTTCTGACTCCGGCTCCATGGTGGTGGACATGCTCTGTTCCAACGGCCGTGACGACACCCCCATGTGGCAGCGGGTTTACTGGGCTGGCGGCGAAGGCATTGTCGCCGCCGTATTGCTGGCCGCAGGCGGTCTTGGGGCGCTACAGACCATGACTATCGCCAGTGCGCTGCCATTCGCCGTCGTTTTGCTGATCGCCACCTATGGCTTGATTAAAGCCCTGCGCATCGATGCATTTAAACGGGACAGTCTACAGCTCAATGTGCAGCCGGCTGCGCCTATGGTGCATGACGAAAACTGGCGCGATCGCTTATCCAACATTGTCGACTATCCGGACAAAGATAACGTCAGCCGTTTTCTGGGAACTATCGCCAAGCCCGCCTGTGAGTCGGTTTGCAAAGAGTTGCGGGAACATGAGCTGGATGCGCATGTGGAAGAGGACCGAGAACGTCATCGGGTGCGACTGACGGTGATGTTGGGCAATGAGGTGGACTTCGTTTACGAGGTGCGTAGTCGTTCTCATGTGAAGCCGAACTTCATCCACCCGGAGGAATCCATCGAGGACGCCCCGGAAGAGGAGCGCTACTACCGCGCCGAAGTGCATTTGCGCGAAGGCGGGCAGGACTATGATGTGATGGGCTGGAGCAAAGTCGCGGTGATTAACGACATCATCGACCAGTACCACAAGCACATGCACTTCCTGCATCTGCTGCGCTAATCGCCGCCTCTGCGTCGACGGCGAGGTTACTTCACTTCGCCGTCGGCCACCATGCGATAGAACATCTCCACGCCCCAGGGCAATAAGCGTTCGTCAAAATCGAAAGCGCAGCTGTGGTGGCCGTCTCCGACTGGACATCCCAATATCAGGTGGGTGGCCAGTCCCCCCTGATCCCGCACTTGCCGCACCATATAGCCTGCGTCTTCGCTGGCCGGAACCAGATAAGGCCGCTGCAGCAATTCCTCCGGCAGTCCCAAATCGCGGGCGATTGTCTCCGCTTTCGCCGCCAGTTCAGGACTGTTAGGCCAGCCCGAGAATTCGGCGAAGATGGTTTTCTCATACTCCACGCCATTCATCATCGCAGCGCCAGCTAGGACTTGCTCCGCCTGCTGCGCCATATAATCGGCAACATCGTTGTTGGCGCCGCGCACTTCATATCGAAAACACACATCGTCAGCGATGACATTGTGGGCGTTGGCGGAATGGAAGCGACCGACGTTGATGCGTGATAAACCTCCGCTATGCCGGGGCAGGGCGTACAACCCCTGCACCGCCTGACAGGCGGCCAGCAAGGCGTTGCGTCCATCCTGCGGCGCGTTGCCGGCGTGGCTGGCGCGTCCCCGAAACCGGACGTCATAGATTTTGGCGCAAATCCAGGTGGCGTCGCAGATGATCTGGTAGGCGTCGACGATGCCCAGGTGCAGGGTCATGAAGCGTTCGACTTCATGCAACTGCGGCAGGTCTGCAAAGACGACTCCGCCTCCGCCGACTTCCTCCGCGGGCTGGAAAAACAGATGCACGCGTCCGCACCATTGTTCTCGCGTGGCGGCAAGGCGCTGTGCGAGTCCCAGTCCGATGGTGAGGTGTCCGTCGTGGCCACAGGCGTGCATGACGCCGGGGTTGTCCGAGGCGAACCCCTTCGCGGCGGGAGGATGCGAGGGTTCGCGGCTTTCCTGAATGGGCAGGGCGTCGATATCAAAACGGAATCCCCACACCGGACCAGGGCGTCCACTGTCCAGTGTCGCGCAAAGCCCGGTAAGATTGCCCGCCATGGCGGCGAGGTGCGGATCGTTCCTGCCCAGAGCGGCCTCCGCACGGGCGTAAGCCTGCCGAGTGACCTCCGCTTCGGGTGGGTTGGGTGGCTTGCGTTCGCCATAGAGCGCTTTGCCGTAAAGCACGTCGAAGCCAAGTTCAGACAGTTCTGCGCACAGCCGGGCGCTGGTGCGAAACTCGGTCCAGGACAGCTCGGGTTCGCGATGAAAACTTTGTCGTATTGCGCTTAACGTTGACTGCTGCGCCGCATCGGGAAAATCGGGAAAGCCGCTCATAGGGTCCTCATTAGCGATAGATAAAGTCGGTGGCGTCAGCGCAACTTACTGGGGTCCAGGTTAACGGATTTACGCGCGCTAAACGCCTGCAATCCTTCCGGCGCCAGCGCCAGAGAACCGTTGCCGGAACTGCGCTGACCAATCCAGCCCAGTCGCGCGTCCACGAAATTACAGCGATTGACGAAAACCGTGCCGGATTCCATGGCGGCGATATACTGCTCGGCGCGCTGTCGGGACGCCGTGAAGATAGAAGAGGTCAGACCATAGGCGCTATTCAGCGCTTGTTCAATGGCTTCATCATCATTGCGGACAGACATCACCGGTAAAACCGGGCCAAAGGTTTCTTCCTGCAAGACGCGCATGCCGGGTTTTACATCGGCCAGCAAGGTGGGTCTTAGGAAGTCGACCACGCCGATACGCTCCGTAGTTCCGCCGCACAGCAGGCGGGCGCCGTCCCGCTGCGCCTCCTGCGTCATCGACAGCAAATTGTTCACCACTGACTTGCCGCCATGCAGAGGGCCCAGGGTGGTTGACTCTTCCATGGGGTCGCCGTTTTTCTGTTCTTCCATGACGGCCTGCGCTTTATCCAGAAAGGCGTCGTAGATGCTGGCGTGGGCATAAATGCGTTTAACGGCGCAGCAGGACTGTCCCGAATTGTGCAGTCGCCCGATCCTCACCGCCCAGAACGCGGCGTCCTCAAGGTCAGCGTCTTCGGCGATATAGGCGGCGTCGCTGCCGCCCAACTCCAGGGAACTGGCGATAAACGGGTCCGCTACGGCGTTGAAGGTGCGCTTGGCCACACTTTGCTGAATGGCTCGGCCGCCTTTCACTGAACCGGTGAACACCACATGATTGATGTCGGCTTCTTCAATGATGCGCGCGGAGACATCGAAGTCCACGGTCACATTGGTGAGCAGATTTTCGATGTCGGCCATAACCCCGAAGGCGTTTTCGAAATGCGCGCCGACGGAGGGTGTCGTGGTGTGCTTGAGCACGACGGCGCTGCCGCTCAACAACGCGCAGATCGTGCCATTGATGGCGCAGAACAGGGGATAGTTCCAAGGGGTAATGATATAGACGACGCCCTTGGCGCGGCATTCGATGCGCCCCTCAAAACTGGGGTCGTCATACTCGGGGTGACGACTTGGGCGCAGGGCGCCGTCTTTGGCGAAGCGACACAGATACTCCGCACGTTCAAGCATGAAATCCAGCTCTTCTCCAGCCGCTTTCAGAGGTTTGCCTACCTCCCGGGTGACGCCCTGCGCGATATCCGGGCGATGATGGCGGAAATAATCCAATGCTTTCATGACATGCTCGGCGCGCTCTTCGGGCTTCAATCTGCGCCAGTAATAGGAGGCGTCCTGGGCGTCATTGATTCGCAAGTTGACGGACTCGAATGTCTGAGAGGGCTGGGAGAATTCCAGCTCGCGGGTGAAAGGATTGTAGACGTCGATTTGACTCATAGTGAGGCCTCCTGCTGTGTGGGTCGACCGCGGTCTTCGATGACGCGGTGGATAGCTGTGTGGGTGATTTTTAAAATGAGAGTGCGCTAAGCTCCTGACGTGTTTGGAATGGTAGAAAAAGATCTTTTATGAGACGCCGGGCGCGGCGTCTATGTTGGCGTACGCTACAGGGCTTTGTGTTACCAGGCTAACGATACAGCACTTCCCGGTTCACGGTGGTTAAAAACTCGCAGCCATTGGCGGTGACTTCCACTGTATCGGATAAGAAGGCGTCGCCAATGCCGGAATTGAGCAGCCAGCTCATCAAGTGAAACGTCATGCCTTCGCGTAACTGCAAATCAGAATTGCGGCGCAGTCCCACGGGAACGCCACTACCGGACCAGCTGGGAGGATAGCCGATACCGATGGAGTAACCGCAATGATGACGGGAATAGTGGGCCAGATTATTGCGGTCCAGCACCGCCTGCCAGGTCTCGTACACATCGCCCGCCCTTACGCCGGGTTTGATGGCGTCGGCGGCGGCCAGCATGGCTTCCTTGCATATCGTATTGACCCGCTGCGCTTCCGAGGGCGCTTCGCCAACAAACACAAAACGGCCGATAGGCGCATGATAACGACGCACGCAGCCCGCCATTTCCAGAAACAACAGGTCGCCCCGTTCCAGCGCCATGTCCTCCCAGGTGCCGTGTTCGTGAGCGAGGGTGCGGGTGGATCGCACCAAAGGCACGAAACCGGGGTAGGTGCCGCCGCGTCGGAACATAGCGTCGTAAATAGCGGCCATGATTTCCCGGGCGTTTACTCCAGGGCCGGCCGTGGCGATGGCGGAGAGCATCATGGAGTCGGAGATGGCGGCGGCTTCCCGCGTGAGTTCTAATTCCGCAGGGGATTGAACGATGCGAACGTCGTCCACCAGGTTGTCCAATTGGCGCCACTCCGCGTCTGGAACGCCATTCATGATCCCTTCGGCGACGGAGTAGGGGAGAAAGGTGCTGTTCATGTCGATGCCGATTATGCCTTTGCCTAACCCGGCGTCATGCAAGGCTTTCACTGTTTCACGCGCAGCGGCGGTAGGCGTGAGGCTCGGACGTTTGCGAGTGGCGTCGCGGGTCGGCGCGCCCATGGTCATCGACCAGGTGTCTTCAGAGATGGCGACATCGTCCTCGCCAGGCGGCGGCTCGCTGCCGTCGCTGTAACCGATATGAAGAACATCCGGCGCCTGATCCCGCACGGTGGCTTTTTCCATCGCGCGAGTGATGAGAATTGGCTGGCCGCTGGAAGGTAAAATCAGTAGTTGGCTGGCGAAGTAACCCTGATGGTCCAGGCCGGTGAGGTAGTAAATATTTTCAGGACTGGCGATCAGGCAGGCGTCCAACCCCCGCGTCGACATCCCGGCTCTCACCTGCGTTCGGCGACGCTGGTACTCGGCGTCCTTAAAATAGCGACCACTGACGTTATCCATCATAGCTCCTCCTCCCAAATCTATGACTCAGGTTCGCGCCTGCTTAGCCTTTCCTCCGGCATACCTCTTACCCCCACTGTAGAAGCCAATGGGTGAGAATTCAATTTAAGGACCGAGACTTACCGGACGATCAGCCTAGATCCTATCTACTATTCGAAGGGGATAGGGGATTCAGTAGACTGGCCCTCTAATGGAGTACGAATGGGAAAGTCTGATGAAGAATAAAACGCTATGCATAACGGCCCTGGCATGCCTCACATTGAGCGGCTGCGGCGGAGGAAGCGACGCGACTGGCGACGCCTCGAATGGTGGGAGCGATACTGGCGACAACGAGTTGGAGATCGTTGCTGGAGCGCTGTATGTCAGTCCAGATGGCGATGACGCTAACGATGGCCACTTAACATCGGAGGGCGGAACAGGCCCCTGGAAAACGCTGCAAAAAGCGGCTTCCACAGCGGTTGCGGGAGAGGTGGTTTATGTACGCTCTGGTGAGTACAAAGAACCGGGGCCGATAGCCGGCAGCGATAAACTCTGGGGCGTGCGAGTGCTAAACGATGGCGAAGAAGGGAAACCTATCGTATTCGTCGGTTACCCAAAGGACGACGCGAAGCCTGCCGTGGACATGGATTATGAAGCACCTTGTTTTACCCTTTATGGCCGTCAGCATGTCGTCATCAAAGGCTTTGAGATGCGTGAGTGTCGCGGCGCAGGCGTCTGGGTGATGAGCGGCAGCGGCCGGGATAATCTCTATCTCTCCATTGCGAATAATTATATTCATCACATCGACGGCGGCGCAGGAACGAATGTGGCTGGCGTGCGGATGGATACGGTCGGCTATGGCGTCATCGCCAATAACCGCATTCACCATATACGCGTCGATGGCGTGGACAACGGTAACGCCGCCGGGGTGCTGAGTTACCGCATGTATGAAACCACCATCAATAACAATGAGTTTTATGACGCTCACTCAGGTGTGTTTCATAAAGCCCCGGACTACGAAGGACGTAAAGGCGGCGTATTCAGAAACAATCTGATTCATGACGTTTCCAAGGCGTTTTATTTCAACACTAATACCAGCGTTCCCGCCCCCGGGGCCCATGTGAATACGGAAATCAGGCAGAATGTGGTGTATGGCGTCGAGACCTTCATTTACGACTGGACGTTTGGCTCCAACACCCAGAATAAAGGGCTGAAGGTGTATAACAATACGGTTATCGGCGCCAATCTGAATGTTCGCGGCTTCACTGAGTTTGAGTTTCACCACAACATTCTGTTCGGCGGAGCCAACATCACTACGACTTATCAGGAAGATGTTTTCACCAACGACCAGAAGTTTCCCCCGGGTCTGAAAACCGTCGATTACAACCTGTATTCGGAGGACTTCACCGCCACGTTGGGACGCTACAGCTCGGAAACGATCAACTATGCTTCGCTGGCGGAATGGCAAGTGGCGGGAGCGACCTTTGATAAGTTTTCTCTGAACGTTCCCAATGGAACGCCGGATATCAACAGCGCAACCACTAGTGACCCGAAATTCCAGAATGCAGGCGGCCATGACTATCGACTCAAACCAGAGTCACCTGCTTTGCATCCAGACGGAAATATCGGCGCTTACATCAAAAATACTGAGCAGATTGGACCCGATTGGTGATCAGGCTTGAGACAGGGGAGCTACTTAATGACTTCCCTGTCTGGCCGTTGTCCCGCCGCACCCCGGATAGCCGTGGGTGAAAAGCCGAAGCGCTGCTTGAATCTCACCGAGAAACGCGAAGCCGACTCATATCCAACCTGATAGGCGACACTGGCGATAGCTGCGTCTGTTGACTGTAGCAAAGCCAAGGCTAAGGACATCCTGACATCCACAAGAATCTCACTGAATGTTTGCCCCTCTTTGGCGAGCTTGCGTCGAAACGTCGCCTCGCTCATAGCCAACGATCCGGCAATATCTTGCGAGCTCCACTTCCTGTCCGGCTCCGCGCCGATGAGCAGACGCACTTTTCGTTGAAGGTCCGCTCGCTCATCAGACCTGAAGACATATCCCGTGTTCGCCAGCCAGAGTAAAAGTTCGCAGACACGATGCTCTGCGACCAGCTGCGGGATTGCCTTCGGCTCCCTGATGGCTTGAAGGCCCCGTTCGAAGGCGAGGTTGAACTCTGTTCCCAGCCCTTGCATGGAAACGATGCCTTGTACGGCTCTGCGTCCTGGAAAATCGGGTTCCACTTTGCGAATGAGCGCCCGAGGGCAAACTATCCAGTCAGCCTCAAACTGACCGTCATCGGTTTCATTTTCGACATCGCAGGCCGCGCCCGCCCCGATGGCGACAGCGTCGCCGGGAAGCAGAACGACTCGTCGCTCACCCATGAGCAAAGCCTTTTTCCCGCGTCTAACCAAGATCAGCGTTGGGTAATCGGTGACGAATTTGCCTATGAACAAATCATTGCGCGTCAGTATAGACGCGGTGGTTCCAACGCCTTCTCTGGAGATAACTGCCCGTTTGATTGAAGTCTCTGAGTTCATTCGTCGTTTCAGGGTGAGTCTTTATAAATCTGCGCCCAAGCGTTAAGACGCATTGATCGCATCAGCACAGCTTATGAGCGTCTCGGCGCAGGACGCGCAAATACACTTATGTATCATTGGATTAGGTTTATCTCAACAGACAGAAAGGGAAACGAAAGAATCATTATGCTGACCGTTCATCACTTGGGGCGCTCTCAGTCGGAGAGAATCGTCTGGCTTTGCGAAGAACTTGGAATCGACTACGAACTCAAATGCTATAAGCGCCGGACGGACAACAAAATGGCTCCGCCGGAATATAAAAAACTGCATCCTCTAGGCGCTGCGCCGGTCATTACTGACGGCGACCTCGTGCTCGGCGAGTCTGGCTCCATCATAGAATATTTGGTTGCGGTGTACGGCTGTGGCCGCATGACGATCAAGCCAGAAGCACCCGGCTACACCGACTACCTGTACTGGCTTCACTTCGCCAATGGGACATTTCAGCCGTTGCTACTAAGAATGCTTTCACTGGAGCGCGTCGACGCCTCGGACAACAACGCCCCTCTGACGATGGCCAAAGAACGCATCCAACTGATGCTATCCATGATGGAAAAGAAACTGGGCGAATCAGACTATCTTGCCGGAGACACACTGAGCGCCGCAGATATCATGATCATCTTCTCACTCACCACGATGAGACTGTTTAAACCCTACAATCTCTCACAATGCCCGAACATCCTGGCCTACCTGCAACGCATCGGCGCACGGCCAGCATACCAGCGAGCTATGCAAAAAGCAGAGCCTGGCTTGATTCCTGTTCTGGGCGCTGAATCGTCAGTAACTGTGTTTTAGGAGCTAAATGACCTCGGTATTAGTGAGGCAGGCAATGTATGGTTTGGTCGACATACATTATACTCGCGCTGCAATGGGGGCCTGCCTTATGCCTATCTGGCCTTACAACACACATATCTTTTAAATGTCTTAAAAAATTGAAGCTGACGCCCAGCATAAGGAAACGGGAATGCCTAAAACTATTGGACCCTATGCGTAACGCTGTCCGTGCTACTAGAGCCAGACTAGAGCCTATTGTCCTTGGGGACAAAACTCTTACAGGCCGGCTGTTTGATTATGCTGTTCAAGCATTGATCATAGTTTCACTGATCTGTTTCTCGATAGAAACACTCCCGAACAATTCTACGAGCACTAAGGAATGGCTTGGAATAATTGAGGCTTTCTCGGTAGCTTTGTTCACCTTTGAATATGTTCTTCGGGCTTGGGTAACTCAGCCAACCAGAAAGTACATTTTCTCTTTCTTTGGAATTATCGATTTTCTGGCTATAGCCCCTTTTTATGTAACTATGGGGCTCGACTTGAGAGTGATAAGAGCCTTCAGGCTATTACGTCTTGTCCGAATTCTAAAGTTGGCGAGATACAGCCAGGCCGCTAAAAGATTTCACTATGCATTCTTAATAGCAAAAGAAGAGTTGATACTGTTTTCTTCGCTCACACTAATCCTAATATATCTAGCTGGAGTTGGGATTTATTACTTTGAAAACCCTGTTCAACCCGAAGCCTTTCAGTCCATATTTCATAGTTTGTGGTGGGCTGTCGCTACACTAACCACAGTGGGATATGGTGACATTTATCCGCTCACAGCTGGCGGAAAGATATTTACATTTTTTGTCCTGATAATCGGCTTAGGCATCGTAGCGATACCAGCCGGAATCATTGCTTCAGCATTGGGGAAAGCGAGGGAAATGGAGAATAGAGACTGATAGATCATGGGGGCGAAGTAAACTCTTAATGTCCTCTCTTGGCCGAAATCGGTTTATTAATACTTGATAGTGTCAAAAAAGGAGACACTTACTCCCTTTTATGCGCCTTAGATCCTCCTTCGCTTAGCTGCCTTCACGCCAACGTATGCATCAGACGCTAGTTCAGAAAAATAGGAGTAAATGTATGTCATTTGAGCAAGATGTTGTAGTGGTATTAAAAGAGCAATTGAGAGATGGCGAAATTGAGATTCTAACGCGGCGCAGTGAAGATGGATCTATTGACTCAGACGTTAAGGTGATCCATAAACCGAGTGGTATTGAAGTGGTTTATGATACCCAATCATCACAGATTAAAAATTTAGCATTTGCATTAGTAAGCTTGCTTGGACAGCTAAAACAATCCAGATGACTGTGAATCTGTGTAAGCGTAGAGTACTGGCAGGTCGACGCCTGAACAGGCTCACGGCAATAGATGGGGAAGGGGCTTTGTGGCGACAACGCTAAACTGATTGCGTTGACGCATGGATAGTAACAGGCTGGAATTAGCCCTTATTTAAAAAGGCTTTCTCGCATGCCGCTGTGGGATAAAGCATAACTTGTCAGGGCGGTTAAGCATAAGCAGTCAATACTTGTGTTTTGAGCGGTTAGTGGCTGAGGAGGCATTTTGGCTATCTTAGCATCTTGTTTCAGCTTAATTGATCAAGCAGTGATCGCCTGTTGTTACTGGAGAATTTTGGTGGTAAATGGTTGAATATAAAAGAAAGTTGAGTGCCGTCTTGACAGAATGTATACGCCGAGATTTGAGCCAGAATATGTAATTTCAGACAACGGATGTCGATGTGGGATTGCTACCCCCCCCCACCAGCATTTTCCCTTGGTTCACTAGATATGTAAGAAAAGGCTTGCGCAATTTATATAAATTATCTAATTTATATAAATTGCGATGAGTTGAGGTTTGTATTGTGACTGAGCAAGAGATATTTGACTCGATTAGGCGCTCAATTGATTCTGCTCCTCGAAACCAGTATACGGTCGAGTTGCATTTGCAAATGATTAAATATGCTGATGATTTGCAGCACATAACAGCGAAGGAGTTTTGTGAGGGAGTGGGGCTGCGTCAAAGTTTTGGAGCAGAATTCAGCAAAATGAGGAATTTGGTAACCAGATTGAAAAAGGCCAGCCTCGATACTTCTTTGATCTGACCTTAGTGTAAAAACATACTGGTTACACAAATATATGCGGCCTTCATTGGAATAACATGAATAATACAATCTTAAAAATATCAAAGAAGGTAAATTTAAGTCCACTCAGGTATCCAGGGGGAAAAAGAAAGCTAGCCCCATTGATAGCGGATATTTTTGCACGCCACGGAGAACCTATTCAATTGCTTGTAGAGCCTTTTGCAGGGGGAGCAAGTACCTCTATATCATTTCTAGAGTCAAATCTGGCACAAGAAATTGCACTATCTGATCGAGATCAACTAGTAGCTACTTTCTGGAAAGTGGTTTTCTCCCCCGAAGCTGAGGCGTTAGCTGATTTAGTAGCCACCTGCAATGTATCGTTACGAACATGGAAGGCATTAAAGGAAGAGGTTCCTGGTGACGATATAGGCATTGCATTTAAATGCTTATTTATGAATAGAACGAATTTCAGTGGTATTTTACATGAAAATGCCGGGCCGATTGGGGGTATCGCTCAATCAGGTTCATATAAACTAGATTGTAGGTTCAATCAAGAGTCATTGGCTATAAGAATTCTTGAGTTATCGCGCTTAAGGAATAGGGTTAGGTTTGTGAGATGTCAAAGCTACAAAAAAACAATTTCAGATGTTAAGCGCATGAATATATCTAAGGGGTATGCTGAGAAACTATTTTGGTATTTAGACCCCCCCTTCTTTGAAAAAGCGAATTATTTATACAGAGTATCGTTTTCTGAGATTGACCACGTTGAGCTAAAAAATATTCTTATACATGACTCCATTCCTGGGCAGTGGCTATTGTCTTACGATGATGTTAAAGCTGCAAGGAGCTTTTATAGTAATCACAAAGGTTTCTCTCGGGTTAATTTGTCTTATAACGCGAGAATAGATAGCTTTGAACGACTTAGAAAAAGCGAAATTATTGTTTCAAATATAATAGAGAAATTGAGAATAAATCGGGTTCCCGGTATTCCTGCGATGGGAAAGATAATTCCCTTGCATGGATTTTCTGCGCGAACTGAAAAAATGACTGAAAGTAAAGTCATTAATTATATTTAGATTGGCACGTAGGGGCAGAATAAAATGGGAATGGAATTTCTTTCTAAGTCAGTCGGCCAGAAAAATAAGTTGTCGTCATTGATTGATTCACCACAAGAAACCCATGTCGGCTACATAGTTCGAATGCAATATGACTCAGTTGATATTTTGACTAACGATTTTTTTAAAGAGCGTGTAGGTGGGATCCCCCAGAACAGCTTTCTACTGGCGGCATCTTTTGATCCGGAAGATTTTGGAAATGCTCTCGATGTGGACAAAGTAGTGCTACTGCTTAGGGTTCAAGAGCCTGTGAAACTTCCACAAGACGACTCGAATCTTGTAACCATTATTGAACACCTGCAAGGAAAAGAAGAAATTACTAGGGCGGATGAGCGTGATGGAATTGAACCTATTACCCACTCGCTTTTGCAATTTGGTGGTCTTAAGTGCAACTGTCTCGGTTCATTTTTTTTAGATGACTCTGGCCAGCTTTTGCTCGGCGCAGATATAGAAGACTTTCAGTCGGTCGCACATTTACGTGTATATAAGCCAACGCCAGGTGCCCTGTCTAAAATAGTTAATTACATTGATCCAATTAGACAGCGAAAAACGGAAGAAGATTCTAAAGCTCTCGGATTTGGCGCTATGCCAGAGCCCTTCAGTATAGGAACTGTCCGATATACATCGACAAATCGGCTCCAGAAATCTAATGGTACATCGGAAGTAGTAGTAACAGTGCAACCTACAGACTTTTTGGCAAGACGTACGGCCGTATTAGGCATGACTAGAACTGGGAAGTCTAACACTATAAAAACAACTGTATCTGCTGTTGCGCTCGCTGCGGCTAGGGCGCAAGTATTAGTAGGTCAATTAATATTTGATATGAATGGCGAATATGCTAATGCAAATGGACAGGATGACGGATCCTCGATCTCCGAGGTGTTTGAAAACAACGTTGTTCGCTATAGAGGGCTTGATGCAAAAGGGTTCTATGACTTAAGAGACAACTTCTATAAATCTCTAGAAAATGGTCTCAACCTTCTGCAGAACGCACTTTCGGACAGTGTTGGCTCAAGTGTCGGGCAAGATCTTCAGGGATTTTTAAGTTTGTCATTAGAGGAGCCTGATGATCCACAAAAAATGAATAGATGGAGAAAAACTGTTGCAATATATAAGGCCTTACTAAAGGAATCCAATTTTCCGCATACCAAATCAGACGATGTGGTTAAATTTAGTGTCGGGGAACAAGTGCTAGACCAGATTTTTTCTGAAGTTTTTGCAGAACATGCTGAGGAGGAAGGGGCACCAAGAAAAAATCGCGGAGATAGAGTGAGTTATGTTAAACAAAAGCTTGGTGATCCTAAGCTAGGCTTATCTTTACAGCAAGCTGTTGACTTCTTCAAAGCAGTTCGTGATGCAGACAGGAATATACGAGAATCAAACTCTCGATCCCCCGGACTAGAAAGCAGCACTAAAGGTAAATCATGGTTAGATCCGCATGATCGAAGCTTACTGAATCTAATGGCGGGTAAAAATGATAACGACAGGCCAATTCGATCAACAAGAGTTATTAATTCATGTGGCTTGGCCTTCCATAGCAGTAAAGGAAGTGAAAATATCTCAAGAGACATATATTCACACTTGGAGAATGGTCGCATTGTTATTGTCGATCTCTCAGTCGGAACTCAAAGTGTACGTGAAAATATGTCATTGCAGATAGCAAGATATGTGTTGGATGAGTCCTTTAAACGATTTACATCAAATGAAAGGCAGCCACCTTGTGTCGTAATATATGTGGAAGAGGCCCATAATCTAATTGGGAAGAATGCAGACTTTAATACGACTTGGCCTAGAATCGCTAAAGAAGGTGCTAAGGCAAAAATATCGCTGGTATATGCAACACAAGAGCCATCTTCTGTCCATCCTAATATTTTGGCAAATACAGAGAATTTTTTCGTCACTCATTTAAATAATGATGATGAGTTGCGAGCATTGAGTAAATACTATGATTTTTCTGACTTTTCCCAATCCCTTAAAAAATCACAAGACGTTGGGTTTGCAAGAATAAAGACCTTAAGTTCTCCCTTTGTTGTGCCCTCTCAAATTTTAAAGTTCGAACCAAAAATATTAAAGCAAGAATATAATTCTATTGCTGCCCGTCCTGATTTCAAGCCAGCGCCGCGCCCAAATGAAATAGAGGAATTTTGATGCCATACAAGGGGGAGGTAGCAAGTAAACATGGGCATTCGGAAATTTTGTCCAATCCTGACGTAAAGAATTTCTTAAATTCTTGTATTGATGTGCCGAAGCCTTCGATTGAGGAATTAAACGCGCATTTCAGGAGTGCAAAACAGTTAGACGGTTATGATATTTTGTTGCCTGACTTAATTCTTGCAATGGATGGGTCGAGCTATGAGTCACCAGTTGACGGTAGGTACCCAAGTAGAATGATTGGCTATCTAAAAATAAGTACTGTACTTCTTGATATGGCCAAGTATGAAAACGTTAAAAGGTCGACCACAAGATTTATTGACCCGATTCATGTCGCGAAATTACAAAAAGAAACTGGAGCGATCAGTTTGGCTCTACCAGGAGCATTTGTGCAAGATCCGAATTGTGGTTCAGTGAAAGAAAGTTATAGATGTGCCGTTCAAAATTATTTGCGTAGTCCCGAGACAGAGCTTGGGGGGCGCACACTATACAACACCTTAGTTCAGCTTGTCCGTTATTTAGGAAGAGTCAGCCTGGTCGATAGTGTCGAATGCATTGCATTTAAAACTTGTGTCAACAAAGTTTGCAGCGAAGAAACACCAAAAAATCCTATCTTTGTTGGTGTAGATAGTGGGGTTGGTTCGTGCAGTTTATGCGGGGAAAAGGTTTATGCTTGTGATGTGTTGCGAACGCATGAAGCTTTTGTAGAAAGCGGTTCAAATATTGAGGCGTATAATCGTTTAATGACCGCAATTGAGCATTTACTCAATGCCCACTATTTATACTATCTATGGAAAGAGAATCCGGACTATTTGTCAAGAATGTGTATTTTGATGGATGGGCCTTTGGCAATATTTGGGCAAAGCGCACATTTACACAGAGCCATAATGCTTTTACTCGATGATATCCGTAAAGATCTGTTTAGAAGAGGTCTGCATGAGCCTGTCATCATGGGAGTTACAAAAACTGGTCGAGTTTGCGAGCATTTTTCTCAAATAGATTATTTAGTCCCAAGAAATACCGTTTTCCCTATTTCAGATGAATACAGGTATAAATTTATTGAGCCGACGAAGTTGGGTTCCGAAAAAAACTTTGGGGATGAGACATATTATGGGCAAGATATTTTCGTTAAGACAAATAAAGGAAGGCAGTTTAATTTATGCCTTTCATACCCATTCGCTAGTAAAAGGATTGACAAATTTAGAGATGAAAAAGTGAATTTGAAAAATTATGCTCAACTACGAAGGGCACTCTCGGTGATACAGACGCTAGAGTCGGAGCTTTACGAAAACTCTATGATACCTGTAGTTTTAGCTCACAGGCATGCTTCAATAAGCTTAAAGCCAGGCGGAAAAGTTCTGGATGTGTTATCGAGAGGGGCATTTAGTTCATGATGCCTAGAGCGAATGTTGCAATTTATACTCATATTGAGAATTAATCGAGATGTCTTCCACTAAAACTATATCAGTAACTCTAATAACCCAGGGTGAACATCGTTTTTACTCAGGAACAATGGAAATTGAAGTTATTGCTAGCTCTTGCTCGACTAATCCGCGTGCATCGCATCCTGAAGAAGGCTTTCAGCGAACGCTTGATGAAAATAGAGCAAATGCAATTGCTGAATATATACGAAGTGGTGGAACCATTCCGTCAAGTATAATTCTGTCCGCACAGCCGCAGGCCGAAATGTCATATAGCAGTAAAAAGAGAAGTATAACGTTTACAATTGATTCATCGGCATTTTTGATATTGGATGGACAACATCGAGTTTATGGCTTTAAAAAGCTTCTAAATGAAGGTGTAAAATATCGTATCCCAGTAATTGTTTATAATGATTTATCGCCTATTCAAGAGGCGAGGCTGTTTATAGATATAAATACGCTGCAAAAACCGGTTCCTAAGGAATTATTGCTGGACATAAAGAGGCTGGCTGACAGGGAGACGGAAAGTGAAAAGCTTCTTGATGAATTGTTTTCTGATTTCGAAAATGAAGCAGATAGCTATTTATTGAATAAACTTAGTCGAATTGATAAGAAGCCAGGAAAAATATCTAAGGTAACCTTTTACGACTCAATGAAAGCAATAGTCAAAGAGTTTGAAATTGAGAATGTAGATAAGTTATACCAAATCATGAACGCATATTTCCATGCTGCTGGTGACTTATATAAAGAAAACGGACTGAATTTGTCTAAAATAATCGCCAAAGCAACAGTTTTTAAAATTTTAGTATCACATTCAAAGTCCGTTATATCTATGATATTTGATTACAATCCAGAGAATATCGAAAAGATAAGTGAGTATAAGAAGTATTTGTCTAGGTCGCTACCTGGTTCATTTGACGATATTTCAGCATCTCGAGCATATGCTAGGACAACCGAAGCTCTTGACAGAAAGCTTCTTAAAAGAACGGTTAGGATTTGAGATGTGCAAAAGCTTTCGAGACTTGTGCTGCCAAATCTAGTGTCCGGTATTGTTTCTGCAAGACGTTCGGCACATGACCGACTTTTTGAGAGTCTAAGTGATTTGGATTTCATTACTAGAAAGATTGATAATGTTGGTCAGTCTTGCACCGTAGAATTGCAGATTCTTTCCGAGCCTCCGTTTTTTAACCTTCTAGCTGGCGAGGCACACCGCTTTTTTTTGGCGTCAGTAATTAGCAAGCAAAGATCTTTTCAACAACAAGAAAATAACGCAGCTTGGCAAGTGATTGAACATTACTATGCTGCTTACTACGCAATCCACTATCTTATTCGCGTCTCTGGAATTGGGTTGTGTAATCTAGATGCCAGCTCAGTTTCAAAGATTGAACAATGTTGCTACGGAGCTAGTTCTGGAATAAATGGAACTCCTGTACGGGGTTTATATGTCATTAGATACAATGCAGACACTCAGGTCATTACGATGAAAAAGCCTCAGGCAAGGTCGGGTGGGTCTCATGTTGACGCATGGAAACTGTGGATTGAGTTTATAGATAGACTCATGGCAAATTCTGAACAAGATATGAGTGAGTATGCATCTGAGGCTCTCCTTCTCAGTTTACATAAACGTTTTGTTCAAAGATCAGTTGGGCATTTCAACCCGCCAATTCTACGGGGAGAGATAAATTATCAATTTAAAGGAGGTGTTTGGCCATTTGAACGAAGTTCGGCAAATAGTATTCGATCATTAAAGAATTCAATTTTGGCACCACTAAACAGCTCTCTTGAATCTTTAACGCCATGGGAAGGCCTAGTGGAAAACAATAAAATAATAATGGAATTAGCTGTTAGAACTTTCGATCATGCCGCAGAAAATTATCCGCAAAGTATTTGTCGGAGTTTAAAAAATAAATATAAAAAGTTTCTAGAGTATGCATAATCTTACGACAGCAAACCCCGATGCAAGTTTTCATACATGCTTGCGATTGTGAAATATCGTAATATTCTTCATTCACTCAAGCGAAGTTACTAATCCGAAACAAAGTAGGCGAACACAGAAATAGTCTATATTCAAGCATGTCATGGACCCGACTTTAGATAAAGAGAGTGGATGCTATGCCCTCAAATGATGGAAGAAAGCTTGATCATAAAACACTAGAAGTCATTCGCATTC
>NZ_JAHMIN010000130.1 GCF_018986435.1 Hahella sp. HN01 | reverse complement strand
TATTAATCCGGCATCGATATAGGCATTCTATGCCGCATATTTGATGCTTGGGTGGTTAAAGTATTTTTTCACCCTCGAAGGCTTCTTTTGCAACATACACATATGGGATCGAACTTTCTTTTTGAGATCCCCTTTCTTTCGTGCCGGCTTACCACTGTGAACTCCCGCTTTTAAGTCACAATTCAAGTATTCGTCCGGGTTCAATTCCGGGGAATAGGCGGGTAAATAGAACACTTCTATACGATCCTCATTCTCCTCAAGCCAGGCCTTAACAACCTTCGCGTGATGGACTCTCAAATTGTCCAGTATCAGGAAGACCTTCCGTTGGGCGTCTTGGATCAGCCGCTTCATGAACCCTATCAACCGGTCTGCGTCCATTGAGCCGTCATAGATTTGAAACCGCACTTTGCCCTGGTTGCTGATCGCTGAGATCATATTGACCGACTCACGCTTGGCGTTCAGGCGAATCACCGGCGTTTTCCCTTTCGGCGCATAGCCCCGCCCATGTTGAGCGTCGCTTCGCAGCCCCGTCTCATCCCCCCAATAGATCTCCGCCCCTTCCGTCTTCGCTCGTCCGCTGATGACCGGGTATTCCTCCTTCAGCCACTTATCGACTTGAGACGGGTTTTGCTCATACGCTTTCTTCACCGGCTTCTGCGGCGTGAAACCCCAGGCGGTCAGATAACTGCCAACCGTTCGGATCGCCAAGTGCTCTCCCGTCTCCTGCGCAATAAGCTGTTGCACCGCCTTACGGGTCCAGAGCGCATACTCCAGCTTGAGCTGGTCCGGGCTTTTATCGACAATCAAACATCTGATTCGGTTCTCCTGCCCTGGCGTTAATCGCTGTCCCGAACCGGGCTCTCGTCCCCGGGGCTTGGATTTAATCCCGCTAACCCCTTGCGCTTCATAAGCTCTGATCCACTTTCCCACCGTCAGGTTATGGACACCGACCTTATCGGCTATTTCCTGATAGCTATACCCCTGCTTGCGCAGTCGCACGGCCTGTTTTCTTTTTTCTTCCTGCGCTGCGGCAGGTAATGAGCGAGCGTCTTCTATAATCATATGGGTAGTGTATCATACCTATATCGATGCCAGGTTAATA
>NZ_JAHMIN010000129.1 GCF_018986435.1 Hahella sp. HN01 | reverse complement strand
GAATGGCCATACGACGACGTATGAGTACAACATCCTGGATCAACGGGTTAAAACCCTGTTCCATGACGGCTCAAGCCTGCAGGAAACCTTCGACGCTTTGGATCGTCGCCTGAGTAGCATCGATCAAGCCGGTCGAGTGACCCAGTACGGTTATGACAAGCTGGGCCGTCTGGTTACGGTGACGGATGCGCTGAATAACGTCACTTCCTTCACCTATGATCAGGCCGGCAATAAGCTGACGCAGACAGACGCGGAAGACCGCATGACGCGCTGGACCTATGACGCCATGGGCCGTGTGCTGACGCGGACGCTGCCGATGGGACAGATGGAGTCCTTTAGCTATGACGTCGCGGGCAGGTTGCTCAGCCATACCGACTTTAATGGTCAGACGACTACCTATACCTACAATGTGAATGATCAGGTGAGCCGCATCGACTACGCAGACGGCGAGGTCGAGACCTTTACCTATAACGCCATTGGCTCTCGTCTCACTGCGACGAATTCCCTGGGAACGACGAGTTATCAATACGACGCATTGAACCGATTGGTGGAAGAGACTCAGCCGACTGGCGCGGTGCTTAGCTACAGCTATGACAAGGCGGGCAATAAAACCTCCGCCACCGTCACCTATCAGGGGAAAGCGGAAACGACCACGTACCTGTACGATGCGTTAAACCGTCTGAGCAAAGTGATCGATCCTCAGGGCGGCGAGACTCTGTACGCGTACGATGCGGTGGGCAACCGTGAGAGCGTGACGCAAGCCAACGGCCAAACCACCGCCTATATCTACGACGCCCTGAACCGACTGACGCGTCAGACCACGACGGATGCGGCGGGCAATGTCATCGCCGACTACCGTTACACCCTGCACAGCACGGGGAGACGGGAGCAAATCGAAGAGCTGCACAACGGCCGGGTGTCGACCTATACCTACGACGCCCTGTATCGCCTGACGCATGACGCGATCAGCGATCCTGTCAATGGCGACTACAGCGCGGAATACCGCTTCGACAACGTCGGCAACCGCACCTACAGCATCATCGACGGTGTCCACACCGCCTACAGCTATGACGACAATGACCGCCTGACGCAACAGGGCGGCGTCACCTACGCGTATGACGCCAACGGCAATACGCTGACG
>NZ_JAHMIN010000128.1 GCF_018986435.1 Hahella sp. HN01 | reverse complement strand
GGCTTCATAACCCGCCACCAGAGCGTTGGCGATAGCCGCCTTTTTCCCGATCTCAAAAAGCTTCTTGCTCTTCGTGTCCATCAAGGTGGAGAGGTTGCCCAGCATGCCGGTCATGACCGACACCCGTTCCTGATGCTCCGCCTCCGCCAAGGCCTTGCGCTTGCCCTTCTCTCTTTCCTCTATGGCTGTGAGCGTGGCTTGATGCTGCGCGGACAGCTCGCCCAGCAACTCCATGTGCTGGGTTTGGGTTAACAGGTTTTCGTCCAACGCCTCCTGCAGCATGTCCCGCCGGCGCTCGTAGGACTCCCGTTCCGCCTCTTCTTCCGTTAGCAGGGATTCACGGATGCTTTCGACGTTGCCCCGGATTTCGTTCTGACGCTGCAGCGCGGCGTTGGCTTCCTCCTGCGCCGCCTTCACCCGCGCCAAGTTATCCGCCACGGAGGCGGTCACCCCTTGGTAGTCCTGCAAGGTGACGACGCTTTGACCCAGGGTGACGTTGAACTTTTCCGTCTCCTGATCCGCCGCCGCCATCTCCGCGAAGATATCGCCCGTGGCGCCGCGCAGGTTCTCCTGCATGCTGTACAGCTCAGCGTCTACTTGCGCCACATCATCGGAGAGCTTGCCCAGGTAGTAGGTCGCCACCCGGATAAACTCGACCACGCTCGCGCTGACCTCCAGCGCGCCGGCGGCAAGCAATCGCACCGCCTGTCCGCCCAGCTTGGCGGCATCCGGCAATACGTCACCCAAAAAGTGGGCGACTTGCTCGATGGTCGGCCCCAACGCCACGGCCATGTTGTTGGTCATGCCCGTTAGCGCCGCGTTCATCTTGATAATGGCGGCATTGGCGGCGGTGGCCTGGGTCGCAAAGCGGGTGCTGATGGTATTGCCGGTGCGGTCGGACTCTTCGCCCATGGCCCGAATGGCGGCGCTGCCGCCTTCCATGGTTTGCAGCAGGGCGACGCCTTCGGAGTCCAACAGCTTCATGGCGAGGCGCACCCGGTCCGACTTCGCAGGCACCTCCGCCAGTGCGTCCGCCAGCACTTCAAATTGCTGTTCGGGACGCAGTTGCTGGAGCTTCTGCGCGGATAAGCCCAGCGCTTTGATCGCGCCAATGGCTTCGCCACTGCCGGCGGCCGCCTCGGCGATGCGTCGGGTCATGCGCTG
>NZ_JAHMIN010000127.1 GCF_018986435.1 Hahella sp. HN01 | reverse complement strand
CACAGGTCGGCGGCACTGAGGCCGGCACTAACTGGATCGGTTACGTTATTCATCATTCCCCCGGTCCCATGATGGCGGTCTGGCCTACCGTGGATATGGCGAAGCGGAGCTCCAAGCAGCGGATAGATCCCTTGCTGGAGGAGACGCCGGCGCTGACTGAATTGGTCGCCCCTGCGAGATCAAGAGACTCTGGCAACACCATCTTGTCGAAGGAGTATCGCGGCGGCGTATTGGTAATGACCGGCGCCAACTCCGCGGTGGGGCTGCGCTCCATGCCAGTGCGATACTTATTTCTGGATGAGGTGGACGCCTACCCGGTGGATGTGGAGGGCGAAGGCGACGCAATCACGCTGGCGGAAGCGCGTACGCGCACCTTCTCCCGCCGCAAGATCTTCATTGTCTCAACGCCGACCATCGCTGGAGCCAGCGCGATTGAGCGCGAATACGAGGCGTCCGACCAACGCAGATATGTCGTGCCTTGTCCACATTGCAGCCACCCGCAGTGGCTGCGCTTTGAGCAGTTGCGGTGGGAGCGTGGCCGTCCCGACACCGCCGCCTACGTGTGCGAAGCGTGCGCCGTCCCCATCGCCGAGCATCACAAAACCTGGATGCTGGAGCGCGGCGAGTGGCGAGCGATGGCGCCCGGGCGCGGAACCAAGACTGCAGGCTTTCACTTATCTTCCTTGTACAGCCCGATAGGCTGGCGCACCTGGGCGGATATCGCCTACGCCTGGGAGAGCGCCGTCAACAAAGAATCAGGCTCCAACGCCGCGATCAAGACCTTTAAAAATACGGAGCTCGGCGAGACCTGGGTGGAGGAAGGCGAAACGCCGGATTGGCAACAGCTGGCTGAGCGACGCGAGGATTATCCAGTCGGCTGCGTACCCGCCGGAGGTCTCCTGCTGGTGGGAGGCGCGGACGTACAACAGGATCGCATCGAAGCGTCGATATGGGCCTTTGGTCGCGGCAAGACAGCCTGGTTGGTTGAGCATCGCGTGCTGATGGGTGATACCGCGCGCGAGGACGTCTGGGGACGTTTGGCGGCGTTACTTGATGAAACCTGGAGCCATGAGGATGGCGCGCCAATCCCCCTGACGCGATTTGCATTGGATACCGGCTTCGCCACACAGGAAGCCTATGGGTTCGTGCGCGCCCGTCGCGATCCACGCCTCATGGCCGTCAAAGGACGAGCGCGTGGGGCGGCGTTGGTCGGATCG
>NZ_JAHMIN010000126.1 GCF_018986435.1 Hahella sp. HN01 | reverse complement strand
GGTGACGCTGCCGGACGGCGATGTCGAGCGCTTTGAAGTCTCCGCTTCTCCTCGCTGCAATACCTATACGGCAATGGAAGATGTTGAGCTGGCGTTTAAGCCGGTTGGCGATACTGCGTCCACGTTGGAAGCGTTGGATGATGCGTCTGGCCGCTATGTGAATGGCAAGCTGGTGGAGAATGACACATTTTCCCGCGCTCTGGACCCCAGCCGCTACCTGCTAACCACTCAGGCCGGCTACAAATATTACCTGAAGCAAGGCGTTGGCATAGAAAAAGTGGTCGATCCCAATGGCCACACCCTGACTTACACTAACGATGGGATTTTCCACTCCAGCGGTAAGGCGGTGCGTTTTACTCGTGATAGCCAAGGTCGCATTGTCAGCATGACCGATCCTAATGGAAACGAGCTGACTTATACCTATGACTTYAACRGTGATCTGGAAGCCAGCACCGACMCCATGGCGGCGCAGACCAGCTATACCTACAACCGCTCTCACGGTTTGCTGGATATCATTGATCCGCTGGGCCGTAMGATAGTCAAAAACATCTATGACGATGCAGGTCGTCTGATGGCGCAGGAAGACTCCGAAGGCAACCGTACTGAATTTGATCATGATATCGAAGGACGCCAGTCCGTAGTGACGGATCGCAACGGCAATACGACCTTCCTGTATTACGATGATCGCGGCAATGTCACCTCCAAGGTCGACGCGGAAGGCCATACCTGGTCCTACGCCTATGATGATCACGGCAACCAGTTAAGTGAGACAAACCCGCTTGGTTATGTCAGTTCCGCGACATTTGATGAGCGCAATAACCAACTGACGCAAACGGACGAACTGGGCAATACGGCTTCGTTCACCTACAACAAACGGGGACAGGAACTCACGATTACCGATGCGAGCGGGGACGCCTTTACTAACGTCTACGACTCTATCGGCAACATGTTGTCGGTCACGGACCCACTGGGGAATGTCGCTGAAAATACCATCAACCGTGACGGCCTGGTGGAGAAGAGCAAAGATGCCCTGGGGAATGAAACCCAGTACACCTATGACAAGGACGGGAACAAGCTTACCGAGGTTAATGCGCTGGAGCAGCGCACCATTTACACCTATGACGACAACGGCAATGTCCTGTCGGAAACCCGTAAGCGTACGGTGGATGGCGTCAAGGTCGATGAAACCACTCGTTACGTCTACGACGCGCGTAACCGGGTTATCGA
>NZ_JAHMIN010000125.1 GCF_018986435.1 Hahella sp. HN01 | reverse complement strand
GACATATGGCGTTGAATTTATTGAAGAATGAGAAGACGGACAAAGGAGGTATAAAAACTAAGAGGCTACGAGCGGGCTGGGACCATGGTTACTTAAAAAAAGTGCTATCGGGTCTGGCTACTATGTAGCCACATAGTGCGATTTGCCTGGCGTCAAAAGTTATCGCATGACGAATGAGAGAGTTTGGCAGAGTCTAGTTAATTCCCTATCAGGTCTAGAAGGAACTTATCCTGTATCAATGATCTACGATACACAGTCGTACATGCCTGCGGTTGAAGAGTATTTAATTAATCTTCAAGTTGGCGAATATATTTAAAAAACGAAATTCTATTTAGATGTGTTTTGGGACGAATATATTAATCAAACCTACTCTGGATACTGAAGCACACTAACGACCACTCAGTAGTGGTGGTCGGGCTGGACAAGATGGTTGGGTGTATAAAATAACGCCATCACAAATCTCTACTGAGAAAGTTGGTTCTTGTACAAGCTTTGAAGTTAACCCATTTGATTTAGTTTCGAGGTATCTCTCAAAAGCAAAAAAGATCGTGCTTTCAGGTTTTGTAAATGAGTACATAAAGACAAAAGCCTAAAAAGTCTGTCAACAGGACATTTTTTGCTTAGCGCCACTTTACTGCAAAACTCCGCTGCACAAGAAATGCCTGCTACAGAGGCGTTAAGTGCACGTAGGTGGACTCAACAAATGTTGGCTACATCGTCCCTATCCAGCCATCTCCGAGAAAAAGTGGCTACGCTGATCTGCAACAACAGCATGCTCTGGAGTGCCAGTGGTAGCGTCGTTGTTTCGTGAGGATAAAAAGGTGACGGCCTACCCCTGAGATCTCAACCATCATCGCTTCTGAGGAGGGGCGTAATAGACACGCAGTCATTGATCACCAAATACCTTTTCCTGCGAGACAACAGCATCTGCATGTACTGCAGATAAAGCTCCTATCCGTACTGCTCACTCGGGGTCACATCATGCCAGTTTCCGGAGATGGCTAGGCAATCTTTCGGCTGGCTGAAATGCGCCTATCAGGTTGCTATACAGCTTAAATAGAGGAGGGTAGGAATGGTGCTAAAAAATGAGACATTGAGGCGATCAGGCGCTTTTGAGTATCGATAGTGAATTTGCGTTGGCACTTTGTTGACACATCCACTCATGACAATAAAAGAAGAAGGGCTGGTTTCTTTTACTTTTTTTGGGGGGGGAAGGGCTGGGGGTGTATTCAGC
>NZ_JAHMIN010000124.1 GCF_018986435.1 Hahella sp. HN01 | reverse complement strand
CAGGCAAATCGCACTATGTGGCTACATAGTAGCCAGACCCGATAGCACTTTTTTTAAGTAACCATGGTCCCAGCCCGCTCGTAGCCTCTTAGTTTTTATACCTCCTTTGTCCGTCTTCTCATTCTTCAATAAATTCAACGCCATATGTCTCAACACCGCTAGATTCTCCGCGCTGTGTCCCATGCGATGYCGCGAGTCATCCTCTTTAAACGCTACATCCAGCRCCCAGTGCAGTTTGTTCTCTATGTGCCAGTGCTTTCGCGTCGCATYCAGGAAATATCTCGCATCSCCYTCTCGACTCGAAATATACAAGCGGCGCTCCAGCGTTCTTTGCCCTGACTCCATTCGCTCTGTTTCTAAGACGATGAAACTCTTCAGGTCTTGCCAGCGACTTTGTAGCTTTTCCAGCCCCTCCAGATTCGTTGAAACGCGGCAGCGCCGCTTCTCATCCTCAACGCGCCCTGCTTCGCATACAAAGTCGACAAAATCCTCGCCGAAGCCTTTAGCCTCAGCGTCCACGTACCGGTCGTGAATCKCATCGTGTAATGAGGCCTGATTTTCTTTCACRCCCACCAAATARTCTGCTTCCGCGTGACGGATATGCTTCACGATCTCCCGCTGGCATCCCATCGCGTCCAAGGTGACGAGACTTCCTTTTAATGACAATGCCTTCAACAGTTTAGGAATAGCAGTGATCTCATTGGATTTCTCCTGAGTTTTCACCTGTCCCAACACCAGTTCGTTCGCTGTCGACCAGGCGCTAACCATATGAATGGCAGGTTTGGAAGAGGATCGGTCGTATGAGCGCCGTAACGTTTTGCCGTCTATTGCGACCTGATCATCTGGAATCTGCTCCGCCAGCGTCGAAGCCCAGGATAGAAAGCTTGTCTCCAGCGCCTCGGGATCTAACTTCGCAAAGATGTTGTTGAAGGTGTCGTGGGAGGGAATGCCGTTGGGTAGCTCCAGAAAAGACTCAAACCACTCTTTTTTAGCGTCGCCAAACCGAGTAATGGTAACCCAATCGTCAGCGCCACAGATGATCCCGCAGAGCGCGATGGTGAGAACATCATAGAAATTATGCCGCATATTAAGCGTCTCTCGACGAGGATCAGGAAGGCTGGAGAAATGGTGTTTAACGCCGTCAATTAAAGAAGAGCCCATAACAGTCCTTATTAGGGGAGAAAAAGGGGCGTACTCTATGAATTTACTGTCTAGTATTCAACCATATAGTGCGATTTGCCTG
>NZ_JAHMIN010000123.1 GCF_018986435.1 Hahella sp. HN01 | reverse complement strand
TCTCTCGACGAGGATCAGGAAGGCTGGAGAAATGGTGTTTAACGCCGTCAATTAAAGAAGAGCCCATAACAGTCCTTATTAGGGGAGAAAAAGGGGCGTACTCTATGAATTTACTGTCTASTATTCAACCAYATAGTGCGATTTGCCTGGCTCCTCATTGTTTTTTAGCTGAACAGGGAACTCTTTAAAATCACTCAAGGAAACAATTATCCTCCGAAGAGACTTCAACCTTTCTATCTCTTTAGGAATGGAACCAATATGATTATTAGACGCAAATATATCTTTTAGACTGGTCAATGAGAACAAAACGGCAGGAAACTCAGAAAAATTATTATCATCAATATATATCTGCCTCAATTCTTTTAGCATAGCAATTGACTTTGGCAACTCAGAAAGAGAGTTATTTCCCAACCTTAATATTCGAACATGCTCCATTTCCATAAAGGCATCTTCCGGGAGACTTCTTATATTCATTCCTTCCAAATCTAGAATTATACTTTTCTTTACTCTATTTAGCGTGATGCAGGAAACAACACTAGCTTCTGAAGGCTCATCCGCATCACATAGTTTAGAAAGTTCCCTCAGCTGAACCTCAGAATACTGAGGAGCTGTCGAAGGCCCTATTTTTTGGGGATCGGATTGCCCGCATCCTGCAAGCAGGATGAGTATAGTCAGAGTTAGAGCACGCTTAAGCATAGAAAAGCCATGTTACCCGTGTTTATAAGCTATTGGTAATATCCAGGAAAATCTGCCGGGCGATTAATAATTGGCCTAACCTCGTAATTGTTAACCAATGAATTAGGAAAATCTTATAACTCATTGCAACCCAGTTATATATGATTTAATTTTTAATATTTGAAAAAATAAAGATAGGATTGATAGTGATTCCTCAGCAAGGTTTAGCGATAATGAATTTATAAAGTCATCATATAAAAATAATTATACCCCTATTTTTATCTCGAAGTACTACCCAAAATATCTATCTGCAATTAACAGATACTTTACTGTCCAATTTCATAAAAAAGACATTGCAGAATTCTTTATCAAGGACTGTAACTTCATTAAAGAGAAGGTTTATACCTGCATACTCACTTGCAGGACAGGCAAATCGCACTATGTGGTTGAATAGTAGACAGTAAATYCATAGAGTACGCCCATTTTTCTCCCCTAATAAGGACTGTTATGGGTTCTTCTTTAATTGACGGCGTTAAACACCATTTCTCCAGCCTTTCTGATCCTCGTCGAGAGA
>NZ_JAHMIN010000122.1 GCF_018986435.1 Hahella sp. HN01 | reverse complement strand
ACTCAATGAAGCCAAGGAGCAAGCCCTATGAACCAGGCATGGAACGACTTTAACGATGCCGATCCACAACAGTCCGCATTCGATGTGATTCCCAGGGGAACGGTTGTGCCCGTACGCATGTCGCTGCAACCCGGTGGTTATGACGATCCCAATCAAGGCTGGGACGGCGGCTACGCCACCTACTCAAACGATACCGGAGCGGTTTACTTGGCGGCGGAGTTCATCGTCACTGGCGGCGAGTACGCCAAGCGAAAACTGTGGAGCAACATCGGTCTGTATTCACCGAAAGGACCGACCTGGGCGCAAATGGGACGAAGTTTTATCCGCGCCGCGCTCAACAGCGCCAGACGAGTCAACCCAAACGATAATTCGCCCCAGGCGGCGGCCGCACGTCGCATCCATGGCTTCAGGGAGCTCAATGGGTTGGAGTTTCTGGCCCGGGTGGATGTCGAAAAAGACGCCAAGGGCGGCGATCGCAATGTGATTAAGAACGCGGTGGAGCCGGACCATCCGGAGTATGCGGCCTGGGTATCAGCGCCTCATACGAAAACGCCTCCGCCAGAAGGTTCCGGTGGAGCGCCAGCAACCGCTGCGCCTACATCGGCTTACGCACCACCGACATCCGCAGCGGGCAAGCCCGCCTGGGCTCAGTAGGAGCGTTATTTCTCATGTTGTTCGAAGTACGTCAAACAGCCGCCGTCACTGGGGCGGCTAAGGGAAATTCATCTCATGAAATGCCGAGTCTGCGCTCGCCAAGCCAAAGGGTTTGGTCACTTGAACACACGACATCGGCCGGGCGAATCCAAGCGTTATCCCACCGACTGGCGGTTCTGCTCGGCGCGATGCCAAAAAGCCTTTCACGCGCTCTATGCGGACTGGCTGAAAGGGACAACGGAGGAAGTCATGCTGAACGCCACCGACATTGAGAAAGCAGCGTTACGCGACTGTCTGAAGCCCTTCGGCGACGCGGCGACCGCCATTGGTTTTGACAAGCCGCTAGGCGCCTACTCTGAGCTGGAGGCAATGACGGTTGTCGAGGCGATTGTAAGCGGGTATGTAGCGGCGATGACTCAATACCATGAGTCTGCACGCTGTGCTCCGGTTCGTTCGTCTGGCGAGAGGTTAGAGCCAAAGACGCATCTGTTTTCCGATTTGGAGGGAGAAGTGCCTTGGGAGAAATCAGCATGATGGATTTCAACTCAACTGAAAGTTTCTCCGGACGGATTTCGGCGTTGGTCGATATCGGGCTGCGCAAAGTAAGGG
>NZ_JAHMIN010000121.1 GCF_018986435.1 Hahella sp. HN01 | reverse complement strand
TACACCTACAGCGCGAAGAACAAACTCCTCGCGGTAACCAAGGCGGGCGAGACCACCAGCTTCGGCTATAACCCAGACGGCATTCGCACCCGGAAAGCGGGAAGCGGCGCCACCACCGACTTTATCGTCGACCAGAACCGCGACTACGCCCAGGTGCTGCAAGAAGTCGCCAATGGCGCGAAACAGGTCAGCTACGTTTACGGCGACGACCTGCTAAGCCAGGCAAGAGCCGGCGACGTCAGCTACTATGTCTACGACGGCCAAGGCTCCGTCCGCTCTTTAACAAACCAGACCGGCGTCCAAACCGACAACTACCACTACGACGCCTTCGGCATCCTGCTGCACAGCGAAGGAGACATTCCAAATTTTCTCTTTTTAGTGGTTTGTAATAAACCTGGAAAATAACAAATGGATTCAAAGCTAATGACTATGAGTAAAAGAGACAAACTATCTCTAATCTCAGAGATAGGAGAAGCTGGCGATGCAAACAGAGCAAATGAGATAGCTGCGTTTTTAAATGACCATGATTTGGAAGTTTTATCCTCAGCTTGTTTTAATCTTGGATACTTGGGTGCGCGTGAGTATATTTCGTCCCTAGCATCTTTTCTAAGCCATGATGATGATGACGGGGTGGCAAATATGTGCCTATCCGGATTGGCGTTAATAGTTGATGAGAGGGAGGAATACTTGTTAGGTGATATCTATAACCGCTTAGATAGCACTAACTCACTCCTGGTGAAACTTAGTTCCATAGAAGCTATTGGCGCAATAGGAAGTGTTAAGTCGGTAGAAAAGATTTCAAGAATATTTGAAACCGATGAACGTAATGCAGTAAGAATTGAGATAGTGATTGCGCTGGGAAAGATAAAGAGCACTTCTGCGCTGTCGTTATTAGAAAGCTATCTCAAAGAGGTAAAAATGATGGACAAAAATATCCCTAATAGGGGTGGTGTCAGAGGGGGTGATCCCCATCCAACTGTAATTATAATCGCACTTGAAAATAGCATTGATGCTATAAAAAGCGTCGAAAAATGATAGGCGCACGAAAGTGTTCCTTGGATTAATGGAACAAGAAAAGGATTAGCATGGATTTACCAGAAAACATAGAGGCGCAGATAGTGGATTATGTAAACATAGAATACGGTGAGTGTTCTGGTCAAATCCCACCGGACACTTTCTTTAGAGAGTTTTCATAATTAACCGGCGACATATCATTGTTCGCCGTATGCAGTCTTTCGAGGTTGTAATATCTCATGTAGGCTGCGACATCCTGCTTCATGTGTTCCCGGGTGGGCT
>NZ_JAHMIN010000013.1 GCF_018986435.1 Hahella sp. HN01 | reverse complement strand
ACATATGGCGTTGAATTTATTGAAGAATGAGAAGACGGACAAAGGAGGTATAAAAACTAAGAGGCTACGAGCGGGCTGGGACCATGGTTACTTAAAAAAAGTGCTATCGGGTCTGGCTACTATGTAGCCACATAGTGCGATTTGCCTGCATGCCCCATGACGAACACCTTTCACTTTCCTTTTGAGGTTACCCACAGCGACCTGTGTTTGGAAATAATCGCGTCAATCTTACCTTCTTGCGCCAGTTGCTTTAAGCCATGATTGAAGTCCTGTGAGGTTTTCAAAAAATTCTTCGCTTTCTTAGAAAACATCAGGTATTGATTTTCCACCTTGATCGGAGGGTCTAGCCAGATGAACTTCTTGACGGAGTCGGGAAATTCCGTGTTGATAATATACTGCCCCATAAACTTATCAATCAGCACAAGATCAATCCAGCCACGGGAAAGGCTAAGAATATTCTGGCGGTCTTCGGTGACTTCAATGGTATTCAATCTGGCCTGTTCAAACTCAGGCGGATTCACATAGCCCCGCACCACGCCTATTTTGTATGGCTGTAAATCATTCAGTACGACATAAGAAATATTACGCTCCCTGAGAGCATAAAACCCCAACTCATTGGCTGGAAGAGGATCTGAAAACTCAAACCACTGCTCCCGGTTTTTGCGATACCACCCAGTGTAGACCCCATCAAAATCGCCAGCCTGCGCCATGCCATAAGCTCTTTTCCAGGGTAAAAATTTTACCTCCACGTCATACCCGACTCGTTGAAAGGCCGTAGAGATGATCTCCGAGATAAATCCCTTACTCTCTAAATGCTCGCCGTAATAAGGAGGATACTCAGTCGCGGCCAGTACTACCTGGCGCTGCGCCGCTTCTACGTTCTGTAGCAAACCGCAGTAGAAAGAAAACGGAAGGAGCATTTTAAGTAGCTTTGCCGCCAACCTTCTAATTATCATGAAGCCCCTCTTGGCAGGATAGCGTCAAATGCGCTTGGGATGCGGAGGCATTGCATGACAGACTGGTTTATCGGCCCTTAAGCGCCTGACTACTAGACAAGAATGATCGAACCGGTCGATATGCCTTCCTGGATACTAAATATAGCAGGGGCGCTGACACTTGGCACCAGACCAGTTCAGAGGGGAAAGCGTCTTAGGGAGATTAGCTTCAAATTCAATACTGAATCGCCCACCTCAAGCTCTAGACATGTAGTGCAAAATCAAAGCCTTTAAAGTTTCAAAATATTCAACATCACCAAGAGTCGAGATTCCCCCTACCCATTGACCATATAGAGCATTAATGTCATCGCTAGGGGATTCCAACTCCCCCCACTCATCATTCAAAAAGTAAATTACTAAGGCTTTTGACACTTGATCTATTTCCAATACCCCATCTATATAGCTTTCAATGATTGCGGTAAAAGTTACATCGCGCGCCGCTTCACTGTCCAAATCAATAATATTTTCATAAAAATACTTCTCAACAAAATAATCATCTTGAGCTTCGTGATGAGCCAGCATTATATATCGGTACTCAGGGCTATCATTTTCCTGTATATAATCATCAATCGCCCTAAAAAAAGCAGCCCTGCTGATTGCACCAGTTTTCCATGAAATCCACCTTTTGACAGTAAGAAGCGTTTCTTTACTCAAGACTCTACTCTCCTTTAAACAATGCCCTCGCCAGAACCAGAGGCGTCAAGGATATTCTTTCAAGCACTAACCTGATAGCTCCAATAATATATAGATGCATCCGCCTTCCAATCTGCTCCCTGAAAACCCAATACTTTGTAAGTTCTGCAAGCCTTTTACCCAAGATTACCAGCCAAACGGAAAAAACGTACAAATTTACGCCAAAATGCGCATAAAAAGCGCTAATTTCGGTAAAAATAACTTGGCACGCTTCTAGCTATCTCTTAAGTGACAACGAGGCATAGAGACCTGTTACCCGGTCTCGACAGAGATCCGGGACTTTAAAAGATAGAAAAGGAGATCGTTATGAAAACGCCAAAAACTTTTATCAAGAAACCTGCTTATGCTGCCCTGATCGCTGCAACTCTGGCTGGCGCTATGACCGTGGCCCCTGCTTACGCGGCAGGCGACAAAGTTAAGAAGGAAGAAACTGTCGGCCAGCAGGCGGAAGAAATGAGCCAGGATGCGAAGAAGTATTTCAAGGACGGTTGGACTGAAGGCAAGATTGAAACCGCCATTCTGTTCAACGAAAACCTGAGCACGTTCGAGATTGACGCTTCCGTTAATGGCTCCAACGCGACGTTGGTGGGAACAGTCAGTTCCGAAGTGGAAAAAGAGCTGGCGGAACAGATAGCTCTAAGCGTAGAAGGCGTTAAGGATGTGGATAACCAGTTGCAGGTAGCCTCCACACCCGCCAAGAAGGAAAACGCGGAGAACGACAGCTTTAAAAGCTCCGTGGCTGACGCCACTATTACCGCTAAGGTAAAAATGAAGCTGCTGGCCAACGAGTCCGTCGCCGGTCTTGATATTGATGTGGATACAGAAGGCCGTGTGGTAACGCTGAATGGCGCGGTGGATTCAGAAGCAGAGAAGGATCTGGCGGAAAAACTGGCCAGCAATGTTGACGACGTGGATTCCGTTGAAAACAAGTTGATGATCAACTAATTCATCGCACTCCATGCGCATGGACATCAGCAGGGCCCGAAGCCTCACGGCTTCGGGCTTTTTTTCGCCAGTAGAAGGCCAGTAGAAGGATAGCAAGCAGGTCTACTTCAGGCAGACCAATGCTGAACAACAACACTGGGCCCGGCTTACCACCGGACCATGGCTCCCCGCACATCTATATGAATAAATGGACCGTGATAACTATTAGCGGAATATACGCCCAACCCGCCGATGAAGGATTTGTACTCCGGCGTTTCAGCAAATTTCTCAATTAGCTGCGCCAGATACTCCGCGTCATCTTTGTCGACTTTGCCGTCTTTGTTAAGGTCGTCCATTTTGCCGTCTTTGGGGTCCTCGTCGATAAAGACATCCGCCGCCCCGCCCCATTGATGACGACTGTACATCGCGTTGCGAATGGAGGTGTTGTAGTACGGGGTGCGAAAACCGCTCATAATAACGAAAGAAGAAACCGGCACACCTGCGACATTCACCTGCTCCGTCAGATACTCCAGCTTAAGCAGCAGCTTTTCCCGCAGCACCAGAAACTTGGGGAACTCCGAGGGTTGCCGACATAGAAACTGCTCCAAACGGTAATTGGGCGTCAGCTCGATATCCAGCATATCTTTGGTGACTTCGAGGTAGCCGGGAGGCGGAAGATAGATCGCCTGGTTGAGATAAGCTTCACTGGGATAGTGGCCTATCTGATAGCCACTCAGCATCCCCTCTTCGACTTGGTTCGCCGGCACCAACACAAACAGGTTCAGGGTTATCTGCGCCCCGGTGGAAGGCCTGCGAATAGTCAAACGACTCACACCAGGATGCGCAGGAGCGGTCCAGCGATAACGATCGCCGGGCTCCTTGGCGACATCGCCCTGGCCGCTTATTTCAATCTGCTCGCTCTCCGGCAGATTAATTTTGAAGACAAATTCTTCTGACGCCTGCAAAAATGCGGACATAACCCGATAATCACTGGTTTCGCCTTTGAAACTGATACTGAAGTCGACTTTACCGGGTTCAAATCCAAAAGCACGGGTCATCAGCAGACAGAGCGCAATGACCGTTAGTGCTCTAACCATTCATTATCCTCCGGCGCCAGCGTTTTGCCTTCAAACGCCATTTGCAGTCGGGCGTCTCTTCCGTATACATCCTTACGGAATTGCGCCACGCCGGAGTCATCCATCCAGGCGGTCCAGTATTGCAGATGCACTGGAACCGGGCTCGGTAAACGCAGTGTGGTCGGCTCTCCCGACGCAAGTATTTTGTCCAGCTCGATGCCGGTTTTTCTCTTACTGCCGATCAAGGCCGCAGCCAGTTCCAGGGGCCGCTCCAGGCGAATACAGCCTGAGCTGAAGGCCCGTTGTGATTTATAGAACAAGCTTCTGCTCGGCGTATCGTGTAGATACACATTAAATTCATTGGGAAACATAAACTTGATACGCCCTAACGCATTCATCGGGCCCGCCGCCTGTTGCAGGCGATAGGGAAACTTGCCGCCTTTGACTTCTTCCCAGTTGATTGTTTCAGGGTCCAGAGCGGCCTCTTCCCGTCCCCAGCCTTTGTACACCCTGAAGCCCATTTTGCTGATGAATTCCGGGTCTTCTATAAAACGCTCCAGCATATCTTCTTCGGCGATCTGGGTTGGCACCTCCCACTGAGGGTTCACCACCAGATAAGTCATCAACCCGCTGAAAGCGGGGGTGCGGCGGTATGGCTTACCCACCACTACACGCATGCTCAATTCGGTGCGGCCGTGATCCACCAGATCCAGGCGGTAATCGGCAATATTCACCACCACATAGCGGTCGCCCAGATTTGTTGGGGTCCAGCGACGACGCTCCAGATTACTGCGCACCTGCTCGATACGCTCGGAAATTGGCGTATTCAGCATCGCCAGGGTCTCTTTTCCTACGATAGCGTCCGGTTTCAGGCCATGACGCTCCTGAAAAAAGCGGACGGCTTTTACCAAGGCTTCATCAAAAAGGGTCTCATCATCCCCCGCGGAGGTATCGATCACAGGCCGTTCCATGTCGCCGCTGGCGATCAAGCGACGGCGCAACTCAATGACTCGCGAATCGGACTGCCCGGGTCGCAGCGTCGGACCGTAAGACACCATAGGCCAACCGCCCTGGGCTTCCGTTTCGCGCAGATCCGTCAGCAGTTGCGACAAGCCTTGGTATACTTCCGGCGTCGGCACCATGGCGCCCATGTCCTCCAACAGACGATCCTCGGCAATCGCCTGATACAGACGAGGAGCCAGTTCGCCGCTAGTGCGCTCTTCACGCCAGACGGAGTCGATCGACCTGGGGTCAAAGCGGCCGGTCAGGCGATCACTGGACAGCGCCACCATGGCGTCCGTCAGCAGCAGCTCCAACTCAAACGCGCGTCCAAATGTTTCAGGTCCCGCCTGGTATTGACCCAACAGCTCTGATAAAACCGCAGTGTGGTATCTTTGCGACGGCAAGCCTTCCTGATCGGTATGCTCAAGCGTCCTCACCAATGCATAGGCGCGCTCCGTCAAGGTTTCATCCGCAAACCAAACGGGCTTGTATAAACTCATGTCGTAAATCTGCCGGACTTCGGCGGGATGCAGCATTTTTTGCTGAGAGGGAAAAGATAATGGCTGGCCGGCGGCGGCCCACTCCAACAATTGCGACGGCAAGCCTGCGATTGGGCTCGCCTGGGTCATCGTCACCCACAGGGACAAGATGCAACACCAAGTCCAGCGTGGTAATACAGACGTCACTTGGTTCTACTCCTTAAGATTCAGCGGTCTTACCAGATAGATATTAAAAACCGGGGCCGGCTTTATAACGGGCGCCATTATAAGCGGTTGTATGAATACTATCTATATTAGCTGATTCAACAGGAGGTCGCCTGCATCTGACGGGAAGGTTCGTTAGCCCAGGGGGAAAACTTCAAAGCGACGCGAAAACGCCCTGTTGCAGCATCATAATCCCAGCGCTCAAGGAGCGTTAAACGACGGTCTCGCTTAACAACTATACGATTGAAAGAATTAGGTTTTCCGCTACGCACCCGGGTCGACGTCGCCGTACCCGCCTGCATGACGAAAACACCTGACGGAGCCTCTGGAAAGCTTTCCCGGAGGGGCAAAATGAAGGGATAGTGAATGTGGCCGCCAAGCACCAGATCCACCCCTGCTTCTGTCCAGGCTTTCAACGCATATTCGCGACCAATGAGCAGGTTTTTCTGGTCGGACGGCAACACCACCTGACAAGGGTGATGTGCGACGACAACCCGCAGCTTGCCTGGCGCGGAGACCAGCCGACGCGCCACGGCGTCAGCTCTTTGCGGACTGATTTCCCCGTCCACATGGCGATATTTATGGGTGGTGTTCACACCTACGACCAGCGCCAGATTGTTCTCAAATTCCGGCTCCAGATTCGCCCCAAAAATTTCACAATATTTTTTATATGGAGCCGTCAAACGGGTCCAGAGATTAAACAGTGGAATATCATGATTTCCCGGCACGGCTAAAACATGATCAGCCTGAATTCTCTCTAAAAAGTTCCTTGCGGCGGCGAACTGAAGGCGTGTGGCGCGCTGGGTAATATCGCCGGAGAACAGAAGCAACTCCGGGCGCATGTCATTGAGAGCCTGCACCAATGCTTCCTGGACGCTCCAGTCCTCCGTACCAAAATGGAGATCAGACAGCTGAATAATCTGCATAACGAATCAATTGGCGTTTTTAGCTGGGTCTGGCGGCGCCACGAATAGAGCGGCGCTTGGCAGCGCCCGCATCCTCACGGGCGTCGAAACATTACGAATCTCACCGTCCACTACGACCCGCAGCGACTTGCGATGTGAGTCAATTTGCAGCTCTCGACAGACCATATGTTCATAGTACTCCGGGCTCTCCGGCATGCCCAACGCCATGCGCCCCAGCAGCTTCATCAACTGCAGACGCTCCTTGGCTTTAAGCACAATGGCGACAAAACCCTGATCATCCGCCGCTTTTTCATCCTGCAGGTTTAACAGCTCCAACTGCATACGACTGATAGTGCTAAACAGCAGCGGCGTATTAATGGCGCGGGAGAATCCTTCTGAGGTTAATTTCATTCGCTGTGGTCTGGCCTGAGTCAGGCAGGTCCATATGCCGGACAGAAACGCCACCCAGCGAAAACGCCCAAACCGTTTCTGATGCGACTCACGCGCCTGAATGATGCGGGGATACAGTCCCAAACTGGCGTTTACCGCAAACAGTATGTCGTTGACCTGATATATAGGAATCGCCTTAACCACGCCATTGAGCGCGATGTCCAAGGCCTCCGCAAAGTCCTCCGGCAACTTGTGCTCTTTTGCAAACAGGTTAAAGGTGCCGCCGGGTACGACAGCGAAGGTCACTCGATGCTCCAGGATGTGGGGCAAGGCGGCGTTAATCGTACCGTCTCCGCCAACCACGACCAGTACGGCTTGGTTCTGTTTCGCTTCCTCAGCCGCCCTGCGGATGGTTTCCTGCAGGCCTATGCCCTGACGAATGCTGTGCGTGGACAATATCCGATCTCTCACACTGGCTGGCGCCGACTCCAGTTGCGCCATTGAATCTCCAGAACGTCCCTTGCCGGAGCCGAGGTTAACCAGCATCACTAGCTTACGCTCTACCGTAGGAACGTTATGTTTTTTGAATTCAGCTACTTGCATAGTGGTTACCATTGATAGCGCCAAGGTTGCGCCTCCTGAAAATTCCGTTATTCCATATCCGTTTTACAACCATAAAAAAGGGCCGCCGATCAGCTCGCTTACGAGTTCATCGGCGGCCCCACTCCGCCAGGACTCTTTACTACGTCAAGGGCTCTTAACAATCCTGGTCTCTTGCATTGACGCCCTCTTTAACACTTTCACAGGCGTCTTCCAGTCTGTTGCCGGCGTCATTCAGAGCTCTATCCACCTCTTCGCCGATTTGCTCCGCTTCGCCATCACCCGCATCACAAGCGGTCAGTGAAAAAGCCAACGGGGCGGCTATAACCATTGCTTTCAACAGGTTGGTGAATGTAGTCATTGTCATCTCCTCGTTTCCTAACAGTTGTTTTGTTTCATTGGCGGCGTCCTACCGCTGCCTTTCCTCTGGTTCTCAATTACAGCTCTACAATCGGTTTCTGCGGAATCCTCCGGCGATGATGCTGATTACGAAAAGCACCAGGAAGATAACGAACAGAATCTGTGCAATATCGGCAGTCGCTGCTGCAATGCCGGTGAATCCAAGTACGCCTGCTACCAGCGCTACGACAAAAAATACAATTGACCAATACAACATATCCTTTCTCCTTACTTGTTTCCGAACTCAACAGGTAATATTCATAACTTGGACCAACTTTATTTTTTATCTTATTTATCAACGAATTAAATTAAAAATGAGGCGTTAATGGAAGAGGCAAGTCGAGGCGATCACATGTAAAGCTTACAAACCCACTGCAATTATGGGTGAAGCGAGAGAATCCCATGAGCCTGGGTGTGGACGTGGACGTGGACGTGAGAGAGCATATCGAAACGCCAGCAATCGCATTCGTAGGCGGACTGAACGGCTCTAAGCAGGGAAGATAGACATGTAGGAAGGAAAATATACTGTGCAGAAAAAGGCGGGGCCGTCTGCGGTCACTAACAGACGGCCCCTATAGCAGAACCGGACTAACGTACGGAGCGGCTAATAAGGCGCAGCCCGAAGGCTGCGTAAATCGCTTTTCTAAGGGGATGGATCAGCTTTCGACGAACGCCCGCTCGATAACATAGTGTCCAAGATCGCCTTGGCGAGCTTCAGTGAAGCCGCGGGAATCGAGGATGGTGCAGGTGTCTTTCAACATGCTGGGGCTGCCGCACACCATGAAACGATCATATTCAGGGTCCATCTCCGGCAGACCGATGTCGGAAAACAGCTTGCCGCTTTCCATCAAGTCTGTGATACGGCCCTGCGTGGGATAATCTTCACGGGTAACGGTGGGGTAATAAATCAGTTTTTCCTGCACGAGTTCACCGAAGAATTCGTTCTGCGGCAGTTCGTCGCGAATCAGCTCCTGATAAGCCAGTTCGGAAACATAACGCACACCGTGGGTCAGAATGACTTTATCAAAGCGCTCATAGGTTTCCGGGTCTTTGATAATACTCATGAATGGAGCCAGGCCGGTGCCGGTGCTGATCAGGTATAAATTGCGCCCCGGCAACAGATGGTCCACGACCAAAGTGCCAGTGGGCTTGCGGCTCATGATGATCTCATCGCCGACGCTGATTTTCTGCAAACGGGAAGTCAAAGGACCGTCTGGCACTTTGATGCTGAAGAATTCCAGTTCTTCTTCGTAGTTGGCGCTGGCGATGCTGTATGCGCGCATCAGCGGACGGCCGCTGTCTTGCTCCAGGCCAATCATAATAAAATGTCCGTTTTTAAAACGGAAAGACGGATCGCGACTGGTGGTAAAGCTAAACAGAGTGTCGTTCCAATGACGCACGCTGGTGACCGTTTCTTTACGCATTCCTGACATAATCTGCATTGACTCCTGATAAAGGCGCTAAAGTTTTCATTGATCGATATTTAACCCGAGTATAATCTATCTGTAAAACAGGATTATTCAATAACTCTTATCGGATTTATCGATAATGCACTACACCCTGCGACAATTGGAAATATTTCTGGCCGCCGCTCACTTCGAGAACATCACCCAGGCCGCCAAAAGCCTGTCCATGTCTCAATCCGCCGCCAGTGACGCGCTGCGCAATCTGGAGTCCCAATTCAATATTCAATTGTTCGACCGTATCGGCAAAAGCCTCCAGCTCAACGAACTGGGGCGCATGCTGCGTCCCCGGGTGGAAGCGCTGATAGAGCGCGCTCGCGACCTGGAGTTGGACTTTCAACAGCATACGGATATCGGATCACTGAAAGTGGGCGCCACGCTGTCCATCGGTAATTATCTGGCGGTCAGAATCATGGCGGATTTCATGCAGCAACATCCCGGCGCCAAGGTATCCCTGGAGGTGGCCAACACCACCACTATCGCAGGCAAGGTGCTTAATTTTGAATTAGATGTGGGCTTGGTGGAAGGGGAAATCAATCACAATGAGCTGGAAGTGATCCCCTGGCGCGATGATGAACTGAAAATCTTCTGCGCGCCCGACCACCCGCTGGCGCAAAAGAAAGTCCTGAGCGACTCAGATCTGGTGCGCGCCAGTTGGATATTAAGAGAGCGGGGTTCGGGAACCCGACAAGCGTTCGAATGGGCAATGCACGGCATTCTTCCCGACCTGAAAGTGTCCATTGAGTTGCAGCACACCGAGGCGATAAAGCGGGCTGTAGAGGCCAACCTGGGTATTGGCTGCCTGTCGCGGGTGACCCTGGTGGACGCCTTCAAGCGCGGCAGTCTGGCGCCGCTGGAAGCGCCGCATCGAAATTTCCAGCGCCGCTTCTACTTTATTCTGCATAAAGAAAAGTACCGCAGCGCCGGTATCGAGAACTGGCTGGAGTTATGTCGCCAGCTTACCTGAGACGGACTGGAGCACTGGACGCTTCAGGTAAAGTTAACCCCATACAAAAACAAATCAACATCGTCATTGGGAAGTCGGGTGGTCTTCTCCATCGCCATACCGATCTTCTCTAAAAGCCGAATTGAGCTGGCGTTGCTCTGGTTCACAATGCCGACAATGCGGCTCATACCCAGTTTAGTCGCGCCAAAATCCAGCACCGCCTTGGCCGCCTCGTAGGCGTATCCCTGCGAACGAAATTGCGGCATGAACGCGAACCCGATATCCACATCGTCCAGCCCTTCGCGCTTGATCAATCCGCACATGCCCACTGGAGCGCCATCCTGCTTAAGTTCAACCAGATAGAGCCCGAACCCTTCCCTGTCATACATCGCCAACGGACCCTTTTGGATATACTGACGCGCGCCCTCCAGCGTTCTTATCCCACGGTCGCCGATAAAACGTATCCATGATGGGTCGTTCAACAGCGCCAGAATGAAATGGTCATCCTCCAGCCGCAGCCAGCGGAGCGTTAAACGCTCTGTCTCCAATACCTTCATAGTTATAATCGCCTGTTTATTATTTATTCTATCCAGATTCTTTCAACGCACGCTTCAATGACACTATTGGACACTGACCAGTACCTTTTCCACCCACTCCGGATCGTCAGGAGCCACGATCACGGAGCGTCGGCGCACCGGCACGCAAGGCTTCACGGAACCATAAGCCTGCCGGCGGTCCTAGTCGATGCTCTCCAACCGCAAAGGGCCCAGTGGTGGGAATCAAGGTGTCATCCAGATCAAATGCTATACGCACGTCATTGCCCCGCTGCAATAAAACTTTTGCGAAACCCTTGCGGGGTCACGCCTTTATGCTTCTTGAACAGTCGATTGAAGTTGGAAAGATTATTAAACCCGGTCTGTTCCGCGATGAGCGCTATCGGCGCTTCGCTGTTGATCAGTTTTGAACAGGCCTGCCCCAGGCGAATCTGGGTCAAATACTGATTAAAGCTTTGATTCATATGCTTGCTGAAAAAGCGACTGAACTTACTGACGCTCATGTTGTGCCGTCGCGCCATGTCCTCGACCGTCAGCTTATCGGCGAAGGCCTGATGAGCAGCGTCCAAAATGCCATCCAGAATATCCTGTTCACGCCGATTAGTGGCGCCGGAATAAAAATTCGCCGACGCCAGCGGACGATAAGGCGTCTGCGCCAGATCTCCCAATAATGAGAGTAACGTAAGTAGACGGCGCCGTGGGTCTTGCTCTGGAAGCCCTGTAAACAGTCGATCTACCGCCGTGTAGTCAGTTGGCCGAAAACGCAAGCCACGTCGACTTTGTCTCAGTATCTCGCCCAGATCGCTATACTCGGGAAAGCTCTCCAACAAGCGATCCACCCACTGCTGATTGAACCACAACACATACACCGTATGCGGCGCTTTTTCGTCAGGACGCTGTGAGGAGCGCCAGCTATGGGGCAGATTGGGACCTATCAACACCAGATCGCCGGATTCGTAGCGATCCACATGATCGCCCACATAACGCTGGCCGGCGCTGTTCAGGGTGTAGGTAAGCTCATACTCAGGGTGGTAATGCCACTGAAAAGGCAGTTCGTCCAGTTGACGCAGAAAAAAGCGCCAGGACGCGTCTTCCGGATATCTGACTTTTTCATAGAATGCTTTCATAGCCTTTCGCCGCACCGCCGAACTGTTTAGCCATCATCGCAAAACCCTCATCAGAGTCATACTATTCTGGCCACAGAATCGATAAGAATGACCGAAAAGTATCATTCTCCGCCCTATTTCCACAACCTGCCCCCGGTTACGCCAAGCAGAATAATCCTGTACCCAATCAGCATCAGCGCAGGCAAGAACAGGAGATAACAATATGAACCAGCGTTATGAGTATAAAGCTCCCGGTAATCGCAGCGTTTCCGATCCCGGCGGCGTGCAGTTGAAAGATATCCGCAAACAGCTTCCTTTACGCGTGCTCAGTGAATCTGATTTTGCGTTCTGGCGCACCTGGGGGTACATCATCATCCCCAATGCAGTGGATGCAAAACAGGTGCAAGCGGTGCAGTCATTGCTTTGGGAGTTTACGGAAATGGACCCGAAGGACGCCGCCACCTGGAGTAAACCGCAATTGCGTCAGCATGAAATGAAGGAACTCAACAACAGCGGAATGGTGGAGTGCTACCACCATCAGACGCTATGGGACAGCCGTCAGACGCAGCGTGTTTATGACGCATTCGTAGATATATGGGACCGCGAAGATTTATGGGTCACCATTGACCGCGCCAACCTGAACACGCCAAACCGCGACGGACGTCAATTCAGCGGGTTCATTCATTGGGATGCAGACTCGACAATGAACCCGCCTCCTATTGGCGTGCAAGGCGTGTTGGCGCTGTCCGATACGGATGAGCATTGCGGCGGCTTTCAGTGCGTACCGCAACTTTTTCATGACTTTGAGCAATGGAAACAAAACCAACCTGCCGGCCGCGATCCCTGGGTTCCCGATCTGACAGGCTATGAGCCGGAGTTCATTCCTATGCGCGCTGGAGACCTGCTTATCTTCAACAGCCTGTTGGCCCATGGCATTCGCCCCAACCAGTCTGACCGGGTGCGTATGGCCCAGTACATATCTATGGCGCCGGCGAATGAATCCGATGAAGAGATGCGGCAGTGGCGAGTGACCTCATGGCGTGAGCACACGCCTCCGCAGGGATTCGCATTTCCCGGCGATCCCAGAGAGTGGGAGAAAACGCGCTATCCGCAAGCCCAGCTAACGCCGCTTGGCGAGAAGCTGCTGGGCCTGAAGTCCTGGCGCGAGAGTTATGTCGAGCCGGCTTAATCCGCTTTGGCGAACTCCGACGGCGGCTTGATCAACTCAAAACCGCTGTCAGCTTTGCCTTCTTCAATAAAGAAATCATCGCTGTCCTGCGGGAAATTATATTGAAAGGTGTTCTCGGTAATGGAAATCACCCGGAACGAGTTGGACTTGCCGTCGTCATGCGTCTCCAGATACATGCCGCCTTCGTAATCCCATGCGCCTTTCTCAAGCACCAGCGTGTACTTTTTCGCAGACATATCCATGGACAGATATTCCTGTTCAAAACGACCATCCGCTGTCCGCGTGATTTTCCAATACTCCTCCAGGCCTGAATAATTGCCCTCATCATCCGCACTGCCGTCGCCCTGCCAAACGCCCACCAGAGCCGCTTTCGCTTTGGTGGCGTCCGCCTTCAACTCAACATCCGCATGACATGCATTCAGCGACAGAGACGCCGCCAAAATAGAAATGAAATAGATCCGTTTCATAAGGGAGAGCCAATCTCTTTGTGATGTGTTCTTGTCATAACCGAGGCCGTCGCCATCATCCTGAGCGACCACGCATGCTTACGCACACCCTATTCTTAGATGGCGATTGGGGGAAAAGCAAATTGGCCCAGCAATTAGTCTCTCTGCAGCGGGCATGTCATATTCGAGAGAACGGGGATGCTCAAAATTCTGAAGACTCACCAGCAGTTACAAACTTAACGTTCCATTATAATTTACTATCTTTTATAAGCACCTCTTTAGCTTTCTCCAAAATAATATCCACTGCATAAATCTCATCAGGCAAATCAGCCAAAAAGTCCATGCTTATAGCTTTGTCTGGATTACACTTTTCTATATCACGCAATAGTCCACATTCTCTTGCCCTTTAATCCCATATAGGTTCAGTATATTCCAATATTTTGCCGACTCACTCGAGTGCGGATTATAACCATTAATACTTAAAAAATGGCTTCTTTCGCTTTCATTCAAACTATCAATAAAAGCTACCACTGCCTCATCAAATTTTTTCGGCCAGTATTTCATACAGCTTCCTTATATCAGGGGAGCCAATCTCTTTGTGATGTATTATTGTCATAACCGAGACCGTCGCCATCATCCTGAGCGACCACGCATGCTTACGCACACCCTATTCTTAGATGGTCATTGGGGAAAAGCAAATTAGACCAGCTATTAGTCTCTCACAGCGGGTCTGTCAGATTCAGATTAGCCAACCCTATGCGCTAAAAGGCTTTTTCGAACAACTTCCAGGCCATCTCAGAACTCATCCCAGCCTAATCCGTGAGGGGGTTAAAAGCTTTGAACGCCAAACTCACACCTTAAACAGGATTACCTATATTGAGCGTCCGTCGCAGTGAAACCAGCAATATCATTTTCTCCCAGACCTTCACGAATCTCAGTCATTAATCCGTTGGCAGCCTTTACTGCATCAATAGAGAATGCCCTGTCGTCTATGCCAGGAAATGAAAATCTGAGTAAATCCAAACCGGTAAGCACTTTATCAAAAGAACCAGATCCAGAAATCTTATTGTACAGCCGAGCCGCAAGGTTTCTTCGGTAGGCTATATTTATGTCCGATACAGGCTCAACAGCTTTATCACCAACTATTACAAAACCTTTCGGTGGAAGCTCGCGATAATCATGGTCTTTTTTTGTATAAATCAGAGCTCCACCTGAAGAAACAGGACTATAAATCCGAGCTTTTTTAGGTGATACACGTACAATATCAGAAACATTTCCATAACCCACTAATAACTCAACAATCTCATCACTGCCTATTGTAACGAGCTTATCTAGTGGAAGATCGACTGCTAAATTCACTATATTACCCCATACCTTATGATCTTTACCTTCACAGATAACATCTTCAACAAATCCTTCTAAATGAATTAACTGAGCTTGATCACAAAAGCGCCTCAAATACTTGCATATGGTAACAACTGAGGTATTCTTGGAAATCTGGCGTAAATCGCCAACAATATCATCCGGGAGTAACCTTAAGTCAGAAATACAAGGCAACCCTCTCATTTCCTCAAGAATTTTTTCGACTTTCAACATAGGTTAAAATCATCTAACGATTAACGCCAGCCTCACCGTAATTAGTCCTGCTCAAATTAGTTAGAGTATATCCTCCATGATCTGGCCCGCCTACACACACGCCTCGATTAAACATCAGTTTTCACCGCCCACTTCATCCTCTACCGCTATTCTCCCAGGAGCTAGCCCACCATCCTTAGGGGGAGTCATAAAATGGCTTAGAGCCTTACAAACCCAAGTCAACGCCGCCATAGGGAAGCACGCCTGATAGCTGATATATCTTTCAGCACCTGTTTTTTTATTCTTCCAAATACTTCCTATAAATATGACCAACATACTTCCGTACTTATAGAACAGAATATCTCGCTCTGGATCTTCTGGGTTCGTTATTTTTCCTATAAGAAAAAGCCCAGGAACATTTTCGTTCCTCCTCTTAAGCCTTGGCACTGATAAAATTTCGCTCACAGCCTCACTTTATTATTTTATATCACGTAATGGCCCACTCCCTCATGATCATCTATGTCCAGAGAGTCCAGCATTAATCTTACTCAATATAGTCTAGCACCCTAATCTCCGTTAAACGTCTTGAGTGTCCCCCTACATTTCAAGCTACTCATATCTTTCTTCCTCCCACCTCCTTATATCTTCGCCTTCACAAACAACACATTCAATAAAGTCCAGTATTGTGCTGACATCAAAACCAATCAGCTTCCTTTTCAGGTAATATACCGCTAGTGTTTTATTAATAGCTACCAAGCTTGATACCTTTTCATAGTCACTGGAACTGAGTTCCCTGAAACTCCCACACCTGTCACCGTCTCCTATTGGGAAGGTTTTTCCTATAACTCCCTCTATTTTATCCTCGATACTATATTCACTCATTTATTGCTCTATTCCATCTTCGCGTCAAACTCAAATTTGAACACCCTGGACCACAATATTCAATTTGCAGATAGTGTCGATTATCAAGTAGTCGGTTTACACAGTCCAAACTAGCGCCATTCCAAACATTGCAAAGCTCAAAGCCTGATATCACCCGCCATGATAAATAGACAACGCCATACGGCGCACATGAGCTGGAAATTCCGTGGCGTAGTTGCTCCAGTCTTTGTATTGGTCCAGTTTCAGTTCTTGCGACCAGCGGGGGATATTGTCCATGACCGCTCCGGGGGCTTTGGTGGTCATGGTTCTGTTAATCTGCGCAGAGACCAGTTGAAAGAGATCTTCCACGAAGGTTACGTTTTCCTGCAGGGCCTGCACGGAGGTGGAAGTTGAGTGTGCGTTGACCGCGATCTGCGGTTTCAGGTCCTGCATCAGTTTGAGGGCTTTCAGCACGCCCAGATAATTGTCGTTGTCCATCCATACGCCGGGGATAATGTACCGGTCTGCATATAGATCCGCGCTGTAGACAATACCGTCTTCGGGCAGGTGAATGATGGTTGATGCGAAGCCGTCTGCAGGTCCGACGTGGATCAGCGTCACTTTGCGTCCGCCAAACTGGAAACTATGTCGGTCATCGAATACCGCATGCACCTTTTTCGGGGCAGCGCCTGTGACATCCAGATCAAACAAGGCTTTGCAGGAAATGTGACAAATCACTTCCGCGCCGGGAAACACCTCCGTACCGCCGACATGGTCCAAATGCTCATGGGATAGGACGATGCGGGTCACCGGGCGAGAAGTCAGCCTGGCGATTTCGGCTTGCAGGACCTTCGCTCTTTCAGGATTGGCGGGATCGGTGATTAACACGCCATCCTCGGAGAGCAACGCCAGGCTGGTGACGCCCGCTTCAGAAATTGCGTAAGCGCCCTGCTTCAACTTAACGACTTCCGCCGCCTCGACATCACCGGTCATCAGTGTCGCCGCCAATACCCAAATAATAATACTGTGCATATCAGTTTCCTTAGTTACGTGGTTTTAGCGCTCCTGTACGGCAAAGCGTATTCGCCGAATAAGAAAGCGAAAGGCTAGGAATCAAGTGGTTAATGCCGGGTTAACGTCTATTTAAATCGGCAAAATGAGGCCGCAGGCGTTTAGCCTCGCATTCAGGCATTTCCTGTGCTTTAATGCGCCCGTTTAAACCCACGTAAATATGAGGAGACTGCCATGGCACGGGCTAGCGCGCGTCACATCCTGGTAAACAGCGAAGATCAGTGTAACGATCTGAAAAAGCAGATCGAAGACGGAGCGGATTTCGCCGCTCTGGCCAAAGAACACTCTCAGTGCCCCTCCGGCCGCAATGGCGGCGAGCTGGGTGAATTCGGCCCAGGTCAAATGGTTAAAGAATTCGATCAAGTGGTTTTCAGTGCGGAAGTCGGCACTGTTCAGGGTCCAGTCAAGACTCAGTTCGGCTACCACCTGTTGGAAGTCACCAAGCGCACTGACTAAGAGCGCCGAGGGCGATGTTCATAACGTCGCCCTTCTCTCCCCCTCCACCTTCTTTATTCTGTAATCAGCGTCTCTTTTTCCACTTTCCCTCTTTAAATTTCCCGACTTTCCCTCCATAAATAACTTCAACCCTTTATCCGACCACCCCACAACGGTCCGCCCATGCAGCAAGACGTTTCTACAGCCCGCATCGGGGCGCTCAAAGCCACGTTTGAGTTTATTCTTCCTTACAAACGACAAATTGTATTCGCACTCTGCGCGCTGTTTTTCACCGCCGGCATCACTCTGTCCATCGGACAAGGCGTGCGACTGCTTATCGATCAGGGCCTGGCGACTCAGTCTGAGCAAATGCTGTCCCGCTATGTGCTTATCTTCCTGGGTCTGATCGTCGCACTCGCGCTCGGCACCTTCACCCGTTACTACTGGGTGACCTGGCTCGGCGAGCGTGTGGTGGCGGATATCCGACGCAAGGTGTTCGATCACCTGATTGAGCTGCATCCCGGCTTTTTTGAAAGCAATCGCGGGCTGGAGATTCAATCCCGCCTGACCGCTGACACCACGCTGCTGCAATCGGTTATTGGTTCCTCCGTCTCGGTGGCGCTGCGCAATATCATCATGATGATCGGTGGGATCATCTGGCTATTCATCACGAATGCAAAACTCACCGCCATTGTCATGATTTCCGTGCCCCTGGTGGTGTCTCCCATTCTGATATTCGGGCGACGAGTACGCGGTTTGTCTCGGCGCAGTCAGGACAAAGTGGCGGATGTCGGCTCTTATATCGGCGAAGTGCTTGGGCAGATAAAAACCGTTCATGCCTACAACCATCAAAAGTTGGATAAACAACGCTTTTCAGAGCACGTTGAAGACGCCTTCAACGTCGCCAAGGAGCGTATCGTGCAACGAGCCATCCTGGTGACGGTTGTCATCGTTCTGGTGCTGGGCGCGGTCGGCGCCATGCTTTGGATCGGCGGGCTGGATGTCATCGAAGGACGCATCAGCGGCGGCGAACTGGCGGCGTTCGTGTTCTACAGCGTGTTAGTGGGCGCAGCGGTAGGCTCCGTCAGTGAAGTCATCGGCGAATTGCAACGGGCGGCAGGCGCAGCGGAACGCATCGTGGAGCTGCTGCAGTCGAAGAATGAAATCACTGCGCCGCAGTTCGGCGTGAAGAGCCTTCCTGAGCTGATCCCCGGCAATCTGTCTATTCGCGACGTCAGTTTCTCCTACCCGGCGCGGCCGGACGCCAACGCCATCGATCACCTGAATCTGGATGTTGCGCCGGGAGAAACCCTGGCGCTGGTCGGCCCATCCGGCGCTGGCAAATCCACTCTGTTTGACCTGCTGCTACGCTTTTTTGATTGCAAAGCTGGAGAAATCCGTCTGGAAGGCGTGGATATTCGACAGCTTGAGCCTACAGATTTACGCCGCTGCTTCGCCCTGGTGTCGCAAACGCCAGCCCTGTTTTTCGGCTCTATAGAAGACAATTTACGCTACGGCAAACCAGACGCCACGCAGGAGGAAATCGAGGCCGCCGCCAAAGCCGCGAACGCACATGATTTTATCGCCGCGCTCCCACAGGGCTACAAAACCCGTCTGGGGGACGCTGGTCTTGGCTTATCCGGCGGTCAGAAGCAGCGCATCGCCATCGCCCGCGCCATACTCACCGACGCTCCCATTCTGTTGTTGGACGAAGCCACCAGCGCGTTGGACGCACAAAGCGAATATCTGGTGCAACAGGCTCTGGAACGTCTGATGGAAGGACGCACAACGCTGGTGATCGCTCATCGTCTGGCGACGGTGAAAAACGCGGACCGCATCGCCGTGTTGAATCATGGTCGCCTGGAAGCTTTGGGCTCTCATAGCGAACTGATCCGCGACAGCGAACTCTACGCACGTCTGGCGGATCTGCAATTCAATACGGAATGGGAAGAGCCGGTCGTCGAGTAATTCGCGGCCGGTTAGTTAACCTGGGATTCGGGCTCGCCCGCGTCCTCTTCACAGGTCGGCAGACGACACAGATATAAGGTAGTGCAGGCGCCAATGCCGCTGAGCATGATCAGGCTCCATAATTTGCCGACGACCACCATGGAAATGGCGAGTCCCAGCCACAGACAGATCAACGCCCGCAATCTCACCTTGCGGGTGACGCCGCGCCCTGACTCAAAGTTCTTTACGATTGGTCCCAAATGGCGATGAGACACCAGCCAGTGATGGAATTTCGGCGAAGAACGCGCGAAGCAGGCGGCGGCGAGCAGAATAAAGGGCGTGGTGGGCAATAACGGCAACACAATACCAATGACGCCAAGCACAACGGAAGTCCAGCCAACGACGACCAGCAGTATGTGAAGAGATTGTTTACGCATGTCGCGCCAGTCATCCAGCAATTGAAATTCAGGAAGCTCCGCAAAACGGCAGCCAGCTCGTTTTCAGGAGGTCTACAAGGCCAATGCTAGTTTCAAATAGGATGCAAGGCAAATTCAGACGCCAGGCATATTGACCTGCGCCAACGAGCGGTACACTCTGTTGCGGGCCGTTGTTAATATCAACGATTCTCTAAACGATACAAATAGTTAGCCCGTCTCTACGGGGGCTGACGCGAACAAGCACAGAGCAAACCCATTCCTTACGCGCAGCGGAGAGATCCATGAAACAAGAGACCATCGCCATTCACGGCGGCTTTGCCGGCGACCCCACCACGCATGCCGTCGCGGCGCCGATCTATCAGACCACCTCCTATTATTTCGACAACACTCAGCATGGCGCTGATTTGTTCGACCTGAAGGTGGAAGGAAATATTTACAGCCGCATCATGAACCCGACCAACGCCATATTGGAGCAGCGTATGGCGCAGCTGGAAGGCGGTATCGGGGCCTTGGTGATGGCCTCAGGTATGGCGGCGATCACCGCCACAATTCAAACGCTGACCCGCGCCGGCGACAATATCATCAGCGTCAATCAGCTCTATGGCGGCACCTACAACCTGTTTGCTCACACCCTGCCGCAATCCGGCGTCACCGCGCGCATGTTCAACAGCGACGATCCCGCCTCCATGGAAGCGTTGATCGATGAAAACACCAAAGCGGTTTTTTGCGAGTCCATCGGCAACCCCGCCGGAAATGTGGCCGATCTTGAAGCACTCGCCGCAATCGCCCACAAACACGGCATACCAGTGATTGTCGATAACACCGTCGCCACTCCCGTGTTGTGCCGCCCTTTCGATTTCGGCGCCGATATCGTGGTGCACTCATTAACCAAATACATCGGCGGCCATGGCACCACCATCGGCGGCGTGATCATAGATTCAGGCCGTTTTCCCTGGAAGGACAACCCCCGCTTTCCGCAGCTCAACGAGCCTGATCCCTCCTACCACGGCGTGGTGTATACCGAAGCCCTGGGCGACGCCGCCTTTATCGGTCGCGCACGGGTCGCGCCATTGCGCAACATGGGCGCTGCCCTGTCGCCATTCAACGCGTTCCTGATTCTGCAAGGCGTCGAAACCCTGTCGCTGCGGATGGAGAGACACGTGGAAAACGCCATGGCGGTATGCCAGTTTCTGGCGTCCCACCCCAGCGTCAGCTGGGTGAAGTATCCAGGTCTGGAGAGCAGTCCTTATTACGAGCTGGCGCAGAAGTACATGGGCGGCAAACCTTCCTCTGTACTGAGTTTCGGCATCAAGGGCGGCAAAGAAGCCGGCGGCCGTTTCATCGACGCCTTGCAGATGGTCAAGCGACTGGTGAACATCGGCGACGCAAAAACCCTCGCCTGTCACCCCGCGACCACCACACACCGGCAGTTGGATGAAAAAGAACAGGCCGCAGCCGGCGTCTCTCCGGATATGGTGCGCCTATCCATCGGCATCGAGCACAAGGACGATATCATCGCGGACCTGGAGCAGGCATTGGCGCAGGCGACGCTATAGCGGTTTTGTCGTAGCAGGTTTGTAGAAAAGAGGTACAAGAGGCCAACGCCAAGTTGGCCTTGTCCCGCTTTAATTGGTGAGAGCGACTTTACTCAAGTACTCAAATAGATTCGTGTAGCCGCTGCTTTGCCAGCACTCTTGCGCATGATCCCAGAAACACAGCTCTGACTGACATACGCCGTCCCGCACATCAAAACCGAAGAAGTCCCCATTACTGTTCTCTGAAATCAACACGCGGCCTGCGCGAAGATGGGCGAATTCAGCATTGATATCAATCAGATTCCACTCACTGCCTTCCTCCAGGGAAAAGACATTGCCGAAAGCGAAATAGCCGCCGCCATACTGCAGCAAAAAGTCTTTGTACTCCTGCGGTAACCGGGCTTCCAGCATTTGCTCGGCGCGAATAAGACTATCCTGATCCGGCGCGTCGTCCGGCTCAAAATCAAACCAAAAAGGATGCGCGCTTTTCGCCTCACAAACACACTTTTTAAAGTCTTCAAAATTCATTGTTTTTATTCCTTTGAAGTCATGAAAAGAATGCCGCTGATAATATCTCAGCCTTCACGGCAAAGCACCTGGTCCTGGATAACGCCCTTACGGCTCAGCCTCCGCTGACTTTCGGCTCGCTATTGAAGTCGTAGGGACACTCGCACTGTGCCGAGACATTACAGTTGATAACCATCTTGTTAAAACAAAACAGCAGCGCCATGCCGGTATCCGTCTCGACTTTCAATGAACTCGGTTGTTTATTGAAGCCTTCGCTAAACTCCACAGCAGTGAAAGTTGTCCCCAAGTCTTCTGGAGCAAAAAAGTACGGAGACATCAAGAATCCTTCAGGGAACTGCTTCTGGCAAGACGTGTAAGCTAAGTACTCGCGGGCGCGCTCAAGAGCGGCCACCTGATTGAGCGTCTGCAAAACGGGCAAATTGCTGGAATCCGGCACTGCAACTTCAGCGCAGTTAATCGCTATTGGCAGAGAAAGCTTCTGCTCATTATTTGACATTGAGACTTCGTTGTTACAAGCATGAAGGGAAACAACACATAATAACGCACAAAATTGAGTCGCTGCTTTTCTAATCAATTCTTTCATATCTTTAGTTAGTAACTTTTTGAAGCTATGCGTTTTAAAAACAACTCTACGGTCCAACCAGAAATATTAAAATATGCTTCCCACCAAGTGGGTGAACCTATGTCAATCCCAAAAATTGAAAACTTAGCCCCAAATTCCGGCTCAGAAGTCACAGTAACCACATCTTGCCGATATTTTGGTTTCGATGCTGCATAAGCTAGTGCAACATTCATAACTTCGTTGGTCAAGTATGTATGAATTCCCGTCTTATCAGCATTAATTTTGCGACGAAACTGACTATAACGACTCGTGTAATAACCACCCATATAATACCTTGAAAATGCTCCGTAAATCGACTCACCTGTCTTTATATCAATCGCGTATGCATCCGCATTTCCCGCCATATCTGCATCACTAATAAAACCATTAGGTCCATCATAGAAGCGGACAAGCTCAATTATATTCTTTATTCTAGCGACATTATAAAAACTACCTGAAGCACCATGTAAATATTCGACCACCACGCTCCCTAAATCCCCCACGAAGGTGACAGCCTCCTTGTTCGAACTCATTTTTATCAGATGGGCCAACGCAATCACTGAAAAATGATTATCCGCATCCAAGCCACAAAACACATGCCCCATGTCAACAGGCTTTCCACCCACAGAAACCTCTTTGTGCATAGCAACATATTGCCTTTCGGCTGCTAGTCTACTCCATATGGCAGGACTGGCATTGGCGCCAGGAATCAGGATATTCCATGTTCCACCACCGATGGCGCTCCCTGCATAATTTTTGGAAGCGGTCGTAGAATCGTAGTAAATTTTCCGAAATGCGGTAATTATTTGAGCAGTGTTATAACCTGAGCTTTTGGCCGCATCCTCAAGCGTATGTATACGTTTCAAATACTCTTTCACTTAGCTATCCCTATATAAAGGCTTGAACCACCTTCAAATACCAAATGCGTAATGAATATTTTAAATCATCCATTAGCACTAGTGCACTTTCAACCTATACGAGATTCATGGCGAATTTCATATCTAACTCCTTCCAAGAGTGGTCCCTGCTATTGTGCTAGCTACCTGCAATCTATTGAGTCGACTACGTCGTATTGACATTTTTCACCAAAGGCATTTGACCGCACTCTCACATCGACTTAGATTGAAAGATTGTATGACTGTACTCAAGCGTGTGAAAAATGAACCATACCGCCATCAATTTAAAAGAAAAATTCTCCAAGTTCAGTGAACGCTGGTCGCCGCGGGTGATTGCGGAGATGAATGACTATCAATTCAAGGTAGTTAAGATCCAGGGTGAGTTTGTGTGGCATCGCCATGAAGACACGGATGAGGTGTTTATGGTGATCGAAGGTGAGATGTGCATTGAATTTCGAGATGGAAAAGTGAAACTGGAGGCGGGAGAAATGTTTGTCGTACCGGCGGGCGTGGAGCATAAGCCTTTCGCAGAGAATGAGTGTCGGGCCATGCTGATTGAGCCCAGAGGCGTGGCGAATACCGGCGACGCTGGCGGAGAGCGAACGGCGGAGGATAATGTCTGGGTTTGACCCGGACACCGTCCCCACGTATTCCACTGCAACGAAAACAAAGACCGAAGCGAGCGCCATGATTCAGGACATCACCGCCAAGTTGTACTCAGACATACCCGTCGACACGCTGTACCACTACACCACGTTCTCCGGCCTGCTGGGCATAGTGGAAAGCGGTAATCTGTGGGCCAGCGATATTCGCTATATGAACGACTCCGCCGAGTTGAAGCATACCGCCGACTTAATCAGCGCCGAAGTAGATCGCCGCATCGCCGACAGTCATCCCAAACCCGGCCTGTTGCACCAGTTCCGGGACTGGATCGCTCATCGCATCACTAACGGACATATGCTGTTCGGGGCTTCGTTTCGCTCCAACGGCAATCTGCTGAGCCAGTGGCGCGGCTATAGCTCCATGGGCAAAGGCGTCAGCGTGGGCTTTCCCGCCGCGCATATTCTGGAGTGCGCCAGTCAGCAATCGTTTCAAGTAGGCAAGTGCATTTACAGCCACCAGGAGCAAACGACTCTCATTCGCCAGGTGATGGATGTGGTGGAGGCGCTGGCTGAGCAACACGGCGAACATGCAGGCCCCACACATTTTCCGCCATCGCAGTCTTACCATGGCGTGTTTGAGATGATCGAATCAGACCTGTTGCGCATCGCCGCGATATTAAAACACCCTTCCTTTCAGGAAGAGGAGGAATGGCGCATTGTCTCCCCCGGCGTGACGGACTACCTGAACTCGCCAGTGAAGTTTCGGGAAGGCGCTTCCATGCTGGTGCCCTACTTCGAGTTCAACCTGACCACCCGCAGCAACGACAACCACTACCTCGAACACATTTATCTTGGGCCGACGCCCAACATCAACCTGTCCATGAACTCACTCAATATGTTCCTGACCAAACACCGCCTGAGCCCAAAACACGGCATCACCTACTGCCAGATCCCCTATCGGCAACGGTGATTGGTCGCGCATTTAGTACTGCACGCACGTAAACAGCAGCATACTGTCGTATAAGTAGCTGTTTTGGGGATAGGTTATCAACTCAATTCGGGCCCGTTTTTCATCAGAATTAAGCGCACTGGGAGAGCGCACTATCAAGCCCGTAGGCAAATGCAGTTCCGTATAGAAACTACGCTGCGTCTTCCCATTGCTATTTACTGTAGCGGCGGACACCAGCCAGAACTCATAACCGGCTTCACTATGAAGTTTAACGTGGCCATTCTGGGTTCCTTGCACGCCATCGAGCACCGCCTCCTTGCTGAACACGTTGCCATCATTAAACCCTTTGATATTTTCTGCTGTCGCTGAGCACAAGATGTCTCCCCTCGCTACGAAAGACATTGCGATTAACGCTAAAGCCCCTAGATATCTGAACCACATGCTGAAATATCCTTCTTGAGTACAAATTTTGATGGACACACGGTCAAACAAACCTCTCAGCAATCGCAAGCGCATTCTCACGGTTTTTGCGATCAAGTTTGAGTAGCGTCGTCAGGTAGTCTCTGTGTGGTTGTTCTCGGCAGAGCGTTGGCAACATTTCCAGCAGGTCTTTTCTGGTCAGTTCTGCGCCATTGTACTGAGGTGTGGATGCGTCGAAGTTGGAGGCTTCGATATCGTCGAATACGGTCACTTCCAGTGGGTCCGCCAGGGTGACGGAGAGTTGCGGCAATCTTTCTTTGCGCAGCTTTGCGGCGACCAAGTGTAGGGCGCTATAGATGATGAACTCATTCATTTCTCCCTGGTCGTCGCTGACGTCGTCTTCCTCTTCAAATGGCGTCCAGTCAATCAGCTCGTAGCGGATCATGTCCAATAGTTTGTCACCGCGGGATCTGTCCTTATTCAGGTATTCCGCTGCGTTGGCCAGATAGCCGCGAACGGACGTGTGCTCTGCGATAGCCTCCCCGCAGGCGAAGTTCAGATACCAACTCTCCTGTTCTTGACCTATCGCAATCCAGTCAAGTCTGTCAGGTTCGCTCCATAAGCTTCTCATGCTTTCTTTGACGGGAAGCGAATTGGAGAATGCATCGCTGTATAACGCGTACATGGCGTCGAGGATATCTTCGTAGGTTTTCACACTCGTCTCTCTGTTGCGTTGAAGGAACACGGTATTCATAACAAACGCAGAGCGACTATCCAAGGAAATAACGTTCAAGACATAGCGGAAGCCTGAGAAAAGCCGGCGCAAGGTACGCCGGCCTGGGACCTGGTATGGAGAAAGGTTAGTCGGATTGCGTTACGGGCAGTTCGTGAGGGTCAAAATGGTCGACCTGAATGGCGTCGTCCACCGCTTCCTCCGCTTCGCGATATCGCTCCGCCTCGTCTGTAGTGAGAATTTTCTTGTTCACCGCCGCCTCCAGCATGGCGTATAAATCGTTATCCGGGATATCTCCGGCTTTAATCGCCTTCTTGATGCGTTTCTCCAGGTTGGCCACACCGACTTTCTTCAGGAAGGCGTTTTCGATTCGACCTACCGGATCATCCGGACGGGTATTACGGTAGACGCCGTCCACCAATCTGTCGCGCGCTTCAGAGGGTTGTAGCAACATCTCCGCAATCTCACGGCAAATAGCGTCGTCAGCGCGCTCGAAGTGGCGTCCCAAAGGAAACACCAGCGGTCTCAACAGCAGACCCAGCGCCTTCACCGGATAGTTGCGCAGCACTTCATGCAACGCATTCTGAATTTCATATTGGCAGTAGCGCATCGCCCAGTGCATCAGCGGAGCATCCGATTTAGGACAGCCATCATCATGAAAACGCTTCAAGACACTTGAGCCCAGATAGAGGTAGCTTAGACAGTCGCCCAGACGCCCTGAAATCATCTCGCGCCGCTTCAGTTCTCCCCCCAGGGAAGCCAGCGTCACGTCGCTGACCAGACCAAACGCCGCCGCCAGACGCGTCATATCACGGAAATAGGGTCTGGTTTCCCTCGCCGATTCAGGCGCTGATGCAACCGTGCCGCCAGTAAAAGCCAGCACCAAAGATCGCGCCGTGAGCTGCATGTTGCGCCGCACATGCTTGAAGAAGAGATGATCAAAGTCATCCAATGCTTTTTCTTTGTTCGGATTCTGCGCCGCTTCCATTTCCTGCAACAGATAAGGGTGCGCTCGAATGGCGCCCTGCCCGAAGATCATCAGACTGCGCGTCAGGATATTGGCGCCCTCCACCGTGATACTGATGGGAATCGCCTGATACACCCGCGCGATGTAGTTGCGCGGCCCCTTGATAACGCCCCGTCCGGCGTGCACGTCCATCGCCGCGCCGACCACAGCGCGCATTTTTTCAGTGTTGTGATATTTCAAGATGGCAGAAGGCACCGCAGGTTTTTCGTGATTATCCAGTAACCCCGCCGTCATCACTCTGGCGCTATCCATTAAATAAGTCAGCCCGCCAATTCGCGCCAAGGCTTCCTGAACGCCCTCGAAGTACCCGACCGGCAGGTTGAACTGCTCACGAATACGGGCATAGGCGCCGCTGGTGAGGCTGGACAGTTTGCCAGCCCCGGCGCTCAATGCCGGCAACGAAATAGCGCGTCCCACGGAGAGACAGTTCATCAACATCGCCCAGCCTTTACCGATGTATTTCTCGCCGCCGATCAGAAAGTCCATGGGAATAAAGACATCTTCGCCCCAGGTCGGCCCATTCATAAACACGGTGTTCAGGGGCAAGTGGCGCGCGCCGGTTTTTACGCCCGGAGTGCTGGTGGGAATCAGAGCGCAGGAAACACCCCGCTCGACTTCGTCGCCAATCAGATGGTCCGGGTCATACACTTTAAACGCCAATCCCAACACAGTGGCTACCGGCGCCAAAGTGATGTATCGCTTGTTCCAGGTCAGACGCAGACCAATGACTTCCTTACCTTCCCACTCGCCTTTGCAGACAATGCCTTTGTCGGTGATAGCGCCGGCATCTGAACCCGCCTTGGGCGCCGTCAGCGCAAAGCAGGGAATTTCTTCACCTTTGGCCAGACGGGGCAAGTAATAATCCTTCTGCTCCTCTGTGCCGTAATGCAGCAGAAGCTCGCCAGGACCCAACGAGTTGGGCACCATGACCGTCACTGCGCCAGTGATGCTGCGGGTAGCGACTTTCATCACCGCAGTAGAATGCGCCAGCGCGGATAGCTCCAGCCCGCCATACTTTTTGGGAATGATCATCCCAAAGAAGCCATTTTCCTTGATGAATTTCCAAGTCGACGGACTCAGATCATAGCGTTGGTGCGTGATCTCCCAGTCGTTAAGCATTTCGCACAACTGCTCCACCGGTCCGTCGATAAAGGCTTTGTCTTCTTTGGTCAGGGTAGGTTTGCTCATCGCGAGCAGCTTGTTCCAGTCGGGCATGCCGGTGAACAAGTCGCCGTCCCAACTAACGGTGCCCGCTTCGATGGCTTCTTTCTCGGTATCGGAAATCCCCGGCAGCGTCTTGCCCACCCAGGCGAGAATCGGCGCAGTGACGCAGCGCCGTCGTATCGAAGAGGAGTTAAGCAGCACCGCCGCCGCGATAAACAGCCCCCAGACGACCAACAAACCGGCGAAGCCCGGATCGGTGAACGAGAAAGCCAGAGCGGCGATAGTGAAAAGGACTGTCCAGGACAACGCGCCAGCGCCGAAATAAGCCAACGCCAACGCCGCCAATAACAGAAGCAAAACGGTCATGTTCTCCTCCTTGGGGTTTTGCGAACTCAACCAAGGACTGAACGCCGGCGGGATGGGTTATATATCCGCCATGGGAACGATGTTTATGCCGTTCATAGCGCGTTCAACCGCGTCCTCTAATCTGGAAATAATCCGGAAATTCATTTAAAAACCTGCACTTCCGAATAAATCCTATGTATTAATTACCGTAACACGTAATACTCGGGAGATAATGTTTTAACTATCAATATTTCCTTACAGATAGGTAATATACGCGGAATTTTCATGGATAGAACCCGAGATTGAATAAATATAAAACATTGTGGAAATTGCGAGGTCACTATGCAGTCTTTGACTGGATACAAGGTTGGCGGTGAAGGCCAGCCTATATTGCTCCTGCACAGCTCAATGAGCTCCAAAGCTCAATGGAAAATGCTCACCAGCCAACTGCAGGAAAACTACCGCACCCTGGCGGTGGATCTATGGGGATACGGCGAAGCCCCCTACCCGGCCCATCTGGCGGAGCGCTTCCGCCTGCAGGACGAAGTGGATCGCGTCCTTGCTGTATTGGAGCAGGAGCAGCAGGACAACGCCCCGCTGCATGTAGTCGGCCACTCCTATGGCGCCGCCACTGCGTTGAGATTTGCGACGCAATACCCCGAACGCATTCTCAGCCTGACCATCTACGAGCCGGTCGCGTTTCATCTGCTTTCGCCCGAGGAGCCGGCATTTCTGGAGATTGTGGACGTCGTAAAAGGATTGGAGCGGACCCTCGCGCAAAACGACGAGATGTCGGCGACTCAGCAGTTTATTGATTACTGGTCCGGCCCGGGCGCATTCAAACGTTATCCTTCGGATATTCGTAACGCGCTAAGCGGACAAATTAGAAAAGTAGCGCTGGACTTCAAAGCGCTGATAGAAGAACCCACACGACTGCAAGATTACGCCAGCTTTCCATTCAACACCTATCTGATGGCGGGAGAGAAAAGCCCGCTGTCATCCCGGCGCATCAGTGAACGCATGAAGGAAAGTCTGCCCAACCTTGAATTCAAGCAGACGCCCTGGGGCCATATGGCGCCGATTACTCATGTGGCGGAAATCAACGATCTGATTCTGGCGCGCTTTCTGGACTAAGCGTTTATCAATCGGGTTGCTTTGCTTAAGACAAAAAAATCCCCGCATTCGCGGGGATTTTTTATAAGGCTTAGCCAGATGAAGCTTATTGGCCTGCGCTGGTAATAATCCAACGCTGGTTATTAGCGCCAACCCAATCCCACTGACGCAGTCTTGCGCCATTGTAGGTGCCGCCCGCAGCGTCTACGTCCAGCGCTTTGCCGCTGTGAACCGCGATCAGACGATAAGTTCCGTCGCTGTTCTTGAACGCCTGCCACTTCTGATTGTTGGAGTTGTTACAGGTCCACTGACCCGCATACGCGCCGTTATACTGGCTGGCGCCGAACAGATCGAGACACTTGCCGCTGTTCACAGATTTGATCTGATGAACGCCATTACCCAGGTGAATAAACTGCCAGCGCTGATTGTTGCCGCCGTGACAGCTCCACTGGATGACGGAAGCGCCATCACGACGATCGCCGCCGTAGACATCGGCGCACTTGCCGGAGTTTTTGGCTTTCATGGTGTAAATATTGGAGCCGCCATTGTTGTTGTCGCCGCCGTTATTATTGTCCCCACCATTGTTATCGCCGCCGTCGGGGTTGCCGCCGCCGACCTTTGTCGGCATGAAGCCCGCCATTTCGCTACGCACGTTATTGATAGCGCGTGCTGCGTCCGCTTCGTTGGAGTTGCCCGCCGCAACACCACAAGGCAAACCGTTGCATTGCAGGTTGGGGTTAGAGAATTTGGCGATTTTAGGAGCGTTGAACAGCCACTCATAAGTCATGATCGTGGCGAATACGCCATCAACGCCATGACCCAGGCCGTAACGATAGCGCGACCCGCTCTGGTCGCCCTGACGGCGGGAGTGGTTCAGGCCCATGGTGTGGCCGAGTTCGTGCGCCAACGTAGTGGGTCCGCAGCTGGGTCCAACCACGCCGTATGACCAGTTACGGTCGACAGCGACATAAGCCACGCCGCAAGAGCCGGTGCGATGCAATTGAGTCACATAGTCCGCACCCACTTCCTGACGCTTCTGGTTTACCCATGAGTCCACTCTCAGGTTGCCCAACACTTCCGTCATGTTTGAGCCAGTCTCTTCGTGGGCGTATGCGCCAACCAGGCGCAATTGCACGTCAATCTGGCTGTTGGTGTACATATTGTTCACCTGACTAACCCAGTTACGCACAGCGGTGTTTACATCGCCTTTGAAATAGCTTGAGGTATAAGAATCATACACCACCATCAGATCGACAGTGACGGCTTGGGAAGTGGATGCAGCCGTCGCGAGAACGCCAGCGGCCAGAATTTTTTTGAGGCTGTTTTTCATTTTTTATACCAACTTTCCTGCTCCATTTATGGGAGTTTCCCGATAACGAACTTCGTTATTATCCGGATAGGACTTCCGCAGCGTGGAAAACGGAAAATAGATCACAAACCAGAACTCGACGGAACGTCAACGGCGCAGAAAATCTATCATTTGAGCCTTTTATCCACCATCGCCTAAAGCAGCTAGTACTTAGAGCCTACGAATAATTCAAACTATTGATTAACAATGAAATAAATCACATAAACCTACATAGGCCTATTAATATTTACGTTATATAATAGTCAGTAAAATCGTTAAATTGAGGAGACAATCACAAATAATAAGTATTTGCCGTTTTTTTAGACAAAACGACGCGACTTAGACCCGATCGATAGTGATGCTTTTGAGTAAACGCTAACCAGACGCATCGACCTATAATGACAAGTACTGGTTGGTTAAAATATGGATAAAAGGCGTACTAACTATGTTCGAATTCTTTAAACGCAAAAGTACAAAGAAACAGCCGGAGAAAAAGAGTGAAGCCGAGCATGTCGATACCCGCTCTCTTGAACAGCCGGTATGGATCGAAGTAGGCGAAGGTAATCCATTTGACGCGCCTATTTTGGATATTCGCTGCATCACTTTAAAAATTATCGCCACTACCGCCGACAAATCCATCGCGGAAAACTATGTAGCCAGCCGTGCCGACGATGGCAGGCGGTACATTGACCAAGTTATCGAAGGCGGCAAAGAAATTCCTTGTGACATCCACTACCGACATGGCGGAGAACAGCTCGAAGGAATTGTGTCGAAAGCCGAGTCCATGGACGTGAAATGGGATATTTATGCTTTCGGCGAGTGGTTTTATTTCGTAAGGAGCTGGACCTCTGTTCTCATGTACAAGGTCCACTATCAGAACACCGGTTCAGAATTAGTACTCGATCGCATTGTGGCGGCGGATACAGATGATCCCAACCTGCTCAGGCAAAACATTCACTCCCTGATAATGGCCCACGCCCTGAACAGCCCCTGGCCTTACACTATTCCAGCAAGCTTAAAATCGGCCAGTGCGAGTGACATCGCCCTCATGTTGTTTTCTCAGTTTGGATGCAAAGCCACTCTTGCGACCTTCGCAAACTCGATGGACATCCAGCTAATTGGAAAGTAACTCCCATTTCGAACAATCAGATAAACGCACACTCCATAACGAAAATCCCCCAGCCGCCAGTCAAAGCGCGCCAGGGGATTTCTTCAATAACTTAATATCAAAACGCTTACTTCACGCGCTTCAGATACCAGCGTTGGTTGTCGCCGCCAACCCAGTCCCACTGATGGATAGCCATGCCGCTAGCCGTTGAGACTTCTTTAACATCAAACACTTTGCCGCTCACGCCAGACACCAGACGGAACGTGCCGTCGCCGTTGTCCACTGCTTTCCATTGCTGAGCTGCGCTGCCATTACAGGACCATTGTTGCACCGTGGCGCCGTTGCTTCTGCTTGAGTTGGAGACGTCCAGACATTTGCCGCTATGCGCCGCTTTGACTTCATAGTATCCATCTTTGATATGGGTGAAGTTCCAGCGCTGGTTGTTACCCTGGTGACAGCTCCACTGAATGACAGGCGTACCCGCTTCCTGCTTGCCGCCGTATACATCTGCGCACTTGCTGGAGTGTTTGGCCTGCAGCATGTATACGCCGTTATCAACTGGTTGAGCTCCGCTCTGACCGCCGCCGCTGCTTTTCTTGACGATAATCGAGGAAGTCGTGTCATTCACGCCGGATAGCGGGAAGCCGGATACATCTGAAGTATAAACGGTCTTTGCGCCGCCGAAGTTATCGTGCTGATACAGTTCCAAGACCATGCCGGAAGGCACGCGGGCTGAGGAAAGATCATCATTGCGAACGCCGCGGGAGGTCAAGTCGCTCAGGCGATACTGGCCTTCGCCCAACGCCGCGCTGTAACCCGCGTAGTTGTAATGCTGGAATACAGACACTTTGTCGCCGGAAGTGTTGCCGCCGTCAGTTTTAGTCGGTTTAAACGCAGCAATCTCATTACGCACATTGTTGATCGCCTGAGCCGCATCCGCCTCTTGCGCCTGACCGGCAGGAACGCCGCAGGGAAGCCCGTTGCACTGCACTCTCGGGTTGGAGAATTTGGCGACTTTCGGGGCGTTGAACAACCACTCATACGTCATAATGGTGCCGAAAGCGCCGTCAACGCCATGGCCGAGGCCGTAGCGATAACGCGATCCGCTTTGATCGCCCTGACGACGGGAGTGGTTAAGACCCATGGTGTGTCCGACTTCGTGAGCCAGTACTTGAGGCCCACAATCTGGACCTGTGACGCTGAACGCCCAATCCTTATGTACAGCGACGTATGCAACGCCGCAGGAACCGGTTTTATGTACTTGCGTAACGTAATCCGCGCCGACTTCCTCACGCTTCTGGATAACCCAGTTATCCACACGCAGGTTTCCAAGCACTTCTCCCATGCTGGAACCGCTTTCTTCGTGAGCGAAAGCGCCGACCAAACGCAGTTGCACGTCTACCTGGCTGTTTTGATACATGGCGTTAACTTGGTCCACCCAGCTACGAATGGCCGTTGCCGGTTCGCCGCCAAAGCGTCCTGCGGAATAGGCGTCGTACACCACCATAATATCCACTGTCACCGCCTGCGCGCCCAGGGGAGCAGCCGCCAGAGTCAAGCAGGACAACCATTTAGACATACTTCCGGTTAATTTCCTTTTCATCGTTATTACTCTCTCTGTCTGTTTTTTTTAGCCAGCCACTGTGCGACCTGGCCTCCTACCCCGGGCGATAACGCTTATCCTTATTGAGCGATAGGCCCGCCGGTGCTTTGATCCGGAGACGCCGTTCCTTCATCGGCTTTGTTCACATCCGCCAATTCGGGTACTTCAACGTGTAAATCTTCACCTTTGAATAAGGTGCCGCTGTTGACGATCCATCCTTTGTCGCCACGGGCCTCAACGACATACAGCCCTTCCGGGGTGGTGACGCCGCCATAGGTAAGATTTTCTCCGCGGGTAAAAGAAACCTGATTATCCTGTTCGAAATCCTTCAGATGTCCGTACCAGGTGACGTTGCCGTCGCCATGGGACTCCACCCGATCCACCACCATTTGATAAGTCGCGTTTTGCGGCAGCACAGGCACTTCCATCTCATCCCCTGGCATCAGGGACTCCAGCTTCATCGGGCTGAAGCGAATAAACTCCCGACCGTCGAAACGATCCGCATCGCTCAATTCGAGCTGGTCGGCGATACCGTCATCGCTCTTCCATGCAGAGGGCTCCCACATCGCACGTACGACTTCTTCCTGATCAAAAGCGCGACCATCGCGGCGTGCTTCAATTTCCGTCATGCGAAATTCAATGGAGGGATACTCTTCGTTGTTCATGGCGTAATCGGGGAGCTCCGGTTCGGAGTCCTTCGCTGCGCCAGGGGTTGATTTAGAGGCCGTCTGTTGTGGGGATTGAACTGATTGCGCGGGCGACGCTGCAGCGGAATTTTGAGCGCCGGCGGCGGCTTGTTGCTCCTGCGTCGTCGACGCGCTTTCCCCGCCTGGCATGAATTGGTATGTCACAGCGCATAAACCGCCGATTACCGCGCCCCAAACTAATAATTGTGTTTTTTTCATGGTCGATTGACTCCTGATCAGTGCGCACAGCCTGTAACCGAAATGACGACGCCTCCCCGTCGGGAGGCTTGCGGTACAGGACCAAAAACCTTTTAAATCAAAAATTTGCGACGCACGTCACATCCGCTTTTATGAAAGCGCTTTCATCTTATGATTCAAAGCGGGCAGATAACCAAAGTGAACGGGGGGATGCACTCGGAAATCTGCCGCAAGAACACATAACAACACTCGCGCAGTCGGGATGCCGTCGTGATACGGAAGAACTTATCACTGGTCTGAAAGGATGAATATCACCCAAATAAGCTAGGACTTGTAGGCGAACCTCTTTGGCCTAGACCTTACGAGTGAAAATAGAAAGGTGATTTCTGTGGGGAGTTACAGACTTCCAGGATGAGCCAAATGACAGGACGCTCCGTCCCCTCTTTCGACCTGGACGGTGCTATGGCCAATACGGAAGCGCTCGTTCAATTGAAGCGCCAATTCGCCGAGAAAGGCGTCATCCACAGATTGATTGGGAATAAGTAAATGAACGGTTAGCGCAACTTCCGTGGTGCTCATCGCCCAGATATGAAGATCGTGAATATCCGTCACGCCGGCATAGCTGCGCAAGAACGCCTCCACTTCATCAGGGTTGATATGAGAAGGCACTGTGTCCATGGCGAGATTGAGCGAATCCCGAAATAGCCCCCAGGTTCCAAACAGGATAATGGCGACAATGACCAGACTGATCACCGGATCAAGCCACAACCAGCCGGTAAACATGATAACGACTCCCGCCGCCGCCACGCCAAATGAAACGCCGGCATCCGCCGCCATGTGTAAAAAGGCGCCTTTGATATTGAGATCGTGCTTTTGACCACTCAGAAACATCAACGCAGTCGCGGTATTGATAACCACGCCAATGAGCGACACGACAATTACGGTCACGCCATCCACCCTGACAGGTTGATTGATTCGGTGGGCGGCCTCCCAGGCGATCGCTCCCAATGCCAGCAGTAAAAGAATCGCGCTCAACAGGGAAGCCAGAATCGTTCCTCGACGAAAACCGTAAGTACGTCGGGAGGTCGGCGTACGCGTCGCTAGATAAGAGGCGCCCCAGGCCAGAAGTAAACCCAGCACATCGCTTAAGTTGTGCCCTGCATCAGTGATCAGCGCCAATGAGTCGGCGATAAGTCCATAAATCACCTCCACCACGACAAACCCAAAATTCAGGGCCACACCCCAGGCAAAGGCTTTGTTATAGTTCGGGGCCGAGGACGGTCCGTGAAAATGGCCATGGTGATGCGCATGACCAGCGTGATGATCATGCTGATGAGAGCTTGAGTGCGACATATCCTTTCGCCTTGGCGTTGTAGAGAAACCCTGCAGCCAACATCAATTCGCAATGGGCTGACAAGATGACAGCGACTGAACCGGGATAATGCCATTCGACACAAGCAAATCCAACTACTTACCCTCACCAGGTATAAGCAGGCACGCTCTAGAAGAGGGGAATACAGATCTTTTGGAAAGGAAATAAAAAAGCCCCGCATCTTACGATGCAGAGCTTTTAAATATGGCGTCCCCTAGGGGATTCGAACCCCTGTTACCGCCGTGAAAGGGCGGTGTCCTAGGCCTCTAGACGAAGGGGACGGAACACCATATCGGTGAGATGGCGCGCATTCTATGGAAGCCGCTCACGCATGTCAAACACTAATCTTACTATTGTTTGCGGGCATGTGGATGCGAGCGCCTCTAAGCAGCTCGATAGGCAGCGAAGCGAAAGAGCCCATAACGAAAATGGGCTTAGCGTATGAATAAAAGCTGATAGGGATAGATACTTAAGGAATCTCTGAAAAACTACCTGCGTTGCCATTGCTGCGTCAAAAGTCGGCTCAAAATGCTCATTTATTCACAATAAACTGCGCTTTTTCGACGACTTTTTCCTTACACTGGCGGCCTCGCGAATGTTTTTCAGAGGATCCTTAACTTAATAAAGAGGATAGCGCGGACTTTTCGAAGGGCATAAAAAAGCCCCGCATCTTGCGATGCAGGGCTTTTAAATATGGCGTCCCCTAGGGGATTCGAACCCCTGTTACCGCCGTGAAAGGGCGGTGTCCTAGGCCTCTAGACGAAGGGGACGGAACACCATATCGGTGAGATGGCGCGCATTCTATGGAAGCCGCCCATACCTGTCAAACACTAATTTCTAATTTTTTCATGAGGGGGCGATTTTATTTCAATTTCCGACCATCCCACCTGCTCTTCTGTGCGAACAGTCTCCTATAGCAACGACAGTGGCGGGTAAATTTACGCAGCCGCAGCGGCATTTAGTCTACACTTCAAATAGGTTTCCCTGTTTTATGACGTACCCGCTTTGGGAGCGATGAATGACCGTTGAGCAGATTCTTCTGGCCCGCCAGCCAATTGTTAACGCAACAAAAGAGATAGTAGGTTATGAGCTGTTGTTTCGCTCAAACGAACAGCCGGCTCACTTCGACGGCAATGCGGCCACCTCTCAGGTTTTGCTCAACGCCTTTACAGAAATACCTATCGGAGAGGTAACCGGCGGAGCAAAAGCGTTTGTAAACTTCACCGAAACGCTTTTAATGCAGCCGCCCCCCTTCTCTAAAGAACTTCTGGTCATTGAAATACTAGAGACCATAGAGCTAACCGATGAGATCGTGACGGCGATCATCCGCCTCGGCAAGAATGGCTTCACCCTTGCTCTCGACGACTATGTCCCAGGCACCAAGTACGACGAACTCCTGCCGTACGTCTCTATCGTTAAGCTTGAAATTCCCGCCATTTCAAAGGACAGGTTGGAACAGACGGTCACGCATCTAAAGGGCCTGAACATCACCCTGCTGGCGGAAAAAGTGGAGACCCATGAGGAGTTTAAATACTGTCGTGACTTAGGGTGCGACCTGTTTCAGGGGTATTTCTTCAGCAAGCCGGAAATTGTCACCGGACGCAAACTGGCGCATAACCGAATGGCGGTGATGGAATTGATCGCCAAAGTGCAAAACCCGGCGCTGTCGATTGACCAAATCATCAAAACCATCACCAGCGATCCCTCTCTAAGCGTCAAGCTGCTGCAACTGGTGAACTCAGCCGCCTACCGGCGCCCGCGCACCATCGAATCCATTCATATGGCGGTCATGCTGCTGGGGATCAGCCGCATCAAGTCTTGGGCGACCTTATTGGCGCTGTCCAACATTGAGGACAAACCTAAAGCGCTGATCACCATCGCCTTGATCCGCGCCCGCATGTGTGAGCTTATTGCCCAGTCGATTGAACCCCAGGCCGCCGACCTTTATTTTACCGTCGGCCTGTTTTCCTGCCTGGAAGCTTTTTTTGACATGCCCATAGAAGAAATTCTGAACAAACTCCCTCTTTCCGAGAGAGTCAGTGATGCGCTGGTAAAAATGAAAGGAAAACCCGGGCTGGCGTTACACACCACCTTGCAATACGAGCGTTGCAAACTGGACACCATCCATTGGAACCTGCTGGAAAAAATGAATATTAATAGCGGAGAAATCAGCGCCACCTATCGCCAGGCGATTCTGTGGGCTAACGAGCAATCCGCTTTTAGAGCCTGACCCAGCTCCCTCCATCCTCTTCACACATGGAAAAATCCTGCTTCGACGCTTAATATGGGCGCTTTGATTTGAAGGATTTCATTAAGCATGTTTGATATCGGCGTCAACTTGACCAACGGCCGCTATAAAGGAAAGTTACAGCAATTGCTGGACGACAGCCGCGACCATGGGGTCGAGGGTATGATCGCCATTGGAACCAGCGTTAAAGAAAGCGTCGCCTCTGCAAAAATTGCCGAAGAACATCCTGGTTATGTCTTCGCCACTGCAGGCGTGCATCCTCACGACGCCAAAACGCTAGATCAGAAAGGCTTGGATACCTTGAAGTCGCTGCTCCAACAACCTCATGTCGTCGCCGTGGGTGAAATGGGGCTGGATTTCAATCGCAACTTTTCCACTCCCGAAGATCAGGAATGGGCGTTCACGGCTCAGCTAGAATTGAATCGCGAATTCCAGAAACCGCTTTATCTCCATGAAAGAGACGCCTACACGCGTCAAATGGAGATACTCAAAGCGCACAGGAATTGCTTCGAGCACGGCGTGACGCACTGTTTCACCGGAACCCGGGAGGCGCTATTTGGCTATCTCGATCTGGGGTTACACATTGGCGTCACAGGCTGGATATGCGACGAGCGTAGAGCGGGCGATCTGGTGAATTTAGTAAAAGAGGTTCCTCGCGATAGACTTCTCGTCGAAACGGACAGTCCGTTTCTTATGCCGAGAAGTATTAAACCGCGTCCGCGCAATAACACCAATTTCCCATGGTTTGTGCAGGAAGTGATTCGTATAGTGGCGCAGTATCGTGGTGAGACGGAAGAAGACGTGCGCAGCTACACCGCGGAAAACGCCCGCCGCCTGTTCCAAACGGGTTAAGCGGCGGCGAATTGTCCGCAATGCGGTTCCGCGTCAGCGGGAACTCGTCAGGATCGGATATCGATAACGGTGCCCAATGCCTCGTTAGCGGTCCGGTCAAACTGTCGAGTCGTCTGCGAAGCGCTTTCACGGGGAGGCGGTGATTGATCCTCTTCCGTTTCAGCCAAATTCGCCGTTGGTGCGGCGTTTTCAGCAGCGCCTTGAGTCCGTTCCGTCTCAGTCGAGGCGTTAACCTGTTGACTGTTCGCCAGACTCAATTCCCGGCCTTCCTGAGAAAGCTCCACCTCAACGGCGGGCGTCGTCTCCCGGGCCTGGGTTTGCGCATTGTCGACATTCTGACGGGTTTGCTCACGTTCTCGCGACCGACCTGCATCAAGTTGCTGCAAAGAACTGGTCGCCAAACTGTTTACAGTATTATCAGCCATAGAACGCACCTCCATTCCTAAGTATTGCACAAAGTGGTTATATTTTGAACAGAACAATTGCAACCTGAGTCAATAATCCAATTTTGCCTTGTTTGACGCTTTGCGCGAGGTGGAAAGCTGGGCTAAGTTTATAATGTTTAATATATTCCAATGCTGCCGGTCTGTTGCGCCATGAAAAGACTTTGAGCTGCTTTTTTACCTACATGAAAGAAAAAAGAGCACCCGCGAATAATGAGTAACCTGTTTCGCAAAGTCTGGAATTTTCGCGAGACCTCTCCGCTTTCTTTTCGCATGTTGGGCTACATCCTTGTATGTAGCTCCCTGTTTACGCTGTTCGCCACAGGCATCCAGGTTTATGCGGACTATCGGAAAGACGTTTCGCTGGTCGATCAGCGCATGAATCTGATCGAAACCAGTTACCAGTCCTCACTGGCGCGCAGCCTATGGTCTCTCGACCAGAAATTACTGCGCGTGCAAATGCAGGGCATATTGAACCTGCCCGACATCGTGCACCTGCATCTACAGATTTATCCGGACTCGGAAATCGAGATGGGCGAGATCCCTCCGCGGATTCCGACGATCAAGCAAAAATCAAGCTGCAGCACTCTTCCGACGATTTATATGAGCTGGGTGAACTGACCATCACCGCCAGCCTTGACGATATCTATCGCCAGTTGCGGCAGCGCATCTTCGTCATCATGACAACCCAGGCGTTTAAAACCTTTTTCATTTCCGTACTGATCCTATGGATATTTCAGTATCTAGTGACGCGCCATCTATCCAAAATGGCGAATTACGCCCGCGGCCTTAATATTCACCAGCTGGACACGCCCTTAGCCTTGGATCGTTCACAAAAGAGCGGCCAACCGCCGGATGAGCTGCAGCGTGTCACGGACGCCATCAACGAGATGCGCCTCACCTTGCTGAACGATATTGAGAAGCAAAAGCTGGACGCGGCGGAAATCCGTAAGTTGTCGTTGGCCATTGAGCAAAGCCCCTCCTCTGTATTGATCTGCGATAAGCGCTGGAAAATTACCTACGCCAACCAGAAATTCAGCCAGTTGACCGGCCACAATTTGAACTCGATTATCGGCAAGCACCCCAAAACTCTGACGCATATCAGCCCGGATGAGTCTCAGAATGAACAGCTCTGGCACAACATTGAGATTCAGGTTGAGCGCGCTGGCATGTGGCAGGGGGAAATGCACAGCACCCGTCATGGCGGCGAGAAGTTCTGGGAACAAGTAGTGATCACTCCCATTCGCGACACCGATGGCGAGTCGTCTCAGTACCTGATTCTGGGCGAGGACATCAGCGTACGTAAGCGCTATGAACAGCAATTACTGCGGCAAGCCAACTATGACCTGCTGACCGGCCTGCCAAATCGAATGTTGGCGCTGGATCGTCTCAAATTGGCGCTGGCGCAATCCCGCCGCGACAAATCGCAGGTGGGCCTGATGTTTCTGGACTTGGATAACTTCAAGCACATCAACGACACCCTCGGCCACGACAATGGCGACACCCTGCTGATTGAGGCCTCGCGCCGCATCGCTTCATCTCTGCGCGGCAACAGCACAGTAGCCCGTTTGGGTGGAGATGAGTTCCTGATCATTCTGCCGTCGCTGGAGTCGCCCGAAGATTCCGAGCTGGTCGCCGCTCGCATTCTGCAGGCGTTTTCCTCACCTTTCCTGCTCAACAATCAGGAAATATTCGTCAGCACCAGTATCGGCATCGCCATTTATCCAACGGACAGTGAAAACTCAAGCACCTTGCTGCAACAGGCTGACGCGGCCATGTATCAGGCCAAGCACAAAGGCAAAAGCGCCTACCACCGCTTCACCCCGGACCTTAACCAGCAATCCAGAGAACGCCTCAAGCTGGAGACGCAATTGCGTAAGGCCCTTGAGCAAGACGAATTGCTGCTGTATTACCAGCCGATTGTAGAAACCGCCAGCGGGCAGTTGGTCGGCGCAGAGGCGTTGATTCGTTGGGATAACCCCTTGCTGGGACTGGTGGCCCCAGACAAATTCATCCCACTGGCGGAAGAAACCGGGCTGATCACTTCCATCGGCGAATGGGTGCTGCATACCGCTTGTCGAGACGTGAAAAAGTGGCATGAGGATACCGGACTGAAACTGACGATCGCCGTCAACGTCTCGCCGCGTCAATTCCGCGATCTCAAATTTATCGATACCGTGCAGAAAGCGCTGGAGGTCAATGACCTGGCGGGCGAGTACCTGGAGCTGGAAATCACGGAAAGACTGTTGCTGGATGACTCAATAGAGACCTTTGAGATCTTGCACAAGCTGGACGCAATGGGCGTAAAACTGTCCGTGGACGACTTCGGCACCGGTTATTCCGCCCTCAGCTACCTGAAGAGCTACCCATTTGACTCCCTGAAAATTGACCGCTCCTTTGTCAAAGATGTCAACACCGAGGCGGAAGACGCGGCCCTGGTGACAGCGATCATCACCATGGCTCACAGCCTGGGCCTCAAAGTCATCGGCGAAGGCGTGGAAGATGCGGCGCAGATGCAGTTCCTGCGCTCCAAAGGCTGCGATTACGCACAGGGTTACTATTACAACCGACCTGTGGCGGAAAGCGACTTCTGCAACTGGATATCGGAAAACCGGCGCGCCTACGCCACCTAAACGCCCCTTGCGCTCACCGGCGCCAGTCGTCATCATGAGCCATACTTGAGGGGCGAATCATCGCCCCGGCTTTTAAGTCACCGGAAAACAAGCATCCAAGGCAGGCATGACAGGAAAACTTATTCTGGTGTTGAACAGTGGAAGTTCCTCACTCAAGTTCGCCATTATCGACCCCGAGCAAGACGCTCCCCTACTCACCGGCATCGCCGAACGTCTGGGCTCCGCCGAAGCCAATTTTCGCATGCGCTGGCGTCACGAAGAAGACAAGCGCCAACCTTGCCCCAACGCAGACCATGGCCGCGTCATAGACCAACTGTTCCAACATATGCATGAACATGATATCGACGCTAAGGACCTGACAGGCGTCGGACACCGAGTCGTGCATGGCGGCGAGACTTTTCGCGACTCAGCCATCATTGATGAGCAGGTCATCGCCCAGATTGAACAGTGCGCCAAGCTGGCGCCCTTGCACAACCCGGTAAACTTGCTGGGCATCAAGGCGATTGCGCAGAAGTATCCGAACCTAAATCAAGTCGCGGTATTCGACACGTCTTTTCATCAGACCCTGCCGGAGTACGCATACACTTACGCCCTCCCCTATGAGCTATATCGAGAGCACGGACTCAGGCGCTACGGATTTCACGGTTCCAGCCATCGTTTTGTCGCTGGGCGCGCCGCCGACCTGCTTGGCAAATCGCTGAACGATTGCAATTTTATCAGCGCCCACCTCGGTAATGGGTGTAGCGCCGCCGCCATTAAAGGCGGCGTCTCGGTCGACACCAGTATGGGGCTGACGCCCCTGGAAGGCTTGGTAATGGGTTCCCGCTGCGGCGATCTCGACCCCGGCCTGGTCCTGCATTTGACGCAGACGCTGAATTACACACCCGATCAGCTATCGCACCTGCTCAACAAGGAGAGTGGACTGCTTGGCGTCTCGGAAGTCAGCAATGATATGCGCGAGCTGCTGCGTCTCAGTGATGAAGGCCATCAGCAGGCAACCCTGGCGATCGATATTTTCTGCTATCGGCTGGCGAAAACGATCGCCGGCTACTATCTGGCGACAGCGCCGCTGGACGCCATTATTTTCACCGGGGGCATCGGCGAAAATGCAGCGCCCGTACGCGCCAAGGTATGCGCCTGGCTCAAGCCCCTGGGCGTCGACATGGATGACGAGGCGAACCACCGCCACGGAGAAGAAAGCCAGGGACGCATATCCAAGGACGACACGCTAAACATCATGGTCGTTCCCACCAACGAGGAACTTCTTATCGCCAGAGACACCCTGGCGTTGATTAGGCGCAACAAATAATTGCTGTTGACGTCATCGAACGTCGCCGTGTTTTCACCGCCCTAACCAAGAGGAATCATCGTGGCCAAAGTTCTCTTTATCGCCCCCGCCTCCATCGCGGTAGGCTTGACCTCCGTCTGCCTTGGCTTACTCAGGGCCTACGATAGCGTGGGGCTGCGCGTCGCGTTTTTCAAACCATTCGCACAACCCCGCGATAATCATCATGAAACGGATCGTTCAATTGTATTCACCCGGGAAAAAATGGGCTTAACAGTCCCTGATCCCATGCCATTACGCTACGCCCACAGTCTGATGAGCCAGCAGCAAACGCCTCTGCTGATGGAGCAAACCATCGCGCTATTTCACAAAGTGGATACAGAGGCCGACGTCGTCATCGTGGAAGGCGTCGCGCCTCCACCCGGCGACGATTACTCAGCCCGCCTGAATGTAGAAGTGGCGCGCAACCTCGACGCTGAAGTCATCCTGGTCGCCGCTCCTGATGGCATGCCTCCGCAAGATCTGGACGATCACCTGTCTCTTGCCGCCCGACTATTTGCGGACCCGTCGGACCCTGATGTAGTCGGTTGTGTGCTCAACAAGGTTCATGCCCCTCACGGCGACGAGCCGCCCTTTAGCGACGACGGAGATGAGGACGAGATTCCAACCGAAAGACATGATTATGGAAAAGAGTGCAACGTATTCCGGCAATCTCATTTCCGCCTCATCGCCAGCATTCCTTGGCGCACCGATCTGGTAGCGCCCAGGACCTCAGACATTGTTGAGGAGCTGGAAGCGGAGTATTTGAACGAAGGTAAATCCAGGCAACGCAGAGTGCTCCACACGACCGTGTGCGCCCGCACCATCCCCAATATGGTCAGCCGCCTGAAGCCTGGTGCCTTGATTATCACGCCAGGTGATCGTGAAGATATTTTCGTTACCAGTTGCGCCGCCGCCCTGACTGGCATCCCCCTGGCGGGCCTATTGCTGACCGGCGGCTTGAAACCGGACCCACGCACGCTGAAATTATGCCAGTCCGCACTGGATACCGGTCTTCCCGTGCTAAGCACCCGTAAGGACACCTACGTTACTGCCAGCATGGTGTCACGCATGGACACCGAAGTGCCCCTGGACGACCTGGAGCGTATCGAGTCCGTTATCGCCAGCGTGTCCGGCCATATTGACCCTGAATGGCTCAAGCAATCCGTCAGCCTGCCGCGCAAGCCTCGCATGTCGCCAGCGGCCTTTCGCTACCAGCTATCGAAACGAGCGAAGGAAGCCAACAAGACGATTATTCTTCCCGAAGGCAATGAACCGCGAACCATACAAGCCGCCACCATTTGTCATGAGCGCGGCATTGCGAAATGCATCTTGATAGGCAAGCGCCAGGAAATACTTGCCGTCGCCGAAGCTCAGGGCGTGCAATTGCCAGACGCCATTCAGATCATCGAGCCGGATCAAGTCAGAGAGAAATACATTTCGCCCATGGTGGAGCTGCGTAAGCACAAAGGATTGACGCCGCAAATGGCGGAGGCGCAACTGGAAGATAATGTCGTGCTGGCCACCATGATGCTGGCGCTTGGCGAAGTGGATGGATTAGTGTCCGGCGCCGTACATACCACCGCCAATACAGTGCGCCCGGCTCTACAACTTATCAAAGCCCGTAAGGGATGCCGTATTGTGTCTTCGGTCTTCTTTATGTGTCTGCCAGAACAAGTTCTTGTGTATGGCGATTGCGCCATAAACCCGGACCCAGATGCCGAGGAACTCGCCGACATCGCCCTCCAATGCGCTGATTCCGCCGTCCTATTCGGCATCGAACCCTGTGTGGCGATGCTCAGCTACAGCACTGGCGATTCAGGCACCGGCAGCGATGTTGATAAAGTTAGAGCCGCCGCAAAACTTGCCCACGAGAAACGTCCGGATCTACCTTTGGATGGCCCCCTGCAATATGACGCAGCAGCTATTGAGGACGTAGCCAAGACCAAAGCCCCGGACAGCAAAGTAGCGGGCAAGGCGACCGTATTCGTATTCCCTGATTTGAATACCGGCAACACCACTTACAAGGCAGTGCAGCGCAGCGCCAATGTCATCAGCATGGGCCCGATGCTACAGGGTTTAAAGAAGCCGGTTAATGATCTGTCTCGTGGGGCGCTGGTGGAGGATATCGTCTACACCATCGCGCTGACAGCAGTTCAGGCGACGCAAAACACAGAAGTAATGGAAAATTAAGAGACGTCGCCGGGACTCCGGCGACGCTTAACGCAAGAAACGATGTTAGCGGGATTTCTTGCGTTTCTGCTTATGCTTGAGCTTCTTAACGTGCTTCATCAAGCGCTCTTTTTTCTTCTGCTGACGTGGCGAAAGCTTGTTCTTTCTGCCTGCAAAGGGGTTCTCGCCGCTACGGAACTCAAAACGAATCGGCGTACCGACCACTTTTAGCACTTTGCGGAAAGTGTTCTCCAGATAACGCTTATAGCTGTTTGGCAGAGCGTCAGTCTGGTTGCCATGCACAATGATAAGCGGGGGATTCGAGCCGCCTTGGTGCGCATAACGCAACTTGATGCGACGTCCGTTGACCATTGGCGGCTGATGCTGGGAAACAGCGTCTTCCAACAGTGTGGTCAACTGGTTGGTGGACCACTTGGCCATAGCGCTGTCAAAGCACTCATGCACTGACTCGTACAAATGCCCAACGCCGGTGCCATGCAACGCGGAAATAAAGTGGATCTGCGCGTATTCCACAAACCCCATGCGTCGATCGATCTCACGACGCACGTTATCCTTGTCGTCCTGAGACATACCGTCCCACTTGTTGATCGCCAGAACCAAAGCGCGCCCGGCTTCAATGGCGAAACCAAGCAAATGCAAATCCTGGTCAACAATGCCTTCACGAGCGTCCAGGACCAGCATAACTACATGCGCGTCCTTGATCGCTTGCAAGGTCTTCACTATGGAGAATTTTTCCACCGCCTCGCTGACGTTCTTACGCCGACGCACCCCTGCTGTATCAATCAGGGTATAACGCTCGCCCAATCGCTCGTAGGGGATATAGACAGAGTCCCGGGTGGTGCCGGGCTGATCGAATACCACAACGCGATCTTCACCCAACAAACGGTTCACCAATGTTGATTTACCAACGTTGGGGCGACCGATAATGCCAATGCGGATACCTGAGTCATCTTCGCCTTCCAGCGACTCCTGCTCCGGAAACGGCTCTAACGCTTTTTCGAGCAATGAACGCACGCCGCGGTTATGTGAGGCAGCCGTGTACATGTACTCCTGAAAACCCATCGCGAAAAAGTCCGCCGCCGCCACTTCCGGCTGCATACCATCAATTTTGTTCACCACTAAAATGGTGGGCTTGCCACGTACGCGCAATTCTTTGGCGATCATTTCGTCTGCGGGCGTAACGCCTGCTTGCGCGTCCACCACAAACAGCACCACATCCGCCTCGTTCATGGCGGTGAATGACTGCCCCGCCATGGCGGCGTCTATGCCCTGCTCTTCCCCGGTAATCCCCCCGGTATCAACGACAATATAGTGTTTACCTTCCAACTCGCCTTCGCCGTATTTACGGTCGCGGGTCAGGCCCGGCAGGTCAGCGACGATCGCGTCGCGGCTGCGGGTCATGCGATTAAACAGCGTGGACTTGCCAACATTTGGCCGCCCCACGAGGGCGATTACCGGTTTCATGATCGCGGATATCTCTAAATAATACGGTTACAACTTATACAAGAAACGCGACTTAAACCGCCGCGCATCAAAATTACTTAATGTCCCAAACGCTCAAATCGCCGTCGCTGCCCAGAATAATCAAATGATTACCATAAATCAGCGGAGCGGCGTTTATGGGTTCGCCGGCAGGATGAATCCGCGCCAGCATGCGGCCATCCACCTGCGACAATATATGCACATAGCCCTCCAGATCACCCACCGCCAGGTAGTTACCCCAAACGACAGGAGAAGACAGCTCACGATAGGACAAATCAGACTGCCGCCAAATTTCCTTTTTGGAATTTCTGTCTACGGCGACCACATCTCCTTCAGTCGTGGAGACGTAGATATTGGTGAACCCAATGCCAGGCGTCACATAGCTGGACATGGGCATGGACCACTCTTCCTTGCCGTTCATCGGACTCAGACGTGACAGCTGGCCCTGATAGGAAACCGCGAACAGTGCGCCATCCTGAACCAATACATCGCCATCAATATCCACAAGACGCTCAAGCTCAGTACGCCCCTTCGGCGTCGCTAAGCGCTGTTCCCAGTATAGCTGACCATCGTTAACGCTGACGGCGACGACGGAACCATTCGCCATACCGGAAATGACGCCGTCCTGCAGCAACACCGGTTTCGCGGTGCCCCGAAGAGTCAGTGCAGGCTCATTGCTGGCGAATTCCCACAGCTTCTTGCCGTCTTCTACGTCATAGGCGGCCAATTTTCCATCCAGTGTCTGCACAATGGCCTTGCCTGAACCGGATACAGCCGGAGCCAACACTTCACTGGAAGTAGGCGCGCGCCACAGTATCTCTCCATTTTCCCGGTTCAACGCCAACAGCTCGCCGTCAAGGGTGGCGACGAAAACTCTCCGATAGTCGCCGCCTACGCCGCCAACCAACGGCTCATCCAGGTCGATATCCCACAGACGTTTACCGCTTTCCAGTTCAATCGCATAGACTTCGCCGTCAATATCGTTAGCGTATATTTTGTCATCGACGACAAAAGGCGCGAACTTCAAAAACTGCTCATCCTGCCCGTCTCCAATAGAGCGGGACCATAGACGCTTCAGCTCTACCTCGGGAGTAAAGGATTTCAGCTCAGCGGGATCGGGACGCACATCGTCGCTGCCGCAACCGCTCAGTAACCCTGCCATAACGAAAAAAAGCGCCCCTAACGGGCGCCATTGAATTCGGAACTTCATGATAGATTTATACGTCCGCCAAATCGTTCAACTTAATCTGCAATAGTTCAGTCGGCAATTCATGCTCTTTTGCGTCAGCCAGCGCCTGCTCATAGGCCGCTTTAGCTTCGGCACGACTTCCCTTCATCTTCAGAATATCTCCAGCGAGCTCCTGAAAGTGAGAGTAAAACGCATCGCCTTTCTGTACTTTCAGGGCAGCCAGCGCATCATCAAATTTCTGCTGCGCCGCCAATACGCGCGCCAAACGCAAAGACACTACGCGCTTGAGCGCCTCGTCTTCCGTCTCCGACGCGGCTGTCTTTAATGCGGTTTCCGCACCAGCGAAATCCTTTTTCTCTACCGCTTGCTGCGCTTCAAACAACTTTGCATAAAGCGCATAAGTTGTGCCTGGAAATTTAGTCTGAAGCTCAGTCGCCAGGAATGAGATGTTAGCCTGTGACTTTTCGTCGTCAGAGACTTGCGCCGCGCCAGCCGCCTGCACCAGTTCCTGGTACATCTGCGACGCCTCTTCTTTCTTTTGTATTTCGTTCTGCTGATAAGCCTTCCAGCCAAAAATCGCAGCCAGAGCCAACCCGATGCCAATCAAGAGCGCATTGCCGTTTTCCTTCCACCAATTCTTAATGGCGGCGATTTGTTCTTCTTCTGTGCGCAATGAATCCACTTGTCTTCTCCTCAACAATAAGCATCAATAACTGTGATTAAATCATTTGTGGCGCGCGCTGGATAAACTCTTCCAGCGACAGCGTTTTTTGTGCCTGATCAGTGCGAAGAGGCTTGATCGTTACCTCACGCTGATTTACTTCGTTCTCGCCTAACAAGAGCGCATAAGCCGCCGTGCTCTTGTCCGCTTTCTTCATCTGGGCTTTAAAGCTGCCGCCGCCGCAATTCATAACGACACGGACGTTCTGCTGCAGGTCTCTCAGCTGTTCAGCGACGTCGAAAGCATACGCCTCAGCTTCGCCACCAAGCGCTGCTATAAAGAAATCAGCGCGATCCTGCAGACTGGCGGGCGTCAGACTTAAGGTTTCCAGCATCAATACCAAACGCTCAACGCCCATGGCGAAACCGACTCCAGGCGTACCTTTGCCACCCAATTGCGCAACCAGACCATCATAGCGGCCGCCAGCGCAAACAGTGCCTTGCGCTCCAAGCGAATCAGTGATCCATTCAAAAACGGTCTTGCCGTAATAATCCAGCCCACGCACCAGTTTCGGGTTTACGGTATAGCTCAAACCAGCCCTGTCCAGAAACGCTCTAAGTCCAGCAAAATGCTGGGCGGACTCCGCATCCAAAAAGTCATTGAATAGAGGCGCATTTTTGAGAATTTCCTGAGTCTTGGCGTCTTTGCTATCCAATATACGCAGAGGATTGGTGGACAGCCTACGCCGACTATCCTCGTCAAGCTGGTCCTCAAATTGGCTTAGATATGCAACCAAAGCCTGTCGATATTCCGCTCGCGCGTCCGCACTACCAATAGAGTTGATGTGCAGCTGGACATGCTCAGAAAGTCCAAGCTTCTTCCACAATCTGGCTGTCATGATGATCAGCTCGGCATCGATGTCCGGACCATTAAAGCCGAAACACTCCACGCCAATTTGATGAAACTGACGATAGCGGCCTTTTTGAGGCCGTTCATGACGGAACATGGGACCGCTATACCAGAGACGGCGGGTTTGATTAAACAACAACCCATGCTCTTCTCCAGCGCGCACGCACCCAGCCGTTCCCTCTGGACGCAAGGTCAGGCTGTCGCCGTTGCGATCTTCAAAGGTGTACATTTCCTTTTCGACGATATCCGTCACTTCGCCAATTGAGCGCTTGAACAGATCCGTCTGCTCGACAATCGGCATTCTGATTTCTTCAATGCCATATTGTTCAAACAGGCAACGTGCTGTTTCTTCCAGATAACGCCAGACTGGCGTTTGCTCTGGCAGCACATCGTTCATGCCCCGAATAGCCTGAATACGCGCCAAAATATTACCTCTAACTAAAAAGTTTCCTGATTGTCGGATATTGACGCTCCGACAATGTTCAAATTTGTGCTAATGACTTAAAGGCTCGAACCTTTGAGCAAATGATGTCGCGGGGGAGATAATTACCCTTTTGCGATCAACGCGTCCAGCTCTTCTTGCTTAGCCGCGGCCTTGCTGCGGATTAACGACTCAAAACGCTCAACCAACTCATCATTATTCAGTTTGTGGTCTGGCTTACCGCCCACATAAATCAGGTTGGAAGGTGAACCACCGGTCAAACCTACGTCCGCCTCTTTCGCTTCTCCAGGTCCATTGACGACACAGCCAATGACTGCCACGTCTAGCGGCGTGCTGATGTCCTCAAGGCGACGCTCAAGCTCGTTCATTGTCTTGATCACGTCGAAATTCTGCCTGGAGCAACTGGGGCAGGCGATAAAGTTAATCCCCTTAGTGCGCAGCTTAAGGCTCTTGAGAATATCGTAGCCGACCCGAATCTCTTCGACTGGGTCCGCCGCCAAAGAAACACGAATCGTATCGCCAATCCCATCCATCAGAAGCATTCCCAACCCAATGGCGGATTTGACGGCGCCAGAACGGAACCCACCCGCCTCGGTAATGCCAAGATGAAGTGGTTGCTCGATCTGGCCTGCAATCTGGCGATAAGCCGCTACAGTCATGAAAACATCTGACGCTTTCAAACTCACCTTAAAGTTCTGAAAGTCATGACGATCAAGAATATCGATATGGCGCATCGCGGATTCCACCAGGGCTTCCGGCGTAGGCTCCCCATATTTTTTCTGTAAGTCTTTTTCCAGCGACCCGGCATTAACTCCAATACGAATCGGGATACCGTTATCTTTGGCGGCGCTGATAACTGCTTGCACGCGGTCCTCCCTGCCAATATTTCCCGGGTTGATACGGAGGCAGTCGACTCCCACCTCAGCAACCCGAAGCGCAATCTTGTAGTCGAAGTGGATATCCGCCACCAAAGGTAAAGTAACTCTTTGCTTGATAGCAGCAAAGGCTTCCGCCGCATCCATAGTTGGAACCGATACTCGGACAATATCCGCCCCGGCTTGCTGCAGCTTTTCAATCTGCGCTACAGTCGCATCAACATCACAGGTCTCAGTGTTCGTCATTGACTGTACAGCGATAGGCGCATCTCCACCAACCGGCACAGCGCCAACCATAATCTGGCGCGAACGTCGCCTTTTTATCGGTGACTCAAAATGCATAAAAACAGAACCTCAACGTTCCAAGGTCATTTCAACACGGTTATTGCGTACTCGGTATTGCCCGAAATCCAGAGGATTGCCATTTACCTCCAACTTCACAGCGTCCACCGCGCCGATAATAAAGCGCAAAGGGTACTCCCCTTGAAAATCAACCACATCGCCCTGGCGGTATAAGCCCACAACGCGGTTGTTGCTCTTATCTCTCAAATCAAACCAGCAATCCCCAATAAATGTAGCCCGAACAGCAACTTTACCAATCGCTGTTTGAGGAGCCGGGGACTCGGACGCTGCAGAGGGAGCTGGCTCGGCTGCAACAGGGACCTCAGTCGCCACCAAAGGCTGCTCACTTGTCGAGGGCTCAGAAGCGCCAACATCTTCTGGCTGTATAAAATCTTCAGGGGACGGCTCCTGATCATCTTCCTCGCGACTTGAACTGTCCAGCTGCATTGGTTCAGCCTCCGTGCCGGAGGTATCTTGTTCATCAGCTGGGACCAGCGGCTCAACTACATCTCCGCTGTCGTCGCCAGACACAGCCAAATTTTTGACTGAAGTTTCCGCTTCCTGGACCGTCGATTCAGCTTTCTCCGAGGGCACTAACTCTCGCCCCGAGAGGAAGAAGTAAATGAGTCCCGCCGCAACCGCCAACGCCAGTATTATCAGCCACAACCCTCCGCCACTCTTAGGCTTTTCCTCAAAGGATGGCGTAGAAGCTGATCTTTCTTCCGTAAAACCACCGTCTTCCAGAGATAATTCTTGCTCCAGATCTTCGATCACCCTGTCCTCAGACAGATTGACCAAACGGGCGTAAGCTCTAACATACCCTTTCAAGAACACTAAGCCAGGCAACTGACTGTGCTCGCCGTCCTCGATGGCCTTCACATAACGTGGAATAACATGCAGCCGTTCGGCTGTCTCCGGGATGCTCCAGCCCAAACTCTCCCGGGCCTGACGCAATCGGCTGCCCGGTCGATCATTAGCGGCGGGGTTGGATGCGGCCTCGGACGACATATCAACTACTTCCTTTCATCGTTTTATATTCAGCGGAGTCGGGAAACATATTCTTCAGCAACAACATCAGAGATGCTTCCTCATTCAAATCCTTCTTCTCCCTGGCGATTTTAATTCCCAACGCCAAGCTCGCGGGCGAGTGTGAAGCCCCGCCTCTGCGCACTGATTCCCAGAATGCGCCATATAATTTGTCCGCTTTCTCTAACTCACGCTTTTCAAAATATAAAGATGATAATGCGAGCACAGCATTGGGCTGACCATGCCTCAGAGTTAGTGACTTCTCATACGCTTTAATAGACTGGTCAATATCTCCCAGCCTTAAACGTATCAAACCTATATTACTAAATATTTGAGCGCGCCCCTCATAGTTCACATCGCTAGAGGCTTTTTCAAACTGCTCCACGGCCTCCTTAAAGCGGCCCTGCTCATACAGGTAAGCCGCATAATAAGTGCGCCCTCTGGTAAAATCCGCATCAGAGCGAAGTGCGGATTTAAATTGTTTTTCCGCCAAAAATGGTTCTTTTTGGCGCTGATAAACCAGTCCCATCGCCGCCAATGCCTCCGCATTATCAGGCTTTATCTCCAAAGCTCGTTGAAGCTTTAATAAAGCGCTTTCCATATCTCCCTGCTGAAAATACGCCAGTCCAAGTTGGACATATTGTTGGGCGGCCTTCTCTTCTGAAGCCTTTTTAGTGTAGGGACCAGTTACAGTAGTTACGCACCCTGCAACAGCACCGGATATTAAGACTAACATTAGTGCTGTTTTAAAAGCGTGCCTGAGGTTTTCCATTTTTCTCAACTTAACTATCAATGCCAGCGATATTTTCAAGGTTATAAACAGCCTTTCTTTTTCAGGAAACTCCCCTCCACCACCGACTAATCTGCTTAATTAAGCAGAAGCTCTACCGTCAGGGGAAACATTAATGTTTTGCAAAGGGATATACTTCTGGCTTCTCCGCGTCCGATCCTCAACGCGTCCCACTAACTGGCCGCAAGCGGCATCAATATCATCGCCACGTGTAGTACGAACGGTGGCGACATAGCCCGCATCGCTCAGTATTTTTTGGAACCTTAATGTCGCGTTTCGAGAAGGACGCTCATAACCGCTGTTGGGGAACGGGTTGAATGGAATCAAGTTAATCTTGCATGGCAGGTCGCGCAATAAGTCACGCAATTCACCTGCGTGCGTCTCACTGTCGTTTACACCTGCAATCAGAGTGTACTCCACTGTAATTCGACGCTTATCGGACAGTTTGCTCAAATAACGATGACAGGCCGCCAACAGCTCTTCTATCGGATACTTTTTATTGACTGGAACTAGCACATCTCGCAACGGATTATTTGGCGCATGCAAGGAAATGGCGAGAGAGACATCCGTCACATCGCCCAGCTTATCAAGGGCGGGAACAAGTCCAGAAGTGCTGACGGTCAGTCGGCGCTTGGAAATACCGAAGCCGAAGTCATCCATCATGACATCGCAGGCGCGCACGACGTTGTCGAAATTCAATAAGGGCTCGCCCATTCCCATAAAGACAATGTTGGTGACGTAGCGCTCTTTGGAAAGATCATAATCGCCGAAAGATCTCGCTGCTATCCACAACTGACCGATTATTTCAGCGGAGTTTAAATTACGGTTGAATCCCTGCTTTCCAGTAGAACAGAAACTGCAATCGAGGGAGCATCCTATCTGAGAAGAAACACACAATGTACCCCGGCCATTATCCGGAATATAAACGGTTTCAATACTGTTGCCGCCGGCCAATCGCATAACCCACTTACGGGTGCCGTCAGCAGAAATATCTTCATAAATAACTTCTGGCACGGAAACTTCAGCTACTTCTTTCAGCTTTTCCCGTAGCGCCTTACTCATATTCGTCATGAGGTCAAAGTCAGATACGCCAAGGTGATACATCCACTTCATCAACTGAGTGGCGCGGAATTTTTTCTCTCCCAACGACTCGAAAAAAGACTCGAGATCGGAACGATTCATTCCCAGTAAATTAATTTTAGCGTTGGCGCCTGACATGCTATACCTCTTAAAAAGAGTGCAGCGATAGTGCTGCACTCGATTAATTGCCTTGACTGATAAGTTTATATCAGCTGCGTGGGCAGATTTCGTTCTCGCTGAAGAAATAAGCCACTTCGCGCTCTGCAGACGCTGCAGAGTCGGAGCCGTGCACCGCGTTCGCGTCAATAGAGGAAGCGAAGTCTGCGCGAATAGTGCCTGGCTCAGCTTCTTTAGGGTTGGTTGCGCCCATCAGTTGACGGTTCAGAGCGATGGCGTTTTCACCTTCCAGCGCTTGAACAACAACAGGACCGGAAGTCATGAAAGCAACTAGATCTGGGAAAAACCCACGTTCTTTGTGTTCAGCATAAAAGCCTTCAGCCTGCTCTTGCGACAGGTGCAGCATTTTTGCAGCCACAACACGCAGACCGGCTTTCTCAAAACGCGAATAGATTTCGCCGATTACATTTTTAGCCACTGCGTCGGGCTTGATGATTGACAGCGTACGTTCTACGGCCATCGATATGCTCTCCAAAATCAGGGTTATAACAACTTTAGGTTTATATTCTGAACAGGCGATTATACGCATGTTCCAGGGAAAGTTACACTCCGCTCCTAACACGAAAAAGACGCCCGCGACATAAGTGTCAAACGAGCGGCAATTGCGACAGCGGACGCCCGATGCATTCAGCTTAAAATTGCATCAGACGCAGATTTAAATTTTGTTAACAAGAATAAAGAAAGCGCCCTCCACCAGGGTCTTACCGCATTAATTGCCCAGCTTCGCCTTCCACGCCGGCGACAACTCGCGCAATTTATTCACTGCAGTGATAATGACATCCGCGGCGACATCAACATCTTCTTCCTGAGTAAAACGCCCCATAGAAATACGCAGAGAGCTGAGCGCCAACTCATCCGGCACGCCAACCCCCCTCAACACATAGGAGGGCTCAAGCGAAGCGGAGGTACATGCCGAGCCGGTTGAGACCGCAAGGTCTCGCATAGCCATCAGTAGCGACTCGCCATCGACATACCCGAAACTAATATTCAACGTACCCGGTAGCCTATTGGATTCGGAACCGTTCAAATGGATCTCTGGCAATACAGACAGCGACCGCCACAATCTGTCGCGCAACCCTGCCAGTCGCTCAGCTTCTTCCGCCAGGCTTTCTCCAGCCAGCTCGAAAGCCACACCCATACCAACAATTTGATGAGTTGGCAGCGTACCGGAGCGCATGCCCCGCTCATGGCCGCCACCATGGATCTGAGCGTCTACGCCGACAAATGGGTTTCTTCGAACGTAGAGCGCCCCTATGCCTTTAGGCCCGTAAATTTTATGCGCACAACAGGACAACAGGTCGACAGGCATGGTTTTCATATCAACGACCAACTTGCCCACAGACTGCGCCGCATCCACATGAAAAAAAGCTTGATGCCCACGCAACAGCTCACCAATGGCCTGAATATCGTTAACGCTACCCAGTTCATTATTGGCGTGCATCAGAGAAACGAGAATAGTATCGTCGCGCAGCGCATTCTTAACCGACTCCGGGCTGATGACTCCATCTTTATCTGGTTTCAGATAAGTCACGTCATAACCCTGCTTTTCGAGGTAGGCGCAAGGGTCCAGCACAGCTTTGTGCTCAATCGCACTGGTAATGATATGACGACCTTTTTCAGCATAGCGACTCGCCACACCTTTAATAGCGAGGTTATCCGCCTCCGTGGCGCCGGAAGTCCAAACAATCTCCCGAGGATCGGCGCCAATTAGATCCGCCACTTGGCGACGCCCTTTCTCCACCATCTCCTCTGCGCGCCAGCCGTATATATGCGAGCGGGACGCCGGGTTAGCGAAGACGCCATCCAACGTCAGACAGTTGCTCATCGCCTCGGCGACCCTGGGGTCCACCGGGGTAGTGGCGGCATAGTCGAGATATATAGGTTTCTTCATTATTTCAATTATCCATATCCAAGTACTTCAGCGCTCCCCGCGCCTGCTTTAACAGTGACACGAGAGAAATCAGGTTAACCAATATCAACTAAAGAGATGCCTGTCTCGCCCGCTCGTTTTCTTTCGCTCTGCCTCTCGGCGATTTCCCGCACCGCCCGACTGGAGACAAGCTCCTCCAGACTGATACTACTGAGATAATCATGAATACGTTCGCTGAGGTCCTGCCACAAATGATGGGTTAGACAAATTTCGCCACCCTGACAGTCCCCTTTCCGTCCACACCTTGTCGCATCTATTGACTCGTTAACCGCCTCAATAATTTCAGCTACCGCGGTTTCGCCGAGCGGGCGCGCCAACTTATAACCGCCACCAGGCCCTCTGACGCTGGACACCAGACGATTACGCCTCAATTTGGCGAACAATTGCTCAAGATATGAAAGCGAGATGCCCTGACGCGCCGAGATATCCGCCAGACTGACAGGGCCGCCATCACCGTGCAGCGCCAAATCCAGCATGGCGGTCACCGCATAGCGGCCTTTGGTGGTCAAGCGCATGATCAAACCCCTAAATAATTTAGGGCATTATGAAATGACCCTGCAAACTGATCAAGTATTACGGATTATGTCGGCAGACTACTTATCTTCGCGGACACATTCAAAATCCTCACTCTTCAAAGGGGGCAGTTCACCATTTCGATATTCCACGTCCAACTTATGCAGGCACTTGCACATTGACTCCAGACGATCGTCCACCGCCTGCATATGATCCAACATTGCGCGAATGGAGCGCGCCACCGGATCTGGCATCTCTTCACTCAATCCATATGCGTCAAAGCCCATTTTCTCTTCCATGGCTTTACGGCGATCAGCTTCCGGCTCTGTCTTCTTGACTATCACGCGCCCCGGAATACCCACCACTGTGGCATTAGACGGCACCTCCTTGGTGACCACAGCATTGGAACCCACTTTCGAGTTATCCCCAACAGTGAATGGCCCCAGAATCTTGGCGCCAGCGCCAACGACCACGCCATTTCCCAGCGTAGGATGACGTTTGCCCGCATTCCAGCTGGTTCCTCCCAAAGTCACCCCCTGATAAAGGGTCACATCGTCACCGATTTCCGCAGTTTCCCCAATCACCACTCCCATGCCGTGATCGATGAAAAAACGGCGACCAATCTTCGCACCCGGATGTATTTCAATCCCGGTCATCCAACGACTAAATGTGGAGAGAAAGCGCGCCAACCACTTCAATCCCTTTTTCCACAACCAGTGACTAATGCGATGCGCCAGCAACGCATGCAGGCCGGGGTAGCAAGTCAGCACCTCAAAGGCGTTTCTGGCCGCCGGGTCCCGGTGAAAGACACTTCTTATGTCCTCTTTTAACTGTGCTAACATGATTCGCCCCGATTATTTCTTTTGCCAAGTTCCCGCCACTTTCTGCGTGGATCGTAGAATGCCTCGCAGAATGTTAATTTCCATCTTATCCAAACGCGCACGCTGATACAGTCGCCGCAGTCGCGACATCAATTGCCTTGGATTTTCCGGATCATGGAAGTCGATATCGATGAGCGTTTGCTCCAAGTGGACCAGATAGCGCTCAACTTCATCAGCCGTCGCGGCTTCGACATCCCACCCTGTATCGCCAGGACCGTCCAACCTCTGGATATATGATTGATTCTCTTCGTTTTCAAGCAGCCACCGCATGTGGAGCTCGTAACAAATCACTTGCGCCGCCATCGCAACGTTTAAAGATGAGTAATCAGGATTTGACGGAATATGAACATGCAAATGACAGCGTTGCAGCTCTTCGTTGGTGAGCCCCCGCTCTTCCCGCCCAAATACAATCGCCACCTCGCCCTGGGTCGTCGCAATATGATCATAGACATCATCCGCCAAATCTCGCGGATTTCTCACTGGCCAGGGAATACTCCGGCCTCTTGCGCTGGTTCCCACCACGAGGACACAACCAGCGATAGCCTCATCCAAACTCGCAACCACTTGAGCGCCATCCAAAACATCTAAGGCTCCGGATGCACGGCTTATAGCATCATCATCTGGAAATCGATCTGGCTCCACCAGCACTAATCGAGACAGCCGCATGTTTTTCATCACGCGCGCCGTAGCGCCGATATTACCGGGATGAGAGGTGTTGACCAGCACAATACGGATGTTTTCCAGCATTTTTACACCTTTTTAAAAGTGCGCAATGGTAGCAGAATTGTATGCAAATGCCTCCCCCACTGAGACTGAAACATCGCCATGACTCCGCTTTCTGGCGCGCTCCGCGACCTTTTCTATAATTTAACTCGTAAGTAGATTTCTGGGTGTGTTTACACGACGGAGTTGCTATCATTAGCGCCCTTTTTAAAACCGTTCTTTACAAAGTAGTGATCAAACCATGCAGCCAATGATTAATATTGCCTTGCGCGCAATTCGCTCGTCCAATGAGCAAATCAACATGATTCTTGAACGTGAAGAGTTGTCTTTTACCGATCCGGAAAAGCTAAAGAGAGTCATTGCACGCGTTGACGCCGCTTTCTACGATAATTTGTCCCGCGCCCTACAACGGGCCTACCCGACCCATCAAATCAACAAAAAAGGCGATTTGAAAGGCGCCCCGAAAAGCGTCAGCTGGCACATCATGCCTGTACACAACACCGCCAGCCTCGTACGCGGCCTATCCGACTGGTGTTTTTCACTTGTCTGCAAAAAGAATGATCAGACCGAACACGCCATCATTATTTTCCCTGTAACCGGCGACGAATACACGGCAAGCCGGGGCGGCGGAGCTTCTCTAAACGGCAAGCGCATCCGCGTTTCCGGCACAAAAGAGCTGGAGCTATCCGTACTGTCCACCAACATTTTAGAAGGCGTTGGCAAAAGAGAAGAGCCTGCAACCTTGCTGGAAGCTTATGCGGAACTGGATAAGAGCTGCTTCGGCGTAAGAAGCGCACACTGCATCCCACAGGAGCTGGCCTACCTGGCTTCCGGAAAAATCGACGTTGCGATTCTGAACAACATCAACCCGCTTGAGACGGTAGCTGGTTTACTTATCGCCAAAGAAGCCGGAGCTCTGCACAGCGATGTCCGCGGCAACCCGCTAAATGAAAGAAGCCGCTCCATTATTTGCTGCAATCCTAAAATGCTTAAGCCCGTCTCACAAAAAGCCCACAAATTGGCTGAGCTATTGAAATAACAAACAGCCCCAAAAGCTCTTTTACATCACAAGAGCTCACAAAAAAGCCGGTCATATGACCGGCTTTTTATTTGGTATTTGCCCCGTCCTGAATAGGGCTGACAGCTTACACCAAGAAGAAGATCGCCTTAAGGGCGATCATCCAACTCAGCACCTTCTTTCACAGGAATCATCAAATCTTCTTTACTGATATTCATGATCAGCAGCAGGTTACTCGCAACATATATTGAGGAATAGGTACCGACAACAATACCTACTATCAACGCCGTCGAGAACCCTTTAAGCGCAGGACCGCCGAACAAGAACAACGCCACCAGAACCAGCAAAGTAGTCAGGCCAGTAACGATTGTACGGGACAGGGTTTGCGTCAAAGAAATATTAATGATGCTTACCGGCGTTTCCTCACGCAGGCGGCGGAAGTTCTCACGCACGCGGTCGCTCACAACGATGGTGTCGTTCAATGAATAACCGATTACCGCCAACACCGCCGCCAACACGTTCAAATCGAAGTCCCACTGAAACAGCGAGAACATCCCTACCGTGATAATGACGTCATGCACCAACGCCAATACAGCGCCAACAGAGAACTTGAACTGAAAGCGAAAAGCGATGTAGAGCATGATGACGCCAAGCGCCAGCAGCAGGCCCAATCCACCCTGTTCGCGCAACTCTTCGCCGACCTGAGATCCAACGAACTCGGAACGACTCAGACTCACTTGTGCCCCGTCCGCAGACAGCGCATTCACCACTTCCGTTCCGATGGACTCGCTGTGCTCTTGCTGCAAACGAACCAGGATGCTGGTGTCAGAACCAAACTTCTGCACAACGAAGTTTTCATATTTGTGAGCCTCAAGCTGATGCCGCACATCATTGATTTGCGGCGCTTTGGCGTACTCCACCTCTACCAGCGTACCGCCGGTAAAATCCAACCCGAAAGACAAGCCGCGAGTAGCGATGGACACGATAGATACAATGATCATTATCACAGACAAAGCCAGCGCAGGCTTCGCTATGCCCATAAAGTTATAAACTTTTTCATCAGACATAGTTATGCCTCCTTAACCTTGCTTGACGCCACCAATGGACAAACTGCCAATATTGCGGCCGCCGTAAATCATATTGACTACTGCGCGAGTTACGGTAATCGCAGTAAACATGGAGGTCAGAATCCCGATAGACAGCGTAACAGCGAAACCTTTGACCGGGCCTGTGCCGATTGCGAACAAGATCAGCGCAGCAATCAAAGTGGTCACGTTGGCGTCAAAAATAGACACAAATGCGCGATCATAACCAGCATGAATCGCCGACTGAGGCGGCAGCCCGTTACGCAACTCTTCACGAATTCGTTCGTAGATCAGCACGTTGGCGTCGACCGCCATCCCCACCGTCAATACGATACCCGCAATACCCGGCAGAGTCAGCGTCGCCGACAGCAAGGACATGACCGCAATCAGAATAAAGACGTTGGCCGCCAAAGCGATATTGGCCACGATACCGAATACACGGTAGTAAACGATCATAAACAGCATGACCAGCACGAAGCCAATAGCTACGGAAGTGGCGCCGTCTTTAATGTTCTCTAGCCCCAAGCTGGGACCGACAGTACGCTCTTCAACAAAATAGATTGGAGCCGCCAATGCGCCGGAACGCAACAGCAAAGCCAGTTCTTTGGCTTCAAATACAGAGTCCAGCCCCGTTATACGGAAGCTGTTTCCTAACGGCGACTGTATGGTGGCGAGACTGATGATTTTCTTTTCTACGTAGCGGCGCTTCTTGGGCTGTCCAGTTGTGGACTTGGTATCCACGTCTTCTTTGTATTCAACGAAGAGCACGCCCATATTGCGCTGCACAGCATCCTTGGTGATGTGGAACATTTTGTTGCCGCCCAAGGAGTCCAGCTTAATGTTAACTTCAGGACGACCATTCTGGTCAAAGGACTGCTGCGCATTGGCGACGCTGCCGCCAGTAATAATGATGTCGCGCTCCAAGCTTGCAGTGCGGGGCTCTGAGCGGAACTCAAACTTTTCAATAGAACCCGCCGAAGCATCTGGACGCGCCTCAAGGCGGAACTCCAGGTTAGCAGTGGAGCCCAAAATACGCTTGGCTTCCGCCGTGTCTTGCACGCCCGGCAATTCCACAACGATACGCCCGCGTCCTTGACGCTGAACCAAAGGCTCGGCGACGCCCAGCTCGTTAACCCGATTACGCAAGGTGCTTAAGTTCTGGGAAATGGCGTAGTCTTCAATTTCTTTCGCCCGGCTTTCCAGCAGGGTCAGCTTCACCATAAACAAGCCGTTCTCTTCAGCGCTTTCCGCCAAAAAGTCGCCAAACTCACGACGCGCCAGAGATAATGCGTTATCGCGATCATCTTCGTCACGGAAGCCGACAGAGATCTGCTTTGGCGGCAGAATATCCACCGACTTGTAACGCAACCCTTCTTCTCTCAGCTTGGTTTTAATGTCGCCCTGGGTAATTTCCATTGTCGTGGCGACCGCTTTCGCCAGATCCACCTCCATCAGGAAGTGCACCCCTCCACGCAAATCCAGACCCAGCTTCATGGGCGCAGCGCCCAAACTGGACAACCATGCCGGCGTTGTCGGCGCCAGGTTCAACGCCACAACGTAGTCATTGCCCAAAGCGCTCTTGACGTGAGGCTGTGCGTCCAACTGAGTATCGTTGTCCGCAAAGCGTATGATGATGTTCTTCTCGCCGACTTTCGCTTCGCCGTATGCAATGCCCGCTTCGTCCAGGGCGTCGGTGGCTTTTTTCAGCACGCTCTCGTCAACCCCGATGGAGCCGCGAGATCCGCTTATCTGCAAAGCGTAGTCATCAGGATACAAATTCGGTAAGGCGTAAATAAAGCCCATCATCAGCACTATGACAACGAGCAGATTTTTCCAAAGTGGGTATTTATTGAGCATGCCGTAAAAGGCTCCCTATTGTTTATCTCTATGCCGGGGAATAGGCGCGCCATGCAGGCGTTCGCGGAAATTGAACGCCTGACGCAGGCCCGGCGCGCATGCGCGGCCGTCTTAGATATCTTTCAAAGTGCCTTTGGGCAACGCTGCGGTCACCGCCATTTTCTGCACTTTGATTTCCACTTTGTCAGCAATCTCAACTACCAGGAAGTCGTCCTTCACACGCACGATTTTTCCAGCAATGCCGCCGTTGACTAACACTTCGTCGTTCTTGTTCAAACCGCCCAGCAGCTCTCTGTGCTCTTTGGCCCGCTTGCTCTGGGGACGCCATACCAGAAAGTAGAAAATCAGCACGAAACCGCCGAGGAACAGGATCTGCATCACCGCACTCGGTCCTTGAGGACCCGGAGCTGGCTCAGCCGCAGCAATAGCAGGCATCAGCAGGGCGAACAGCGTGCCTAACAGCACATGTAGCTTACGCATAAGAAATAACTCCAAAATATGCTTATAACACTTTGACTAGGCTGGAATACCTTGCTCCTGCCTATGATAAAAGTCGGCGACGAAGTCGCACAATTTACTCCGTTCAATCGCATGACGCAAACCAGACATCAGGTTTTGGTAGTAGCGCAGATTATGAATAGTATTCAACTGCGCGCCTAACATCTCGCCGCAACGGTCAAGGTGATGCAGGTAGCTGCGACTGAAATTGCGACAGGTATAACAGTCGCAGTTTTCATCCAGGGGACGCGTATCTGTCCGGTACCGGCTGTTGCGCAATTTGAGCACTCCAAATGAAGTGAACAAGTGCGCGTTACGCGCATTCCGGGTCGGCATGACGCAGTCGAACATGTCCACYCCGCGCAACACCGCCTCTACTATATCCTCCGGCTTGCCCACGCCCATCAGATACCTGGGCTTATCTTCAGGCATCGCAGGAGGCAGGTAATCCAGCACCTTTATCATTTCATCCTTGGGCTCTCCTACCGACAATCCGCCGATAGCGTAGCCGTCGAAGCCGATTTCAGTCAGCCCCGCCAGCGATTCTTCCCTTAAATGGGGATACATTCCGCCTTGTACAATACCAAACAATGCAGAAGGGCTATTTCCGTGCGCCAGTTTGCTTCTTTTAGCCCAGCGCAGAGACAAGCGCATGGAGTCCGCCGCTTCTTTTTCAGTGGCCGGATAAGGCGTGCACTCGTCGAAAATCATGACAATATCGGAGCCCAGGTCGCGCTGGACCTGCATTGAACGCTCCGGGTCCATGAATATGGGCGAGCCGTCGATGGGCGATTTGAATTTCACGCCCTCTTCCGTAATTTTGCGCAGATCCCCCAGGCTGAACACCTGAAAGCCTCCCGAGTCCGTCAGAATAGGGCCATCCCACTGCATAAAGTCATGCAGATCGCCATGCTGACGGATGATTTCCGTACCCGGACGCAACATCAAATGGAAAGTGTTGCCAAGAATAATATGCGCGCCGATATCTTTAATATCCCGGGGCGTCATGCTTTTTACGGTGCCGTAGGTGCCCACGGGCATAAAGGCGGGTGTCTCCACCACGCCTCTTGGAAATTTAAGCCTACCGCGACGGGCTTTGCCGTCGGCATTGTCGATTTCGAACTGCATGTGGCAAGTACGCGACAAGGTTGTTCTCCTACTCAGATCTGACAGTCATTCTTAATTTGTTAAGGCGTCTTCGCGACCAGAAAGACGACGATGCAGAAACATGGCGTCGCCATAGCTGAAAAAGCGATAGCGTTGCTCAATCGCCTCTTGGTAGGCGGCCAGGATATGCTCTCTACCGGCGAAGGCCGACACCAGCATCAATAGTGTGGACTTGGGCAAGTGAAAATTGGTCACCAATGCGTCGACGGTAACAAATTCATATCCAGGATAGATGAATATACTGGTATCGCCCGCATAAGGCTCAATAGACCCAGATCGGCTCGCCGTCTCCAACGCCCTGACTGCGGTAGTGCCCACTGCAATGACGCGCCCGCCTGCCGCCTTTACCTTGCGCACCTGTTCGCAGACATCCGCGGAAACTTCCAGATACTCTGAATGCATCTGGTGATCCTGCACCACATCCACCCGCACAGGTTGAAACGTGCCCGCGCCGACATGCAATGTAACAAACGCAGTCTCCACGCCTTTTTGCGCCAGCGCCTGCAATAGCGGCTCGTCAAAATGCAAACCGGCGGTAGGGGCCGCCACCGCGCCGGGTTGACGACTATATACAGTTTGATAACGCTCGCGATCGCTCAAGTCATCTTCACGATCTATATAAGGAGGCAGCGGCATATGCCCGCACGCTTCCAATAATTCGCTGACGCTTCCGCCTTCGCTTACCCGCAGACGGAACAGATCGCCTTCCCGCTCCACCATCGTCAGCACATGGTTATCGTCTATAAGGATCTCGACGCCAGGCTTGGGCGCCTTGCTGGCTCGGACGTGAGCGAGTATTTCCGTCATGGACACGACTCGCTCAACCATCACTTCGACTTTGCCGCCGCTGCGTTTTTGGCCAAATAAGCGAGCCGGGATAACGCGGGTATCGTTGAAAACCAACAAATCCCCAGGATTGATCATGCCCAACAGGTCCTTGAAGCCGCGATGGTTTATTTCTCCGGTATCCGCATCCAGACACAATAAGCGGCTGGAGGAGCGCTCAGCCAGCGGACGCCGGGCGATTAACTCCGGCGGCAGATCAAAATCAAAATCGTCAACGCGCATCAAGACATTCTGCTTCAGTTTTGGGGGCGCATAGGTTAGCGGAAATGCCCGCCACTCGCCAGCTTCGACCGTTTTTATAGCGTCGAGCCAGGGCAAGGCAAAAAAATAGTTAGTAAAAGTTGTTGACGAGCAATCAAAAGCCCGTATAATCGCGGCCCTAGTTAGCCACTCACAGGCTGACATGGTTGCCGGGATGGCGGAACTGGTAGACGCGCACGACTCAAACTCGTGTTCCTTCGGGAGTGAGAGTTCGATTCTCTCTCCCGGCACCAACTTTCTTATTTAACTCCTTTCTATTTCATCTTTGTTAAACATTCTTCACGCTAGACGAATCCAACCTCTTTGTCTTTCTACTGATTTTCTCCACACGCCTGTATTGCGCTGATAATCACTTCTGTATGCGAGCTATTGGGCCTGCCCTGCTCTGCAAAATAACGAATATCGTCCAACGTCAAATCCTTGTCGACTCGTTCCACAACGCAAGAGCAATAATTCGCCACGGCTTCCGTCCCTTCGCCCTGACCACTGTGCGCACTGATACAACCATTGGACATATTGGAAATATAGTTCTTTTTCATTTCCTGCCATGGCGGCGCTGCGCCATCTATGGCGATAGCGGATGCGACGCCGCTGCAAAGAATCACGCCACACATAGCCAATGAAGAAATTATTCTCATAGATGAGCCTCTTTAACTGCGATCAACCCTGACTATAAGAATAGACGTGTTTGCGGAGTGTGGCGGCGATTCATTGGATCGCCGCCCTGCTTAGAGCAGATCGAACAGCGACAGGCTGGTGACGCGGGAATAGGATTGTTGGGCGGCCTGCAGGACAAAGTTTTGCAAGGTGAGATTGCTTACCGCTTCCGCATAGTCCAAATCCTGCAGCTCGGACAGCACTTCTTTGGTCAACACCTCAACATCTTCCTGCAGCTGTTTGGTGTCGTCGATAGTGTTTAGTCGGGCGCCGAGTCGCGACCGCGTCTCGAGTAGCTTGGTTTCCGCATTGGTGAAATTCGCCAAGGTGGAATCCAGCAGATCAGTCAATGTCTGGCGGCCAGCCGGGGTATCCTGATAATCCTCCAGTCCCGCCGCCAGGCGCTCCACCGTAGTCAGAAGGCCCTGCTTCTCTGACGACTGCACAAAGAAGGTGTCGCCGGGTTGAGGCGAGCCGATAATTTCGAACTGCACGCCTTGCACTTGAATAGGTTGTCCCGTGGCGAAGCGTTGATTATTCAAAATGGGCTTACCGTCAGAGCGCTGCACGATAGAGTAGTTCGGCGCAGGCGGAACCACATCGGCCTCGTCATTAAACACAACAACCATATCTTCTGGATAAAACGCGTCATAGAGCTCCTGATCGATCATCTGTCCCTGAGTAATGATCGCTGGCGGCTCCGCTGTGTTGCGAGGGCTCGCCTGAGTGAAAAAAGTGTTGTTGGCGCTTTTGATATTGACGAACACCTCTTTGCCATTGTCCCCCGCCGCCACGGAAACATTGGCGTCGATCTGCATGAATCGACGCCCCTCATCGCCCACATACTTATATGAACCCGCGGCATTTAGCTGAAATGGCTCCTGCTTACCCTGAAATCCCGCAAAGATATACTCTCCACTGGGATCTTTGGTATTCAGCATACCGACTAACTGACTGAGCCGTTGCCGCACTTCCGCCGCGATAAATGTTTTATCGTCTGCATTCTGAGAACCGTCGCCCGCCTGCACCGTCAATTCACGTAAACGCTGTATCACTTCACTGACGCCCCCCAGAAGGCCGTCTTCCAGGCTCAGACGATTTTCCGCCAGATTGATATTGCTCTTATATTGATCAATCAACGACAGCTCTTGGTTTATCTGCAGGATGCGCGTGGACGCCACCGGGTCATCCGCTGGCGTCAGTACGCGACGCCCGCTGGAGATCTGCAGCTGGGTTTTCTGCAACTGGCCGGTCACATCAAGGATGTTGTCCAGCCCGCGGTTAAACAGTTGTTGGGTTGAAATACGCATGGTCACATCCTCGGGTTATCCATCAGGCGAAAGTGTTCAACAGGGTGTCGAACAACTGTCGGGCGATGGACACCACTTGCGCAGACGCATTGTAGGCCGCCTGATACTGGATCAGACGACCCGCCTCTTCATCCAGACTGACGCCTGAAACTTCCTGCCAGCGATTTTCCGACTGCCGCAGCAGTGACTGAGCCGACTCTGTATCCAGTTGCGCCTGACTGGCGGTGGAGCCGACCACTTCCACTAATTGGGAATAGGCCTCATTGTAGGTGCTGACATTGCCGCCAATGGTTCCCTCCGTTTCCAGCCCCGCCATTTTCAATGCATTACGGTTATCGGAAACGCCGTTTTCGTTGTACTCGATAGTAAAAGTATCTCCTTGACTGGGCGTGCCGGTAATGTTGGCCTGATAGCCCCGGAACGAACTCTGCGCCACTGGCGCAGGCAAGAATATATTGTTGTTATCTGCATTCAAGCGCACGCCGTCATCCAGCTGCACATCCACGAACCCGCCAACGCTGGTCCCGCTCCCCCCGGCAATGGTGGTGGCGACAGTGTCATTGGCGGTAGCAATGTCCACAGAATCCGTTGCGTCGCCTGTCACCTCGACGGTAATGTCCTTACCGGTGAGTGCGCGAACAGTCAAAGTGCCGCCGTCGCTCCAGGCGACGATACCGGCATCTTGAAGGTTTGAGTTGTTGTTGATCAGATCCACGTAATCATCCGGCGTAAAAGAGCCTCCGCTTGGCAACGTCAGCACCTCACCGTTGATGGTCAGCCCCGGCGCCACACCACCGCCGTCATCCACAAAATTGGAAAGCTCCACTTCTGTGTAGGCGAGAGCGGACACGCCGTTGCGACTATTCAGGGCCGAGGCGATTTCCTCTGCGCTGGCGTTGGCGGCGATATTAAGCGGCGACTGAGTAGTGACTATCCCTGTCTCCGGATCGCGATTTCTAAGTGTCACTGTCTGCGCCCCATAGCCGTTTGCATAAGGTCCAGGAGACGCAACTGGCGCAGGAACCTGCGCAATACTGACGCCCTCGGCGCTGACCGCAGTTTGCCCCTCGTCCGCAGTGAAAATGGCGTTGGACACGCCCGCGATATATTTCTGATTGTTTAATGGCGGATCGAGCGGAACCGGATTAGCCGGATCGCTGTTATCCAGCACTTCATAATAGGTGTCAGTGATGAAACGGATCAGTATGGGCGGCGTCAGTTCGCCAGGAACCGCAAACGTTGGCAAGATAGCGTCGTTAGAGCTGCGCTTCACCGCCAGCAGTTCGCCCTGGCTGATCACTGCATTCCCCACGTTGCCCAAGTCTGACTCAGTGCGAATTGGCGACGCCAGGGCAATTTCCTCGACGCGGCTCACCGACATATCGATATCTCGGGCGCCGTAACGGGTCGGCGTCACCAGAAAGCTGTCGCCGGTTTGAAAGCTGCCTGACTCGAAGTTAATCCGCAATCCATCGAACTCAAAGGTGGCGGGAAACAAACCGGGCAGCCGCCCGCGAGTGACCGTGGCGCCACTTAATGCATCCACCACCAGGATGTCGTTATCGGAAGGTCCGGTGAACTGTATTCGATAATCTTTGGTGGTCAACGCGGAAGTGTCGATGATCTCCACGCCGATGTCGCGATCATTCGGCAGCGCATTGCCTTCATTCGCTGTGACCCGTTGACGCGCATTGTTTTCAGAGTTGATGTCCTCAAAAAACATGCCGCCGAGCCGGTTTTCCAAGTCCATGCCTAGCTGATGCTGCTCGTTGATCGTGTCCGCCATCACCACTGCAATTCGGCCCAGCGCGTTAAATGACGGCTGTAGAATCTGATCGCGAAACAGCAGTATGCCGCCCAGCTCACCGCCGGTTATTTCTGAAGTAATAATATTGGTTCCAGAGCCGCCGCTTTCCGTTAGCGCCACTTCCTGATGGGTCGGGTCGGTTTCGCTGACCTGCAGCCCCAATGTATTGGCGTGAGAGCCAATCACCAGAGACTGGCCTTTACCCACCAGGATATTGAGCTGACCATCGGTTTGCTCCACGACGGTCACCGATACAATTTCCGACAGCTCGCGAATCATTTGATCACGCTTGTCCAGCAAGTCGTTGACGTCTTTACCCTGCGCCGAACCGCGAGCCGACACGATGGCCTGATTCACCTGGGCGATGCCGCTGGCCAGACTGTTGGCTTCCGTAATCAACGCGCGCATATCCTGATCTATATTGCTTTGCTGCGATTCCAGGCGGTTATACAGCACATTGAAGCGATTGATCAGACCTTCCGCCTGAGTCAACACCAACTGACGTTCGGGTATGGACGAGGGATCGTCCGCAGCGCCCTGCAACGCCTGAAAAAAAGCGCTCATGCCGGGAGACAGTCCGGTGGTGGGGTCCGCCAGCAGGCTGTCGATCTGGCTCACATTGGCGCGGATCTTATCTATTTCACTGAACATGGAAGTATCCGAGCGCAACTGGGTAACCAGAAACTGGTTGGTCATGCGGGAGATATCGGCGACCCCTACCCCCGTGCCCAAATACCCCGCCCCGATATACTGGGACGGTGTCGCTTCGAACTCCACCCGCTGACGACTGTAGCCCTCGGTGTTGGCGTTGGAGACGTTGTTGCCGGTAGTGGCCAGCGCGGTCTGGCTGGCTTTGAGTCCGGTGAGTCCTATGTTGATGACGTTAGTGCTCATGACAGGAGTCCTCAGCCTTGATCATCCGAGCGGACGCTTTGTAGATACGCTCCGTTCATGATGCGCTGAATCTTCGACGCATAATTGGGATCTGTGGCGTATCCGGCTTTTTGCAGTTCCCGCAGGTATTCTTCCGGCTCCGCCACCTGTTTCAACGCCTGTTGATAGCGGGGCTGTTCCTGCAAGAAGTTGAGATAATCCGTAAAGCTTTCTTCATAGGAGCCATAAACGCGGAACGGAGCCCGCTCTTTCACCATGCTCCCTTCCCGATATTCAGTGGTCGTCACCCAGGCGACGGGTCCTTTCCAGCGCTGGTCCGCTTTGATGCCGAACAGGTTGTAGCTGGGCTCGCCCTCTTCGGTAAGAATCATGCGCCGTCCCCACCCGGTTTCCAGAGCGGATTGCGCCAGTAGGACGCCCGGCTCCACACCCAGCCCGGCGGACGCCTTACGGGCCGACGCCAGCAGGCTGTTAACAAAATGCTGCGGACTCTCAAATGAAGCCGGCGCAGACTCTTTCTTAAGGTCTCCGCCTTCGTTATGGTTTGCTTGCGAGGCTTCCGCCGCCGCAATGACCTCCTTCACCTCGACGTCCACGAACGCAGAGCGCGACATTTGCTCCGAGTAATAAGCTACCTGCTCCAGAGCCTGAGTCTCTTCTTCCGTCAACTCCGGCGCCTGCGCGAGGCTTTCTTCGGCCTGCGCATAGTTCAGCGGCATCGCCTCCAGCGCACGCGGATATTCATTGATTTCTTTGTAGCCGCCCTTTTTCGGCTCGCTGCTTTCTCTGGCCAAAAGTTGCTTCGTCAGCGCATCCGCCAATCCAAAACTCTTCTGCTTGGACAAGGTCAGACTGAGCTGATGGTCGAACATATCCTGATAAATATTGGAGGCGGAATCGTGAAATGGATTGCCTTGCTCAAATACCGCGTTGACCTGGCGCATGGATTTCAGCATCAGGTTGACCATGATGGACTCAAACTGCTTCGACACCGCACTGATCGCCTCCGACTTGTCCATGCTTGGCGACTTCAGTCGCTGCAACGCATTCAGGTCGGTATAGACATGAGCCTGGTCGAGGGCGCGATTGTTGATGGTCATACGCTTGCCTTAAAACACTATTGCCGTGTTAGATCACGATCAGTTCCGCTTTCAGCGCGCCGGCCTGCTTCAGGGCTTCCAGCACCGCCATCACATCCCCTGGCGCCGCTCCGACCTGATTCACCGCACGCACAATTTCATTCAGAGTCGCCGCCGGGCCGAACTTGAACATATGACTGGGCTGCTGCTCTACATTCACATCAGTCTGGGGCACAACGACCGTATCCCCTCCCGCCAGCGCATTAGGTTGGCTGACGCCGAAATCCTCGGTGATGGTGACGGTCAGATTGCCGTGGGTCACCGCCGCCGGCAGCACCTTCACGTTCTGCCCAACCACAATGGTGCCGGTGCGGGAGTTGATCACCACCTTGGCGGCCTCTTGCCCGGGCTCCACCTCCAGGTTTTCCAAAATAGACAGAAACCCGACCCGCTGCGACGCCTCACGGGGCGCCATCACTCGAATGCTGGCGGCGTCCATCGCTTGCGCCAGCCCTGGGCCTAGCAGGTCATTGATGCGATCCTGCACGCGCTTGGCGGTAGTAAAATCCGGCGAGCTCAGATTCAGCGTCAAGGTATCTCCGTGACCAAAACCGCTGGGAACCGCGCGCTCGACTGTGGCGCCGTTAGGAATACGTCCTACACTGGGGACATTCACCGTGATGCTGGAGCCATCCGCGCCGCCGGCGCCAAACCCGCCCACCACCAGATTGCCCTGGGCCACGGCATAGGTTTTACCATCCGCGCCTTTCAGACTGGTCATCAGCAAACTGCCGCCACGCAGGCTCTTCGCGTTGCCAACGGAAGACACCGTAATATCTATTCTCTGGCCCGGCTTCGAGAAAGCCGGAAGATCCGCATGCACGGATACCGCCGCCACGTTTTTCAGTTTCGGGTCAGTTCCTGTCGGAATGGAGATGCCGAAACGATTCATCATGTTGCGAAACGTCTGATCCGTAAACGGCGCCTTATCACCGGTGCCGTCCAGCCCCACCACCAGACCGTACCCCACGATCTGGTTACTGCGCACGCCTTCCACCGTAGCGATGTCTTTTATCCTTTCCGCGCCAGCCATTGTTGCGAAACATAACAGGCCAAACGCAATCAACGCCCGACACGCCTGTTGCAAAGGACGGATCGCTTTGGTTTTGTCGGATACTTCATGCATAGTCAGATACCGCTAGTTAGAGACAGAAGACTTCGTGTCGAAATCAAACGTTACAAAGGAAACCATTCGCTGTTGAAGAAGCGCTGCAGCCAGCCGGCGCGGTTCACATCGCCAAAGGCGCCGGTGCCGCTGTAGGCGAAACGGGCGTCGGCAATTTTGCTCGACAAAATGGTGTTATCGACGCCAATATCCTGAGGGCGCACCAGTCCACTGAGCCGGATGTACTCATCTCCTTCCGTCAGCGTGAGCCACTTCTCGCCCCGAATACGCAAAACACCGTTGGGCAACACATCCGAAATAGTGACGCTGATATTGCCAGTCAGACTGTTGCTTTGATCCGCATCCGCCGATCCGGAGAAGTCCCGGGTAAAACTAGGGTCCGTCAACAGACTGAGGTTATGGGCGGACACTGCTGTGCCCAGAATCGTCGCCTCGTTGAAGGAGTTATCAGAGTCTTTCTTTAAAGACGAGCCCGTACTCTTTTTTGACTGAGTGCTTTCCTGCAGCACCACCGTCAATACGTCGCCCACCTGATGGGCCGTGCGATCGCCGTATAGAGAAAAGCTTTGCGCGCTGGAATAGATAGAGCCATCCACCGCCGCCGGTTGCATTAGCGTCTGCGGTGGAACAGGCGCGAAAGCCGGGTCTCCCGGGCGCACCTGCTCTCTGGTGATTGGACTGCAACCGCTCAGCAACGTAACCACGATTAGTGAGATCAGCGTTAGTGTTTTCACGCCTGGCCCTCCCCGATTAAATCGACGACACATCAATTAAAGATTTTGGGTGATGTACTGCAGCATCTGGTCCGCAGTGGTCACCACTTTCGCATTCATCTCGTAGGCGCGCTGAGTGGTGATCATGTTCACCATTTCCTCAACGATCTCTACGTTGGAGGTTTCCACCATGCCCTGTTCCACAGTTCCCAGCCCCGCCAATCCAGGCGTGCCTTCTTGAGGATCGCCACTGGCGGCGGTCTCCCTGAACAGGTTGTTGCCGATCGCTTCCAGCCCGGCCGGGTTGATGAAATCCACCGTATTGATGTTGCCGATCTGAGTTGGCGTAGCTGTGCCCGCAACGGTGACACTGACCACGCCGTCGGTGCTGATGGTCAGGTGCAAGGCGCCGTCTGGTATGGTGATGCCGGGCTCAAGAGGGAAGCCATTGGCGGTGACCACATCGCCGTCGGAATTCAGGTGAAACTGGCCGTCCCGGGTATAAGAGATCGTGCCGTCCGGCATCAGAATCTGGAAGAACCCTCGACCATTGATGGCGATGTCCAGCGGCTGTTCAGTGACTTCCAGATTGCCTTCGCTAAAGACTTTCTGCGTGCCCACCACGCGCACCCCTGTCCCCAGTTGCAGACCAGAAGGCAGCTGCGTGTCTTGGGAACTCTGACCGCCCGGCTGCCGCTTGATCTGATACAGCAGATCCTGGAATACAGCGCGATCACGCTTAAAGCCGGTCGTGTTAACGTTCGCCAGGTTATTGGAAATGGTTTTTAGAGCAGTATCCTGGGCCGCAAGCCCGGTTTTACTCACCCACAACGCACCATGCATGACAAATTCTCCTATGCAGGTCGGACAACACAATAAATGGGTTTCAACCTATACCCGGATAGACTCCGGGCCGCATGGCGGAAAATTGCCGCTCATGCGGGATTACTAGGATATTTGCAATAAGCGTGCCGCAGCTTCGGAGTTATCATCCGCAGCGCGCATAACTTTGACTTGAAGTTCGAATTGGCGGGATAGAGAGAGGATTTCCGTCATTTCTTCGACGGCATTAACATTAGAGGACTCAAGATAGCCGGACTCTAGGCGCACCAGCCCATCAGGAAGAGCCGGACCAGGAACATCCGGTTTCAGATGAATCAGGCCGTCGACGCCTTTTTCCAGATTTTCGGCGGGAGGATTAACCAGACGGATACGATCCACTTCCTGAATTTCGTTCGGATTCCCGCCCAAAGGCACGATAGAAATCGTACCGTCTCCGCCAATATTAAGCTTGGCCGCCGGCGGCACGGCGATAGGCCCGCCGTTGCCGAGCACCGGCAATCCCGAGCCGGTGCGCAGCATGCCATTCACATCCAGCAACAGCTCCCCTTCCCGGGTATAAGCTTCGCCGCCGTCCGGCGCCTGCACCGCGATCCAGCCCTTGCCGGCGACGGCGACATCCAAGTCACGTCCAGTCTGCATCATAGACCCCATTTCGAAGTCCGTCGCCGGCCTCTCCGTCATGGCGTAGGCCCGGCTGGGGAAATGTTCGCCAAACACCGGCATACTGCGCGCCTGCATAAAGTCAGACTTGAAGCCGGTGGTATTGGCGTTAGCCAGATTGTTGGCGTGGCCGCGCTGAGACAACATGTTCTGCTTGGCGCCGCTCATGGCGATGTATAAGGCTTTATCCATGACTACCTCTCGAATTCCGCCTGATCGCGTTAATGGTCTCTATCACGCTTTCACTCATCCATTAACGTAGATTGATGATGGTCTGAGTGATGGCGTTCGCCGTCTCAATGGTTTTCGCATTGGCCTGATAGTTACGCTGGGCGATGATCAATCCCACCAACTGCTCGGACAAATCCACATTGGAATCTTCCAAAGAGCTGGAGCGAATAGCCCCCAGAGATGCGGTGCCAGGCGCCCCGATCACAGGATTGCCGGAGTTGAATGTCTCCACCCAAGTGGTTTCCCCAACCGGCGCGAGTCCTTGAATATCATTGAAGTTCGCCAGTGCGACCTGTCCCAGCACTTTGGACTCGCCGTTGGTGTAACGGGCGAAAATCACCCCGCCATCATCCACGTCCAGACCAATCAGACGTCCAGTGGTGAAGCCATCCTGCTGCAGGTCATTGACCGCAAATGCGCTGCCATACTGAGTCGTCGTGCCAAGATCTATTAAGAAATTGGAGCTGGTGGGGGGATCAGGAATCGGCAAGGTTCCGCCATCCACCACATTCAGCGGCCCTTCCGCGCCGTTTGGCGTACCGTCAGACGCCAACGGCGTCCAGTTGGATATCAACACGTCGTCGGACAACACTTCGTTAAGTGAGCCATCCTGATCGAACACCAGACTGTAGGAAGCGCGGGATGGCGTACCGCCAGTCACCAAGGGATCGCCGACATCCTGGCCGTCTATTAACGCATACATGGTCCACAGATTGTCTGGCGTGGTCGCTGACAGCGGCTCTTTGACGAAGAACGTCGTCAGAACGTGAGAGTTACCCAGACTGTCGTAAATCGTTGTGGAGGTGGCATGGTTATACGTGTTTTCATCCGCCGGATCGAACACGTTGTTGACGAAAGGCGTGCCTGTGAAAGTAGCGAATAAATCCGTTGTTCCGCTTGCCAAGGTAATGCCATCCTGCATGGTCAGGTTGACGCTGCCGCCTACAACGGCATCCGTCAATGCCGTGCTCAGAGTTTGTGATGTGGCCGCCGCATCATTGCCCTGCACCACAAATTGATCTCCGGCGGCGCCACTGAAGCCAAAACTAAGATCATCACCACGATTATTGATAATCACCAGGTCCGTGCCATCCAACACCGCGCGCACGCCATTTAGCTGAGAGGAAGAGTTAATTGCATTGCCTAAATCAGTCAGATTGGTATAGCCATCGAAAGGCACGCCATCAATAGTCACCTGCATAGTGCCGGACGCATTGTTGAAACCCGCCGCCGTAATTGTCGCGCGGGTGCTGGCGGCAGCGTCTATGTTGTCCAGATTGTTAAACAGGCCCGCTATTTCAGCAGCGGAACTATTGGCAGGAATAGTCACTGTTGAAGTCGAACCGTCAGCCTGAGTCACTGTTATAGTTTGTGCGGCGTATCCATTAGCGCCATTCGTACCTGCGGCGGTAGCGTCAACCGCCCGTCCGATCAACAAACCATCTGAAGACAATGAGTCTCCGCGTTCAAGCAGCACTGGCTCGGACGCGTCTAGGTTCAGATTGGCGTTCACTCTTGTGGTTCTGTCTGGCGCCAGGCTGGTGTCATCTATCAAAAGATCGCCAAGAACGCCACTGACCACGCCGCTGTCATTAGCGACAAAACCTTGCAAGCGCATGCCAGAGCTGTTCACTACATAACCTTCCTTGTTGATACCAAAAGCGCCAGCTCGGCTGTAGCGACGATCGCCACTGGTGGTATCGAGAATAAAGAAGCCTTCGCCGTTAATGGCGAGGTCCAGTCCATTCTCGGTAAAGGAGAGATTGCCCTGCGCAAATTCTTGCCGCACCTTCTGCACCCGCACGCCATCCCCAACCGGGTTGGAGCCCAGACTCAAAAAGCTGTTGGCGTAGAGATCGCCAAACTCCGCACGGGACCGTTTAAAGCCGGTCGTGCTGGCGTTGGCGATGTTGTTGCCGGTCACCTCCAGGTCGACCGACGCTGCTCTGATTCCTGTTAACGCGATATTAAACGGCATACCACACCTCGCACATGCTAACTGATCTGTTTGATATCGCTTAATCCGACCGAGCCAAGCCCGTTCAGATTTAATGTGACGCTGCCGTCACGCGCGATTGACACACTATCCACATTGGCCGCCAGATAAGAGCTGACTTGCATCTGCTCCCCACTGTAGCGGGCTCTTGCGACCACTTCATACCGCCCCGCCGGCAAAGTTTCGCCGTTGCTGTTTTTGCCGTCCCAGCTGAAATTGACGTCGCCGCCGGGCTGGTAACCTTTATCAATAGTCGTGATGAGCTCGCCTGCCTCGTTATAGACGCTAATGGCCAGTTGCGAGGTTCCCGCAGGCAGTTCCACCACCCCATTAATAGATCCATCCGCACTTTTAATGGCGCTTTCCATTGGCGCCAGCACATCCCGTCCCACCATCGCAGAAGCCTGCAGGGCTTGTGCGCTGCGAAACTGTGAGGCCATAGTGTCCACGGTCGAATTCAATGATTGAATGCCTTCCACCGAGCTGAATTGCGCCAACTGTGCGACAAACGCCGTGTTGTCCTGGGGATCTAGCGGACTCTGGTTATTCAACTGGGCGATCATCAGATCCATGAATTCGTTTTTACCCAGTTCGTTTTTCCTGTTGGCGGAATTCTGCTGAAGCGCGTATTGACTCAGCGCGTCGCTAGTCTGATTTGTCGTATTGATATCGCTCATCACGCTGTCCTCACGAAAAGTTCATCACTGACCAATAGTCAGCAGGCGCTGCATCATGGTTTTCGCTGAATTCAGCACTTCCACGTTGGTCTGGAAGCTGCGGGAAGCGGACATCATATCCGCCATTTCCTCCACCACATTCACGTTGGGATAAAACACATAACCGTCCGCATCCGCCATGGGGTGGTCCGGCTGGTAGCGACGCTCCAGAGACGCATCGCTTTCCACAATGGCCCGCACTTCAACGCCGCGGGAAGCGTCATCGTTGATTGAAGGAGGAATCGCCGCGTTGAGCGCATCCTGATGCACCGCAGCAAAAATCGGCTTGCGCGCGCGATAAGTCTGATCGATGCTGGAGCTGGCGGTGTCGGCGTTGGCCAAGTTGCTGGCGGTGGTGTTCAGTCGCACGGATTGCGCAGTCATACCGGAGCCGGCAATGTCGAAAATGCTATTGATCCCCATCGTTATTCTCCTTTAATCGCGCTGACGATGCCTTTCAGGCGGCTGTTGAGGAATTCAAAGCTGGCCTGAAAATCCAGCGCATTCTTGGAGTACTGCACGATTTCCGTCTGCGTATCCACCGTGTTGCCGTCAATGGAGGGCTGCAAAGGCTGGCGGTAAAGCAGAGCTCCTTCCGCCGGTGTTTTTATCGCCATGTGGGCATCGTGAGTGGTGACCACTTCCAATGAATCCTCCATACTTTTGGCCTGCTTGAGCACGGCTTTAAAATCGATATCCCGGGCGCGGAACCCAGGCGTGTCCGCATTGGCTATGTTGTTCGCCAGCACTTCCGCCCGTCTGGTGCGGACGTTCAGCGCCTGCTCATGGATACCCAGCGCTTTGTCGAATGATATGGCCATCTAACACCTCTGCAGTTGCCTGACTGCGACAATCGTCATTTGCGTCAATGTCAGCAAGTCCCGCGCCAGTTATTTTTTTGTTCTATTTTTCAGTTGGATAGCATTTTCAGGCAGGCAGAAGGCGGCAAAGGGATACCGCCCTGAAGGAAAGCGCGCACACGCCATGCGGCAAGTGGAATACCATCGCCACCGAAAGGCTCAGGCAGGACGACGGAGATACAGAAGAGATTTGGGAAAAGCGACGCCTGCAGAAAAGAAACATGCGACGTCGCAGGAGATATCAGCTCGCTTCGCCAGTAAAGAAACTGACACGCTCCTCAAAAGCTGGCGGTTCGGGAACTTTCTTTTCTTTGCTGGCCGGCGTCCCTACATACAGGTAACCCACCACATGTTCGTTGGAAGCCAAACCAAGGCGCCGCTTGACGCGCTCATCGTAGGCCACCCATCCGGTGCGCCACATGGCGCCATAGCCCAGTTCCTCCAGCCCCAGCATTAACGCATAGGCGCTGCAGCCAGCGGAAATCAGCTGTTCCGACTCCGGCGCCTTGGGATGCTCCTGAACGGTGGCGACCACGACGATCACCATCGGCGCGCGACTGGGCGCTTTGGCCAGCTTTTGCCTGGCCGCATCGTCCTGACCATCCTGCTCCGCAGTCTCGCCGTATATGCGCCCCAACGCGTCGAGCCCCTCTCCCTCTACAATAATCAACCTACACGGCCGTAAGCGGCCATGATCCGGCGCACGCATGATCACCGGATACAGTTTGCGCAATTCTTCATGGCTCGGCGCCGGCGCCTGCAACAAAGGGGTGGAGGTTCGATTTACAAGAATATCTAATACCGCCATGGCGTTATACGTGGCTCCTGTTGTTTATCCGTGTGGCCGCCGGTCAGGCCAATAAGTGGCCAACGGCTGATTCGGTTCAGATTATAAATAGGAATGATTCTTAAATATATGCAATTGGCCGTCGAAAAATGCTTGTCCTATCGCGCCACATTGCCTGCCTTTCACGCCAACTCAAAAGGTTAAAGATTGTCTAACGACGGACAAAACCGTCTCACAGATTGTCCGACAACCCCATTACTGCTAACCTTAGACGCGATCGAAGCGCTGGTGGACTATACTACCAGAAGAGGGCGGCAGTTATGGCGGATGGTTTACGCCGGTCCAACGGCTTTATACATGGCAATCCCGCATTCAACCAATGCGTCGCGCTACGCCTGTTGAGCAGGCGCCTCCCGCTTTCCACCCGGAAAACCTTCTATTCCTGTCCTTTTTAGGGTATATCCGTGCTAGGACAGGACGTTTTTTTGATAACAGCAAACCGGCGAGCCGCATTGCCACTCCCATGAGCTCGCAGGGACTTTTGGTTAGGTTGAAAAATATGCTGACGGGACAATACCGGTATTCGCGGTTATGACACAAATGATGCCGATACCTCCACATCTCGCCAATACGCCACACTCCCCGACTCAGGTGACCATCCCGCCCATGCCGGACTATAACGCCCGGGTGCTCGGCTATCTGGTATGCGCCGCCATCATCGTCGCCGGCATTCTGGAGGGGCATTTCGACGAGTACCTTATCTGGATCATTCCCGGCGCCATGTTATGGCCGCATATTCTGTATTTCGCCCTGCGTTTCTTCGATAAACAGAAGAACACCAAGGTCCGCCAGGGCATGATGGTGGTGGACGGCTTTCTATGCGGCGTGATTCTGGTGCTGATCAAATTCAGCGTCACCCCCACCCTGTTTTTTCTGCTGATGCTGAACTTTAGCTTCATAATCGTCGGCGGCATGAAAAGCTGGCTGTATGGCAATATCGCCTTTCTCGCCGGCTTTACCGTGGCGTCCATCTATTTTGGTCTGAGCTTTGCGCCGCCCACCCCCATGGTGGTCAGCATCATCGGCGGCGTCACCTGTTCGCTGTATGTCGGCGTCACTGCTTACTACACGCACCAACAGGCCCGCGCCCTGGTGCAGGCAAAGTCACAGATTCAGTTTCAGCGCGAGCAATCCATCGCCCTGTCTCACAAGCTGGCCAAATACCTGTCACCGCAGGTGTGGCAGTCCATCTTCACCGGCGAGCGCGACGTGCGCCTGGAAACTCAGCGTAAACGCCTGGCGGTGTTTTTCTCCGACATCAAAGGATTCACCGAGCTGGCGGAGGAAATGGAGCCAGAAAGTCTGACCGAGCTGCTTAACACTTACTTCAACGAGATGTCCCAGATCGCGCTTAAATACGGCGGCACCATCGACAAATTCGTCGGCGACAGCATCATGATCTTCTTCGGCGACCCCAGCAGTCGCGGCGCCAAGGAAGATACCTGCGCCTGCGTCATGATGGCGATCGAGATGCGCAAGCACATGAAAATTCTACGGCAGAAGTGGCGTAGCCAAGGCGTGCGCACGCCGCTGGAAATTCGCATGGGCATTAGCACCGGTTACTGCACCGTGGGCAACTTCGGAGCGGAAAACCGTATGGATTACACTATCATAGGCAAAGAAGTTAACCTCGCCAGCCGTCTCGAATCCATGGCGGCGCCCGGCGAAATTCTGGTATCCTACGAGACCTTCGCGCTGATCAAGGACACTACCATGTGCCGGGATAAGGGCGAAATTACGGTGAAGGGCTTCACCAAACCGGTGCCGATTTACTCCGTCGTGGATTTACGCCGCGACATCGGCGGCAATCAGAGCTTTATCGAGCATGAAACCGAAGGATTCGCCATGTATCTGGACGCTGGCAAGGTCAGCGCCCAGGCCAAAGAGCGCATTCTGAAATCCCTCGAAAGCGCTGCGGAAAAGTTGCGTAACTAACCGCGCCCTTCCCCCACAAATTACAGAAGATTTGCAAGTAAGCATCGCGCATCTCATGGCGTCGGCGACGCAGAGATGTGCGACATGGGTACATTTCAGTACACGGAGGTCGGCTTCGCCATGATCTAACCAAGTCGCGTCATCCCTCGACGCGCACCCCGCCCCAATTGCATTCACGCAGGCCCAACAGGCGCCGGCGCGACTGCGCGCAATTTTTCGCCTTTCAAAATCAGGTCCCATATGTCACACAAGAAAACGCTACTCAGCGTCTCTCTGCTTATTTTTCTGGGCGCACTGGAGAAAACCATCGTCACTACGCCTCTCCCCGTCATCGGGGCGGAACTCAACGCCATGAACGATATCGCCTGGGTCGTCACCGCTTACCTGCTGACCGCTACCAGCGTCATTCCAATCTGCGGAAAGCTAAGCGATCTGTTCGGCCGGCTCAAAGTGATCCTCGTCAGTCTGGGCATTTTCTCCATTGGCTCACTGCTATGCGCTCTCGCCAGCGATATGCAGTCGCTCATACTCGCCCGAGCCTTGCAGGGCGTCGGTGGCGGGGCTTTGATTTCACTGGCGTTCGTGGTGATTTCAGACGCCATTCCAGCACGGGAGATTGGCCGCTATCAGGGCTACATCTCCGCCATCTATGTGATTTCCAATATCGCCGGACCGGTATTCGGCAGTCTGTTGACGGAGCATATGAGCTGGCGCTGGATCTTCGCGATCAATATTCCTCTGGCCCTGTTGGCGGCCTTTATAGCCATAAAAAGCATCAAAGATAAAGTCGTCAAACGTGAAGACAAGTTCAATTGGGGCGGCTCGCTGCTATTGGTGTCCTCCACTACCCTGCTTATCTTGTTGCTGAGCGAAGACCTCAGCTTACCCCACGCCTTCTCGCTCGTTGGAGCCTTATTTATCGCCGGGGCCTGGACTTATCTGCTCACGGACAAAAAGCGCTCCGTTGTCCCGCGTCATCTGTTCAAGCTCCCCAACTACGCCGCCTGTATCTTGACGATGGGCGTAAGCCAGATCCTGATGACAGCGGCGTTAATTTACTTCCCGCTGCAAATGCAGGTGCAGAACGGCGTCAGCCTGACCCTCAGCGGCTATAGCATGTTGCTGTTCACTCTTGGTGTCTGCGTTAGCGCCTATTTTTCCGGCAAGCATATTGCCGCGACAGGGGCTTACAAGACGCACATTTTGGTGGGGTTCATACTGATCGCCGTCGCTTTCTTCCTGATGTTGATGAAAGTGGCGTTCGTGTCGCTGTTTCCAATAATTGGATTGGGAATCGGCTTCACTTTGCCAGGAGTGACCTGCGCGGTACAAAACGTGTTGCCCGCAGCGGACAGAGGCGTTGGCATTTCCTTCTTTGGTTACGTGCGGGAGTTAAGCGGCGCTGCTGGCGTGGTGATCTGCTCTACCTTGTACCACGGCAGTAGCTCCCTGCAAGCAGCCTACAGCGCTTTCGGCGCGATATATCTCGCCATGTGCTTATTCGCCAGCCTGGCGTTTATTATTGTGGCGGGGTTTATCACCGAGAAAGAGCTGATGACCCAAGTGGCGGAATAGCATTGCCGAAAGGCCTGTGACTATCAGTGGCGAATAGAGTTGGCAGCCGCGCCAGACGTATTCAGGCGCGGCTTGCCCTAGAAAGGACGAGGTGAGGTCTGAGCTACTGTCGAGGCAACTTAAAATTATCCGCCGTCAACGGGTAGTTGGAGCGCAATGGGTTGATGTCCAGACCGCCGCGTCGGGTATAACGCGCATACACCGCCAACTTCTCCGGCTGATATCGTTGCATCAGCGCCAGATAGACCGATTCCACGCAATGCTCATGAAAATCCTGATGCGAACGCATGGAAACGATGTACTTCAACAGCGCCGCTTTATCCAACGGCTTACCGCGATAGTGAATATATAAAGTGGCCCAATCCGGTTGTCCGGTGACCGGACAATTGCTCTTCAACAGATCCGAACTCAGCGTTTCCTCCACTACATCGTCGCCCACCGGATCGGGCAGTAGTGAGGCGTCAGGGGTATACACCTCCACCTCGATATCCAGACCGTCCAGATTTTCCGCCGCCTGCCAGAAGGAGGGCTCATCGCGCCAGTCTCTTGCCGACAACAATGTCACCGACACCTCGCCATCCGCCGCCGCAGACAGATCTTTCTGCATCAGCGCTTGCACCTCTTCACGGGAAGCGAAACGGCTTTGATTGAACGAGTTCAGGTACAGTTTGAAAGACTTGGACTCAATGATATTGAGGCTGTCGCAGCGAATGCGAAATACGCCAAGCGCCACTTCCGGCTTACCTTTGCTGTTGAGCCAGGACAGCTCATAGCCGTTCCATAAATCTTCGCCAACAAAATCCGGCGCGTCGCTCAACCCCAAAGTCTCCCGGGATTTGGCGCGGGGGATCGGGGTCAGCCAGGACGGAGAGTATTCCTCAGGGTATTCCGTCGCCTTCCCCAGATGCGTATGTTTTTCCAGTTCCACAATTACTTCTCCAAACCGGTTAAGTGCGTATGCCAACGCCTTTGTTCAACAAGCGCATGCTAAAGCTGAACAACGCGACGATAAATAAGAGAATCATGCCGTAGGCCGCGCCCAGGTTGATATCGCTAACGCCCAGCAGGCCATAACGAAAGGCGTTGATCATATACAGAATAGGGTTGATCAATGACACATTCTGCCAGAACTCCGGCAGTAGCGTGATGGAGTAAAAGACTCCGCCCAAATAAGTCAGCGGCGTCAGAATAAAAGTCGGCACAATAGAGATGTCGTCAAACTTGTTAGCATAGACCGCATTGATAAAGCCGCCTAGAGAGAACAGCACCGCCGTCATGAACACCACGCTGACCACCACCGGCACGCTGTGAATCTGCAGGTCGGTAAAATACAGAGAGATCGCCGTCACAATCACGCCCACCGCCAGACCGCGAGCGACGCCGCCGCCAACGTATCCCAGCAGAATAACGTAGTTCGGTACAGGGGCCACCAGCAGTTCTTCGATGCTGTGTTGAAACTTCATACCGAAAAATGAAGACACCACGTTAGCATATGAGTTAGTGATGACCGACATCATGATCAGTCCGGGCACAATAAAATCCATGTAGGAATATCCGCCCATTTCTCCAATTCTCGGCCCGATAAGGTTGCCGAAAATCACGAAATACAACGTCATGGTGATCGCCGGCGGCAGCAATGTCTGCGACCAGATGCGGGTGAAGCGGCGCACCTCCTTGATCAGAATAGTCTGGAAGGCAATCATAATCGCGCTGTTCATGCCTGCGCCCCCTCTGCGTTCGCCGTACTGCCTGTCTCATTCTTATCCTCGTTGACCATGCGGATAAACAACTCTTCCAGGCGATTGGTTTTCGTACGCATGCTGCTCACTTTCACCCCTAACTGGTCCAACTGCTGGAACACTTCATTCAGGCTGCGCTGCTTGTCCACGTCCACTTCCAACATACCGTCGGCGGTAAGGCGGGAACCATAGCCTTCCAGACGCGGCGCTTCCTGCAGACGACAAGTGAGATCCAACACGAAGGTTTCCTGGTTGAGCTTATTCAACAGGTCGCGCTTATTGGTGTTTTCCAGAATCCGGCCGCGATCGATGATGGCGATGTTGCGGCACAAGGCTTCCGCCTCTTCCAGATAGTGAGTGGTCAGAATGATCGTGCGGCCTTCGTTGTTGACGTTGGTAAGGAAGGTCCACATGCTGCGGCGCAGTTCAATGTCCACGCCAGCGGTAGGTTCATCGAGAATAATCAGCCGTGGCTCATGCACCAGCGCGCGCGCAATCATCAGACGCCGTTTCATACCACCGGACAACATACGCGCCTGTTGATCCTTCTTATCCCAAAGCCCCAGCTCTCGCAGATATTTTTCCGCATTGTCCTTGGATGCTTTAGCGGGAATGCCGTAATACCCTGCCTGGGTGACGAGGATATCGAATACTTTTTCGAACTGATTAAAGTTGAATTCCTGAGGCACAACGCCCAGTTGCAGTTTTGCTTTGACCAGGTCCTTATCAAGATCATGACCAAAGATGGAGACGGAGCCGGATGTTTTGTTCACCAGTGACGATACGATGCCAAGAGTGGTGGACTTGCCTGCGCCGTTAGGGCCCAGCAGCGCAAAGAAGTCGCCCTCCTCCACATCCAGATTGATGCCCTTCAAGGCCTCAAAACCGTTACCGTATATTTTTCTTAAATCGCGAATAGCCAGTGCGGTAGTCATATTTCTTTCTGATTCCTGCGGCCAGTGAGAGAGCGTCAGGCATAAGGGGCGCGCCAGCGGCCTGATCTACGGGAAGACTGTATAGATTGCGTCGCCGCCCGTTTTTTTCAATGAAAAAGACGGAATTAATCGTCCATTTCCCTGAAAACTGCGATGGGCTTCCTTTTTAGCGCCCGCCCACTCTTTATAATCTGCGTCAATAAGCGCCTGAATTAAGCGCGCAGCAGCGACCACGCGCGTAACCTGTTGTTTGCAGACACAATAAACGGACGCTATTGGTCTGCAGAATAAATAATAAACAAAAAGGAAAGCAGCGATGATGAAACGGCCGTTAAGAGCCATGACCCTGACGTTCGCCGCCGTGCTGGCGGGTTGTGGCGGTGGAGGAGAATCCAGCGACGACAGAGCGACCGCCTATCTTGGTTCACCCGGCGTGGCGGGCCTTAACTACCGCACCGCAAGCCAATCCGGCGTTACCGGCGATTATGGCGAGTTCAGATACTACCCTGGTGAAACTGTCACCTTCTTCGTCGGTGACGTGGTGCTGGCGCAAGACATTCCCATCAAGCGATTCATGACTCCCATCGACTTTGACCCGACCTGGGAGCAAACCATCTATCCCGGCACAGAGGTCGGCGGTCTCAGCACTCATAAAGAGCAGGAAAAGCAGGTGCTCAACGCGGAGTCGAATATCGCCGTCAATACAGCGCGCTTCCTGGTTTCCATCGATTTTGACTCCGATACGGAAAACGGCATTCAGATTCGCGACTCCACGCGCGCAACGATTGAAAACTCCGTCAATGCCGCCGGCGTGGACTTTACTATCGATCCCGCTAACTTCGGAAACCTGGACGACCTCCCCGAAAGCCCGGAAAACCTCCTTGTGGCGGAGCTGTGTCTGCGTGAAGTCTGTTCCGACCTAACACCGCTGGAAACAGTCGCCGCCGCCTCAGTGGGCGTAAATTGGGTCAACGCGCTCGGCTCCAATATCTTTCTCAGGGAAGGCGGGCATATCTTTCTGGAAAGCGAGCACATTGAGGCCAATGCTGGCGACACGCGCACCTTCACCGTACAAATCCGGCTGATTGATATTTCCGTCGGGCTGGCGGACCTGGAAGTGAAAACGGTAGATGAATTGCCGGATTCCGACGGCGAAATTCCAGACCCGCCCCGCTCCGTCATCGCAATCGTTCCCGACCCAACGCCGGAAAGCAGGGAGTTCAGTTTTATGATTACGGGAGAATCGGGAGAGGAAACGGAAATTGTGGTGAATATGCGTCTGGAAGGAGACTATCGCTGGTATCAGAAGGTGATGCGGGTAACGCTGCTATAGCGTCAACCGCATCACGCCTCATCATCCCATGAAGTGACGCAGGCTCCAGCGGCTGTTGGCGCCGGTCACCTGAAAGCGAGAGGCGTCGATGCCATAGGCTCCGCTGGGTAGACTGTGGGTGATGTGAAGATAGCTGTCTTCATTGCCCTGTTTGATATTAAACGCCATCAAATCCACCACCTTGGCGGTTCGCAGCGGCGCTTTGTCTTCATCCAACAGCACCATCACGGTCGGCCATAATTTCCTTTCCATGTTGTGCTGAATGACCACGCCCACTTCGCGATTGCTCAATTCGACCGTGGCGCCGGTCGGGTAGATGCCGACGCACTGAATGAATTTTTCCACCAGGTCTTCCTGGAATTCAATATTGCGGGAATGGTATAGCGCCGTCACCGCTTGCAGCGAGGTCATCGCTTCCGCGCCGGCGCGCGGTTCCAGCATTTCCTGATAATGATCAACCAGCCCAGCTATCTTGGCCAGCAAAGGAATCTTGTCGCCAGTCACCCCTTGCGGGAAGCCTGAACCGTTGTGGCGCTCGCGATGATATTCCACCACACTGATCACTCTTGGCGAAATAGTGGGGTCCGATTTGAGGATCGCCACGCTCATGTCCACATAACCTTTGTAGCGCTGGTACTGGGCGGCGTCCAGGAATTTGGCGCTTTGCAATAGCTCTTGCGGCATTTTCGCCTTGCCTACCTGGCTCAACAACAGGCCAGTGGCTAAATCCTTGAGGTAACTTCTGGAAAGTCCGAGCTGACGACCAAACACCAATCCCCAAATGCTGGCGGCTACTGAGTGTGAGTAAGCGTATTCATCCCGTCTTCTGACACGGGACAACCACAGCATGGCGTCGGGGTTGCGAATAACGCTCTCCACCATCATGGCGGCGACTTCTTCAGTCTCAACAATATCCGGCGCCTGCCCTAAGCAAACATTGGCGAAAACGCGGTCCAGCGCCTGATTCACCCGATGCGTCAGCTTTTCCGCTTCTTTTACTTCATGCTTCAGCGTACTTTGGCGCTCGTATTTGGCGGGACGACGGATTTTAATAGGAGGAAGGGTCAGACGGTGCTCTTCAACGGATTTACCGGAAGACAATGAGCCCAATTTGAACAGCAGCTCTTCTTTGCCGCTGCTCTCCATTTTTTCATATTCAGTGCGGGTCAACGGCCGGTCGATATATACCGAACGACAAAAGGACTGCAATGCGCGAATATCATCCGCACTGCGAATATAAAAACCCTGAATAGGAAATGGAGTTTGATGCCATGGACGGTCTAAATCCGCAACAAACATCCCGATTTGTAATTCACTTACCGCTATTTGTGTCTTCTTGGCGGCCATAGATACAACCTCATAGAGCGTCTGCTCTAAGCTCCACTACGACATGATGACTATATTTCCCACAATAACGGAAAGAAGCCACTGCATTCGGTAGGCTTTCGGTTACAAAAAAATTAAGTTTTCTTACGCTTTGTACAAATATAGACAAGTTCTCACGGATTTTGCGGGAGGTGTCACACTTCTTCAGGCATCGCCGTGACATCAATCCGTTATGCAGACAGTTTCCGAAAGCGCTGGCGGCCTGTCTTCCGACCCGCCGGCTTCCGCCCGCTTGACCGACACTATATAAGGAACGGAAGAGGCTTTGATATAGTCCAGATTACCGGAGCCATCATCCGTTTTAACTATTGTTCGCGCCGGCCAACAAGAAACCTGCAATTGCATGACCCGCCCCAGGTCGGCGATCTGGCTTGCTCCGTTTTCATCTGTGATCGCCCCGCATAAGGTCGTCGAATTAACTAACGCCTTACCTTCTAACGACAGATCCTGTCCTGGCTCCCCACACCAGACCACGCCAGTCTCTTGATTCCCTCGACAGGCGTCGCCGCCCTGCCCTGGCTCCATGAACAGCAGCTCTCGATCACTGCATTGGGTGCGAAGCGTAACAGGAGTGACAGCGGTCACCTCTCCACTCACGCTCTCCGTCGTCCGCCAGGAAATGAGAAACTCCCGTTCCTCCCCTGCGGAATTCTCGGCGACGAAACGACCGTAATGAGAATATTCCGTGGCGCAGCCGCCAAGCGCGCTTAATACAGGAAGGAGCATCAGTATGCGCTCGGTATGGAGGCGAATGGTCATGATTTTCTCCAATGTGGTTCAGGCTGTTGTTATTTCGCCAGGTATTCTTGCTTCGCTTTCTTCTTCTAACTCTTCTTTATTTGCCTTGCTTCCAGGTCTCTCATCAGCTTTTTTAAGAGGGGATGAGTTGCTTTAGGTCAGGTCAACACTGTTTTCGTCAATGCGCCTTAGTGTCTTCACACCCAGTAATATAAGGACACAATCGTTGTTAAGCGCTTGTTCTTGCACGCAAAGCAGTTCGATTTTCCACACCTGCGAGGAGATTTCAAATAGCGGGTCCGATTTATGCGGGCTTGACACTGTTACAAAATTACTGAGAATTATTTTCATTATATTTACTTTTATTTGTTGGGAACTCTTTTCATGCAAAAAAAGACCGCCTCGGTTATCAAAGCCGCCCTCCTTTCCGCCTTCTGTTTGACGCCCCTTGCCGCCCAAGCTGCGGAGGAAGTCAACGTCTACTCCTACCGCCAGGAGTTTCTGATCCAGCCTTTACTTGATACGTTCACCAACCAAACCAACATCAAGGTCAATGTCGTATTCGCCAAAGAAGGCGTGGCGGAGAGACTGAAGCGCGAAGGCGCCAACAGCCCCGCGGACCTGGTGTTAAGCACAGACATAGGACAATTGCAGGAACTGACTGACGCCAAGGTGCTGCAGCCAGTAAAATCTGACGTTTTAAACGCCAACATTCCGGAACAATATCAAGCGCAGGACGACTCCTGGTTTGGTCTCACCGCCCGCGCCCGCGTTATTTACGCATCCAAAGAACGCACCGACGTAAAAAGCATTTCCTATGAAGACCTGGCCAAGCCAGAGTGGAAAGGCCGCATATGCACGCGCTCAGGCAAGCACCCGTATAACATTGGCCTGATCGCTTCCATGATCGCCCACCACGGCGAAGCCAAAGCGGAAGAGTGGCTGCGCAGCGTAAAAGAAAATCTGGCTCGCAAGCCCCAGGGCAATGACCGGGCGCAAGTCAAAGCGATTAAAGACGGCATTTGCGATGTTTCCCTAGGCAACAGTTATTACTACGGCTTGATGCTGACGGATGAGAATCAGATCGAATGGGCCCGCGCGGTCAATTTGATTTTCCCCAACCAGGAAAATCGTGGTTCTCATGTGAATATCAGCGGCGTTGGTTTGACCAAAAGCTCCCCCAACAAAGCAAACGCCATCAAGCTGATGGAGTTTTTAACTGAGAAACTGGCCCAGAAAATGTATTCCGAGCAGAACTATGAATACCCGGTCAAACCCGGCGTAGAACCTTCTGGCCTGGTGCTTTCCTGGGGTGAGTTCAAGCGTGATGAGCTACCTTTGTACAAAATCGGCGAACTGCGCGAGAAAGCCGTGAAGATGGTGGACAGAGTCGACTTCGACGGCTGATCGCACACAACGACCACCCAATAACAAGCCGAAGCCTGTGCGCTTCGGCTTTGGCGGTTATAAATTCGGGAACTGACGGTAAGGTCACCCATTAATGGAAGCAGTATCAGCCCCGGTTATACGGGAGCTTTCCAAACACGCGACGACGGGCTCTCCAGACGCCCGCCGCTGGCGTTTTTTCAGCGCGATTGTCGCCTTGATCGCCGTCATCCCTCTGCTCGCCGTCATTTATGTGGCGTTTTTCCCTACAGAGAATATTTGGCCACACCTGTGGAGCACAGTGCTGCCGCGCTATCTGGAAGCCACGTTCTTCCTGATGCTTGGTGTGGGCTTATTGGCCACTTTCTTTGGCGTGACCTCCGCTTGGCTGGTGGCGTTCTATCGTTTTCCCGGACGTAAACTGTTTTCCTGGGCGCTGCTACTTCCCTTTGCAGTGCCCGCCTATGTCATCGCCTACGTTTATACCGACTTACTGGAATACTCCGGTCCAGTACAGGCGCTGTTGCGAGACTGGTTCGGCTGGCGCACGCCGCGGGACTACTGGTTCCCTCAGATTCGCAGTCTGGGCGGCGCCATCATCATGTTCTCCCTGGTTCTGTATCCTTATATCTATCTGACCTGTCGGGCCGCCTTGATGGAGCAGTCAGACAGTTTATTGATGGCCAGCCGTTCTCTGGGCGCCGGTGCCTTGCGCACCTTTTATCGCATTGTGCTGCCGATTATTCGCCCTGCTCTCGCAGTAGGTCTGGCGCTGGTGCTGATGGAGACTCTCAACGACTTTGGCACCGTCAGCTTTTTCGCCGTCCAGACGTTAACAGCCGGGCTTTACGATACCTGGCTAAACCTTGGCAATGTGGGCGGAGCGGCGCAAATCGCCGCATTGATGGTGGGCATCGCCCTGGCCTTGCTCTATCTGGAGCGCGCCTCAAGGCACAAGTCCAAAAGTTATCAAAGCGGCGGCCGCACACGACCTCTGACGCCGACGCAACTCACCGGTAAGTCTGGGTTCATCGCCTCCGCATTCTGCTTCTTATTGGTATTTTTCGGCTTCCTGGTTCCTGCTTCCGTGCTTGGGTACTACTCCATCGAATATTTTGATGTCACCTGGAATTCGGAGTTCTTCCGTCTGGCGATGAACTCGTTGCAACTGGCGACTATCGCCGCTGCGCTCTTAGTCGTTGTCGGCGCTTTGCTGGCCTACTCCCAACGTATCGCTCCCAGCGCACTTAATAAATCCATGGCGCGCCTGGCCTCGGTCGGCTACGCCATGCCCGGCGCAGTGCTGGCCATCGGCGTCATTGTGCCTTTGGGCGCATTGGATAATGGCATCGACGGCGTCGCCCGCGACTATTTCAACACCAGCACGGGCCTGATATTCAGCGGCACCATCGCCGCCATCATTTACGCTTACTCCGCACGCTTTCTGGCGATCTCCCTCGGTTCCGCCGAAAGCGGACTGGGCCGCATCACTCCCTCTATGGATCAAGCCGCACGCACGTTGGGACACAGCTCTTTATCCATTCTCACCAAGGTGCATTTGCCTTTGCTCAGTCGCAGCATGCTGACGGCGGCGATTATCGTGTTTGTGGATGTGCTGAAGGAGCTGCCCGCCACACTGATTCTGCGCCCGTTCAACTTCGAGACACTGGCGACGTATCTGTATCAGTATGCGTCGGATGAACTGCTGGAACACAGCGCGCTGGCCGCCATGTTTATCGTAGCGACGGGGATTATTCCCGTCATTTTGCTGAATCGGGCCAGTACAGCGAAACAATATTGAAGTAAGGCGCTACGCCTAGTCGGGGGAGCGGCCAGGAGAGCAAACTCCCCTGGCGCCAGACGATCGCTTACTGCCAGATAACCGGAGCTTTAGCGCTATACCATTGCTCAAGATGCGGCTTGTAGGCCTCTTCGATGACATTTCGCTTCAGCTTCATCGTGGGCGTCAGGAAATTGTTTTCGATAGTCCACTGCTCAGACACTACCGCCAGGAACTGCAAACGCTCATGAGGATCAACAGTGGCGTTGATGTCCTGCAGCAGGTTTTGCAAGCTCTTCTCCAGAGTCTGGCGGAAATCCGGGTTCGTCCGCTTCGGATAGGCGTCGTCAGACAGCATGACCAGACAGTGAGGCTGCGGATAGTCGGAACCGGCCACGCAAACCATCTCAATCTGCGGATGACTGATGATGCGGTTTTCAAGCGGCGCGGGCGCCACATACTTGCCCTTGCTGGTCTTAAACAGTTCTTTTTTACGCCCAGTCAACTTGAGACGACCCAGCTCGTCCACTTCGCCGAGATCGCCTGTGCGCAAAAAACCGTCTTCGGTAAGCGCCTCCGTGGTTTTATCCGGCTCCTTGTAATACCCCATCATGGTGGCGGGACTTTTCACCAGGACTTCCCCGTCCGAACCCACGCGCACATCCACGCCAGGCAACGCCTCGCCGACAAAACCCACTTTGGTTCGTCCCGGTTTGGTCATATGGGAATAGGCGAAGTTTTCCGACATGCCGTAGCCTTCCAGCAACTCCAGCCCCAACCGGCGATACCAGCTGAGAATATCCTGGGACAGCGGCGCGGAGCCGCTGCCGGCGAATCTCACATACTCCAGCCCCAGACCTTTCAACACTTTCTTTCTGATCAGATGCGACACGCCAGGGATCTTCAACAGAAGATTCAGTTTTTCTTCCGGCATCTTGCTCAAAACCCCCGCCTGGAACTTGGTCCAGATGCGCGGCACCGCCAAAAATAAAGTAGGCTTGGCTGCTTTCAAGTCGCGCACGAAGGTGTCCAGGGACTCGGCGAAGAACACGTGAAAGCCCGTGTACAGAGCGCCCATTTCCACCACAAAGCGTTCAAACACATGTGACAGCGGCAGGTATGAGAGCATCCGCTCATGGGAACCGACATCCAGAAAGTTCACGACGCCATCCGCCGCGAACGCCAGGTTATTGAAGGACAACATCACGCCTTTAGGCATGCCCGTCGAGCCGGAGGTGTAGACAATAGTGGCCAGCTCTTCGTGATTCCGGGGCGGGCTCTCCTCCAGAGGATGCGTCTTGGCGACGATATCGTCCCAGGTGGGAAAGTCGTTCGGGGGACTCAATGGATAGGAAATACAGTGAATATCATCCGGTACGCCGGCTTTCATGGTGTCCCAGTCATCCAGTTTGCCGACGAACAGCACCTTGGCCTCGCTGTGCTCCAGAATCTGCCGAACGCTGTCCGCGCTCAATGTCGGATATAAAGGAACCGATACATAGCCCGCCATCCAGATGGCCAGATCGCTCATGATCCAGTGGGCGCAGTTTTTCGAGAGGATGGCCACCTTAGCGTCTTGCGGCAGACCCAGCGAGCGCAGGTACGCCGCCATGCGTCGCGCTTCCTGCGCAGTCCGTTGAAAGGTGTAATCAACTGAAAGGTTATCGCCCATCGGCTGCGTCATGAAAACATCTCCGGGACGGCTTTTTTCCCAGTGGTAAAGACGTTGCAATGGGGTGGGAATATGCGTGTGCAGCTCCATAGTGTGTCCTTGCCTTCTTTTATTAGTATTGTTGGTTATTTATAAGTTATTGATTATTAGACTTATTCATTGTACGGACAACTATCTTTGCGAACAGAGTATTCGTTGCGGATAGCGTCTTGGCTCTTCCGGCCCTTAATTCGATCAGCCGCAGTATGTGGCGGGTCCCTGACCAGAGTTAGTGTATCCCCTGCCTGCTTGTGAATCCGGGCTTGATTCGCAAAATATCCTAGTCCGATTGACGCAGCAAGCGCTGACTTTGCCCTCTCCAGCTTTTGAAAACTCTGTAATACTTGTCCGCAAACGCCGTGAATCGTGGACCTGCCCCGCCAAGCGGCTATAATAACCCGCCAATACTGCATATATTGACATGTGCTCGTCGGAAGCGTGCGAGGCCGTTCCAATCACACCGCCACAGCCCCGGGTCGCCAGTCCTTTGTCGCAATATGGACAGCAGACTGACCACCGGACGCCGACAGTGAAAAGAAGGTTGAAGCGCGCGTTTCCTGAGGAGAATCCATTAAGAAGATAGGTCGAAGGCGTCCATCGCCAGGATCTTTACAACAGGAAAATAATAATGTCTTCTTACCGCTGCCGAAAATGCAAAAATGGAATTCTTATTGCCGCCGTGCAAGGGCACAACGAGACGGAGCTTACAGAAACATATGAGTGCGACGCCTGCGGACATGTCGCAGTGATACCGTCGCGAATGATTATCTGCAGTCAGATGGTGACAAGCTTTATCGGCGGCCTGATTACCGCCTACCTGTTCATAGAACAGCTGTCGATATTCGTCACCGTCGTGCAATTTAATATAGAACGGAATCTCACCCAGAATATTGTGTTGCTGGTCGTCTCTCTGCTGTTTCTGGCGGGCTTCGGCTACACCCTCTATACGGGCATGCAGGGACTGGCGAAAAGGAAGTTTTATCTCAAAGCGCCGCAACGAGATAAACGGGTCCGCGCGTCATAGCGAGGGTTGACGCGGATTTCCGGTTTTAGAAAACTCCCCTGCCGACTATAATCCGGCTCCCGGCGCACAGGAGTCAGGCGGGCAAAAACCATAACTCATAAAGAGAGATCGTGTATGTCGAAGAAATTGTTGGTGGGCTTGTTGTCCTTGTTACCCTTCATGAGTCCGGCGGCTCTGGCTGCTGACGAGAAATTCGTTGCCATCACCCAGATTGTTGAGCACCCCGCTTTGGACGCCTGTCGTAAGGGCGTACAGGACGAACTCGCCGAGAGAGGTTTCAAAGTAGGCGAAAACCTGAAGTGGATGTACGAAAGCGCTCAGGGCAACCCGACTACCGCCAACCAGATCGCCAAGAAATTCGCGGGTGAAGAGCCTGACGTAATCGTCGCCATCGCCACGCCTTCCGCGATCACCGCCGCAGCGGCCGCACGCAACACGCCAGTCGTTTTCTCCGCCGTCACCGATCCTCTGGGAGCAAAACTGGTCAAGACTCTGGAAAAGCCTGGCGGCAAAGTCACTGGCACCATGGACATGCTGCCCATCGACAAGCACCTGCAACTGGTTAAGCGCATCGTTCCTGATGTGAAAACCATTGGCACGATCTACAACCCCGGCGAAGCCAACTCCGTCTCGCTGGTGGAAAGACTGAAAGCAGAAAGCGCAAGCGCTGGCCTGGTGCTGCGTGAAGCCGCCGTCACCAAGAGTTCAGAGATTCTGAACGCCGCGCGCTCACTGGTAGGAAAAGTCGACGCTATCTACCTGCTGACTGACAACACTGTCATTTCCGGCGTAGAAGCAGTCATCAAAGTCGGCGAGCAGAACAAGCTGCCGGTCATCGCCGCCGACACAGACACCGTCACCCGCGGCGCCATCGCCGCCTATGGTTTCAACTATTATGACGTAGGCAGACAAACCGGCGGTATCGTAGCGGATATTCTTGAAGGCAAAGCCCCTGGCGATATCGACGTACAAGGCGTTGAAAAGCTGGAGCTTTACCTGAACCCCGGCGCCGCTGAGCGCATGGGCGTCAAACTGGATTCCAAATTGTCTGAAGAAGCCAAGGAAATCGTAGGCGGCTGATCCCGCTCTCTCCAGGGCCTCAAGGAGAGGCCCTCTCCCATCATTGCAGTTGTTCCCGGAGGTACTTTTGTCCCAAATCGCTTTTCTTGGCGCTATTGAAGTCGGCCTTGTATTCGCCCTCGTCGCCTTCGGCGTGTTTCTGTCTTTCCGCATCCTGGACTTCCCCGACCTCACCGTCGACGGCAGCTTCCCTTTAGGCGGAGCGGTGTGCGCCACCCTGATTACGTTCGGCTGGAATCCCTGGCTGGCCACGCTTGCGGCGATTACTGCAGGCGCAATGGCGGGCGGCGTCACCGCCTGGTTGAACGTAAGGCTCAAGATTCTGCATTTGTTGGCCTCCATACTGACCATGATGGCGTTGTACTCCATTAATTTGCGCATCATGGGCAAGCCCAATGTGGCGTTGTTGGGCGAGCCTACCGTCCTCAGCGTATTTGATACCCTGGGCGTTAAGTATTACTACGCCGCCCCTATCGGCTTTGCTGTCGTGGTCATCGCCGTCGCCGGTTTTCTGTTGTTCTTCCTGAAGTCGGAACTGGGTCTGGCCATGCGCGCGGCAGGCGCCAATCCACATATGGCGAAGGCGCAAGGGATCAATACCGGTTTCATGATTATGGTGGGCATGGCGCTGTCCAACGGGTTGGTGGCGCTGGCTGGGGCGTTGTTCGCGCAATCCACCGGCAACGCGGACATCACCATGGGCGTCGGCGTTATCCTGGTCGGTTTGGCGTCGGTCATTGGCGGCGAAGCGCTCTTAACGCCTCGCACTATATTGCTGGCGCTGCTGGGCTGCATTCTTGGCTCCATACTTTATCGTCTGGCCGTGGCGACCGCCCTTAACACCGACTTTCTGGGTCTGCAGGCGCAGGACCTCAACCTGATCACCGCCGCGCTGGTGGCCATGGCGATTGTTCTGCCTACCGCCAAACGCGCTGTATTCAAACCTGCAGGGAGGCCTTAAGCATGATCCAGGTTTCCGATCTTCACGTCTGCTTTGGCCGCGGCACGCCGCTGGAAGTCTACGCGCTGCGGGGCGTCGACCTGACCATCCCGCAAGGGCAGTTCGTCACCGTTATCGGCAGCAACGGCGCAGGCAAAAGCACCCTGCTCAACGCCATCGCCGGTGAAATACAGCCGGAGTCCGGCAAAATCGTCATTGGCCATCAGGACGTCACCCAGGCGCCCACTCACAAACGCGCCAAAAATGTCGCCCGTGTATTCCAGGACCCCAAGCGGGGCACTTGTGAAACTCTCACCCTGGAAGAAAATCTGGCGTTGGCTTTGGCGCGGGGCAAACGTCGCGGTTTGCGCCCAGCGATCAAGTCTGTCGACAACAAGCGCTTCAAAGAGCTGGTCGCCCGCCTGGGGCTGGGTCTGGAAGATCGTTTGGGCGATCAGATCGGCCTGCTGTCCGGCGGACAGCGTCAGGCGATGAGTCTGTTGATGGCCACTCTGCAGCCCATTGAGATTCTGTTGCTGGACGAACACACTGCCGCTCTCGACCCCAAGACCGCCGCCTTCGTTCTGGAGCTGACGGCGGAAATCGTCGAGCGGGAAAAATTAACGGTTCTGATGGTGACTCACAGCATGCAGCAGGCGCTGGACTACGGCGACCGCACGCTGATGCTGCACGAAGGCAAAATTATCTTTGATATTGAAGGCGAACAGCGTCAGTCCACCACCATCCCGGACCTGCTGAAACTGTTTGAGACTAAAAGCGGGCAAGGGTTGGCCGACGACTCACTGCTTCTGGGCTAGCTTCCAGCGCAATCTTAACGGCCACCCTATTCAGGCCGTTAACCCGGCGCGGCGGGAAAAACTTTGTAAATTACATTGAGCAATCCTCGCCGCGTTATCTATAGTTAGGATATAAAGCATAAACACCTGTCAAAACAGGCAACGGGCGATCGATCATCATTTACGGGTCATTTGCGCGGTAGTCCTTTAAATGCAAATTCAACAATTCATCCGGAAAAACGGTCAGTGGATGACGCCCCTCCCCGACCAACCGGATCATGACACGGTTTTGCTGCTTTGCTTCGGTCGACAGTCCCTCCTGTTTTCCGATGGCGTCGACTCTTCATTACGTGAAAGTTTCCCCGAGGCCCGATTAGTCGGTTGCTCCACCGCTGGAGAAATCATGGGAACCAAAGTGCTGGAGAATACCCTGACCGTTACAGCGCTCAGCTTCTCCCGCGCAACCATCGCCGTCGTTTCCAGCCCAGTTCAAGACGATTCAGATAGCCGCTCTGTCGGCCGCAACGTTGCGCAACAGTTACCGCCGGAAGGGCTGCGCCATGTGCTATTGCTGTCGGACGGTTTGAAGGTCAACGGTTCCGAACTGGTGCAAGGCGCGCAGGAAGCCCTGCCTCATAGAGTTAAAATTACAGGCGGACTCGCAGGCGACTATCAGGATTTCACTGATACGTCCGTCTGGGTCGACGCGCCAACGCATGAAGGGCTGGTGGCGGCGATCGGCTTTTATGGCGACTCGTTGCGCATCGGTTACGGCTCCATGGGGGGCTGGGACGCCTTCGGCCCTGACTGGCGCATCAGCAAATCCGAGCGCAACATACTGTTTGAATTGGATAAACATAGTGCGCTTTCTCTTTATAAAGATTATCTGGGCGATTACGCTAATGGGCTACCAGCTACCGCACTGCTGTTTCCCCTACTGGTCAAGCTCGCCGATAATCACTATGTTGTGAGAACGATTCTCGGCATCAATGAGTCGGAGCAATCCATGACCTTCGCTGGCGATATGCCTCAAGGCGCCGCCGCCCGATTTATGAAGGCCAATTTCGAACGACTCGTTGAGGGCGCCGCCTCAGCTGCGGAGCAAAGTCGCTTTTCCGGCGGACGGCAACCGCAACTGGCGTTACTGGTCAGCTGCGTCGGCCGCAAAATGGTGCTGAAACAGCGTACGGAAGAAGAAGTGGAAAGCGTTCGCGAGGTGCTCGGCGCCGACACCGCCATAAGCGGTTTCTATTCTTATGGCGAAATCAGTCCGGTAATCAATGGGGTTGGCTGCTCCCTGCATAACCAGACAATGACGATTACAACAATCAGCGAAGACTAAGAATGCAACATCAACCAAGCTTAATGACTCCCTATGCATAGGCTGTTAGAGCGTCAGTTGAAAAAACTTTTACCCGCCGATCTGCCACCGGAGCGGCTGCGCGCGCTTCTGGACGCAATTGACGCGGCTTACCTTCAGGCTGATGAAGAACGCAGCATGCTCGAGCGCGCCCTGGAGTTGTCTTCGCAAGAACTCACCAAACGCAATCAGGAACTGAAGCAGCAATTACAGGAGATCTCCACCACCAAACAGGAGCTGGAGAACTCGGTTTCCCTGCTTAACGCCACCCTCAACTCCACCTGTGACGGCATCATTGTGTTCGATCAGGACAATCGCGTGATCGCCTGCAATAACGTGTTTCTGAAAATGTTCGACATGCAGCAGGAAGTGGCGGAAAACATCAACAAACACCATATCCGTCCCTATTTGCGGGAAAAAGTGAAGAACCTGGATGAGCTGACCCGTCTCTGGGAGTTCAATAAACGCTTCAACCAGCGCTCCAGTTACTGTTTGCTGGAAATGAAAGACGGCCGTTTCATCGACTGCTACACCAACCCGCGCATTCATGAGGGCAAAGTGCTCGGTCGGGTGTGGAGTCTGAGCGATATTACCGAACTCAAGCGCAGCGAACAGCAGGCGCTGTTTCACTCCTATCACGACAGCCTGACCGGCCTGCCCAACCGCACCTTGTTCCACGAACGCCTCACTCATGCGATTGAGCGACGCGGCGGTCAGCAGCGGGATCTGGCGGTCATGTTTCTGGATCTCGACGGCTTCAAGGACATCAACGACTCCACTGGCTTGGAAACCGGCGACCAGTTGCTCCAAATGGCCGCACAGCGCATCAAGGAGACCCTGCCGCCAGAGACGACGGTCGCCCGCTACGGCGGCGACGAGTTCATCGTCCTGCTGGAAAACATCAAGACATCCTTTGAGGCGACCCTGATATCCGAACGCCTGCGTACCGCCATTGACCGTCCTTTTACGGTCGGCGAGCAGACTTTCCATCTCACCTGCTCAATCGGCATCGCCCTCTATCCGACCGACAGTCGCGACGCCGACGCATTGATCCGAAAAGCGGACATGGCTATGAATCACGCCAAGAGCCGTGGCCGCAACAACTGCCAGTTCTTCGCTGACGAATTCGAAATACTCACCTCCCATCGCTTGAGGATTCGCAACAATCTCAAATCGGCGCTGGAAAAGAATGAGTTCGATTTGCTGTACCAGCCGAAAATCGCTCTGCACAGCAACATGATTATCGGCGTTGAAGCATTGATACGCTGGCGTCGTCCCAGCGGCGAAGTAGTTTCTCCGGCGGAGTTTATTCCCGCGGCGGAGGAAAACGGTCTGATCATCGATATCGGCAACTGGGTCACCGAGGAAGCCTGCAAACAATTGCAGCGTTGGGGACGGGAAAATCACCATGACTTCTCGGTCGCCATCAATATCTCCCCGTTCCACTTTCAGCACGCGGATATCCTGAGCACCATCACTCAGGCTTTGCGACGTTATTCCGTGCGGCCCGAACTGCTGGAAATTGAGCTGACGGAAAGCGCCTTGATGGAGGACATCGAACACACCATCGCAATACTGGGAGAGCTGCGCAAGCTGGGCATCAGTTGTTCTGTGGATGATTTCGGCGCCGGTTATTCCTCTTTGAATTACCTCAAGCGGCTGCCGGTGGACACTCTGAAAATCGACAAGATGTTCATCGACGACATCACCAAATCACAACGTGATCTGGCGCTGGTCGACACCATGATCAACCTCGCCCACCATTTAGATATGCTGGTCGTGGCGGAAGGCGTAGAAACAGAAGAGACTGTCCATCTGCTTAAGGAGAAACACTGCGACTTGGCCCAAGGCTACTATTTCAGCCGTCCGGTCAGCGGCAAGATGATCAGTGAAATGCTGACCACCCGTTTGCAGGATCGCGCCTGACCGCCGCCACTCATTTAGGCTCCGTCTCTACATTCCCACTCTTTGACAGATCCGCTCTCTGTTAGAGTTCTTCAGGTCTGCCGCTGCGAAATGCGGATAAGGTGTAGGCCTCCTCCAGTTCATCCGCCGTCGCCACGCCGCTGCTCATGAACAGCACGACTGTCTTACTGCGAAGCTTCTGCCTGAGCAGGTAGGCCGCCATGATGGGCGCGCCACCCGCCGCATCCACCATTTGCCGGGTGTGGTGCGCCGCCAGCGCCACGCCCTCGTACAACCTGTGTTCCGGCAGTAAAACAAAATCCGTTAGCGCTTCCGTATACAGGCTGAATGGCGTTTCAAAGGCTTTACTCATACCCAGCTCTTGTGAAAACGTACGGCTCTCCTGACGTTGCAGTGCGCCGGTTTTCCATGACAAGTAAGCGGCCGGCGCCAACTCAGCCTGCACGCCAATGACTTTTAACTTGGGATTAAGGACGCTCGACGCCGCCAGAGTGGAAGCAATACATCCGCCCATCCCCACGGAACCAATCGCCACATCCGCTTCAGGCAGTTCTTCGATCACCTCCAGAGCGGCGGTGGCGCAGCCATGAATAAACTGCATTTCGTTAGCGGGATGCACAAAGTAGTAATCGCCATTTTCCTCCATACGACGCGCAATGCGTAACGACTCAGGAAAGTCGATTCCATTCGCGCGAACTTCCGCCCCTTGGTCCTGTATCGTTTGAATCAAAGACAGCGGGCTTTTTTCCGGAACAACCACCAGCGCGCTCATGTTGAACAAGCGGGCGGCGTACGCCAGCGCCAATCCCGAAGCCCCATTGGCGGCGGTGACGATGCGGGTGACGCCATTGCGCCGCAATTCCCACGCAAGATTGACCGCGCCGCGTATTTTTTGGCTGGCGGTGGGGTTATGATTCTCGTGTTTGATGTAGATATCCGCGCCTATCAGTCTGGAGAGGCTCTCATAGCGTAGCAATTGAGTAGGCTTGAGATTACGCGAAACCGTTTGACGGGCTTTGAATATGTCGCGAATATCAACGACTTGGTCCTTCATAAGTCAGTCTCAGGCAATGTGGGCGACGGCTAGCATATACGCAGGCGCGTTCAGGCACTGTGACTGCATTCAAAGTAAAGAAATGTAACAAGGAGCAAAAGGACATCCATGCTAATTTCTCCAGCATCCCTGCATTCGCATTTGGGCGACGCCAAATATCGCATAATCGATTGCCGCTTCGCGCTCAACGACCCGGAATACGGACGCCTCGCTTATCAGCAGGATCACATTCCAGGGGCCGTATACGCCGACCTGAACAAGGACTTATCTGCGCCGGTGATTCCAGGTAAAACAGGTCGCCACCCTTTGCCGGAGGTCCACCAGTTTCTGGGCTGGTTACAGCAGTCGGGAATCACCTCGGAAGATATCGTCGTCGCCTACGACGACGGCCCAGGCGCCTACGCATCTCGCTTGTGGTGGTTGTTAAAATGGCTCGGTCACGCAGACGTCCGCATTCTGGACGGAGGCCTGAAAGCCTGGCGCGCAGCAGGTTATGACATGTCCACTGAGCCAGCGACGCCCAGGCAGGTTAACGCTTACGAGGCGACGCCCGACGAGCGCCTGCTGGTGACAGCGGAGGAGTTGCACAGCAAGCTGAACGACGCGTCGGTCAATATTCTGGACGCCCGCGCCGCACCGCGATTCGCAGGTGAGATGGAGCCGATAGATCCCGTCGCCGGACACATCCCCAACGCGATCTGCGCGCCCTTTGAAGAAAACCTGACCGCCGAAGGCGTATTCAAACCGGAAGAAGAATTACGCCGTCGCTTCGCCAACTATTACGCTCACGGCAAAGCCTGGGAAGTCATTTGCTACTGTGGCTCCGGCGTCACCGCCTGCCACAACATCTTCTCCGCCCACCTGGCGGGCTACCCCATGCCCAAACTCTACCCCGGCTCCTGGAGCGAGTGGATCACCGATCCCAACCACCCCATTGCCGTTGGTAACGAATAGCCTTCAGATATATAACATCTCACTGGCGTCATTGCCTTACAATGACGCCCTTGTGGCCCTTCACTTAATAATGAATTGAAACCAGTTATACCGCTGCGCCCAGATTAAATCTCTTATGGCGAAATAAAGGTCGACGTCCTGCAATACAATAGGCGGCTGACTGTACTTGGGTTCAACTTCCTGAGTGACATAGCGCCCATCCAGAAACCGTTTCAGCGTCTTATTTGTATTAATTGGATCGCTTACTTCCGTAATAGTCAGTGTGTTGCGTCTATTTTTTCCCTGCGCCGCAAGCGTTATTCCTTGAATGAAGACCCATATATGCTCTTGCATGCCAACATAGGAGCCAAAGGTTACAATGTCATGGTCGCCCTTTATGACAAGATAGCCGGTGCAGCCTATCCAACATATAGGAAAGTAAAATGTCGAAGGTCTTTCCAATACCTTTTCTCTTGGGTAAGCCTCCGTGTTGCAGGTTCCAGATTAAGAAACTGAAAAGTGATTGCTTCCGCATGTACAGTATCCCATCCCGGACCAGTCGTTTTCAGAGTCCACTATATCTTTATACCAGTTATCAAAATCGCTCATTGCACGCCCTTGTTCGCCAACCTGAGTTAGTCACTGAAAATATGCGTTAATGGTTACCCGATATTGATAGATATCGTTAAACGAAAAACGCCTCCATATAGGAGGCGTTTCCGTAAAGGCTTGGTATGACGCTTTACTGATATCCCCCTTCGTATGGAGGATGTATAAGCGCTAACCGATTACAGCCTTATAAAACCATTAAGCAGCCAACCAGCTCTCAACAGTTTCTTTGCCGTATTGTTCTTTCCACGCGTTCAGAACTTTGTGGTTACCGCCGCGGGTTTCAACTACTTCGCCAGTCTGTGGGTTTTTGTAGACTTTCAAAGGACGCGCGCCACGACGCTTGTCAGAAGCAGAGGCTTTAGCTGGCGCTTTATCCCCACCCAGCAGGTTCAGCAACTCGTCGGAAGAAACGTTGTAGCTTTTCATCAGCGCTTCAAGCTGCTTTTTGAATTCCAGGCTCTTTTTCAGTTCGTCGTCATTTTCCAGCGCTTCCAGTTTCTTTTTCAGCGCTTCGATTTCAGCAAGAGTATTTTCGTAGGCGTTAATCTTTTTCATTTCTTATCCCCAATGTAATTATGAAAACTATTGATTTCGGGCCATCTACAGCCTGACCAATACAATACGAGTTGGAAGCGGAGTATAACGCAAAGTTATTAAGCATCAAGCATTTTCACTTATAAAGCACAATTATTTACTAATAAATAACATTACCGTCATATTAATTTTTGTTGTATCGACTCTACCCTTACGCAAATTCGATCACTTTATAATCAAAGCCATTGTGATGCGAACTATACGGCCAGATAAAACCACTTATACATAGACGGTCTGGCGCCACGTTAATAAGTGATAACTATGATGGCGTGAGTGATTCGAGTGGATACGGGATCTTTACGAGGTATGAGAATTACGATTACTTCAAACTCCACCAAAACCAGAGCCGATGTTCCTTGTCGCCTGAAGCATAGTCTCCGCGTCCGGCCATAATATCCTGCAATCCCTGCATTAGTATCTGAGCGCCCTGTTTCGATATATCCAGGCAAGGTTTGTCTTCAGTTTCACTAATGATCCATTGTTCCGCCCTATCCGGCGTATAGATCAGTTTGAGTTTGGGGAAGGTAATAACCTGATCGCTGCAGTTCGCCACTGCCGCCGCTGCGTCAGGCTTGCTTAAGGTTAAGGTGCGGAATAGAGCGTCATTAGCCTGAGTACATTGCCCCAATAACTGCAAAAGTGAATCGGCGCCGGTTGCATCCGCGCTCAAATGCCAGCCAGCGTAATCGCTGGGGTTGGTTTTATAGCGCCAGAAATATATTTCTCCCTGCTGGCGCCATGAATAAAGATCTGTCGTTGTCGATTTATTCTGCTTCATCTTCTCTATGGGCGATAATCAAGTCGTTCACATCGTCACATAGCTTCTTAAAGCTTTCCACTATCGCCGTGCCGCCGACTTCAATGTAGTAAACCGGGCATTTTCCATCTTCCGCATTTTCAATATCGAGAAACAACAGGCTTTCCGGTTGCGCGATGACATCCAGATCCCCCACTTCAAAGTCGCCGTCAATAAAGCCGGTAACTAAAAACGGAATTTTGGTGTCCAGGTCCAAATTTTCAGGCATGCCGTCGCAAAAGAGATCGTCGAAAAAGCATTCCGCGTCGCTTTCATCCACCTGCGATAGATCAAAGATCATCGCATCACGCGCCTCACCCTCAATCTCCACAGACACGGGACGCCACATTAAATCCGAGTATCTTTCATAGATGCTTCTTAACATGTCTTCACCTCTAACCTTGGAAATGAGAAATAACACCGTTCTAACGCGTTACCATTTCCCTATGGGTCAAAGCGAAACGAATCTATATAAGAGTAGAGTATGTCAGGGATTTCTTTATATGAAACTTTAATGGCTAAGCGCAGGGGCGCCACCTGAGCAGGATATGGCGCGCAGGCAGTAGATAGATAGGAGTCGTCAAACTCATCCCTGAGTCAGTTTTTCACACCGTCATGTACCCTCTGACCTGTTCTTTATCCATGTCCGCTTTCTGGCCGGACAGGACAACGGAGCCGCGATCCAGCACGGCATAGTTATCGGCGAGTTCGTAGGCGAAGTCGAGGTACTGTTCGATCAGCACAATGGCCATGTCCCCCCTGTCGCGCAGTCTGCCGATGACGTTCTGGATATCCTTGATGATGGATGGCTGGATGCCTTCCGTCGGCTCGTCCAACATCAGGAGTTTGGGACGGGTGACCAAGGCGCGGGCGATGGCGAGCTGCTGTTGCTGTCCGCCAGAAAGATCGCCGCCACGGCGTTTCAGCATACTTTTCAGTACGGGAAACAACGTGAAGATTTCCTCTGGAATGCTGCGCTGACTGCGAGGAATGGCGGCGAAGCCGGTTTTCAGATTCTCCAGCACCGTGAGCTGGGAGAATATCTCGCGCCCCTGGGGCACATAGGCGATGCCCAGTTTGGCGCGATCATGGGGAGAGAGTCGCGCAATATCGCGCCCCTGCCAGAGCACCGCGCCTTTTTTGACGGGATGGCGACCGGACAATGCCCGCAGCAGCGATGTCTTGCCGACTCCGTTGCGACCCAGAATGCAGGACACCTTGCCCGCCTCCGCTTCCATACTGACGCCATATAAGGCCTGACTGGCGCCGTAAAACAAGTCTACGTTCTGTACGTTCAACATATGACATTACTCGATTATTCTGTCGCTGTTTGATCCAGAGGCGTCGATTTATCGTTACCGCCCCAGATAAACCTCAATCACCTGCTGATTCTTCTGCACCTGATCCAGCGAACCCTCCGCCAGAACGCGCCCTTCGTGAAGCACCGTGACTTTGCATTGCAGCGCGCGCACGAAATCCATGTCGTGCTCCACCACCACCAGAGAATGCTGTTTGGAGACAGCCTTGAACAACTCGGCGGTTTTCTCGGTTTCCACGTCAGTCATTCCCGCCGCCGGCTCATCGATCAGCAGCAATTCCGGCCCTTGTATCAGCAACATGCCAATCTCCAGCCATTGCTTCTGCCCATGCGAGAGAGCGCCAGCGAGTTCGTCCGCCCTGGCGCTGAGATCCACCAGCGTCAGGATTTCATCAATGCGGGTTTTCTGGGCCTTGCTCAGTCGATGGAAGAAGGCCTCATACACCTTGCGACCGCCTTGCAGCGCCAGCTCCAGATTTTCAAACACTGTCAGCGACTCAATCACCGTCGGCTTCTGGAATTTGCGGCCGACGCCCATATTGGCGATTTCAGCCTCGTCGTGCTGAGTCAGATCAACGTTATTGTTGAACAGCACCTGTCCCGTGTCTGGCCGCGTCTTGCCGGTAATCACATCCATCATGGTGGTCTTACCTGCGCCGTTTGGGCCGATGATCGCGCGCAATTCCCCCGGGGCCAGAATCAATGACAGACTGTTCAGCGCCTTGAAGCCATCGAAGCTGACGGAAACGCCGTTTAAATAAAGAATGCTGGGTTGTTGCAGATGTTTCGCTTGCATGATCTTTCCTTATGAGCTGGGACTGACTTCCACCGCTTTCCCGGCGCGCAGGTCAGCGGCGGCGGGACGCGAAGGCTCACTTGGCGTGGACGCGGCGGAACCGGTAGTCGCAACGGCGTCCCCAGACACTTCAGACTGCGTTGGTGACGCCGACTTTTCCCTGGGACGGATGCGTTCAAGCAACCCCACCAGACCTTTAGGCAGAAACAACGTCGTGACCACGAATAAGGCGCCCAGGCAATACAGCCAAAGCTCAGGAAACGCCCCCGTGAAATAACTTTTCGCGTAGTTCACCGCGATCGCTCCAATGACTGCGCCATACAGCGTGCCGCGCCCGCCTACGGCCACCCAGATAATGATCTCGATGGAGTTGATGGGGGAAAACTCACCGGGGTTAATAATGCCCACCTGAGGGACATAGAGCGCGCCGGCTATTCCAGCAAGCACCGAGGAGACGACGAAGACAAAGAGCTTGTACTTGTCCACCCGATAGCCCAGAAACCGCGTGCGCGCTTCCGCATCGCGCACCGCCACCAGGACGCGTCCCAGTTTGGAGTTAACAATACGGCGACACAGAACATAGCCCACCATAAGCGACACGGCGGAGGCGATGAACAGGCCACAGCGGGCGGCGTCCGATTGCAGGTTGAAGCCCAGCAAATCCTTGAAGTCGGTCAGACCGTTATTGCCGCCGAATCCCATATCGTTACGGAAAAACGCCAGCATCAGGGCGTAGGTCAGCGCCTGGGTAATAATGGAGAGATAAACGCCGGTGACCCGCGAACGAAACGCCAGCCAGCCGAACACGAACGCCAACAGCCCCGGCGCCAACGCCACCATCAGCATGGCGAAGCCGAAATTATCGAAACCCTGCCAATACCAGGGCAGCTCTTTCCAGTTCAAAAACACCATGAAGTCCGGCAACAACGGATCGCCGTATACGCCCCGCTCGCCGATCTGACGCATCAGGTACATCCCCATCGCATAACCACCCAAGGCAAAAAAAGCGCCGTGCCCCAGACTGAGAATCCCGCAGTATCCCCAAATCAGGTCAACCGCCAGCGCCAAGAGGGCATAGCAGAGGTACTTTCCAAGCAATGTCACCGTGTAAGTGGACACGTGTAGCGCCGAACCCGGCGCCATAGTCAGATTCAACAGAGGCACGATCACCGCCAGCGCGGCCAGCGCCAGCAGCAGATAGCGACCGCCTTTATCGTTCATAAGAAGTCGAGTGACAGGTCCCAACTGCATCGTCATCAGCCCTCCACCGCGCGGCCCTTGAGGGCGAACATGCCCCGCGGGTATTTCTGGATAAATAGAATGATGAAAACCAGCACCAGGATTTTCGCCAGCACCGCGCCGGCAAAAGGCTCCATCAGTTTATTGGCGACCCCCAGGGACATGGCCCCAACGAACGTGCCCATGAGATTGCCCACGCCGCCGAACACCACCACCATGAATGAGTCGATAATGTAGGACTGGCCCAGATTGGGGCCGACATTGGTTAACTGACTCAACGCCACGCCGGCGATACCGGCGATGCCGGACCCAAGACCAAAGGTCAGCGCATCCAGCCAGCCGGTGCGAATCCCCATGGAGCTGGCCATGGGCCGGTTTTGCGTCACTGCCCGCATTTGCAGTCCGAACTGGGTTTTACGCAGCAACGCCGCCAGCGCCAGCAGCACCAGAATGCTGAAGATAATGATGTATAAACGGTTGTAGGTCAGAGACAGTGCGCCGTTGATCTCAATAGAGCCCGACATCCAGACCGGCGTAATAACGGATTGATTCAAGGAACCAAAAACGGTTCTGACCAGTTGCTGCAGACACAGGCTAATGCCAAAAGTGGCCAATAGGGTTTCCAGTGGGCGACCGTAAAGAAAACGGATCACGCCACGCTCGATCACGACGCCCGCCAGCCCCGACACCAGAAACGCCGCAGGAATGGCGACAAATAAAGAGTACTCAATATGGTTCGGCATCCATTGCTGAATCACATAAGTGGTGTAGGCGCCCAACATAATCATCTCGCCGTGGGCCATATTGATGACTCCCATCACACCAAATGTGATGGCCAGCCCTACCGCCGCCAGCAACAGCACCGCGCCCAGACTGACGCCGAAGTACACGTTCTCCACGCCTTTATTGAAGGCGACCAGGCTTTCGATCGCATCCAACGCCTCCTGCGCCGCCTGCCTTACGGCTGGGTCCGGTTCCAGGAACTCGCCCTGGCCGTTGGTGTTCAGAAAGCTGCGCAGCAGCGAACGCACTTCCACATACAGCTCGCCCTGCAGTTGCTCTATCGCCGCCACACGACTCTGCGTTGTTTCGCCATAGCGCGCCTGCAACATGGCCAGATCGACAGATAACAGCTCTTGAACGGACGCATCCTGCTCTTTCTCCAGCGCGCGCTGCAGTAGAGGAATATTGCTCGCGTCATCGGATTTCATCATATTGCGCGCCGCTTCCAGACGCACATTCACATCCGGCGCACGCAATTGCAGCGCCGCCAGACTTGCCCGCAGCAATTGCCGCAGGGAATTATTCACACTGATCTTCTTGAACGCGCGCTTCTCGACATCCTCCGTCACCTCGCCGGTCAGCGCGTTTTGCGCAGAGTAAAGATCATTGGCGTAGCGCAAGATAACCACCTCGCCCTCGCCTTTCTTGGCGTATTGCAGATCGCCTTCCAGCAACGCGCTGAGAATGGGAGCGACCTGGGGATCGTCAATCTCGCTTAATTTGCTGACGAGCTGCTCTTTTTCAGCAAAGCCCGCCGTCTTTAATTGGGTAAGAATGGGTTCCAGGCGAGCGTCGGCGGGTTCCGCCTGTGCGCCGGAGCCCAGCATCCACATACATATCATTAACAGCGCGCAGCCCAGTCTTGCAAAACTCAGCCGCGAGCTTGAGGAAAACAGGAGGGAAAGTCGTCGCATGGGTTACTCTTTCCGTAGCGGTTTACGCCCGGCGGAAGTCTGCGCTGTGACGCCAGTCGAAACTGTCGTCACAGCAATTTCCGCGATGGGATGGGCGTTATCGATTAATAGTTTTGCCCGGAGCACTTGCCGGTTTTGACGTTGTAGTTGCCGCAGCTCAAAGGCAGGGTCCAGTCCGCCGTCAGGTCTTTGCTGCCTGGCAAATAGTCGGACCAGGCGTCGCCCATGACAGCGCCGGATGTGCGCCACACGGTTTCAAACTGACCGTCTTCCTGAATTTCGCCTATCAGCACCGGTTTGGTGATGTGGTGGTTCGGCATCATGGTGGCGTAGCCGCCGGACAGATTAGGCACCGTGACGCCGACAATTGCCTGACCGACTACGTCTGGATCGGTAGTCCCGGCTTTCTTGACCGCTTCCGCCCACATGTTGAAGCCGATGAAGTGCGCTTCCATGGGGTCGTTGGTGACGCGTTTTTTATCCTTGATAAAGGTTTTCCAGGAATCGATGAATTCATCGTTCGCTTCCGCGTCCACACTCATGAAATAGTTCCAGGCCGCCAGGTGGCCGACCAGGGGTTTGGTGTCCAGACCGGACAACTCTTCTTCACCCACGGAGAAGGCCACGACCGGGATGTCTTCCGCGGAAATGCCCTGGTTGCCCAGCTCTTTATAGAAAGGCACGTTGGCATCGCCGTTGATGGTGGACACCACTGCGGTTTTCTTGCCGGCGGAACCGAACTTTTTGATATCGGAGACAATGCTCTGCCAGTCGGAGTGCCCGAAAGGCGTGTAGTTGATCATGATGTCTTCCTGTTTGACGCCTTTCGATTTCAGGTAGGCTTCCAGGATTTTGTTGGTGGTGCGCGGATACACATAGTCGGTGCCCGCCAGCACCCAGCGCTTCACGCCCAGCTCATTCATCAGATAGTCGACCGCAGGCACCGCCTGCTGGTTAGGCGCGGCGCCGGTATAGAAAACGTTCTTGGAGGACTCTTCCCCTTCGTATTGCACCGGATAGAACAACAGGCCGTTCAGCTCTTCAAACACCGGCAGTACGGATTTGCGCGAGACGGAAGTCCAGCAGCCGAACACCACATCCACTTTGTCTTTTTCCAACAGCTCGCGCGCTTTCTCTGCGAACAGCGGCCAGTTGGAAGCGGGATCAACCACGACGGCTTCAAGCTTCTTACCAAGCAGGCCGCCCTTCTTGTTTTGCTCATCCACGAGCATGAGAACTGTATCCTTCAGAGTTGTCTCGCTGATAGCCATGGTTCCGCTCAGGCTGTGCAGAACGCCCACCTTGATGGTGTCCGCCGCCTGCGCCAGGGAGGCGCTGATCGAAAGGGCCAACGCGCTCAAACCAATCCCAACACGCCTAGACATTTTTTTCATTGTACGAACTCCGATACGGGTTAATGTTGTGAGTTTCTCCCGTCGCAAGCAACGCACGCAGTGTTCCATCACTTTTTTATCTCTTTGTTTTCATAACGTTACATTTTAAAACCCAAAGATACGTAGTTTTACGGAGACCCCATTCGCACCAGTGTGACCCATGTCTCAAGCATGGGGGCACAATATCGGGGCGCGCTCAAAAAATGTCTGACGCCCCACTTAAGGCGCGCCAAACCCATGAACCAAAGCGGTGCAAAAACAGAGCGCCTGAACGCTTTTAAACCGTCGCCTCCGCCCTGTCAGCGCCAAAATGGCGAGGGATTGGCACAGCATTCGCTTAATGACTTGCCACAACGAGACAGAAACGAGCGCGTCCACGCATTGTTTCAGGGCGCAGCGGGTAAGAAGAAAGTCGCGGACAGAGGTCGCGACCCCAGCGTAAAGGTACGCAGCGTAATGCTTGCAGAGCAATTCACCGATAAAAACAAGCAGGCGGAGCAGGAATTGAATCCTGGCTCTTCCGCCGCCACCGGCGCCAGAAACTGGCGGGCGTCGCTCACATTAAACCTGACCAAAGAGTCAAATCGCACCATATTGAAGCAAGCCGTTCACCAAGGCCCTCTGCGGGTGCAACGACCGTTTTATCCAGAAGGCGCGCAACGCCCCCACATCTATATATTGCATCCTCCCGGCGGTCTGGTTTGCGGAGATGAAATCGAAATTAACGCCAGAGTGGAGCAAGGCGCAGGCGCGCTGTTCACTACCCCTTCCGCCGGCAAAATCTATCGCACTGACGCAACCGGACACCGGCAATGTCAGACCGTTCGCCTGCACTGCGCCGACGCGGACAGCCTGGAATGGCTGCCCCAGGAAAATATTATTTACGACGGCGCCGAGGGCGCACAGACATTGCGGCTGGTGACGAGCGCCGCCAGCCGCTTCATCGCCTGGGAAATTACCGCACTGGGACGCCCGGCGGCGGACGCTCCATTCGCCCGCGGCGCGTTTACCCAGACCACCCAGATTCTGCGTGACGGCGCGCCCTGCTTCTTCGAGCGGGTCGCGTTGCGCGGCGAAGGCCCCGGGTTTAAAGAGCCCTGGGGACTGCAGGGGCGCCAGGTTTACGGATCGCTGCTCGCCGGATACGTGCAGGACTCGCCGCAAAAGCTGCTGCAACAATGCCGCGAGGCGTTGCAGACGAATGCAGCCATCGCCGCCCTTACCGTAGACAAAGACCTGCGCTGGACCCTGACGCGCAAGGACGATCTGATCATCCTGCGCGCGCTGTGTCAGCAGTCGGAGCCCATCAAGCGGTTGTTTATGGCGGCGTGGTCCCTGTTGCGTCCAGCCTTAATCGGCGTGGAAAGCCATCCGCCGCGAATCTGGGCGACCTGACGCAGACTGGTTTTGAGGCGATCGCCGATGACGGCTCAAAACTCAGCAATCGAACAATAAAAGTAACCGCAAGATAAAAGAGGAAGTTCACGATGGAACTCACCCCTAGAGAAAAAGACAAACTGCTGCTGTACACCGCCGCACTGGTGGCGGAGCGTCGTAAAGCGCGGGGATTGAAACTGAATTACCCGGAGGCGATGGCCTACCTGAGCATGGAAATCGTGGAAGGCGCCCGGGATGGCCGCAGCGTAGCGGAGCTGATGGCTTACGGTCGCACGCTGCTGACGCGGGAAGACGTCATGGACGGCATACCGGAAATGATTCCAGAGGTGCAGGTGGAAGCCACTTTCCCGGACGGCACCAAACTGGTCACGGTCCACAACCCTATCCCTTAATCGCTGATGGAGATCCAGTCATGATTCCAGGAGAAATAGACGCCCTCCCCGGCGATATCGAAATCAACGCCGGCCTGCCAACCATTACCGTGGAAGTCACCAATACCGGCGACCGGCCGGTGCAAGTGGGTTCTCATTATCACTTCTTTGAGACCAACCCGGCGCTGTCCTTTCCTCGAGAGCAGGCGCGCGGCTTCCGCCTGAATATCGCCGCCGGAACCGCCGTACGCTTTGAGCCCGGACAAACTCGCACGGTGGAGTTGGTCGCCCTGGGCGGCGAGCGCAAGGTTTACGGTTTCCGCGGCGATGTCATGGGCGACTTATGACAACGCCCGGCGCGACAAAAATAAGGCAGCACGCAAACAGGTTACACAGCAGGACTTATCACCATGGCAAAGATTTCTAGAGCCGCCTACGCCGACATGTTCGGGCCAACCGTAGGCGACCGGGTGCGCCTGGGCGACACCGAATTATGGATTGAAGTGGAAAAAGATTACGCCGCCTACGGCCACGAAGTGAAATTCGGCGGCGGCAAGGTTATCCGTGACGGTATGGGACAGTCACAACGTCCTAATACAGAAGCGGTGGACACCGTCATCACCAATGCGCTGATTCTTGACCACTGGGGCATCGTCAAGGCGGACATCGGGCTCAAGCAGGGTCGTATCGCCGCCATCGGCAAAGCGGGTAACCCGGATATTCAGGACAACATCGACATTATTATTGGCCCAGGCACCGAAGTCATTGCCGGCGAAGGCATGATCGCCACCGCCGGCGGCATCGACGCCCACATACATTTCATCTGTCCACAGCAAATCGAAGAAGCGTTGATGTCCGGCGTCACTACCATGCTGGGCGGCGGCACCGGTCCCGCCACCGGCACCAACGCCACCACCTGCACGCCCGGCCCCTGGCATATGGGCAAGATGCTGCAGGCGGCCGACGCCTTCCCCATGAACCTGGGTTTTCTCGGCAAAGGCAACGCCAGCCTGCCAGCGGCGCTGGAAGAGCAGATGCTCGCCGGCGCCATGGGCTTGAAGCTGCATGAAGACTGGGGCACCACGCCGGCCTCCATCGACAACTGTCTGAATATCGCTGAAAAGTACGATGTGCAGGTAGCCATTCACACCGACACGCTGAATGAGTCTGGTTTTGTGGAGGATACGCTGGCGGCGTTCAAAGGGCGCACCATTCACACCTATCACACCGAAGGCGCCGGCGGCGGTCATGCGCCGGACATTATCAAGGCCTGCGGCGAACTGAACGTGCTGCCCTCCTCCACTAATCCGACCCGGCCTTACACCATCAACACGGTGGACGAGCATCTGGACATGCTGATGGTGTGCCACCATCTGGACCCGGATATCCCAGAAGACGTCGCCTTCGCCGATTCCCGCATCCGTAAGGAAACCATCGCCGCGGAAGACATCCTGCACGACCTTGGCGCATTCAGCATGATCTCCTCCGACTCTCAGGCCATGGGCCGGGTTGGCGAAGTGGTCTGCCGCACCTGGCAGACCGCGCATAAGATGAAAGTGCAGCGTGGCCCGTTGGCGCAGGACTCCGAGCGCGCCGACAACTTTCGCGCCAAACGCTACATCGCCAAATACACCATCAATCCCGCTATCGCCCACGGCATCGCCCACGAAGTGGGATCGCTGGAGCCCGGCAAGCTTGCGGATATTATTTTATGGCGACCAGCTTTCTTCGGGGCCAAACCCTCCCTGATCATCAAAGGCGGAATGATCGCCGCCGCTCCCATGGGCGACGCCAACGCCTCCATTCCGACGCCACAGCCGGTGCATTATCGCCCCATGTTCGGCGCCTTCGGTCAGGCCATGCAGCAGACCCGCCTCACCTTTGTCTGCCAGGCCGCTCTGGATAACGGAGTGAAAGAGCTGTTCGGTTTGCAGTCCCCACTCAGCGCCTGTCGCAACACCCGCACCGTCACCAAAAAGAGCATGGTGCTGAACGACCTGACGCCGCAGATGGAAGTGGATTCGCAAACCTATGAAGTGCGCGCCAATGGCGAACTGCTGGTCTGTGAGCCTGCAAAGGTGTTGCCTCTGGCGCAGCGCTATTTTCTCTTCTAAAAAGCGGAGGCACTGCATGATTCGCATCACCGAACGCTATATCGAGACCGGACAGACGCCCGCCGTCGCTGGCGTCATCAGTCTGACTTACGATGAACGCAAACGCGGCCGCTTGCGCGCCCAAACCCAGTCTGGAGAAGATGTCGGGCTGTTTCTGGAACGCGGCAAAACCCTGCTGGACGGCGACTTGCTGCTGGCGGAAAACGGAAACGTCTACGCCATCAGCGCCGCGCCGGAAACCGTCGCCACCGCGCAGGCCAGCGAAGCGCGTCAGTTTGCGCAAATTTGCTATCACCTGGGCAATCGACATACGCCGCTACAGATTGGCGAGCTCTGGGTGCGCTTCCAACCGGACCATGTTCTGGAGGATCTGTGCCGCCTGTATGGACTGGAAGTCGTGCGAGAATCCGCGCCATTCAACCCTGAAAACGGAGCCTATGGTGGACATAGCGGACATGGTGGACACAGCAGTCATCATCATGGCCACGACCACTCTCACGATCAGAGTCGCCACGACGCCAGAGAGCGCTACCATTTTCACGCTCCGGATCATGAACATCCACATGATCATGTTCACCTTCATTCGCACCCTCACGAGCATTAAAGGACTTGCCGCCCATGCCGCCTTTAGCGTTGCTGAAACTCATGAACCTGACCAGCCCGGCCTTACCAGTAGGCGCCTTCGCCTACTCACAGGGCTTGGAATGGGCCATTGATCACGGCGGCGTCGACACGCCGGAAAAAATCCACGACTGGCTGCAGGGCGTGATCAGCCAGGGACTCGGGAAAACCGATCTGCCAGTGTTGTTCAAGCTGCTCCAGGCCTGGCGCGCCAATGACCACGAACAAATCACCTACTGGAACGCCTGGCTACTCGCCGCTCGCGAAACCCAGGAGTTGCTGGACGAAGACCGCCATGTGGGAAAAGCCCTGGCCAAGCTTCTGCGGGACCTGGGCGCCCCCGGCGCGGAGCCCTGGCTGGAGCGACCAGCGTCCCTGCTGAGTTTGTGGACGCTGGCCTGCGCGCATTGGGACATTGATGCGGAGAACGCCGCCCTGGGATTTCTGTGGAGCTGGCTGGAAAACCAGATCGCCGTGGCGGGAAAAACACTGCCGCTGGCGCAGACGGCGGCGCAGCGCATATTGCAGCGACTGATGCCCATTCTGACCGAGACGGTTGCAGCCGCAACGCAGATAAAAGAAGAAAATTTCGGCGCGTCCCTGCCCGGCTGGGCCATGGCCTGCGCCCAACACGAAACGCAATACTCGCGCCTGTTCCGATCCTGAACAGGCGCGCAGGACAATAAACATCATCTGGAGGTAACGCTTTTATGAGCACACAAACTTTGCGCGTCGGCATCGGCGGCCCGGTGGGTTCCGGCAAAACAGCGCTGGTGGCCCGTCTGTGCCAGGAGCTGCGGGAACGCTTTAATATCGCCGTGGTCACCAACGATATCTATACGGAAGAAGACGCCCAGTTTCTGATCCGCAATCAGGCGCTCACCGAAGATCGCATCATCGGTGTGGAAACCGGCGGTTGTCCTCATACCGCCATTCGGGAGGACGCCTCCATGAACCTCGCCGCCATCGACACCCTGACGGCGCGCCATCCCGGGCTCGATCTGGTGTTGGTGGAAAGCGGCGGCGATAACCTGAGCGCCACTTTCAGCCCGGAGCTGTCCGACCTGACCCTGTATGTCATCGATGTTTCCGCTGGCGATAAAATTCCCCGCAAAGGCGGCCCAGGCATCACCAAGTCTGACTTATTGATCATCAACAAGACCGATCTGGCGCCAATCGTAGGCGCTTCATTGGAGGTCATGGATCGCGACGCCAGGAAAATGCGCGGTGACAAACCCTTTATTTTCAGTAATATGAAGACCGGCGAAGGCCTGCAGGACATCATCAGTTTTATTATTGACCAAGGTATGCTGCAAGCGGCTTAGCGTCCCCAGCGGACGACGACACAGCACTCATTTCCAACAAGGGAGCAGATTAATGCGATTCTCCAAAGCTCAATTTCTACTACTTACCACTGGCCTGGGCGCCTCGATGGCCGCAGTCGCCCATCCGGGACACGGCGTCGTCGGCGGATTTTTCTCTGGATTGACTCACCCCATGTTCGGCCTGGATCACCTCGTCGCCATGTTGGGCGTGGGCTTCCTGGCGTGGAAAACCGGCCAGAAAGCGCGTCTGTTGCTGGCGTTTCTCGGCGCCATGCTGACCGGCGGCCTGCTGGCGGCCTCAAGCGTTAGCCTGCCGATTCCTGAAGCCATGATCACCGCTTCTTTGTTCGTCCTTGGCGCTGCGCTGCTGGTGGCGGGAAACAGCCGAATGTTAACTCTCGCTGCGGCGCCGCTGGTGGCTTTATTCGCAGTTTTCCATGGCTACGCCCATGTCGCCGAGCAACCCGCTGGCGCAGATTCATTCAGCTACGTCAGCGGATTCATTCTGGCGACGGCGATGATTCAGCTGGTTGGCTGGGGCGTTGCGGCGCTGGCCAAACGTTATGAAAAAACCAACGCTACCCGCAAAACCCTTGGCGCTGGCGCAATCGCCACAGGCGTCGCCGCGGTAGCTTCCGCTTTCTGATAATGAGCGATTCTCTGCGTCCGTGTCGGTAATTACCCACGGACGCACTTTCCCCGACAGCCCTCATAAGCCAACTTCGATAACATCTTCCATCCCACTGTAAAATCAGCGTTGGCGTTTCCCTCAATTTTTTCCTATGTTATTACCCTGCAGTAACGGAATAACGAGCAGTATCGGAGCTAGTAGTCCGCAGTTAGCGATTAATAAATGAAGGCTTCCGGCAGGAGTTCATTTAATGATCAGCGTCAAGTCGCCTCATCACGCGCGCAATCAAAATGAAACCTGCTATCTCCACAATAAAACTGCAACCTTAGTGAGGGATTACCACATGCATAATCAACAACAATTGGAGAGTTTTTCTGACATCGAACTCATGCGGCTCGAAGAGCTGATCACAATGAATTTCGATGCCTCCGATGAAGACAGCCTGCGTGATTCGCTTGATTTCCTGCAGTCCATCGAACGGGAACTGGGCTATCGCGGCCTGACTGAAAGTTTCGGTCTGGATCATTCCCAGGCGGCCTGATCCGTCACGGGCGAATTCAGCGGTATCGCCCCAACTTCGACTTTCTCGCTCAGTTTTTTATCCAGACAAGTTTTTATCTCTCGCCCATCCCGCTCTCTCATCTCAGACTTATTCGACCTTAGACGATTACGCAGCTTCTGCGGTGAGCGAATCGGCGTGAATTGCCGTACAATATCAGTCAAACCGTCGGCGGAATCATCCGCTAAATCATCAGCTTGTCCGGATTGCAGCACTCATGAAATTAGACGACATCAGACGCGAGTATCTCTACTCCGGCCTGTCCCGCAAAGACCTGGCCGACGACCCCATTGTTCAATTCAAAAACTGGTTGCAGATGGCGATTGACGCCGACCTGAACGCCGACCCTACCGCCATGTCCCTGGCGACGGTCAATGCGCAGGGCGTTCCCAGCCAACGCATCGTATTGCTGAAAAACCTGGATGCCTCCGGATTCGTGTTTTACACCAATCTGGGTAGCCGCAAGGCGCAGAATATCGCGGAAAACGCCAATGTCAGCCTGCATTTCGCGTGGTTGCCGATGGAGCGTCAGATCTGCGTCACCGGCGTGGCGGAAAAGCTTTCCATCGCTGAAGCCACCCGCTACTTTCTGAGCCGTCCTCACGAATCCCAGGTCGCAGCATGGGCGTCACAGCAAAGCCAGGCGATTGGCTCGCGCAAGTTACTGGAGCAGGCGTTCGAGCAGATGAAAAACCGCTTTAAGCAAGGCGAAGTGCCACTGCCCTCATTTTGGGGCGGTTATCGGGTAAGACCGGTGACGATTGAATTCTGGCAAGGCCGCGCGAACCGTTTGCACGATCGCTTTATGTATAAGATGGTCGGTGAGAATTGGGAAGTTGAAAGACTGCAGCCGTAAGCTGCAGTCCTTTAAGAGCCTTGGAGTCAAGCGAGGATCAGTCGTCCAGACCGCCGCCGCTTTCTTCCATCACTTTACGCAGCTTGCTCATATGCGGCTTGACCGCTTCGACGTCTTCAGGCGGCGCGTTCTTGAATTTCTCCATCATCGCCAGCCCTTGTTGCATCATATCGCGCATCATTTTCTTCTGTTCCGCGCTGATATTCGGATTCTTTTCCAGCTCCGCCAATTGTTGCCTCATGGCGTCCATATCGACTTGCTGCCCCTGCATCTCAATCGCCGCATAGGCGCCGAAAATACGCAGCGCAGTGCTCGCCCATTCTTCCGGCGTGGAGAAACCGTAGCCTTCTACAATATCCTCAACCTGACCGTACAATCCTGAGGCTTTCAGTGGAGCGACAATGTCGTCGATATTGGTGGGGATCATTTCGTTGTCTTTTTCGTATTTGGACAACTCTTCTTCATGCTTGTCGCCCCACTCCTGCACGGCTTTCTGGGACTTGATCCAGCGATCGATGAGGTCTCCGGTAAGAGGCGCTTCCGCTTGAACAAACAAACTGAAGCAGAATGTGAACAATGCCACGCCTATTTTTGACAGAGTTCTACTGTGCATATATTTCTCCGAGTTTCATTGGGTTGCGCTATCGAATAAAAGCGTTTTCTAGTTTGTTATCGCATTTCGAAAATACGCTTCCGAGTTTAATGGATAATCCGTCTAACGCGCCAGCATAGGCTTTACTACACTCTAATTGTCTGAAGCAATTCAGAGTCTTTTTCATTTCATTTCTTCGTTTACCCTGCTTAAATACTTGCAGATACCAAGTAACAGTAGCGCTGATGGATCAGCGCTTTTTTTGTATGCGCTCCACTATCCATACTCGCTGCACCATAGGTTGAATCAACGTGGCCAATTCGCCAAATGACCTGCTGTTTGACTGGCTGTCCGTCATGTCTCCGACTTGCGTTCTGAACATCGGTCCGGCTCAGCCGCCCGCTTTGAGCAGATACAGTGAAGACAGGCAGGTGAATGTGACCTGCGCCGCTACGATAGAGGAGATTGCTGGCGCCGATAGCCGCCCTGAAGCCGCCATCATCAGCGATGCGGTGGAGAAACTTCCCTTCCAGGCGGGACAAGCACTTCTGGCTGCCCCGCGCAATCTGCTGATCCCCAATGTGCTGGCGACTATAGATCATAATCAGTCGCCTGAGTGGGACTTTAATCACTTGATCGCATTGGGGTTTCGCCGTCTGGAGATGTTTACCGACCACGATCGGGCGCTGGCGGTTTACGCTTACTCCATCACGGATTACAACCCCAAACGGGCCTGGAACAATGCGGAAAACTGGGCGAATCCAGAGAGGTTCGGTAAGTATTGGTGGTAAACGCGACCTCCGCGTAGTGAACTCGAAAGGCTCAGGATGAGTCTACGCAAAGCCGCGCAAACACCCTTCCGCGAATATTTCCAGCACTCTCTGGGCGTCAAAACAATCCTGTAAATGCGCCTCCAATTGCAACCGCTGCCCGGCTGGAATTTGATCCCGGTATACCGATAAATAAGCGGACATGATGGGACAGGTAAATTCAGGATGAAACTGCACGCCCCAGGTGCGATCGCCATAGCGGAACGCCTGATGTTTCACCCGCCCGCTGCTGGCCAGATTCACCGCCCCTTCCGGCAGGGTCAATACGGACTGAGCGTGAGTCAGATGGGCGTGAAAGGTGTGAGGCAATCGCGAGAAGATGTAATCATCGCCGTCTGAAGCATGGTTGGTGATCAGCAGGGAGCCGATTTCTCGTCCGTCTGGTTGGTAGTCCACCGCGCCACCCAAAGCGTCAGCCAGTAACTGGTGACCGTAGCACACTCCCAACAGCGGCAGACCTTGCTCTATCGCCAGCCGCATCCAGCGCCCCAGATCTTCCGACCATTGCGCCCGGTCCGTCACCATCGCCGGCGAACCGGTGACGACGCAGCCAATAAAATTTCCTTCCGGCGCGTCATGGTACATATGGGTATTCCACAAATGAGTGGAGATCCCCATTTTGTCGAAAACATCAATAAACCAACCATCAAAATTACCGAACTCTTCAAGAATCGCCGGATGCGTATCCCCACAGAGCGCGATCAGCAGTTTTCCTGTTTCCATATCGCCCAACGCCTTCATTAAAACCAAGCCGCCCGCCTCCCCGACGATCCCATAAAGAATCCCGGGGAGCAGCAGCCGTATCTATTATAATTTAAGCCTCTAAAAGCGCTTTTTACTAAATATAGTGATAAACCTGTCAGAAGTATGCGCTCTTTAGCGCCGACAGATAAGCTTGGCGACTAAAAAACGGCCTATATGTCGTCTGAAAGCAGTGAAGTGAGCCAAAAAATCGTTCTACACCCAGGCGTACATGGGTAAAAAGAACGCAGTGAGCAAAGTAAGCGGAACCAACGCAGCAAGAGCAAGCAAAGGAGAAAAGAATGCAGGACAAACAACACATCCGCGCCTGGGTCAGCGGCAAAGTGCAGGGAGTCTGGTACCGCAACTCCACCCGCCAAGTCGCCGAACGCCTCCACATACTCGGCTACGCCAAAAACCTGCCGGACGGCCGCGTCGAAGTACTCGCCTACGGCGACGCCGAATCCGTCAACCAACTCATAGACTGGCTCCACGAAGGCCCCGAAGCCGCCATCGTCACTGAGGTCAAAACTGAACAAGTGGAGGGAGAAACGCCGCCGTTGGGGTTTGAGGTGTGTTAGGGACAAAAGGTCTTTAGTACAGACCTGCTCCGACCCAACTCGCCAAATCTACAGTCGAAGGCGTGACAACTAGAAACGCTTCTGTTCAGCCATGCCAATCGAGTGAGTCTTGTTTCAGTTTCACCTTGGTTGCTCCAGCCAGTTTTAGGATAGCCACCAGGAAAGGCCCCACATAAACGTTACTTTCCACAAATATTTCATACCCTTTCCTTTTCTTGCTCACACTGCCACTTCCAAAGGCTTATCTGTAACTATAGAAGTCATCCAACCAGAGCCGGTAATCCTTATCTAACTCATCAAAATGCAATAAGTGTTCGGCGCTCTTTTTTATATCTGGATAATCGTCCAGCCACTCCAAATTTTCGCGCCCGTAATGAGGCGCTCTGATTAGGTCGACAATCTCCGGGTTAAACTCGCCTAGCATTGCCTCTACCTCTGAGTTCTTCCCAGTAAACCGCCAGTCGAGTATTTGGTTAAGCACTTCTGCAACTACTGGATTATCATGCTCAAAATATATCTCAGTCGATACGCCACCCATTATCTCTCCTCCAAACTTTTTCCTGGACCTGCACAGCCGCAGCGAATAGAAACATAGCCACAAACGACGCTATCAATAATGCAGCTTAAGGACGGATGACTGATTCACTGCTTCATAAGGTCATAGCGCAGCAAGAATAGCTTCGCAGGCGGCCAACCTTACTTCATCAGCTTCTCGAAGTAAGTATTCAATCAATGATTTCATATAGGTATTGAAGTCCGGATATGAGTCGCCAAACTCCTTCTCATAACCCGGAAACCAGTACTGCAGCCCAAATTCGCCAGTTACAGGATTATACTTTGACGTGTCTAGCGCTAAATGTCGGTCGTCCGGGTTGGATTTGATGAGCACAAAGCTCCTTGGCATCACATAACGCCATCGTCCATGTCGTCTTCTGCGAATATTCTTATAAAGACTATTTGTCCGAATGATATGAAAGTAGGACTGATAACTCTCATCAAAAAGACAGAACTGCTCCGCATAGTATTTGCTCGCTTGCATAAAACGAACGAGTGATACAGGAAAATTCATTCCAAAGTGGGAGTTAATACGCTCAATACTGCATTCGGTAGGTCTCGCTGACTCGTATTTCCCCTTGCAAAGAACATCAAAGAGATTTGGTAGCTTTTCCTCAGGAATCATTGCACTCCCTGGCTGATGTAGTTGATATGCATGTATTCTTCGATAGATTAGCTCACTCTCGGGACTTTTTAACGGCTATCCGCGCCTCTCCGCTCATTTTCTTTATCCAAGTCTTTTATGCCTGGCGCATTAGCCAACAGTCTGCGGCTTAACTCTTCAGAGAGGCCGATAAATAGTGTTGCGCTACTGTCCCAACATACGATTTCAAACAAAGCGCCGTCTAGCTGGGTACAGGGCGCGCCTTCCCAGAGCGCAGGGTTATCCTCGACATAAGGCAGGCTTGATGTGAAGGCTTCCGTTCCCTTCGGAAATGCAGATATAACAGCCCAGACAAACTGGTAATCGAACTCTTCAATCTTTGCTGTAAACTCTTCGCCCAGCACCCAACTCGGGTCGACGATCCCACACCACCCACCGTCTATATCGGATATGTGCCAGTCATAATCTCTCAGTTCAATTTCAAGCCAACCAGCAATGTCCTTCATGCTGGTGTAAAAGTTAACTTCTGGAACTCCCTTTTGGATGTAGTTCATTATTTAATCCCAGTTTGTAGCGCCCTCCACCATCAAGAACGTTTCGCCAGGGCATCTAGCGTAATCTCGCCAAATCGACTCAGTAGTTTCTTTTCCGCGTCGTCCATGGCGGTTTTTAGCACTTCATTGATTGCATGTTCAATAAAGCAGTTTGAGTGTTCGTCGGTGAGGCCCAGCGTAAACAGGGTCGGCTCGCCAAGCGCATTATGCACGTCAAGCAAGGTGATTTCGTTCAGCGGTTTTATCAACGTCCAGCCGCCGCTGTGGCCTTTGGCGGAATCAACATATCCCTGCACTCGCAACATGCCCATGGTGCGGCGCACCACGACTGGGTTGGTCGACAGCATCTCAGCAATCTGCCCTGAAGTCATAGGTTTGTCGCTGGCGGCCAGGTGAATCAGCACGTGCAACACTCGGGATAAACGACTGTCTTTTCTCATCTTGCATCTCGTGTAATAGACGCCCAATCCTATCACGCAACTTTTAACGTTACATCAATTGTCTCGCGCATCCAATATATGTAACATTTACAGTTACGTAAAAATGAGCACACACATTCAGCAAAGCGAGCGACCCCAAATGGATAAACAGCAACTGACACAGCTATTCGACCAACAGGCGCCAAACTACGACACGCAGTGGCGACGGATGTCGCCGATTAACAATGGGCTGTATTTCTTCATGGAGACCATTCTTGGCGTCCTGCCAACAAGAGCCCACATCCTGTGCGTGGGCGCAGGCACAGGTAAAGAAATGCTGCACCTGGCCAAGCACTTCCCAGAGTGGCGTTTTACCGCCGTTGAGCCGTCTGGCGAGATGCTGAATCAGTGCCGCAAAGCCGTTGAACTGGCGGGTTTTACATCCAGGTGCGACTTTTATCAGGGCTATGTGGAGACACTTCCCAGTGAAGAAAAGTTTGATGGCGCCACCAGTCTGCTGGTTTCCCAATTCATATTGGATCAACAGGCCCGAAGTGAGTTTTTCCGCCATATCGCCGACAGACTCAAACCTGAGGGGCTTCTCGTTAGCGCCGATTTAGTCGCAGATACCCACAGCGAAATCTACGAGGGGCAGTTAAATTTGTGGCTGCGGCTGATGGCGAACGCAGCGGTATCGCAAGGGGATATTCAGCGGATGAAAGCCGCCTATAGTCAGGACGTCGCCGTACTGCCGACAGACACAATCGCGGCCATCATCAAAGCGGGCGGTTTTACAACCCCTATTCCCTTTTATCAAGCTGGCCTTATTGGCGCGTTCTTCGCCCATGTCGCCTGACAGACTTGAAGAAATATGGTTGAAGAGGCTAGCCGCCTCGATTTCGAGCTATCGGTAAGGGTGGCGACCTTCCTTGTACACCAGGAGATAAAAGACGCCACTCTTTCTACTTCTCCTGCAAGATGCAGATTCAACAAGGCAAGCAACTGGAACAGCTCATACTATTTCGATGAACCAAGGGAATGAGATGTATTTCACGCACCCTGTTGAACCAGGTCCTTTATTTTTACCGCCTTTTCGAAGTGGTCCAGTTTATTGGTTAAAATCCACCATTCAGCGGCTTCCATTAGCAACTCAGGGTCATCATTTTTATTGGCGAAAAAAGCATAAAACGACACACCAACATTGACGCCTTTAGCCGCAATTTTCTGATCACAGACATCAATGATCTTCTTCCTCAAACTTTCTCTCATCACAACTCCGCAATTATCGACGCCGAATACACATTCGGCTGCGCCCTCAATCGACTCTGATTCAGCGCCCCACTAAAACACCCTTTCTCTATACATGAGTAGTAGCGATTGTCACCAAGGCATCTACAAAACATGTATATCCTCTATGGTTATTACAAGCTCCCCTGACGAATTCTTTTTGATTTCTGCAGACAAATTTAAATCACTGACTTCACCGTCATACCACAAATCAAACTCAATCCTTCGAGCTTCCGTAACATCATCATATATATCGTAAACACATACTGAACTATAAGCGGACTCTGGAGGCAAACTTATTAGCCCGGGATACTCTCGTAATGCTGCTTCTATCTCAGATTGTGAAAGACGACCATTTTCATTCCTGGCGACTATTTCAGAAAACTTTGAGTTGACAAGAAGTACAACCAAACTCTCAAGCAAGCCTATAATGTTATCGTCCACTTTGTCGCTCCGTTCCCTCAACCAAGCCGATGCCTAGAACTACGAGCACTGCATTTTTACTACAGTTGCTATTTCAGATCGGCTAATTCTCTAATGCAGATTAGCCTTGCCATGCATGCTCATCTCTCCATTGCTGTTCCGCTTCCCTGCATGCTTTGCAGAAATAAATATCATAGTTCTCGCCTTACATTTCTTCTGGCCCATTCACCGATGACATATAACTATTAGGGAACAGTTTTGCGCATGCTTTTATGTAATCCGGGGAGTAATCAATATGGCCACAAAACACCTTAGCTTTTCCATGTTCCAGTGTATTACCGTGTAACTCACATACACTGAAGATTTCTTGCAGCACTTCAAACGAAGGTATTTCCAGAGCATGCTTTTCGCAGAACTGCTCAATGGCGCGCTCCTGCCAGAATAGAAGCCGGCTATCTCTCCCTCTGTTGATAATCGCGACAAACTTCTTATAGCGCTCATCATTTTTTAGGAATTCTCTAAAATTTTCTCTAAATTCTATTGCGTTCATATGTTCGTATAACGTCGTACATACACAGCAAACTGCGTAAACTGCTGTGTCGTGGGAGCAAAGGGTCAACTACCGCCAGTTTTACCCGGAGGGTGTTGCTCAAACCAGGAAACAATTTGAGGCATATGTTGTTCGAAGTTGCCCGGGGTTGATATGTTTAAAACGCCTGCGCGGGACGCGCTTCGATTCTCAAAGTCGTGAGTGACGCCACTGGGGGCGAGAACAAAACTGCCTTTTGGCGCTTCCGTCCATGCTTCGCCAATGAGAAAGCTCATTGTTCCTTCTATAACAAAAAATATGTCATCTTCATTGTGGCTATGAGCCCCCGGTCCTTTTGAGTATGGCTCTAACCACCATTCGGATATTGAATAAGCTCCTGCAGACTCCTCGCCATCCGCTTTGAATATGGCTGAAATAGGCCCCATAGAGTACGAACGGCCTTGGCCTGGCGCTAAGAATATAGGCTGTCGATCTTCGTGTTTCATATTCAATGCTCCGTATTATTCAGCTAACGCCTTTCTGTGGGATGCTGCCTAGCATCCTTATGATTATTTTGTTAGGTGTTATCATAGCCACACTCGTTGACGAGCATAAGCCCATCAATATCACTGTGAACAGAGATTAATCAGTCATCGCGGTCGAATTGGAGTTGGTATTACAGTGTCTATATTCGAGCGTTTTACAAGCCCTGCCACATTGTGGGTATGTGGCCACTATCAGCACCCGAGGGTGCTCCGAGCCGCCGCTGAGTCAGAAAAAGCTGCGAAAATTTTAGCCTGGATTGATGCACATCGGTTGCACAGGACACATACAAAAACATGAGATATCTACTTTTAACTCTTTTACTTTCACTAGCCGGATGTTCTGTTGAATTTGGGCCTGAGCCGGACAAGGAAGGCCCTGCAGGAACCATATGGGCGGGAGGTGCGGATGGCGGCGTTTTTGTAAGCGTAAAAGATGATAGCAATCCCAATGACCGCATCTATCTTGGGAAAATTTATTACGAGCACGATTCCACAATCTGGTACGACGGGCGCTTAGAGCTGGTTGGCGTTATTGCTTTCGATCCTTCAGATAATACCCAGTACGCCGGTTGGGATGGCGACGATCTACACCTGAAACAAGGGGGATACCTAAAGTCTTTGGATGAACCGCGCCAGCCTACGCCGTAGCCGTCCGTTTTAAACTACGGAATATTATGATTGGCAAGGTAGAGGCAATTAAACAGGACAGACAGTGCAGAAATTGATTTTAAAAGTTGTGGCTGAGTAGAATTACAATATTTCTTAGTGAATTCATGAGAATGAGCAATATAGTCAAGTGCGCAAACGCGCATGCGAAATGCTTAAATTTTAACTGACCGTGAATATGACGCTTTCAAGTAGCCAGCAAGAACAACTTTGGATAGACGCCTGGAACGATCTTGACGATTTACAGGCTCAGAACCTGTTCTCATTTATCCTGTTACCAGACTATGTGGAAGCTAATTTAGAGCAGGCGCAAGGATGGATTCAGGACCGTGTTTATGAAAACTATAAAATTCACTTTGAGATTGCTTTCTACAAAGGGAAAAGATCCATTTTTATTCACGCCGAAAAATGCAACTGAATGCCCATCCACTCAATCAAACTAATGAGACCGAGCCCTTGATTTACTTCGGTTTCTAAAAATATGAATAGATACATATTAAACAGAGAAAACATATAAAGATCCCGAAAGCATTGCAATCACAGCCGCCCCTTTCCGTAGAAGTAGAGAAATGATGCGTAAACGCTTACTCCTATCAAAATTAACCGCCCTCTTAGCTAAAGTGAGCGCCTGCATACTCACGGCGACGCTAGTTGTTTCCTGTACGTCGGTAGAGGAAAGTGTTGCTGGACAATCCGACAGCCCGAAAAGAAGTCTGGTTGATGACTTTGACTATATCGTTCCGATTTTGGATGAGGATCATTTCCGCATCTGCACCGGCCTTATTCTGAAGCACGGACTAGTGGTTACCGCCAAGCACTGTTTTAGGGACGACTCCAAGAAAGGCAATTATTATCTCGCCTACTCTGAGGACAGCTCGATTGATCAAAACGATCTTTATATCCCCGTCGCCTCGTTCGAATATGACAGCTCGGTTGAAGGTATCAACGATCTGGCGATCGTGCATTATGATCCGGGTTACACGGAGGGTAAGCTGGCGCTTAAGGATATCCCGCTAAACTTCGGTCCAGCTCCAGAAACAGGCGCAGCGCTGTTTTCAGTTGGCTACCCCATTGTTAAGACACAAAACACTTTGAGGGTCAGCTCCGCCAAATGTCAGCACAAACAGCGATCAGGAAAGCTATTGCTCTCGCCCAAATCGCCGGGGTACGACGGTGTATTATTCGATACGGACTGCCCCGCCTTCTGGGGAAATTCCGGCGCGCCGGTTTTCAGTGCTCGCTACGATGAACAGGGGAATGTGGAGCTAGTATCTCTGGAAGGCGTAATCACGCATACCTTTGACTTGGTTAGTAATGGGGATCTTGATTATCGAAAAATGAAACACGACGCTTTCGGCCCGTATATGACGTCGAATTATTCGCCGCTCGGTCAGTCCGTACGCCTGAAGGAAATAATGAAGGCTCTATAAGAGTGAGCCTTCTCCCGACGCCTCAACAACAAGCCTGGTAATCAAATCCTGCAACGCCTTCGTCTCCTCCCGCCCAGGAAATGCGTAAAAACATAGCGCCACGGCAGGGTTTTCATGGAGCAGGAGGTAACCGCCTTCGCCTGGTTGAGTTTCATCGTAGGAGCGATACGTCGGAAACTGCGTAAACCCCGTCATGCCCGGCTGGTACAGTCGATATTGCGCAGCAATGTATTCAAACTGGGACTCTGCGTGCGCTGCCAGGATGGAGTCATGAAGCATGTTGGCAAGATGGTCGACCTGTTGCTGCAGCGCGGCCAACCTCCTGCCATTCTCCCTCTCCGCACGCTCCAGAGCATCGCCCTCACCTTTCAGGACCTTGAGTCCCACCGTCATTTCAACGTAGACAAAACCGACGATACTGAACCGGGAAACCATTCCACTCATGTCGCCCTCGACTCCAACGTTGGATATACGCTTTGCTGAAAGTTGTTCACGAGAAACACCAAGTTAGACGATAACAATCCAGAGCAGGCGACGACATGGAATAGTTTCCGTCAGATCATCAATTCAATAAATTCATGCAACGCTGATAATCACTATAGCTATGGTGGCTTCTCATCTAATTATGGGGATCTTTAACCAATCATCCTTTTACAGAGATCTATCGGTCCAATTACTAAGGTGACTCTCCTTGGACGCTTGGTCCGTCCTTGTTACGCCCCCCACATATGACCTAGGCCATACCCCCTCTTGCCCCGTCATAACAAGACAAATACCATTTCCTTCCAAAAACACAATTGCACTAGCCCTTAGGGCATCATTGAACACAGGTTTAAGGAGTAACAGTGAATCAGACGTCCCCTTCGCAGAAGGTCGTTAACGACTTATTCCGCATCGCGGAGTTGCTGCGTTATACCGAACAGATAACCCCTTACGGGTATGCTTGGCTGATGGAATTCTGCGCAAATGTAGAAGCCAAAGAGGATGAGCAACAATTTGACGCTGCCATCCCCTCAATTCAGTCAATGACCGATATCACCCCAGAGCCTTCTAAGACAGCTCAGTTATCTCGCCGAAACGGCTAACGAAATTAAAAGCACGGATTTATTAATCAATACGCCAGGGATTTGGCTTTTACTTTAACTGCCAGAGGCGACCTGAAGCTCCTTTTTGATCGTCGTCATCCACTCCGCAAAATCCGCATCCAAGAATTTCGCCTCATCTTTCAACCAGTCCTGGTAATCCTCGTAGCGCCCTTGCCGGAACCACTTCACCAATCGTTCAACATCGTCTGGACGTTGTTCGAACATATACCGCACCGCCCAATAACCCCAATGATAAATACGTGACTCATCGCTCTTGTAGTTGGAGTGTATGATATCCGAGAAACGCACCATTTCTGACAAAGCCGCTTCTTCTGCATCTGGATAATAATCCTGTAAGGCGATGTATTCGGCGACGCCTTCGGCCCACCAAACATTATCTTCAACGTACTCCGATTCCAAACCATACATGGTGAATCGCCCGTCCAAATAATGCACAAACTCATGATCCAGATTCAGTATCTGATGCGAGTCTGAGACCTCTTCTGACTGATAAGCCAGCACTCGCGCCTGATTAGCTTCATCAAAAGGGTCGCCCTCATAGAAAACGCCGCCAGCGGTCACTGCATCGGAATCAAACAATAGCCAGCCCAAGTCAACGAATGTGTCTGAGTCTTTAAATATGACCATTTCCAGAGTGTCGTTCTGATCCTCAGCAACGGGCTCTCGTTCACTGTTCAGCATCTGGTGAAAAATATCTTCGCGCCGAGACAAAGCTTCACAGGCGGAGTCAAACTGCTCCTCCGTCATGGATTGAGCCCTTATTCTGACCGTCTCGCCACACATGCGCTCTCGGCGCAAAATAACAGTCTCGACGCGCTTTCTATAATCGCAAGCGTTGTAAAGCCTGCAGTTCGACTTATCGTAGTAATCCACTGAGCCGGCCAAAATGCTCCACACATTCGCTGTATCACGACTCAGGTCATATCTGTTAATCAGGTTACGTATGAAGTGGCCTGTATCATCCCGTATCGTTTTATACTGCAGAAAGCGCCCGAGCTCTTTGACGGCATTCATCAATAGATACTCCCGGCTGCCAACCAACCACGAATCTTTATCAACAATGAAGCGATAGAGTGCGTTAGGAATCTGCGCATCATGAGAGGCGATGTCGACAAAGGCGTCATTGTCATGGCCTTTATAGTAGATATTGAAAAGCTCGTTTAACGCTGGATCATAACGCTCATTGGCGTCGGTCAGCGGGCCCAGTTTCTCTAACCAGGCGACGGACTCATTGACAACCGCTCCCTGATTATCAGAACTGTTTACCAGTTTGAAAGACAGCTCCGTCAATCGCGCGCGATCTGCTCCAATGGCGCCTTGCAGAGCATTATTGGTCACTTGAACGACGACTACCGCAACCTGTTTCTGCAACGCCTTTCCATATAGCTTCTTCTTACGCGGGCGGTTTCTTTCCAGCACATATCCCGCATGCAGATATTGAATGAGGTTCGTCAGTTCATAGATATTATCGTCTTGAAAATAAGATGATTCTGAAGTGGCCGCTTGCGCCACGACTGACATGTTGGCTTCCGAGAATACATTGAGAAGAGCTTGTTCCTCCATGAAGGCCAAGTCCCTCACACAATCATGATCCATTCCCCATATGGCCAGAACAAATTCGTCATCCGAGAGCCCCGAAAGACCATCCAAATAGCAGTCAGACTTACTCTCTTCCTCGTAGTGTGATTCGTCCTCTTTTGCTCGACTGTATGCCGGCAGCGGTGGAGGCAATTCTGATAACTTTTCCGGCTGCTCCGAGTTGTGTCGAAAATACTTAAAAAGCTCCCCACCGCCCTTTGACCATGTCATTGCGCTGACAGTGAGAATAAGAAAGACAACGCCAACCACAAAGGGGGCTTTAAACCATCTGTTCGCTGGCGTCATGACGATTCCTGAAGAGATTTACAACTGATATGAAAAGTACGCTGCGGATCATGAGCTTTACCGCACGGGCCATGAAGATATACCGATAGAAGTTATCGGTCTGTCTAAGAAAAGCATCAAATTGTATCAAAGTCGCCAAGCAGTTAAGGCAATGACTAAACCAAAGGCTATATCGCTTTACCGCCGTACCTGCGCATTCTATCCAGCCAGTGTTTTCGGGACCGCGAATCAGAATCCTCCACCGCGCCAATCAGCGACGCCTGGACCGGCGAAACGCCACAAATACCCAAGACATTACGTTTTAGACTTTTTAAACTATGCGAACGATAAAACCAGCGATAGACAAACGCAGGCATTCCCATCGTTACGACAATACGCGCTCTGCGCCCTTTCAATAGCCTTTTGGGCCACTTATCGCCACCGCCTACAGCAAACCCCGGCCGTAGCGTCTGCTCCAGGAATGCTTTTAATATCGCAGGAAGATCTCCCATCCATAGTGGATAAACAATAAACAGACATTCGGCCCATTGGATATCTTTCTGCGCAGCGATAATCGATTCTGGCGGCGGTTGTTCCTCAAACTCCTGCTTTGAACGCAACCAGGGAAAATTCATTGTCGCCACCGCCAGCCTACGCACCTCATGCCCCGCCGCCTCCGCGCCGTCTGCATACGCGTCAGCCAAGGCATGACAGTACCGGCCTCCTCGTGGATCAGGGTGTCCCTGAACAATCAAAATACGCGACCCCATAGGCGGCTCCCTGAGAGACTAATCATCTGTTTTATATTTTTCTTGATTAACCAAGGCGGGCATTTGTTGCTGATCAATATTCAACAGCTTTACTTGATAAGTGGTCCGCCATGAGAGTTTTCATCTTAAACCTCAGTCACTTAGACATTTTTTCTTTACTTGCCCAAACCATTACTGTATACATAAACAGACATGGATAAACATATAGTATACACAGAATTTTATCAGACCTTTTAGGTTCCCCGGAGGGTGGAGTGATTAAGCTAACCAAGCGCCAGGAGCAGGTTTTACAACTGATTCGCGAGCATATTGAGGAAACGGGTTATCCACCTACCCGGGCGGAGATTTCCAATCGTCTGGGGTTTCGCTCCGCTAACGCTGCGGAAGAGCACCTGAAAGCTCTGGCGAAGAAAGGCGCTATCGAGATGGTTCCCGGCGCCTCTCGCGGCATCAGGTTGCCAGCGACGGAAACGCAAAATCAGGGGATTCCAATTGTCGGTCAGGTTGCAGCGGGCTACCCCATTCTGGCCCAGGAAAATATTGAAGAATATTGCGAACTGCCTCCATCCTTCTTTACTCCTTCCGCCGATTATTTTCTTCGTGTCAAAGGCATGAGCATGAAGGACGTGGGAATACTCGACGGTGATTTACTGGCGGTGCATCGCACGACCGATATCCACAACGGGCAAATTGTGGTTGCGCGCATTGGCGATGAAGTGACCGTAAAGCGCTTTCAGCGTCAAAAAAACAAAGTGCTTTTATTGCCGGAAAACGAAGAGTTTGAGCCAATTGAAGTGAATCTGTCGCAACAACCGTTGGACATCGAAGGACTGGGCGTCGGCGTTATTCGCCGCTAACAGGGAACGAAGCGCCGACTGCCCTTGTATGGGCAGCCGGGGCCTTTAATGTACGGTTTTCGGCTTTTCTTCCGCCTCAGACTGACGAATCGCCTCTTCCCGCATATCTCCTACCAATTTAATCGCCGCATTAATCATTGCATGCGCAACAGCTGCGTCATTTTCCGCCAGATATGCCTTGGCTTCCTGACCGAAGCTGATTTTCACCAAATGTTCGCTTCCGCCTCCCATGGGTTGCAAAGCGAAATCGCCATTCGGCAATTGAACAATTTCAAAGAAGCTTGATGCCATTTCCAAATCTCCTACTCGTAAGTTCTCACTGAAATGTTTTCCATCGTCCCAACACCCGGGAGCGAACAAATCAGAAAACTAGCCACAGGCGCCTCATTCATTTTCCTAAGCTGTTATCAGTCGAGGCCTGAGAGGGTTTCTTTCATTCAAGCTTACCTCTACCACTCAAAACTGTGCTCTCTCATCTCGTTGATGAACGCCTGCATGGACTCCAGTATCACCACTAACTCCATCACATATGGAGCTGACGTGGCGGCGATAATATTTTCATTTTGCGGCGTTTCATTTTTTCGGGGGCGAGATATGTCCCCAAATTGTTTTAGCAGTTGAGCCAGCCAGGAATCGGGTTGCTCCACCGCCAGCTTCATGCTGAWTACTTCTGGCGATTCAACTTCCAACTCTCCTTCCAAGTCAGCGAGCGTCTCAATTTTAACTTTGATGCGACGCTGCTCCGCAAGCTCATTCAAGAAGCCGACATATGCCTGCTGCAGAAAACGCAAAGCCGCCCGTCCGGCGCATTGCTTTTCCGCCACCGTTGAGGATGCATCCCTCCACTGCAACTGCAGCTTGGCGAAAAACAGGTTTTCATTAACATAAGTCAGCCACTTATCGGACATACCTTAACTCATCAACAATTGCTCTTTGTTAGTGTATAGGTTTTTAACCATAAGTTCTTTAATAAAAAATTCCCCTCCGGACTATTTCCTGAGGCGCAATTCCGATTCGTTTAGACGCCTAAATTTCCTACCATTGCCACCTAAATCCGACTCAGGTTTCCGTAAAAATGGCGACAATCTATCAGCAGCCCCTTTCTCATAGCTTAGCACCCGATCCTCAGGCTCGCCCCTTACACAAGTTAACGTTCAGCAGCAACCCGCCATAAACGCTAACAAAGGCGCTAGTGAGAAAACTAGAATAATATTTTAGACTGCTATAATTTTGTCCAGGGAGAGAAAGTAAGGGAACTGTCTGTTACTTCTAGAAAGAGAGTGAGAAAGACATGGCTTATAGCCGTAACGCAAGAAAAAATATAAATAACGCACTGGTATTACTCGTATTTTCACTAATCGCGCAAAACGCCCCAGCTAAGGCGCCGCCGGATCAGGTTGCACGTTTGGACCGGGATCTCACGCCGCTTGGCGCCGAGAGGGCCGGTAGCGAAGGGGGGGAAGTGCCCTCTTGGGATGGTGGCATTAAGCAGCCGCCTGCGAATTATAATCCAGATAAATGGCATGCTGACCCCTTCGATGCGGACGTTCCACGCTTCATCATTAACGCCGGCAATGCACAGGATTATTCAGACAAACTGACCGAAGGCCACAAGGCTCTGCTGCAGAAGTATCCAAGCGATTACATTCTGAAAGTGTATCCCAGCCGCCGCAGCGCGTCTTACCCTGACCACGTCTATGCCGCTCTGAAACAAAACGCCGCCAAGGCGGAACTAATGCCTCGTGGAACAGGCGTTAAAGGATCGCTGATCACCAGTCCATTTCCGATCCCCAATCAGGGAGTGGAGATTATCTGGAACCATATCCTGCGCTACCGGGGCGAAGAGGCTTCATTTCGTTCTTCGTTCGCCGCCACACTTCCAGACGGTTCTTACACGCCGGTGACAACCGACTATGAGTATTTCTTTGTGTATGCTCAGCAGCACAATCGCCCGGAAGACATCGATAACAAAATCTTCTATCTCAAGACGGAGGTCGTCGCTCCCGCCAAGCTCGCAGGAACCATGAACCTGGTGCATGAGACGCTGGATCAGATTCGATCTCCTAGACAATCCTGGCGCTATCAGGCCGGCGAACGTCGCCTGCGCCGCTCCCCTAACCTGGCCTACGACGCCGAGGCCCCAAATAGCGAAGGGCTGCGCACCACCGACCAGATTGATATGTACAACGGGGCGCCGGATCAATATGAATGGACGCTAATCGCCAAGAAAGTCATGTATGTGCCTTACAACGCTTACCAGTTGCACTCCAGCAACCTGCGCATGAACGATATCGTGCGTCCCGGCCACATCAATCAGGAGCATGCGCGCTACGAAGCGCATCGGGTGTGGGTGGTGGAAGGCATCTTGCGCGAAGGGCTGGGTCACATCTATCACAAGCGCCGCATGTACTTTGATGAGGACTCCTGGCAACTGCTGGTTGCGGAGGATTATGACGATAAAGGTGAACTGTGGCGCGTATCGGAAGCTCACTTGGTGAATTACTACGAGGTGAAAGCTCCCTGGACCACACTGGAGGTTATTTACGACCTGAAGTCAGGGCGTTATTTCGTCGACGGTTTGGATAACGAAGAAAGGCCTCGCGACTTTGCGCCCGGACTGAGAGACAGCGACTTCTCAACTTCCGCGGTACGCCGCGCCGCCAGACGCTAATTGTTTTCCATTAGACACCTGTAGCCCACCTTTCTCCCACGAAAAAAAGGCCGCTGATTAAGCGGCCTTTCTCTTACTGCAACTTAGACAGCTATACGAGGCTTAGCCCGCGTTAGAAAGCTCAAGCAGCAGTTTATTCAGACGACTTACGTAACCAGCAGGATCTTTCAGGTTTTCTCCGCCAGCCAGTCGCGCCTGATCAAACAATACCCAAGTCAGATCTTCGAAACGCGCGCCCTGCTCTTCACCCAGTTTTTTCACCAGGGGATGCTCAGGGTTGATCTCGAAGGTCGGTTTGTTCTCAGGCAACGCCTGGCCCGCCGCTTCCATGATGCGACGCATCTGCACGCCCATATCGTAAGCGCCGACCACCAGACAGGCGGGAGAGTCAGTCAAGCGGTGAGTCACGCGCACTTCTTCCACGTGATCTTTCAACACTTCCTTCAAGCGGTTCAGCAAAGGCTCGGCCTCTTTGGAAACCTCTTCCTGCTTCTGTTTCTCTTCTTTGTCTTCTACTTCGCCCAGGTCCAATTCGCCTTTGGCGATATCCTGGAAGTGCTTGCCGTCAAACTCGTTGAGATGGCTCATTAGCCACTCGTCAATGCGGTCATGCATCACGAGCACTTCAATGCCCTTCTTGCGGAAAATCTCCAGGTGCGGGCTCTTCACGCCAGCGCTGTAGGATTCGGCAGTGATGTAGTAAATCTTATCCTGCCCCTGCTTCATGCGGCTGACATAGTCTTCCAAAGACTGAGTCTGCTTGTCGTCGTCCTGGTGCGTGCTGGAGAAGCGCATCAACTTGGCGATTTTCTCGCGGTTAGCGAAATCTTCAGCCGGACCTTCTTTCAATACGCGGCCAAACTCATCCCAGAAAGTCTGGTATTTTTCCGCATCGTCAGCAGCCAGTTTGGACAGCATGTCCAACACGCGCTTGGTCAGCGCGGAGCGCATGCTTTCCACCGCCTTGTCGTTCTGCAGAATTTCCCGCGATACGTTCAGGGACAGATCGTTAGTGTCCACGACGCCTTTCACGAAACGCAGATACAGCGGCAGGAACTGCTCGGCGTCATCCATGATGAAAACACGCTGAATGTATAGCTTCAGACCACGTGGCGCTTCGCGATTCCACAAGTCATAGGGCGCTTTTGCAGGAACATACAGCAGACTGGTGTAGTCCAGCTTGCCTTCCACGCGGTTATGCGCCCAGAGCACTGGGTCACTGAAGTCGTGAGCAATATGTTTGTAGAACTCTTTATAGTCTTCGTCTTTGATCTCGTTACGAGGCAAGGTCCAGAGTGCGGTCGCTTCGTTAACCGATTCGAATTCAGGCGCGGATTCCGCCTTCTCTTTGCCTTCTTCCTCTTCCCCAACGTCCATATTTTCTTTGATCATTTCAACCGGGAAAGAAATATGGTCAGAGTATTTTTTCACCAGACTGCGCAAGCGCCAGCCGTTAGCGAACTCTTTCTCTTCTTCTTTCAAGTGCAACACAATACGCGTGCCGCGCTCTTCTTTGGTCACGGTTTCAATGGAGAAATCGCCTTCTCCTCTGGACTCCCAGCGCACCCCTTCTTCAGGTTTCATGCCTGCGCGGCGAGTATAAACCTCAACCTTGTCGGCGACGATAAAGGCGCTGTAGAAGCCGACGCCGAACTGCCCGATCAAACGTGAGTCCTGTTTTTGGTCGCCAGTCAGACTGGAAAGAAATTCCGCCGTACCGGATTTGGCGATAGTGCCCAGGTTCGTCACCACTTCATCACGGCTCATGCCGATACCGTTGTCCGACAAAGTAATGGTCTGCGCTTTCTCATCAAACTCCAGGCGAACTTTGAGGTCGTTGTCGCCTTCGTAGAGGTCTTCTTTGCTCAACGCCTGAAAGCGTAACTTATCCAAGGCGTCCGACGCGTTGGATACCAATTCGCGAAGGAATATTTCCTTGTTGCTGTAGAGCGAGTGAATCATCAGGTGAAGCAATTGCTTCACTTCAGCCTGAAAGCCTAAGGTTTGTTTTTCTGTTGCAGTCGTCATCGGTCGACAAACTCCTGGCGTAAGTCCGTATCGGAAACAAGTGAAATAATATTGATTGCAGGCCGGCGATTTATCCGGCGCTTGTGGCCAGAAAGTGGGGGCGAATATGGATATTTCAACCGTTTCGGAGCTATGCTCACATTTTCATGACTAACAAATGCGAGAAACTCTGTGGGAGATGTCATTCCATTCAAAAGGCCGTCCCTGAAGAAGAAGGCCAAAGGTAAAACCTTGTGCCGCAATGGCTTTCACAAATGGGAGGTCAGTAAGGAAAAGCAATTCGACGTAAAATCGGGCAAGCTGGTGACGGTTTACCGTTGCGCCCGCTGCGGCGAACAGAAAGTGCAGGCGTTGTAACAGCGCCGAATGCTCAGCGCCCCGGCCAGGGCAGATCCCAAGGATACGCCCACTCCTCCTCCAATAAGTCGCGCATCGTCTCGGACACAAACAGCTCCCCAGTCTGCGGTGGACGGATGATCGCCAAGCGCTCCCCTTTATAACTGAAACGCACGCCATAAGCGTGCAAGTAAGTGCGGTCAAAATCTCTGGCCGCCTTTCCCGCATATAAGTCGTCCCCGGCGATGGGCGCCGAGATACTTTTCAATGCAACGCGAATCTGATGCGTTTTCCCCGTTAATGGACGCACGATAAACGCCCTGACGCCGGGCATTAGGGTGTGGCTGAAGAATTGGGTGACGGCGGGATTTTCGCGCCCCTGGGTTAATTTCCAAGCGCCCGCGCGCGCCTTTCCCATATCGCCGATGATTTTACCCTGCTTTTTTTGCGGCTTTTGCCCAGACAAAGCTATGTAAAATTTCTCAACTTGGCGGGCGCTGAACTGTTCGGTCAATTCGCGAGCTAACGCTGGCGTTTTCGGCAGCAACAATAATCCGGACGTCACTTTATCAAGGCGATGCACCGGATAGACGCGGACGCCTAAGGCGTCCGCCACACTGGAGCAAAGGCCCTGCACACCGTCTTCATCATGAAAAGATATTCCTGGCGCTTTATCAACGACCAGCAAGTCATCGTAGTCGGCGACTATTTGAAAAGAGGATGCATTCACCGTTTCACTCCACATCGGCCAGCAGGTGGAGCGGCAGTTTACCCCAGGTGTTTTCAATGCACGAGTGGAAACCGCCGAAACCGGTTAAAACATATTATTACGGCGTTGCGATCAATTAACGCCGAGAAGGCAATCCATTGCGGGAGAGAGAAGCGCCTGGGATCAGGCTCGACTGCGATAGTCTTCGAGAGAGATAACTTCGGCATTGGAAACCGGGGCGGCTTCCGCCTCAGCCAAGGCGAAGTCATAACGCTCGTTCAAACAGTAACGCAGCTCCGCCAGGGACTCATGCATTAACTGACTGATCTTGATGCATGCCGCCAAGGGGGTCTTGGCTCTGGCGCGGGTCATATCGACCTTGAACTGAAGTCCGCGCAGCTTGCGCTGACAATCAGTCCGGGCGGAGGTGATTATATACTCCACCATCTCTTCTCTTAGCGCTTCCAATGCTTCAGGCCTTTGTTTGGCCATTTCAAGCAATTCATCAAAATGTGGAAGTTCCATTCTAAGCTCTCTTACTACACTACAGCCTGATTCGGCTTTCATACTACCCAGCGGCTTTTTGTTACTACTCAGCAGCCACCTGCTGAAAAGCGATAGGCTCTTAAGCTTCAAGCTGGTCTCACCCAGCGCTCAAGACATGGACCCAACCAGAAAAGCCACACCTTATTTTGTTCAATTTTTAACCATATTCAGATAGTACAAGTCTGCTTTTGACCTGTACACATAAAATGCATTCTAACAGAAAAAAATGGCATGTTACATTGTGTAAAATTAGTTATACCTGTGTAAATAAAAGGCTTTATATACAAGCCGGTTAGCATAACAAGCTAAGGTTAGCAGGTAGATAAACAACCTAAGTGGTCTAGGAAAGATGGGTAAAAAGGCAGGCGCCTGTTAGTAAAAATGTGAGGCGAGACACACTTAAAGACTCGCCCTCATTGCTGTTTGAGGCGTCATATGGGGCGCTCAGACTCGGCTGATCAGTCCCCGCAAGTTCTTCAACCGGGTTTGCACACGGTCACGAACCAGGCGATAGGGAAACAAGGTCACGCCGAATCCCAGATCCATAAATAACTGAGCGCGCGGCGCCTGCTCGTACATGCTCAGATAAGCGCCCGCCATAGCGGTGATGGAACGGCTCAGGTGCAGGTAGTCGCTTTGAACGATAATTCCCAGTTGGTAGGTATTGGATAGCAGATGCATCACCGTCTGCAAACGACGCTGAACGCCTGTCACGCCCTCTTTGTACAACTGCGTCAAAGCATGAACGCCCAGTGGCGTGACCCCCTTCTTCTTCAGTGTTTCGGTCAAGGCGGCGTGTATAAACTCCCTGCGGCGGCGATTATCTTCCGGGTGCGTGCTCATTTCGATCAATGCGTGGGTCAGACGCTCTACATCCGCCGTCAGCGCTCCATAGACATAGTCCCAGACCAACGGCCACTTACCCCGCATATCCACCACGTTGCCCCAGTCAATCAGAAACAGACGACCTTCAGGCGTCACCATGATATTGCCCGGATGTAAATCGCCGTGAAACTCTTGATACACCAGGACGTGCTGCAAAATGGTGAATAGAAAGCGCTCCGCGACTTTCCGGCGCAGGTCTTCTTTTTCCTGTCCCGCCACTTCCCGTAAGAGACGATCCACTGACAGCGCCGTCTCCAGGTATTCCATCTCAATAATGCGCCCTGTGGCGGAGTATATTTGCGGTACGGACCAACTGTCGCTGTCCTGAGAGCGACGATAAAAACGTTTTTGTATCGCCGCCTCGTCCTCGAAGTTCAGCTCTTGCTCGAACCCTCGCGTGAATTCTTTAACCTGACGGGACATCGCCTCCAAAAACGGCAACAGTTTGGTATGAGGCGCCCAGTATTGACTGGAGATCAGCATCAACTCCAGGGCCAGCGCGCCCATCTGAAATTCCCGCTCAAGATTGTGCCTGGACACCTTCACGACAATCGGAACCAGCATTTCGACGCCATCCCGACGCACGGGCTTCTTCGCTACGTATACCGAACCAATGGAGCCTGAACGCAAGGGATTAGCGACATCAAAACCGAAATATATTTCCCCGGGAAGCTTGCCGTAGCATTCCAGAAACGCCTGATTCACTTCCTCCGCCGTCATTGGCTGCACGTCTTCCTGAAATACTTTCAGCTCAGTGGCGATTTCTTCCGGCAGGAACTCCGCATTCGCAGCGGCCACCTGGGCCATTTTGATAAACAAAGGGCCGAACTCGCGCACCATTTTCGCCACAATCTGCGCCTGTCCGGCGAAATCACGCGGATCGGTTTGTAAGAAAGGCTTGATATAACGGATAGCGCGGATCTGCCGCCGCAAAATCGCCAGATCACTGCGCAGAACCCTCGCCTTTTGCGCCATTTCACCGATAGCGAGGTTATTCACATGTCGCAAGTGTTTGATACGATTGATGATCTCCACCAGCAGCGGCTCATAGGCGCGCAACACGGAGCGGATAATATCCAGGTTGAGCTCCACCAGTCCTTTCAACTCAGGCGCGCTGATCAACTCATGGAAAAACTGCCAGAACTCATTGACGATAGCCTCAGGGATCTCCACCGGGCTCCGCGACACGGTCTGTTTGACCAGAAACTGAATCAGACCTTCTGTCGTCTCTTCATTGGGAATCAGTTTGTATTTGCGCAGATAGCCGGTCAGGGCCTTGGATTGTTCAGAGATGGGGTGCTGGTAGAGGGCTTCGAATAACAGATCCAGCTCGCGGGCCAGTTGTTCTCTGTCAATGAGGTCGTCGCTGAGGATCAACTGGCCGATGGGAAGGAAGGATTTCGGCAGTTTTACCGTACTGACCGCAAACTGGCCGGCCCCCCGCAACACCCGGTCAGTTCGTTGCTTTAAAACCGGAAGGTTAATCTCGATGAACTTCTTTGGGTCCGATTCACTCATGTGGGCGCCAGAGCCTGATGCTGTCCATAGGTTGTTTATGAAGTCCGACAAGCTCCAAGCTTATCAATATCATTCGAGGCAAAAAAGCAGTCTAGCACTTATCCACAGGGCGAATAGATAAAGTTTGATGGAGTTGGCCAAATTGAAAATGACCAACGGTCATTTATATTGATAGACTGCTATTCGGTGCTTTGTGGGCGTGTAAAAACAGCCCAGAGCCTCGCAACAAGACTCACGCTTTCATCAAGGTCACGCAGGAATCTGACAAACACACATAACACAAGACAGGGGTTGGAATTATGAGCGCGAAAACTGTATTGATCACGGGCGCCTCCTCCGGCATTGGCCTGGCGCTGGCGCGGGTATTCGCCCGCAATGGCTGGAATCTGGCCCTGGTCGCAAGACGCAGCGACAATCTGGAGCGTCTGGCCGCAGAGCTGAAAGAGAAATATGCCACCGACAGCCAGTGTATCGGCTTCGACCTGACCGCTGATAACGCCGCGCGAGCGCTGTACGACGAAGTTCGTTTTCGCAACGTGCGGATAGACTGTCTGGTGAACAATGCGGGACGAGGATATTTTGGCTCGTTCATCGAACGCGACTATCAGCTGGAAGAGGAAACCATCTACCTCAACGTGACCGTGCTCACCTCGCTCTGCAAACTGTTTGGCCGCGACATGGTGGAGCAAGGCGGCGGTCGCATCCTGAACATCGCTTCCATCGCCGGTTTTATGCCGGGCCCCAATTTCGCGGTATACCACGCCACCAAAGCTTATGTGCTATCGCTATCACGGGCGATTCACGCTGAACTCAAATCACAGGGCGTCACTGTCACCGCATCCTGCCCTGGACCCACGGAAACCGAGTTTTTCGACAAGGCGGGAACTGGCGTCCTGAAAGCGATGGAGTACATCCGCCGCATGCCAGCGGAAAAAGTGGCGGAGCAGGCTTACGAAGCGACGCTGAAAGGCAAGCCCGTCGTAGTCCATGGGATGCTCAACAAGATGATGGTGGAGTCGCCGCGTCTGGTTCCGAAGAGCTGGGTTGCGCCTGTCGTGAAGAGTCTGATGCGATAATTACAGACCCCGTTATTCAGCGGGAGCCTCTTTCAATCTGCGCCATTCTCTGACCGCGTCCGGGTCCATGCGGAAGTAATGCAGGACCTGAGACGCCACCAACAGACTGATCACCCCGGCAGCGATAAACAGCCCGTCATAACCCAGCATTTTGGCGACGAAGCCGCTGAATACCCCCGCCGCGCCGGAAACAATCACCTGAATGCAGGCTTGCAGCGTAAAGTCAGCGCCTTCATGTTCTTTGCGGCAGTAATGCATCATCATAGCGAACAAAGCGACATTCGCCATGCTGTCGACTATCTGTTCGAAAATGGCGACCGCCAGCACAACCGGCATGTCCGTCGCGCCGCCGCTAACGATGGAATACAGCGCTAACGCCAGGGCCTGCAGCAGAGAAAGCGACACCAGGCAAATCCTGGGACCAAAGCGGTCATAAAAACCACCGCCAGCGAAAACCGCCGCCACACCCACCAACGAGGACAACAACGTCACCACGCCCACATCCGACAGCGACATGCCCTTATCCACCAGCATGGGTTTGATCATGCCGGAGGCCAGGCTGTCCGGCATCTTGAACAACAGTAGCACCGCCACCCAGTAGATCATGCCGGGCTGACGCAGGAAAGACAGATAGGTGTTGAGAATCAGCGCCAGACTTACCGGGGATTTACTTTCTCCATCCTGAAGGTTTTCGTCGGAAGCGGGCGTCTCGCTCAAAGGACGCTCATCGAACAGCAGGATAGGAATCAGGCAACAAATCAGGATTGCCGCCATACTGTAAAGGCTCAAGCCCCAACCTATCTTATCGATGGCCATCAAAAGCAAACTGGCGCTGACGATCATACCCACCTTGTAACCGCCAACCTGGAGCGCATTCCCCCACCCGCGCATAGGCGGCGGCAGCAGTTTCACCGCCAGTCCGTCCGTCGCAATATCCTGAGTCGCCGCGCCAAAGTTCAGGCACACCAGAATCAGCATGAAAAACAGAATCCCCCAGGCGCCAAGGTGGCCCGGATGCATCGACCCCAACCACAGCAGTAACCCGCTGACCACGCCAATGGCCGTAATGATCCAACCTCTGTGCAGCCCCAGCTGGAACAAATTGTAGCGATCCACCCAAGGCGCCCATAAAAACTTCAACACCCATGGAAACGCCAGCATTTTGATCAAGCCGATATACTCCAACGGAACGCCATGCTCCCGTAGCACGGGCGGAATCACATGCACCATCAAACCTGCGGGAAAACCTTCCGCAAAATAGAGACTTAACAAAAGCACAGAATGAAAGGGCGTAAAGCGCATGGGGTATTAAACGTCATTGGATTTAGGATAGATAACGCAGCTCTTATTCTACCTGCAGGATGCCGCATCATGGCGCACAGGAGACTTTGATCCTGAGCGGAAAATCTACTTATACACGGTTGCAGACATCTATCGTAGCGCACGAGGAAAAACAAGAAATTTTCGTGAGACACTGCACGACCTATTCCATAATGCTGATTTGGGGCGGAACAAATTTTAGCTACGATGCCACCTGATGCCTTTAAATATGGAGGTTTACTCTTTTAACGCCGGGAACTCTCTGGGGCATCACAACCCAGCATGTTCTTTTTATCTTCAACTTTATACGTAAAAATCGAGCAAAAAAAACGAACTTTGGTAGCTTTTCGCATAACTCTTTAACTAGCTTTAAAGGTGAATGTAATGGGATTACGATATATATTTTTCGGCGGCACAAGAGAGAAAAATGCAGACGGTAGCAAAAGACAGTTAGGCGTTGCCCATAATAGCGCATTTGAGTTCGCTGCCCTTAATGTAATAAACGACTACAAATCGGGAAACATCAAGAAAATAAAAATAACCAATGCCGCAGACATGGTAAAAGCTCTGAACAACAATCAAATATCTTCTGTAAGCTCCTTAGACATACTTTGCCACGGAACGCCATACTCGCTTAATTTTTCCGAAAATGAGAATGAGAATTGCGGTTTAATTACAGGGTTCTTCGCAAAAGCCGGACTCGCCTTCTACTATTCTTCCTGGGATGATGGCATTTACTCATTTTCTGACGATAGCAGGTATGTTTCAGATATAGATTTCAAAGTTTTTACTGAAAATGCACGAATCCAAATACATGGCTGCAACACAGCCAGGGGATCTATGCCTGGCGATACCCTGACCATCGCCTTGTCTAAAGAGCTATATCAAGCTGGAAAGACCAAGTCGTATGTCATTGGACATACCGACAAATCAAATCCGAATATAAACGGAGCAAAAACGACCATTAGGCAACAGGACTACAGACATGGGGAAAGGTCGATATACTCAAATGGAAATCTGATTCATACTACGCAGATATCAGGTGTAATCACCCATGAAAGCATTCAGAATATACTATGAAAAAGCTAGTTATTATTATATTAGTAGCACTCCCCATCATTACATACAAATTTGCTTTTTCATTGCAGGGAGAAGAGGTAAGAATAGAAGCAACTTATCTTCAGCTGGCTTGTGAAAAATGTTACCACATGGAGGTAATATCCTCTTCAAACGAGGAGTTAATCGGAAAAACCATCATCCCGACCTCCTCCGTATTGAATATAGAGAATATATTAGCCAACAATCTGACTCCTACATCTAAAGTTTGCCTAAAAGGAAAACCCTACCTTTGGAACCCTAACTGGGGGAATATTGATCCTGACGGAATTAGATTTAACGTTATATCCCAATGCAATTAAACCCTGAATCTTTAAGGCCTGCAGCCAATCTCAACAGGAGCCCCCATGACATCGGACGTTTCACCATCCATTCAGCAACTGGTTGATCAATTGCGTTTGTCGCCGCACCCCGAAGGTGGGTTTTATCGGAGGATTTTCGCTGCGCCTTTTGTTGTTTCTACTCCCCATGGCGAGCGTCCGAGCGCGACGTTGATTTACTATTTATTACCCTTGGGCGCCTTTTCTCAGTGGCACCGATTGCGTCATGACGAGATCTGGCTTCATCTCGGGGGAGACCGTATTCAGATTCACGCCATTGCGCCGGATGGGGCGCTGGTCACACAGACCATAGGCCCTGACGGCGGCAGAGACGCGCATGTGCCGGGGATGCGCTGGCTCGCCGCGGATCCGGAGCCAGGGCCTGCGGGATATGCGTTGGTGAGCTGCATCGTTTCCCCCGGGTTCGACTTCGCTGATTTTGAATTGGGCGATGCGGATGAATTGACTCTCCTCTATCCCAAACACTTCGATCTTATCCTGCGCCTTTGCCGAAGCGGCTCCCAGGGGGGCTAAACCCGGATGCCCCCAGCGCGGGCAAGGGATATACTCCTATCATGACGCCGTGAATTTTATCTCGGCATTCAGCACTGCGTATGTACTGTATCAGCACTACTCCGTACTGCGTCCGCACTACGTCCGTACCGATTTCCAAGAAAGGAGAATGACTATCATGACCGCCGCCTACCAATGGCTTGAAGCGAAAGACTGCGTACTGGTTCTGGTGGATATCCAGGGCAAACTCGCTCAGCTCATGCACGAGAAAGAAAGACTGTTCTCTCAGTTGCAACGCATGGTCAAAGGCGTTTTGTTGTTTGATATTCCAATACTATGGATGGAACAACTACCAGAAAAGCTCGGCCCCACCATTCCGGAAATCACCGAGTTGCTCCCGGACCTGCGCCCAATCCCCAAGCATGCGTTCAGCTGCTACGGCGAGCCCCGCTTCGTGGAAGCGTTGCAAAAGAGCGGCAGAAAGCGGGTGTTGCTGACGGGCATTGAAAGCCATGTGTGCGTCTATCAATCCGCCTATCATTTGATTGAGGCTGGATATGACGTCACCCTGATCAACGACGCCATATCTTCCCGCGATCCCGTCAATCGTGAGCTGGGCCTGCAGCGCATGCAGGCGTTGGGGGCGACGCCGTCCAGCGTGGAAATGGTCCTGTTTGAACTGCAGAAAGAAGCCGCTGGCGAACGCTTCAAACCGATGGCGCAATTATTCAGGTAACGCGCGTCGGATTGTAGATCAGAGACGTCTATCTCTCTGATGACAAAGCGGATTAAACTGACGATTATAAAAAGACGACTCAGCAGGCGGCGCACCCGGTATTAAGCGCTCCGCTTCCTATTAGAGATGGTGATTGATATGAGCCAGAACCATGACGCAGGGATGTACGACTCGGTGACGATTAAACACGTCGACGGCCTTGATCTGATTGAAATTGAGCGCCCTGAGTGCTCCGCCAGCCTGACCCTGCAGGGCGGCCAGTTAATCAGCTATGCTCCCCACGGCGAACACCCCGTTTTATGGCGCAACCCGGACGTGGCCTATCAGAAAGGGGAAGCCGTACGTCAGGGAATCCCCATTTGCTGGCCCTGGTTCGCCTTTCTGGAGCGCAATGCGGACCCCGTGCGCAACAGTTTCCCAATACAGGAAGCCCCCGCTCACGGCGTGGCGCGCAATGCGTTATGGCGCCTGTTGAGCATTTCTGAAGATGAAACCAGCACCAGCATCGCTTTTGAGCTAAGCGCCGAGCCCTTGGGCCTGAAGGCGGTGGTCACCTACCGGCTGGGGGCGGTGATGAAAATGGAGCTGCAGTCATTCAATCTGTCAGATCAGCCCAAGCATTTGAGTTGCGCCCTGCATACCTATTTCGCCGTGTCGGATATCCAGCAGGTCAGCGTGCTGGACCTGGACGACCTGCCCTACATCGACTCGCTGCGCGGGTGGAGCCTGCATAAGCAGGACGGCCCTCTGCACATCACAGAGGAAGTGGATCGCATTTACTACGATACGCCGGCGATACTGCGCATTCATGATAAAAAGTGGGAGCGTTTCATCGTCCTGGAGTCCGCCGATAGCCGTTCCGCTGTGGTATGGAATCCTTGGACTGAGAAGAGCAAACGTCTGTCCCACTTCTCGCCGGACAGCTACAAACAGATGCTATGCGTGGAGACCGGGAAGCTGTTGAACGACTATATCGAGTTGGAGCCGGGCCAGAGCCATACACTGGATCTGACCCTGTCATCCCGTCGTTAGATCAGGGAGTGACCGTATCCGCGCCTTGCGGATGCAGGTTCTTTGAATAGCTCATCGCCTGGAACGCCAGCTCAAAGCTGGCTTCCAGCTCGTCTTTCTGGCTGAGGAAGTACTTACACTCGGTTTCCACATCGCCTTCCTTCAACTCGTTCTGGAACTCCCATTTGAACTTCCAGTACGCGTCTTCAGCGTTGTATTTGCGGTCCGGGTGGTTATCCATTTTCCTGACGATGGCGACCAAGTTAGCGCGTTCGCCTTCAATACCGCACAGATCATAAGCGGCGGAGGCCAGCGCCAGGGCTTTCACGGATTCATTGAACAGGTTGTCCACCGCGGACAGCACCGCATCGGACTCGCGCTTGATCTGCTCTGCCAGCGCCTGAATCTGCTGGCGTTCCGCCGACGCATCTTCGCCATTGCGCACTTTGACTTCGAGCTGAGTCAGCACCTGTTCACTCATATTTTCTCTGGAAGTTTTGCCGTCGGAAAAAGACTTGGAAATTTTCTGCAGATCCTGACTGGCCTTTTCCCTCTCTTGCTTGGAAGCCGTCATCAGCGCCTCGAATCTGCTTCCGTCGCCATTGTCCGTTGAACATCCAGCCATACCGCCAGCCATAGTGAAAGTAAGGAGGATCATTATGAAACGAAGCACAGGCATCCATCACCTTTATAATTAAAAACAGAAGCATACATAATCGGACACAGCAAGCAAATAATCCATCCGGCCCCTGAACGGGGTTCATTTCCAAGCGCAATCGGCCACGCATAGTCTACACTGAAAAATAAATAAAACATGGAGTTAGTCACCCGTGCCAGATACCCATTCCTCCGCTGATCCATTGACCCGGGAGCTGGATTCCCGCATCCAGGCGGGCAACCTGGATATCCCGATGCTGCCGGAAGTGGCGCAAAAAGTGATCGCCATCACCAACAACCCTGACTCCAGCGCGTCCGAGCTGGTCAAGGTGATTCAGGGGGATCAGGCTCTGGCGGCGCGGGTGATGCGTATCGCCAACTCCGCCGCATACTCTCCCAACGCCTCCATTGTGTCCTTGCAGCAGGCCATCGCCCGCCTCGGCATGGTGTCGATTCGCGACATCGCCTTGGCCGCCTCCATCAACGCCCGCATGTTCAAGGCCCCTGGCTACGAAGATCGCATCGGGGCCATGTGGCGCCACGCCCTGGCCACTGCGCTTTGGTGCAAGGAAATCGCCCGGCGCGCGCGGATGAATGTGGAAGCGGCGTTCCTGTGCGGGTTGCTGCACTCGGTGGGCAAACCCATCATGTTGCAGGAAACCCTGGACGTAGCCGGGGCGGAAGAGCTGCAACCGGAACTGGATCTGCTGCTGGAGATCGTCGACGAACTGCATCTGGACGCCGCCCGTTTGGCGTTAGAGCACTGGCGCATGCCGGAACTGATCATCGACGCAGTGACGCATCAAGACGACTACCAGGAAGCAGGCAACGGTAAAGATCAGGCGAAGTTAATCCGCGCCGGTAAACAGTTCGCCTCCCATTTTCTGTTTAATGAACTGGACAAAGATACCTTGCTGGCCTTACCCGCCATGGCGGACTTGAACCTGTATCCGGATGAGGTGGCTGAGCTGTATGAACAGTCCGACACCGTGAATCAGGGGCTGGAGGCCATGCGCGCATGAGCGATTTCGACATTATCGTCATCGGCAGCGGCCCCGCTGGTCAGAAAGCGGCGGTGCAGGCGTCCAAAGCGGGCAAACGGGTCGCTTTGGTCGAACGCGACGCCCTGCTCGGCGGCGCCTGCGTGCATCGCGGCACCATCCCCAGCAAAACGCTGCGTGAGAACGCACTGCGCGTAAACAACATGCGCAAAAACGCCGCCTTGTTCCGCTTCAAGCTCAGTGAAGATCTGGAAATGGCGACACTGATCGACCGCCTCGATGACGTCATGAAATCCCATGACGAATACATGCGCCGACAGATCGACCGCAACGCCATCAAGCGCATTCACGGCCGCGCCCGGTTTCTGAGTCCGAATGAAGTGGAGGTGACCTCCGTCAGAGGCGAAAAGCAGGTGCTGGCCACGGATTATGTGGTCATCGCCACCGGTTCCTTCCCTCGTAAACCGGATCAGGTGCCGATCGATCATGAGAACATCTTCGACAGCGATTCCGTGCTGTCTATGTTGTATCTGCCAAAAAGTCTGGCGGTGCTGGGCGGCGGCGTTATCGCCAGTGAATACGCCTCCATATTTCAGGCGTTGGGCGTGCGCGTGATCATGATTGACCGCTATCCCCGTCCGCTGGGCTTCCTCGACAAGGATCTGACCGACAACTTCGTCAACGCCTTCCAGGACATGGGCGGCGTGTGGATGGGGAACAGCGTGGTGAAACGGGTATATTTCGATGGCGTTAACGACGTAATCACCGAACTGGAGGACGGCCGCACCATCATCACCCAGAAATTACTGTGCGCCGCCGGCAGAGTGGCCAACGTCAATGATCTAGATATCGATAACGCCGGCCTGGAACTAGACGAACGCGGCGTGATTCCCGTAGACAGTCAACTACGCACCCGGGTGCCGAATATCTTCGCCGCCGGAGACGTTATCGGTCCGCCGTCGCTGGCCTCCGCGTCTATGGAGCAAGGCCGCCGCGCCGCCTGCAACGCCATCGGGCTGGAAGTGGGCAGCATGCCGGAGATGATTCCCGTCGGCATCTACGGGGTGCCGGAGCTGTCTTCTGTGGGCATGAGCGAACAGGAAGCGCGCAAAGCGCATGGTCAGATCATCGTGGGACGGGCGCCCTTTGCGGAAATCGCCCGCGGCCATATTTCCGGCAATCAGGACGGCATGTTGAAACTGGTGTGCGACGCCGAAGGACGTCGTCTATTGGGCGTACAGATCGTTGGTGAGGAAGCCACCGAACTCATACACATCGGACAAATGGCGCTGCTCTCCAAGTCCGACGTGGATATTTTCGTGGAGAGTATCTTCAACTTCCCCACCCTGGCGGAAGCCTACCGGGTGGCGGCGCTGGCGGTCATCGGTCAGCGCGCTCGCCGCAACAGCGTCTACTAAAGAACTCCCCGCGGACGCTCAGATCAATCCGCGGGCGCCTGTTGCAGCTCATACAGCGCATCGCTGATGTTCTCCACCTGCATGCGAATGATATTTTCCGCTTCGTCCAGGGCTTTGTTGTAGGCCAGCGGGCCGATTTCCCGCACGAAAAAGTCGATAAGAAACTCCGCCTGAAAACCGCCAATCTCCTGATCCAGCTCACTGGCGAAGTAGTCTTTCACTTTCGCAACGAGTTGCTGTTTTTCATCCCGGGTCATTTCAATCATTCGTGGTCTCTCCTTTGTCTCAGCGCATCAATCCCTTAAACGCCACGCGCACCGCGCGCCAGCGGTTGATCAATAGCGCGGAGAATATCAGGAAACAGCCCAGCATCTGCATGCCGGACATGGTTTCTCCCAACCATAGCAAAGCCATCAGGGTTGTGAACACCGGCTCCATGGTCATGATCACCGCCGCATGGCTGACGGGCGTCAGGCTCTGCGCAAAGGTCTGTAAAAAGAAACGTAGGCTGGTGGCGATGACGGCGCTGGCGGCCACCCATCCCCAGATGCCGGCGCTGACCTGTTGAGGCCACTCTTCCAGCGCCAGGGACAGTCCCGAGGCCGTGACGCCGACGGTCAATAGCTGCACGGTGGTCAGAGCGATGACCGGCACTTTCGCAGACATGTGGGTATTCAAGGTGAAGTTGAGCGAAAACAGCACCGCAGAGGCAAGAAAAAACAACTGTCCCAATCCTGGATGCAGGCCATTGCGCAATGACAGCAACGCCAGTCCGCAAGTAGCGACAGGTAACGCCAGCCAAGTGGCGAGCGCCAGTTTTTCCCCGAAGATAACGCGAGACACCAAAGGCGCCAGCACCATGGCAAGACTGGTGATGAAGGCCCCTTCCCCCACATGGTCGCCGTAAAACAGTCCGGAGATCCACAGACACATGGCCGCGGCGAACAACACGCCGGTGGACAACGCGATCCGTAACTGCTTCGCGGACAGCGACATCAGCGCGCGCCGCCCCACCGCCGCGAGGATCACACCGGCGCAGAAGAAGCGTATACCGATGAACAACAGGGGCGGCAACCCGGCCAGCGCTTCCTTGGAGAAGATCCAGCCGGCTGCGGCCAACAGAGTAACCAACAGCAGCAAGACATCTGCTTTTAAGTGACTGGACTGCGACACAGGCGGACTCAGGCTTGCTTTGACTGATTAAGCGCCGCCAGTTTGGCGTCTTTTTCACGCCATAACGCCGTCATCCACTCTTTGAATTCCTGTTTGAATGCCTCGTCATCGACATTGCGGCTCTTCAGCGCCTCGGGGATGGCGATGCGGCGAATGTACATTTCCACCGCCGGCACGCGACCGCACATAAAATCGCGCAGACGCGGCGCGCCGCCGGGATAGTGAATAGTGATGTCCACCATGGTGGGAATGTATTCCCCCATAGCGCTCAGGACAAAGGCCACGCCGCCCAGCTTAGGCTTCAACAGATACTGATAGGGAGACTGCTGGCGTTCGTGTTTGCGTTTGGTGAAACGGGTGCCTTCGACAAAGTTCATCACGCTTACCGGCGTCGTGCGGAACTTTTCACAGGCTTTGCGTGTGGTTTCCATGTCCTTGCCTTTCAGCTCGGGACGCTTGGCGATTTGCTCCGGAGTGTGCCGGCTCATGAAAGGAAAGTCCAGTCCCCACCAGGCCAGTCCGATGACGGGCACCCAGATCAGGTCTTTTTTCAGGAAAAATTTAAGAAAAGGAATGCGTCGGTTAAGCACGTGCTGCATGGCGAAAATATCCACCCAGCTTTGATGGTTGCAGACCACCAGATACCAGCCCTCCCGCTGCAGTTCCTCTAGGCCTTCCACCTTCCACTGAGTGCGTTGAGTCAAGGACATCCAGCCGCTGTTGCAGGCGATCCAGGCCTCGGAAATCAGGATAATCAAGCGGGTGCAGGCCTTACGCCATGCGGGAATGGGAATGATCAGCTTGAGAATGGCCGGGATGTACAACAGCGTACACCAGAAAATGGTATTGATCGCCAGGGACAATGAAGCCAGGCAGCCGACGAGGGGGGCTGGCAGAAAACTCAGCATAAAAAGCTCCGGACAACGATTGGATTAAAGGCTCCGCAACGCCTTCAGCGGGCGACCGTTTCGGCAAGGGCGCCCAAGATAACACACCTGCGCAGCGCGGACACCGAGCGGGAACGCAATTTTGCGCCTACCCACTTTGCGCCGTCGCGACGCCATCACCCTTAAAGGCTGAATTTCGCCGCCAGTTCTGCGCACTCGCGATGCTGAGGACAGAACGTCATATGGTCATTCACCATTCCCACGGCCTGCATGAAGGCGTATACGATGGTGGTTCCCACAAATGTGAAGCCCGCCTTTTTCAGCGCCTTGGACATGGCGTCAGACACGTCCGTACTGGTGGGCGCCTGTTGCATGGACTCCAGATGATTGACGATGGGCTTGCCTCCCACGAAGTTCCAAAGAAAGTGAGAAAACTCAATTCCTTGATCCCTGAGCGTCAGATAGCCGCGGGCATTCTTGATAATAGACTGGACTTTCAAGCGGTTGCGCACAATGCCGGGGTTCTGCAACAGGCGCTCGACGTCCTCTTCGGTGAAGCGCACGATGGCTTCCGGATCGAAGTCCGCGAAGGCTTCCTCGTAATTCTTCTGTTTGCGCAGGATCGTAATCCAGGACAATCCCGCCTGCTGACCATCCAGGCACAACTTGGCGAACAGCTCCTGAGAGTCCTTCACCGGTCGTCCCCAGACATGATCGTGGTAGCTTACATATTGAGGATCGTTCCCACACCAACTGCAGCGCTGCTCGGACGCCATACCGGTCTCCTGTTATTCTTGCTCTTGTTTATGCTTACACATGTTTATGCTTACACACGTCTATTCTTACGTTCGTCGATTGGTCGCCGCTTCCGCCCGGGCGTTCACCTGAGGGCTTTTGCGCACTATTCACCTGAGCGCTTTCGCACACTATAGGTTGCAGCTGCGCCCATCTGACGGGCCGCAATGGTAAATGCTAAGCGGCTGATAACCCGCCGTATTGTGCCGTCGCCCACGCCAAAAGCAAACCACCGGAAGACGAAAAACACGGTTGCCAGCGGCGACTTATCTCCGCACAATGGCTATCTTTGCGGCCCACCGATGGACGCAGCAGGATCGCGAATATAACGATGGATTTGCATCTCCCTATGTCTGAACCAACGCCCCATACGCCTATTTCCGTCGAGCAGCGCGCAACGCTGACCCGTTTGCGGAAGCTTGCGTATCGTCTGGACGCTCAGTTCCGCATCCCGGTTCTTGGCGTGCGCGTCGGATGGGACTCCCTGATCGGCCTTGTGCCGCTGGTGGGGGATATTGTCGGCGGTTGCCTGTCCCTGTACTTGTTGTGGCAAGCCTGGCGCATCAAAGCGCCGAAAAGACTGCTGCTGCGCATGCTCGCCAATATCGGCGTCGAGGTGTTCGGCGGCGCGGCGCCGCTGATCGGCGACGCCTTCGATATTTACTGGAAAGCCAATCAGCGCAACATGGATATGCTCGCCGTCTATCTGGAAAAGCAGATCATGCCCGCACCGCCCAAACGTCGGACGCCCTGGCTCTGGATCAGCCTTAGCGTCGCATTGCTGGTCGCATTCATTATCTACCTGCTCAGCACACCTGAGCCGTTTAGTTTCAGTTAAAGCCAATGAAAATATTCTGGGAATTGCGGGGATTTTTCCTGCGCAACTGGCCGCCCTATCTCGCGGCGGTGATCATGCTAACACTGGTGGCGCTATTGTTGATGCTGCCGCCTCATTTGATTGGAACGCTGGTGGACCGCATCGCGCAGCAGACGCTGGATGCGGATTACCTGATGATGACAGTGGGCGAATTGCTGGGGCTGGCGGTGCTGATTTATATCTTCCGCGTGCTGTGGCGGATCTTCCTGTTCGGAGCCTCCCATAAGCTGGCGGCGGAAACCCGGCAGGACCTGTACCGACACTGGACCACCATGTCGCCGCAGTACTTCCGCAAACACACCACTGGCGACCTCATGGCCCACGCCACCAACGACGTCGAAGCCCTGCAGATGACCGCGGGCGAAGGCATTCTGGCCACGTTTGACGGCCTGCTGACCGGCGTCATCGTGCTGGCGGTCATGATGATCACCCTGAGCTGGGACCTTACCCTGGTGGCGCTGCTGCCCTGGCCGATCATGGCGATCTTCATGTATCAGTTCGGCCGCAGCCTGCATACCGGATTTTCGGACGCGCAAGCTTCCTTCGGCGCGTTGACGGAGCTGAGTCAGGAAGCGATCTCCGGCATTCGCACCATCAAAGCCTATGGTCAGGAAGAGGCCATGGCGCGGCAGTTCGCGGAAACCGCGGAAACCGCCACCCAGGCTTACATGAAAGTGGCCGCCACCGACGCCAAGTACGAGCCCACCATCGTGCTGACCATCGGTGCGTCGTTCCTGTCCGCCGTCACCTACGGCGGCTGGCTGATTCACCAGCAAACGCTGACGTTGGGTGAGCTCACCAGCTTCACTATGTACCTGGGCTACCTGATCTGGCCCATGTTCGCATTCGGCTGGATGCTGAATATCGCCGAGCGCGGTTCCGCCGCTTACGATCGCATCAATCGTTTGCTGGCGGAGGCGCCGCAGATTCCCGATACCGGAGAACTGACATCCCTGTCGGACACGTCTCTGCAGGTGGCCATCGACGAATTTCATTACCCGGATCAGGACCCCGTTGCGGGCGACGCGGAACAGAACACAGTTTCCCTACAAGCGGCGCTACGGGACATCCACTTTCATCTGGCGGCGGGAAAAACTCTGGGGATAACCGGGCCCACCGGATCAGGCAAAACCACTCTGATCAAGCTTCTCCTGCGTCAGTACGCGTTGCCGCCCGGATCAGTGGCCTGGGGCGGCGAGTCTGTGGAGCGCTATCAACAGGCGGCGTTTCGCGCGCATATCGCCTATGTGCCTCAGGAGCCTTTCCTATTCTCCACCACCGTGCAGGAGAACCTGTCCCTAGGCCGTCCGGAAGCCAGCCGCGAAGAAGTCGAAAACGCGGCGGGGCTCGCAGCCCTGCATGAGGATATCGAGTTATTCCAAAACGGCTATGAGACCGTTGTCGGCGAACGTGGCGTCACCTTGTCCGGTGGGCAGAAGCAACGTCTGGCGTTGTCGCGGGCGCTGCTTATCGAGGCGCCCGTGCTGATCCTGGACGACGCGCTGTCGGCTGTGGATACCGGCACGGAAAACCGCATCCTGCAACACCTGAAGGAAGCGCGCCGCGACACCACGACCATCATCGTTTCCCATCGGCTGTCCGCCCTGCGTCACGCCGATAAGATTCTGGTGCTGGACCAGGGGCATATTCGGGAACAGGGCAATCACAGTGAACTGGTGGCGCAGGCCGGCTGGTACAGCCAGATTTATGAACTGCAGCAGATCGAGCAGGATCTGGACCGACTGCAGCCGCAAGACAGGGTCGTACAACAAGAGTAACCGCTGAACAAAGCATGGCCGCTCAACATTGGTTTGCGGCGGCCGGTTATTGAATTAATAAGTATCGAATAAACAAAGTACGGGGTTGGATAGGTTCATGCAGTGGCGGGTGTTTAAACGGTTGTTAGCCGCCAGCGCGAGCTGGAAGAAATTATGGATGGGCGGCTGCGCCATTCTCTTGCTGGCGACGGCGATGGATGTATTGGGGCCTTACCTGATCAAGCATTTTATCGACGATTATCTGTCGCACGGACGTTATCTGGACTCAGGCTCCGTGCAACTGTTCGTGTTCTACGTGGCGTCATTGTTAATAGGATCTCTGGCGCACTATGGCGCGCCACTGGTGTTCAGTCGCATCGCTCTGCAAGTGGTGGAGAAACTACGCAAAGACGTGTTTCACAGCGTGCTGTCGCGTCCAGTGTCCTATTTTGACAAGAGCGCCACCGGCGCGCTGGTGTCCCGCCTGAGCAATGACACAGAGGCCATCAAAGAGCTGTTCCTGAACGTCATCGCCAACTTCATCACCAACGTGGTGCTGGTCACCGGCATCTTCATCATGATGGCCGTGCTCGACTTCCGCCTTATGCTGGTGTGTCTGGCGTTAATGCCGCTGGTGGTGGGCGCCATGGTGATGTATCAACGCCTCAGCACGCCTATGTTCCAGAGGGTGCGCGCACTGCTCAGCGATATCAACGCGCAGTTGCACGAGTCCCTCAACGGCATGCCGATTATCCAGCTGCTGAATCAGCAAAAGCGTTTCAATGAACGCTTTCGCGGCACCGTTCAGGAACACTTCCGCTGGCGGGTGAAGAACGTCAAACTGGACGGCCTGATGTTGCGCGCCCTGATCGACATGTTCTCCATGGCGACCCTGGCGTCCATCGTGTACTTCTTTGGTAACCAGTCTCTGCAAGACGCCGTGGAGATTGGCGTGTTGTACGCCTTCATCAGCTATCTGGGCCGCTTCGTCGAACCACTGATCGAGCTGACCCAGCGCCTCAACATCATGCAGCAGTCTCTGGTGGCCGGGCAGCGGGTATTTGAACTTCTGGATACGGAGCCGGAGCGCTACGATGGCGTCGGCCAGATCAAGGAAGGCCGCATCACCCTGCGCAATGTCAATTTCAGTTATAACGGCGAAACTCAGGTATTGCAGGATGTGTCTCTGGATATTCCCGCCGGCGGCATGCTGGGCGTGGTCGGACGCACCGGCAGCGGTAAAAGTACGCTGATGCAATTGCTGATTCGGTTTTATCCGGTCAAACAAGGCGAAATCCTGATCGACGATCAGCCGCTCAACGCCATCTCCGCCGCCAGTCTGCGTCAGGACGTGTGTCTGGTGGAGCAGGAACCATTCCTGTTCCAGGGCTCACTGGCGGACAATCTGCGCCTGGACCGCAACTACAGTGAACAGGAGATGATCGACGCGCTGACCAAAGCCGGACTCCAAAGCATGCTGCAACGCCTGCCCCAGGGGTTGGCCACGCCTCTTGGCGAGCGCGGCGGAAGGCTGTCCAACGGCGAGCGTCATTTGGTGGCGCTGGCGCGGGCGTTACTGCGCAAGCCCAAAGTATTGATTCTCGACGAGGCGACCGCCACGGTGGACAGCGAAAGTGAGGCGCGGGTGCAGCAAGCAGTTAACCGCCTGCACGGCGAAGTGACGTTAATCGTCATCGCACACCGGCTGTCCACGATTCGTCATGCCGACAAAATCATCGTCCTGCATCATGGCAAGCTGGTGGAGGAAGGCGACCATCGTCAACTGATGGCGCTGGAGGGGCTGTATCAGCACCTGTACAGCATTCAAACCGCGCACCTGCTCGCCGACTGAGGGCGGTGCGGTCTGACAAGCCGGTGATTCACGGCTAAGCTTTTAGGGACTGTCGACGACTAGGCATCGCCACTGCAGCCCCTATGCTTGAACTGAGAGTATTACTGCTCTTACTGATCGCTAATGGAGCCCCGGTGTTCGCCCGTTTTCTAATGGGTGATCGTGGCGGCCTTGCCATTGATTTCGGCGTCTGCTTCAAGGATGGCCGTCCCCTGCTCGGCCCTGCAAAAACCTGGCGGGGCCTCATCGCCGCGATCCTTATCAGCGCGCTGGCTGCGCCGTTGCTGGGCTTTTCCATAATGACCGGCTGCGCGATCGCTCTGCTGGCGATGCTTGGAGATCTCATCACCAGTTTCTGTAAACGCCGCATCAATCTGACGCCCAGCAGTCGGGCGCCATTTCTGGATCAATTTTTGGAAACCGTATTGCCCCTGGCCGCTTATCAACAGACGCTCGGCCTGTCGTTGCTGCAAATCGGAGTTATCTTTGTCGCTTTTGTCGTGGTCAACTGGGGAATATCTCCCCTGCTGTTTCGCCTCGGCGTGCGCAAGAAGCCCTATTAAATCTCTGATTGAGTCAAACTCTGGTTGACTAAAGCTCTGGTTGACGGAACCCAACTCAACGACCACGGATTATTATCCTGGCTACCGCAGTTAAGAGCTAATTAGAGTGGAAAAGTCTATTCGCAGCAGGCCAGCAGCAACGCGCTGATTTCTCTTCTCAATTCCAGATCGTTAGTGGACTGCGCCAGCTTGTCGGCCTCCATCAGCAGCTCGCGGGCGGCGTCGCGTTCGCCGTCGTCATACAGCCGGTTAGCCATGGCGAAAGTAATGGAGGCGGAATAATCGACCAGATTCTTCTCGTTGGCGTATCGAAGCGCCTTGCGATAGATCTTTAGCGCCTGATTGAGGTCACAGGTAAAGTCCGCCAACGCCTCCCACTGGAAAGGATGATTGCGTGGTGAGAACTCGTTGTTTTCGCACAGCTTTCGCAACGCCTGATAATTGCTCCATAACGCTTTGGTGTCGCCTTCCGCCGAGGCGTTGACGATATCCACCGCCAACTGGTGTATTTCATCGAAAAAAGGCAGGGCGATTCCAGAAGACATAGGCGGGCTGCGTCAGATAGCGGGGAAACCCGCGGGAACCATAACCCGCAGGTTTCCGGTGGATAAAGTTATCATGCTCCCCGCGCTCGAATGCGGCGGAGAGTATAGCGCCGATCACGACTGTAGTGTTCGGCCAACTCCAGATCGTTATCGCCGGGCGCCCGGGAGAGTTCCAACAGACGCTCGAGTTCTCCACTTTGCTCCAGTTGCTCGATGTACTCCTTCATAAGCTTAACGACATTCTGCGTTCTCTGAGTGTCCGCCATAGCAGTCTCCTTTTCTATTTATTTCTTATAAGGTCCTGTCCCACCTACTTCCAGGGACGTCCTGAGCACTGATTACAGCGAGAAATGCACTGGGGAATTGTTACAGTCCCCATACTTAATATGTAGAAGATTAAACCGGCGGACGCAAGTCGCAATTTTCGCCTCTATCAGGTGAACTGCGTTAATTTACGCGGCAAAACAGCCGATTGTAGAAGCTTTTTGATAACGAAAATAATTAGGCGCCGATTGAGGGAAACGGTAGCTCTAGGGGATGAGTTCCTGAGGCGGAATAGAGAGATCGGACACCCTGGCGATCCGCCTGTCCGCCCTGCTTTCGGGCGCGCAGCCCTGGACCTCTCCAAGCTTACTCTCCTTGAACACCGCGCCAGCGGAGACATTGAAGTAATAATGGAAATCGCTTTGCATTCGACAGGCATCGTCGTTGTTGCTGTAGGTGAAGAGACTTTCGCAAATATCAGCAATCAGCCAGGCCACGGTATCCCGCTTTCGCTTATCAAAATACGACAACATGCGTCTGGCGTTAGCGACGCCATAATGCGTGATGGGGAGTTCTGAGCAGGGAGTCTCTTCTAACTGAGACAGCCAAAAATCGAAAAGATCCGTTTTAAACAGTGATTTTGCTCGCGCCAGCAACGCCGCAAATTCATTCACCAGCGCCGCTTTGTCCTTTTCCAGCGCGCTATTGACGTCCTTTATCAAGCCCGCGACATGTGCGCCGAAGTTCATACTCAGTACCCGTTATCGTTGCGCTTTGCATCCCACTTACTGCGACGTTTTACACCTGTAGACACTGACGCATTCGCCCGACACATCATACACGCTGCCGGTGACGGCGATTACGCCAGTCACCGGACAATGAAGGCTTTTTTACCTCAGATACTTCTGACGTAACCGGACCAGCCCGCCTCGGTTTTTACGCCGATCACCAGCGCTTCTCCGGTTTGCGGCCCCTGGGCCAGCAGGTCCCCTCTGGGGCTCCATACCGCGCTTTTGCCGATTGGCTCCCAGCCGCCGGAGGGGCCGCTGAAGTTAGCCATGACCACGCACATGCCATGGGTCTGTGCGTAATCCTGTAGTTTGGCGGTGTCTTCATCGTACCCCCCAGCGGTAATCAAGACCGAGCTCAAATAGGCGTCGGCGCCAGCGGCGGCCGTGTTGCGGGCATGGGTGGCGACGCCGGTATCCGCACAGATCGCCAGCCCTAATGCAACGCCTTGAAGCTCAAATACCTTTTCGCCAGCGCCCGGCGCAAAGTGCTGATCCTCGCCGGGATGTAAGTGCATTTTGCTGTAATGAAATATCGGCGCTTCCGGGCTGATGACAAAAAGGCCTATGTGAGGCTTGCCTTGCCCTTCCTGCGCCGGCGCGCCAACCATCAGCGTCATGCCATGCTCTCGCGCCACCGCCTGGAACGGAGCCAGACGAGAATCCGTGTCGGTGAACGCCAACTCCCTCGCCAGATCCGGCTCATACCCAGTCAGAGAAAGCTCAGGAAAAATGACCACATTAGCGCCTTCTGCGGCGGCGGCCGCTATCAACCGCAAATGTCTCCGCGTATTTTCCTCAACATCCCCTCGCACCGGGCCAAACTGAGCCGCGGCTATTTTGAAATCGCCTTGCATCATAAATTCCTTGATAAATTGCATGCGCCTGTCAGACATTGGGCAACCCCGGCGCGGCGGCGCCTGACGCCGGGGCTAAACGGGCTGGCTATAACATTTTCAGAAGCACAAAAACGGCCACGCCCAACGAGCTGGACAGTATAAGCCGTTTAGTAAACAACATGAGCGCAAATGTGGCCACTGACGCTAAAAAATAGGGGTGCGTCAACAGGCTCAAAGACACCTCTTTCTCAACGAAAACCACTGCCGGCGCGACAAGCGCAGCAATGACCGCCGCCGGCGTCATGCGCAGAATGTTTTCCACTTTGGGAGGCAAGGGTTTCCCGGCCCAGACCACCCAGGGCAGATAACGGGGAAGAAACGCACACACTGCGATCAATGCAATCAGAATATAAATATCCATCTCAGCTTTCCTTAACCTCTTCCACAACCGCTTCCGCGTTTTTCACCGGAACCCACCGACTGTACAACACGCCGGCGGCGACGCCCGCAACCGTCCCCAGAATGGTTCCCAATCCGTATGGCGCATGATGAGCCAGTATCGCCGTCAGGCCTGCAACCGAAACAATGCAGTAGGCTTTTCTATCCACCAGACAGGACGCCAGCATGGCGACAAACAGAGCGGTCATGGGGAAATCAACGCCGGAGCCCGCCCACTCAAGCAGCGCAGAGCCGACCAGAATGCCCACCACCGTAGCGGCGGTCCAGGCGCCATAAATGGAGAACGATCCCCCCAAATAAAACCACTGGCGAGCCGTCACCGGCGCGTCTTTGTCTTTAAACTTCTCCACGAAGATAAAAAACAGCGCGTCGATCAGACCAAACCCCATCACCAGTTTCCACCCGGGAGAAATATCATTGACCTTGTCCCGCAGTACGATGCTGTAAATCATCATGCGCAGACTCAATGTGAGCACCGTCAGCAGAACCACCGTCCAGCTCGCTGACTCCTGCAGCATCATGTAGACGACAAACTGAATGGTCCCCGAGTTTGCCAGCATCGCCAGCAGCAGCGTCTGCAAACCCGTCAGTCCACTGGTGACGCCCAACGCCCCGGCGATCATCGCCATCGGGATGGCGGAGAGAATAAACGGGGACATGGCTTTCACGCCGTCCAGGAAGTGTTTTTGTCTTAACTCCGAGTTTAATGGCTGTCCGGAGCTGTCATCCGGTTTTGCGGCCACACTTTCCATACTAAAGGGCTCCCTCACTGCAAATTTTTTCAAGGCTGGACATAACGCCGCCGCTTCAACCTACGGTCACAACTGGGGTGAACAGCTTCAGATGCTCATCCCGGCTTTGCGGATTGTCGGATTCAAAGATCATCCAGCCAATCCGGTCATAGAATCCCGTGCTGGACTTGATCTTGTCGCCAATGCGCGCGTCTTGCTTTTGTTTGAGAACGTTCACGCTGCTTTCGAACTGAGCAGGAAATGTGAAGGCCTTTAACTCGCCTTCCTGCGCCATGACGAACTCAATGCTGACCAGACGATCCTGGGCCTTGATCGGCGCAGGAACAGTTTTATCCGCAAGGAAATTAAACTGATCCGCAAACACTTCCGCGCCTGTGCTGAAATGGATCAGGTCGGTAATAAAGTCGCCGCCGAAGCGAGAGTGCAGCTCTATGATTTCTATCTTGTCGCCGTCCACTTTGAACTCAACATGGAAGGGGCAGTTGCGCATGCCCAGCGCCTCAAATACCTGCTGGAAATAATCAGCGAACGTTTCCAGGTGGGGATGGCGAGTGTAGAAAGTGTGGCCGGTTTCGACAAAATACGGAGCATCCGTCGTCCGCTTCTCCGTCAGACCGTAATAGTAGACCTGGCCATCAAAGACCTGCCCTTCCACGCTGAACTCTTTACCGCCGATATAGCTTTCCACGGTAAGCTCGGTTTTATCGCCACCATAGGGATGGCTGCGAACGCGCTCCAGATAACCTTCCACTTCCGGATAGGAAGACAGCAGTTGCACACAAATGCTTCCTCCCAGGCGCACCGGTTTGACGACAACCGGAAAGTCGACGGAGAGCAATGCTTCCGCCAGTTCGGCGACGGTGGTTCTGAACGACTGAACCGAGGACAGACCCTTTTCCACCAGAGTGTGGCGCATCAGGCTTTTATCAATGCTGAACAGCTCCACGTCTTCGCTATGCCCTGCAAAGCCGAAGTGCTTGCGCACCTTGGCGGCGATGGTCAGTCCGGCTTCAGCGGTGGAGATAACCTGTGTACAGGCTTCCGCCTCCACAAGTCTGATCACGGCGTCCACGTCGGAGGGGGAGCAGGCCACAGCTTTGGCGTTTTGCGGCCACCAGGAAGCGGGAATGCGATCAATCCGCTCCTGCATGTCGATAAACACAAACTCGTGCGCACAGTTTCCCGCCTGGCTGAGAATGGACTGCGCAACGTCCAGATTAAACGGCAATGGCAATATGGCCAGTTTCATGTCTGATCCTTGATTTCATGTGTTGTTATTAATACGCAAGTCGCAAAAAGGCCCCACGCCGTCTGGAGTGGGGCCTTAACGTTATTTGGACAGTCGCATCAGTTCGCTGACCGCTGCGGCGGTTTCCGCCGGTTTGGTCCGGCAGAAGTAATGGCCGCCGTCAGCCAGCTCAATCAACGCTACTGACTCGCACACCTTGCTCCATCCCAGGTATTGCTCCCGATACTGCGGCGTCAGGGGATCGTCTTGCGCCGCCACCATGGTCAGTGGCAGTGTCATAGGCGTCCCGTTTTCCGTTAAATCAGCAAGGTAACGGTTGGCGCCGCAGGCGTCATGACGGAAGGCTTTCACCAATTGCGCCAGTTGCGGCTCGGACAAGGCGTTCAGATCGCCGTAGCCCGTCTGCGTCACCAGCCACTCGCCCACGTCCTTCAACGGCATGGATTCCAGC
>NZ_JAHMIN010000120.1 GCF_018986435.1 Hahella sp. HN01 | reverse complement strand
TCCGTATATGGTCTCCTCCTGTTTTGCAAGGGCTTCAGACTTTGATAACAAGGTAGGTTGCTGCCGTATATCCGGCCTGTTTGCGAGTTGTAATACTCTGGCCTTGATGAGCTGTCCGCGCGTATCGTCCTTATCGACCTATCGGTATTGATTACCTTCGGAGTAGTCAGGTTTCCGTTACGCTGGTTTGACCTATTTTGTCATCTTAAGTTTGTCGCCTCCGCAACCTTTGGAGYTCACTTTTCTCAATACAAGTCGGTGCTCTGGTTTTATCTTCTAACAAGCTATCGRCCGATAGCTCTCTTGCCTCGCCACCATCGCCCAACCTATTCGGATCAGCTTGTTCGCCAATGCGACAGTGGCTTTGTTGACGCCACGTTTGGCGACCAATCGATTGATCCATTGACTCAGGGGATCGTCTTTCTTGTTGGCCTGCCTGACCACCGATCGCGCACCGTGGATGATCAGGCTTCGCAAATAGGCGTCCCCTCTCTTGGTGATTCCCATCAATCGATCCTTATCTCCGCTTGTATGCTGCTTGGGTATAACGCCTAACGCCGCAGAGGCGTCTCTTCCGCAGGTAAACTGTCGCCCCGTACCCAGCCAGCTTTTGAAGGCGTAGCTCACAATGGGGCCAAACCCTGGCGCCTGGCGTAGACGCAGACAGTCTTCATCCTGTTTTGACGCCTGTTGGATTTGCGCCTCGCACCACGCTATTTCTTCGTCCAACTTCACTAGACGCGGATATTGTCGCTGAGCCATTTCCCTGATTCTGGAAGGGAGTGATGTATTTGTTTCTTCGAGTTGCTCAACAAGCTGAGTCCGAAACCGACTCAGCGATTTAGGTATCGAAACGCCGTACTCATACAACAATGCTCGCGTTTGATTCACCAGCCGCGTCCGCTCCCGTACAAGCCCTTTACGCATAATCAGTACGGCTTGTTGTACTTGCTGCTCTTCAGTTTTGACTTCCACTGTTCTGATACGCCCGTGCAGCGCTGCTTCGAGAATCGCCTGTGCATCGTTGTAGTCATTTTTTTGTCCCCGTAAATACGCTTTCACATGCTGTGGCGGCAGCAACTGCACATCATGACCCAACGCCTTAAACTCCCGTCCCCAGTAATGCGCGCTACCGCAGGCTTCCATGACCACTACGCTTTTTTCTTGCTGCGCAAAGTACCTCAGAACCTGAGAACGCTTTAATTTTCTCCGCTCGCCATCGGAGCCAATCAAATGGAAGACGCTCTTTGCCAAATCTAATCCAACCGTCTTATGCTTAGACATGATGGTCTCCTCCTTCGTCCTTTGATTGCACTCATAATCATGGCACATTGCGATGCCGCTGCAGGAAAGGAGGAGACCATCTCATCGACCTAC
>NZ_JAHMIN010000119.1 GCF_018986435.1 Hahella sp. HN01 | reverse complement strand
TAATGCGATCTACACCGGTGCGGACTTTAGTGAAAGCGCTTTGCAGACGTTCACGAACGGCAAAACCCCGGCTTCCCATACCCGATTGGTCTACGACGCTAAAGGCCAGGCGCGCTTCACGATCGACGCCCTGGGTCAGGTGACGGAGARCCGCTACGATGCGTTGGGTCGAATAACCGAAAAACTCAGTTACAGCTCCGCCTACACCGGCGCCGCCTTTACCGAAAACGCCCTGCAGAGCTTCATCAGCGGTAAAACGCCCGCTTCTCATTCCCGACTGGTCTACGACGTGAAAGGCCAAGTGCGCTTCACCGTCGACGCCCTGGGCCTGGTGACGGAAAACCGTTACGACAGCTTGGGTCGGGTAACCGAGAAACTTAGTTACAGCTCTGCTTACACGGGCGATGTCTTTACTGAAAGCGCCCTGCAGACCTTCGCGAATGGCGCAACCCCGGCTTCGCATTCTCGTTTGGTGTATGACGCGAGAGGCCAGGTGCGCTTTGAGGTCGACGCGCTGGGCTACGTCACGGAATTCGAGTATGACGCGCAAGGGCGGGTGGTTAACAAGAGCCGCTATGAGCAGCCGATTGACGCCGCCACGACGGATCTGGCGTCGCGCCTGCCTCAATTACTGAACTGGGGAACGGATGCGGCGGTGTCCCAGCAAGGAGGACGCCTGACGCGAACCACTCCAGCGAGTCTGACCGAAGGCCGCGCAATCGCGGGAAGCGGTTTGACGGGCGGCGAAGGCGTCCTGGAATTCACCGTAGACCAACTGGTTAACGGGCAATCCTTAGGCGTGGTGGGCTTCAACCTGAACCCGGAAGAACGGTTGTCGGGGAACGACTACTTTAAGGAAATCGACCTGGGCGTGTTTATCCGCGACCGGGACGGCGCGGCGGCGGAGAAGCACAGCGTTCTGATTCAATACAAGGGGACGCAGATTGCGCCGGCGACGATGCAGTTCGTGGAGTCGGGAGACCGTTTCCGGATTGAGCTGAAGGACGGCGACGCCCGCATCCTGCTGCAACGCAAGGGACAGGATAACTACGTCCTGATTCACACCCTGAAGGATGCAGTGGACGCCACGCAGACCTACGTGGCGCAGGCGAACCTGTACGCGCAGGGCTCGGCGATTGGCGATGCCTGGATGAGCGGCGACGCGACGCAGAACGGCGAGCGCAGCCGCGAACGCGTGGTATACGACGCTAAAGGCCAGGCGCGCTTTACGGTTGACGCTCTGGGCTATGTTATCGAGAACCGTTACGACGCCCTGGGACAGGTGGCGGAAAAACTCAGCTATGACCGCGCCTACGCCGGCCCGGATTATAGCGAAGCGGCGCTGACCCAGTTCGCCAGCGCACAAAGTCAGCCGCGCAGCGGGCGCCTGGTGTATGACGCCA
>NZ_JAHMIN010000118.1 GCF_018986435.1 Hahella sp. HN01 | reverse complement strand
ACGGTCTCCAAACAGACCGAAATCGGTCTATATACGGACCGAAAACGGTCCCCACAAAAGACAAAAGACAATAATTCAAAAAACAATATCCCAAAAGACAACACGCGGCAGACGAAATCCGCCGCTCTGGATTTGTCGAATTTGCCCGCATGGCTATCCGTCGCCTCGATGGAAGAATTCATCCGTCACCGCCGGGAAATCCGCAAGCCGTTAACGCCTCTCGCGCTGTCCAAGCTGATCGGCAAGCTGGAGACGTTCAGAGCCCAGGGCCACGATGTTCAAAGCATCCTCGACGAGTCCATCGCCAACGGTTGGCAGGGTGTGTTTGAGCCCAAAGGCCCACGCCAAACCGCCAACGTGGTGGACTGGAACGATACAAGCTGGGGCGATGATCTGGGGGAATGGTGATGAAATCAGTCAACGAAATAACTCTGAGCGTTCAAGCGCAGATCGCCAAGCCACAAGCGCCCGTCGCCATGGCGGCCCATACCTCGATCAACGACAAGGCCCGCGAGAACGTTAACGCGATTTTCAAAGCCCTGCAGGCGTCGTTTCCAGCTTGGAGACAGGCCTTTCCCGATACGGAAAGCCTGCTTGAAGCCAAGCGCGCCTGGACTAAAGCCATGGTCGAAAACCGGATCACCAGCGCTGACCAAATCCGCGTCGGGATACGCCGGGCGAGGGCGACGGCTTGTCCGTTCTTTCCGTCGATCGGTCAGTTCGTTTCCTGGTGCAAACCGGAGCCTGAAGACTTCGGACTTTTGCCCACTCCAGCAGCTTACCGAATGGCCTGCGGAGGCCTGCAAGAGCTGGAGCGTAGCGAGAGCATCGCCTATCTGGCGGTACGCATCGCCGCAAAGGCGACGGGGAGTTACGAGCTTAGGGTGCGTACCGAAAGGGAAATGCTGCCGCTGTTCACGCGCAATTACGACATCGTTTGTCGCCGCGTGATGAACGGGGAAGACATCCAGGCGGACATCCCTAAAGCGCTACCAGAGCAACCAGCGAAGGCGTCTAGGCCTGTCCCCCGCGAGGAAGCCCGTCGACGTATGGCGGACTTGTTGAAATCAGTTTCGGCCAGCAGTTAGGCCAAGGAAAAGCAGTAATGACACAAACACACGCAAGAAGAACCGACCCCGTAAGCAGCCATCTGGCRGCGGCRGCCAATGAGTCAAACCGCTGGACGCAGACGCAGCTTGTCGCGCTGGAGCTGGCCAAGCGCCCGGTCCCTGATTGGGTCATAGGGTGGACCAGTTCGGAGTTGGCCAGGACCGCAAAGCTTGATCGCTACATGGTCGCACGCCGCCTACCAGACGCAGAGAAGGCGGGCTTGGTGGAGCGCGTCGGAATTATGGAATGCTCGATTTCAGGACGTAAGGCAGTGGCCTGGAGGGCGGTTAAACATGACTAAGCGCCCAAG
>NZ_JAHMIN010000117.1 GCF_018986435.1 Hahella sp. HN01 | reverse complement strand
GGCTCATACCCAGGGCAAGAGCAATAGAGGCGCTCGACCACGCCTCGCCATCGGCTAGCAGAGCGAGTAAGTTGGCGTGTTTGTCCTCAACGGGTTGCGCCAATACCGCCACATCACTCATATCGTTAGGTTCTATCATAAACCCCCGAAATGTAAGGCCCGCCGGGAAATCTTTCTGGAGCGGATGGATGAGCTGCATCCCAAGGGTGCAAATAACGGTGTAATGGTTGCGGTGAATATTCACTGTTTAGGCGGCATGATGTAGCGACTATGAGGAAACATCCGGTGAATGGCCGCTCGTTACGAGTAAGTAACTTTATAGTGAATTGACCAACCCAATGGTGAAATTTCGATGGACTCATTGATCACCGAGGCGGCGCAGGCGCTGGCGGCAGGCGATCCCCTGGCGGCGCTGAATCGGGTTGCGTTGCGTGACGATGCGTCGGCGCTGGCCTTGCGCGGTATCGCTATGGCGCAGCTCGGCGATTTCAGCAGAGCAAGGGTGCTGCTGAAAAACGCGGCTCGCGCATTTGGACCTAAGGAAGCGGTGGCCAGAGCCCGCTGTATTGTCGCTGACGCCGAGATTGCGCTCGCCTCGCGGGATCTCGGTAAGCCAAGCACAAGACTTGAAACAGCGCGGGCGACGTTGTTGGCCCACGGTGACAGGATAAACGCCATTCATGCGCGCTATCTCGACGTGCGCTATTTGCTATTAACCGGACATATCGACGCGGCGGAGGCCGCACTCGTGGAATTTGACTCCACTACGCTGCCGCCGGTATTTAAAACAGTCCACGAACTGGCTGTCGCTGGTATTGCCATGCGCCGCCAGCAGGCAAAGGCGTCGCGCGCCGCATTGACCCGCGCCGGAGTAGCCGCCCGGGAGGCGCGGATTCCAGCACTGGTGGCCGAAGTCGAAACCGCGTTGCGGAGGTTGGAAAGCCCCGTCGCGCGTTTGCTGGCCGACGGTGAGGATCGCCCGGTGTTGCTTGATGCTGTCGAAGCGCTACTGGCGTCGAATACATTGATCATTGATGCCTGCCGAATGACAGTGCGCCGCAAAGACCAGACTATTTCGCTGACTACCCGCCCGATACTCTTTACTCTGGCAAGGGCGCTGGCCGAAGCCTGGCCCGAAGACGCGCCGAGAGACGCCCTGGCGGTCCGCGCTTTTCGATTAAAAACCGTGGATGAACCACTGCGCGCGCGTCTGCGTGTGGAGATTGGACGCTTACGTGCGAAACTGGGGGCGCTGGCGAATATCACCGCAACCTCTCGGGGGTTTATGATAGAACCTAACGATATGAGTGATGTGGCGGTATTGGCGCAACCCGTTGAGGACAAACACGCCAACTTACTCGCTCTGCTAGCCGATGGCGAGGCGTGGTCGAGCGCCTCTATTGCTCTTGCCCTGGGTATGAGCC
>NZ_JAHMIN010000116.1 GCF_018986435.1 Hahella sp. HN01 | reverse complement strand
AGATTCTGCTTCGCCAGCAGGTATAGCTCGCCCGGATTCAGCGGATTCGGCAGCGTCTCAGCGGTCACCGTGCCGGCGGTTTGCTCCGTGGAGACGCCATAAAGACCTAGCGCCAGGTTGGACGGAATCAACTCCTCCAATGTGCAGGCGAATTCGCCTTTCTTGGTTTTGATCAACTGCAGATCCGTCAATCGTTGTCCGCTGACGGATTCCTGATGTTCAAGAGTTTCCACCGACAGCGACACTTTCAACTCAGGAACGTTGCCCACGTAGCTGAGTCCCAGAGGGTGGCCGAGGGGATCGCGCGCGCCGATATAGACGCGCCCCTGGCCGGAGAAATACGACATGTTTAATTTCCTTTTGGGTGGGGTGTGCGATCTTTGGCCTGGGCCGTTTTCGTTGATGTGATGGCTTCAGCCACGCCAAGCTCGATCAGCCAACGGGCGGCGGCCGCATCGACCTCAATACAGTCGCCGGGGCCATAGGCGACGCCGGCATGGATGTGAGGACATAAGAGCTTTAACGTCACAATACGCTTCCGTCTCGGGTTAAATCATGGATATGCGTGCGATACCGCACCTCATAGCGCAGTGGCAGTGCGACAGCCCCGGCATCGGCGTCTTCCGCATCCCACTCCGCGTCGATTTCCAGTAATGCGTAAGCCAGTCCGCCCACATTCGCGTCGCGCATCAGCGCCGTATGGGCTGCGACCGCCAATCGATCCGCTTGTTCAAAGGCATCCCGACCGCGGGTGATCGCCACCAGACGAATACTCAATGCGCGTTCCACCCGATCATTCACGCGGGCAAGGACGACGTCCGACTCCGTCATCAGCAGCAGCGCAGGGCTTGCTTCCCGATTGATCGGCGCCGTGGGATAACGCCAGACAGGGACCGGAGCCAACGCCTTCTTGAGCGTGTCCAGGCATGTGCGTTGAATGCGTTCACGAATGGAATTCACCTGAGCGGCTCCAACCGGGTCAGATCCGCCCGTCGTTCAGCGCCATCACCCACGGCCCGAATATCACGCACCTGATAACAAACGCCTGCGACGACGATTTCGTCATCGATAGCCAAGGTGGGAAGCGCCGAGGCTGGGTAGCGAATGGCGTAGTCGGCGGACAGCGCCAGTCCCTCGAGCACGGGCTCATCCGGCGCCCGGAACTCCACTGACGCCGAGCCCCCGTCAGTCACTGCGCGAACCAACAGGCCTGCTCGATCAGCGGCGTCATACAAGGCCTCCAAACGTGTGATCATGCGGTTAAGCGCACCAGGACGCCTGGGCGTCGGCACATTGGCAACGGATTGGACTGGGTGTGCAAATCCGTGCCGCGGCCAAACTTGCGCGGCTCCTGTTTCGCATACAGCGGTTTACCGATGGTATTGACGGTTTCATTGAAGTCCGCTGGCGCGCAATGTGTGGCGAAGGTGTCGAT
>NZ_JAHMIN010000115.1 GCF_018986435.1 Hahella sp. HN01 | reverse complement strand
TCGTACTGACCGTTAAGCAGCAACGTGGGATCAAAGGTGGCGATTTTGGCCTCGCTTACATTTTCACCGCCTTGAGCAATCACTTGCCAGGCCTGCTGTCCTCGTGGCGAAAGCATGACTTTATAAAGCGCCAGGTTCGCATCCTGCACTGAGCCAATCACATCCGTCGGCGCAGTGATGGTCGCATCCAGAGTAGGCGCACTTAAACTCACCAGGGGCGCGTTCTCGTCAGCAGCGTCGCGAACGGCGTAGCGCGCGGTTTCAATCACCGTATCCACACCATCCGTCACGCCAACTTCGATGGTATGTACGCCAATGGTCTCTGCGTTAACGATCACTTGACCGAAATCGCCCATTGCCGTCTCCACCCCATCCAGCCACAAGGCGATAGTTGGTGCACTTTGACCGCCATCCACAAACACGTTGATGGAAAGGGTATCGCCGGGATTAACGAATTCGGGGGAGACAATGACCGTCGCCGTCAGGGGCTTAACTTTCTGAGTGACGTTAATGCTATAGCTCTGCAGTGAACGTCCGGCGCCATCTTCCGCATAGACAACCACGTCCTGGATGCCAACCTGATCAGCCCCCGGCGTCCAGCGCAGCGCGCCGTCGGCGGCGACAGACATGCCGACAGGCCCAGACATCAGGCCATATGACAGCACATCGCCATCCGCGTCCGTCGCTTGTATCTGATAGCTGTACTCCCGGTCAACCGACGCCTGATCGAAGGGACGACTGATGATAACGGGATACACATTCGCATCATTCGCCGCAACCACCTGCAACGTAAAGCGCTGCACAACACGCGCCCGGCTATCGCTAACGATCACCGTGATCTGGTATTGGCCTTGCTGCTCTACTGATGCCGTCCAGCGAATGGCTCCCAGGTCATTAATCACCATACCGTCTGGCGCATTTTCCAACTGATAAATCAGCGTATCGCCATCCGCATCGCGAGCGGTTACCTCGTAAATATATTCCACGCCAATGCGAGCGGGAGAATTGGGAATGCTATCAATGACCGGCGCAGTATTCGGCGCCAAGGGATCGTTCACAACCACCCCAAACGTCTGCACAAAGGCCGCTCCTCGGGCGTCTTCAGCCCTCAGAATGACCTCATGCGCCTGACCGACCTGCGCCAGAGAGGGCGTCCAAGTAATCACGCCATCAGCCAGAGTCATGCCATTAGGCGATTGACTCAAACTCAGAGTAACCGCATCGCCATCTTGGTCCACCGCTCTAATAACGTAGACATAACTATCGTTCGCCGCCGCGCTCAAAGGCGGCGCACTGGTAATCGCCGGCGCGTGATTCGCCCCTTGGTTGACGGGCAAGTTCAGGCTCTGCGTTGCGTAGCCGCCCTTACGATCATGCACTTCAATCTCAGCGCGCGCGGTCTTACCGGCCCACTCCGCAGAAGGACGCCACGTGAATAGCCCTGTGTCGGAGATAGTCATGCCCTCTTCGGAAGCCAACAGGCGATAATCGAA
>NZ_JAHMIN010000114.1 GCF_018986435.1 Hahella sp. HN01 | reverse complement strand
GATCTGCATCTCTCCGTACCAGGCCTTGGCGAACAGATGGCCGCGAAGTACGCCCTGGGGGTTAACCACTTCCGCCTTCGGCGCTAGTACGGAGCCTTCCACGCCAATAGACTCTAACTCCACCACATAGGCTTCATAGAAGTTAAAAACCACTTTATCGGCGACGTTCGCCAAAGACTGCAGGCTCATTCCGGACATACCGGTTTGTTGGCCATCAATATTGAAGATATAAGTGGCGTCGGCTGGCGCGCAGGAAAGGTCCACTTCAAAGGTATGCGCAGGGAAAACCTGTTCGCCAGAGAGCTGGAATACTTGCAGATTACTGTCGCACGCCGCCGTCAGATAAAGCCCGCCCCACTTGGACTCCACCTTGCCATTGGCTTTCAACTTGGATAGATCTTGCGACAGCTGCTCTAAATAGGCCTGCGCACTTGGAAAGTCGACGGAAGGCGTCGCTCCGCCCTTGATCTTGGCGCCTTGGGCCATGCCATGTCGCACGGCGTCGCCAATCTCTTTGACGGAGCCGCCGGCGATCACATTACCGTAGTAAACGCGACCGCTAGTAAACTTGATATCGCCCCCGGCGATTAATACGTCGCCCGCCTCAGACGCATTCAGCTTATCGCCCACGCTGTAGTTATCCAGGGAGATGTCGCCGCCAGCAGCGAGACGACCTTCCACATCGGAAGACAACGCCAGGAACTCATCGAACACCAAAGCGTTAAAGCGCTGTGCGGGCCCAAAGTCTTTGGCGGAAACCTGAAAACTGAACAGACCGAGAATGACGGTCGAGAGAAAGGAGGCGACATACTTAGTCATTTAACTATCCTGATTACATCCTGATCGTGGGGCGATTCACAACGCCCTAACTAGGGGGCAAACCGAGCGACGGCGCGATTATACGGATTGGAAGCGACAGGAATAGTCTTTAAGTAAACTTTTTGTAATTTTTTACATTTTTTAACCCAAAAGGGAGATATCCGCACGAACAAACACGACACTTAAGGATTAGGCTTTTCGTTGGCAGGGCAGGGCTCTATCACAATTTTCAGCTCAGTGGACTTGACTGCAAGAGTATGTGAAAGGCCCCGAAGGAACACGCACAAACCAGCAGTATTAAGAAATACTACCGTCAACATGGTTTGATCCGGGTTGCCGCCCCACCACCAAATTTGAAAGGCCAACCTTCTCGGGTTGGCCTTTTTTATTGCCTGTGACCTGATATCAAAAACGAACCACGCGAACTGGCCCAGCAAGAGCCACACTCCATACAGTTGCATGCCACTCCGGATCAGGTCACACGGATTTAGGAAACCCTAACCTGAATAACCCACTGAACGAAACCTGGAGTAGCTCAGAGCTTACCGGACGTCTTGGGGAGTCATTGCTCGATAAACCGGCTTCTCCAAAACCTCTGCCCAGTATTATTGGCATGGGGCGCTACTATTAACCTGGCATCGATATAGGTATGATACACTACCCATATGATTATAGAAGACGCTCGCTCATTACCTGCCGCAGCGCAGGAAGAAAAAAGAAAACAGGCCGTGCGACTGCGCAAGCAGGGGTATAGCTATCAGGAAATAGCCGAT
>NZ_JAHMIN010000113.1 GCF_018986435.1 Hahella sp. HN01 | reverse complement strand
GAATCTGTTCGAGTCGGTAGGCTCTGGAGCCAAAAGCGCCAGCGCCGCGTTTGCGGATTTTGGCCGTTCCGTACTGGGGACGATTCAACGCATGGCTTCGCAAAAGCTCGCTGAGTCGTTGTTTGGCGGTCTGTTTGGCCCCGTCGGCTCAGCCAGTGGTCCCGGCGCGATGTTGTCTTCCTTGTTCAAAGGCTTTGCCCAAGGCGGCTATGTCAGCGGCCCCGGAACGTCCACCAGCGACTCCATTCCTGCGCGCTTGTCCGCCGGGGAGTTCGTCGTCAATGCCGCCGCCGTACGCCGTGTCGGCGTGGGTTTATTGCACTCCATCAACGGACTGTCCGCCGGTCCTCGCCTGCAGGGCGGCGCCTTGGGCTTCGCCAGCGGCGGTTTGGTTCCCACTGGCGCGCGTCCGTCGGCAAGCGCTGCGGCAGGGGCGCCCGGCGCGAATGGCGGCTCCGCCGTCCGCATCGTGAATGTCGTCGATCCGGCGATGGCGGCCGACTACCTCACATCCTCCTCTGGGGAGAAAACCATCCTGAACATTCTGCAGCGCAACGCGGGCGCGGTGCGGCAATTATTAAGCTGAGACTTTTTATGGCCTACGAATCCGGCACGGCAAGTGATTACATTGATCTGCTGATGCGTTTATACCAGTTCGTGACGCAAACGATGACGCCTGTTGAGCAGCGATGGCGGGCGCTGCGTTGGATTGGGTATAAGCGCATTTTTTGCAGCAGCGAACTGGGCGGTTATGAGGCCTTCAGAGGCTTCGACGCGGACAGCGCCAGCGAATGGTTAACCGCACAAAGTCAGGCGGCGCCGTCTCATCTGGGGCTGGAATTGGTGCGCCCTCTGGAAGTGCGGGCATTTACCCTGAGGGGAGCGGGCAAAGCCTCGCGCTCCCCCAAATCCTTCACCTTGGAAGGGTCGGACGATGGCGAGGTGTGGGTCGCTCAGGAAACCTGGAATGACCAGAGTTGGAGTAACGCGCAGTTTCGAGAATACAGCGTTAGTGCGCCAAGCATCGGCGCGAAGACCCATTGGCGCATCCTGATTCACGCCAATAACGGCGACTGGGGTTACAGCGGGCTGCGGGATTTTGATCTGCTGGAAACGCTGGAGACCTCCCGCATCAGCCATGGCGTCCCCGCGCAGTTGATTCTGCAGGGGCCAGGGCTGTCCGGCAAGGAAGCCGTCTTTGTGGGCGTGGAAACCTATGCGTCGCCAACCACCGATATCTACAACTGGCGCCTGACGGGTTTTTCGGGGTTCGTTGAGGCGAATGGTTTCAGCAAACAGCCAGGCGCGTCGCCCATGATGGGATTTCCCTTATGGAATGCGGCGATGCCGTATTGGTTCGTCGCCAACGGCCAACGCATTGTCTGCGTGGTGAAAGTGGATACGTCGTACATGACGTTTTACCTGGGCAAGTTTCTCCCTTACGCCACGCCGGGGCAGTTTCCTTATCCCTTGCTGGCCGCGGGTATGACTCCCACCGATGCATTGACCCGCTATTCGGATGGTTCGCTGGTTTTACCCTACAAAGGCAATCGCGCGAACTTCAAATTCCGCTTCATCGACGGCGAATGGCGTCAGCCAGAAAGCTGGCCCTGGAATAACAGCGTGATCAC
>NZ_JAHMIN010000112.1 GCF_018986435.1 Hahella sp. HN01 | reverse complement strand
TCGGGTGACGGCGGCGGTGGACGCGGCCGGCGCCGTGACCGCCTACGACTACGACCCCAGCGGCAACCGCATCCTGGAGCGACGTTACGGCGAGGCCTTGAGCAATCCCGGCAATGCCGCGCTGGCGGCGTTGCTGAGCAAAGATACGGACGATTACCGGGAACTGCGTTACACGTTCGACCTGAACAACCGTCAGGTGGAGACGCGGACCCGGGGCGAAACCCACTTTGATCTGGCGCTGAGCAATCAGCARYTGGCGGCGCTGACCCAGGGCGAAAGCGCCGTGAGCAAGGGCTTCTACAGCTCCGCGTACAGCCAGGAAGAGGTGGTGACGCAAACGCTCTACAACCGTAACGGCGACGTGATCGCGGAGCGGGACGGTCGCGGCGGCGTGACGCGTCACTTCTATACGGCGCAGGGCGACCTGCAGGCGACGTTGGCGGCGGGCGTCACGGATTACCAGCGCGATGGGGGAGCGGTGACGGTGACCCGTCATCACGCCCTGACGCAATGGACCACGGACGCATTAGGTCAGATYCGGGAGCAGGTCCAGTACGCCTATGAGGCGAAAAAYCCAGCAGAAACGGCGACCCTGGCGGAGCTGCTGGCGAACGTGGCGGCGCAGCGGGCGGCGGCGGAGAGCGACGCGGCGAAGCTGGCCGGRCGSGACCTGRCGGACCTGAGCGACGMRGAAGTGGCGCAGAAACTGGTGCGGGGCGACCGCARACAGACTTACGACTATGACCGCCTGGGACGCCGGATCACSGAAACCGTGCACGGCGTGGAGGACTACCAGTTCGTGAACGGGGCGCCGAAGAAGACCACGGCGAGCAGTCGCAGCACCCGCTACGACTACGACAACCTGAACCGCCTGCAACGCACGATTGCGCCGGGAGAAGGCGCGGAGACGCTGCGTACGCTGGAGACGACCTACGACGCCCTGGGCCGCAAGACGACGGAGAAAGGRCAGAGCTTTACGGACTACAAAGGCCGCATGGCGCGCGCGACCGTGACCTATGGTTATGACGCGTTAGGRCGTCAGGTGACGCAGACGCGGGTGGCGCTGGAGGCGGGCGCCAACCAGACCAGCCGCACGCTGGTGAACGCGCTGGGCTTTGCGGTGGCGGACATTGACGCCAGCGGCGCRCGGACGGATTACGCGACGGACGCGTTCGGCGCGGTGGCGGAGAAAAGCTGGAGYCAGCGGCAGGCGGAAGGCGGCAGCCAGAGCTACTGGAACCGTTACTGGTATGACGGCGCGGGTCGTGAAATCAAACGCGTGGACACCACCGGCCTGAGTCACGAGACGCGCTATAACGGCTACGGCGACATYACGGCGAAAGGCATGAACGGGCAATACCAGGAGCAGTTCAAGTACGACCGCCTGGGCCGTCTGTTCAGCACCAACAAGGAAACCGGCGCGCCGCAGCTTTACCTGTACGACAAGAACGGCAACGCCTCGGCGGAGTTCATTCTGGTGGACGAYCTGAAGGACGCGTCAGGCAATCCGATCGACCTGGCGACGCTGACGTCGCCGGAGCAGGTGAAGGCGCTGGGCGTGCTGCAGACGCAGATGAAAGTCAGCGTGTATGACGAACGCAACCGCCAKACGGACACCTTTGAGGCGCCTCATGA
>NZ_JAHMIN010000111.1 GCF_018986435.1 Hahella sp. HN01 | reverse complement strand
TCACTTGCATGGCGAGAACGCTTCAGGTCTCAAGAAGCGGCTACTACGTTTGGCTCCATCGGCAGAAAACCCCTTCTCTGCGACGACAGCGTCAGCAATCCCTGGACATCCAGGTTGGAGCCGCCTTTGATAAAGCTAAAAAGCGTAATGGGGCGCCCCGGCTGACCAAAGACTTGGCGCAACAGGGAGTTCAGGCTAACCGTAAAACGGTGGCCAGGAGCATGCAACGCTTGGGCTGGTGACATCACCTATTTGTGGACGGAAGAAGGTTGGCTGTATCTAGCCATCGTGCTGGACCTGTTCAGCCGTAAAGTCATAGGTTGGGCGATGAGTTCGCGAATGAAATCGGAGCTGGTCTGCGACGCCTTGCGCATGGCGTTGTGGCGTCGACGTCAGCCCAAAGGGGTGATCGTCCATTCAGATCGAGGCTCCCAATATTGCTCAGAAGCCTATCAGACGTTGATTCAGGCGCATGGGCTTCGTTGCAGCATGAGCGGCAAAGGCAATTGCTATGACAATGCCTGTGTGGAAAGCTTCTTTCACTCCCTGAAAGTGGAAGCGATCCACGGAGAGCGGTACGCAACCCGACAAGAAATGCGTGAAGCCGTGTTTGAGTATATCGAAGTGGATTACAATCGGACCCGCCTTCACAGCACAAATGGGTATCTCAGCCCAGAGAGTTATGAAGCATCGAAAGTCGCTTAATGACGTGTCTAATCTTTGTGGGCAGGATCATTGTCCTTATGCCCCGGCAAAGTTAGACAGTCATGTGTCGCAACACAAGCGCCTCGCCCCCTCGTAACTCAGAGCCTGTTCGTTCTGCATGAGACCGCATTCTTAACTCCATTTCTCCACAAGGTAAGCTGCCTCAGGATTTTTCTCTTTTAAGTTAGAAAATATCTCATCAAAGTCCTCATATCCTCCTCGCTTTAATGCCAAATAACACTCTATAACATCTTCAGAAGCAGACTTGTCATTATGAATTAAGGAGAGCATCGTTTGTTGGAAATCAACTCTCATACTCCCGCTTAATACGTTACGTGAATACATCCCACACAAGGAGCTTAAAGCAATCGATGATAAGACCTTATTTCCCGAATAAAAGAAATCTTTCATTTTATTCTCGTAATCACCACCGCCTATCTCCCCTATAGTTCTTATGGCCAAAAACTTTTTAATACTATAAACATTGACGTCACCTTTTAAGTATTCATCAAGAAGCTTTGCATCATTCTCGGAAGCGACCTCAGCGAACTTTTCAAAAGCATAATTCAATACCCTGTCTTCAGTCTCCATATCCAGGCCAACATCTATTAATTTCAGAGGTACTGTCTTTTTTCCGTCTATGACGTCTATATAAAAATGCACATCTTTCATTTTTTCTCAAAATCACTTTACATTCTTAAGATTAAACATACCAACGCAATTTGGGCAATACGGTTTCACCCCGCCTCTTTTGGTATAAGTCCCAGTTCTATCATTTATGTAATAAGCCAATGTCCAACGGATCCTTTTAGCTTTCGCCCCTCCGTTTAGCAGTTGGTTAGCTGCATGAAATTCCGCACAATTTCCAAACTTCATAGAAGTTCCGTATATATCTTCATCTGCACAACCTAGCGTCACCCCTAAATTTTCAACTTTCCCTTTCAATTTTTGATTAACATTGCTGGGCATAGCTTGATCCTACCCACCAATGATAGACACCCTGTTAAGCGAGTACACTACGCTACAGAGGTGAACTATGACCAAACAGAAAACATCAAACTCCAAATCTCGCCAACGTTATTCCGACGAGTACAAGGCGGAAGCCCTGGCGCTAGTTCAAC